>JBITGK010000002.1:285800-659522 GCA_044456955.1 Spirillospora sp. NPDC050679 | reverse complement strand
GGTGGGGGGCCAACCCCCACCCCTGGCGGGCCCCGCGGGGGGGGGCGCGTTTTAGCCCCCCCGGGCCCGCCCCCCCCCCCGCCTCCGCGGGGCGGGGGGGGGGGGGCCCCGGCCGGGCCCCCCGCCGAGGACCTAGTGGGGGTTGGTGGCCAGCAGTTCCGCCAGCAGGTCGTCCAGGGTGACGATCCCGGCGAAACCGGCCGCGTCGTTGACGACCGCGAGCTGCGAGCGGCCCCGCCGCAGCCGCGTCACCGCGTCCAGCACCGTGGTGCCGGAGGTGAGCACCGGCGCCGGGTGGGCCAGCTCGGCCGCGCTCCGGCCGTCCGGCTCGGTGATCGCCGCCCGCACGTGCACGATCCCGGCGGGGGCGCCGCCGTCCAGCACCACCAGGCGGCTGTGCCCCTTGGCGGTCGCGGTGCGGCGGATCTGCGCGGCCGTCGCGCCGGCGTCGATCGTGGTCACCCGGTCGGCCGGGACGACCAGGTGCCCCACCGTGGCCTCGCGCGCCGCGATCGAGCGCCGCAGCAGCTCGTGGTCGTGCCGCCCGATCAGCCCGAGCCGCCGCGACTCGCCCAGCAGGTGGCTCAGCCGCTGCGGGTCGGTGTGGTCCTCCAGCTCGTCGCGCGGGGTCACCCCGAACAGCCGCAGCAGCCCGTTGGTGGTGGTGTTCAGCGCCGCCAGCACCGGCCGGGACACCTTCGCGAACGCGCGGAACGGCAGCGCCAGCAGCAGCGCCGACCGCTCCGGGTTGGAGATCGCCCACGACTTGGGTGCCATCTCGCCGACCACCATGTGCAGGAAGGTGATCACCGCGAGGGCGGCCGCCAGCGCGATCGCCTTGGACCCGGCCTCGGGCACGCCCAGCGCGTGCAGCGGCGGCTCCAGGAAGTGCTCGAAGGCGGGCTCGGTGACGATCGCGAGGCCCAGCGAGCACATCGTGATGCCGAACTGGGCGCCCGCCAGCATCAGCGACAGCTCGCGGACCCCGGCCACCGCGGCCGCGGCCGGGCGGCCGCCGTTCACAGCGGCCTTCTCCAGCGCCGGGCGGTTGGCCGCCACCAGCGCGAACTCGGCCGCCACGAAGAAGCCGTTGCCCAGCAGGAGCAGGACTGTGATCAGCAGGGTGGTCATCAGGTCGCCACCGCCCCGGCCGCGGCGGCCTCGGCGGCCTCGCACGGCGTGCCGAACCCGCCGGGCCCGGTCGCGTCGGTGACGGCGGGCCCGCCGGTGACCGCGCGCAGGCGGACCTTGGCCGCCACGCGCCGGGCCACCGCCACGACCTCGATCTCGACGCGGCCCTCGGGGGCGAGGTCCACCGTCAGCCGGTCCGACGCGCACGGCAGCCGCCGCAGCTCGGCCATGACCAGGCCGCCCAGGGTGTCGTAGGCGTCGCCCTCGGGCAGCTCCAGGCCGGTCAGCCGGTTGACCTCGTCGATGCGCAGGCCCGCGTCCACCAGCCACGAGCCGTCGGGGGAGGAGGTCGGCGCGGCCTCGCGGGCGTCGGTCTCGTCGGAGATCTCGCCGACCAGCTCCTCGGCCACGTCCTCGAAGGTGAGGATGCCGGCGAGGCCGCCGTACTCGTCCACCACGCACGCGAACTCCTCGCCGGAGTCGCGCATCCGCTCCATGACGCCGTACAGCGGCTGGCTGCCGGGCACCAGCAGCGCCGGGCGCGCGATCGCGCGCAGCGGCGTGGCGGGGTCGAGCGCGTCGTCGGCGACCTCGCGGACGCCCGCGACGCCGAGCACGTCGTCCACCTCGCGCTCGTACACCGGGTAGGCGGTGTGGCCGGTCTCCCGGATCAGCGCGATCAGGTCGGCGGCGGTCGCGTCGCCGGGCAGCGCGCGCACCTGCGGGCGCGGCACCATCACCTCGTCGGCGGTCAGGTCGCCGAACGACAGCGCGCGCTCCAGCAGCCCCGACAGGTCGGCCGGCAGGTGGCCGGAGACCTGGGAGCGGTCGATGATCTCGCCCAGCTCCTCCAGCGTCGCCCCGCTGTGCAGCTCCTCGACCGGCTCGACGCCGACCGCGCGCAGCAGCCGGGTGGAGGCGGCGTCGAAGAAGCGGATCAGCGGGCCGAACACGGCCAGGTAGACCAGCGTGGAGGCGGCCAGGGCGCGGGCCAGCGGCTCGGCCTTGGCGAGCGCCAGGTTCTTGGGGAACAGCTCGCCCAGCAGCATCTGGATGAGGGTGGCCAGGACGAATCCGGTGGCCAGCGCGATCGCGCCGGTGGCCCCGGCGGGCACCCCGGTCACGCTCAGCAGGGGCTCGATCAGCTCGGCCAGCGCGGGCTTGGCGATGAACCCGACGATCAGGGTGGTCATGGTGATGCCGAGCTGCGCGCCCGACAGCATGAACGACAGCCGCCCGATGACCTTCAGGGCCCGCCGCGCGGCGGCGTCCCCCTGGTCGGCGGCCTGGGTGAGGCGCGCCCGGTCGGCGGCCACGAACGCGAATTCCTGGGCGACGAAGTATCCGGTCGCCGCGGTGAGCAGCAGGACGGCGAGAACGCCGAGGACCGCGGTCAGCATGGGCCACCGGGTCTATGACTGGGGTCCGACACTGCGGACTCTCAACTCCTCTCAAGAGACGGCTTCATCTGCGGAACGTCACTTCACACCAGGACGTTCCCGGCACACAAGCGGCCGGGGTGTGATGAACGCCTCAGACGCGCAGGTCAGAGCGGTGCCAACGGGTGGAAATCCGCTTCGGCGCGGCGTTCTCGGCACGGGACCGCGGTGACGGGTGAAACCCCTGCTGAGCGCACGGACCGGTGGGAACCGGGATGCGAGGGGCGCGCATGTGGCCGATGGCGGCCAAAGGTGCCGTCGCGTGCGCGGCCGGGGTATCCAGCCAGTGGCGAGCGGCGGCCGCCCCGGGCGGCCGCGGTCGTTTCCCCCCGCCCGAGAAGCCGCTTGTCGAGAAAAGTGTCACCGATCACACTGAACGGGAGGCGTCCGGCCGATGCTGGGAACGGCCGAACGCGGGGACGACCACGGGGAACACCGCATCGGCGGACCCGCCGACCGGCGCACCGACGACCACCAGGGGACCACACGCGACAGCGAACGCGGGGTAGCAGTGAACGAGAGCGGGCCCGACGCCGCCGCGCCCATGAGCCGTGAGGGCGTCGACCACGCCCTGGACGAGCTGCGCGACGAGCGGGACCGCATCGCCGCGGCGCTGCTGGACCTGGACCGGCACGACGGCTTCCGCCTCCTCAGCGGCGCGGGCCTCACCGGCGAGACCCGGCGGCGCTGGGACGAGGCGCGCGCCCGCGTCGCCCTGCTGTGGCGGCTGTTCGAGGTCTACCGCCAGGTGCTGGACACCGCCGCCGAGCTGCGCGCCCGCCACCCCCGGCCCGACCTCGCCGTGCTCACCGAGCTGACCGGCCTGCTGGCGGGCACGTCGGTGGAGGTGCCCGGCGGCGAGATCCCGCTGGGCGAGCGCACGCTGCTCGGCCCGCCCCGCGAGCGCGTCACGCTGGACGAGGCCGTGACGGCCATGTCGGAGTGCTACGAGCAGGCCGCCGAGGTGGTCGCGGCGGCCGACGCGGCCTGGACGGCCCTGCTGGTGCCGCTGGAACAGGCCGAGGAGGGCTGGCGCGCCACCGCCCGGCTCGCCCAGCGGCTCGACGGCACGCGCCGCCCCGAGCTGGACCGGCTCGGCCGGGAGCTGACCGCGCTCGGCCGGGTGGTGCGCACCGACCCGCTGTCGCTGGTGCGCGGCGGCAGCGCCGACGCCTCCCGGCTCGACCGGCTGCGCGCCGCGATCGAGGCGCTGCGCGAGGAGCTGGCCGAGGCGGTCCGGCTGCGCGACTCCTACGCCGAGCAGGCCGCCCGGCTGGAGGCGGCGATCGCCGAGGTGGGCGGGCTGGAGGGGCGCGCCCGCGCGGTGCGCGCCGACGTCCTGGCCAAGATCGACTCGCCCGGCCCGCCGGAGCCCCCGCCGCTGACGGCGGCGCTGCGCGAGCGCCTGGCGGCCCTGGCCGGGCCGCGCGAGGGCGGCCGCTGGACCGAGCTGGCGGGACGCGTCGCCGAGCTGGAGCGCGCCGCCGAGGCCGCGCGGGAACGCCTCGCCGAGCACCTGCGTCTCACCCAGGGGCTGCTGGACCGGCGCGCGGAGCTGCGCGGCCGCCTGGAGGCCTACCGCGCCAAGGCCGCCCGGCTCGGCCTCGCCGAGGACGACCGCCTCACCCGCTTGCACGGGCAGGCCCGGGACCTGCTCTGGACGGCCCCCTGCGACCTGCGGCGGGCCACCGCCGCGGTGGCGGACTACCAGCGCGCGATCAGGGCGTGCGAGAACGGGACGGGGACACGCCGATGACCCGATGCACCCAGCCGGGATGTTCCGGCGACGTCCAGGACGGCTTCTGCGATCTGTGCGGCATGGCCCCGTTGCCCGCGCCGCCTCCGGCGACGGGCCTGGGATCGGGCGCCACGCCGTCCCCCGGCACCGGCCCGCCCAGCGGCGGTGCCGTGCCCGGCGCTACGTCCGGTGGCGTCGCCGTGCCGGGTCCCGCGTCCGGTGACGCATCGGGCCGCGCGTCCGGGGCCGCACCCGGCGGCGCGCCTTCCGGCGCGGCCGGGGTCTCCCTCGCCGCGCCCTCCGCCTGGCAGGTCGCCCCCACCACCCCCGCGCCCGCCCGCGTCCCCGGCCCCCGCCGCACGGGCACCGGCGGCTCCAAGCCGCCCGGTCCGGGCGGGTCCGGGAGTTCGGGCCGGACGGCCACCCGCGGCTCGGGCTCCGGCTCGGGCGGCTCCGACTCCACCGGCTCCGCCCGCCGGGGGATGCTCGGCGCGGGGCTGGTCGAGATCCCGCCCGTGCCGTCCCGCGACCCCGCCACGGCGGTCATGGACAAGCCCGAGGTCCCGGAGAACCGCCGCTTCTGCAGCCGCTGCGACGAGCCGGTCGGGCGCGGCCGCGACGGCAAGCCCGGCCGCACCGAGGGCTTCTGCCGCAACTGCGGGCACCCGTTCTCCTTCACCCCCAAGCTGCACCCGGGCGACCTGGTCGGCGGCCAGTACCAGGTGCTCGGCTGCCTGGCGCACGGCGGCCTCGGCTGGGTCTACCTGGCCCGCGACAAGAACGTCAGCGACCGCTGGGTGGTGCTGAAGGGCCTGCTCGACACCGGCGACGCCGACTCGCTGGCCGCGGCCGCCGCCGAGCAGGCGTTCCTGGCCGAGGTCGAGCACCCCAACATCGTCAAGATCTACAACTTCGTGCGGCACGGCGGCTCCGGCTACATCGTGATGGAGTACGTCGGCGGCGAGTCGCTGAAGGACATCCTGCTCCAGCGGCGCAAGGCCGAGGGCGAGCACGCCGCGCTGCCGCTCGGCCAGGTGATCGCCTACGGGCTGGAGGTGCTGCGCGCGCTCGGCTACCTGCACGGCGTCGGGCTGCTGTACTGCGACTTCAAGCCCGACAACGCGATCCAGTCCGAGGAGCAGCTCAAGCTGATCGACCTCGGCGGCGTGCGGCGCGCCTTCGACGTCAACAGCCCGATCTTCGGCACGCCCGGCTACCAGGCCCCCGAGATCTCCGAGCGGGGCCCCTCGGTCTGCTCGGACCTGTACACCGTGGGCCGCACGCTGGCGGTGCTGAGCTTCCCGTTCAAGGGCTACACCGGCCGCCACGTGCGCAGCCTGCCGCCGCGCGCCGAGGTGCCGCTGCTGCTGCGGCACGAGTCGTACTACCGGCTGCTGCGCCGCGCCTGCCACCCCGACCCGGCGCGCCGCTTCCAGAGCGCCGCCGAGATGGCCGAGCAGCTCACCGGCGTGCTGCGCGAGGTGCTGGCCACCGACGACGGGCTGCCCCGGCCCGCGCCGTCGGTGCTGTTCGGGCCCGAGCAGCACGCGGCGGGCACCGACGTGGTCCCCGCGCACGCGGGCGGCGTGCTCGGCGCCCCTGCCAACGGAGCGGCCAACGGAGCGGCGGGCGGCGCGCCCGGCGGCGCGGTCCTGCCCCCGCTCGCCCCCGCGGCGGCCGCGGCCGCCCTGCCGGTGCCGCTGGTCTACGCCTCCGACCCCGCCGCCGGGTTCCTCGGCGGCCTCACCGCGCGCGACCCCGGCGACCTGGCCGCCGCGCTGGACGCCGCGCCGATCAACTCGCCGGAGGTGCGGCTGGCGTCGGCGCGCGCCCGGATCGAGCTGGGCGACCTGGACCCGGCCGCCAAGCTGCTGGACGAGTACGAGGCCGACCACCCCGAGGACTGGCGGATCGACTGGTACCGGGGCGTGCACGCGCTGGCGGGCGGCCGGGCCGAGCAGGCGGCGGCGATCTTCGAGGAGCTGTACGACCTGATGCCGGGGGAGACCGCCCCCAAGCTGGCGCTGGCGTTCTGCCACGAGCTGCGCGGCGACGCCGGGCAGGCCGACCGCTACTACGAGCTGGTGTGGCGCACCGACCCCACCTACGTGAGCGCGGCGTTCGGGCTCGCGCGCGTGCGGCTGGCGTCCGGGGACCGGGGCGCGGCGGGCCGCGAGCTGGACGCGGTGCCGCGCATCTCCAGCCACTACGTGCCCGCGCAGCTCGGCGCGGTCGCCACCGCCGTCCGGGGCCGCCGCCCGGAGGAGCTGAACGCCGGCCTGCTCGCCGAGGCGGGCCGGAGGCTGCGGTCGCTGCGTCTGGACAACGAGCGCTACGCCCGCTTCGCCGCCGAGGTGCTGGAGGCCGCCCTCGCCTGGCTGCGCGCGGGCGCGCCCGGCGGCCACGCCACCGGCGCCGGGGACGTCCTCGGCGTCCCGCTCCGGGAGGAGGAGCTGCGCCGCAGGCTGGAGGGCGGCTACCGGCAGCTCGCCAAACTGGCCGTCAGCCCCGCCGAGCGCCACGCCCTGGTCAAACGGGCCAACGCCGTCCGCCCGAGGACGCTGTTCTGACCATGGAAGCGGACGCCGAGAGCCGGAACGGCATCGTCCTGGCGGTCTGCGCCGGATGCGGCGAGGCCCTCCAGGCGCGCGACCGCTTCTGCGAAGGGTGCGGCCGCGCCCGTCCGGGCGAGCCGCTGGCGCCCGCCACGCTCGTGCTGCACGAGGGCCGGGGCTGGGTGCCGCCCTCCGGGTGCGTGGACTGCGGCGCGCCGCTGATCGGCGCCGACGGGTTCTGCGAGGCGTGCGGGTTCCGGCAGCCGAGCGGCCGCGAGCGGGTGGAGTTCGAGCTGGCCGGGCCGGCGGTGGCGGCGGGCCCGTCCCGCGCCGCCGGGGTCAGCGACATCGGCCGCCGCCGCAGCCGCAACGAGGACGCGTTCGCGATGACGTCCTCCCCCGGCGCGGTGTGCGCGGTGGTGTGCGACGGGGTCGCGTCGGCCCCCGGCTCGGAGGCGGCGGCGCTCGCGGCCGCCGAGACCGGCGCGGCGGTGCTGGGCCGCCGCCTGGCGGTCGGCTCCGGCCCGCAGGAGGCGACCCGCGCCGCCGTCCGCCGCGCCGCCGACGCGGTCGGCGGCCTGGCGGGCGACCCGCACAGCGCGCCCGCCTGCACCTACGTGTCGGCGATCGCCACCGGCGACGCGATCACCGTGGGCTGGGTCGGCGACAGCCGCGCCTACTGGCTCCAGGAGGGCGCCGCGCGCGTCCAACGGGGCGAGGCGCTGACGCGGGACGACACCTGGGCGGTGCGGATGGTGGCGCGCAAGGCGATGAGCGAGCGGGACGCCTGGGCCGACCCGCGCGCCCACCTGCTGACCGCGTGGCTGGGCGCCGACGCCGGGACCGTCGACCCGCACGTGGCGACGTTCGCGCCGCGCGGCCCCGGCGTGCTGCTGGTGTGCAGCGACGGGCTGTGGAACCACTTCCCCGAGCCCGCCGACCTGGCCGCCGTGCTGGACGCCGGCCCCGACCCGGCCGCCGCGCCGCTGGCCGCCGCCCAGGGCCTGGTCCGGGCGGCCCTGGACGCCGGCGGCCACGACAACGTCACGGTGGCGCTGATCCCCTACCCATCGGCCGAACCGACCAGGGAGCCCCCTCGATGAGCGACCTTCCCGAGTTCACGATCGAGATCGACCAGAACCCCTACCTCCCGGCGGGCGGCCGCGAGATGCACGCGGTGGTCACCGTGCGGGCCGCGGGCGCGGCGCGCCCGGGGCGCCCCGCCGACGCCGCCGAGATCATCGTCATCGACACCTCCGGCTCGATGTCCTACGGCGGGAAGATGGCCGCGGCCCGGCAGGCGGCCAAGGCGGCGCTGAACGTGCTGCGCGACGGCGTGCGCTTCGCGGTGGTCGCCGGGGCCAACCAGCCGCGCATGGTCTACCCGACCGGGGAGCGCCTCGCCAGGATGGACGCGGGTTCCCGCAAGGCCGCGCGGGCGGCGGTGGGGCGGCTGGACGCCTCCGGCGGCACCGCCATCGGGACGTGGCTGCGGCTGGCCGACCGGCTGCTCGCCGAGGACCGGCCGGACGTCCGGCACGTCACGCTGCTCACCGACGGCAAGAACCAGCACGAGACCGCCGCCGAGCTGGACGCCGCGCTCGCCCAGTGCGCGGGGGGCTTCGTGTGCGACGCGTTCGGCGTCGGCACCGACTGGGAGGTCGCCGAGCTGCGCAAGATCTCCTCGGCGCTGCTCGGCACGTTCCTGGACGTGCCCGATCCGGCCGACCTGGAGGCGCGCTTCCGGGAGATCACCGAGGCGGCGATGGGCAAGGAGGTCGCCGACGTGGCGCTGCGGGTGTGGACGCCGCAGACCGCGCGCATCCGCTTCCTGAAGCAGATGGAGCCGACCGTGGAGGACCTGACCGACCGGCGGGTGGCCTCCGGCGGGCAGACCGGCGACTACCCGCTCGGCGCGTGGGGCACCGAGGACCGCGACTACCACCTGTGCGTGGAGGTGCAGCCCGGCGACGTGGGCCGCCAGATGCGCGCCGCGTGGCTGAAGCTGGTGCTGCCCGGCGGCGGGCCCGCGCCCGTCGAGCGCACCGTGGGGCCGGTGAACGTGCTGGCCGAGTGGACCGACGACGAGGCCAAGTCCACCCGCATCAGCAAGGGCGTGGCCCACCACACCGGGCAGTCGGAGCTGGCCGAGGCGGTGCAGACGGGCCTGGAGGCGCGCCGCGCGGGCGACGAGGACCGCGCCACCGCCCGGCTCGGCCGCGCGGTGGTGCTGGCCAAGCAGGTCGGCAACGAGCAGGTCGCCGAGCTGCTGGAGCGGGTCGTGGACGTGATCGACGAGGAGTCGGGCACGGTCCGGCTGAAGAAGGACGTGGACAAGGCCGACGAGATGTCCCTCGACACCCGCTCGGTCCGCACGGTGCGGACCGGCCGCGGCGCGCGCCCGGCGGGGCCGGGCGCGCCGAACGCCGGGAGCTGACCCATGCCGCGCTGTCCCAACGGGCACACCTCCGCCGACGCGCACTTCTGCGACGTGTGCGGCGAGCTGATGGAGGGCGCGCCGCGCGCCGAGCTGTCCCTGCCGTCGGAGTCGCCGGGCCGGGGCACGGGCGCCCCGCCCATGAGCGGCCCGGGAGGCGGGGAGCCGTGGTACTCGCCGCCCATGAGCGGGCCGGGGGGCGCCGGTCCCGGGGCCTCCGCCGAGACCTGCCCCAACTGCGGCACCCCCAAGTCGGGCCGGTTCTGCGAGGAGGACGGCTACGACTTCGAGCTGGGCACCACCCCGGAGCGCTTCTTCGGCGACCTGCACGGCGAGCCCGTCCGCGTCCCGCAGCAGCCGCCGCCCGGCCCGCCCCGCTGGACGGCCGTGGTCAGCGCCGACCGCGCCTACTACGACTCGGTGCTCGCGCAGGAGGGCCCGGACGCCGCGTCGCTGGCGTTCCCGCCCGCCTACCCCGAGCGCCGCGTCCCGCTGCTCGGCGGCAAGGTGCTGATCGGGCGGCGCAGCGCCTCGCGCGGCATCGCGCCCGACATCGACCTCGGCCTGCCGCCGGAGGACCCCGGCGTCTCGCACACCCACGCCATCCTGAGCGCCCGCTCCGACGGCACCTGGGACCTGGTGGACCCCGGCTCCACCAACGGCACCACGCTGAACGGCGGCACCGAGCCGATCGCCGTCAACACCCCGGTCCAGGTGGGCGACGGCGACCGCATCCACGTGGGCGCCTGGACCACCGTCACGCTGTCGTCGCGCCCGGAGGACCCGAGATGACCACCACCCGGCAACCGGCGGTGCCGACCACCCGCCCGCCCGCGCCCGACCGGCCGCCGCCGCCCGTCCCGGCGCGGCGCGCGGGCCGGCTGACCACGTTCGCGCGCGGCCGCTGGCTGCGCACCGTCCCGGGGCGGCTGCGCGCCTACGCGGCCGCCGCGCTCGCCGCCGTCGCGGTGCTGACGGTGGTGCTCACGGTCGCGGTCGACAACGCCCGCGACGGCGTGCAGACCATCGGCCACGACGCGGGCCCGCAGGTCGTGGCGACCGGCACGCTGTACTTCGCGCTCAGCGACATGGACGCGCAGGTCGCCGACATCCTGCTGATCGGCCGCGAGCGCTCGCTGGGCATCGGCTACGACGGCTCGCTCAACCGCTACGAGCAGCGCCGCGCCGCCGCGGGCCAGGCCGCCGTGCAGGCCGCGCAGCTGGCCGGCAACGACCCCAAGCGCCGCAAGAACGTGCAGGACGTGCTGGACGGCCTCGGCCGCTACGAGCGCCTGGTCGGCGAGGCGATGGTGTTGGACCGGCAGGCCGACCACCAGGCCGGCAAGCTGCCCGACAACGTGGTGAAGACCTACCGGCAGGCCACCGACCTGATGAAGCTGGAGCTGCTGCCCAAGGCGTACAACCTGACGCTGGACAGCGGCGCGACCGTGCGGCAGTCCTACGAGTCCAAGCGCTCGGCGGTGCTCACCGGCCGCGCCTGGGTCGCGCTGACCGGCGCGCTGGTGCTGCTGGTGCTGCTGGCCGCGCAGGTCTACCTGGCGCGCGGCTTCCGCCGCCTGGTCAACCCGGCGCTCGCGGCGGCGACGCTGCTGACGGTGGCGCTGGTCGCGGTCGCGTTCGGGATGCTGTCGGCGCAGGCGGGCGACCTCAAGCGCGCCAAGGAGGACGGCTTCGACTCGGTGCTGGCGCTGTCGCGGGCGCGCGCGATCAGCCACAGCGCGTTCGCCGACGAGAGCCGCTACCTGCTCGACCCCGGCCGCGCCGACACCTACGAGCAGGTCTACCTCGACAAGGCGCTGTCGGTGCTCTACGTCGAGCCGGGCGCGGGCAAGCCGGTCAACCTGGAGACCTACTACGCGCGGCTGGAGGAGGAGCTGAGCGCCTACTCGCGCGACCGCCGGAACGTGCGCTTCCTCGGCTTCTTCGGCGACGAGGCGAAGCAGGGCCCGGGCGGCCCGGAGGGCGCGGCGCTGGGCCAGGCCCTGGAGGGCTACCGGACCGTGCTGCGCAACGACCGCAGCATCCGCGAGCTGGCCGCCAAGGGCGACCGGGCCGGGGCGATCAAGCTGCGGATGGGCCGCGACAGGGGCGCGATCCGCGACTTCGACGCCTACGACGCGGCGCTGGTGCGGCTGAGCGACGCCCACCGCGCCGCGTTCACCGGGGCCATCGCCGAGGCCGACGACGGGCTGGGCGGCTGGCGCGCCGTGCCGCCCGCCGGGGCGGCCCTCATCGCCGTGCTGGTGCTGGCCGGGCTGCGGCCGCGGCTGGCGGAATTCCGCTGAGGAGTGCAGATGCGCGTGTCCACCAACGCGGGGGCCGCCGCGGCCCTCGCCGTGCTGACCGGCGGCGTGCTGGCCGGGTGCGGCCTGACCGCCCCCGAGGACGACTCGATCGTGCACAAGCGTTCGCTGGTCATCGGAGTCAAGGACGACCAGCCCGGCCTGGGGCTGAAGAAGGGCGGCCGCTACGAGGGGTACGACGTGGACGTGGCCACCTACGTCGCCGGGAGGCTGGGCGTGCCGCCCGAGCGGATCACCTTCCGCACCACCCCGTCCTCCCAGCGCGAGAAGGCGCTGCGCGAGGGCCGGGTGGACATGGTCTTCGCGACGTACTCGATCACGCCCAAGCGCAAGACCCAGGTCACCTTCGGCGGCCCCTACTACGTCGCGCACCAGGACACGATGGTCCGCGAGGGGGACAAGGCCGTCACCGGGGTGCGCGACCTGAAGGGCCGCAAGATCTGCGCGGTGACCGGCTCCAACTCCTGGAAGCGCGTCACCGAGGAGCGCAAGGTCGCCGCGACCCCGGTCGTGGCCGCCAACTACGGCGAGTGCTTCACCAAGCTGTCGGCCGGGCAGGTGGACGCGATCTCCACCGACGACCTGATCCTGGCGGGCATGGCCTCGACCGGCGCGGCGGTGCGCATGGTGAACGCGCCGTTCACCGACGAGAAGTACGGCGTCGGGCTGCGCAAGGGCGACCTGGCGGGCTGCGAGGCCGTCAACCGGGCGCTGACCGAGATGTACCAGGAGCGCGCGGCGGGGGAGCTGCTGGACAAGTGGTTCGCCAAGTCCAAGCTGCGCACGGTGCGCAGCGTCCCGCAGTTCGAGGGGTGCTCCTGATCCCGGGCCGCGCTCAGGGGGCGGGCGAGGGGAAGGCCCCGATCGCCGCCCGCAGCGTGTCGTAGACCGGCACGTACCGGTCGATGCCGGTGATGTAGAGGATGCGGGCGATCCGCGGCGGCGGCGCGATCAGCGCGATCGGCGTGCCGCGCTCGTTCGCCCGCCGGTTGGCGGCCACGATGGCGTTCAGCCCGGTGGAGTCGCAGAAGGTGACCTGGCGCATGTCCACGACCATGGGCGCGCCGACGTCCACGACGCCGAGCATGGCCTCCTCGAAGCGCTCGCGCGTGACCACGTCGAGTTCGCCCTGCACCCGCACCAGCGTGCAGCGGTCGTGGTGCATCAGATGAACGTCGAAGTCCATGGGCCACCTCCCGATCCGGCCTGACAGCCCGCGACCCCCGTCCGGTTACCAAGGATCGCCCATGGCACCCGGCATTCCAAGCGCCCGCCCGAAAAACCTACTCGCGGGGAACTTACTAATCGGTAAGAAATAGTCCCGTGATAATGGCTCGCGGGCGCCACTGATCCTTATGGGATATGTCACCGTTCCCCGGCATGACCTGCGCGGTAGTCATTCCTGGCGCGGCGGTGCGGGGCGAACGGCCGCCGCCGGACCCGGCGCGCCACCGCGCAGACGTTACAGTGGCGGAGCCGAATTCTGGAGGACAGGTGTTCTACACGTTCATGTCGCGGGTGGTCGCCCCTCTCCTGCGCCTGCTCTTCCGGCCGCGGATCGAGGGCGTGGAGAACGTGCCGCGCTACGGGCCGCTGATCGTGGCGAGCAACCACCTGTCGTTCATCGACAGCTTCATCATCCCGCTGGCGGTGCCGCGCCCGGTCACCTACATCGCCAAGGCCGACTACTTCGCGGGCCGCGGGCTCAAGGGCCGCTTCGTGCGCTGGTTCATGACCACCCTCGGGCACGTGCCGGTGCAGCGCGGCGCGCGGCGCGCGGCGATGGGCGCGCTGGAGCAGGCGGTGGAGATCCTCGACAACAGCGGCGCGTTCGCCATCTACCCCGAGGGCACCCGCTCCCCCGACGGCCGCCTGTACCGGGGCCGCACCGGCGCGGGCTGGCTGGTGCTGGCCTCCGGCGCGCGGGTGCTGCCGATCGGCCTGGCCGGCACCGAGAAGATCCAGCCGATCGGCGCGGGCTGGCCGCGCTTCTTCGGGCCGCGCCCCACCGTCCGCATCGGCGAGCCGATGGACTTCTCGCACTACCGCGACCTGCCCCCGGCCAAGGCCCGCCGCGCCATCACCGACGAGATCGTCGCCGAGATCCAGAAGCTGTCGGGCCAGGAGTTCGCGGGCGTCTACAACGAACGCGCGAACGCCGAGGCGTAGCCCGGCCCCTCCGGCCGGGAGCCGCCGCGGCGCCCGCGCGCCCGCGGTCCCGCCCGCCGTCAGTTGTTCAGCGACGGCGGGGTGCGCTCGGTGATGCCGGCGCCGTTCTTGCTCGCGTCGTCCTTGAACGAGTCGATGGCGCCGCCCAGCGCGCCGATCTCGGACGGGTCGACGTTGCCCGACTTCAGCCTGTCCACCATGCCGCTGAGGGTGTTGGTCAGCGAGTCCAGCGGCTTCTTCAGCACGCCGCACAGCTTCGGGTCGGCGTTGACCATCTTGCGCGCGGCGTTCAGCCGGTTGGCCGCGAACGCCGCCGCCGCGCCCGCCTTCACGAACGCCTTGGTGCGCCCCTCGGCGCCCTTGTTGAAGGTGCCCGCCTTGTAGGGCTTGTAGATCCAGCGGTGGAAGGCCCCGAACGCCAGACCCGCGTCGGCCGTGAAGCGCGTCTTGGCGAACTTCTTGGTCTGCTCGCTGGGGCACACCGCCGGCGAGTCCGACGCGGTCGGCGTGATGCTGGTCGCCGGCGTCGTCGTGCTCCCGGCGGCCCCCCTGGTGTCGGCTTCCCTGTCGTTGCCGCCACCGCACGCCGCCGACACCGTCAGCGCCAGCAGCAGCATGGGCAGCACGAGAATTCTGCGGAACATCTCTTTTATCCCCCGAGTGTCGTTCCGCGCTCCGGTCACGGAGCGCAACGGCACTCCTACCCACTGCGCCTCCTTTGTGCACAAGCGGCCTTTAAGGCGTGTCGCCGCCCCCGGTGACGGCGGGACGCGCCGTAGGGTCGCCGACATGGCGCACCGGTTCCTCCCGACCACGGCGGCCCTGACCGCCCTCGCCGCCGCCCTGACCGCCTGCGGCGGCGACGGCGGCGGCGCGGCCGAGCCCGCGCGGGCCACCGGCCGCGCGGCGCTGGCTGGCACCGGCTACACCTCCGACCAGCTCAAGCAGGCGCTGCTGCGCGAGCTGCCCGGCTATCAGCGGGCCGGGGAGCCCGACTCGGGGGAGTACGGCACCCGCAAGGCCATCCAGAACTTCGAGCAGCTCCAGCGCGAGGTCCGGCTCGACAAGCCGCGCTGCGCCGCCGCCCAGCCCGGCCGCAAGGTGGACAAGAGCGTCCCCGCCGCGCTGGCCACCTTCACCAAGAGCGGCAGCCAGTACGTCACCGAGACGCTGATGGCGATGTCCGACGACGAGGCCGAGGAGCAGGTCAAGGCCCGCGTCCCGGCCGGCTGCCAGACCTTCCGCACCCGCGTGGGCGCGCAGTGGTCCGAGCACGCGGTGGTGGAGCCGCCGCCCGGCGACATCGGCGAGGGCTCGCGCGTGGTCGGCGTCACCACCACCACCGGCGGCTCCAACACCAGGACCTGGTACGTGGTGCTGCGCGGCCGCCGCTACCTGGCGACCATCAGCCTCTACGGCCCCACCGCCACCCGCGCCGAGGCCGAGCGGCTGGCCCGGCTGGCGCACGAGCAGGCCGGCAAGATCCTCCCGTAGGCTGGGGAGCGCAGTGCCAGCCGTCAGTCCGAGCCGATAAGGAGAGGCCCCTTGATCGGTAAAGAGGGCCGGGTCACCGGGAGGATCGGACCGGGGCTGGTCGGCGAGGTCATGATCCCGGTCCGCGGCGGGGTGGAGGCGTTCTACGCCCACCCGGTGGTGCCGCAGGACGAGATCGGCGTGGGCACCATCGTGGTCGTGGTGGAGTACCATCCGCCGCGCACCGTGTACGTCGCGCCCGCCCTCGGGTGATCGGCGGCGTTTGGCCTGATCCGGCCGCCTGTGCCAGGGACTGAACCGTTCGTCCCGGTCCCGCGTCTATGTGACACAACGGCCGAGGCCCCGAACCTGCCGCGCGGGGCGGCCGCCCCAGCCCGTAGGAGGTCCGTATGCCCTTGATCGGCATCCCGATCGCGGTCGTCGTCGCGATCATCGTGTTGATCGTGCTGTTCAAGATGGTCTGGCGCGTCGCCGAGCCGAACGAGGCACTGATCATCTCCGGCCTGGGCGCCAAGTCCAAGCCGATCGACGGGGTGGACAGCCTCGGCTTCAAGATCGTCACGGGCAAGGGCACCTCGGTGCTGCCCGGCTTCCAGGTGGCCCGCCGGCTGCGGCTGGACAGCCGCGCCGCCAACCTGGAGGTCAACTGCGTCACCCAGCAGGGCATCCCGGTGAAGGTGCGCGGCGTGGTCATCTACAAGGTCGGCGACGACTTCGTGTCGATCGCCAACGCCGCCCGCCGCTTCCTGGAGCAGCAGGGCTCGATGGACGGCGCGATCCACGAGCTGTTCACCGGCCACCTGCGCTCGATCATCGGCGGCCTCACCGTCGAGGACCTGATCCTCAACCGCGAGCGCCTGACCGGCGAGACCCGCAGCTCGGCCGCCGACGAGATGAACAAGCTGGGCCTGGTCGTGGACTCGCTGCAGATCCAGGAGATCGACGACGAGACCGGCTACATCACCAACCTCGGCCGCCCGCACGCCGCCCGCGTCGCCGCCGCCGCCCGCATCGCCGAGGCCGAGCGCGACCAGGAGGCCACCCAGCGCGAGCAGGAGACCATGCGGGAGAACGCCGCGGTCATCCGGGACACCGAGATCAAGAAGGCCGAGTACGAGGGCCAGGTCCAGCAGGCCGCCCAGCAGGCCCGGCAGGAGGTCATCCTCAAGGAGACCCGCAACGCCGAGCTGGAGGCCGAGCGCACCGAGAAGCGGCTGGAGAGCGAGATCCGCAAGCCCGCCGACGCCCGCGCCTACGAGCAGGTGAAGCTGGCCGAGGCCGAGCGCGACCAGCGGTTCGCGCTGGCGCAGGCCGCCGCCAAGGAGGTCCAGCTCAAGGCCGAGCGGGAGGCCGAGGCCACCCGCATCCTGGGCGAGGCCGAGGCCGACGCGACCCGCAAGCGCGGCCTGGCCGAGGCCGAGGCGATCAAGGCGCGGGCCGAGGCGCTGGCCCAGAACCAGGAGGCGGTCATCGCCCAGCAGCTCGCCGAGCAGTGGCCGCAGATCGTGGAGGCCGGGGCCAGGGTCTTCGGCAACGTGGACAACATGGTCGTGCTGAACGGCGCCGACGGCGTGGAGGACCTGCTCGCCAAGGCCCTCACCCTGGGCGGCACCGGCCTCGGCCTGGCCCGCTCGCTGCTGTCGAACGTCAGCGGGCAGGACAACCCGCACAACGGGCACGTCCCGGCCGCCGCCGCGCTGGACAAGACGACCCCGGTCGAGGGGCCGCGCGAAGCCTGACCGTCCAGGGGGCGCGAGGTGCGCACGGGCCGTCCGCGAGGGCGGCCCGTCGCCGTTCCCCAGTCGGTACCGTTGGGGCATGTCCGTGCCCCGGCTCGCCGTCACCGTCGATCTCGTCGTCCTCACCGTGCGCGAGCAGCGGCTCAGCGCGTTGATGTGGCGGCGCGACCGGGCCCCCTACGACGGCGCGTGGTCGCTGCCGGGCGGCTTCATCCAGCTCGACGAGGACCTCCCGGCCGCCGCGTCGCGGCTGATGGCCGAGCGCGCGGGCCTCGCCGACGTGCGCATCCACCTGGAGCAGCTGGCCACCTACGGCTACCCCGACCGCGACCCCCGGCAGCGCGTGGTCAGCGTCGCCTACCTGGGGCTGGCCCCCGACCTGCCCGCCTCCAGCCGCGCGCAGGTGCTGTGGGCCGACGTGGACGTGCTGATGCGCCGCGACAAGCCCGCCTTCGACCACCGGCGCATCCTGTGCGACGGCGTCGAGCGGGCGCGCGCCAAGCTGGAGTACACCTCCCTCGCCGCCGCGTTCTGCCCGCCCGAGTTCACCGTGGCCGAGCTGCGCCGCGTCTACGAGATCGTGTGGGGCACCCCGCTGGACCCGCGCAATTTCCACCGGAAGGTCACCGGCGCCGACCGCTTCCTGATCCCGACCGGCCACACCACCACCCGCGACGGCGGCCGCCCCGCGCGCCTGTACGTCCGGGGCGACGCCGAGCAGCTGCGCCCGCCGATGCTGCGCCCCCGCCCCGAGCAGGCCGCCCTCCCGACCGGCTGAGCCGCCGCCCGGAGTGGCGCAGCCGACACCGCGCGGGGGCCGACAAAAGAACAGTCTTGTTTGTAGTGTCCTGTCGCGTGACGGTGGAGACGGTGGGTCCGTTCCGGGTTGTCGGCGCGCTCGGCCAGGGCGGGATGGGGCGGGTGCTGCTCGGCGTCGGGCGGGACGGCCGCCTCGTCGCGGTCAAGCAGGTGCACGAGGAGTTCGCCGAGGACGAGGCGTTCCGGGCGCGGTTCCGGCGGGAGGCCGAGGCGTCCCGCCGGGTGTCGGGGGCCTACACCGCCGCCGTGGTCGACGCCGACACCGAGGCCCCCATGCCCTGGCTGGCGTCGGAGTTCGTGCCGGGGCCGTCGCTGCGGCAGGTGCTCGACGACGCCGGGCCGCTGCCGGAGGACGCCGCGCGCCGGCTGGCGGCCGGGCTGGCGCGGGCGCTGCTCGACGTCCACGGGGCCGGCCTGGTGCACCGCGACCTCAAGCCGTCCAACGTGCTGCTGGCCGAGGACGGCGTGCGCGTCATCGACTTCGGCATCGCGCGGGCCGCCGAGGAGGGCGGGCAGACCCGGATCACCCGCACCGGCGCGCTGGTGGGGTCGCCCGCGTTCATGTCGCCCGAGCAGGTGGAGGGCCGGGACCTCACCCCCGCCTCCGACGTGTTCGCGCTCGGCGCGACGCTGGTCACCGCCTGCACCGGCAAGGGGCCCTTCCCCGGCCGATCCGCGCCGCAGGTCTTCTACGGGATCGTGCACTCCGAACCCGACCTCGGGGCCGTGCCGCCGGGTCTGCGCCGGATCGCCGCCGCGTGCCTGGCCAAGGACCCCGCCGCGCGCCCGACGCCGCAGCAGGCGCTCCAGATGATCGGTCCGGTCCCGCCGGCGGCGCGGCCCTGGCCCGAGGCGGTGCACCGGCTCGTCGCGGGCCAGCGGGCCGAGGTCGCGCGGCTGGTGGAGGCCCCGGTGCCGCGGATGGAGCCGGCCGAGCCGGGCGTGCAGTACGGGCGGCCCGCCCGCGAGCGGCGGCGCGGGCCGAGGATCGCGGCGGCGCTCGGCGGGGTCGGGCTGCTGCTCGCCGCCGCTCTCGGCGGTGCGATCGTGTTGGGCGACAAGGACGAGAACGGGGTGCCGTCGATCCTGTGGCCGGTGGTGCCGGACGAGACCCCGACGCCCGGCGGAAAACCGTTGTCGCAGGTAGGCGACCGCTACATCGGACGGCTGCCGAACTGCGAGCAGGCCACCGCCGCCATGCGCGTCCCGGAGGGGTTCCGGCTGTACGGCAAGGGATCTGACAACCTCGTCTACCGGGGCGGGGACTACACGAGCCTGCAGAGCGGCTGCGACTGGGTCAGCCGGACCGGCGACAAGATCGTCGTTTACTGGCAGGCGTTCCACACCGGCAAGGGGCCCGGCACCGGTGCCGAGCAGGCCAAGGAGCGCCACGAGGGGCTCTACATCCGGGGCAAGAGCAGGCGGGAGAAGGACGTCGCCTACGCGGAGGAGGCGCACTGGCTGATGACGGAGCGGTCCCTGAGCGACAACAACTGCGTGTTCTACGTCCGGGACGTCAACCTGACGGTCTTCCTCGCCCTGGAGGGCGACCGGTTCCCCGAGGGCGCGTGCGAGGCCGACACCCGCGCGCTCGCCCAGAACGCGGTGCGGGCGGTGCGGCGGTGAGGGCGCTGCGCGACACCGACGCCCGCCAGGCCGGGCCGTACCGCCTGCTCGCCGAGGTCGGCCGGGGCGGCATGGGCCGGGTGCTGCTCGGCGTCGCGCCGGACGGCCGCTTGGTCGCGGTCAAGCAGATCCACGCCCGGCTGGCCGCCGACGCCGGGTTCCGCGCCCGCTTCCGCCGCGAGGTGGACGCCTCCCGCAAGGTGTCGGGGGCCTACACGGCGGCGGTGATGGACGCCGACCCGGACGGGCCGGCGCCCTGGCTGGCCTCGGCGTTCGTGGCCGGGCCGTCGCTCGGCGAGGTGGTGGACGCCCTCGGCCCGCTGCCCGAACCGGCCGTGCGGGCGCTCGCGGCGGGCCTGGCCGCCGCGCTGACCGAGATCCACCGCACCGGCCTGGTGCACCGCGACCTCAAGCCCGACAACGTGCTGCTGGCAGAGGACGGCGTCCGCGTCATCGACTTCGGCATCGCGCGGGCCGCTGAGGCCGAGGGCGGCACCGAGCTCACGCGCACCGGCTGGGTCGTCGGGTCGCCCGCGTTCATGTCGCCCGAGCAGGCCGACGGGCGCGAGCCGTCCCCGGCCGGGGACGTGTTCTCGCTCGGCGCGGTGCTGGCGCTGGCGGCGACGGGCGCCAGCCCGTTCGCCGGAGCCTCCACCGCGCGGACCCTCTACAACGTCGTGCACGCCGACCCCGACCTGAGCGCCGTGCCGCCCGCGCTGCGCCCGATCGTCGCGGCGTGCCTGGCCAAGGACCCCGCCGCCCGGCCCACGCCCGCGCGGTTGCGCGACCTCATCGGCCCGGTCCCACCGGCGTCGCCGCGCTGGCCGCAGCGCGTCCACCAGATGGCGCGGGCGCGGCAGACCGCGATCGCCGAGCTGCTGGGCGACCCGGAGCGCACGCTGGCGCCGGCCGGGCGCGTCCAGGCGCCCACGCGCGTGGCGGAGCAGGCGCCCACCAGGATCGCCCCCGGCGGTGCCCCGCCGGACCCGGGCGCGTCCACGGCGGGCGGGCCCGCAGGACGCCGCCGACCGCCGACCGCCCTCCTCGCAGGCGGAGCCGGGGCGCTGGCCCTGGTCGCCGCCGCCGTCCTGTACGCCGTGACCTCCGGCGGCGCGTCGGCGGGCGGCGTCTCGCCGTCCGGCTCGTCGGCCCCCGACAGGTACACCAAGGCGCCGATCTGCTCGGAGGCCGCCCCGAAGCTGCCGCTGCCGCCGCGCAAGGCCGACAAGGACGCCTACAACGAGCGGACCGAGGACGCCGAGACCACCTGCTTCTGGGTGGCCTCGCCCAAGGCCGGGGAGGTCGCGTACGGGGAGCCGAAGGCGCACACGACCGTCACCTGGCAGTTGGAGCGCAGTATCGGGAGCCAGGGCAACGGGACCGACCGCCAGCGCAAGGAGTTCGGCGAGAGGGCCGAGGGCGAGGAGCGCGAGTCCGGGCTCGCCGACGAGGCGTTCTGGGACAGGAGCCTGGCCTACGACGAGAACTGCAGCCTGACGGTGCGCGACGGCAACCTCCAGGTGCAGGTGGAGCTCGGCGGCGCCGAGAACCCGGCCGCGTCCTGCAAGGACAGGGCGCGCACGATCGCCCGCGCGGCCGTGGCGGCGATGCCCCGCTGACCCCGTGCGCGGGGGGCGTGCCGGTGGACGGGGCATGAACTAGTAATTGCTAGCTTTTGCCTTTATGAGCGATTTGTCCGAAGAGCTGGGGCTGCTCGTCCGCGACATCGGGGCCGCCGGGGTCGCCGAGATGGCCTGCTCGCCGGGGCTGGCGGCGGCGGTGGACCAGCACGTGGCCGCCCTCCGCGAGCAGGTGCCCGGGCTCGGGGCGGAGGCCCTGATGGGCTACCTGCACGGGTTCGCCGAGGACGCCTTCCGGCGCGGCTGGTGGCCGGACGACACCCGGGACTGGGAGTTCGTCCGGATTGTGGCCGTCTGCTGGCTGATGCGGCAAAGTTCGGATCAGTAGGCTGGGAGCATCCCCGCCCCGTCTTTGGGAGGACAACGTTGTCCGAGGTCACCGCAGACCAGACCACTCCGGTCCGCTTCCGCTCCGTGCTGGAGCGGTTCGTGGCTTACAAGCCGGGCAAGGTCGTGGTGTCGCCCGAGGGCCGCTCGTTCAAGCTGTCGTCCAACGAGTCGCCGCACGGCCCGCTGCCGTCGGTGCAGGAGGCGATCGAACGGGCCGCGCGCGACGTCAACCGCTACCCCGACAACAACGCCACCGCGCTGATCGAGGCGATCTCCGCCAAGTACGGCGTGCCCGCCGACCACGTCGCGGTCGGCTGCGGCTCGGTCGGGGTGACGCAGATGCTGCTGGCCGCGGTCGCCGAGCCGGGCGCCGAGATCGTCTACGCGTGGCGCTCGTTCGAGGCGTACCCGCTGCTGGTCGGGCTGTCGGGCGCGACGTCGGTGCAGGTGCCGCTGCGCGAGGAGACCCACGACCTGGACGCGATGGCCGAGGCCCTCAACGAGAACACGCGGCTGGTGTTCGTCTGCAACCCCAACAACCCGACCGGCACGATCGTGCGGCGCGCCGAGCTGGAGGCGTTCCTGGACCGCGTCCCGGCCGACTGCCTGGTGGTGCTGGACGAGGCGTACCGCGAGTACGTGCGGGACGAGGACGTCCCCGACGGCCTCACCCTCTACCGGGACCGCCCCAACGTGGTCGTGCTGCGCACCTTCTCCAAGGCGTACGGGCTGGCCGGGCTGCGCATCGGGTTCGTGGTCGGGCACCCCGAGGTCGCCCAGGCGATCCGCAAGACCTACCTGCCCTTCAGCGTCAACTCCGTCGCCCAGGCCGCCGGGGTGGCGTCGCTGGCGGCGACCGGCGAGCTGCTGGAGCGGGTCGAGGGCACCGTCAAGGAGCGTGAGCGCGTCCGTGACGCGCTGCTGGCGGCCGGGTGGACCGTGCCCCCCACCGAGGCCAACTTCGTGTGGCTGCGGCTCGGTGAGCGCACGATGGAGTTCTCCGCCGCGTGCGACGCGCGGGGAGTGAGCGTGCGGCCGTTCCCGGGGGAGGGCGCGCGGGTCTCCATCGGCTCGCCGGAGGAGAACGACGAGTTCCTCGCGGCGGCCGAGGCGTTCCCGCACCGCGACTAGCCGGACCGGCCGGGCCGCACGGACCGGCCGGACGAGGGCAGGCCGGGGCGGCGCGACGGCGCGCGCGCCGTCACGCCGCCCTCACGCGGCCGGGACCGGCTATGTGGCGGCCTTGGGCCCCAGCTTCTCCACGATCAGCCGGTAGAGCTGGCGCGGGCGACCGGGCTGCGGCGTGCGGTTGGGCGGCAGGGGCCAGGCGAGGCCCTCCTCCACCAGCGTCCGCAGCAGCCGCCGCGCGGTGCGCGGGGTGACGCCGAGCATCTTGCCGGCGTTCTCCGCGTCCACGATCAGCGGCTGCTCCTGGTCGCCGAGCTTGTCGGCCAGCCGCGCCAGGATCTCCAGGCCCTTCGGCTTGGCCTGCGGCTGCGCCCGCGGCGGGGTGCGCGGCGCGGGCACCAGGGCCCGGCCGTCGCGGTCCAGGGCGAAGCCCTGGGCCCGCTGCGAGCTCTGCGACCGCGCCAGCGCCGCCCGCGCGTGCGACTCGGCCTCGTGCGCGGTGCGCCCCATGCCGATGCCGACCTCGATCGCGAGCCCGAGCTCCTCGCGCACCCGCTCCACGAACGGCGGGGTGCGGAAGCCCTCGGTGGTCGCGGTGACCGAGCCGCGGGTGGCGATGACCAGGTAGCTGTGGTCGTCCAGCGGCCACACCGAGGCGTTCATCCGGTGGGCCTCCTGGAGCAGCACCCGGTGCAGCGCCAGCTTCAGCTCGTCGCGCCAGTACCGGGGGGTGACCCGGCGCGGCGTCTCGCGCAGCGTCGGCACGTCCACCAGCACCACCACCAGCTGCGACTCCTCCAGCCGGTGGTGGGCGCCCAGCAGCGCCGCCGTCTGCAGCGAGCTGCGGATGGCCGCCCCGGTCGGGCGCACCCGGATGGTCGGCACGCCGGCCATCTCCATGCGCTCGGCCGTGGCGTGCACGCACGTCATCGCGACCGTGGTCGCGCCGCGCCGCCACAGGCGCTCGTGGAAGGCGGCCAGTGTTCCCGGGCCGGCCGCCTCCTCCCGCAGGTGCACCTGCTCGGTGCCCAGACTGATCTCCGCGTAGGCCTCCTCGACCTCGGCCCGGCCGAGCACGTCGATGCTCACCCGCGCCGGGTCGAACCGGTCGTCCAGCGACGCCCGCAGCAGCGCGCCCTGGAGGGCCGCGCCGTTCAGCGGGACGTAGGTGGCGGGCATGGTGAGCACGCCCGCCTTCCGGGCGAAGTCGTAGGGCACCGGGCTGGCGAACAGGCACACGTCCACCCCCGATCCCAGCCGGACGACCTTGTCGGCCGCCTCCTGTTCGTCGCGGTAGGCCGCGGCCACCAGCCGGCTCGGCACCGGTGTGGGGCCGTGGCCCATCAGCATGACCCGTTCGACCAGGTCATGCGGCCCGACGACTCCGATCGTGAGGTCGGGCGTCACCGACCCCGTCCGCGCGGCCGTCACCGGCCGCTCGCTTCCCATCCGGAATGGTGGCGAGGGTCCTCCCCCGGCCATGCGTTCGCGCACGCTCCGCCCAACCGTTGACTCATGGCTTGTCGCCCCTGCCTTCTGACCCAGCACCGCAGTTCCCGTGCGATTCGTTCCTCAGTGGGCAGATCGGGTCAGGGCGACCGTGTGTGACGCCCAGACGCGAAATCGAATCAAGAGTGCGGCGAAAAAGTAACCTACGCGACCCCTTGGTCAGTAATTTGTCACCATTCGGCCAGCCTTGATCCTGCATCTTGGGTCGTCCGAAGTTGAAAAACAAGACCCGAAAACGCCGCGAGGGGTCCCCCGTGGCGCTGATGCGCACTGAGGAGACCCCTGCGGCGTCCGTTTGGTTTACCCGTTGGCCGAAATTCGGCCGACCCGCCTCCGCGCGGACCGGAAAGTCGAGCGATCCGGGCGGACCCGCCGGTCCGCGCTGACCTGGTGATTTTCTGCCGCTCTGACCGTTAGTCCACTTCGCGGTCGTATGGGTAATTCAATGTCTTTTGAGAAGGATCAGCCCGTCACACGCTCGATGTCGGCGCCGAGCTGCGACAGGCGCTCGGCGGTGTGCGCGTGGCCCCGGTCGAGGTAGTAGGCCGAGGTGATGGTGGTCTCGCCCGCGGCCGCCAGCCCGGCCAGCACCAGCGCGCTGCCGCAGCGCAGGTCGTGCGCCTCGACCTCGGCGCCGCGCAGCGCGTTCGGGCCGTTGACCTTGGCGCGGTTGCCGTCCACCTCGATGTCGGCGCCCATCTTGGCCAGCTCGCCGGCCAGCTTGAAGCGGCCGTCGAAGATGCGCTCGTAGATGTAGGACGGGCCGTCGGCCAGGCAGGACAGCGCCATGATCGGCGACTGCAGGTCGGTGGCGAAGCCGGGGTACTCGTCGGTGATGACGTTGATCGGCCGCAGCGGGCGCTCGCGCCGCACCTGGAGCACCGCGCCCTGCTGGCGGAACTCCACGCCCATCTGCTCCAGCTTGTCGGCCGCGACCCCGAGGTGCTCCAGGGACGCGCCGACCAGGTTCAGGTCGCCGCCGGTGATGGCCGCGGCCATCACGAACACGCCGGCGTCGATGCGGTCGGGCATCACGGTGTGCTCGACGGCGGTGAGCTCGTCCACGCCCTCGACGGTGATGAAGCCGGTGCCGCCGCCGGTGATCCGGGCGCCCATGGCCTGCAGGATCTTGATGTTGTCCAGCACCTCGGGCTCCAGCGCCGCGTTCTTGATCAGCGTGGTGCCCTGGGCCAGCGCGGCCGCCATGATCAGGTTCTCGGTGCCGGTGTGCGAGGGGGTGTCGCAGTACAGCGTGCCGCCGCGCAGGTCGCCGGCCTTGATGTGGATGACGCCCTCGCCGTTGTCGGCCACCTGCTCGGTGACGGTGGCGCCCATCCGCTTGAAGCCGTTGTAGTGGAAGTCCAGGTTGCGGCTGCCGAGGTTGCAGCCGCCCACGCCCTCGATGATCGCCTCGCCGAGCCGGTGCAGCAGCGCGGGGACGAACAGGAACGAGCCGCGGAAGCGCGCGGCGATGTCGGCCGGCAGCACCGGGCTGGACAGCGAGGAGGCGTCGATCACCAGCGTGCGCTCGGCCTCGTGCAGCTCGGCCTTGGCGCCGATGGCCTGGGCCAGCTCCACCGCGCGCTTGACGTCCTCGATGATCGGGACGTTGCGCAGCACCGTGCGGCCCTTGCTGGCCATCAGGGAGGCGCCGATCATGGGCAGGACCGCGTTCTTGGCCCCCTGGACGAAGACGGTGCCGTGCAGCCGGTGGCCGCCGCGCACGCGGTAGCGAACCTCTTGGCCTACGCTGCCCATGCTCATGCCGTGTGACTCCTTCAGTGCGGTGTACGTCGCAAACCGTTCACGGGGACCGCACGGCCGTCCCGTGCCGGGACGGCGGGCCACCAGGGCCGAGCGCGCCGAAAAGGTGTCCCCTCAGTGCCAACGCGACCCCAGTAAACCACCGCACCGGGGGTGAGGCGGCCGCCGCGCGCGCGTCGCGCCGCAGTCTGATCATTGAGATGCCGATCGGGGGGTCAAAGGTTCGGATCGCCGGCGAAGTTGTTCGGCGCCCGCCCGGCCGGAGCCCGCCGGACGCGGGCGGAGGCGGCTGCGCCAATAGCGGGATGTGGCCTTTCGGACAGGTCTAGGGTGAAGTGCCATGGAAGAGGAACTCGACGACGCCGCGCCGGGCTGGGACGCCATCGACCAGGCGTGCCGGCGGCTCTACGGGGACACCGAGCCGGTGCACTACGGCACCGTCCACAAATGGGCGCTCGGCGGGCCCGACCCCCTCGACGGGATCAGCGCGTACGAGCGCGCCGAGCCGGTCCCGCACTGGCACCTGGTGTCGTACGGGATGAGCGAGCTGTACGACAAGTCCTCCGAGAACCCGGAGGAGTCGGGCTGGGGCTTCGAGTTCACCTTCCGGGTCGCCCGCGGCCCGGCCGACGACGCGCCGCCCGCCTGGGCGCTCAACCTCCTGCAGAACCTCGGCCGCTACGTCTTCGGCTCCGGCAACTGGTTCGAGCCCGGCCACCACATGAACATCAACGGCCCGATCGAGGCCGACCGCGAGGACTGCGAGATCCGCGCCCTCGCCTTCGTCCGCGACCCCGAGCTGGGCCGGATCGACACCCCGCACGGCACCGTGGACTTCCTCCAGGTGGTGGGGCTGACCCTCGACGAGTACGAGGCCACCCAGCGCTGGAACACCGACGGGGTGCTGGACCTGCTCGAACCCCGCACGCCCCTGCACGTCACCGACCCACGGCGCGGCTCGCTGCTGACCGACCCCGGGCTGGTCGCCGCGGTCGAGGCCGGGATCGGGCGCGACGGCTCCAGCTCCGGCGCCCTGTACGTCACCACGGCGGGCTGGGAGCGCGACGGCGCGACCGCGACGCTGAAGGTGGGCGCGCTCCAGGCGCCGGCGGTCGCGCAGGCGCTGCGCGGACGCCTGCCGTTCGGCCGCGACCTGCTGCTCCAGGCCGAGGACTCGGCGCTGTACTTCCAGCCGGAGGAGACCCCGGCGCTGCGCGAGCTGGACGAGGGGGCGCTGGCGGTCGCGGTGCCGCAGAACGCGCTGGACGACCTGGTCGCCGCGCTGGTGCCCGAGGCGGGCGTGCGGCCGGTGCCGGCGCTGCCCGGGGTGTCGGTCGAGATCGTGCCGACCGCGATGCGCGACCAGTACGGCAAGGAGACCGGCGAGGTCGTCGGCTGAGCGGCCGGACGGCTCAGCCGGCCGTCTCCAGCACCTCGACCGGGTCGCCGACCGTGAGCGTGCCCGGCGCGCGCGGCACCGCGTTCTGGCCGAAGCGGATGCCCCGGTCGATGGTGCGGTAGCGCGCCAGCGTGCGCAGCGGCTCGCGGCCGCGCTCGCCGGTCTCCTGGTCGGTGGTGGTGATCACGCAGCGGGCGCACGGCTTGACCAGCTCGATCTCGACGGCGTCCGGCCCGGCGCCGATGCGCATCCGGCGCGCCCGGTCCTCGCCGAAGGCGCCGAGGCCCGCGATCACCAGGCTGGGCCGGAACCGGTTCATCGGCAGCGGCTCGGGCAGCCGCCCGTTCAGGTCGGCCAGCGACTCCACGGAGATCACCAGCAGCGGGTAGCCGTCGGCGAAGGCGACCCGGCCGCCGCCGCGCGAGGTCGCCCGGCGCCCGGTGAAGCGCACCAGGCGGCACTCGACGTCCAGCAGGTCGGCGAACCAGGCGGCCGCCCGGTCGCCCTGGTCGACGCCCTGGCACCGCGCGCGCTGCACGGTGACGTCCAGGACGGGCCCCTCGTCCACGGGCTCGTGGACGAGGGGCTCGCGGCCGTCGGCGCGCACGGTCAGCTCCGCGCCGTCGTAGACCGGCCGCATCCGCGCCATGGCGGCGATCTCCCGCTGGGACAGGAACCGCCCCTCCGGGTCGACCAGCATGAACTCGCGGTCGAACCGCAGCCCGGTCGGCAGCAGGTCGGCGCGCGACAGCGCCGTGCCGCCCCCGCTCTTGAGCGGGTACACGGTCAGCTCGGTCAGCGTGGCGGGCACGGCTCTCCTGTTCGGGGCGGGCGGATCAGACCAGGGCCTGGAGGCGCTCGAACATCGGGGCGAGCCGCTCCACGAACCGCTCGGGGCGGCACACCTCGTCCAGGCGCGCCTCGTCCAGCGCCAGCCCGGCGCCGTCGTTCCACTGGGCGGCGCGCCTGCGCAGCGTCTCGCGGAACGGGACCCCGGTCTCCCAGGTCTCCATCGCGGCCTGCTGGACCAGCGGGTACGCCTCGTCGTCGCGCGACATCCCGGCCTCGACCAGCTCCAGCAGCACGGTGGAGGTGTAGATCAGGCCGCCGGTGGAGTCCAGGTTGGCGCGCATCCGGTCGGCGTCCACCACCAGGCCCGACATCAGCCGGTTGGTGAGGTTCAGCATGTAGTCCAGCGCGACCGAGGCGTCCGGCAGCGCGATGCGCTCGGTGGAGGAGTGCGAGATGTCGCGCTCGTGCCAGAGCGGGATGCCCTCCATGACCGGGACGATCTGCGCCCGCACGATCCGCGCCATGCCGGCCAGCCGCTCGGAGATGATCGGGTTCTTCTTGTGCGGCATGGCCGAGGAGCCCTTCTGCCCCTTGCCGAACGGCTCCCACAGCTCGCGCACCTCGGTGCGCTGCCCGTGCCGCACCTCCAGCGCGATCGCCTCCAGCACCGTCGCCATGATCGCCAGGCTGGACACCCACTCGCTGATGCCGTCGCGCAGCACCACCTGGGTGGACACGTCGGCGGGCTTCAGCTCCAGCTTGCGCGCGACGTGCCGCTCGATCTCGGGGTCGATGTTGGAGTAGGTGCCGACCGCGCCGGAGATCGCCATCACGCCGACCGCCTCGCGGGCCCGGCGCAGCCGGTCGCGCGAGCGGGCGAGGCCGAAGGCGAAGTCGGCGACGCGGTGGCCCCACACGTCCGGCTCGCCGTGGATGCCGTGCGTGCGGCCGACGCGCAGGGTGGCGCGGTGCGCCAGCGCGTGGTCGCGCAGCGTGGCGACCAGGGTGTCGGCCTTGGCCAGCAGGATGTCGGTGGCCTCGACGAGCTGGAGGGCCAGCGCGGTGTCGAGCAGGTCGGAGGAGGTCATGCCGAAGTGCACGTACCGGGCCGCCTCGCGGGGCTCGGTGTTGTCGGCCCAGGCCGACAGGAACGCGATCACGTCGTGCTGGGTCACGGCCTCGATCTCGTGCACGGCCTCCGGCGTGGGCGGCGGCGCGTTGCGGACCGGCTCCACCACCTCCGCCGGGATCGTGCCGGCCGCGGCGTGGGCCTCGACCACCAGGGTCTCGACCTTGCACCACAGCTCGTACTTGTGCGCGTCGCTCCAGACGCGGCCCATCTCGGGGAGGGTGTAGCGCTCAATCACCCTCTGATTCTTCCAGGTGGCCCGGGATGCTCGGGGACGGGCCGGGTACCGGGGGCGTCCCCGCCCGGTTCCGCGCCCCGCCGCAGGGGTCAGCGCCGGTTGATGTTGCGGGCCACGCCCGCGGCGATCGTGGTGGCCAGCACCCAGCCCGCCGCGACGAACGCGTACGACAGCCACTGGTAGGCCCCGGCCGGGTTGAACGCGCGCTGCTGCCCCAGGTCGACGATCGGGATCATCAGGTCGAGGGTGTAGACCACCGGGTTGAAGTGCGGCGCCTCGTCGGCCTTGAGCGGGGCCGGCGGGTGCGCCCCGTAGAGCACGCCGCCGACGGTCACCAGCGCCGCCAGCCACAGGAACGACCGCCAGGGCTGGTAGCCGTACCCGGTGGTCAGCTCCTGCAGCCTGCCCCAGAAGCGGATGAGCGGGGTCTCGCCGTCGAGCCGGAGGCGCTCCCTGGCGCGCAGGACCTTCCGCGCGTCGGCGTGCAGGCCGAGCGAGGTGTAGTGCGAGGCGAGCTGCTCGTAGGGCTGCGACTCGAAGCCGTTGCGGTCGCCGCTCAGCCAGGCCAGCCGCCGCCCGGCGGGCAGGCGGGGCTCCAGCGCCTGGTAGGTGAGGCCGTCGGTGTCCAGCGCGGCGGGCCAGCGGGCCGGATCGTCGCGGAGCACGCCGATGCGCGCGTGCGTCAGCACGACCTTGCCCTCGACGGGAGCGCCGGGCAGCAGCGACAGCTCGCCCGCCGCCATCCCGTGGGCGTCCAGCGCGACGTCCCCGGACAGGCGGGCGCCGGCGAGGTCCGCGTGCTGGCCCACGCGCATCCCGTTGAGCCTGACCTCCCCCTCGGCGGTGAGGCCGCGCGCGTTCAGGTCCGCGCCGATCTCGGTGTTGGAGGCGCGCAGCGCCACGCCCCGCGGGTTGCGCAGCACGGCCTTGGTGAGGACCAGCCGCACCTTGACGCGCGTCGCGCGGACCATCACCTCCCCGTGCGCCCGCAGCCGGTACAGCGAGACCAGCCCGAGCTCGGCGTGGTCGATGGCGAGGGCGCGGCGGCCGCCGGCGTTGCGGAGCTCGGCGCCGTCCAGGCGGAGCAGGCCGTCGATCCGGGTGTTGCGCATGCTGATCTCGCCCGCCGCCACGCGCAGGTTGACGGCGGTGAACTCGCTGCACGCCGCCGAGTTCAGGTTCAGTGCGTTGCCCTGGGGATGGTCGAACCGGGCGTCGTCGAAGGTCAGGTTGCCCGCGATCTGCGCGCCGATCAGCCGGATCGCGCCCTTGACGCTGAACCCCTGCCAGCAGAAGACCCCTCCGCCCACCGTGAGGCCGCCCGCGTTGAGCGCGGCGTGACCGGGCGACACCAGCCGGGCCCGGGAGAACGTCACCGTGCCGCCCACGTGCGCGCTCCGCAGCCGGACGGCGCCGGTGAACCGGGTGCCCTCGGCGCGGAGCCGCCCTTCGATCCTGACCGCGTCGCCGTCCAGCGAGACCTCCGCGCCGGGGCCGCCGAACCGGCCTTCCGTCAGGATGAGGTCACCGGCGATCCGGCCGCTGCGCACGTTGAAGTCGCGCCGGACCGTGATCTCGGTGGCCTCCACCGTGCCCTGGACCTCGACGTTGTGGGCCTCCACCCGGTCGGCCGCGACGCCGGTCAGCCGGACCTCGCTCTCCAGCCGCGCGTGGTCCAGCCGCAGGGCGCCGTCGATGGACGACCCCGTCAGCGAGACGAGCCCGGTCGCGCGCAGCCGGGCCCCCTTGAACGCCCGGAGGCGGCTGTCCGCGATGCGCAGCGTGCGCAGGCTGGTCTCGGCGAGGCTGACGGTGTCCTCGAAGACGCAGTCGCGGCAGTCCAGCAGCGTGTCGAACTGCGTCCCGTCGAGGTCGAGCCGCCCGGTGATCCGGGCCCCGCGCAGCCGCACGCCCGGGTAGTGGCCGGGCGCGGGCTCGACCGCGCCCAGCAGCAGCGCTTTGATCACTTCGGCGCGCACGGTCTCGCCGCCGTCGAACGCGACGGTCCCGCCGCTCGGGCAGGCGTCCCAGACGCGGCGTTCCGCGTCGGTCAGCTCGTCTCGGTCCATCCGAGATCAGACGCGGCCGCGGGCCGGGAGGTTCACAAGGGCGGCGGCCTCCGGCCGGGCGGCGCGGCGCGAGCCGTACCGCCCGGCCGTACCGCCCGGCCGCGCTCAGCCCTGCTCGGCCGCCTTCAGCGCGATGTCGCCGCGGTGGTGGGCGCCGCGGATCTTGATCAGGGCGGCGGCCTCGTAGGCGGTGGCGCGGGCGGCGGCCAGGTCGGGGCCGGTGCCGACCACGTTCAGCACCCGGCCGCCGCTGGTCAGCAGGCGGTCGCCCTCGCGCTTGGTGCCGGCCTGCAGCACGTACGCGCCGGGCACCCGGGCGGCCTCGTCCAGGCCGGTGATCTCGTCGCCCCTGACCGGGTTCTCGGGGTAGCCCTCGGCCGCGACCACGACCGTCACCGCCGAGCCCTCGTGCCAGGCGGGGCGGAACGCCGGGTCCAGGCCGCCGACCGCGCACGCGTGCAGCAGGCCCGCCAGCGGCGTCGCCAGCCGGTCCAGCACGACCTGGGTCTCGGGGTCGCCGAAGCGGGCGTTGAACTCGATCACCCGCACGCCCTTGGCCGTCAGCGCGAGGCCCGCGTACAGCACGCCCACGTACGGCAGGCCGCGGCTGCGCAGCTCGTCCACGGTCGGCTGGACGACGGTCCGCATGACCTCCTCGACCAGGTCCGGCGGGGCCCACGGCAGCGGCGTGTAGGCGCCCATCCCGCCGGTGTTGGGGCCCTGGTCGCCGTCGTAGGCGCGCTTGAAGTCCTGCGCGGGCATCAGCGGCACCGCGTTCACGCCGTCGCACAGCGCGAACAGCGAGACCTCCGGGCCGTCCAGGTACTCCTCGATCACCACGCGCTCGCACGCGACGGCGTGCGCGAGGGCGGCGGCCCGGTCCTCGGTCACGACCACGCCCTTGCCCGCGGCCAGGCCGTCGTCCTTCACCACGTAGGGCGGGCCGTACTCGTCCAGCGCGGCCTCGGTCTCGGGCGCCGACTCGCACACGAAGGCGGCGGCGGTCGGCACCCCGGCGGCCTCCATGACCTCCTTGGCGAACGCCTTGGAGCCCTCGATCCGGGCGGCCTCGCGGTCGGGGCCGAAGCAGGCGACCCCGGCCGCGCGCAGCGCGTCGCCGACACCGGTGACCAGCACCGCCTCGGGGCCGACCACGACCAGGTCGACGGCCAGCCGTCCGGCCAGCTCCACCACCGCCGTCGGGTCGTGCGGGTCGATCTGGTGGTTGTCCGCGATCTCGGCCGTGCCCGGGTTGCCCGGGGCGCAGTGGAGGGCGGTGACGGCAGGGTCGCGGTGCAGGGCGCGGGCGAGCGCGTGCTCGCGGCCACCCGATCCAAGGACGAGTACTCGCACGTCACCGGAGCTTACTGGGCTCCGACCCGCCCGTGGCCGGCATATCCCGGAGCGCGAGCGCGTTGTCCCCGCAAGAGCCGCGGCGCGCCTCCCCTCGCGCGCGCGGACACCTGCGGAACGCCCCCGGTGCACACCCGGAAACGTGCTTCTGAACTCTTCCGTTGCCCGCGGCGTCTCAAATGTCGGCTGGTAGGCTGCTCGGGATTGTGGCCTTGTCGCCTGTTGCGAAAGGAGGTGGTCGGGATGAGTCCTGGCGATACGTGCGGTTCGCCGGAAACCCCTCACAGTCCGGACTGGACTGTTCTTCCGTCCGCCTCTACACGGCGTCCGGCCACGCCCTCTTCCGCGCGCTCCTCAGCCTGATCCTGGGTCGAGCGCGCGCAGGCGCGTGTGGCCGGAGGGTTAGGAGCAACCTCTCATGGCCATGACACGAGTTCGCCCGGGCCGCGCGACGATGTCGCTGTTCAAGACCCGCGGCCGGCCGCACCAGGTGCCGGTCCAGGGGGCCCGCCGGGACACCGCGGTGATCGACTGGGCCGCCTACATCGACGGGCACCGCGTGTGCACCGACTCGGTGGAGGACGCCGTCCGCCTGGTGCGCGACGGCCACCTCACCACGATCGGCGACGAGGAGAGCGCCGGCTTCGTCTGGGTCGGCCTGCACGAGCCCTCGGCCGCCGAGCTGACCGAGCTGGCCGAGGTGTTCGGCCTGCACCCGCTGGCGGTCGAGGACGCCGTGCACGCCCACCAGCGGCCCAAGCTGGAGCGCTACGACGACGTCCAGTTCTTCGTGCTGAAGACCGTCGGGTACGTGCAGCGCGAGCCCGCCGGCGCCGAGGTCGTCGAGACCGGCGAGATCATGGTGTTCTGCGGACCCGACTTCGTGGTGACGGTCCGGCACGGCGCGCACGGCGAGCTCGGCCCGGTCCGCCGCCAGCTGGAGGGGCACCCCTCCCGGCTCGCGCTCGGCCCGGCGGCCGTGCTGCACGCCATCGCCGACCGCGTCGTGGACGGCTACGTCAACGTGGCCGACGCCGTCCAGGAGGACATCGACGAGGTCGAGGAGGCGGTGTTCGCGCCCGACCGCACCGACGAGGCCCGCCGCATCTACCGGCTGAAGCGCGAGGTCATCCAGCTCAAGCGCGCCGTCGGCCCGCTCGCCGGGCCGCTGCGCCAGCTCACCGGCCGCCGCTTCGTGCCCGACGACATCAAGGAGTACCTGCGCGACGTCGAGGACCACCTGACCCGCGTCCGCGAGCAGGTGGAGTCCTACGACGAGCTGCTCAACCCGATCCTGCAGGCGCACATGACCCAGGTCACCGTCGCCGACAACCAGGACATGCGCAAGATCTCCGCCTGGGGCGCCATCTTCATGGTCCCCACCGCGATCGCCGGGATCTACGGGATGAACTTCGACTTCATGCCCGAGACCAAGTGGCAGTACGGCTACTTCATGATCCTCGGTGTGATCGCCACGGCCTGCCTCTCCCTCTACCGCGGCTTCCGGCGCAACGGCTGGCTCTAGCCCGCGCGCCCGGCGCCGGGCCGCCCGCGGCCCTCAGCGCAGCGCCGGGCTCCGGAACGGCGCGGGCAGCGGCAGGCCCTCGGCGGCCATGACCGCCCGCAGCCGGTCGGGGTAGTCGGTCACCACCGCGTCCGCGCCGTGGCCGATGAAGCGGGCCATCTCGGCGGGGTCGTTCACCGTCCACACCGCCACCGGCAGCGCCAGCGTGTGCGCGCGGGCCACCAGTTCCGGCGTGGTGATGTGGTGCTCGGGCGACAGCGCCGTCGCGCCGATCTCCAGCGCGGCCGCCGCCGGGTCCAGCGGCGCCCTGCCCGCCAGCCAGCCGGTGCCCGGAACCAGGGTCTTGCGCTCCACCAGCGCCACCCGGCCGAGCGCCGGGGCGTACTCGCGCGCGGCCACCAGGACCCGCCAGTCGAACGCCAGCAGCCGCCCCCTCGGCGTGAGGCCGTGCGCGGCCAGCACGTCGGCCACCGCCTCGGTGAAGCGCCGCACGGCCGCGTCGGGCCAGCCCGGGTCGGTCTTCAGCTCCACCGCCAGCCGCACCCCGGGCGCGGCCCCCAGCAGCGCGCACGCCTCGTCCAGGGTCGCCGGGGCGGTGCCGGGCAGCGGGAGCTGCGTCAGCACGAACGGGTCGTCGTCGCTCAGCGGCCGCCGAACGCCCGCGTCCAGCGTCCGGAACTGCGCCAGCGTCAGCTCGGCGATCGCCCGCCCCACGTAGGGGAACAGCGGGTCGCCCGCGGCGGCGGGCGCGGTGTCGGCCACGTTCACCGGCGACAGCACCTGGTCGTGGCCCAGCACGACCGCCCCGTCGGCGGTCATGCCCACGTCCAGCTCGACCGCGTCCACGCCGAGCGCCAGGGCGTGCGCGAATCCCGGCAGCGTGTTCTCCGGCCGAAGCCCACGCGCCCCCCGATGACCGTGGATCTCCACGGTTCCCCCGAAGCAAGTCACGGCCCGCACGCTACCGGCTGTAACCGAGCGGTTCGTGGCCTACCGGTGAAAAGCAGGGAACGGCGGCCGTCCCGGGGGACGGCCGCCGTTCCACGCGGCTCAGATCAGCGGGCGCAGCGACAGCGTCTGGTCGCGGCCCGGGCCGACGCCGATCGCCGAGATCTGGGCGCCCGACATCTCCTCCAGCGCCCGCACGTAGGCCTGCGCGTTCTTGGGCAGGTCCTCGAAGGTCTTGGCGCCGGTGATGTCCTCCTGCCAGCCCTCCAGGTACTCCAGGACGGGCTTGGCGTGGTGGAAGTCGGTCTGGGTGGTGGGCAGCTCCTCCACCCGCTCGCCGTCGACGTCGTAGGCGACGCAGACCGGCACCCGCTCCAGGCCGGACAGCACGTCCAGCTTGGTCAGGAAGAAGTCGGTGATGCCGTTGACGCGGGCGGCGTAGCGGGCGATCACCGCGTCGAACCAGCCGCAGCGGCGGTCGCGGCCGGTGGTGACGCCGTACTCGCCGCCGGTGGTGCGCAGGTACTCGCCCCACTCGTCCAGCAGCTCGGTCGGGAACGGCCCCGAGCCGACCCGCGTGGTGTAGGCCTTCAGGATGCCGATGACCTTGGTGACCTTGGTGGGGCCGACGCCCGACCCGGCGCACGCGCCGCCCGCGGTGGGGCTGGAGGAGGTCACGAACGGGTAGGTGCCGTGGTCGATGTCCAGCAGCGTGCCCTGCGCGCCCTCCAGCAGCACGACCTTGCCCTCGTCCAGCGCCCTGTTGAGCACCAGCGTGGTGTCGGCGACGTAGGGCTTCAGCCGCTCGCCGTAGGCCAGGTACTCCTGGACGATCGGGCCGGTCTCGATCCGGCGCCGGTTGTAGACCTTGGTGAGGACCTGGTTCTTCTCGCGCAGCGACAGGTCCAGCTTCTGGGTGAGGATGTTGGGGTCGAACAGGTCCTGCACCCGGATGCCCATGCGGTTGATCTTGTCGGCGTACGCCGGGCCGATGCCGCGGCCGGTGGTGCCGATGCGGGCCTTGCCGAGGTAGCGCTCGGTCACCTTGTCCAGGCTCCGGTGCTGCGGCATGATCAGGTGCGCGTCGGCCGAGATCAGCAGGCGCTCGGCGGAGATGCCGCGCTCGGCCAGGCCGTCGATCTCCTGCAGCAGCACCGCCGGGTCGATCACCACCCCGTTGCCGATGACCGGGACCACGTCGTCCGACAGGATGCCGGACGGGAGCAGGTGCAGCGCGTAGGACTTGTCGCCGATGACCACGGTGTGGCCGGCGTTGTTGCCACCCTGGTAGCGGACGACGTAGTCGACGTCCCCGCCGAGCAGGTCGGTGGCCTTGCCCTTGCCCTCATCTCCCCATTGGGCTCCGACAAGAACGATGGCCGGCATGCCACTTTCCCTTCCCACGACGAAGGCCCCTGATCGCAAGTGCGAAGGGGCCTCTTGCGATCAAATCGTACCCGTAGCGGGAGGCGGAAGAAACCGCGCGCGGTCATGGACGGTGCCGGAGGGGCCGGTGAGCCCCTCCGGCACCGAAAGGAAACCCTTACGCCAGGGCCTTCGCGGCGGTCTCGCTGCTGTCGCGCAGGAAGGTCTTGCAGCGGGTCGCCTCCGCGTCCTCGCCGATCGCGGCCGCGGCGCGGCCCAGGGCGTGCAGGGCCCGCAGGAAGCCGCGGTTGGCCTCGTGCTCCCACGGCACCGGGCCGTGGCCCTTCCAGCCCGCGCGGCGCAGGGCGTCCAGGCCCCGGTGGTAGCCGGTGCGGGCGTAGGCGTAGGACTCGATGACGCTGCCGGCGGCGAAGGCGCGGTCGGCCAGTGCGGCCCACGCGCCGGGGTACTCGGGGTGGCGGGCGGCCACCTCGACCGGGTCGACGCCGCTCTCCAGGGCCTCGCGGGCCTCGGCGTTGTCCGGGAGTTCGGTCGGGGGCGGGCCGCCGAGCAGGTTCTGGGTCATGCCGGTCATGGTAAGTCGGGGCAGGTAGTCCGGATCAACCCGGGATGGGCAGAGGCAGCCGGAAGCTCGCCGCGCCGCCCTCGGCCGCCGGGGCGGCGGCGGGCCAGTGCCGCCGGATGGCGGTGAGCGCGGGCCGGTTGCCGTAGATCACCTCGGCGCCGAACTCGGTGATGCCGCGGCGCTGCGCCAGCGGGGCCAGGCAGGCCACCAGCAGGCCGCCGAGGCCGCGCCGCTGCCAGGGGTCGGCGACCAGGACGGCCAGCTCGGCGCGGCGGGGCCGGTCGCGGTCGCGCACGTACTCGGCGACGCCGACCAGCTCGCCGTCCAGCAACGCGGCCAGCGCCTCGCGGTTCCAGTGGTCGAGGCCGTGCAGGGTGGCCACGTAGGGCTCGGGGATGCGCGGGGTGCCGGTGAAGAAGCGGGTGTAGAGGCTGCCGTGCGACAGCAGGGCCGACATCGCGCGCAGCCGGTCGGCGTCGGCGGTGCCGAAGGGGCGGATGCGGATGTCGGCGAGGGTGGGCTCGCTCCCTCGCGACGCTGCGAGTTGCTCCATGAAACTCATTGGACCGCAAAGGGTTGCGTGAAACAACCCTTGATTTCGCGGGGGCGGCGTGCCCGGCGGCTCAGGCGCCGGGGCCGCGCCGGGGCTCGACGTTGTTGGGGGTGAGGGCGGCGCCGCAGGACGAGCAGGTCAGCGCGGGCGTCAGCGTCCCGTCGCAGCCGCGGTGGGACACCAGCAGCGGCGGCCCGTCGGGCGCGTAGTGCCGGTCGCCCCACAGCAGCAGGGTCATCATCGCCGGCCACAGCTCCACGCCCTTGCGGGTCAGGCGGTACTCGTGGCGGACGGGCCGCTCCTGGTAGGGGACGCGGCGCAGGATGCCCTCGTCGCACAGGCGGGACAGCCGGTCGGTCAGCACGTTGCGGGCCACGCCCAGCGCGTCCTGGAAGTCGTCGAAGCGGCGCACGCCCTCCAGCGCGCTGCGGATCACCAGCAGCGTCCAGCGGTCGCCGACCACCTCCAGGGAGCGGGCGATCGAGCAGTTCTGGGACTCGTAGGTGCGGGGTAGGGCCACGCCCGCAGCGTACCCGGGTTTCGTCAGGCAACGCAGGGGTGCGCGAAAGGGCCGGGACGGCGCCGCCCCGGCCCTCGCGCGGCGGGTTACTTGATCTTCTTGCCCGCCGACAGCAGGCTCTCGCACGCCTCGGTGATGCGCGCGGCCATCGCGTTCTCGGCGGCCTTGCCGTAGGAGCGCGGGTCGTACTTCTTCTTGTTGCCGACCTCGCCGTCGATCTTCAGCACGCCGTCGTAGTTGGCGAACATGTGCCCGGCGATCGGGCGGGTGAAGGCGTACTGGGTGTCGGTGTCGATGTTCATCTTGATCACGCCGTAGGACACCGCCTCGCGGATCTCCTCCAGCGTGGAGCCCGAGCCGCCGTGGAACACCAGGTCGAACGGCTTGTCCTTGCCGTACTTGGAGCCGACCGCGTCCTGGATCTCCTTCAGCACCTCCGGCCGCAGCTTGACCGCGCCCGGCTTGTAGACCCCGTGCACGTTGCCGAAGGTCGCCGCCAGGATGTAGCGGCCCTTCTCGCCCACGCCCACGGCCTCGGCGGTGGCCAGCGCGTCGCCGGTGGTGGTGTAGAGCTTCTCGTTGATCTCGTTGGCGACGCCGTCCTCCTCGCCGCCGACGACGCCGATCTCCATCTCCATGATGATGTTCGCCTTGGCGCACTCCTCCAGCAGCTCGGCGGCGATCTGGAGGTTCTCCTCCAGCGGCACGGCCGAGCCGTCCCACATGTGCGACTGGAACAGCGGCTGCTCGCCGCGCGCCACCCGCTCCTGGGAGATCTTGATCAGCGGGCGCATGAACCCGTCGAGCTTGTCCTTGGGGCAGTGGTCGGTGTGCAGCGCCACGTTGACCGGGTACCTGTCGGCCACCACCCGGGCGAACTCGGCCAGCGCCACCGAGCCGGTGACCATGTCCTTGACGCCCTGGCCCGACAGGTACTCGGCGCCGCCGGTGGACACCTGGATGATCCCGTCGCTCTCGGCCTCGGCGAAGCCCTGGAGCGCCGCGTTCAGGGTCTGGCTGGAGGTCACGTTGATCGCGGGGTACGCGAAGCCGTCCCGCTTGGCACGGTCGAGCATCTCCGCGTAGACCTCAGGGGTCGCGATGGGCATGTTGGCGTCCTTTCCTTACGCAGTGGTGCCGCCGGGCGTCCGGCCGGGCGGGCGCATCCGTCCCGCCGCGCTCCAGATCGTGGTTCCGGGCGCGGGGAGCGGGCTGGGCATGCCGTCCACGGCCAGTATCCCGTTTTTCCCGCCGCAGGCCAGCGGGGGGCCGCTCCTCGGGGTGTCCGCGCCCGGACGCGCCCGCCCGGGGGCGGGTGGGACGCCTGGTGAAGCGCGGATTGCCGGACCTGGTCGGGGAATCGTTTATCGCGGAAACCGGACCGCCCTCCGGGTACGCTCGCAGCGTGGATCTCGCGCTCATATCCCTTGACATCACCGAGTGGCTGCATCCGACCGCCTGGCTGCAACTGTTCGGCACCTTCGCCACGATCGGCGTCATCGCCATCATCTTCGCGGAGACCGGGCTGCTGTTCGGCTGCATCCTGCCGGGCGACTCCCTGCTGTTCACGGCGGGGATCCTCACCGCGGTGAGCCAGGTCAACGGCCAGGAGTTCCAGCCCCTGTCGCTGCCGTGGCTGCTGATCGGCGGCCCGATCGCCGCGATCGCCGGCGCGCAGCTCGGCCACTGGCTGGGCGCCCGCTACGGGCGCAAGCTCTTCGACCGGCCCGACTCCAAGATCTTCCGGCAGGAGTGGGTGGAGAAGGCCGAGTACTACTTCAACCGCTTCGGCCCGGCCAAGGCCGTGGTGCTGGCGCGCTTCATCCCGATCGTGCGGACCTTCCTCAACCCGCTGGCCGGGATGCTCGGGATGGACTCGCGCCGGTTCCTGGTGTGGAACGTGGTCGGCGCCGTGCTGTGGACCGACTCGCTGTTCCTGCTGGGCCACTTTTTGGGCGCCAAGGTCCCCAACATCGAGAGCTACATCCTGCCGGGCGTCGCGATCATCCTGGTCCTGTCGGTGATCCCGATCGTTCGCGAGGTCCTGAAAGGCCGCGGCGGCAACGGCGGAGACGGCTCCGGAGGCAATAAGAATGCCCCGGAACAGTCTCGTCCGTCGCTCAGCGGTGAGAGTTATCGCTAACCTCCCCATGTGGGACGTCATCGGTCGGACCCTCGTGGTCTCGCGCGCATATTGATCGCGGCAGTCGCCGTGGTGCTCGCCCTCGCACTGGTCGTGGTGGGCGGCATGGCGCTGGTCAACGCGCTGACGTCCGAGGCGGAGAAACCCGTGCCCACGCCGAGCGCGGGCGGGGGCGACGGGAGCGGCAAGGAGTCCGGCGCGCCGGCGCCGCGGCGTTCGGGGGCGTCGGCGACGCAGGGCAACTCGCTGATGGTCGAGGTGATCGGCAGCCAGCCGGTGAACGTGGTCGTCAAGGTCGCCGGAAGCAACGACATCCTGCTCAGCGGCCCGCTCAACCCCGGCGAGGGCCGGCAGTGGACCGAGTCGCCGCTGGACGTGGTCGCCTCCGACGGGGGCGCGCTGAAGGTCACGATCTACGGCGAGGTGCAGGAGCGCGGGCAGCCGGGGCAGCGCGGGACCTGGTTCGTGCGCAAGCGCTGAGCGCGAGATACGTGAGACGCGGGCGGCGCCCCTCCCGGCAGGAGGGGCGCCGCCCGCGTTCGTGCGCTCGTAGGTCAGTCCAGCCCGAGGTCGGGCACGCTGAACGGGTGCCGGTACTCCAGCCCCTCGGCCGCGATCCGCTCGGCCGCGCCGCGCTCCAGGATGGTGGCCACCGCGACGACCTCCGCGCCCGCCGCGCGCAGCGCCTCCACCGCGGTCAGCACCGAGCCGCCGGTGGTGGAGGTGTCCTCGACCGCCAGCACCCGGCGGCCCGCCACGTCCGGGCCCTCGATGCGGCGCTGCAGGCCGTGCTGCTTGTCGGCCTTGCGCACCACGAACGCGTCCAGCCTGCGGCCCCGCGCGGCGGCGGCGTGCAGCATCGCGGCCGCCACGGGGTCGGCGCCGAGCGTGAGACCGCCGACCGCGTCGTAGTCCAGGTCCGCCGTCGCGTCCAGCATCACCCGCCCCACCAGCGGCGCGACCGCCCCGTCGAGGGTGACTCGGCGCAGGTCCACGTACCAGGACGCGCGCTTGCCCGACGACAGCACGAAATCGCCGTGCACGACGGCCTTGTCCTTGATCTCTTTCAGCAGGTCATCACGTTCGCTCACACCAGAACCCTATTCGCGGCCCGCGGTGCCCGTGTACCGGCGCCTCCCGCCGGTCCCTTCCGTGTACGGTGAACGCGGAAGCGCAGGGCCCCGGGAGGTGGAGGACATGACGCCCGGTTCCCTCGTGCTGCTGCACGCCCCGCTCGGCTCGGCCGGCGCCTGGGGCGACCTGCCGGAGATGGTGCGCTCCTACGGCTTCGACGTGATCGCGCCGGACGTCCCGGACGCGGCCGGGGCGCGCTACGTGGCCCGCGCCTCACTGATCATCGCGGCGGCCTACCCGTCGGTCCCGCTGGTGCTGGTCGGCCACGGCGCGGCCGGGCCGCTGCTACCCGCCATCGCCCTGGCGCAGCGCGCCGCGCACCGCGGGGTGGGCGGCTACGTGTTCATCGACGCCGACCTGCCCCGGTCGCGCCGCCCCTTCGACCACGACCACGGGGAGGACGCCGCGCCGGCGGTGCCCGTGCCCGACGACTGGCCGGACGCGCCCTGCGGCTACCTCCGCACGCACGCCGACCGCGCGGCCGAGCCGGACGGGGCGGGCGCCGACCGCGCCGAGGCCCTCAGGGAGGCGCGGCTGCGGGGCTGGCCCATGGTCCAGCACGAGCCCCCGGCGGCCGTGGCGCAGGCGCTGAGCGAGCTGATCGCCACGCTGTAGCGGCCGGCGGTCCCGGTGCCCGCGCGGCGCCGGGCGTCAGGTGTCAGATGTCGGGTGTCAGGCGTCGGGCTTCAGGCGTTCTTCAGAAGATCGTCCAGCAGGGCGTCGTAGTCGTCCTCGCCCTTGCCGAGGTCGACCCGCGCCCGGTAGCGCAGCCGCAGCAGCGCCTCCAGGCTGTCCTCGGCCAGCGCGACGTCGTCGGGGCCCGGGGTCAGCTCGGCGTCGTCGGCCGGGGACGGGTCGGGCTCGGCGCCGATCCCGGTGCCGACCGCGCGGTCGCGCAGCGCCAGCACCACGTCCACGCCCGTGGTCGCCCACTCGTGCGCGCCGTCGGCGTCGCCCTGCGCGTACAGCACCTCCGCCACGGCGCGGTACACCTCCGGGTCGCGCGGGGCGTCGGCGCGGATCTGCTCCACCAGGGCGCGGGCCTCGTCGGCGCGGCCCAGCTCGAACAGCGCGTCGGCCAGGTAGGCGCGCGGGTCGCCGTAGGTCTCGCCGCCGTCCTCCAGCGCCCGCCGGTAGTAGTCGGCCGCGCGGCCGTGGTCGCCGGCGTGCTGCCACTGCTCGCCGGCGCGCAGCAGCACGTTGGCGCGGGAGACCCCGCCGGACACCGACTCGGCCAGTTCGCCCAGCCGTCGGGCGGCCGCGATGTGATCGCCCGTGCGCAGGGTGTCGAACTCCAGATCGTCGAGATCGTCTTCCGTCACATGCGTCACGCTTCAACGCTACCCGCCGCTCGACGGCCGAAGCGGGCGAATCACGGATGATCGTGAATGTTCTACATGTACGGCTTCGGAAACGCCGCTCTCACCTGCGCGAACGCTCCAGCGCGTCCCAGAAGCCGCGGCGCAGGGCGTGACGCACCTCATCGTGCAGCAGGAAGTCGATGGGCAGCGAGGAGCCCTGGAGCAGCCGCGCCTCCAGGTCGGAGGGCATCCGCGGCTTGCGCGCCAGCACCGCCTCCAGCCACAGCGCCGGGGCGTCGCGCGCGACCGACTCGCCGAAGTCCTGGCCCTCCTGGTGGGCGGCCTTCACCGCGTCCGAGAGGGTCGGGGTGTTCTGCTGCGCCGGGACGGGCGAGATCTGCTGCGGCCCGGTGTAGGGGCCGTGCTGCGACGGGCCGCCGGGCGGTGGCGGCGGGGAGTACTGCGGCCCGCTGCCGGGGGCCGGCGGCGGCGCCTGCGTCACGGAGGGCGCCTGCGCGGACGAGGGGGCCGAGGAATGGGCCGGAGAGTGGGCCGAGGAGTGGGTGGGCGCGGCGTGCAGCGGCGATCCGCTGGAGGCGCCGAGGCCGACCGGGGCGCCGAGGCCCTGCTGCGGGCCGTTGAGCGAGGGCGGCGGCGACTGGCTCGGGACCAGGCCGGGCACGGGCTGGCCGGTGAGCGGGGTGGACGGCGGCGGGCTGTTGTGGGCGGGCGGCTGGAGCGAGCCCAGCGAACCGCCGCCGCCGCTGCCGTGCCCGTTGGACAGCGGGCTGGTGGAGACCGGCGCGGACCCGGTGGAGGTCTCGATCCCGGCGAGCAGGTTCACGTACGGGCGCAGGTGGCCCGAGCCGATCTCGATGAGGTCGTCGCACTCCTGGCGCAGCACTCGCGAGATGGTCCAGTTGCCGTCCACGGCCACGTGCACGACGGTGACGCGGACGCCCAGGTCCTGCGCGTCGGCGACCACCTGCGCCAGGTCCTCGTCGCCGCTGACCAGCACCGCGTCGGCGAGCGCGCCGTTGCGGGCCAGCGTCATCAGGTCGCGGTGGATCTCGGTGTCCACGCCCTCGCGGCGGCCCGGCCGGATGCGGCCCAGCCGCAGCTTCAGGCCGGGCAGGTCGGCCAGCGCCTCGTGCTCGGGAGCGCGGCGGCCCTCGACGGTGGCCTCGTACCAGTAGCAGCGCAGCAGCGGCACGCCGGTGCGCTCGCGGGCCAGGTTGCTCAGCAGTTGGAGCAGCCCGCTGAAATCCCAGGAGACGGTCTCGCGATGGCGGGTTCCGTGCACCGCCATGGCGCCGTCGGCCAGCAGGTAGCCGGCGTCTACGAACAGCGCGCAGCGATCCATGCGACACCGCCCTTCCTCGACTCGGGGCCTCGTGCCACGTCGTGTTCCACTGTCAGGCTGACGAGGGTGACCATCGTGGGTGGCCTGCCCTTCCTGCTCTCGGGGACGCGGGCCGGCGAAAGACCCCGGGTCCCCATAGCGTAGTGAAGCCCGTCAGCCCCGTAGGCCAATACGGCGATTCGCCACTCTTTCACGGGGCCTGGCCACACGCGACCGCTCCGGCCGGGCCGCGCGTCCGGTGGTACGCGCGCGGCGGCGTCCGGGGCAGGTCAGCGCGGACGCTACCAGCCGTTCCGGTCTGTCCCTAATGCTTCCTCATGATCTTTACGGGGAGAAAGGGTGTCGTGGCGGTCTCGCGACCCGGGCTTGTCGCAGGGGCTCGCGCACCGCCCCCGCCGCGCCCTTTCGCGGCCGTCCCCGTTCTAGCTGCGCATGGGCGCGGTGACGGTGACGACCCCGGTGAGGAAGGCGTCCTGCCGGGTGGTGAGGGTGAGGGTGGCGCGGTCGCTGAGCGTCGCGGAGAAGCAATCGACATCTATCCCGAAAGTCAGCTTTGTCCCGACGGCTCCCAGAGCGGAGCTGTCCAGCACGTTGCCGGCCGAGCGGTCGCCGGTCCCGGGGGCGAGCGGGGTGCCGTCCAGCAGCAGCCGGTCGCCGGGCAGGTCCGCGTCGCCCTCCCAGGACACCATCCCGATCCGCGCCGGGCGGGCCGCCGCCAGCAGGCCGTTCACCTGGACGGTGAAGTCCTTGGCGGAGGTGTGCGGGCCGACCGCGCGCGTCCCGTCCAGCACCATGGCCTGCTGGTAGGGGGCCGCCGCGTCCTCGACGACCACGATCAGGCTCCAGCCCGCGTAGCCGCCCGGGCCGGGCTCGGTCGGCGCGTCCGCGCCCCACCACGTGCCGCCGCCCGCCGCGCCCACCTGCGCGGTCACGTCGGCGAACGACTGGTAGGCGACGAAGCCCGGCATCCGGACATGCCGGGTTTCGGTGGGCCGGATCGTGGCGTAGGCGGCGGCCCCGGGACCGCGCAGCCGCATGGTCCCGTCCTCGTTCCCCACACCTGACCAGTACAGGCCCGCCCAAAGGACTTTCGCCTTGGCGGGCAGATCCAGTAGGGCGGCGCTGGAGGACTTGGTTTCCGCGACGTCGTCGCGGTCGACCGGGGCCATGTCCCAGAAGTCGTTGTCGCGGCGGTCGCCCTTCCGCTCCTGGGCGTCGCCGCAGCCGGGCTTGTCGGGCGGGCAGCCGAGCAGCGCGTTGCCGACCTGCACGGTGCGGACGGTGCCGTCCACCGCGTACCGGGCGGGCAGGCCGTCCCGGGCGATGCCCCGGACGGCGCGCGCGGTGACCGGCGGGCCGCCGCCGCGCAGCGTGACGCGCGGCGGGGTGTCGAACGGCGCGGCGCGGCCGACGTGCACGTCCAGGTAGGCCGAGGCGGTGGCGCCGGGGCGGAGCGGCGCGTGGGCACAGCGGACGCGGGCCTTGGCGACCGGGCGGCAGCTCCACCCGTCGCCGGGCGGGCGCATCGGCTGGAAGACGATGCCGTTGCGTCCGGCCGTGCCGCCCCGGTAGGCGACGTCGGGCGGCAGGTCCACGTCGGCCACCACGTCGCCGGAACGGCCTTCGCCCGCGTTGCGCACCGCCATCGCCACGATGCCGCTCTGCTCGCGGAGCAGGGTGCCGACCGTCCCGATGCTCGCGGTCAGGCGGGAGGGCTTGGCCGGAGGGGGCGGGACCGGTGGCCGGGGTGTCAGGGGCTTCTTCTTGGGCTTGGCCTTCGGCTCGGGCACGGGGCGAGGCGGCCGCGGAGCGGGCGCGGGGGCCGGTGCCGGAGGAGCCGGCCGGGCGCCGGGCGGCTTGGGCGGCTGCGGCTTGGGCGGTTGGGCCGGAGGCTGGACGACCGGCGGCTTGGCGGCGGGCGGGGCGGGATCGAGCGGCTTGTCGTTGGAGACCAGCAGCATCCCGGCCACCGCGATCGCGGCCACCGCGGCGACGCCGCCGCCCAGCGCCTGCTGCTGCCGCTTGGGCAGGCGCCGGAACCAGCCGACGATCCCGCCGCCGACCAGCCCGCCCTTGGCGGCCGCGGCCAGGTAGGCGGTGGCCGCCGTGCCGAGCACCACCGGGCCGAGCGCGTCGCGCAGCGTGGCGTTGACGTCGGCGATCTCGGCGTGGATCGCCTTGCAGCGGGCGCAGTCGTCCAGGTGCTCCTCGACCAGCTTGGAGTCGCGCTTGGCGAGGCCGCCGCGCACGTAGGCGCCGAGCCTGTCCAGCGCGGGGCGGCAGCGCTCGTCGGAGGTCGCCGCCACCGTCGCGCCCGCCGCGACGCCCGCGCCGGTGTGCTGGGCGTGCTCGGCGGCCGGGCGCGGCTCGGCCAGGTGCATCTGCAGGTACGCCTGCCGCAGCCCCTCGCGGGCGCGGTAGGCCAGCGCCGCCGCGCCGTTGGCGGTCAGCCCGAGCAGCGGCGCGACCTCGCCGGGCTTGGCGCCCTCGACGACCGTGTGCCACAGCACCGCCTGCCAGCGCTCGGGCAGCGAGCGGTAGGCGCGCACGATCATCGAGCGCTCCAGCCCCGCCAGCGCGGGGTCCTCGAACGGCTGGCCCGGGTCGAACAGCTCGATCTCGTCGGTGCTGTGCAGCCGCTTGTCGCTGCGGTACCGGTCGTAGACGGTGCGGCGGACGGCGGTGAGCAGGTACGGGCGGAAGCCCGCCTGCGGGCCGCCGCCGCGGCGCAGCACGTCCAGCACCTTGGCGAAGGTGTCCTGCACCGCGTCGTCGGCCGCGTCGCCGCCGATCAGGTGCCGGGCCAGGCCGCGTGCGGCGTCCAGGTGCCGTTCGTACAGCGTGCCGTAGGCCGACCGGTCGCCTGCGCGGATGCGGGAGATGAGCACCGCGTCGCTCGGCGCGGGTGCGGTGACCTCGGGGGCGGCCTCGCGCACGCGTCCTCCTCGCCCGATCATTGATCGCTCATGGTGATCACTTGACCACCCACTGTCGCGGGAAATGATTCCGCAAACGGCGTCATGACTAAACCGCTTCGCCGTCTTAGGTGGGGAAGGACGCACCACCAGGACAGTCCGTGCAGGTCAGCGGGGAAGGCGAGGGGCGATGAAAGAGGCGGAGGCGGGGGTCGTGCATCGCTGGAACGGCGTCCGGGCCGCGCAGACGCCCGAGGAGCTGCGCGACCGGTGGCGCGCGGCGAGCCGCACGATGGGCTGGTCGGCGCCGGGCGACTGGTGGACCCCGGCGATCGAGTCGGTGGTGGCGGCGGCCTGCGGCGGGCGCGGCATGGCGGTGGCGTGCGCGCGGCTCGGCCAGGCGCGCGGGCGCGCGGGCGTCGGGATCGGCGAGACCCTGGACGACCTGGGCGCGCTGTTCTCGGTGCTGTGCTGGCCGGACCCGCCGCTGTCGCTGGTGCGCTGCGCCGCCGAGGGGTGGGTGGACTCGGGGCTCATGGAGCTGGCCGCCGAGTCGTGCGAGGACCCGCTGACCGGGCTGATGACGCTGCCGTACCTGCGGGCGCGGCTGACCGAGCTGTACCGGAGCGCGGCGGCGCTGGGCGGCGCGCCGGGCACGGCCGCGGCCGACACGCACCGGCTGGTGCTGGTGGAGCTGCCGGGCGGTGTGGAGCCGTGGCGGCGGCTGGCCCGCGCGATCGTGGTGGCGCACGACCTGCGCGCGGTGTTCGCGGGCGGCGAGACGCTGTCGCTGATCGGCACGGGCCGGGCGGCGGCGCTGGTGGCGGCCGGTCCGCGCCTGGAGGCGGAGGTGGCCGAGCTGCGGAGGCTGGTGGACGCCGGGCGCGCGGGCTGCCCCGTCCGGGTGGAGCCGCTGCCGGCCTCGCTGAAGGAGGCGCAGGCCCTGCTGGAGGCGCTGGCCGACTGATCCGGCGGCCGGACGGCCGCAGGCGGCGCGCCGGGCGGATCGTGCGGCCGGCCGAGGACGCCATCGGCGCCGCGTGCCCCGGTGAGGGGGCGGGGCTCCGGCGCCGATGGCCCGCGGGGCGCGTCCGTTCCGGCGAGGGGGCGGAACGGGCGCGCCCGCAGTGTCAGCAGACGGTCACGACCGCAGTGTCAGCAGACGGTCACGACCGCCATGTCGGTCAGCTCCGTCTCGCTGCTGGGCGTCTCCCACCTCACCTCGCAGACACGGCCGCGCAGGTCCACGGTCGCGATCGCGTTGTCGAACCACGGGCCGTCGGTCAGCCGCCACTTCAGCGGCGCGACCGGCACCTTCGCCATGCGCGCCAGCACGCGCGGCAGGCCGCGCAGCGGGCGCGCGACGGCGACGCGGTTGGCCCACCGGAACACGCCGGGCAGCGGGTTGCGCAGCGGTGAGCACACCACCTGCGAGATCGCCGACTGCGTCCCCGGTTCGGTGACGCGCGCCAGGTAGGAGTAGTGCACGTCGCCCGACAGGAACGAGATGCTGGCCGGCGCCGGGCCGCGCTCGCCGCGCCCCACCGCGATGATGTCGCGCGCGACCTCGCGGAACGACTGGTCGAAGGCGCCCCAGTGCTCCAGGTCGGCGCCCTGCCGCAGCTTCTCGCCGAGCTTCGCCGCGCGCGGCCCCCACGCGCCCCCGGCGACGGCCTCGTTCCAGGTCTCGGCGTGGTGGATGGCCGGGGCCAGCAGGTACGGCAGCGAGCTGGCGATCAGCAGGTGGTCCATGCCGCCCTGCAGCTGCCCGTCCAGCCAGTCGAACTCCTCGTCGTCCAGCATCCCGCGCCGGTCGGCGGTCAGCAGGCGCGAGCAGCGGCTGTCCACCACGACCAAGCGGGTGTTGCCCCAGTCGTGGGCGTAGCTCCAGCGCGCGGTGGCCGGCTCCTTGTCGGCGCGCTCGGCGAACTCGTCCAGGATCTTGCCGCCGTCGCCGCCGCTGTCGGACGCCTCGCGCACCGCCCGGTAGACGGGGTCGGCGGCGCGCTCCTCGGGGGCGAGGTTGCCCAGGTGCTGGTAGACCCAGTACGAGCCGATGCCGCCGGTGATGCGGGCGCGCCACCAGTCCTTCGCCCACATCTGCCGGCGCCAGGTGTAGGAGGTGTTCCAGTCGTCGCGGATGTCGTGGTCGTCGAAGATCACGAAGGTGGGCACGGTGGACAGCAGCCACTGCACCGCCGGGTCCTCGCGCCAGGCCAGCTTGTACAGGTGGGCGTAGTCCTCGTAGTCGGCCAGCTCGTCCACCGGCTCGGCGTCGGGCGCGCGGCGCGAGCGGATGAAGGTGCGGATCTCTTCGCTGAGCTCGTCGGCGTACACCTGGTCGCCGACCATCAGCAGCACGTCCGGCCAGTCGCGGGCGTCGGCGGCCAGCCGGTGCGCGAACGCCGCCAGCGCGTCCACGCCGTGCACCCTGGCGGTGTCGGGGGCGCGGCGGCAGGAGCCGAACGACACCTGCACGCCGTCGCCCAGCTCCAGGGTGCGGATCTGGCTGGGCGGGAACCGCGTCACCCCCTCCGGCCACACCACGTGCTCGTCCAGCGCGACCGAGTAGGGGACGCGGGCGCCCGGTTCGAGCCCGTCGATCTCGACGAGGGCGTAGTGGTGGCCGTGCACCGTGAAGGTCCGTGCGGTCGCGTCGAGCCCGTGCTCGTCGTTGAACACGCGGACCTCGCACGGGTGGGCGGTCTCCACCCAGATCGTGGCGGTGCGTTCGCCGACGTGCCGCAGGAGCGGCCCGAGTACCAATGCGGTCATACCTCGCTTCTCTAGCGGACCCGGGTCGGCCGCGTCCATCTTTTCGCGGTTCGGGCTGCGGGGCATCACCCGGCGGACAGCCCCCGTTCCGGCTCAGGCGAGGTCGGCGGTGGCGGCGTCGGCCCTGGCCAGGAACGCCGGAAGGTGCTCCTCCCAGGGGCCGGACGGGATGGCGTCGTACAGGAGGCGAACCGAGGCGTCCTCGATGCCGCAGTACTGGGAGACGCCCGCCCGCAGCTGGAGTTCGAGGGCGTCGCCGAGGCCGGTCGCGGCGTACCCCTTCTCGCTCTCGCCCGCCAGCGCGAGCCAGACCATGCGCTTTCCGGCCAGGCGCGGCTTGCTGCGCCCGTAGGCGAAGCCGTAGTTCCACACGCGGTCGATCCAGCCCTTGAGGACGGCCGGGACGCCGTACCACCACACCGGGAACACGACGACGATCAGGTCCGCGGCGTCGATCCGCGCCATGTGCGCGCGGACCTCGGCGGAGTAGACCTTGTCGCGGTCGCCCCAGTCGGGTTCGTCGGCCGGCGTCATCCGGGGGTCGAAGCCCTCGGCGTGCAGGTCGAGCACGTCGACGGTGCTCCCGGCGGCGGTCAGGCGGTCGCGGACGCGTCCGGCGACCCGCGCGGTGAGGGAGTCGCTGCGCGGGTGCGCGACGACCAGGAGGGCGGTGGGCATGGCGGTCTCCTTCCGGAAAGGCGGCGCCCGGCGGGCGCCGCCTTTCCGCGCGTGCGGTCAGGGGAGGCGGACGAGCATCTTTCCGGTGTTGGCGCCGGTCATGACGCCGAGGAACGCGGCCGGGGCCTGGTCGATCCCCTCGACGACCGTCTCGGCGGCGCGCAGCGAGCCGTCGGCGAGCCAGCCCGCCGCCTGCCCGATGTACTCGGGGAACCGGTCGAAGTAGGCGCTGACCTGCATCCCGCGCAGCGTGAGCTGCTGCTGGACGATCCTGCCGAGGTTGCGCGGTCCGGGCACCGGGGTGTCGTAACCGCTGATCGCGCCGATCAGCACGGCCCGCGCGCCGGTCTTCATCGAGGCGATCGCGGCTTCCAGGTGGTCGCCGCCGACGTTGTCGACGTACAGGTCGATGCCGTCGGGCGCGGCCTCGGCGAGCCGCCCGGCCAGGTCGCCCCGCTTGTAGTCGAGCGCGGCGTCGAAGCCGAAGTCGTGCACCAGCCGCTTGGCCTTGTCCGGGCCGCCCGCCGAGCCGATGACCTTGGACGCGCCCAGGATGCGGGCGAGCTGCCCGGCGACGCTGCCGACGGCGCCGGCGGCGGCCGACACGAACACCACGTCGCCCTCGCGGACCGGCGCCACGTCGGTGAGCGCGGCCCAGGCGGTGAGGCCGGTGGTGCCGAGCGGCCCCAGGTAGGACTGCGCGGGGGCCAGGCCGGTGTCGATCACCGTGGCCTCGGCGGCGTCCACGACGGCGTACTCGCGCCAGCCGAGGAAGTGGGACACCGTCGCGCCGACCGGCACCGCGTCCGAGCGGGACGCGACGACTTCGCCGACCGCGCCGCCGTACAGCGGCTGCCCGATCTCGTACTGCGGCAGCTCCAGCTCGGACTCGGCGTCCATCAGGGCGCGCATGTAGGGGTCCACCGACATCCAGGTGTTGCGCACGAGGACCTGCCCCTCGCCCGGCTCGGGGATCGCGGTCTCGACCAGGGTGAAGTCCTCGGGGCGGGCGGCTCCAGCGGGGCGGGCGGCCAGGTGGATCTCGCGGTTGCTGTTCGTCATGTCCCCGACTGTGCCGAGGGCCGCTTCAGGTTCTCTTCAGGACGGCTTCGGGCGGTCCCGTAGCCTTTCCGCCATGCGTTTCGGGGTGCTGGGACCGGTCATGGCGTGGACGGGCGGCGGCCGCCCCGTGAAGATCCCCGACGTGAAGGTGCGGGCGCTGCTGGCCGACCTGCTGGTGCACGAGGGCCGCCCCGCGCCGGTGGACCGGCTGATCGACGACCTGTGGGGCGAGCGGCTGCCGCGCAACCCGCTGGCGACGCTGCAGACGCGGGTGTCGCAGCTGCGGCGGGCGCTGGAGGACGCCGAGCCGGGCGCGCGCGGGCTGGTGGTGTCGCAGCAGCCGGGCTACCTGCTCGCCCCCGCGTCGCTGGACGCGGCGGACTTCCGGCGGCTGACGGCCGAGGCCCGCGCGGCGGGCGCGCCGGAGGAGCGGGCCGCGCGCCTGGCCGAGGCCCTGGCGCTGTGGCGGGGCGCGGCCTACGCGGACTTCGCGGACGCGGAGTTCGCCCGTTCGGCGATCACGCGGCTGGAGGAGGAGCGGCTGACGGCGCTGGAGGAGCTGGCCGAAACGCGCCTGGACCTCGGCGAGCACGCCGCGCTGGCGGCGGAGCTGGGCGACCTGGTCGCCGCGCACCCGCTGCGCGAACGCCTCCGCGCCTCGTACATGCGGGCGCTCTACCGGGCCGGGCGCCAGAGCGACGCCCTGGCCGCCTACGCGGACCTGCGCGAACACCTCGCCGACGAGCTGGGCCTGGACCCCGGGCCCGAGCTGGCGGCGCTGCACGAGGCGGTCCTCAGGCAGGACCCCGCGCTGGACCCGGCCCCCGGGCGTTCCCGGGGGAACCTGCCGGCGGCGGTGAACGACCTGGTCGGCCGCGCGGACGCGGTGGCCGAGGTGCGCGGGCTGCTGGGCGACGCGCGGCTGGTCACCCTCACCGGGCCCGGCGGGGTCGGCAAGACCAGCCTCGCGCTGGAGGTCGCCCGTGGGCTGGAGGACGCCTTCCCCGACGGCGTGTGGCTGGTGGAGCTGGCCGGGCTCGACCGGGACTCGCGGTCGGGCGCGGCCGACGTGGTCGCGGCCGTCCTCGGCGCCCGCGACGACGACAGGGTGCCGCTGCCCGACCGGCTGCGCGGCAAGCGGACGCTGCTGCTCCTGGACAACTGCGAGCACGTGGTCGGGCAGGCGGCCGACCTGGCGGCGCTGCTCCTGCGCGACGCCCCGGACCTGCGCGTCCTGGCCACGAGCCAGGAGCCGCTGGGCATCGCGGGCGAGACGTTGTGGCCGGTGCCGCCGCTGGAGTCGCCGGGTGACGGGGCGGACGCGGCGTTCATCGAGCGGTTCAGCGCGGTGCGGCTGTTCGCGGCGCGGGCGGCCGCGCTGGTGCCGGGCTTCGCGGTCGGCCCGGACAACGCGCGGGCGGTCGCGTCGATCTGCCGCCGCCTGGACGGCGTTCCGCTCGCCCTGGAACTGGCGGCGTCGCGGGTGCGGGCGCTGGGCGTGCACGAGCTGGCGGCGCGGCTGGACGACCGGTTCGGGGTGCTGGTGTCGGGCCGCCGCGACGCGCCCGCCCGGCAGCGGACCCTGCGCGCGATGATCGACTGGAGCTGGGAGCCGCTCGGCGAGGCGGAGCGGACCGTGCTGCGCCGCCTGGCGGTGCACGCGGACGGCTGCACCCTGCGGACCGCCGAGCGGATCTGCGCCGCTCCGGGGCTGGACGTGCTGGACACGCTGGCGCGGCTGGTGGACCGGTCCCTGGTGGCCGCGGCCGAGGGGCCGCGCTACCGCCTGCTCGACTCGGTGCGCGCCTACGCGCTGGAGCGGCTGGAGGAGTCGGGGGAGGCCGAGGAGATCCGCCGCCGCCACGTGCGGCACAACGTCGAGCTGGCGGAGCGGGCGCAGGCCCGCCTCTACGGCCACGACCAGCAGGAATGGCTGGAGAAGCTGGACGGCGAGACGGCCGATCTGCGGGCGGCGCTGGACCACGCGCCACCGGCCGACGCTCTGCGCCTGGTGAACGCGCTGTCCTGGTACTGGTTCCTGCGGGGGCGGCTGGTCGAGGCGCGCCGCGCGCTGGAGCACGTGCTGGAGACGGCCGGGCCGGACCTTCCGGGCCACATGGAGGCGACGGTCTGGCGGGCCGGTTTTGCGCTCCTGACCTGCGACGGCACGGACGAACAGGCGCGCCTCGACGCCGAGCGCATCGCGTACGGGGAGCTGCCCGACCCAGAGATGAAGGCGTGGGCGCAGTGGTTCCTGGGGTTCGCCAACCGGGGCTTCGGCGACCTGAGGGTGACCGCCGACCTGGTGGACTCCGCGCTGGAGGGCTTCCGCGAGCAGGGCGAGCGCTGGGGCACGGCGGCCGCGCTGAGCGTCCGCGCGACCATCAACCGTGCGCGCGCGGACCTGGCGGCGGCCCGGCGCGACGCGGCCGAGAGCCATGCGCTGTTCCGCGAGCTGGGCGACCGCTGGGGCGGCCTGCACGCGGCGGGGACGCTGGCGGACCTGGCCGAGATCGCGGGCGACTACGCCGAGGCGGCCCGCCTGCACCGGCAGGGCCTGCGGATGGCCGAGGAGCTGGGCCTGCACAGCCAGGCGTCGTTCACGCTGTCGGGCCTGGGGAGGATCTCCCTGCTGGAAGGCGACTTGGCGGCGGCCGACGAGCTGCACGAGCGGGCGCGGCGGCTGGCGGTCCGGCAGTCCAACAGGGTGGCCGAGCACTTCGCCGAAGTGGGCCTGGCGCTGGCGGCCCGCCGCCGGGGCGACCTGGACCGGGCCGAGGCGCACCTGGTGAAGTGGCTCGACTGGATCAGGCGGGTGGACGGCGAGCCGGGGCTGGCGCTGGTGTCGGCCGAGCTGGGGTACACCGCCGAGCTGCGCGGCGACGAGGCCGAGGCCCGCAAGCGGCACGGCGAGGGCCTGGCGGCCGCGCGCCGGATCGGCGATCCGCGCGCCGTCGCGATGGCGCTGGAGGGCCTGGCCGGGACCGAGACGCTGGCGGGCGACCCGGTGCGGGCCGCCCGCCTGCTGGGCACCGCGGCCGAGCTGCGCGCGTCGGTGGGGGCGCCGCTGCCGCCCGCGGAACGGGGCGACGTGGACCGCGTCACCGCCCTCGTCCGCGCGGCCCTCGGCGATGAGGCGTTCGCCGTCGAGAGCGCGCGCGTCCTGGACGCCGACGCGGTCTGAGCGCCTCAGGCGTTGCGGACCGCCCGTGCGAAGCGCACGACCCGCTCGGCCTGGACGCGCGCCGCGTTGCGCGTGACGTCGCCGACGGGCGCGGTGCCGCCCTGGTCGAAGTGGGTGGTGCCGTAGGGGTTGCCGTCGGCGAACTTGTCGGGGTGGGTGTAGCCGGGCGGCACGATGACGCCGCCGAAGTGCTGGAAGGAGTTGGTGAGCGCGAGCAGCGTGGACTCGTGCCCGCCGTGCCCCGTCCCGGCGGAGGTGAAGCCGCTGTAGACCTTGTCGGCGAGCAGGCCCTGCTGCCAGACCGGCCCGAGGGTGTCCAGGAACTGCTTCAGCGTTGGACTCGACGGCGGCGCGAGCTCGGCGACGTGCTGACTCCTGAACAGCTTCGCCAGCTGGGCGAGATCAGCGAAATTCTTCTGGCCCATCTGGTGTCGGAGAAGTCCGAGTAGTGGCCTTGGGGTGGAGTTGCTGGTCGGATGTGGAGGGCGGTGCTGAGGTCGTTGGGCAGGTGTAGGACCCGCGCGTGGCTGAGGCTGGTGCGCGCGTGCACTTAACCCCGCGTGTGGGGTTGTGGGGGGTGTGGGCAAATCTGCGCGGGTTGGGGTGGGTGGAGCATGTGGGCAAACCCGCGCGGGGCTGGGGTGGTCGGGTGTAGACCCCCACAGATTGAGTCGGTGCCTCTTCCTCGGCGAAAGCGGCTGTGTTTTCTTTGGGGGCCGGCCCCCAAACCCCACACTTGCCGGGGCTCACCCGCCCTGCGCTCGCTGGCGCTCCCTCCGGGCGGGCGATACCCGGGCAGGGGGCCAGCCCCCCACACCCCCCGGCAGGGCTCCGCCCCACACCCCGCAAACGACGGCTACGCCGCAGTGCCTGCTTCACACGGCAGGGGCTCCGCCCCCGCACCCCCGGACGAGCCCGGCGTGCTCTCCTTGGGCATTGAGAATCAGCAGGAGAACCGCACGGCGGGTAGATCACGGCCAAAACAGTGCAGGTGTCGCGTTCACCGGGCGCTCTTGCGCAGCTTCGCGCGTACCGCGCGCCGTACCACCGGGCCCAGGTCGTCCAGCGCCGACACCAGCACCGCCAGCTCGTTCAGCGAGTCCATCGCCCGGTGCGCCGCGGCCTCGTCCACCCCCGCGTACAGCTCCAGCCCGATGTACGACGCCGCCACGGCGCGGGCCAGGCCCGCCACGTCCACGAACTCCGCCAGCGGCGTGCCGCTCAGCACCCTCGTCAGCGCGCTCTCGACCTCCGTCGTCCAAAGGCCCAGGCCAGCGGCCGTCGCGGCGGCCAGTTTCGGGTGCGCGGGGCTGCCCGCCAGCAGCTGCCCGATGAGCGCGAAGTTGCCCTCGCTGTGCTCCTCCTCGCTGATCGCCCGGCCCACGTCGGCCAGCTCGCGCAGCGAGGAGACCTTCGCCAGCCGGTCCCGGTAGCGGGACACGTGGTCGCGCGACCCGTGCTCCAGGGCGGCCACGAGCAGGTCCTCCACGCTTCCGAAGTGGTAGAAGACCAGCGCCTGGTTCACGCCCGCCGCCGCGGCGATCGCGCGGGCGGACACGCCGGTGATCCCGCGCGTCCGCACCGTCTCCAGCGCGCCTTCCAGCAGCTTCTCCTTGGTGTCGCTGATGGCTCTTCCCCTTTCCGGGCTGCTTTTGAGCAAGTGCTCAAAAGCAGCCTAGCCAGGTTTTGAGCGACTGCTCAAGGCGGGGTCACGGGCACAGCTCCCGAGGGCTCTCGCCCGGCAGTTCCGCGCGTACGCAGCCGCCCTTCAGGCCCTGGTGCTCGGCCGTGCCGAAGTTGGCCGTCATCGTGAGAGCCTTCCCGAACTTCGTCTGCTGCACGCGGTGGTCCGGGGTCAGCCAGCGGAAGTCCGTCATCGGCTCGGTCGCCTTGTGCAGGGGGCCGAAGAACCGCTGGAGCTTCGCCATCTCCTGGCCGTGCTGCGCGAGCGTCGTCCCGTCCACGGTGAAGTTGAGCGGGGTGTTGTAGAGCATCGCCAGCAGGATTCGCGTGCGCTTCACGTTGGGCAGCTTGTACAGCGACAGTTCCCAGCGGTCCAGGTTGACCACCGAGTCGTGCAGCACCGTCTCGTAGAGGGGCAGGCGGTAGGACGGATCGAACATCCCCTTCGCGGCGTCGGCGGGGAGGTCCACCGGCTTGAAGAAGAACTTCGGACCCGTCGGGGGCCAGTAGCGTCCCCAAAACTCCTTGTCCCGCTGCAGCGGCCACAGGTAGTTCGCCGACTCGGTGCCCGCGCCGTGGTCGAACGCGATCACCTTGTTGGCCCACCCGGCGGCCTTCTCGGAGCCGACGACGTACTTCTCCGACAGCCTCCCCATGCGGGCGACGCGGTTGGCGCGGTCCTGCGCCTCGGTCATGGGGTGCGACGGGCTGTGGTCCCGGAACAGCTCGCCCGCCGCATCCACGTCCAGGAAGTAGCTGGTGGCGCCGTTGGCGGTCATCGCCTTGGTGCGGTCGGCCAGGTAGGGGCCCTTGGTCAGGGCCTGCGAGCTGAGGTAGCAGCCCCGGCCGTGGAAGCCCTCCACGACCTTCCCGGCGGCGTCGCGCACGCAGCCCTTGGGGTAGAGGCCGTCCGGCCACTTGGACGAAGGGGTGTCGGCGGTCGCCGGCGGTTGCGCGTTCGCCCACGAGTCGTAGGGGCCGACCAGGTAGCCCGCCTGCCGGGCGGCGGCGACGGCGTCCGGCTTCATCGGGTCGCCGGTCGAGTCGTACCCGAGCCACATGCGGTCCAGGCCGAGGGCCTTCATCCGCTGCACGCTCCGGGCCGTCATCGCGTCGCCCCACAGGTAGGCGTGGAACGCGCCGGCCAGCTTTCCCGCCTCCGGGTTCCGCCGGACCTTCTCCTTGAACGAGCCCAGCTCGCCGTGCTCGGACATCCAGCGCCGGTAGTCGGCCGCCGCCGCGACGGGCGAGGAACCCGTGAGCGAGAACGCCACCGTGTACGGGGAGCCCCCGAACGTGTGCGTGGTCTCCCCGTGCAGCCGCCCCTGCCGCGAGACGAACTTCAGCGTCGTGCCGATGTCGGTCGGCACGATGTAGCCCACGCCGCGCGACCCGACCTGGTAGCCCCAGAACGGCATGGTCAGGTCGCCCGCCAGCCGCATGTCCTCCCCGGCGAGCCTGCCCTTGGCCGAGTTCCAGAACGGGTCGTCCACCGGAACGCCCAGCCCGGCGCCCATCGGGACGGCCAGCCGCGACGTCCGCTGGTCCGTGCCCGTGATCGGCCAGGTGAGCTTGCCGCTCTTGGCGGAGCGCACGTCCACGACCAGCCGTCCCGCCTGCGCCTTGGCCGTGACGGTCAACCCGCGCTGGGGATAGGCCCAGGTGGCGGCGCCGTTCCGCCGCGTCACCCCGCCCGGGGCGCCCAGCCCCTTCGCCGGATCGGACAACCGTGTCGTCCGCCCGTCCGCACCCCGCGCGGTGACCCCGAGCGCCGCGACGTCCACACGCGCCTCACCCCCGGCGAGCGGCACCACGACGGTGTCCCCGTCCACCCGGACCGGCGCCGATTTCGCTACTTCACCAGACCCGCACCCCGAGGCCACGACGCCCGCGGCGGCGAGCCCGGAGACAAGAACTTTCGCACTGACCATGCGCCCACTGTGGGTCTCCTGCGTAAGAGCATTTTAAGAGCGGACGTTCAGCTGGCACTCAGGAAAACAGGGGGCTAGCCCTACCTTCGATTGGGTGGGAGGGCCTATGGTGATCGTCTCCGCTGGTTCCTAGGTTTGAGATACCGGCGCGAAGGCCGCGCCGGACGGGGAGAAAGGGAGCACCATGGCAGCTCGGCAGGATGTGAACCGCGACGGCGCCGCCGGACGCACGAAGGCGCGCCGCCGCCTGCTCCTGGCCGGGGTCGCCGCGCTCGGCATCACCCTGGCCGCCACCGTGCCGCCCCCGGAGAGCCCCCTCGCCCGCCTCGCCCAGCCCGGCGTCACGCAGACCCGCTGAGCGACTTCTTGAGCAGCGGACGGGCCGAGGCCAGGGCCGCCCGCCCCATGACTTCGGCGGACACGTCGGTCGGCCGCCCTGGCCCAGCCCCTGCTGATACGCGTACTTCCGCAGGCTTCAGGAAGTGAAGAGGTCTTCCACAGAGCGGGCGGTCAGGGCTCGATCGAGCCAGTTCTGAACGGTCTCCTCGTCGTCGCAGGCGAGGATCTGAGTGCGAACGCTCTCGGGCACGTGAACGCCCAACCGGTCAAGAACGCGCAGCACGCTACGCGCTTCCCCCTCCAGCCGCCCCTCTTCACGCCCCTCCTCACGGAGGCGGTTGGCGTATTCGGATTGGAAGCGGTAGGTCTGGGCCGACATCTTCGCCCTCCAGATCGTTTGTGCCTTCGTGCCGGTCAGTCCGAGTTCCAGATGCTCCGCCAGGACCGCGGCGAAGTCGACGTCGATCGTGTCCAGTGCCTGCTCCACCACGTCCAGTATCGCATCCACCGACCGAGAGCGACCATGGGTGATGGCCGCCAGCACGGTGAACGGCACGTCCTCCACGGCCTCCCCGACGGTCCGGATCACCGGGACGTTGTCGGGGCCGAGGACGCGCGGGCGGACCACCATCACGGCGTCGTCGTCACCGTCGTCCGCGTCCTTGATCACGATGGGGGAGCGCGCCCACCGGGCCGTGGCCGTGTCCGAGCACACCACGATCAGAGTGATCGGGCATCCGTGCAGCTCGTGCAGGTAGGCGATGTAGTAGGGCCATGAGCGCCGCTTCTTCCCGTCCTGCTTCGTCTGGGATTCGACGATGACGATCCGCCTGCGCTCCGGCTCTTCGAGCAGCAGGACGGTGTCCATGCGACGTTCCAGCGGGCGGTGCTCGGTGGCGTCCACGTTGATCGGCGTGACCGAGCAGGCCGTGCGCCGTTCGCGTCCGAAGACGCGGCATAACGTCCTGGACGCCAGGTCCGGGTCCGCTTGGAAGAGACGGTGCCGCACCTCGTGCAGTGTTCCGACCATGTCACGGAAAGCTAGCGTTGGTGACGGTGCGTCCGCAGAGGAACTCGAAAACCTGTTCAGGAGGCGTTGGAGGAACGTTCGAGGGGGCGCCCCCAAAAAAGGCGCCCCCTCGTCAATGGGTGGTCACTTCGCCAAGGTCAGGCCCTGGGACGGGCCCACGGTCAGTTTGTCCGCCGTCTCGTCCAGGTCCACCACCACCTCGTCGCCGTCGCGCACCTCGCCCGACAGCAGTTCGCGGGCGAGCTGGTCGCCGATCGCCGTCTGCACCAGGCGGCGCAGCGGGCGGGCGCCGTACAGCGGGTCGTAGCCCGTCAGCGCCAGCCACTCGCGGGCGGCCGGGGTCACCGTCAGGGTGAGCTGGCGGTCGGCCAGGCGGTCGGCCAGGCGGTCCACCTGCAGGTCCACGATGCGGGTCAGCTCGTCGGTCGACAGGGCGTCGAACAGGATCACGTCGTCCAGGCGGTTCAGGAACTCCGGCTTGAACGAGGTGCGGACGGTGTTCATGACCGCCTCGCGCTTCGCGCCGTTCTCCAGTGTCGGGTCCACCAGGAACTGCGAGCCGATGTTCGAGGTCAGGATCAGGATCGTGTTGCGGAAGTCGACGGTGCGGCCCTGGCCGTCGGTCAGCCGGCCGTCGTCCAGCACCTGGAGCAGGATGTCGAAGACCTCCGGGTGCGCCTTCTCCACCTCGTCCAGCAGGACCGCCGAGTACGGGCGGCGCCGCACGGCCTCGGTGAGCTGGCCGCCCTCCTCGTAGCCGACGTAGCCGGGGGGCGCGCCGACCAGGCGGGCCACCGAGTGCTTCTCGGAGTACTCGCTCATGTCGATGCGCGTCATCGCCCGCTCGTCGTCGAACAGGAACTCGGCGAGGGCCTTGGCCAGCTCGGTCTTGCCGACGCCGGTCGGGCCGAGGAACAGGAACGAGCCGGTCGGGCGGTCGGGGTCGGCCACGCCCGCGCGGGCGCGCCGCACCGCGTCCGACACCGCCTGCACCGCGGCCTGCTGCCCGATCAGGCGCTTGCCGAGCTCGTCCTCCATGCGCAGCAGCTTGGCGGTCTCGCCCTCCAGCAGCCGCCCGGCGGGGATGCCCGTCCAGGAGGCGACGACGTCGGCGACGTCGTCGGGGCCGACCTCCTCCTTGACCATGGCGTCGCGGTTCTCGGCCTGCTCGGAGGCCTGCTCCAGCTGCTTCTCCAGCTCGGGGATCTCGCCGTAGGTGAGCCGCGCCGAGGTCTCCAGGTCGCCGTCGCGCTGGGCGCGCTCGGCCTCGCCGCGCAGCTGGTCGATCCGCTCCTTGATCTCGCCGACGCGGTTCAGCCCGGCCTTCTCCCGGTCCCAGCGGGCGACCAGGCCGTTGAGCTGCTCCTGCCGGTCGGCGAGGTCGCGGCGCAGCCGCTCCAGGCGCTGCTTGGACGCCTCGTCGGTCTCCTTGGCGAGCGCCAGCTCCTCCATCTTGAGGCGGTCCACCGAGCGCTGCAGCTCGTCGATCTCGACGGGACGCGAGTCGATCTCCATGCGCAGCCGGGACGCCGACTCGTCCACCAGGTCGATGGCCTTGTCGGGCAGGAACCGGGCGGTGATGTAGCGGTCGGAGAGCGTGGCGGCGGCCACCAGGGCGGAGTCGTTGATCTGCACCTTGTGGTGCGCCTCGTAGCGGCCCTTCAGCCCGCGCAGGATCGCGATGGTGTCCTCGACGGTCGGCTCGCCCACGAACACCTGCTGGAAGCGGCGCTCCAGCGCCGGGTCCTTCTCGATGCGCTCGCGGTACTCGTCCAGGGTGGTCGCGCCGATCATCCGCAGCTCGCCGCGGGCCAGCATCGGCTTGAGCATGTTGCCCGCGTCCATCGCGCCCTCGGCCGCGCCCGCGCCGACCACGGTGTGCAGCTCGTCGATGAAGGTGACGACCTGCCCGTCGCTCTGCTTGATCTCGTTGAGGACGGCCTTCAGCCGCTCCTCGAACTCGCCCCGGTACTTGGCCCCGGCCACCATGGCGCCGAGGTCCAGCGACATCAGGCGCTTGTTGCGCAGCGACTCGGGCACGTCCCCGGCGATGATCCGCTGGGCCAGGCCCTCCACGACGGCGGTCTTGCCCACGCCGGGCTCGCCGATCAGCACCGGGTTGTTCTTGGTGCGCCGCGACAGCACCTGCACCACGCGCCGGATCTCGGTGTCGCGCCCGATCACCGGGTCGAGCCGGCCCTCGCGCGCGGCGGCCGTCAGGTCGACGGCGTACTTCTCCAGCGCCTGGTAGGTCTCCTCGGGGTTCTCGCTGGTCACCTTCTGGTGCCCGCGGACCTTCTCGAACGCGTCCAGCAGCGCCTGCGGGGTCGCGCCGTTCTCCTTGAGCAGGTCGGCGACCGGGCCGCCGTCGGCGGCCAGCCCCACCAGCAGGTGCTCGGTGGAGACGTACTCGTCCTGCAGCTCCTCGGCGCGGTGCCCGGCGGTGCCCAGCACGCGCTGCACCTGCCCCGACAGGCGCGGCTCGGGGACCGTGGAGCCGCTCGCCTTCGGGAACCGGGAGACCTGCTCCTCGGCCAGCCGCCGCACCACCGCCGGGTCGGCGCCCACGGCCTCCAGCAGCGGGGCCGTGGTGCCCTCCGGCTGCGCCAGCAGCGCGGCGAGCACGTGCGCCGGCTCGATCTGCGGGTTGCCCTCGGTCGCGGCCCGGCGGATCGCGACCGTCATGGCCTCCCGGCTCTTCAACGTCAGCTTGGTGTCCATGTTCGCTTTTCCGCTCCCCGTGAAGTGTGGTCCTACTCCCGGTTGCGCTCGTGCCACACCACCACGCTGGTGCGGCGGATCGGCACCAGGTCGGAGCCGGGAGTGCCACCGGAGTCGCCGCGCCGCCGCTGCTGCGCGAGGCGCGCGGCGACGGCACGGGTGGATTCGAGTTCGTTGCTGAGGTCCTCCAGCGCGGCGTGCGCCTTCGTCAGCTCCTCGGCGAGCCGGATGTTGTCGCGCTGGAGTTCGAGGATGTGCTTGATGCCGGCCAGGTTGATGCCCTCCTCCTGGGAGAGCCGCTGGATCTCGCGCAGCATCACGATGTCGCGCATCGAGTACCGGCGGCCGCGCCCGGCCGTCCGGCCGGGGGAGACCAGGCCCATCCGGTCGTAGGTGCGCAGCGTCTGGGGGTGCAGTCCCGACAGCTGCGCCGCCACCGAGATCACATAGACCGGTGTGTCGTCGCCGAACGGGTCCATGGCCTACTCCTCCCGGGCTTGTTGCAGCAGGTCGCGGCGGAGGTCCTCGCCGTCCCCGGCCGAACGCATGGCCTCCAGCGCCTGGCGCGTGGCGTCGTCGATCTTCTGCGGGACCTGCACGTCCACCGTGACCAGCAGGTCGCCCTTGGTGCCGTCGCGGCGGGTCGCGCCGCGGCCCTTGACCCGGAAGGTCCGCCCGTTGGGGGTGCCCTCGGGCAGCCGCAGCGTGACCGGCTGCCCCTGGAAGGTCGGCACGCGCACCTCGGCGCCGAGCGCGGCCTCGGGGAAGGTCACCGGGACGGTCAGGGTCAGGTTGTCGCCGCTGCGGCCGAACGCCTTGTGCGGCAGCACCTTGATGTTCACGTAGAGGTCGCCGGCCGGGCCGCCGTTCTCGCCGGGCGCGCCCTTGCCCTTGAGCCGGATCTTCTGCCCGTCGGAGACGCCCGCCGGGATGCGGGCCTGGATGGTGCGGGTGCCGGTCGCGCGGCCGCTGCCGTGGCAGGTGGGGCACGGGTCGTCGACCACCAGGCCGCGGCCGTGGCAGATGTGGCACGGCTCGGAGAAGCCGAAGTTGCCGAGGTTGCGGGTCTCCTGGCCGGTGCCCTCGCAGTTGGCGCAGACCCGGGGCACGGTCCCGGTCTTGGCGCCGGTGCCGTGGCAGGTGGGGCAGGCCGCCTCGCTGGTCAGCTTGATCGGCACGGTCACGCCGTTCATGGCGCGGCCGAACGACAGCGTCACCTCGGTCTCCACGTCGGCGCCGCGGCGGGCCCGCCGGGCGCCGGTGGTGCGGGTGCCGCCGCCACCGCCGCCGCCCCGGTTGAACAGGCCGCCGAACAGGTCGCCGATGCGCTCGCCGGTGCCGCCCTGGCCGCCCTGCTGGCCGAACAGGTCGCCGAGGTCGAAGCCGAAGCCGCCGCCGGGCTGCCCGCCCCGGAAGCCGCCGGGCATCGAGCGCACCGCGTCGTACTCCTTGCGGCGCTTGTCGTCCGACAGCACGTCGTAGGCCTCGGAGACCTCCTTGAAGCGCTCCTCGGCGTCGGAGTCGCCCTTGTTGGTGTCCGGGTGGTACTTGCGCGCCAGCTTCCGGTAGGACTTCTTGATCTCGTCCTGCGAAGCCGTCTTCGAGACACCCAGGACCTTGTAGTAGTCCTTCTCCAGGTAGTCCTTGGTGCTCACAACGCCCCGCTCTCCACTCTCACAACCGCGTCATGTCGGTCTTGCCCCGGAAGGCCCCGCCCCGCGCGGGGCGGGGCCTTCCGGACTTGCTCATTCGACCTCGGAGCCGTCGCCGGTCTCCGCTTCGGGATCGGCCACCGCCACCCGGGCCGGACGCAGGATCCGCTCCCCGATGCGGTAGCCGGGCTGCAGCACGCCCACCACGCTCGTCTCGGTCACCTCCGGCGAGTAGGAGTGCATCAGCGCCTCGTGCACGGTCGGGTCGAAGGGCTCGCCCTCCGCCCCGAACCGCTCCAGGCCGAGCTTGGCGACCGCGCCCTCCAGCGCCTCGGCGACCGACTTGAACCCGCCGGTCAGCTCCTCGTGCTCGCGGGCCCGGCCGATGTCGTCCAGGACCGGCAGCAGCTCGTTGAGGACGCTGCCCACCGCGTTCTCGCGGACGGCGCTCTTGTCGCGCTCGACCCGCTTGCGGTAGTTGACGTACTCGGCCTGGAGCCGCTGCAGGTCGGCCGTGCGCTCGGCCAGCTGCTTGCTGAGCTCGGCGGCCTCGCCGTCCGCGACGGGCTGCCCGCCCGCGGCCGGGGCCTCCGGGGCCGGCGCCTGCGCCGGCTCCCGGACCGCCCCGGTCTCGGGGTCGATGCGCCGCTTGTCGCGGATCACCGGGCCCTCGTGCTCCTCACCCTTGGGGGAGGTCACGCGGCACCCCCACCCTTCGGCTTCTCGTCGTCGACGATCTCGGCGTCGACGACCTCGTCGTCCTGCTGCGCCTGGGCGTCGCCGGCGGCGCCGCCCGCGGCCCCGTCGGCGGTCGCGCCGGCCTCGGGGTTCTGGGCGTACATGGCCGCGCCCATCTTCTGGCTGACCTGGGCCAGCTTCTCGGCGCTGGTGCGGATCGCCTCGACGTCGGTGCCCTCGAGGTTCTTCTTGACCTCGGCGACCGCCTCGTTGATCTCGGTCTTGAGCTCGGCCGGGACCTTCTCGTCGTTCTCGCGCAGGAACTTCTCGGTGGAGTAGGCGAGGGTGTCGGCCTGGTTGCGGACCTCGGCCTCCTCCTTGCGCTTGCGGTCCTCCTCGGCGTACTGCTCGGCCTCGCGCATCATCTTGTCGATGTCGTCCTTCGGCAGCGCCGAGCCGCCGGTGATGACCATCGACTGCTCCTTGCCGGTGCCGAGGTCCTTGGCCGACACGTTGACGATGCCGTTGGCGTCGATGTCGAAGGTGACCTCGATCTGCGGCACGCCGCGCGGCGCCGGGGGCAGGCCGGTCAGCTGGAAGGTGCCCAGCTTCTTGTTGTAGGCCGCGATCTCGCGCTCGCCCTGGAAGACCTGGATCTCCACCGAGGGCTGGTTGTCGTCGGCGGTGGTGAAGGTCTCCGAGCGCTTGGTCGGGATCGTGGTGTTGCGCTCGATGATCTTGGTGAAGATGCCGCCCTTGGTCTCGATGCCCAGGCTGAGCGGGGTCACGTCCAGCAGCAGGACGTCCTTGACCTCGCCCTTCAGCACGCCGGCCTGCAGCGAGGCGCCGATGGCGACGACCTCGTCGGGGTTGACGCCCTTGTTGGGCTCCTTGCCGCCGGTGAGCTCCTTGACCAGCTCGGAGACGGCGGGCATGCGGGTGGAGCCGCCGACCAGGACGACCTGGTCGATCTCCTTCACCGAGATGCCGGCGTCCTTGAGGACCTGGTTGAACGGAGCCTTGGTGCGCTCCAGCAGGTCGGCGGTCATGCGCTGGAACTCGGCCCGGGTGAGCTTCTCGTCCAGGTGCAGCGGGCCCTCGGCGGAGGCGGTGATGTAGGGCAGGTTGATCTGCGTCTCGGACGAGCCGGACAGCTCGATCTTGGCCTTCTCACCGGCCTCGCGCAGCCGCTGCAGCGCCATCTTGTCCTTGGACAGGTCGACGCCGTTGGCGTTCTTGAACTTCTCGACCAGCCACTTGACGACCGCGTCGTCCCAGTCGTCGCCGCCCAGGTGGTTGTCGCCGGAGGTGGCCTTGACCTCCACGACGCCGTCGCCGACCTCCAGCAGGGACACGTCGAAGGTGCCGCCGCCGAGGTCGAACACCAGGATGGTGGCCTCGTTCTCCTTCTCCAGGTGGTAGGCCAGCGCGGCGGAGGTGGGCTCGTTGATGATGCGCAGGACGTTCAGGCCCGCGATCTGCCCGGCCTCCTTGGTGGCCTGGCGCTGGTGGTCGGAGAAGTAGGCCGGCACGGTGATGACCGCGTCGGTGACCTTCTCGCCCAGGTAGGACTCGGCGTCCCGCTTGAGCTTCTGCAGCACGAACGCGCTGATCTGCTGCGGGGTGAAGTCCTTGCCGTCGATGGTGGTCTTCCAGTCGGTGCCCATCTCGCGCTTGACCGAGCGGATCGTCCGGTCAACGTTGGTCACCGCCTGGCGCTTGGCGACCTCGCCCACCAGGACCTCGCCGTTCTTGGCGAAGGCGACGACGGACGGCGTGGTCCGCGACCCCTCCGCGTTGGCGATGACGGTGGGCTCGCCGCCCTCCAGGATCGCGACGACCGAGTTGGTCGTCCCGAGGTCGATGCCGACCGCACGTGCCATGTCTCTCGTCCTCCGTCGTTTGCCGTGTTCGCCCCGGTCACGTCCCCCCGAGGGGCGGCCGGTCAGATCTCGATGCTTCCAAGACTGCCGTGGGTCCGCTCCGCCTGTCAAATGACTTGAGCCGACCCGACTCAACTTTGCTGCTGACCTCTACAACAGGACGGATGAGCCGGGTATTCCGGTTCCCGGAAACCGGCGCCGTGAAGCCGAATCGTCCCTGCGGAGGAGAACAGGGTGATCGGAACCACCCGAGCGGAGGACCCCCATGGACCACGACCGCGCGCCCGACGACGCCGCGGTGATCGAGCGGTCGCGGCATGAGCCCGAGGCGTTCGCCGAGCTGTTCCACCGCCACTTCGACGAGATCCACCGCTACGTCGCGCGGCGGCTGGGCCCCGACGCCGCCGACGACATCGCCGCGGAGACGTTCCTGGCGGCCTTCCGCCGCCGGGACCGCTTCGACCCGGCCAGGGGCGCGGTGCGGCCTTGGCTGTACGGCATCGCCACCAACCTGGTGGGCACTCACCGCCGCGCCGAACGCCGCCACCTGCGGGCCGTCGCCCGCACCCCAGCCGACCACGCCGCGCCCGGCCCCGAGGACCGGGTGGCGGCCCGGGTCAGCGCGGCCGGGGCCGGCGGGGAGCTGGCCGCCGCGCTGCGCCGGCTGTCGCCGGGCGACCGGGACGTGCTGCTGCTGGTGGCGCTGGGCGACCTCAGCTACGACGAGGTCGCGGCGGCGCTGGATCTCAAGAAGGGCACGGTGGCCTCGCGGCTGAACCGGGCCCGGAGGAAACTGCGGGCCGCGCTGGGCGGGACCGACCCCATGCTGATCACCGAGGAGTCGCACGCATGAACGAGCTGAACCGGGTCCGCGCCCTGCTCCGCGAGCCCCCGTCCCCGTCCGCCGAGGCCAGGACCGCCGCCCTGACCAGGCTGGAAGAGGACTTCACCGCCGGCCGGCGGCGCCGGCCCGCCCGCCCTCCGCTCCTCAGCCTCACCGGCCTCACCTGCCTGCTCGCGGCGGGCACCGCTGCGGCCGTGGCCGTCGCGGTCCTGGGGGCAGGCGACCCGGCCTCCTCCGGTCCGTCCGGCCCGCAGGCCGCGCCGTCGGCCCGCTCGATCCTGCTCGCCGCCGCCGGGCAGGCCGAACGCCAGCCCGCCGCCACCGGCCGCTACTGGCGCAGCGTCGTCCAGGACGACCTGCTGGTCAAGGCCGGTCCCGCCGCCGCGCCCTACAAGGTGGTCGTCCGGCAGCTCAACGGCGAATGGACGCCCGCCGACCCCAAGGCCCCCACCTGGTCGCTGACCCAGGACCTCGGCGCCCGCCCGGCGACCCCGGCCGACGAGGCGGCCTGGAAGCGCGCGGGCTCCCCGTCCGAGCACCTGCAGCCGGTGCCCGAGCAGGCGCGCCGCAAGACCGGGGTGACCGCCCGCAAGATCCCCGCCGCGCCGGGCCCGCGCCGCGTCGAGCGCGGCGACCCCGCCGGGGCCAGGCCGTTCTTCGTCGGCCGGGACCTGTCGCTGCGCGAGATCCTGGCGCTGCCGGCCGATCCCGAACGGCTGCGGCAGGCGCTCGTCCGCTACAGCGGCGGCCGCGCCGACTCCGAGAAGCTGTTCGAGTACGCCGCGAACATGGTGCTGCACTACCCGGCCACCCCGAAGGCGCGCGCCGCCGCGTTCCGCATGATGGCCGGGCTGGACGGCGTCCGCGCGCTCGGCCGCGACACCGACGACCGGGGTCGCGCGGGCCAGGCGGTCTCGCTGCAGGTCACCGTGCCGGGCGTGGCGGTGACGGAGTGGCGGCTGATCGTCGATCCGGCGGCCGGACGCGCGCTGGCCTGGGAGAGCCGCACCGTCCGCCCGCTCGCCCCGACCGGGCGCAAGGGGGAGCGCACCGACACCGCCACCGTGGTCGAGGCGGGCTGGACCGACGCGCCGCCGAGCCGCTCCTGACCCCTTCCGCCTCCTGCGTGAAAGCAGACCGCCGTTCCGGGTGATACGCCGGTGACCGCCGGACGCGCCACGGAAAGGCACCAGATGACAGGGGAGCCCCTCACCGCCGCCTCGCCCCGGCCAGCAGCGCCGGGGCGAGGCGGCGGCCCCGCGGATCTGCACGACCCCGACCGGTTCGGGGAGGTCTTCGACGCCCACTTCGCCGAGATCCACGGGTACGCGGCCAAGCGCCTGGACCGCGACGCCGCCTACGACGTGGCGTCCCAGACGTTCCTGGAGGCGTTCCGCAAGCGGCACCGCTACGACGCCTCCCGCGCGAACGTGCGGACCTGGCTGTACGGCATCGCCACCAACCTCATCCGCAAGCACCGCCGCAGCGAGGTCCGCGCCCTGCGCGCCCGCGAGCGGCTCGGCCCCGCGCCCGCCGCCGAAGGCCACGCCGACCGGGTGGACGCGCAGGTCAGCGCGCTGGGCGTGCGGGGAGCGCTGGCCGGTGCGCTGGCCTCGCTGAAGCCCGCCGAACGCGACGTGCTGCTGCTGGTCGCGCTCGCCGACCTCAGCCACCAGGAGATCGCCGACGCCCTGGGCGTCCCCTACGGCACGGTCGGCTCCCGGCTCAACCGGGCCCGGCGCAAGGTGCGCGCGGCGCTGGGCGACACCAACCCCCTGCTCGATCTGGAGGACGACCGTGGATGACCTGAAGACGATCCGGAACGCCTACGGCGACCCCGCCCCGCCGACCATGCGGGAGATCACGCAGGCGCGCGCCCTCCTGGAGCAGGCCCCCGCGCCCCGCCGCCGCTGGTTCGCGGCCGGCCTCGGGGTGCTCGCGACCGGCGCGGCCGCCGCCGTCGCCGTGGCGACCCTGGGCGCCGGGGGCGGGGGCGCCGCCCCCTCCTCCACGGAGCAAGCGGCCCCGACCGCCGAGCAGATGGTGCTGGCGGCCGCGCACAAGGCCGAAAAGCGCTCCGCCAAGCGGTACCTGACCGTCCACAATCAGCACTGCTTCGCCCTGCCGGTCAGTGCGAAGACCGGCCCGTACCTGATGCGGACGTGTGACGAGACCTGGCAGTGGGCGGCCCGCGACCGTGCCAAGGACTCGGCGATCTGGAGCCGCGATCTGCCGATCAAGCCGCTGTCCCCCCAGGACGCCGCGCTGTGGAAGAGGGCCGGGTCCCCCCGCAAGCTGCCCTACCAGGAGGACCCGAAGAACAACCCCGACATGTACCAGCTGGACCCCACGCCCTGGAAGGAGGACACGAGCGACCGCGACGAGGACTCCGGCAAGTTCTCCCTGCCCGGCCTGGACCGTGAGGTGACGGCCGCGCAGCTCCAGGACCCGGCGGTGATCCGGCAGGCGATGAAGGAGGCGGTGAGGCGCGAGAAGAAGATGCCGCCCGGTGCCGGGGCGCCGTCGGGCAGGCCGGCGCCTCCCGGCCGGAGGACCGAACCCGAGGGCCCGGGCCAGGCCGTGGTCAGGGTGACCGGCGCCCTGCAGGACCTGCCGCTGCCGCCGAAGGGATGGGCGGAGGTCATCCGGGCGCTCAGCGGCGTCCCCGGCGTGCGCGCGGTGGGACGGGTCACCGACCCGGTCGGCCGCCCCGGCGTGGCCCTGGAGGGCCCGCGCACCGCCGGCGGCCAGACCACGATGGAGCGTGTGATCTTCGACCCGGAGACCGGCGAGCTGCTGGCGAGCACCTCCGCGATCGTGACGCCGGGCTCCGGCACGGGCGCGCCGTACGACGCGGCCTACCGGCCGGGCGTGGTGATCGGCTCGGACGTCTCCATCAGCCGCGAGTGGACCGACCGGCGCCCGACGGCCCCCGAAGGCGCCCGCCGCTGACCGCACCGCACCGGAACCGCCCCGAGACAATGATCTCGGGGCGGTTCCGTCGTTTCTCGGGGGAAGCGGGATCGCGGTGCGGACAAGAACAGGCGTCAACCCCGCCGACGACAAGGCCCCCACCGTGAAGGAGCCGCGCATGACCGCTCCCCCCGACGTCGCCCCCTCCCCGCCCGACGACGCCGAGGCCATCGGGCGGTCCCGGGACGAGCCCGAGCGCTTCGGCGCGATCTTCGACGCGCACTTCGCCGAGATCCACCGCTACGTGGCGCGCCGCCTGGACCCGCAGACCGCCGACGACCTGGCCGCCGAGACGTTCGCGATCGCGTTCCGCCGCCGCGCCGCCTACGACCTGTCGCGCCGCGACGCCCGCCCCTGGCTCTACGGCATCGCGACCAACCTCATCGGCCGCCACCGCCGCGACGAGCGCCGCAAGCTGCGCGCGCTCGACCGCGTCGACCGCGGCGGCCCCGCCTTCGACCAGCAGGACGCGGTCGCCTCCCGGGTGACCGCGCAGGGCGTGCGCGGACCGCTCGCCAAGGCCGTCGCGGCCCTGCCCGCCGCGCAGCGCGACGTGCTGCTGCTGGTGGTGCTGGGCGAGCTGTCCTACGAAGAGGTCGCGGAGGCGCTCGGCGTGCCCCAGGGCACCGTCGCCTCCCGGCTCAACCGCGCCCGGAAGAAGCTGCGCAAGGCGCTCGGCGGAAACGACCCCATGCTGGACGAGGAGAAGCGATGAACGACCTGCACGACGTCCGGGCCCTCTACGACGACCCGCCGGCCCCGTCCGCCCGCACCGTCGCCGCCGCCCGCCGCCGCATGACCGAAGGGCCCCGCCGGGCCCCGGCCCCGCGCCGCCGTCGCGGCCTCGCCTTCGGTCTCGGCGCCGTCGCGGTCGGCGCGGCCGCCGCCGTCGCGGTCTCGGTGCTGCCCGGCGGTGGCGCCACCCCGTCCGCGCCGGGGCAGGAGGCTCCGGAGGTGTCGCCGCAGACGCTGATGCTGGCGGCCGCCGAGCACGCCGCGAAGGAGCCGGCGTCGGGCAGCCACTGGTACTACAAGCGGATCGACGGCAGCCAGGCGGTCGTCAAGGACAAGGGCTACATGGTGGACCGGCGCGTCGAGAAGGAGAGCTGGATCCCCACCTCCGCGCGTGAGTACGCCTGGACGGTCGAGCGCCCGCTCAGCGTCAAGCCGCTCGGCCCGGCCGACGAGGCGGCGTGGCGGCGCGACGGGTCGCCCAAGAGCTGGAAGGTGCTGGCCAACATCGGCGGCGCGCTGGACGGCCGCCCGTTCAAGGAGGGCAAGCAGGGCAGGGGCGGGCCCGGCTCGGACGCCGGCGACCCGGTCACCGCCGGGCCCGGCGAGCCGTACGCGGTCCCCGACAGCCTGCGCCCCGGCTGGCTCGGCACGCTGGCCGCCCAGCCGATCACCCCGCAGGGCCTGCGGAAACTGCCGGTCGACCCGGCTGCGCTGAAGGCGGCCCTGGAGAAGCGGATGAAGCCGTACGAACGCAAGATGGCCGAGGTGATGCCCGCCGACAACATCCGCGCGACGCGCGACGACATGCTCTTCCATGACACGGTGGCCTTGCTGACGAGCCTGCCCGCGCCGCCGAAGGTGCGCGCCGCCGCGTTCCGGATGCTGGCGACGCTGCCGGGCGTGCAGAACCGCGGCAAGGTCACCGACGCGCTGGGCCGCAAGGGCCAGGCGGTGGCCTACCGCGCCATGAACGACTCCGTCGAGCAGCGCGTGGTGGTGGACCCGGCCACGGGCCGCCTGCTGGCCGTCCAGCAGGTCGTGGTCACGCCGCAGGCCGACTACCGGGAGCGGGCGGGGCAGGTCCGCTACTACTCGGTGCTCCTGGAGGCGAAGTGGAGCGACAAGGCGCCGGTCCTGCCCGCCAAGCGCTACCTGGTGGACGGGAACGGAAACCCGCAGAAGCCCGCCTGCGCCCGCTGCTGACCCGGCCGGGGCGGCGCTAGGACAGCGCTTCCACGAGCTTGCCGCAGAACGCCTCCAGATCGCCGGGGTCGCGGCTGGTGATGAGGTTGTCGTCCACGACGACCTCCTCGTCCACCACCTCGGCCCCGGCGTTGCGCAGGTCGGTGCGCAGGCTCGGATAGGACGTCATCGTGCGGCCCCGCACGACGCCCGCCTCGATCAGCGTCCACGGCCCGTGGCAGATCGCCGCGACCGGCTTGCCGTCGGCCACGAACCCGCGCACGAACGCGACGGCGGCGTCGTTCTGCCGCAGCCGGTCGGGGTTGACGGTGCCGCCGGGCAGCACCAGCGCGTCGAACTGGCCCGCGACCGCCCGGTCGATCGGCCAGTCCACCTCGATCATGTCGCCCTTGTCGATGTCCTGGTGCATCGCCTGGATCTTCCCGGGCTCCAGCGACACGACCTCGACCTTGGCCCCGGCGTCCCGCAGGACCCGCCGGGGCTCCTCCAGCTCGATCTGCTCCACGCCCCCCGTCGCGAGGATCGCGACGTTCCTGCCCTCCAGCGCGCCCGCCATGGCCTGACCTCCCCTTGGTCGTCTCCTTCAGGACCTACCAGGCGGGAGGTCTGCCTAAGGCCGGGCGCGCCCCATCAGTTGTCGCGGTGGGGCCGTCCGCCGGGCCCCTGCAGGGGCCCGGCGGGAGGCGGTCAGACCCCGGCGCCGACGCCGGCGAACACCTCGACGATCTTCTCGTTGAAGGCGGGCAGGTCGTCGGGGTTGCGGCTGGTGATGAGGTTGTCGTCCACGACGACCTCCTCGTCCACCACCTCGGCCCCGGCGTTGCGCAGGTCGGTGCGCAGGCTCGGGTAGGAGGTCATGGTGCGCCCGCGCACCACCTCGGCCTCCACCAGCGTCCACGGGCCGTGGCATATGGCGGCGACGGGCTTGCCCTCGCGGACGAAGTCGCGCACGAAGTCCACCGCGGCGTCGTCCTGCCGCAGGTGGTCGGGGTTGACGGTGCCGCCGGGCAGGATCAGCCCGTCGTACTCGTCCACGGTGGCGTCGCCCACCAGCCGGTCCACCTCGATCATGTCGCCCTTGTCGATGTCCTGGTGCATCGCCTGGATGCGGCCTTCCTCGATCGACAGGACGTCCACCTCGGCCCCGGCGTCCCGCACGGCCGCGCGCGGCTGCTCCAGCTCGACCTGCTCGACTCCGGTGGCGGCGAGGATCGCGATGCGCCTGCCCTGCAGTTCCCCAGCCATGAGTCCCCTTCCGGTTCGTTCGGTGCGTGATGTCGTGATGTTCCGTATCCAGGATTAACGGACCGCTCCAAATTCCGGGGGAGACCGGGGCCCGGCGCGCAAAGAGGGGATAGATCAGGCACTGCGCGCCGCTCAAGAAAACGGGTCCCGCGTCTCCGGAGGGCGTGCCGCCGCGCGGCGCCGGGATACCGGCGGGGCGCAGTTCCAAGGCTCGGCAATGATCTGCCGGGGGTCTGGAGATGACGCCCGCCGTCAGCCGGTGAGGACCTGCGCGAGGGCCATGCCGCAGTACGCGGCGCCGAGCCCCGCCGTGACGGACGCGGCGACGTTGAGCAGCGCGTGCGTGCGGGCGCCGTCCTCGGCCAGCCGCAACGTCTCGTAGGAGAAGGTGGAGTAGGTGGTCAGCGCCCCGCAGAAGCCGGTCCCGGCGAGCGCCATGACGGCGCCGTCGGCGGGGAGCGCGGCCAGGAACCCCAGCAGCGCCGATCCGGCGACGTTGACGGTGAAGGTCCCCCACGGGAAGCGCGAGCCGGTGCGGGCCTGCATCATGCGGTCGGTCAGGTAGCGCAGCGGCGCGCCGACGGCCGCGCCCAGCGCGACGAGCAGCAGCGTCATCGCGCCTCCCCGGCCCGGCGCGGGTGGACGAACAGGCGCGCGAGGCGAACGCCCAGGCAGACGGCGGTCAGCGCGGCGAGCAGGGTGCCCGCCAGGTACGCCAGCGCCGTGCGGGGCGCTCCGGCCTCCAGCGCCTGCTGCATCTCCAGGACGTAGGTGGAGAAGGTCGTGAAGCCGCCCAGCACCCCGACGCCCAGGAAGGGGCGGACCAGGTGGTGGACCTTCCGCCCCTCGGTGACCGCGACCATCAGGACGCCGATGAGCAGGCACCCCAGGACGTTGACCGCGAACGTGGCCCAGCCGAACCGCCCGGCCTCGTGCGGGAGGGCGGTCGCGAGCCCGTACCGGGCCAGCGCGCCCAGCACCCCGCCCGCCGAGATCGCCCCCAGCGTCGCCCAGGGCGCCCGGCGCAGCTCCAGCCGCTGGCGCGGCACGCGCCGGTCGATGTCGGGGTCCACCGGATCGGGCACGGGTTCCTCCTACCAAGGGACGGCCGTCGCTGGTAGGGACCGTCGGCGCCGGACGGCGCGGTCGCCCCGGAACGCGGCCGGGGGCGGCGGGCCCCGCCGCCGCGACCTGGGCGGACGCCGCCGCCAGGCGTGCCCAGTGTAGCGATCAGGGGTCCGCCGGGCCGCCGGACCGGGGGCCGGCGCGGGCCCGCGGCGCCCCGATCCGCCGCGACCGGTAATGGACACGCGGCGTACACCGGCCATTTGTTGCCCGTACGGCCGGCGGATGGCTACGGTCGTCGCTGGAGCGACCGCCTCTGACGTTCCGGCCGTTCCCCCTGGTGGGACCCGCCGCAGCCCGGCGAGAACGCACCGAACCAGCCACCTTCCCTGCTCGTCCCCCGCGCGCGGCCGACCGGAAAGCAGAACCTCCTTGAGCGCCATCAGCCTGGGTCAGGCCGTCATCCTCGGGATCGTGGAAGGGGTGACGGAGTTCCTGCCGATCTCCTCCACCGGCCACCTGAAGATCACCGAGGGGCTGATGGGCATCCCGGTCACCGACCCCTCGGTGGTCGGCTTCACCGCGGTCATCCAGGTCGGCGCGATCGCGGCGGTGCTGCTGTACTTCCGCAAGGACATCGTCCGCTTCGCCGCCGCCTGGCTCCGCGGCCTGCGCCACCGCGACCAGCGCGCGAACCACGACTACAAGTTCGCCTGGTGGGTCATCTACTCGACGCTGCCGATCGTCGTGGTGGGCCTGCTCGCCAAGCCGCTCATCGAGGGGCCGCTCGCCTCGCTGTGGGTGGTGGCGGGCTCCCTGATCGTGGGCAGCGGCATCATGTGGCTCGCCGAGCGCATGGGCCGCCTGAAGCGCGGCGAGGACGACACGACGCTCACCGACACCATGCTCGTCGGCTCCTCGCAGATCCTGGCGCTGCTGTTCCCGGGCTTCTCCCGGTCGGGGGCGACGATCTCGATGGCGCTGCTGCGCGACCTGGACCGGGTCGCGGCCACGCGCCTGTCGTTCTTCCTGTCGATCCCGGCGCTCACCGGGGCGGGCCTGTACGAGCTGAAGGAGGCGACGTCCGGCAGCGTGGACGTGCTGTCGCTGGCGGTGGGCACGGCGGTGTCGTTCGTGGTGGCGTACGCGTCGATCGCGTGGCTGCTGCGCTACATCGCGCAGCACACCTTCACGGCGTTCATCCTCTACCGCGTCGTGGTCGGCGTCCTGTTGCTCGGCCTGCTGGGCACCGGCGTCCTGAACGCCTGACCGCAGGGGGTTCGGGGCGGTACGGGGGGTTCGGCGGAGGCCGTGGTCCTAGGCTGTCGGGCGTGACGACCGGGAAGACAGTGATCGACGGGCGCTTCGAGCTGCTCGATCGGCTCGGCAGCGGCGGGATGGGCACGGTCTGGCGCGCCCTCGACCTGGCCCTCCAGCGCGAGGTGGCGCTGAAGGAAGTGCGGCTCGCCGACGTCGACATGTCGCGGGTCGACTCCGAGGTCGCGCAGATGATGCGCGAACGGGTGATGCGCGAGGCCCGCGCGCTCGCCCGGCTCGACCACCCGAACGTGGTGACGATCCACCACATCGTCGACTCCCCGGACATGCCGCACCCGTGGCTGGTGATGGAGCTGGTCCGCGGCAGGTCGCTGCAGGAGCGGCTGTCGGCCGGGCCGATGTCCCCGGCCGAGGGGGCCGCGCTCGGCCGCGGCGTCCTCGCGGCGCTGCGGGCCGCGCACGAGGCCGGGATCTGCCACCGCGACGTCAAGCCCGCGAACGTCCTGCTGCGGACGGACGGCACCCCCGTGCTCACCGACTTCGGCATCGCCGTGCTGGAGGAGGCGTCCCGCGTCACCGCGACCGGCGGCCTGGTCGGCTCGCCCGAGTACATCGCGCCGGAGCGGCTGCACGGCGAGGAGGGCAACCCGGCGTCCGACCTGTGGTCGCTCGGGATGCTCATGTACGTGGCGGTGGAGGGCGTCCACCCGCTGCGGCGGCCCACCACGGCCGCGACGCTGGCGGCGGTCATGACCGCGCAGGTCCCGCCGCCCCAGCGCGCCGGCGGCCTGACCCCCGTCCTGCGGTCCCTGCTGGTCAAGGAGCCGGGGGCGCGCCCCTCGGCGGCGCAGCTGGACGCCATGCTCGCCTCGGCGGCGGGCGACACCCCGACGTCGGTGCCGATGCCGCCGCCACCGCCGTTCCACGTGCAGGGCCCGGTGCCCGGCTTCCCGCCGGGACCGGGCCCCGGAACGGGACCGGGCTACGCCCCGCACGTCACCCACCCCGCGCAGGCGCGGCCGCGCCGGTCGAGGGCGGTCGGCGCGACGATCGGGATCGTGGCGCTCGGGGTGGTCGCGGCGGTCGTCACGACGATCGCCGTCGTGCTGCCCCGCGTCATGGACACGGCCGCGCCGGAGGCCCCGTTCGACGGCGGTGCGCCGACGACCCGTTCGGGGCTGCCCGCGAAGGGCGGCGGCGGGTCGAGGCAGGCGCCGGACGGCAGGACGCTGCTGGAGCCCGCCACGATCCGGAGCATCATCAGGAAGTTCCAGGAGGCTTCCGCCAGCAAGCAGCTGGCGGGGATGACGGTGCACGAGGAGCACGCGTCCGCCGACGCGCCCGTGCGGGGGCGGCCCGGCAAGTTCGACACCTACACGTACCAGAAGGGCGCGGACACGGCCGTGCGGAGCCGCCCCAGCATCGGCGTGACGGAGAAGACGAAGGTCGATTTCAGCACGTTCAACTGGGAGGCGCTGCCGCAGCTGATGAAGCGGGCGGAGCGGACGCTGAACGTGAAGAAGCCGACCAGCCGGTACATCATCGCGAAGTCGTCCTGGACGTTCGCCGGGGGCAGGCCCGTCATGATGCTCTACTTCAGCGACGAGTACGGCGGCGGCTACATGGCGATGAACGCCCAGGGCAAGGTCATCAACACCTACCCGGCGGACTAGGGACCGCGACGCCGGAGCGGTTACGCGGGGGCGCTAGTCGATCGGCCGGTCCCAGAGGATCTCGACGCGCTCCGGGTCGTCGCGGTCGACCAGGCACGCGTAGCCGTCACGACCGGCGGCGATGCGCGCCACGTCGTAGTTCGAGGTGGGCGAGACGCTTTCGGCCCGGTAAGGGCTCTTCCCCGGGCTGCTCACCCGGACCTGGAACCGGTAGACGTCCCGGCGCGACTCGCTGGATCCGGTGTTGTCCAGATCGAGGATCTCCACGGTGCAGTTCTCCGCGCGGTCCCGGTCGACCTTGTCGGCCGCCAGTTCGTTCCCCTCGCCGATCGCGTTGATCGTGAGGGCCCCGCAGAACAGGGTCACGAGAAGCCCGAACCCGCCGAAGAAGAGGAGCGCGGGCGTATCGCTGTCCTTGACATAGATCCGAATGCCCCATGCCAGCAGGGCGAGGCCCGCCAGCGTGAAGAAACCGAAGAAACCTGCCGCCGCCCAAGACACGGGGAGACGTTAGCAATATCTGCCCGACAACACTTTGTTGGCGTAAGGGCGAATTTCGCTGCGAAGGCATGGGTGGCAAGTTGCGGCCGTTCTGAGGTGCGCGATCCTGCTCGTGGCTGATGATGGCCGGTATGGCGGGCAACGGGCTGATGTGGGGTGGCGCCGGGGTTGCGGTGATCGGGCTGGGCGTCTCTGGTGAAGGGGGCGGCGTGATCAGCGTGTTCGTCGCCCTGATCGGCCTGGGAGCGGCGACGTACGGCCTGTTCTCCGCGCGCCACGGAGGCGGCGGGACGACGGCCTCGGGCGAACGCTCGGTCGCCGTCGGCGGCGACAACGCGGGCATCGTCTCGACCGCACCGCACGCGACCAACGTCCAGCACCGGACCGTGCTGCCGGAAGAGGCGTTGCGGCCGGTCACGGAGGTGGCGGCCCCGCCGGGACTGATGAACGTTCCGGTGCACGACGGGGTGTTCGTCGGCCGCCGGGACGATCTGGCCGCGATCGATGCTGCGCTGGCGGGCGGAGCGGACGCGCCGCTGGTGGTGGCGGCGGTGCACGGCTTGGGCGGCGTGGGCAAGTCCACGCTGGCCGCCCGTTATGCCGCCACCCGCGCCGACGCGGGGCGTCCGGTCTGGTGGATCACCGCCGACGGCCCGGCCGGCGTGCGGGCCGGGCTGGCCGCGCTCGCGGCCGCGTTGCAGCCGGAGCTGGCGCAGGCACTGCCGTCGGAGGCGCTGGCCGAACGTGCGACGGCCTGGCTCTCGGCCCATCCGGGTTGGCTGCTGGTGCTGGACAACGTGAACGATCCGGCCGACGTCGCGCCGCTGCTGGGCCGCAGGCTCGCGGGCCAGATCATGATCACGAGCCGTCTGGGCGAGGGCTGGCACCGCTTCGGGGCAGGTCTGCTGCGGCTGGACGTGCTCACCGAGCGGCAGGCCGCCGAGCTGCTGCTGCGGATCGCCGACCACCTCGACGCGGACACCCCGCAACTGGCGGAACTGTGCGAGGTGCTGGGACGCCTGCCGCTGGCCGTCGAGCAGGCCGCGGTCTTCCTGCGCCGGACGCGCCTGACACCGGTCCGCTACCTGGAGCTGCTGCGCCACGACCCGGCGGTGATGTACGAGCGGACCGCCCGCAAGAGCGACGCCGAACGCACCATCGCCCGGATCTGGCGCATCACCCTCGACACGCTGGCCGACACCCCGCTGGCCGGGGAGCTGCTGCGGATCATGGCCTGGTGGGCGCCCGAGGCAGTTCCCCGCCTCCTGCTGGAACCGGCCGCCGACGCGGTCGAGGTCGCCACGGCGCTGGGGGAGCTGGCCGCCTACAACATGATCACCCTGGACGCCGCCGCCGACACCGTCATCGTGCACCGCCTCGTCCAGGCCGTCGCCCGCACGCCCGACCACCGCGATCCGCACCGCCGGGCCGCCGACGTCGAGCGGGCCCACCGGCAGGCCGCCGCCCTGCTGCACGGGGCGTGCCCGCCCAATGTGAACGATCCGGAGCTGTGGCCGATATGGCGGGCGCTGTTTCCGCACATCGACGCCCTGCTCGACCACGCGCCTCCTGAGAAGGACACCATTCCCCTGGCGCTCTTGCTCAGCTGGGGCGCGGGGTACCTGTGGAGCCAAGGAGACGCCCAACGCGCCATCGCCTACCTCGAACGGGGCCTGGCCGCGGACCGGCGATTGCGCGGCGAGCTGCACAGCGACACCTTGAGGTCCGTCGGCAACCTGGCGGCCGTCTATGAGGCGGTGGGGGAACCCGAGCGAGCGTTCCTGCTGCACGAGGCGGCGCTGGCCGAGCGGGAACGGGTGCTGGGCGGTGATCATCCGGACACCTTGGCCTTGCGCAACAACCTCGCCATCGCCTACAGCAGGGCGGGAGACCTGGAACGCGCGATCCCGCTGTCCGAGCAGGTCCTGGCCGACTGCCTGCGGGTGTTGGGAGCGGATCACGACAACACGCTGTCCTCCCGCAACAACCTCGCCGCTGCTCATAAGGCGGCGGGAGATCTAGAGCGCGCGATCCCGCTGCACGAGGCGGCGCTGGCCGAGCGGGAACGGGTGCTGGGCAGTGACCATCCGGACACCTTGGTCTCGCGCAACAACCTCGTCGCCGCCTACCGGGCGGCGGGGGATCGGCAGCGGGCGATGGAGTTGTGCGAGGCCAATGTGGCCGACTGCCGGAGGGTGCTGGGTGACGATCACCCCTTCACCAAGGGGCTGCGAGAGGATTTGGGGACGATGTAGGTGCCCCGTTTTCCGGACGTCGGACGACGCGGCCTGGATGATGGCATCTCCGAACATCGGAACGACGACCAGCACGGTGGCCAGGACCGGCACGAGAACTGGCGTCCGTCCCTGAGCTCTCGACGACCCGACACCCGCCCACAACATGCCGCCGTCCCGGGGGCGAAGCCATAGACCCGCCGTGACAGATCACCGCCCCCTGCGTGCGATCGCGCAGGGGGCGGTGGGTGGTCGATCTAGCGGTGGGTGGTCGGTTCTAGATGAGGTCGTCGATGGCGCCGTGGCACCAGGTGGGGGTCTGGTACGGCGGGTAGAGGGCGTCCGGGGATTCCGGCCAGTCCAGGGCGAGGCGACGGACCAGGTCGCGTTCCCACTGGACGAGTTTCGGGGCCGGCGTGAAGGTGATCGGGTCCTGGTCGACCATGATCGCGGGACGTACCGGGGTGGCGAGGGTCATGGGCGGCTTCCTTTCTGGGGTGGGTCAGGGAACGATCTCGACGTACGCCCTCGACCAGTAGCGCTGACCGGAGCACGTCACTGAGGAGGACGTGCCCGGACCGGCGTAGACGATCGGGCCGCGCCGGATCGTGACGTACGGGTTGGGGTGACTGCCGCTGCCCGGACGCTGGCAGAGGACCAGGACGCGGTAGCGGCCGTCGCCCTCCGGGCAGGTCGCGGTGTACGTGAGCGGTCCGACCTCCGGTTCCGACACCAGCCGGGCCGTGCACCCCTGCGGCTCCGCGTGGGCCGACACGGCCCCCGCCACCTGCGCCGTGACGGCGCCGGCGGCGACCGCGGCGACCGCGGCGATCCGTCCGAGGGATGATCTTCCATGGCTCATGCCGCTTCCTCCCGTTCCGCGGAGCCGGATGCTCGGCACTGTCCGGCATCGTCACGCGGGACGCGTCCTGCCCACTAGTGACCGCCGTCCCTGGTCCCTGGCCGCGTGTCCGGGACGGTCTCCCCGTCGTCCGTCCCGGGACGGACGACACCCGCTTCGTCACCGGTGTCGGCTCCGGCTCTGCGCACAGCGATGTGCTCGAAGGCGAGCGCAGGCGCGGAGCGCCTTCTGTGTCGGGGGTGCGGGGGCGGAGCCCCTGCCGTGTGAAGCAAGCACTGCGGGCGGAGCCCGGCCTATGCGGGGTGTGGGGCGGAGCCCTGCCGGGGGACGTAGGGGGCTGGCCCCCTGCCCGGACGACGCACGCCCGGAGCGAGCGCCAGCGAGCGCAGGGCGGGCGGCGCCCGGATGTGGGGGTTTGGGGGGACGTCCCCCCAAGGCCAACACAGCCGCTTTCGCCGAGGTCGCTGCACCGACTCAGCCTGTGCGGGGTTAGGTACACGCGTGCACCCGCCGCAACCCCGCGCGGGTTTGCCCACAGGCCCAGCAACCCTAGCCACGCGCGGGGTCAGGGCGACACATTCGCGCCCAGCTAGCCACGCGGGGGTTCCAAGCTTGACCCGCCACCTCAGCCTGTGCGCCGTACACGGCCAACAGCCCCGGTTCCGCGCACCGCACACGACCAACGACCCCGGCCTGCGTGTGGCCGGGTGCGGGGTGGGTGTGAGGTGCGGGATGTGGGGTGAGGTTGTCGGCCGGGTGCGGAACACGGGGTCGGTATGTGCGGGACACGCACAGAGACCCCGCACGGCTGAGGCCGGCGTGGGCGTGTACCTGACCCCGTGCGGGGCTGGAGTGCCGGGTACGTTCACACGCGGGGTCGGGGTTGTTGGTCGGGTGCGGAGTTGGGGCTGAGGTCGTTGCCCGGGTGCAGAACCCCCCGCGTGGTTGAGGTGAGTGCTCACGTGCAGCCGACCCCCGCGGGCTGGGGTCTCCGAGAACGTGCAGAGCGCGTGGCTGAGGTTGCTGTTCACCTGCAGAAACCCCCACGTGGCTGAGGTCGGCGCGCGCGTGTGCGGCTAACCCCCCGTGGGCTGGGGTTGCCGGTCGCGCTGGCAAACCCCCGCGTGGCTGAGCTGGGTAAGTCTGTGTAGACCCCCACAGATTGAGTCGGTGCCTTTTCCTCGGCGAAAGCGGCTGTGTTTGCCTTGGGGGGACGTCCCCCCAAACCCCCACATCCGGGCGCCGCCCGCCCGGCGCTCGCAGGACTCGCGCCGTGCGTGCGACGTCCGGGCGGGGGCCAGCCCCCACGCCCCCGGCAGGGGCTCCGCCCCCACACCCCCGACAACGAGGACGCTCCGCGCCCACCCGCTCTTTAAATGCCGCTGGGACTCCGTCCCCCGCAGCCCCTGGGCAAGGGGCTCCGCCCCCTGCACCCCCGCTCCCGTGGCTGAGGCTAGGGAAAACCGGCACGGGACCGAGGCCGCTGGGCGGATGGGGCCGCTGCAACGGCCCTCCGCTAGCTGGCGTCCTAGGTTGCGGCGCTGCCGTGCCTTCCGGGTGCGGTCCGCGCTCGACTGCCGATCCGGACGGTCGTATCGCCTGCGAGCCGCGCAAGCGACCACCAGTTGAGGAACACGGCACTGGACACTCTTCGCCCGAAGGCACTTCACGGGCCGCAAGGGCGTCCGAAATCGGTCGACAGGCGGGCGGGCGGCGTGCTGCGATGCGAGCCGACCACAGGAGGTGCCCTTGGCCGTCGACCCGACGACCGATGCCCGTCCCGTCATCGACGCCGCCCTGGTCAGAGGGCTGATAGATGCGCAGTTCCCGCAGTGGGCCGGCTTGCCTCTGAAGTTGCTGGACCCTGCTGGTTCCGATCATGTGATCTACCGGCTGGGCGAGGAGCTGGCGGTCCGGTTGCCGCGCCATGCCGATGCCAGGGGGCAGGCCGAGAAGGAGTTCGCATGGCTGCCCCGGCTCGCCCCGCATCTGCCGCTGGCCGTCCCGGTGCCGGTGGCGGTGGGGGAGCCCGGTTTCGGTTTTCCGTGGCGGTGGGCGGTGTCCCGTTGGCTTGATGGTGAGGTGGCGACTGTTCGGGAGCTGGGGGACTCGTCCGAGGCCGCCGTGCGTCTGGCGGAGTTCCTGACGGCCCTGCAAGAGGCCCCGCATGACGGCTTCGTGCAGGACGCTCAAGAGGATTTGGCTGCCCGGGATCGGGAGACGCGGGCCGCTATCGCGAAGACCAGCGGGACGTTCGACGCTCAGGCCATGAGCGAGCTGTGGGACGCGGCGTTGAGCGCTCCGAGCTGGGACCGTCCTCCGGTCTGGTTCCACGGCGACTTCCATACCGGCAACCTGCTCACGGTCGGCGGGCGGCTCAGTGCCGTCATCGACTTCGGCGGGCTCGGCGTCGGTGACCCGGCCTGTGACCTGATCATCGCTTTCACCTTGATGTCGGCCGAGAGCCGGGCTGTTTTCAGGGCCGCGCTCGGCGTGGACGAGGCCACCTGGACACGGGGTCGCGGCTGGGCCCTGGCCACTGGCCTGAACGCCTACACGTTCTATGGGGCGGTCGATCCGCGGGTTGCCGCGCAGACGACGCGGCAGATCACCGAAGCCCTCGTGGACTGATGGGCAGGGGAGGGCTTTCTGCCTCCGGACGGGCGGGACCTGGTGCGTCGGTCCACTCGGGGGAGGTGGAGACCGCCCGTCCGGAGGGGTTCAGGTGTCGAGCTCGGCGACGCAGGTGGCGGCCAGGGCGCTGATCGCGGTGATGGCCTTGGGAAGGAGGCCGTAGGTGCGCATGGCCTCTTCGTAGGCGGCCTTGGTGATTTCGAGCGCGGCGTGCAGGGGCAGCAGGGCGTCGGGTGGCGGCGGCGCTGCCGAGGGCGGCGTGCTGGTCATCGGCCTATGCGGGTGGGCGCGGGGTCGTGGCTGGGGTCTTGCGACTGGTCTTCCGTGGCCGGGGTGATGTGGAGGGTCGCCCACACGACCTTCCAGACGGTGCCGGCCTCGTCGGGCCGGTAGCGGTAGCCCCAGTCGTTCACCAGGTGGGTGACCATGTGCAGGCCGCGCCCGGATTCGGAGAGCTGGTCGGAGGAGCGGCGCACCGGCGGGTCCAGGTGCTGGTCGCTCACCTCCATGAGGAGGACGGCGCGGGGGCCGGAGACGGTGGGTGTGGCAGGGGCGTAGGAGAGGGCCACCCAGAAGCGGCGGTCCTGGTTGTGGTCGATGGCGTTGGTGACCAGCTCGTTGAGCGCGGTGATGGCGATGTGGGCCTGGTCCGGCGGGATGCCCCAGAGCGCCAGTTCCTCGCGCGCGAGGCGACGGACGAGTTGCGCGGCCTTCGGCATCCCGAATGCCGGAAAAGCCCAACTTTGGCGTGTTGAAGTGATGCTTGCATTGCTCATTTCGCCTCCCCGGAACTTTTCGTTCTAAGGGCAAGCGTGGACGTCGCAAACTAGCTTGTCGCGTATCGATGACACACCCGATACACCAGAGAGTGATCAATGGCACCGCTGGAAACGCTGAACCCGGATACCTCATTCAAGCATTGGATAGCCTCTGACCTGCGCTTTTATCGAGAGGCAAGAGGGCTCTCCCTTGCTCAGATGGGGCAGATCATGAAGTGCAGCAGACACACTGTGTCGAATATTGAGCATGCGCGCGACGGCTGGAACATGAATGAAGATCAAGCTGGGCGGCTGGACGCGTTTTTGGTGCTCAATGGACATTTTGCGCGCCTTGTGCGTTATGCGCGCACTGCCCATGACCCAGACTGGTTCGCCGAGTACGCCAAGCACGAGGCGGAGGCGCTGATCGTGCGCACCTATCGCCTCTCCCTGATGCCCGGCCTTCTCCAGACGCCGGAGTACGCTCGCGCCCTGATCACGTCGTCGCGCATGGTGGAAGACGTCGAAGCGGCGGTGGAAGCGCGTATGAAGCGCCAGGAGGTGCTCAGCCGTAAGGGGCCACCGCACGTCTGGGTCTTGATGGACGAGAACATCCTTTACCGTCCTGTCGGCGGAGCACAGGTGATGCGCGATCAGCTCGCGCGACTCCGCGAAGCCATTGAGTTGCCGCAGGTGATGATCCGGATCGTGCCGCAGTCCGCTGGCTACCACCTCGGCTTGGAGGGCTCTTTCAACAGCCTGACGCTGGAAAGCGGAGAGCTGGCGTTCGTGGAGGCGCCGGGCGGCGGAAGGCTGATACATAGCAATACAGAGGTGCGCGAGTTCGGGATACGTTGGGACCGAATCGGTGCGTGCGCCCTCCCGTGGGAGTCCTCCCGAGACCTCGTAGATCGAGCGATGGAGCGATTTTAATGATCACCTGGCGTAAGTCGAGCCACAGCGGCGGCGGCGGTGCCGGCGGCCAAGAATGCGTTGAGGTCGCCAGGTTGCGCGAGAGCGTCGGACTTCGGGACAGCCAAGCTCCTGGCGAGGGGCATCTCTCCTTCTCCCATGAAGGATTCTCTTTCCTCGTCAGCCGTGTGAAGCGTGGCGAGCTGACCTTCCGACTTTGATCTGACGACACGAGCCCCGGCCGCATGTGCGCGGTCGGGGCTCGTTCATGCTCGTCTGCGCTTCGCCGCCCTCAGGGGCGGATGACCAGCGTGTGCGCGACCTTGTCGTTGAAGGACTGGCGGTTGGGGCGGTCCCACAGCGGCCACAGCCCGTTCAGGAACGAGAACAGTCCGAAGAGCCAGCCGATCCACGCCAACCCCGACAGCGTGGAGGGCAAGTACCAGGTCAACGCCCGAATCAGCGCCATCCGCGACGTCATCCCCGGGACGTACGGGCCGTTCATCGGCACCACGCGCAGCTTCATGACCTTCTTCCCGATGGTCGCGCCCTCGCGCTGCAGGAAGTACGTCTCGTACGCGACGGCGATGATGAGCCCCACCAGGTTGATGAGGAACTGCGCCATGGGGCGGTTCTCTTCGATGTCACCCGACCGCACCCACGGGATCGGCGTCGCGCCGGTGGCCGTCCCCATCACGATCGCGGAGATGACGACCCCGATCAGGAACGTCGGGATGGCCACGATGATCGCGTCGATGATGCGTGCCACCACCCGCCGCCACCAGGGTCCGTGCCGCAGGCCCGTGCCCGATCCGTACGTCATAGCGCCCCCGATGCCCGACTGCTGATCACCTTCGGTTACTCGCCGTGATATTGCCGGACGGGATGCGCGGAAAACCTGCTGGTCAGCTCATGAAAGTCCCTTGGAAGGAACCATGCACAGGTAGGGACTTCCCGGCACGCTCAAGGTGCGGCTACTGCTTGCGAAGGAGCCGCGTCCGATATGTCCAACTCCAAAGAAGTGCTTAATTTCGCCGCCCTCGCGCGATAAAGTCCCAGGTCAGCAAGAGTGCTCCCCGCGCACGCGGGGATGGACCGTACGCGAAGGCATATGCGGCTCTGGCCGTGGCGTGCTCCCCGCGCACGCGGGGATGGACCCCAGCGCTGGATCGATCACCCGGCGGCGAAGTTGTGCTCCCCGCGCACGTAGGGATGGTCCCACCCGCCAGATGCCGTCCGTGCACGACGTCACCTGCTCCCCGCGCACGCGGGGGTGGATCCAAGCTCGGGGAGTTCCATCCGGCCTTCCTTCGGTGCTCCCTGCGCATGCGGGGATGGCGTCGCGGCGGAGACTCGGGCTATCGCGCAGCGTCCTTCGCTTCCGGGTGCTGCGGTGACGCGGCCGCGCCCGCCTCTTGGACGATCTCCGAGTGCAGCCTGAACAGCGTCGGCATCGTCCCCTGGTCCCGCTCATGCAACGCCGCCCAGCAGCGCGCCACCAGCTCCCTCGCCTCCGTCCCCACCCACGGCTGCGGCAAAAGCTCCGGCGGCAGCAACGGATCAGGCTCCATGGCCCGCGTCAGCTCAGCCGCCAGCTCGACCGCCATCTTCAGCAGCTCCGCCGGCCCGACCTCCCCAGAACCCGTCAGCCGCTCCAACCGAGGACGAGCAACGTCCCCCAACCGCTCATACCGATCCGCGATCTCCCCCAACGGCCACAGCCGCCCCGCCAGCTCGACCGCACCCCCCGTCTCGCCCCTACGCAGATCCGCAGTGGTCAGAAGCGTCAACGCGTCATGCACGCCCAGCCTGCGCGCCTCGTCCTCCACGTACGGCTCCCACGCGTTCGCGCTCACGTACAAGCCGCCCTGCACCAGCGAGCCGCCCAGATACAGCAGCTTCTCCCGCAACGCGTCCCGCGCCGTCCGCGCCGCCTCCGGCACCGCGAACGCGGCCACGTGCCACACCCCGTCCCACGGCTCCAGCCCCGCATCCTGCCGAAACGCGAAACGCAGGAAATCCGCATCCGGCACCAAGTCCCGCATCGTGTCGGCCGTCGCCCGCATCCGCGCCTTGCGCCCCCGGCCCTCGTGCGTGAAGCGCCCCTCCGCCACCAGCCGCTTGATGCACAGCCGCACCTGCTGGTCGCTCATCCCCAGCACGTCGGCGACGTCGTACAGCTCGCCCGCGTCAACGCTCCCGTCCTCGCGGATCAGGGCGTGGACGAGCATCCGCGTCGGCACCTCGACCTGGTCGGCCGCCACCTTCACCGCCCCTTCCCCGGCACGGGCCGGCGCATCGTCGTCACCGCGCCGAACCCCATCAGCCTCCGAAGATAGGGCGTCCGCACGGTCCGCACCGCCGTGAACCCGCGCCGCTCGTACAGGGCCCGCGCCCGCGTGTTCACGTCGATCACATCGAGCCTGATCTCGCGCCGCCCGTGCTCGGCGGCCACGGCCGCGACCTCCTCCAAGAGCAGGCTCCCGAGCCCCCGGCCGCGCGCCTCGCCGTCCACGGCGATGCCGTCCATGACGAGCTGCCCGGCCGCCGCCTGCCGCTCGAACAGCGCCAGCAGCGCCACCCGCCACAACCCTCTGATCCACCCGTACTCGCGCAGCACGTCCGTCACCGTCCCGCCCGTGAACGACCGCCCGCCGACCTGGTAGCCGGCCAGACCCACCAGCCGCCCGTCGAGCAGCGCGCACACGGCGCGGTCGGCGTTGAGGTGGGCCGCGATGAAGGGCACGGCCTTCTCCGGCGGGTTCAGCGCGGCGCCGAGCTTGCGGCCGAACGCCTCCCAGTACAGCTCGGCGGCCCGCCGCTCGGTGCCGGCGGGGAGACCGCGCCTGATCGTGATCCGACCTGTGTCCTTCGCCAAGCACCGCTCCTGTCGCTCGATCGGCAAACTATCGTTACTCTAACGATCGTACTTCAAGCGATAGTTAGAGGAAAGGCGTCCATGCGTCCCAAGATCCGCAGACGGCTGTCAGCGCTCCTCGCCCTCCTCATCACGGCGGCCTGCCTGGGCGGCACGGTGATCTGGCAGAACAGCTACGACATGCGCGAGCAGCGCGTCTCGATCAAGCACGGCGGCCACGTCCTCACCGGCGTCCTGGCCACCCCCGAGGACGGCCGCGCCCGCCACGACCTCGTCGTCTACGTCCACGGCGACGGCCCCGTCGACGCCACCCACGAAGACGGCTACAAGCCCATGTGGGAGGCCGACGCCAAAGCGGGCTACGCCTCCCTCTCCTGGGACAAGCCCGCCGCCTGGCTCGACCAGAGCATGGACGACCGGGCCGCCGAGGTACTCGCCGCGATCGCCTGGGCCCGCGCCCGCCCCGACATCGGGCGCGTCGGCCTCTGGGGCGCGAGCCAGGCCGGCTGGGTGCTGCCGAAGGTCGCCGCCCGGACGCCGGTCGCCTTCGTGATCGCCGTCTCGCCCGCGATCAACTGGCTCAGGCAGGGCCGCTACAACCTCCTGGCCGAGCTGCGCGCCGAAGGCGCGTCCCCCGATCGCGTGCGGGCCGAGGTCGCCAAGAGCGACGCCGTCCGCGCCCTGCTGGAGCGCCGCGCGCCCTACGCCGAGTACCGGGCGGCCATGGGCGACGACGGCATGACCGCCGCCCGCTGGACCTTCATCGCCAAGAACTACACCTCGGACGCCACCAAGGACCTGCGGGCCCTGCGCGACGTCCCCGTCCTGCTGGTCCTCGCGGGCCACGACGTCAACGTGGACACCGCCGACACCGAGCGCGTCTACCGGCGCGAACTCCCCGCCCGCACGCTGACGGTCGAGCACTACCCCGACGCGACGCACTCCCTGCTCAAACGCTCCGTCGAACGCTCGGAGACCGCGACCGTCCTGACCGCCCTCTTCCGCCCCCGCGCCCTCTTCGCGCCCGGCTTCCTGGACGACCAGCGCCGCTTCCTGCAAGCCCTGCCCGCACCGCCGCGCTAGCCCCGCCGCGCCTCAAGCCCGTCCAGCACGCTGTCCAGCCCGAACGTGAAGCGGCCCTCCAGCACCTCCGCCGTCTCGTTCGCCCAGATCCGCCGCGCGTGCTCCGCCAGCCGCGGGTGCCGGGCCGCCACCTGCGCGAAGTACGGCTCCAGCTCGTCCACCATCTCCGCCGTGGGCCGCTCTCCCTGGTTGTTCCGCCAGGCCGACTCGCTGCCCGCCGCCCCGATCACGTAGTCCACCACCAGCGACAGCGCGTACTCCAGCTCGAACCCGGTGAACCCCGCGTGCCCGAACGCCACGAGCGTGCCCTCCATCACGCGGGCCGCGTTCGGGCCCAGCAGCGGCCGCGCCCCGAACTGCGTCATCGTCCACGGATGCCGGTGGATCATCGCCCGCAGGCTGCGCGCGTAGCCCTCGGCCGCCGGGCGCCAGCCGCCGGCCGCCTCGGGGTCGGGCACCTCCACCTCGCCCATCACGCGGTCCATCGCCAGTTCCAGCAGCTCGTCCTTGTTCGCGACGTGCCAGTACACCGAGGTGGCGCCCGCGTTCAGCCTGGTGCCCAGCCGCCGCATGCTCAGGCCCGCCAGGCCCTCGGCGTCCAGCAGCTCCAGCGCCGCGTCCACGATCTGGTCGCGGCTCAGCGTCGGCTGGTCGCGGCGGGTCCGGGCGGGGCGTGTCCAGACCGACACCGGTTCCGGCGGGCGTGCTGCCATCGGGCCTCCTCGTCTCTCGTACACAGTATCGGGACTTGAACACCGTGCGATTTGAGTCGTACGGTGTGCGAGTCAAATCGCACACTGTTCGAGGGAGTGCCGTGACCCCCCATCCCCACCGCTGGCGGATCCTCGCCGTGCTGTGCCTCAGCCTGTTCCTGGTCGTGATGGACAACACGATCCTGAACGTGGCCGTCCCGTCCCTGCTGACCGAGCTGGACGCCACCACCGCCGACGTGCAGTGGATCATCGACGCGTACTCGCTGGTCTTCGCCGGCCTGCTGCTCACCGCGGGCAGCCTCGGCGACCGCTACGGCCGCCGCCGCGCCATGCTGATCGGCTTCACCGTCTTCGGCCTGGCGGCCCTCGCCGCCACCGCCGCCACCTCGCCCGGCCAGCTCGTCGCGCTGCGCGCGGTGATGGGCGCGGGCGGCGCGTTCCTCATGCCCGGCACCCTGTCGATCATGGCCCAGGTGTTCCCCGAGGAGGAGCGCGCCAAGGCGTTCGCCGTCTGGGGCGGCACCGCCACCGTCGGCGTCGCCGCCGGGCCCACGCTCGGCGGGCTGCTGCTGGAGCACTTCTGGTGGGGGTCGGTCTTCCTGGTCAACGTGCCGGTCGCCGTCGTCGCGGTGCTCGGCCTGGTGCTGGTGGTGCCCGAGTCGCGCGGTCCGCGCCGCCGCCCGGACGTCGCCGGGGCCCTGCTGTCCACGCTAGGCATGAGCGCGCTCGTCTGGGCCGTCATCTCCGGCCCCGAGCACGGCTGGACCGGCCCGCGCACGCTCGGTGGCCTGGCCGTCGCGGTCGCCACGCTCGCCGCCTTCGCCGTCTGGCAGCACCGCAACCCCGAGCCGATGCTCGACCTCGCCCTGCTGCGGCGGCGGCGCTTCTCCGGCGCGGCCGTCATGATCGCGGTCTTCGGGTTCGCGCTGGCCGGGACACTGTTCGCCCTCACCCAGTTCCTCCAGATGGTGCTCGACTACAGCCCGCTGCGCGCCGGGATGGCGCTGCTGCCCGTCGCCGTCACCGCCATGGCGGGCAACGGGCTGGGCGCCGCCCTGGAAGCGCGGTTCGGTGGTGCCCGCGCGCTGGTCGTCGGCTTCGCGGTGCTCGCGGCCGGGTTCGCGGGACTGGCCGTGGTCGGCCCCGGCGACGGCTACGCGGCCGTGCTGCCCGGCCTGCTGCTCATCGGGTTCGGGTCCGGGCTCGGCGCGCCGCCCGCCTACAGCACGCTGATGTCGGCGGTCCCGCGCGAGGAGGCCGGGATCGGGTCGGCGGTCAACGACGCGGGCGGCGAGCTCGGCAACGCGCTGGGCGTCGCGGTCCTCGGCAGCGTCATCTCCGCCGCCTACGCCCGCGCCCTGCCCGACGGGACGGCCGGCGCCGCGCGCCACTCGCTGGGGGAGGCGCTGGCGCTCGGCGACCCCGCCCTCGCCCGCGCGGCGCGGGAGGCGTTCGTGCACGCGCTGTCGGTCGGCGCCCTGACCGCCGGGGTGGTCACGCTGCTCGCGGCGGTCGCGTCGGCGGTCATCCTGAAGCCCGGGAAGAAGATCTCCGAACCGGTGTGAAAGCGATCGGCCGGTGCGACGGAGTACGGGTGTTCCCCAACCCCGGAGGTGCTTGATGCCGGACCCCACCCCAGGGGCGGCCGCATGACCGCCCCGCCCGACCTCGCCGCGCCGGTCGACGAGGACGGCGACGAGAGCCTCGTCGCGGCCTCGCTGCGCGACCCCGAGCGCTTCACCGCGGTCTACGACCGGCACTACCCCGACGTCTACCGGTACGTCGCCGGGCGGCTCGGCGCGCAGGCCGCCGACGACGTGGCCGCCGAGACCTTCCTGATCGCCTTCCGGCGGCGCGCGACGTTCGACCCCGCCAAGGGGAGGCTGCGCCCCTGGCTGTTCGGCATCGCCACCACCCAGATCGCCCAGCACCGGCGCGCCGAGACCCGCCGCTACCAGGCGATGTCGCGGGTCGGGGCCGAGCCCGAGGCCGCCGGGCACGAGGAGCGCGTGCTCGCGTCCGTCGCCGCCGAGCGGATGCAGCCCCGGCTCGCCCGCGCGCTGGCCAAGCTCTCCCGCAAGAACCGCGACGTCGTGCTGCTCGTCGCGCTCGGCCAGCTCACCCACGAGGAGGTCGCGGCCGCCCTCGGCATCCCGTACGGCACCGTCGGCTCCCGCCTCAGCCGCGCCCGCCGCACCCTGCGCGCCGCTCTCGACCTGGAAGGACTCTGACGATGGACGAAATGCGAGCGATCGCCGAGATGCTGGACGAAGCCCCCTCCAAGGAGAGCACCGTGCGCGGACGCAACCGGCTGACCACCGAGATCCGCACCCCGGACGCCGGGCGCGGCGCACGGTCGGCCGAGCGCGGACGGCGGCTGCGCTGGCCCGTCCTCGCGGGAGCGGGGCTGGCCACGGCCGCCGCCGTCACCGCCGCCGCCATCGTCGTCCCGTCCGGCTCCTCGGCCCCCGGCAGCACGAACGGCCCGTCGGCCGCCGAGCCCATGACGGCCCGGACCGTGCTGATGTCGGCCGCCGAGCGGGCCGAGGCCGCGCCCGCCACCGGCCGCTACTGGCACGTGCGGACCCTGGCGTACCACCCCGTCCAGGTCGGCGGGAAGAACCGGTACTGGATGGAGCGCCTCCAGGTCGAGGAGAACTGGACCGATCGCGGCGGCCGGTCCTGGTTCGGCCTCCGGGAGGTCGGCGCGCGCCCCCTCACGCCCGCCGACGCGACCGCGTGGAAGCGCGACGGGCAGCCCGCCAAGTGGGACCTCGGCGTCGGCGACACCGCCGACCGTGCGCGCCTGTCCCTCCAGACCAAGCCCAAGGCCGGCCGCCTGGTCAAGGGAGCGCCGCCGCACACCTTCAACGTGTGCGACAAGACCATGACGTTCAAGCAGCTCCAGGCCCTGCCGACGTCCCCCGCCGCCCTCAAGGGCGCCGTGACCAAGGCCATGGACGGCAACGACGACGGCCCCGTGCCCGCCGACGCCCGGCAGGGCTTCCTCCAGGGCTGCCTGGTCGGCCTGCTGCTGGACGTGCCGGTCCGGCCGCAGACCCGCGCCGCCGCCTTCCGGGCGCTGGCGACCATGCCCGGCGTGAAGGCGACCGGCGCGGCCAAGGACGAGCGGGGCCGCCCCGGCGTCGGCCTCAACGTGCACGCCGGGGGCAGGGGGCCGTTCACCCGCCTGGTGATCGACCCCAAGACCTCGCTGGTCCTGTCGAAGTCGGTCGAGCAGACCGGTGCGCTGGCCAAGCTGAAGAACAAGTCCCAGCGCCTGGTCTACCTCCAGGTCGGCTGGAGCGACGCCGCCCCGGCCGTCCCCGCCCTGCCCTGACGACGGCGCGCCCCCGCCCGGCACCGGCGGGCGGGGGCGTCGCCCGTCCTACAGGTCGGCCGGCGACGTGCCCGCCTCCGCCAGCGGCAGGCCGAGCGCCACCCGCTCCGCCAGCCACCGGCTCGGGCGGTACCTCGGGTCGCCGGTCGCGGCCAGCATCCCCCGCAGGACCTCCGCCACCCGGCCGGCCCCCGCGTGGTCGCCCCACTCCAGCGGGCCGCGCGGGTAGCCGAGGCCCAGCCGCACGGCCGTGTCGATGTCGGCGGGCGAGGCGAGGCGCTGCTCGGCGATGCCGCAGCCCACGTTCACGACCGACGCCAGCAGCCGCTGCGCCACCGACGCGGGCGCGTCCCGCACGATCGTCACCGGGCGGCCCGTCGCCGCCAGCGCCGCCCACGCCGCGCGCCCCGCCTCCGGGTCCACGCCCGGATGCACGGCCAGCGTCAGGCGCGTGAAGAAGTCACCGAACGGATCGAGCCCCAGCACCCGCTCGGAAGGCAGACCTTCCGCCAGCGCCACGTCCAGCGCGCTCCGCCCGTGCGGCACGACCAGGATCACCGCCTCGGCGGACGGGGCCTCGTCCGTCTCGACGTCGCCGAGCAGCGCGTGCAGCCGCTCCCGCACGCCCGGCTCGGTCTCGTGCACCCACACCGGCCGCGTCACGGCCGGCGCGGTCCGCTCGGGCGGCTCCTCCTTCGTCCCGCCGGGGTAGGCGTAGAAGCCCTCCCCGACCTTGCGGCCCAGCAGCCCGGCCTCGGCGCGCGCCCGCGTGATCCGGGAGGGGCGCAGCCGAGGCTCGCCGTAGAAGCCGTCCCAGATGCTCTCCAGCACCGGGTGCGACACGTCCAGCCCGGTCAGGTCCATCAGCTCGAACGGCCCCATCTTCAACCCGAGGACGTCGCGCGCGATGCGGTCCACGTCCACCGGCTCGGCGATCCCCTCGGAGAGGATCTGCAGCGCCTCGGTGACCAGGCCGCGCCCCGCGTGGTTCACCAGGAAGCCCGGGGTGTCGGGCGCCAGCACCGGCACGTGCCCGAGCCGCCGCACCAGGTTTGACAGCGCGCCGGGCAGCCAGCCGGCCGTCCGCGCCCCCGGGATGACCTCCACCAGCCGCATCAGCGGCACCGGGTTGAAGAAGTGCAGCCCCGCCAGCCGCGACGGGTCGGCCAGCGCCGCCCCGATGGCGGTCACCGACAGCGAGCTGGTGTTGGTGACCAGCACGGTGTGCTCCGGCGCGACCTTCTCCAGCGCCGCGAACAGCTCCCGCTTGGTCGCCAGGTCCTCCCGGACCGCCTCCACGACCAGATCGCAGTCCTGCAGGGGCGTCAGCGGCTCCCCGACCGGGTGCAGCCGCTCCCTGGCCGCCTCGGCGTCGGCGGCCGACATCCGCCCCTTGGCCACCAGCCGGTCGAACATCGCGCCGATGTGCTCCACGGCCGCCACGACCGCGTCCATGCGCTGGTCGGCCAGCTCCACGGTCAGCCCGCCCGCCGCCGCGAGCTGCGCGATGCCGCGCCCCATCACGCCGGTGCCGATCACCCGCACCTTCAGGTCCCGCTCCGCCCACCGCTCCATCCGCGCCTCCTCGGCTCGCCTCACCGCATTCAACCGCCCGCCGGGCGCGGGCCCCGCCGCCGCCCCCGGGCCGCAGGGACATACCCTGCCAAAAGCCCTGCCATCGAGCATCGAGGAGCCCGTCATGCGCGAAGTGGTGATCTGCGAGCCGTTGCGCACCCCGATCGGCCGCTTCGGCGGGGCGCTGAAGTCCGTCGCCCCCGCCGAGCTCGCCGCGACCGTGATCCGCGCCCTGCTCGACCGCACCGGCCTGCCCGGCGAGGTGGTCGACGAGGTGGTCCTCGGCCAGTGCAACCCCAACTCCGACGCCCCGGCCATCGGCCGCGTCGCCGCGCTGGACGCCGGCCTGCCCGTCACCGTCGGCGGCAGCCAGGTGGACCGCCGCTGCGGCTCGGGCCTGCAGTCGGTGCTGGACGCCGCCATGCAGATCCAGACCGGCGTCAGCGACGTGGTCATCGCGGGCGGCGTGGAGAGCATGAGCAACGCGCCGTTCTACACGACCTCGGCCCGCTGGGGCGTGCGCGGCCCCAGCCTCGAACTGCACGACGCCCTGGCCCAGGGCCGCGTCACCGCGGGCGGCGTCAACCACCCCGTGCCCGGCGGGATGCTGGAGACCGCCGAGAACCTGCGCCGCGAGTACGGCATCGGCCGCACCGAGCAGGACGAGCTGGCCGTCCGCTCCCATGAGCGCGCCGTGGCCGCCCAGGAGGACGGCCGCTTCGCCGAGGAGATCGTCCCCGTGACCGTGCGCTCCCGCAAGGGCGACACCGTCGTGGACACCGACGAGCACCCCCGGCCCGGCACCACGCTGGAGGGCCTGGCCGCACTGCGGCCCGTCCTGGGCAAGACCGACCCCGACGCGACCGTCACCGCGGGCAACGCCAGCGGCCAGAACGACGCGGCCGCCGCCTGCGTCGTCACCACGCCCGAACGCGCGGCCGAACTCGGCCTGCGCCCCCTCGTCCGCCTGGTGTCGTGGGGACGCGCGGGCGTCCCGCCGCGCACCATGGGCATCGGCCCCGTCCCCGCCACCGCGAAGGCCCTGGCCGCCGCCGGGCTGTCACTGACCGACCTCGACCTGATCGAGCTGAACGAGGCGTTCGCCGCCCAGGTCCTGGCCGTCACCCGCGAGTGGGGCCTCAAGGACGCCGACTGGGACCGCGTCAACGTCAACGGCTCGGGCATCTCGCTCGGCCACCCGGTCGGCGCGACCGGCGCCCGCATCCTGGCCACCCTCGCCCGCGAGATGCACCGCCGCCAGGCCCGCTACGGCCTGGAGACGATGTGCATCGGCGGCGGCCAGGGCCTGGCGGCGATCTTCGAAAGAGTCTGACCCGCGGCCGGGTCCGACCGGCTACCGGCCGGGCGTCCAGCCCGGGTCGCGCCCCGCCAGCCCCACCAGCCGGTCCAGCGGCGGCGCGTCCGCCGGGACCGGCACCGGCCGCCCGAACGGACCGTCCTCCGGCAGGTCCAGGACCGTCGGGTCGAACAGCCCGATGCACGCCTCGACGGCGTCGTCGGGCACTTCGTACGGCTGCCCGGTGGCGCGCGCGATGTCCCAGCCGTGCACGACGATCTCGTCCAGGGCGACCAGTCCGGCCACCTGGCCCGGCAGATCGACGCCGCCGGCCTGGGTCATGCCCTCCCAGGCGGCCGGATCGCGCCACGCCTCGGCGAGGGCGGTGAGCTTCTCGGGGATGCGGGTGCGCCACTCCGGCTCCAGCCGGGGGGCGTCCTCGGGCGGCTCGGCGGCCCCTTCGGGGAAGTCCTTGGCGGCGGCCCAGGTGAAGGCCGAGCACAGCCCGTCCACATGGGCGATCAGGGTGCCGAGGGTGTAGTCGGGGCAGGGGGTCGGCGCGGCGAGCTGGTCGTCCTTGACGCCGGAGAGCACGTCGGCCAGCGCGCGGGCGGACTGGCCGAGGTCGATGGGCAGGGACATGACGGGTCCTCTCGTCTTTACCGGTACGGACTCGGCGGGAGCGGAGAACTCATCGGCGGCGGCGCCGAGGGTGGTGCCCGCCGTTCGCGGTCATCTAGGGTGGCCGCGCCGGACGGGGGGAACGGTCCCGGCCATGTGCTCGGAAAGAGTGTGACAGGGCACAACCTCGGGCCGTTCCGGCAGGTTTACAGCGGGTAGGGCGCGCCTGTATACAGCGCCTGCGCGTGATCGCGTTGCGTGTCCGGGCGGCGCCGTGTATGACGCCTAAGCTACTCCCGAGTAGTATTCGGGGCCCGGATGAAGTGCAGTCTGTCGCGAGCCCTACGCTGACAGCCGACGCCCGTACCTCAGGAGGACGGAACAGTGCTCTGGCTCATAACGTTGCTGATCGGCCTGGCCGGTACAGCACTCACGTTGGCGCTCGCCGGCAAGCGGGTGCTCTTCCTGTGGAAGCTCTTCAAGACCGGCCAGCCCGACCCCGAGCGCGTCCTTCAGGTCAAGCGTGACAAGAAGGGCGACGTCGAGGGCCAGGTCACCGAGGTCCTCGGCCAGCGCAAGCTGCTGAAGTGGACCGTGGCGGGCATGGCGCACTTCGCCGTCATGTGGGCCTTCTTCCTGCTGGCCACCGTCTACCTGGAGGCCGGCGTCCAGCTGGTGTTCGGGCTGGACGCGCACATCCCGTTCCTGCAGACCTGGGGCCCGATCGGCTTCGTGCAGGACACCATCGCGATCGCCTGCGCGCTGGGCCTGCTGGTCTTCGCCATCATCCGGGTGAAGGACTCGCCCAAGCGGCTGGACCGCAAGTCGCGGTTCAAGGGCTCGCACACCGGTGGCGCGTGGCTGATCCTGTTCATGATCTTCAACGTCATCTGGACGATGTTCTTCTTCCGGGGCGTCGAGGCGGCCCGCGACGGCCTGTCCTACGGCAAGGCCGCCTACTTCTCCTGGCTGGTCGGCCAGCCCATGAAGGGCATCGGCGACAACGCCCTGGAGGTCATGGAGGCCGTCGGCCTGCTGCTGCACATCGGCGTGGCGCTGGTCTTCCTGGTGATCGTCGTCAACTCCAAGCACCTGCACATCTTCATCGCGCCGCTGAACGTCATGTTCAAGCGCCGCCCCGACGGCCTGGGCGCCGCCCAGCCGATGATGAGCAAGGGCAAGCCCCTCGACTTCGAGGAGGCCGACCCCGACGAGGACACCTTCGGCCGCGGCAAGATCGAGGACTTCACCTGGAAGGGCTTCCTCGACATGGCGACCTGCACCGAGTGCGGTCGCTGCCAGTCGCAGTGCCCGGCCTGGAACACCGGCAAGCCGCTGTCGCCGAAGATGGTGATCCTGGAGCTGCGCGACCACGCGTTCGCCAAGGCCCCCTACATGCTCGCCTCCGAGGAGGAGCGCGCGAACTTCTCCCCCGAGGACAAGCTCGCCATGCAGGTGGACAAGGAGCTGGTCGCCGAGGACGGCGTCATCCACCCCGACGTGCTGTGGTCGTGCACCAACTGCGGCGCCTGCGTCGAGCAGTGCCCGGTGGACATCGAGCACATCGACCACATCCTGGACATGCGCCGCTTCCAGGTCATGATCGAGTCCTCGTTCCCGTCCGAGGCCGGCGTCATGCTGAAGAACCTCGAGAACAAGGGCAACCCGTGGGGCATGTCCGAGATGAAGCGCCTCGAGTGGATCGAGGAGCTCGACTTCGAGGTCGAGGTCGTCGACGAGAAGATGCCCGAGGACATGGAGTACCTGTTCTGGGTCGGCTGCGCGGGCGCCCTGGAGGACCGGGCCAAGAAGACCACCAAGGCGGTCGCCGAGCTGCTGCACATCGCGGGCGTGAAGTTCGGCGTGCTCGGCCCGATGGAGGCGTGCACCGGTGACCCGGCCCGCCGCCTGGGCATGGAGTTCGTCTTCCAGATGCTCGGCCAGCAGAACGTCGAGACCCTGAACGACGCGGGCGTCAAGAAGATCGTCGCGACCTGCCCGCACTGCTTCAACACCCTGGCCAACGAGTACCCGCAGATCGGCGGGAACTACGAGGTCGTCCACCACACCCAGCTGCTGGCGCACCTGGTCGAGGAGGGCAAGCTCACCCCGGTCACCCCGATCGAGGAGAACATCACCTACCACGACCCCTGCTTCCTGGGCCGCCACAACAAGGTCTACAAGCAGCCGCGCGACATCATGGCGCACGTCCCGGGCGTCAAGACCCAGGAGATGCACCGCCACAAGGACCGCGGCTTCTGCTGCGGCGCGGGCGGCGCGCGGATGTGGATGGAAGAGCGCATCGGCAAGCGCATCAACACCGAGCGCGTGGACGAGGCGCTGGAGACCAACCCCGACACCGTCTCCACCGCCTGCCCGTTCTGCCTGGTGATGCTGGGCGACGCGATCAACGAGAAGAAGAACGAGGGGCAGGCCAAGGAGACGCTGGAGGTCGTGGACGTCTCCCAGCTGCTCATCCGCTCCATCAAAGGGGAGGCAGCCAAGGCCCCCGTCGCCGCCGAGTAGGCCCAAGGACGACGTCCCGCACTGGCGGGGCTTCCGACACCCTTGGCCGCCGAACAGGCAACCTGGCCGCTGAACGCCGAACGGCCCCGATCCCGCCAGGGATCGGGGCCGTTCGGCATATGTCCGTACCCGGACACCGCGGCTCCGCCGTTTCCCCTGTGGCAAACCCCCACTCTCGGGACCATTGGCAAATGCCCGGTCATAAGCGTCTCCTGGTGGCCCTGCCCCTCCTGTTGGCCCTGGCGGGCTGCGAGTCCGCCCCCGCGGGCGCCCAGGCGAAGGGGAGCACCTCCGCCGCCGCCACGGTGGCGGTGCCCGACTACACGGGGCAGGTGCTCAAGGAGGCCAAGCGCGCCGCCGACCGCGCCGGTTTCAAGACCGACTCGCACGACGCGACGGCGGGCGACGCCTCCCAGTGGGCCGACGGCAACTGGCAGGTGTGCTTCCAGAAGCCCGTCGCGGGCACCCGGGTCGTCCCGTCCGCCACCACGATCGACTTCGCGGTGGTGCGTCGCGGCGGGCCCTGCCCACGGGCGGACGGCCAGATGCCCGTCCAGCCGAAGGTCCCGAACGTCGTCGGCCGCTCGTTCAAGGCGGCCTCGGTCCTCCTCCGCCAGGTCGGGATCACGCGGATCACGGCCGCCAGCGCCTACACCGACGTCCGGGTCCCGGCCGCCGCCGAGGCGTGGAAGGTCTGCTTCCAGGACCCGGAGGCGGGGGAGGAGATCACCGGCCTCACCGCCGCAGAGGCCACGCTGACGCTGGTCAGGAGCGGTGCCAGGTGCCCGGCGACCCCCTACGGCGAGCTGCGGCGCAAGCCCGCCGCCAAGCCGCGCCGAGACCGCGGCACCGGCTCGGGGGACGACGGTTCGGGCGGGAGCGCCTACTACCCCAACTGCGCGGCCGCCCACGCGGCCGGGGTGACCCCGCTCCGCAGGGGCGACCCCGGCTACAGCCGCAAGCTCGACCGGGACGGCGACGGCGTCGCCTGCGAATGACGGCCCTGTCAGCTCCGCAAGGTGTAGGTAACGGGCGCACCGGGCACGACTGTCACGTCACGGTCGTCCCGTGGCGACCACGCGCCCCGCTCCGGCTTGTCCGCGCCTCAAGCCGGCCCGGGGCGCGGCCGCGTCCGCGCGCCGACCGGTCAAGCGATCTCTAGAGGTTCATGGGGCGGCGCTGGCGGCCGCCGCGGGCCGCCGGGACAGGGCGGCTTGTAGAAACGGACCATGGCGCTGGTCCTGGCCGTGGCGGCCTTCCTGATGACCCTGGTCGGGGGCCTGGTCGCCATGCGCGTGCGGGACCACCGGCACCTGGTGCTGGGGCTGGCGGGCGGGCTGATCCTCGGGGTGGTCGCGTTCGACCTGGTGCCGGGGTCGCTGGACGCCTCGTCGGCGAGCGTGCTGCACGTGCCCGCGCCGATGATCGGGTTCGCGGGCGGGTTCCTGCTGCTGCACGTGATCGAGCAGGCGGCCGCCATCCACCGGGCGCACGAGCACGAGTACGCGCCGCACACCCACGCGTCGGGCGCCTCGGGGCTGCTGGCGGCGAGCGCGCTGGTCGGGCACAGCTTCGTGGACGGGCTCAGCATCGGGCTGGGCTTCCAGTCGGGCACCGAGGCCGGGCTGCTGGTGGCGCTGGCGGTGATCGCCCATGACTTCGCCGACGGGTTCAACACCTTCACGGCCGCGTCGCTGCACCGCTCCGACCGGCGGCCCGCGCTGGCGCTGCTGGCCGCCGACGCGCTCGCGCCGATCGCCGGGGCGCTGGTGACGCTGGCGGTCACCGTCCCCAAGCCGGTGCTGGGGCCCTACCTGGGGTTCTTCGCGGGCGTGCTGCTGTACCTGGCGGCGGCGGAGATCCTGCCCGAGGCGCACAGCGGGCACCCGAGGGTGATGACGCTGCTGAGCACGGTCTCGGGCGTGGTGGTCGTGCTGTTCGTGGTCGGCCTGGCGGGCTGACGCGCGAAGGGCCGCCCGGCCGGAGCCGGACGGCTCTTCGCGAGGGCGGGACGGGTCAGCCCGTGATCTTCTTCATGAAGTCCGGATTGGCCTTGAGCCACTCCGCGACGCCCTCCGGCTCGCGGCCCTTGTACTTGTTGACGACCAGGTCCTCCAGCGGGAACAGCTGCTCGTCGGTCATCTTGAACTTCTTCAGCCAGCCGCTCAGCTCCGGGAAGTCCTTGCCGAAGCCCGGACGGCCCAGCATGGTCAGCTTCTCGGCCTCGCCGAACGCCTTCTTCGGGTCGGCCAGCGGCTTGATCGGGAACTTGGTGTAGGCCCAGTGCGGCTTCCACAGCGTCACCACGATCGGCTGCTTGGACTTGGCCGAGCGGGTCAGCTCGGCCAGCATCGCCGGGGTGCTGCTCTGCAGGAGCTTGAACGTGCCGTTCAGCCCGTAGCCGGGCATCACCTTGTCCTTGACGATCTTCATCTCGCCCGCGCTGGGCTCGATGCCGACGATGCGGCCCTGGTAGCGGCCCGGGTCCTTGGCGAGGTCGGCCGTGCTGTTGGCCGGGTCGTCCTTCAGGACCGCGAGCTGCATGCTGGCGTTGTCGTACCAGACCCCGATGGTCTCCAGCTTGTCCTTGTACTTGCCGTAGTAGTCGGCGTGGGTACCGGGCAGCCAGGAGTCCAGGAACACGTCCACCTCGCCCGAGGCGAGGCCCGAGTACAGCGGGCCCGCGTCCACCTGCTTCATCTCGACCGAGTAGCCCTTGTCCTCCAGGGCCCGCTTCCACAGGAAGCTGATCGCGATGCCCTCGTCCCACGGGACGTAGCCGATGGTGAGGTGCTTGCCCTCGGCCTTGCCGCCGGTCAGCGCGAACCCGGCCGACACGATCGCCAGCACCAGCGCGCCGCCCAAGGCGAACGCCGGGCGCGGGCGGAAGTGCAGGGCGGCGCTCCAGCCGCTGTGCGAGACCCCCGCGGCGCCGCGCCGCGCCACCGGGCTGAGCCGGACGCCGAGCGCGCCGGTCAGCCGGTCCAGGATGATGGCCAGGACGACCACCGACAGGCCGGCCTCGAAGCCCTTGCCCACGTTGAGCTGGGTGATCGCGGCGAACACCTCGCCGCCCAGGCCGCCCGCGCCGACCATGCCGGCGATGACCACCATCGACAGCGACAGCATGATCACCTGGTTGACGCCGGTCATGATGGTGCCGAGCGCCAGCGGCAGCTGCACCCGCAGCAGGGTCTGGCGGGGCGGGGTGCCGAACGCCTCGGCCGCCTCCACCATCTCGGTGTCGACCTGGCTGATGCCGAGCCGGGTGAGCCGCACCCCGGGCGGCAGCGCGAAGATCATGGTGGCGATGACGCCGGGCACCTGGTCGATGCCGAAGAAGAACACCGCCGGGATCAGGTACACGAACGCCGGCATGGTCTGCATGAAGTCCAGCACCGGCTGCACGACCGCCGCGACCCGGCGCCGCCGCGCGGCCAGGATGCCGAGCGGGATGCCCACGATCAGCGCGCCCAGGCTGGCCACCAGGACCAGCGCGAGCGTCTGCATCGCCGCGCTCCACTCGCCGAGGTTGTCGATCAGCAGCAGGCCGACGATGCTCGCCAGCGCGAACACCGGGCCGCGCAGCCACCAGCCCAGCAGCGCCACCAGCGCCACGATCACCAGCAGCGGCGGGCCGTTGAGCACCGATTCCAGGCCGTTGACCAGGCCGCCGACCACGCTCTTGATCGCGTTGAACACCGGCTGGCCGTGGTCGGTCAGGTAGGCGACGCCGTCGTCCACCCAGTCGCCGAGCGGGAGCTTACCCATGCAGGGCCACCCCCTTGCCGGCCGCGGCCGGCTCTTCGTCGGTGATCACCGGCAGGTCCCCGGTGGTGCCGGTCAGGTTGCCCAGCGCGGCCAGCAGCGTGACGCGCGGGATGACGCCGAGCAGGCGCCCGGCGCCGTCGGCCACCGGCACCGGGATGACGCTCTCGGCGCAGCGGGCGAACAGCTCGGCGAGCGGGGTGTCGGGGTCGACCGGGTCCAGGGCGGTGTCGATCAGCCCGTCCAGCGAGTTCACGCCGTCGCGCACGGCCTGCGCGGCCTGCTGCGCGTAGACGGCGCCGACCAGCCTGCGGTCGCGGCCGACCACGAACGCGCCCGCGGTCTGGCTCTCGCGCATCGCGCGGACGGCGGCGCGCGGCCCGTTGCCGGGGTCCACGATCGACAGGGGCTTCTCCATGACCGACGCGGCGGTCAGCACGCGGGTGCGGTCCACGTCGGCCACGAACTGCGCCACGTAGTCGTTGGCCGGGTCGGTGAGGATCTCCTCGGCCGTGCCGATCTGCATGACGCGGCCGCCGCGCAGCATGGCGATGCGGTCGCCGATGCGCATGGCCTCGTTGAGGTCGTGCGTGATGAAGATCACGGTCTTGCCCAGGTCGCTCTGCAGCTCCAGCAGCAGCTCCTGCATCTCGCGCCGGATCAGCGGGTCCAGGGCGCTGAACGCCTCGTCCATCAGCATGATGTCGGTGCCGGCCGACAGGGCACGGGCGATGCCGACGCGCTGCTGCATGCCGCCCGACAGCTCGCCGGGCAGCTTGTCCTCCCACCCTTCGAGCCCGACCTTGGCCAGGAACTCGCGGGCGGTCTTCAGGCGTTCCGCCTTGGGAACGTTCCGGACCTCCAGCGGGTAGGCGGCGTTCTCCAGCACCGTCCGGTGCGGGAACAGCGCGAAGTGCTGGAACACCATGCTGATCTTGTGCTGGCGCAGCTCGCGCAGCGCCTTGGGGGTCAGCTTGGTCAGATCGGTGCCGTCGATCAGGACCGACCCGGAGGTGGGCTCCAGCAGCCCGTTCAGCATGCGGATCAGCGTGGACTTGCCCGAGCCGGAAAGGCCCATCACCACGAAGATCTCACCGCGCCGCACTTCGAAGGAGACGTCCACGACGGCGGCGGTCACGCCGAGCGCGCGGACCTCTTCGGAATCGGCGCCGGCCGCGATCTTTCGCGCGGCCTCACCGGCCTTGCGGCCGAACAGCTTGGTCACTTTTTCTGCGCGGAGTATGGACACGATCTCCTCTCGGGTCTCCGCCGGCCCCGCGGGAGCCGCGCCCACGGCCAGGGGGCGGCACCCATCGGATGCCGCCCCCTGACCGGAGGCGTGCGGAAACGCAATCTCTTGAGCGCGCTCGTCCGTGCTGGCGCTACGAGGTTTCCGTCGGCCGGCGAAGGGCGCGTCAAGCGGACGTCAACCATTCGCCATGCCTATGCGTCGTTTGAAGTTACCTGTAAAGGGAAGATGTTTCATCTTCGCGTGAAGTGCATCACAAACAGGTTTGAAATGCTTGTCCAGTGGTCATAAGAGGTCGCCGCGCATGCGAAAAGGGCCCGTCGCGAGCGACGGGCCCTTGATCGTTGAAACGGCGGGTCACACCTTGGTGCGGTGGAAGTTCATGAACGAGCGCGACGGCGTGGGCCCCCGCTGCCCCTGGTAGCGCGACCCGTACTGGGCCGACCCGTAGGGGTGCTCGGCGGGCGAGCTGGCGCGGAACAGGCACATCTGCCCGATCTTCATCCCCGGCCACAGCTTGATCGGCAGCGTCGCGACGTTGGACAGCTCCAGCGTCACGTGCCCGGTGAACCCGGGGTCGATCCAGCCGGCCGTCGAGTGGGTGAGCAGCCCGAGCCGCCCGAGGCTGGACTTGCCCTCCAGCCGCGCGGCCAGGTCGTCGGGCAGGGCGAAGACCTCGTAGGTGGAGGCGAGCACGAACTCCCCGGGGTGCAGCACGAAGGCCTCGTCGCCCTCGGGCTCCACCAGCCGCGTCAGGTCCGGCTGCTCGACGGCCGGGTCGATGTGCGGGTAGCGGTGGTTCTCGAAGACCCGGAAGTAGCGGTCGAGCCGGACGTCCACGCTGGACGGCTGGACCATCTCGGGCTCGAACGGGTCGATCTTCACTCGCCCGGACTCGATTTCGGCCCTGATGTCGCGATCGGAGAGCAGCACGTCAGAAAAGCTACCGGCTCCGCGAGCCCCCCGCGCACCAACGCGTCCCCGACTCGCCAACCCTCGGTTTTCCGGTACGATGTGCGAGCGGCGGTCTCCAGAGCCCGCGGCACGCGGATGTAGTTCAATGGCAGAACTTCAGCTTCCCAAGCTGATAGCGCGGGTTCGATTCCCGTCATCCGCTCCGGCATGGACGAGCCCCGGCTCAGGGATCATCTCCCTGAGGCCGGGGCTTGTTCGTTCACGGGGCGGCGGCCCCGGCGGGCGGGGCGTGCTCAGCCGGCCGCCTGCTTCACCAGTGCGGCGAGCCGGGCCTCGGTGTCGGGGGTCAGTTCCGCCAGCGCGTAGGAGGTCGGCCACATGGCGCCGTCGTCCAGGTTCGCCGCGTCGTTGAAGCCGAGGGTCGCGTAGCGGGCCTTGAACTTCTGCGCGGGCTGGAAGAAGCAGACGATCTTGCCGTCCCTGGTGTAGGCGGGCATCCCGTACCAGAGCTTGGGCGCCAGCTCCGGCACGGCGGTCCTGATGATCTGGTGCACCCGCTCGGCCAGGGCGCGGTCCGCCTCGTCCATCTCGGCGATCTTGGCGAGCACGTCGGGCTCGGCGTCCGCCTTGGCCTTGCCGCGCCGCGCGGCCTTCTTCAGGTCCTTGGCGTGCTCCTTCATCGCGGCGCGCTCTTCTTCGGTGAAGCCGTCGAACTTCTGGGCGGTGGTCGCGGTCATGGCGGTCTCCTTCGGTGGTGGTGGGGGCGTGCTTCGGGCTCTGCTCAGCCCCAGGCGCCGGCGATCTGCCGGGTGGTGGCGTTGAGGCGGTTGAACATGTTGGTGACGCCGATCATCAGGACGATCGCGGCGAGCTGCTTCTCGTCGAAGTAGGTGGCGGCGGCGTCCCAGATCTCGTCGTCCACCGGGTCGGGACGGTCGGCCAGCCGCGTGGCGGCCTCGGCCAGCGCGAGCGCCGCGCGCTCCTCGTCGGTGAAGTAGGGGGCCTCGCGCCAGGCGGCGACCGTGGCCAGGCGCTCGTCGTTCACGCCGGCCTTGCGGGCGGTCTTGGCGCCGGCGTCCACGCAGGCGCTGCATCCGTTGATCTGGCTGACCCGCAGGTGCACCAGCTCCAGGGTCTCGCCCTCGACGCCGCCGGAGTGCACGGCCTTGAAGATCTCCTGGATGGGCTGCATCGCGCCGGACAGGACGACGGCGGGGTTCTGCATTCGGGACTGCATCTCGGTGTCTCCTTCGGTGGGGCGGCGCCCCGTTCCCTTGGGGCATGGCTCCATCACAGCCCGCCGCGCCGCCGGTGCCGAGGGCGGTGGGACACCGTGGGACAGTCCCGACCGTCCTGATCAGGTCTAATCTGTCCGAAACAGTTGCAGTGGGACGGGACAGGGAGGCGGGGACCATGCCCTCGCAGAACGATCCGCAGGACGAACTGGCCGCCCGGCTGCGCCTCATCCAGGAGGTGTCCGGGCGCGGCGTGCGCGCCCTCGCGCGGGACACCGGCCTCAGCTCCTCCTCGCTGTCGCGCTACCTCAGCGGCCAGACGGTGCCGCCCTGGCCCGCGGTGCTCGCCCTCTGCAAGCTCGTCAAGCGCGACCCCCGGCCGCTGCGCCCGCTGTGGGAGCGGGCCTCCAGCCCCCTGCCCGCGCCGCCCAAGAGCAGCCGCCAGGTCCAGCCGCCGTCGCCGCCCGCCGGGGCGCCGCGCCCGCCGCGCAACGACCTGCCGCGCGACGTGCCCGACTTCACCGGGCGCGAGGACCGGCTCGCCGCCGTGCTCGCCGCGGTGGAGGCCGACCGGGTGGTCGCGATCGACGGCATGGCGGGCGTCGGCAAGACCTGCCTGGCGGTGCACGCCGCGCACCGCCTCGCCGCCGACTACCCCGACGCCCAGCTCTACGTGGACCTGCACGGGTTCACCGCCGGGCGGGAGCCGCTCGACCCCGAGCCCGCGCTGCGGACCCTGCTCGCCGCCCTGGACGCGCCGTCGGAGAAGATCCCGCAGGAGGGCGGCGTCGAGCCGCTGGCCGCCTTCTGGCGGTCGGAGCTGGCCCACCGGCGGGCCGTCGTCGTCCTGGACAACGCCGCCGACGCCGACCAGGTCCGCCCGCTGCTGCCGGGCGCGGGCCCGTCGGTCGCCCTGATCACCAGCCGCAACCGGCTCCTCGGCCTGGACGAGGTGCCCCCGGTGTCGCTGGAGGTGCTGGCGCCGCAGGAGAGCGCCGAGCTGCTGGCCCGCGCCAGCGGGGCCGACGGCAGGCTGGCCCGCGACCCGGAGTCGGCCGCCGAGGTGCTGCGGCTGTGCGGCCACCTGCCGCTGGCCCTGCGGCTGGCCGCGGCGCGGCTGCGGCACCGGCCGGGCTGGACCGTGGGCGTCCTCGTCGAGCGGCTGGCAGAGGGCGCCACCGAGTTCGACACCGCCTTCGCCATGTCGGTCCGGCAGCTGGACCGGGCGCAGCGCCGCTTCTTCCGGCTGCTGGGCCTGCTGCCCGGCTCGACCTTCGACGAGTACGTGGCGGCGGCGCTGGCGGACGTGCCGCTGCGCCGCGCCCGGACGATGTTGGAGGACCTGCTCGACGCGCACCTGGTGCAGCAGCCCGCGGACGGCCGCTACCGGCTGCACGACCTGGTGCGCCAGCACGCGCGCAACGCCGCCGCCGAGCAGGACCCGCCCGCCGAGCGGGAGAAGGCGCTCGGCCGGGTGCTCGACTACTACGTGCACGCGGCGGCCGCCGCCGACGCCGCGATGTCGTCCCTGTCGCCCAACCGTCCGGTCACCGCGGGCAGCCCCCCGGCCGAGCTTCCGGCGTTCGGCCACAAGCACGCGGCGCTGTACTGGTTCGCCACCGAGTACACCAACCTGATGACCGTCTTCGAGGCGGCGGTCGCCGCCGGGGCCGACGTGCACGTGTGCGAGCTGCCGCGCTTCATGCGCGCCTTCTTCGCGCGCCGCTGCGGCACCACGCACCTGAACGTCCTGTTCGAGCGCGCGCTGGTCGCCGCGCAGCGCCTGGGCGACCCGCTGCGGCTGGCCGACGCGCACATCGACCTGGGCTTCGCCCGTTACAACGCGGGCCGGATGGCGGAGGCGGGCGCCGCGTACGAGGCGGCGGCGCCGCTGGTGTCCCAGGCGGGGGACACCTGGTCGGAGGCGGAGCTGACCATGCGCCGCGGCTACCTGAGGTGGGACGAGGGGCACGTCGAGGAGCCGCTCGACCTGTTCCGGCTCGCGGGCAAGCTGTACGCGGCCGCCGACTGCCCGGCGGGCGCGGTCCACGCGACCGCCTACGAGGCGTGGGCGATGCTGCAGCTGGGGCACCGCGAGCAGGCGGCCGGCCTGGCCCGGGAGGCGCTGGAGGTCCCGCACGCCGATCCCGCCTGGCCGCCCGCGCTGATCGCCCGCATCACCCTCGGCGTGGCCATCGCGCACGAGCGGCCCGAGGAGGCCGTGCGGCACCTGGAGCAGGCCCTGGAGCTGGCCCGCGAGGACGGCCACAAGCACAACGAGGCGCTGTGCCTCAACTGCCTGGGCGTCGCGCTGCGCCGGATGGGCCGCCACGAGGAGGCGCTGGCCAGCCACCGGCGGGCGTTCGCGCTGCTGGAGGAGCTGTTCCAGGACCACTGGAAGATCCACTTCCTGGACAGCTACGCCGAGACCTGCCGGCTGGCCGGCCTGCCCGAGCAGGCCCTGGACCTGCACCGCCAGGCGCTCGAACTGGCCCCGGCGATGGGGTACCGGCACAAGGAGGCCCTCGCGCACGAGGGGATCGCCGCCGTACTCGACGGGACCGACCCGGCCGCCGCCGCCGAGCACCGCGCCGCCGGGCAGGCCATCCTGCGAGAGCTCGCGCCAGGGGCCTGAACAGGACGTTCGCGCGCAACCCTCGTCGAGCCGCTCGGAGAATCCCGGCCAGGCGTCAGCGCAGGGGCGTGTTCAGGTCGTCCAGCATGAGCTGGCTCAGCCGCAGCAGCTCCTTCTGCGGGTCCCACAGGCCCGGCGGGTGGGTGCGGGCCTCGCGGTAGTGGGGCTCCTCCAGCCAGCGTTGCGTGTGCTGGGCCTTCACCAAGGGCTCGACCTCCTGCTCCTGCGCGCGGGGGAGGTCGCGCACGGTCTCCGCCAGCAGGCACAGCTGACGCGCGTATTCGTGCAGGAACGAGCGGTCGACCGGCTCCTCGTCCACGTTCTTCAGGGCGTCGGCGATAGAACGCGTATAGGCCACGCCCCGCTCCAGCACGCTCATCATCTGCGGCGTCCCCCACGGCTCCCAGCGCCGCTTCGTGCGCGGGTTCCCGCGCAGGCTGTCGCTGCCCTGGTCGCAGGCCGCGCGGGCGTACTCGGCGCTGCGCAGCAGCCGGTTCTCCTGCCGCTGCCACCGGTCGCTCCAGCCGTCGAAGTCCTCGGTCGCGCCCGCCATGTCCTCCAGCACGTCGGCCAGGTCGTGCCGCAGCTCCTGGACGGCGAGGTCCGCGCCCCGCAGGTGCAGCGGCGGGAACAGCAGGACGTTCACCGCCAGCCCCGTCGCCAGCCCGATCCCCACATCGACCAGCCTCGGCTCGATGTAGGACAGCACCCCGTGGCCGCCCATCAGCAACGTGAACAGCGCCGTGAACGGGATCTGCCCGCCCTGCTCCCCGAACCAGGGCAGCCGCGCCACCAGCAGCGCCAGCACGATCACCACGGCGATCCCGAGCGGCCCCGGCCCCACCAGGAGCGCGACCGGCACCGCCAGCAGCGCCGCGACCACGAAGCCCGCCGCGTACGCCAGGCTCTCCCGCACCGAGCGCGCCATCGTCGGGTAGACGCCCAGCAGCGCGGCCAGCGGCGCGAAGTAGGGCTGGGAGTGCCCAACCAGGTGGGTCGCCACCAGCCACGCCAGCACCGAGGCCAGCGCGGCCTTCACGATGAGCTGCCCGCGCTCCTTGCGCTGCTGCCGGACGCTGCGGGACGCGGGCCTCAGCTCCATGCCTCCGAACAAAGGTGAACGATCCTCATGACGGCCCCTATGCCCCGCCCGGCGGACCCCTAACTCCGCGCTCGCCCTTCCCCGGTCCGCCCGGGGACGGCCCCCTACACTCCCCCCATGGACATCAGGGACGCGACGCGAATGATCCTCACGGAGTCCGCCGACTACCCGGAGCTGCTGCGGATCACGCAGCACAGCTACGAGGCGCTGTCGGCCGGACGCGAGGTGCCCTACACGGTGCTGAACGGCGTGCTCGCGGAGGCGAGCCGCGAGGACGTCCTCGGCACGCTCAAGGAGCGCTACGGCGAGGAGGCCGTCAACGACATGGTCGCCGCCCTGACCCAGGAGATCGACCGGCAGACCCCGGTCGGCCAGCGCTGACCGGCGCCGCCGCGCCCCCTCCGCGCCAGGCGGGCTCCCGATAAAAGCGGGACCGGCCATGGCCGCGCAAGGGCGTGAATGGACGTGGAGAGGCGCTCCGGCAATTGCGCCCGGCCGCCCCGGAGGCCGCGCCCCGCGCCCTCCCGGCCCGCCGCCGAAGTGTGACGGCGCCGGTCACGATGTCCGAAGGGTGACCCTGGGGTGCCCGTCACATTAGCGGTACGTCGCGTTTCCACCGGTCTCCGACGGGCAGGAGGCCATTGTCGAGGGGAACGGAGGCGCGGGCGTGAACATCGTGCTCGAAATGACCTTGCCGAGGGACGCCGGCAGCGCACCGCTGGCACGGCACACGCTGGACGCCTCACTGCGCGGGCTCGGCGTCGGCGACGACGATCGCGCCGACATCGCGCTGGCGCTGGGGGAGGCGTGCGCCAACGTCATCCAGCACGCCCGCGCCAGCCGGGAGTACGAGGTCAGGGTGCGCCTGGACCGCAAGCGGTGCGAGGTGGACGTCATCGACGGGGGCCACGACACCGACCCGACGGCCACCTGGCACGGGGAGGGCTCGCTGAACGCCGAGCACGGCCGCGGGCTGCACCTCATCGGGGCCTTCACCGAAGACCTGTACATCCAAGACCGACCGCACAATAACGGCGCAATAGTTCATTTCGCTAAAACGCTGGCCGGCTGACTCGAATTCTCCGCCGGAACGACAATCTTTCGCCGAGGTTACGGCCATTGATCGTCGCTTTTAGGTAGTGTCGTCGACAAAGACGCTCAGAGGAGAATCCGTGGACTTCAGCGCGGACCACCGCCGTTATGGCGAGCACACGATCGTGGCACTTTCCGGCGACATCGACGTCAACACCAGCCAGCGCCTGCGCGAGGTCCTCATCGGCCTGGTCGACGACGGCGCCCGCAGTCTGATCGTGGACCTGGACGGGGTGACCTTCCTGGACTCCACGGGCCTGGGCGTCATGGTGGGGATCTCGCACCGCCTGCGCGCGGCGAACGGCACGCTCGCGTTCGCCGGCGGCAGCGACCGGGTGCGCAACGTCTTCCAGGTCACCCAGCTGACCAAGATCTTTCCGCTGCACCCCACCCTGGAGCGGGCGCTGTGCTGAGCCGGCGCCCCGGCTGACCAGGCGCTCCGATTGGTCCGGCGCCCCGGCCGGGCCCGCGGCGACGCGGTGGAGCGAGGAGGCCGGGGCGTTCGTCCGAACGCCCCGGCCCCATGACCTCCGCATCTCGCCCGGCCCCCGCCCCTCGCCAGCCGGTGTCCCAGCGGGCGAAGGGGGCGGCGGGCCTCAGATCACCCCGTCACCGCCAGATCGCCCTTCACCGGCGTCGGCGCCGGCGCCTCCGCGTGCTGCTGAGCGGGCTTCTGGACGGGCTGCCGCGCCGGCTTCTGCGGCCCCTTGGGCCCCTGCGGCCCGTGCGGTCCCTTCGGCCCCTCGGGTCGTCCGCCCGCCCGGCCGCAGGTCGCCGAGGCCACCCGGATCGACTCCGTCCTCCCCTGGCCCAGCGGCAGGTTGACCTCCAGGGCCGTCACGTTGAGGCGGCCGTCGGGCAGCCGCCGCTGCTTGTTCATGACCACCGACGCGCGCCCCAGCTCGGGCAGGTCCACCGGGACCGTCGTGTTCGGCGGCGGGGCCACGGCCAGCGGCCTGCCCGCCACCACCGCGTCGGCGATGTTCGCCGAGCCGCGGCCCGCCAGGCACTTGGCGGTGACCGCCTCGGCCCGCAGCCCGGCCGAGGGGACGCGCAGGTCGGCGACCTGGGAGCGGGCCCGGTCGTGCTGCGCCTTCACGTCCAGCGCCGTGGCCTTGACCAGCTTGGTCCTGTCCTCGCGCAGCAGGCTCCGGGTGACCTCGCCGGCGGTGGAGGAGACGGCGGGCACCGGTGGGACGCGCACGGGCCCGGCCGCGTCCAGCCCGAACGCCGAAGCGCCGGGCCCGCCGCCCCGGGCGACGCTCGCGGTGGCGCGGGCGGCGTCGCCGCCGGTCTCAGCGGCGGCGGGAGCGGCCGCGAGCAGCCCGGCGGCCGTGGCGGCCACGCTCACCTGGGCCAGCCGTCTGGTGGCCTTCCGACAGCACATGGGTTCTCCTTGACGGGTTCGAGGGGCCGACCCGGGGGGTCAGCCGGTGATGATCACGAGGGTCCCGAGCGGGACCCGGGACAGCGCGCGCAGCGCCCCGGCGGGCACCCGCACGCAGCCGTGCGAGACGGCCTCGCCGAAGACGGCGCCGTCCGGCCAGCCGTGGAACGCCACGGTGCCGGGGCCTCCGCCGAAGGAGTCCAGGGACGCCGAGTGCGCGCCGAGCGGCAGCACCAGCGGGCTCGGCGTGCGCTCTGCGGGCTCCAGGCTGGCCAGCAGGAACGTGCGTCCCGGCGGCGTCGGGGTCTCGGCCGTCCCCACCGCCACCTTCCAGCTGCCCGCCCTGCGGCCGGACCTGGTCAGGCTCAGCCGCCGGTCCCGCAGGTCGACCCGGACGACATAGGGCGAGCGCGCGGTGCGGAGCCCCCCGCTCCGGCCGGAGATCCAGCCGCTCGACCCGTTCGGCCTGCTCGGCAGCAGCACCCGCCGCCACTCGCCCGAGTCCTCCACCACCGGCACCCAGGTGGGGCCGCCGAGCTGGCGGACGGGCAGCGTGGCGACCCGGCGGCCGCCGGGCCGGTCCAGCACCGCCAGCGGTGCGGTCGGGTGCACCACCAGGCCGTCGGTCCCGGCGACCGACCCGTCCAGGGGAGCGCCGGCCACGGTGGTGTAGGTGGTGGCCTCGGGTACCTTGGCGGTAGCGGGCCCCCCGGCGGACGCGCGGCCGCCGGGCTCGCGCCCGCAGCCGCCGAGCAGCAGCGCCGCGGCCGCCGGCAGGGCGCCGACCATCGCGGCGCGGCGTGCGTTCATGACAAGGGCCTCCAAGAGGCGGTCATGTCATCCCGATAAGGACATCGGGAAAGACATTTACGGTCGCCATCCCGCCGGGATGCTAGCGGTGCGGGCGGCGCCGTGTTCGGAAAGTCGGAGAAACGAAACCCGGGCACCGGGCGGAGCTCTTTTGGATATCTGGCAATGGTGACTTTCTTGCTTTTTCGCAGGACATTAGGTCTATGTCGGCTTCGGTAGTGGTGATCGCCACGATGCGGGTCGCCGGGATCGGTGTACGGCGCGATGCCGGGGGCGCTACATTTGTCGCGCGGCAACTACCTCGCCGCGACGGGTCCGGCGCCGGCGGCACAGGCGGTGCGGTTCGCGGGGAAAAGGGGGCGATGGCCTTGGGCGGGCGGCGTGCCCCGCGGGAGCGGCGGGCCTCAGGCCGGCAGCGAGACCGAGCCGTCCGAGGCGTCCGGGTCGTCCGGGCGCTTCAGGGCCGACGCCTCGTGGAACTGCCCGAGCCCCCACAGCAGCGCCTGCCGCGCCGGAGCCGACATGGTGGCCAGCACCCGGGCCAGCTCCTCGCGGCGGCGCACCCGCAGCCGGTCCATCAGCGCCTGCCCCTCGGCGGTCAGGCGCACGGTGACCTCGCGCCGGTCGTCCTGCCCGGGGTCGCGCAGCAGCAGTCCCGACGCCTCCAGGCGGTCGCACAGCCGGCTGGCCGAGGAGACCAGCGCGTCCAGCTCGGTGGCCAGCGCGCTGATGTTGACCGGGCCGCGCTCCAGCACGAACAGCGCGCGCAGCTGCGTGGCCGGGACCGGGACGTCGTGGGCGTTGTGGGCGCGCGCCCACACGGCCATCAGGCTCCCCGCGGCCTCGTCCAGGGCGGCCGCCGACTCCTCTGCTCCCAAACCCGGCGTGGCGACCATGCCCTCCACTGTTACATAACGCGCCCGCCCCGGCATCTCACCCCACCAAGCTCGTCGGGGAACACCCGGGCGGCCAACCACACCCAGGCGAGGAACCCATGCACTCCGCCCCTTCGCAAGACCTTGAGCATGCCATCTGGGGCGCCCAGCCGCACGAAGTGCTCGCCAACGCCGCCACCCTGATCAAGGGGTACACCGGCGCCGCCGCGGTCGAGGTGCTGCTCATCGACTACCGGCAGGCGTTCCTCGTCCCGGCCACCGGGGGCGGCGCCCCGGTCCGGCTGGACAACACCGCCGCAGGCCACGCCTTCGCGGCGCAGCAGACCGTGCGGGAGGGCGACGCGCTGCACCTGCCGCTCACCGTGCACGGCGACCGGCTCGGCGTGCTCACCGTGCGCCTGTCCGGCCCCGACGGCGCAGCCGGGGACGGGACGCCGCGCGCGGGCGGGACCGTGACGCCCCTGCACGACGGCGTCAGGACCCCGGCGCCCGCGCACGACGGCGGCGGGCGCGCGCAGGGCGCTGTCGCGAACGTGACCCCCCTGCAGGACGCCATCGCGACCGGCAAGCCCGTGGGCGACGGACCCGGCGCCGTGACGCCCATGCAGGACGCCGCCGGGACCCTGCCACCCAAGCCCCGCGCCCCCGTCCCCTCGGTCCCCGTGGCCTCCTCGGCCGACGACCTGCAGGACCGGCTGGGGCACCTGGCGACCGTCCTCGCCCGCGCCCTGAAGATCGCCGACGTGCACACCGACCTGTACCGGCGCATCCGCCGCCGCAGCCGCCTCACGCTGGCCGCCGAGATGCAGTGGGACCTGCTGCCGGGCCGGGCCTGCGGCACCGACGAGTTCCACCTGGCCGGGCAGCTCGAACCCGCCTACGCCGTGTGGGGCGACAACTTCGACTGGGCCGTCTCGCCCGGCCACCTCACGCTCACCGTCACCAACGGCATGGGCAGCGGCACCGACGCGGCCGCGCTCACCCACCTGGCCGTCAGCGCGCTGCGCAACGCCCGCCGCTCGGGCGCCGACATCGTCGAGCAGGCGGCGCTGGCCGACCAGACCCTGTACGCCCACCACCGCGGCGCCCGGCACGTGGCGACGCTCCTGCTGGACTTCGAGCTGGCCACCGGGCGGGTCCGGGTGATCGACGCCGGGTCGCCGAAGCTGTACCGGCTGCGCGGCAACGTCACCGAGGCGCTCGACTTCGAGGCGCAGCTGCCGCTCGGCATGTTCGGGGACGCCAACTACGCGGTGGAGGAGTTCACCGTCGAGCCGGGCGACCGGCTGATCGTCGTCAGCGACGGCGTGCACGGCGCGGAGTCGGCCGCCGGCGAGCTGTACGGCAACGTCGCCCTCCTCCAGGCGCTGCGCGACACCCGCCTGCAGAACCCGGCGGAGGCGGTGCGCACGTTCATCCGGCACTTCCTGGAGTACCACGGGGACGCCGAGCCCAAGGACGACGCGGTCGTGGTCTGCGTCGACTGGACCGGCAAGCGCTCCGAGCCCGGGGACGGCTGACGCCCGGACGGCGCGGCGGGTCCCCCTCCGCCGCCACGCCGCACGCCCGGCCGCCGCGCGCGTGCGCTCCGGCGGCGGCCCGCGGGTGCGCTAGAGCGCGCGGGGCAGCTTCACGACCGTCACGAAGAAGTCGTCGATCTGCCGGACCACCTGGATGAACTGGTCGAAGTCCACCGGCTTGGTCACGTACGCGTTCGCGTGCAGGTGGTAGCTGCGCAGGATGTCCTCGTCGGCCTCGGAGGTGGTCAGCACCACCACCGGGATGCGCCGCAGGTTGGCGTCGTCCTTGATCTCCTCCAGCACCTCCCGGCCGTCCTTGCGCGGCAGGTTGAGGTCCAGCAGGATCAGGTCCGGCCGGGGCGCGTCCGGGTAGGGCTCCTCGCGGCGCAGGAACGCCATCGCCTGCTCGCCGTCGTTCACCACGTGCAGGCTGTTCTTGACCTTGTTGTGCTCGAACGCCTCGGTGGTCAGCAGCACATCGCCCGGGTCGTCCTCCACCAGCAGGACCTCGATGGGCCGCGCGTCAACTTCCGTCATCTTCCTCGCTCTTCTCCTCGCCCGCCGGAAGGGTCCAGCGGATGGTGGTCCCCGGGTCGTCCTCGTCCCGTCCCTCGATGTCCAGCCAGATCCGGCCCCCGTGGTATTCCACGATCTTCTTGCACAGCGCGAGGCCGATCCCGGTACCGGTGTACTCGTCGCGCGGGTGCAGCCGCTGGAAGATGAGGAAGATCCGGTCAGCGTAGCGGGGCTCGACGCCGATGCCGTTGTCGGCGCAGGCGAACTCCCAGAACGCGCCCTCGCGCCGCGCGGTGATCTCCACCCGGGGCGGCACGCCCTCGCGGCGGAACTTGATCGCGTTGCCCATCAGGTTGAGGAACAGCTGGCCGAGCTGGGTGCGGTCGCCGGGCACCGAGGGCAGCTCGCCGAGCACCACCTCCGCGCCGGTCTCCTCGCGCAGCGTGGACAGGTCCTCCATGCTCTGCCGGGCGACCGCCGTCAGGTCCACCGAGTCCTCGGTGCGCGACATCCGGCCGACGCGCGAGAAGCTGAGCAGGTCGTTGATCAGCGCCTGCATGCGCTTGGCGCCGTCCACCGCGAACTCCACGTACTGGCGGCCCCGCTCGTCGAGCTGGTCGCCGTAGCGGCGCTCCAGCATCTGGCAGAACGAGGCGACCTTGCGCAACGGCTCCTGCAGGTCGTGGCTGGCCACGTAGGCGAACTGCTCCAGCTCGGCGTTGGAGCGGCGCAGCTCGGCGGTCTGCTCGTCCAGCTGCTGGCGGGCCTCGGAGCTGACCCGCCACTCGTCCAGGATGCGCCGGCGCATCGCGTCGATGATGGTGGCCAGCTCGTCGATCTCGGCGGGGCCGTGGATGTCCAGCGGGTGGGTGAAGTCGCCCTGCGCCACCGCGCGCACGCGGGTGGACAGGTCCGAGACCGGGCGCAGCACGGTCTGGCGGATCAGCAGCCCCATCGCGATCGAGGCCAGCACGATGATCGACAGGGCGACGCCGATCGACCAGTAGGTGATGGTCGCCCGGTGCTCCAGCTCGTCGGCGGCCTGGCCGTGCAGGCGGGTCAGCGCGTCCTGGAGGGAGGTGATGTCGGAGCGGATGGTGCCGAACAGCGCGCCGCCGGAGCGCTCGGTGGCGGCGGGCAGGTCGCCCCCGCCCGTCCCGGCCGCGATCGGCTCGGCGAACCCGCGCCGCCAGGCGTCGCCGTCGGCGGTGACGCGCGTCAGCCGGTCGAGCACGGGCTGGGACTGCGGGACGCCGCGCAGCAGCCGCCGCATCTCGGCGGTCGCGGCGGCCTCCTCCCGGGCGCCCCTGCGGTAGAGGTCGAGCTGGGCGCGGTCGCCGGTGGAGGCGTACGAGCGGATGGCGGTGTCCTGGCGGCCGAACGCGCTGGTGAGGTCGAACTGCTTGAGCGTGGCGGGCCCGACCTGCTCGACGAGCACGGTGCGGGCCTGGTTGTGCTGGTAGAGCGCCAGCACGGTCTGCCCGATCGCCACCAGCAGCAGCAGCCCGAGCACCACCGAGCCGACCCGGTAGAGCTGGGCCAGCCGCAGCCGGGCCAGGCCCCGGGCCGGCGCCGCCTGCCGGGTGGGCACGCCGAAGACCGGCGGCCCCGAGGGGGTCTCCTGCTCCTGCTCCTCGCGCTCCTGCTCGGATTCGGGCGCCTTCTGATCGACGCTCATCGCTCTTCCCCTCGGCTCAGCAGCAGTACGGCCAGATCGTCGGTCAGCGGCTCGCCGTTCAGCCGCTCGGCCTCCTGGATCAGGCCGTCGATCAGTACCCCGCCGCGGTCGCCTCTACCGTGGGCCTTCTCGGCCAGGCGCAGCAGCCCGTCCAGGTCCAGCCGCTCGTCACCGGAGCCGATCTTTCCCTCGATCAGCCCGTCGGTGTAGATCATCAGCGCCCAGTCCTCGCCCAGCTCCAGCTCGCCGGCGGGCCAGTCCATGCCGGGCAGCAGGCCGAGCGCGGGCCCGCGCGGCTCGTCGGGCACCGGCCGCACGCCCTCGCCGTCGAACAGCAGCGGCCGGGGGTGCCCGGCCCGCCACATCCGCGCGCTGCGCCGGTCGGGGGCGATGGCGAACATGCACAGCGTGGTGAAGATCTCCTCGCTCCAGCGCTCGTGCGTGAGCACGGTGTCCAGGATCTTCAGCAGCCGGTCGCCGGTGTGCCCGGCCAGCACCAGCGTGCGCCAGGCCATGCGCAGCCGGACGCCGAGCGACGCCTCGTCGGCGCCGTGCCCGCAGACGTCGCCGATCACCACGTGCACGGTGCCGTCGTCGGTCTGGACGGTGTCGTAGAAGTCGCCGCCCAGCAGGGCGAGGTCGCGTCCGGGCCGGTAGCGCGCGTCGTGGACCAGGCGCGGGTCGTCCAGGATCGGGACCGGCAGCAGGCCGCGCTCCAGCCGGGCGTTCTCCCGGCTGACCACGCGCGCCTCGACGAGCTGGCGCTCGGACTCGTCGGCGCGCTTGCGCTCGATGGCGTACCGGATGGCGCGGCTGAGCAGCGCCCCGTCCACGTCCTGCTTGATCAGGTAGTCCTGGGCGCCGGCGGCGACGGCCTCGACCCCGACATGGGTGTCGTTGAGGCCGGTCAGCACGAGCACGGCGGTGTGCGGGGCGGCGTTCAGCACCTGGCGCAGCGCGTCCAGCCCGCGCGCGTCGGGCAGCGACAGGTCCACGATCACGCACTGGACCAGCGGGGACAGGCCGGCGAGCGCGTCGGCGAGGGTGCGGGCGACCGCGATCTCGACGTCCGGCTCGGCCTCGTTCAGCAGCTCCTGGAACAGGAAGGCGTCGCCGGGGTCGTCCTCGACGAGGAGCAGCCGCAGGCAGTCGGCGGCCTCCAGCAGCCCCTCGCGGCCGCGGCTGTTGATCGCGGTCATACCGCCCACGCTCTCATGGAGGCGGACCGGCGGCAGACGTTTGTCATGGGGCAAAGGTTAGGACACATGGATGATTACCGGCAGTGACCATGGGAATGTCATGCGTGACGCTGAGGGGAGGGCGCCGAGATGACACCGCCCGTGGTCCGCGCGGATCCCGTTCAGGCACGATCCTGGACTGTTCTCCATGTTCGAGGTGAAATCGACTGCGTGCAGGCCGAGGCACTGCGCGCCTCCCTCGACCATACGCTGAACCGGCACCCAAATGTCGCCCTTCACCTGGGCGAAGTCCCCTTTTGCGACTCCTACGGGCTGTCGGTCCTGGTGTACGGGGCGAAGAAGGCCCGGCGCTGCGGGGGAGACCTGGTGCTCGCGACCGTCTCCCGTCAGGTGCGCTCGCTGATCGAGCGTACGGGGCTGGATCGCCTGCTCGTCCTGCCCACCCGGTGACGGTGGCCTGCCCGCGCTGAGGCCGCGGGGCTCAGCCCGTCCGGCTCGGTGACCTGGGTGCGGTGTGTGCGGAATCGCTTCGTGCCCGCTGGCCGGATACCCGCGTTGGGGCGATCCGCTGCGGCAGAGGGTTGATCATGCTCGTGCGGGGTTCGGCGTGTTGAACGGCTCGAAGCCCGTACGCCGTGCTCGCGCGCGCTCTCACCCGGCGCGCGCCGTGTCGGGGGACGGCTTCACCCCGCCCGCGGGTGACCGGGTCGGTCTCGGCGCGGGAACGCGGGGGCGCAGGTCAGGCGGTCTTGGCGGTGTCACTCCCCTTGTGACGGGCGGCCTTCTGGGCGGTGCGCTTCTGGGTGGCGGCGCTGCGGGCCCGGTTGAGGCTGTCCCGGACGCGGGCCGCGCCGCGCAGGGCGGTCGCGCTGTCGACCGAGCGGTTGGCGTAGGCGGCCAGGACTTCGGAGACGGGGGGAGGGGACGGTGGGGACCATTCCTCCCGCGGGGCCACCGCGGGGGGAGGGGTCAGGGCGGGCTCGGGATCGGGCGCGGGAGTGGACGGAACCGCGGGCACGGGGACGAGCGTGAGATGCGTGCTGCAGTTCGGGCACTGCAAGCCCGGGTGAGTGTCTCTGCTCATAGCACACATCATGACTGAGGGGTCTGACATTCAGCCGTGAGTCGGGTCCGGCGCGAAAATGTGTTCAGCGTCACGCCGGGCGGGAGAGGCGCCAGGAGCGGCAGTGCTCGGTGAACGCGGCCAGCTCCTCGGCGGCGAAGCGGTCCGCGTCCCAGTCGAACGGCTCGGTGCCGCCCTTCCAGACGTAGGCGTGCGCCGGGCGGCCGTCGCCCAGCGAAAGGGCGACGACCTCGTACAGATCGTCCTCGTAGGCGTCCAGCAGCGCGCGCTCGCCGTCCGTCAGGCCGCTGATCAGGACGCCGCCGGCCGTGGCGGCGGGGTCGGCGACCAGGCCCGGATAGACCAGGCCCGGCAGGGCGCTGACCCGCCAGCCGGGCGCGGTGGCCGGGGACAGGTCGGGGACCCGGCCCAGGAGGACGTGCAGGATCTCGGGATAGCGCAGCGTGCCGTAGGCGAACAGGTCGTTCATGGACGGGCAGCGTACGTGGGCGGGTTCGTGCACGTTCGGTCCCTCAGGCGGCTCCCGGGACGGCCTCTCGGGCCCGCGCCCGGTCCTGTGGCCGCCAAGCCGCGTTCTGGCCCGGCTGGACGGCGGGCCCCGGGCGGCGCGGTTGCGCATGGCGCGTCAGCGCGTGCCGGGACGCCCGGTGCTGCCCGTGGTGCACCACCGCCACCCCGAAGACGATCGCCGCGATCACCGCCGCCCAGACGACCGCCCGGCCGGCCCGTAGCCCGTAGCCGCAGGTCAGCCAGAGCAGGACCAGCGCCCAGCGGTGGACCCGGGCCGGATGGCCGTGGCGCCGCGCCTCCAGCGCCCGGTAGCGCAGCGTGCGCGCCAGGTCGGCGTCGCTCGTCGCGCCCGCCAGGCGGTCGTAGAGCGCGCCCAGCGCCACCCCGTCCGCGCCGGACAGCTCGTCGGCGAGACGCGGCGCGAAGGCGCAGCGGTCGAGGGAGAGGGGCGCCGCCAGGCCGAGGAAGCGGCATTCCGACAGATCGAGGCCGACCAGGTCCAGACGCGCGGCCGCCGTCCCCCGGAGCGAGGTCGGCACGGGCGGCGCGCCCTTGAACGGGCGGACCGTGACCTTTCCCGCGAAGGTCGCGTTCTCCAGCGACAGTTCCGCGCGCGCCAGCCGGAGGTCGCCGTCACCGTGGACGGTCGTGTTCTCCAGCACGACCCGCGCCGCCGTCGCCTGGACGCGGAGGCCGCCGTGGGCGGTGGCGTTCGACAGCGAGACCGCGCCCCCCGCCTCCAGCGGGCCCAGCCATACGTCCTGGCGGAAGCGCGCCCGCTCGAACCTCGCGTGGCGGACCAGGCGCACCCGCCGGAACGACGTCGCGCCCCCGAAGCACGCTCCGGGCATCGCCGCGTCCCGGCCGAAGCGGGCCTGGTCGAACGCCGCCGCCCCCATGAAGACGGTGCGGGCGAAGGACGCGTCGGCTCCCCAGGCCGTCTCCCCGAAGAGCGCGTCCCCGGCGAACACCGCCTCGTCGAAGGACGCGTGCCGCTGGAAGCGCGCCTCGTGGAAGGACGCGTTGCCGAGGAAGCGCGCGCCCCGGAACGACGCGTGGCCCAGGAACCGCACGTCGAAGAACGACACGCCTTCGGTGAAGCACGCGCCGTCGAACGACCCGTCGCCCTCGAAGCACGCGCCCCGCCAGGACGTCCGGGCGGGCAGCAGCGCCTCGTCGAAACGCCCGCGCCCCAGGTGCGGCCGCCCGTCCGGGCCGGTCAGGGCGTCCAGCAGCGTCTCCAGGAGGGCGGGGCCGACGGTGACGCCGCGCAGGTCCAGGTCCGCGCCCGGCCTGAGGCCCGCCGCGAACGCGGCCAGCTCGCCCGGCCCCAGATGCGCCGGACAGGCCGGGAACGGGTCGGCGGCACGGCCCTCGCATCCGTGCACGGCCGTGCAGCGCGGCCACGTCGTCGTGAGCGGGAACGAGCGGGGGGACTCGTGAAGGGTCACGCCCCCGTTGTACCCCGGGCCTGCCCTCCATGCTTCGGGCCGGGCGGGGACGCTTCCCCGCCCGGCCCGAAGCACAGGGTGCTCAGTGCCCGCCCGGCCCGGAACCGCCCCGCCGCCGCATCGCCCGCGAACCCTGCTTGGCCTGTGCCTTCGCCAGCTTCGCCTGGCGCTTCATCTGTCGCCGGGTCAGCTCGGCCTGGCGCCTGGCTTGCCGTCCGGCCACTTTCGCCTGGCGTTTGGCCCGGGGCGCCGTCACCTTCGCCGCGCGCCCGCCCGCCGTGCGCTTGCTCCGCCGGTTGCGCATCCAGCGGCGGCCCAGGATCAGTAGCACCAGCGCCGCGGCACCGCCCGCCACCGGGCCCGGCCTGCGCCGAGCCTGCTCGGCGGCCTGCTCGGCCGCGTGCACCACGGGGTCCGGAGCCGCCTGCCTGGCCTTTGCGGTCAGGTCGCTGACCTTCCCGCCCGCCTGCTCGCGCAGCTCGCCGACCTTCTCGCCGGCCTGGTCGCGCAGCTCGCCGACCTTCTCACCCGCCTGCTCGCGCAGCTCCTCCGCCTTCTCCTGCGCGCGCGCCTTCACGTCCGCACGCGCGCTCAGCGCCTCCACGGTCGCGCCCAGCTCCTCGCGCGTCCGCTCGATGCGCTCCTGCTGCTCGCGCAGCTCCCGCTCCGGGTCGTCGGTCATCGGTGCCCCCTGCTCTTGATCTCTTCGACGTCGGCCCGGACGCTCTCGGCGGTCTGCTCCGGCTTGGCCGGGGCCGCCAGGCCCATCTGCTTCTTGCCCCGCTGGGCCAGGAATCCGGCGACCGCCAGCAGCACCACGGTCACGATCAGCCCGGCCGCCCACGCGGGCATGACCAGCGCCAGCAGCAGGATGACCGTGGCGACCAGCGCGCCGCCGCCGTACAGGGCGACCAGCCCCGCGCCGCCGAAGAGCTTGCCGCCCTGGGCGAACCGGTCGCCCTTGGTCTTCAGTTCCAGCTGCGCCAGCCGCAGCTCCTCGCGCACCAGTTGAGCGCTCTGCTCGCTCAGGTGCTTGACCAGCTCGGACGTCGGCATTCCGGCCAGGTCGCCAGGATGTCGTTCGCTCATCACGCGCCTCCCTGTCGGTGATGAGCGGAGTACCCGCAGACCTCGTGCCCTAACGGGCCCGGACCGGCTTTCAGCGGTCGCTTTCGCCTTGTATGTCACTCGTTGTCACCTTATGATCGCCCGCCGGTACGGCCGGGCGTACCGTGGCGGCATGGACCGGGCCGCCCTGGAACCGGTCTCCGCCGATCGGTCTGTTCGGCGCCGAACTGGGCAGGCTGCCGGAGCACGGGTCGTGGCCGGGCCGACGAGGTCCCGCACCGTGGCGGAAGGAGGCGGACCGACCGGTTTCCGGGTCGATGATCGAGTGATCAACGGGAACCGCGGGCATGATCGACGTATCTGACCCATGTCCGAAACACGCCTGTTCGACTGCCGTTCACTTTGGCCGGGGATTATTGCGTCATGACCGTCAATCCAGGACATTTCACCCGTCATTCGGAGGCCCTGCCGGACGACCGGTTCCTCGACCGGGAGGAGAGCTGGCTCCGCTTCAACCAGCGTGTCCTGGAGCTCGCCGAGGATCCCGGCCTGCCCCTGCTCGAACGCGTCCGCTTCCTGTCGATCTTCGCCAGCAACCTGGACGAGTTCTTCATGGTGCGCGTGGCGGGCCTCGCCCGCCGGATGGCCACCGGGCTCGCCGTCCAGTCCGCCAGCGGCCGCCAGCCGCGCGAGGTGCTGGCGCGCACCGCCGCCGTCGCGCACGAGCTGATGCTGCGGCACGCGGCCGCCTTCCACGACGACCTGTGCCCCGCCCTCGCCAAGGAGGGCATCGACATACTGCGCTGGGAGAACCTCGCCGAGACCGAGCAGGAGAGCCTGCGCCGGCTGTTCCGCGACCGCATCTACCCGGTGCTCACCCCGCTCGTGGTCGACTCGGCGCACCCCTTCCCCTACATCTCGGGGCTGTCGCTCAACCTCGCGGTGATCGTCCGCGATCCGGAGACCGACGCGACGATGTTCGCGCGGGTGAAGGTGCCGCCGGTGCTGCCGCGCTTCATCGAGGCGTCGCCGGACCGGTTCACCCCGCTGGAGGACGTGATCGCCGCGCACCTCGACCAGCTGTTCGTCGGCATGGAGGTGTTGGAGCACCACGCCTTCCGCGTCACCCGCAACCAGGACCTGGAGATCGACGACGACATCAGCGAGGGCCTGCTGCAGGCGCTGGAGCGCGAGCTGCTGCGCCGCCGCTTCGGCCCGGTGGTGCGGCTGGAGGTCGAGGAGTCGATCTCCCCGGCGGTGCTGGAGCTGCTCACCACCGAGCTGGCCATCGACGAGCGCCAGATCTACCGGGTCGGCGGCCCGCTCGACCTGGCGGGGCTCGCCGCGATCGCCGACCTGGACCGGCCGGAGCTGAAGTACCCCCCGTTCGTGCCGTCCAAGGCGTCGGTGCCCGAGGACGTGGGCATCTTCTCGGCGATCCGCGAGCGCGACGTCCTGGTGCACCACCCCTACGACTCCTTCACCACCACCGTGCAGCGGCTGATCGAGGACGCCGCCGACGACCCGCACGTGCTGGCGATCAAGCAGACGCTCTACCGCACCAGCGGCGACTCTCCGATCGTGGACGCGCTGGTGGACGCCGCCGAGGCCGGCAAGCAGGTCGTGGTGGTGGTCGAGCTGAAGGCCCGCTTCGACGAGCGCGCCAACATCGCCTGGGCGCGCAAGCTGGAGAAGGCCGGCTGCCACGTGGTGTACGGGTTCGTCGGGCTGAAGACGCACTGCAAGCTGTCGATGGTCGTCCGCCAGGACACCGACGGCGTGCTGCGCCGCTACTGCCACATCGGCACCGGCAACTACCACCCCAAGACCGCCCGGCTCTACGAGGACCTCGGCCTGCTGACCTGCGACCCGAAGGTCGGCGAGGACGTCAGCGCGCTGTTCAACCACCTGACCGGCTACTCGCGGCAGAACGAGTACCACCGGCTGCTGGTCGCGCCGCAGAGCCTGCGGCCCGGCCTGGTCGAGCGCGTCGAGCGGGAGGTCGCCCACCACCGCGAGGGCCGCCCGGCGCGCATCCGCGTCAAGTGCAACTCGCTGGTGGACGAGGTCGTGATCGACGCGCTCTACCGCGCCTCGCAGGAGGGCGTGCCGGTGGACGTCTGGGTGCGCGGCATCTGCGCGCTGCGGCCGGGCGTGCCGGGCCTGTCGGAGACCGTCCGGGTGCGCAGCGTGCTGGGCCGGTTCCTGGAGCACTCACGGGTGTTCGCCTTCGACAACGGCGGCGAGCCCGAGGTGTGGATCGGCAGCGCCGACCTGATGCACCGCAACCTGGACCGCCGCGTCGAGGCGCTGGTCACCGTCACCGACCGGACCCAGCGCCAGGGCCTGATCGACGTGCTGGACCGGGCCATGGACGACGGCACGCACTCCTGGTGGCTGAACGCCGACGGCGACTGGACGCGGCGGGAGGCGCCGCCGGGCGAGGTCCTGCTCGACATCCAGACCCACCTGGTCAAGAGCCGCCGCTGGAGGACGGTCGATGGATGAGGCGGCGCGGGCCGACGGCGGCTCCCGGGAGACGGTGTACGCGGCGGGCGCGGTGCTGTGGCGCGCCGCCGAGGGCGGGGGCGGCCCCGAGATCGCCGTCATCCACCGGCCCCGGCACGACGACTGGACGCTGCCCAAGGGCAAGGTCGACCCCGGCGAGCACGTGCTGCGCACCGCGGTCCGCGAGGTGGCCGAGGAGACCGGGATCGTGGCGCGGCTGGGGCGGCGGCTGCCGACCGTCCGCTACGTCATGCCCGACCAGCGGCTCAAGCACGTGGACTACTGGGCGGCGCGGGCCGCGGCGGCCGCCGCGCCGTTCACGCCCAACGACGAGGTGGACCGGCTCGACTGGCTGCCGGTGGACGCCGCCGCCGAGCGCCTGACCCACCCCCACGACGTGGACCTGCTGCGCGTGTTCGCCGCCGGGCCCGCGCGCACGCGGCCGCTGGTGATCCTGCGGCACGGCCCGGCGGGGGAGAAGCGGGCCTGGACCGAGCCGGACGAGCTGCGCCCGCTCGACGCCGAGGGGCGCGCGCGGGCGTCGGCGCTGGCGGACCTGCTGATGGCCTACGGCCCCGCCCGCGTGGTCGCCTCGGCGACCGCGCGCTGCCTGGAGACGGTGCTGCCGTACGCGCGGCGCGCCCGCGTCGAGGTCGGCACCGAGGCGGCGTTCACGGTGGGGGAGGGCGGCGCGGCCGTGGAGCGGCTGCTCGACCTGGCCGGGGCGGGCGGGCCGGCGCTGGTGTGCACGCACGGCGAGATCGTCACCGAGCTGGTCACGGGGCTGTGCCGCGCGTCCGGTGAGAAGGCGCCCGACGATCCGAGCCTGCCCAAGGGCGGGTTCTGGACGGCGCAGCTCGCGGGCGACGGCTCGATCGCCTCGCTGGAGCGGCACGTCCCGTAGCGGTCACCAGGCGGGGCCGGAGACCGACTCCCACACACCCTCGAAGCGGTCCCGGGCCTGCTCGGCCCGGCACTTCTCCTCGCCGTACAGCACGCCCAGGTCGAACGCCTCGGCCACGTTGCGGGCCCGGGCGCCCCGCAGGTGCGTCATGGCGATCACGCCGTCCTGGTGCTCGCCGAGCACCGTCTGCACGCGCTTGGCCTCCTTGGAGACGGCCTTGGCGGGTCCGCCGAGCACGGGCTTGGCGAGGTCGGCGGCGTAGCGGGCGCGCTTGGCGGCCTTGCGGGTCTCGTGCCGGGCGGCGTCGCGGTCGTCGGCCTCGGCGATCGCGTCGTGCTTGGCGACCATCCGCTTCCACGCCTTGCCGACCAGGCCCGGCAGCGCCTTGGCGGCCGGGCGGCCGGCGGCCTTGCCGGTCAGCGGCGGGTCGGCGACCAGCGCGTCGAGGGCGTCCAGCAGCGCGTAGTAGCGCGGCTCCTTGAGGGCGGCGTTGAGCCGCCGGTACGCCGCCCGCTCGCGGCGCGCGAGGTCCTCCAGCCAGGAGGGCGCGGCGGCCCCGTCCAGCCGCTCGGTGAACCGCATTCGCAGGACCTCCAGGTCGCGGACCTCGCCCAGGGCGTCGGCCAGCCACTTCAGCTCGTCCTTCAGCGGGTCGGTCCGCCCGGTGTCCAGGAGCGGCTTGTAGCTCTGCAGCGCGCTGCGGATGCGGCGGGTCGCCACCCGCATCTTGTGGACGGCGTCGAACTCGGCCAGCCGCGCCTTGGGGTCCCACTCGACGATGTCGCCGATCTGCCGGGCCAGGTAGGCGGTCACGGCCTCGCCGGCGGTGGGCTCGCCCTCCAGCTGGGCGATCGCGGCGGCACGGACGCCGGCGGGGGACGGCCCGATCGAGCCGCCGAGCAGGCGGCCGAGCTTGGAGGAGGCGGCCGCGCGCCCGGCCCCGGCCTTGCGCAGCTTCTTGCCCACGCTCTTGAGCAGGTCGGGGCCGCCGCCCTCGCCCAGCTCGACCTCGATCTCGCGCCAGCGGTCCGGCTCGGCGCCGACGCCGGGCGCCGTGCGCGCGCCCTCCGCCGGGACGAACTCCACGCCGGTGGCGGCGCGCAGGTCGGTGCCGGTCACCAGGTCGTCGGCGATCTCCGCCAGCACCCGGCCGCCCTCGTCCAGCAGGTCCACCACCGTGCGGCGCGTCTCCAGGGTGGCGACCGGCTCCAGCGGCGCGCCGCGGGTGTGGGCGGCGACGAGGGAGGCGAGCCGGGCGGGCACGACGCGCGAGCGGCCGAGCGGGGCGCGCAGCTCGTTCCTGCTGTCGGGTCCGACGGGCAGCTTCAGGTGCCACCCGGCGTCCTCGCCGCCCCGGCGGCGGCGCAGGGTGATGCCGTGCGCCGCCAGCCGCAGGTCGGCGGTGTCGAAGTAGGTGGCGTGCAGCTCGTGGACGCGGGCCGGGCCGACCGAGGCCACGCCCGGCAGGCCGGACAGGTCGGGGACGGCGTAGTCGGCGGCGGCGTCGTACTTCTGCTCGATCTCCAGATGCCGCTCGGCCACGATGCGCTCCCTACCGAAGAATCACGCTGAAGGTCCACGACTGCTGCCCGGACCCCAGCATTCCATGCCGTGACCCCGGCGGCACAGGCGGTGGGGCGTACTGATCGACTCCGGTCTCAGCCGGCGGGCGTGACGAACTCGGGCTGGTCGATGACGCGCAGCCAGCTCCCGTCGGGCTGGCGGCGGACGACCTGGGCGCGGGCGCCCGCGCCGTCCCGGGGCGGGGTGGAGGTGAGGGCGATGTCGCCGTTGACCAGGGTGGGCAGCGGCTCTTCCGGCTCGAAGCGCGGGCGGTTCGCGAGCACCTTCTCCCACAGGACGCGGATGGCCTCGCGGCCGACCGTCGTGCTGCCGGGCGGGTAGGCGAGCACGGCGTCCTCGGCGTACAGGGCGGCGACCCCCGCCGCGTCACCGGCGTTGGACCGCTCGACGAACAGGCGGGTGATGTCCTCGGGGCGCATGGCCTTCTCGTATTCGCTCATGCCCTCAAGTCTGGCTAGAAAGGATCTAGAAGTCCAACAGATGATTTTTCTTAAAGCTAGAATCTCTGATTATGGAACTGAGGCAGCTGGAGTACTTCGTCGCGGTGGCCGAGGAGCGCAACTTCACGCGGGCCGCCGAACGGGTGCACATCAGCCAGTCCGGAGTCAGCGCGCAGATCAGGCAGCTCGAACGCGAGCTCGGCGCGGAGCTGTTCGACCGCTCGGGGCGCACCGCCGCCCTGACCGTCGCGGGCAAGGCGGCGCTGGAGCACGCCCGCGCCGCCCTCGCGGCGGCCGGGGCGCTCGCCCAGGCGGTGGGCGAGGTGTCCGACGTGATCCGGGGACGCCTCGCGCTGGGCATGGTGACGGGCTGCACGATCACACCGCTGTTCGACGCGCTGGCGGCCTTCCACCGCGCGCATCCGGGCGTGGAGATGGCGCTGCTGGAGGGCAACTCCGATGACCTGGTCAAACAGGTGCACGACGGGACGCTGGACCTCGCGCTGGTGGGCAGGGCGGTGCGGCCGCCCGAGGGTCTGGAGGCGCTGACCATCGTGGACGAGCGCATCGTCGCGGTGGTCCCGCCCGGACACGCCCTCGCGGGCCGGACGGACCTGGCCCTGCGCGAGCTGTGCGAGCACCCGATCGCCTGCATGCCGCGCGGGACGGGCCTGCGCGCGGTGTTCGAGCGGGCCTGCGCGGCGCGGGACGCGCGCCCCGAGATCACGCTGGAGGCGAGCGCGGCCGACGCGATCGCCGACCTGACCGCGCGGGGCCTGGCGGTGGGGGTGCTGAGCGAGTCGATGGCGGCCGACTACGGCGGGCTGGTCACGCTGCCCTTAGCGGACGCGGACGTCCCGGCGCTGCTGGCGCTGGTGTGGAGGAACACCGCCAACCCGGCGCTGCGCGAGATGCTCGGTCACGCCCGCCGCGCCTTCGGCCGGGCGGACGACCGTGCCCCCTAGGGCGTGTCCCGCGGCTCCTCGGCGGCCGGCCGCGGGGACCGGCGGGCGCGGACCGCGCTGACGACGCCCAGCAGGACGCCGACCGCGAGCACCGGCAGCCCGCGCGCCCACACCTCGCCCTCGATCCGCGTGAGCAGCACCAGGCACGACAGGATGCCGAGCACCGGCACCACGGTCGGCGTGCGGAAGTGGTCGGGGCGCTCGCCGGGGTCCCGGCGCAGCTTCAGCACCGCCGCGTTGACCGCGATGAACACCACGAGCAGCAGCAGCACGAGCGTCGCCGCCAGCGTGGCGACCTCCCCGGTCAGCGCCAGCAGCATCGACAGGGCGGTGGTGACCAGGATCGCCACCCACGGCGTGCGCCGCCGGGGCAGCAGGCGCGCCAGCACGCCGGGCAGCAGCCCGTCCTTGGCCATGCCGTAGGTCAGCCGGGAGGACATGATCCCCGTCAGCAGCGCGCCGTTGGCGACCGCGACCAGCGCGATGACGCTGAACACCGACTCGGGCACCCCGCCGGCCACCCGGACCACCTCCAGCAGCGGCCCGCTGGACTCCACCAGCCGCTGGGTGGGCACCGCGGCGCTGGCGGCGATGCCGGTGAGCGCGTACCCCGCGCCCGCGCAGATGAGGGCGCCGAACAGCGCGAGGGGGTAGGAGCGCCGGGGGTCGCGCGTCTCCTCGGCCAGGTTCACCGAGGTCTCGAACCCCACGAAGGAGTAGTAGGCGAGGACGGTCGCGGCCAGGACGCCCGCGAGCGGGCCCTGGTCGGGCGTGCCGACCTGCGTCAGCCGGCCCACGTCCCCGTCGCCCCGCACGACCACCCACGCGCCCAGCACGATGATGATGACCAGGCCGCTCAGCTCCACCAGCGTCGCCACCGCGTTGGCGCGCAGCGACTCCTTGATGCCGCGCATGTTCAGCAGGGCGAGCAGCAGCAGGAAGACCACGGCGACCAGGGCCACCGGCAGCGTCACGAACGCCGACAGGTACTCCCCGCCGAACGCCCTGGCCAGCGCGCCGACGGACACGATCCCGGCGGCCAGCATGCAGAACCCGACCGCGAAGCCGGCGAACGAGCCGAACGCGAGGTTGGTGTAGTGCGAGGCGCCCCCGGCCTTGGGGTACTTGGTGGCCAGCTCCGCGTAGGAGGCGGCGGTGAGCAGCGCCAGGCACAGGGCCAGCAGCAGCGGTATCCACACCGCTCCGCCCACCTCGGCCGCCATCTGCCCGACCAGCACGTAGACCCCGGCACCGAGCACGTCCCCGAGGATGAACAGGAACAGCAGCGGGGTGGTCAGGGCTCTGTTCAGCGTTGTCGACACGCCGTGATCATTGCCCTGATCGGCGGTTTCATGCCGCCGGCGGGTCAGTCGTCCTTGAGGTGGAACTTCATGCCCATGTGGGAGGGGCGGAATCCCATCTTCTGGTAGAAGCGGACCGACTCGGGGCGCTGGCGGTCGGTGGTGAGCTGCACCACCCGGCAGCCCCGCGCGCGGGCCTGGTCGATGGCCCAGTTGATCATGATCTGGCCGATGCCCCGGCCGCGCTGCTCGGCGGCCACCCGCACGCCCTCGATCTGGGCGCGCTCGCCGCCGGTGTAGGTCAGGCCCGGGATGTAGGTCAGCTGGAAGGTGCCCGCGATCGTGCCGTCCAGTTCGGCGACCAGCACCGTGTTGTTGGGGTCGCGCTCGATCGCGGCGAAGGCGCGCAGGTACGCCTCCGGGATGACCTCCCCCGGCGCCTCGCGGGTCGCGCCCAGCGGATCGTCGGCCAGCAGGCGGACGATTTCGGGCAGGTCGTCCCGCGTCGCCTCGCGGAAGGTCACTTCTGGATCATGCCGCACGTCAGACAGGCTATCCGGACGTTATGCCGCGTTGCTCACCATGACTTGTAGTACTACGTCTCGTAGTACTACGTTGGGTGGGCAAGGAAGCCACCCTCGGAAACTGCCGGCGACGATGCCGCAGGGAGCCAGTGATGTCGAATCCGAACAACGAAGAGCACTGGAGCGACCACGCCATCTGCCGTGGCGCGGACCCCGACCTCTTCTTCCCCATCGGGTACTCCGCGGAGGTGTTCCAGGAGCAGGAGCGGGCGGCCAAGGCCGTCTGCGCCAACTGCCCGGTGGTCGCCGACTGCCTGTCCTGGGCGCTGCGGGTCGGCGAGCCGGACGGCATCTGGGGCGGCACCACGCCGGAGGAGCGCCGCTACCTGCGGCGCCGGGTGGACGCCCCCGCGCGCAAGCGGCTGCCGGTCATCACCGTGCGCGGCGAGGACGCCCCCGAGCAGGCGGCCGCCTAGGGCCGCTCAGGGAATGAGCGCGACCTTCCCGACCACCCGGCGCCCGCGCAGGTCGGCCAGCACCTCGGCCGCCCGCTCCAAGGGCTCGCCGCGCGGCGCCGCCGGTGTGATCCTCCCCTCGTCGGCCCAGGCCAGCAGCTCCTCCAGCAGGGCGCGCTGCTCCAGCGGGCGCGACAGCTGCCACGCGCCCCAGTCGACGCCGACGACGGCGCGGTTGCGCAGCAGCACCTGGTTCAGCGGCAGGGACGGGATCGCCCCCGAGGCGAAGCCGATCACCGCGTAGCGGCCGCCCTCGCGCAGCGCCCGCAGCGCCGGGCCGGCGAGGTCGCCGCCCACCGGGTCGTACACGACGTCCACACCGCCGTCCGACAGCGCTCGGGCGGCGGTCTTGACGTCCTCGGCCGTGTCGATCGCCTCGTCGGCCCCCGCGGCCAGGGCCGCCGCCCGCTTCTCCGGAGAGGAGGCCGCGGCCAGGACGCGGGCCCCCAGCGCCTTGGCCACCTGGACGGCGGCCAGTCCCACCCCGCCGCCCGCGCCCAGCACGAGGACGGTCTCGCCCGCCCGCAGCGCGGCGCGGTCCCGCAGGGCGAACAGGCCCGTGCAGTAGCTCTGGACGAACGTCGCCGCGCGCGGCGCGTCCAGCCCGGTGGGGATCGCGGCGAGCGCCGGGACCGCGATGTGCGACGCGAAGCCGCCCAGGCCGCACATCGCCACCACCCGCGTGCCGGGGGCGGGGTCGGTCACCCCTGGGCCCGCCGCCACGACCGTGCCCGCGACCTCCCCGCCCGGCACGAACGGCAGCGGCGGCTTGATCTGGTACCGGCCCTCGACGAACAGGCCGTCAACGAAGTTGACGCCGGCCGCCTCCACGGCGACCAGGACCTGGCCGGGGCCGGGCTCGGGGGTGGGCAGGTCCCGCAGGACGACCGAGCCCAGCTCTTCACAGACGAGTGCGCGCATCGGCTCAATATGGCGGAGACCGAATCCGATTCGCCAGCCCGGGCGGGGACGTTCGCGCCGCCCCGTCCGTTGACCCGGTGACGGCACGGTCATCCCGATCTACGGTGGAGGACATGAGCTACTCCCCGGTCCCCGAACGGCAGCGTCGCTCCGCCGGCCTGGCCGCGCACGGCGTGCGGGCGGTCACGGCCCTCACCCTGGTGCTGCTGGTCACCGGGGCCATGTGGGCGCTGGAGTTCGTCGACTACACGATGGACGGCGCGCTGGACGAGTTCGGCATCCAGCCCCACGACGTGCGGGACCTGCCCGACATCTTCACCGCCCCCTTCCTGCACGTCGGCTTCGGGCACCTGCTCAGCAACACGGTGCCCTTCCTGATCCTGGGCTTCCTGGCGGCGGCGCGCGGCGTCGCCAAGTTCCTGGCCGCGAGCCTGGTGGTGATCGTCGTCGGCGGGCTCGGCGTCTGGTTCACCAGCTCGGTCAACACCCTGGGCGCCAGCATCCTGGTGTTCGGCTTCTTCGGCTACCTGCTGGGCCGCGGGATCTTCGAGCGGCACCTGCTCGACATCGCCATCGCGGTCGGCGTGGTCGCGGTCTACGGCATGACGTTCCTGGTGGGCGTGCTGCCCAGCGACCCGTCCATCTCCTGGCAGGGCCACCTGTTCGGGCTGCTGGGCGGCCTGCTGGCGGCCTGGATGCTGCGCCGCCCGCTCGCCGAGCGATGATTTGGAGACCTCCGGGGGGTCTATATCGACGACCCCCTAGGAGGCTTCCATGGCGACCGAACACGACCGCGGCGACCGCGGCCGCGCCGTCCAGATCACCGTCTGGGTGCTCCAGATCCTGCTGGCCCTCACCTTCCTCAGCGCGGGCGTGCAGAAGCTCGCGGGCACCGACGCCATGACCGACATGTTCGACGAGATCGGCGCCGGCCAGTGGCTGCGCTACGTCGTCGGCGCCCTGGAGATCGCCGCCGGCGTCGGCCTGTGCGTCCCGCTGCTGGCCGCGGCCGCCGCCGGCGGCGTCGTGCTGCTGATGATCAGTGCCGTCGTCGTCAACCTGGCCGTGCTGGAGGAGAGCCCGCTGATGCCGCTGCTGTTCGGCGTGCTCGCCGCCGTGGTGCTGGCGCTGCGCCGGGCGGAGCTGTCGCGGCTGCCCGCCCGGCTCGGCGCACGCTGACCCGGCCCGGGTGCGCTCAGTGGGGGCGCACCGAGACGTCGCTGACCACCGCGTCGCGCGGCGTCTCCAGCGCCCCCACCAGCACCCGCGCCACCGTCGCCGCGTCGGCGAAGTCCTCGGCCCGGTACTCGTGCCCCTCCTGCGCGCGGACCTTGCGCTGCATCTCGGTCGCCGTCCGCCCCGGGTAGACCGTGGTGACCCGCAGCTCCGGCTCCTCGTCGCGCAGCGCGTCGGCCAGCGCGCGCAGCCCGAACTTGCTGGCCGCGTACGCCGACCAGTTCGGGTTCGCGCGCAGCCCCGCGGTGGAGTTGACGAACACCACGTGCCCGCGCGCGGCCCGCAGCGCCGGGAGCAGGATGCGGGTGAGCTCGGCCGCCGACACCAGGTTGGTGTTGAGGTGGTCGAGCCACTCGTCGGCCTCGGTCTCGGCGACCGGCCCCAGGTGCACCACCCCGGCGCTGTGGATCACCCCGTCCAGACGGTCGGGCAGGTCGGCCTCGGCGAGCGCGGCCTCCAGGCGGCGCGGCTCGTTCAGGTCCAGCGTCAGCGTGTGCACCGCCGCCGCCACCGCGCTGCTCGGGCTGATCGAGAACTCCTGCGTGCGCGCGTGCGCGCCGCCGGTCAGCGAATCGCCGAGCGTCTTGAGCCGGTCGGCGGAGCGGCCGGTCAGGATCAGGTCGTGGCCGCGCTCGCGCAGCAGCCCGGCCACGGCCGCGCCGATGCCGCCGGTGGCCCCGGTGATGAGATAGGTCCCCATGGCGTCCCATTCTGTCGGTCGGACTCAGTTCGGTCGCAACACCCGGGTGACCCCGGCGATGAGCGCGGTGGCCAGCACCCAGCCGGTGGCCACCAGCCCGTAGGCCACCCAGCGCGACCACCCGGACGGGTCGAACGCCTGCTGCTGCCCGAAGGTGTCGATCGGGATCAGCAGGTCCAGCGTGTAGACGAAGGCGTGGAAGACCGGCCGCTCGTCCGGCGGCTTCACCGGGCGCGGCTTGTTCAGCGAGAAGACCGTGGTGCCGAACGCGACCAGCGCGCCGAACCACGCGAACGCCAGCCACGGCCGGTACCCGAACCCCACCGTCCAGTCCAGCAGGTAGTTCCACGCCTTGCCGACCGGGCGCAGCTTGCGGCGCCGCGCCCGCAGCTTGGCGAGCTGCACCTTGCGCGCCAGGTCGTCGTGCCCGGCCGCGTGGTAGTAGGCGGCGAGCTGCTCGTAGGGCTGGAGGTGGAAGCGGGGATCGCGGCCGACCCAGCTCAGCCGCTGCTTGAACGTGGCGTCGCTCAGCGTCTCGTAGGTCAGCCCGTTCAGGTACAGCTCGTCCGGCAGGCGCTCGGGGTCGTCCCGCAGCAGGGCGATCCGCGAGTACGACAGCGACACCCGGCCCTTGATCTTCTCGGCCACGTACAGCAGCAGCTCGTCGGCCTGGAGGTGGCTGGCGTGCAGCGCCATCCGGGAGGGGTCGCCGGAGTCCAGGTGCGCGCTGTCGAACGACAGGATGCCGTTCACCCGGGCGCTGCGCAGCCGCACGGTGCCGATGGCGGTGAAGCCGCGGCTGAACTCGGCGGCGTCCTCCACGATCATGTTCTGCGCGTCCAGCGCGATCCGGCCCGGGTTGCGCAGCGTGGTGCCCTGCATGAACAGCCCGCCGTTCATGCGCGCCCCGACCAGCCGCACCCCGCCGGTGATGTCGGCCCCCTGGACGAAGCAGCCGACCTCCACCACGGTGCCGCCGCTGAAGATCGCCCAGGTGTCGGGGCCGGGCGCCACGATGGTGGCCGCGTTCAGCCGCAGCCCGCCCAGCACCTGCGCGCGGGTCAGCCGCACCTCGCCCTCGATCAGCGACCGCGACAGGCTGAGGAAGCCGTCCACCCGCAGCCCGCCGCCGTCGAAGCCGGGCATCCGGCAGTCCGACATCCGCATCTGGCGGGTCTGGCAGTTGGAGAAGTCGGGCTGCTCGACCAGCCGGCAGAACTCCAGCCGCAGCTCGTGCTCGACGGTGCCGCCCCGCACCGAGAGCGTCCCGACGATGTAGGCGCCGCGCAGGTGCACCGCCGGGACCCGCCCCGGCCGGGACTCGCCCGCGCCGAGCAGCAGCTGGGCGATGATCTCGGCGCGGACGATCCGCTCGGGTACCGGTCCGGCGGGCAGGTCGTCCCCCAGCACCACGGGGGCGCCGGTCGGGAACGCGTGCCACAGACGGCGTTCGACGTCACTGAGTCCGGGAGGCTCTGCCACGGGCTCCTTTTCTACGGGCCGCCGGGCCAATGATCAATAGCTAGAAGAAACCCCGCCGCCGGGCGGCCTGCTGGAGGAACCCGTCGAGCTGCTGCTCCCAGTTGGTCTGGTTCGCCGTCGCGTAGTCCACGGTGAAGCGCGCGAAGGAGTCGTGCCCCTCGGTGAAGGCCCCGCCGCGCTTGTCCAGCTCCAGCACGACCTCCATGGACTGCGGGTAGGACACGAACGTGACCTCCAGCTGCTTGATGCCCCGCGCGTACTGCGCCGGCGGGAAGTACTCGATCTCCTGGTAGAACGGCAGCTCCTGGTGCACGCCCCAGATGCGGCCCTTCTCGCAGTCGGCGTTGCGGAAGTGGAAGCCCAGGTTCTGGAAGGCCGCGAGGATGCGCTCCTGCGCCGGGAGCGGGTGCACCGCGATCGGGTCGAGGTCGGTGGCGTCCACGGCCCGCGCGACCTCCAGCTCGGTGGACAGGCCCACGGTGGTGCCGTGCAGCGGCCGCCCGTACAGGTGCGTGAGCGGCGCCTCCCACGGGACGGGGAACTGGAAGGGGATGCTGTAGCGCGCGCCGTCGTCCAGCTTGAACGGCCCCGACACGCGCAGCTTGGCGTACTCCAGGTCGCCGGTGTACTCGCTGTCGCCGGACTCGATCTCGACGCGGGTCTTCAGCGCCAGGTTCACCCCGATGATGTCGGAGTCGTGCTTGCCGCCCAGGATGGTGATCTCCCCGGTGACGGTCCCGCCCGGCGTGGTGCTCGGGTTGTGCAGGACGGTCTCGACCTCCGGGCCGCCGATGCCGGCCGCCTGCATGAGCTTCTTGAAGACCACGTGCGGTTTCCTCCCGTGCGGTGAACGTTCTCGTCCAGTAGACGCCCTTGGGGGACGTTACGTTCCCGGGCCGGGCGGCGGGGAACAACCGGCCGACCGCCTCGGTTATGGTGGGACATGAGGGCCCTTTTCGGTCCTCCCGGACGAGGAACGCGCCGTACCCGGCAGGCAAAGACGACGCGTACGACCGTTGCCGTCTCTCCCGGGAGCATGACCATGGCCTGGATCCTCGTCGTCGTCGCCGGACTCTTCGAAGTCGCGATGGCCCTCTGCCTGAAGCTCAGCAAGGGCTTCTCCGAACTCCTGCCCAGCGCGGGCTTCGTGCTGTTCGCCGCCATCAGCTTCGGGCTGCTGAACTTCGCGCTGCGCACCCTGGACGTCGGCACCGCCTACGCCGTCTGGGTCGGCATCGGCGCGGTCGGCACCGCCGCGCTGGGGATGCTGCTGATGGGCGACCAGGTGTCCGCCCTCAAGATCGGCGCACTGGCCCTGATCATCATCGGCGTCGTCGGCCTGAACCTCGCCGGCGGCCACTGACCGCCCGCGCGGGCCGGGCCAGGGGGCGCGCCCTGGCCCGGCCTCCGGTCAGAAGCTCCGGCCCAGCGCGCGGTACTCCCAGCCGGCGTCGCGCCACTGCGCGGCGTCCAGCGCGTGGCGGCCGTCCACGATCCGCTTGGTCCGCACGACCTGCGCCAGCGCCTCCGGGTCGACCTCGCGGAAGTCGGCCCACTCGGTCAGCAGCACCACCACGTCGGCGTCCTGCGCCACGTCCATCGCGCTCTCGCCGTAGCGCAGCTCGGGGAAGGCGCGGCGGGCGTTGTCCAGCGCCGCCGGGTCGTAGACCCGCACGTGCCCGCCCAGGCCGTGCATGGTGCGCGCCACGTCGAGCGCGGGCGCGTCGCGGATGTCGTCGGAGTTCGGCTTGAACGCCGCGCCCCAGCACGCGATCCGCGCGCCGGAGATCTGGCCGCCCAGCAGCTCGCGCACCAGGTCCACGGTGCGGGCGCGGCGGCGGCGGTTGATGTCGTCCACCTCGCGCAGGAACGACACCGCCTGCCCCACGCCGATCTCCTCGGCGCGGTGCGCGAACGCGCGGATGTCCTTGGGCAGGCAGCCGCCGCCGAAGCCGAGGCCCGGCTTGAGGAACTTGCCGCCGATCCGGTCGTCCAGGGCCAGCGAGTCGGCCAGGTCCTTCACGTCCGCGCCGACGGCCTCGCACACCTCGGCCATCGCGTTGATGTAGGAGATCTTGGTGGCCAGGAACGAGTTGGCGGCCACCTTCACCAGCTCGGCGGTGGCGAGGTCGGTGGTCACCACCGGCGTGCCCTGCTCCAGGATCGGCGCGAACGCCGCCCGCAGCCGCTGCTCGGCCCACTCCGAGGCCACCCCGAACACCAGCCGGTCGGGGTGCATCGTGTCGTCCACCGCGAAGCCCTCGCGCAGGAACTCGGGGTTCCAGGCCAGCTCCACGTCGGCGCCCGCCGGGGCCTGCTCCTGCACCATCGCGGTCAGGCGCGCGGCGGTGCCGACCGGCACGGTGGACTTGCCGACCACCAGCGCGCGCCGGTCCAGGTGCGCGGCCAGCGCCGACACCGACGCCTCCACGTAGCTGAGGTCGCAGGCGTCCGAGCCCGGCTGCTGCGGGGTGCCCACGCAGATGAAGTGCACGTCGCCGAAGCGCCCCGCCTCCTCGAAGGAGGTGGTGAAGCGCAGCCGCCCCGACTCCAGCGCCTTGGCCAGCAGCTCGGGCAGGCCCGGCTCGAAGAACGGGACCGTCCCGGACGCGAGCTGCGCGATCTTGCGCTCGTCCACGTCCACGCCCAGCACCTCGTACCCGAGCACCGCCATGCAGATGGCGTGCGTGGCGCCGAGGTAACCGGTGCCGATCACGGTGAGCCTCGGGGAATCGTTCATGACCTCTCCCTTTCGTGTGTGCGTCTCCCGCAGGCCCTCAGGAGCACGTGCCCTTGTTGAGCAGCTTGCCGCCGGCGACCTTGTTGTCGCAGGCGACGGTGTTGCCGTCGGAGAACAGGGCGATCCCGAAGCCGCCCTTGCCTCCGCGCAGATCGATGACGTTGCGCCGGAAGGTGTTGCCGGTGCCCCAGCCCTGGTACTCCTGGTGCGTCTGGAAGCCGTCGGCGACGGTCCGCGCGCCCCGGTTTCCCTCGATCAAGTACCCGTTGCCCTTCACGTCCACCCAGGAGTCGTTCACCTTGTCGCCCGACAGCTTCGACCCGTCGAAGACGTTGCCGACGACGCGGCCCCCGGTGGTGCCCTCCTTGACGTCCACGGCCTCGGCGGTGGCCTGGACGCGGTTGGCCGCCACCAGGTTGTTGTCGCTCTTGTCGGGCCGCCCCTGGGTGAGGGCGTTCCAGTTCTTGTGCGAGGAGCCGAGGTAGACGCCCTCGCCGAACCGGGGGTTGTGCCGCCCGGTGTTGAAGATCCGGTTGCGCTGCACGGTGTTGCCGGTGCTGAAGCGGCGCAGGTGGATCGCCTCGTCGCCGACGTCGCGCACGGTCAGGCCCTGGATCACCGTGCCGCTGGAGCCGTCCAGCATCACGCCCTTCTGGCTGTTGCGCACGGTGAAGCCGATCAGCCGCCAGTGCCCGGCGTTCTCCAGGTGGAAGCCGTAGCCCTTGCCGGTGCCGGCGCCGTCCAGGACCGTCCTCGGCGACCCGCACACGAAGATCGGCTTGTCCTGGGTGCCGGAGCGCTGGCTGCGGTACTGGCCCTTGTAGACGCCCGGGGCCAGCCGGATCACCTCGCCCGGCTCGGCGACGTTCAGCCTCTCCTGCAGCTCCACCGGCGTGCGCACGGTGACGGTCGCCCGCGGGCACTGGACGGGCGCGGTGAGCTGGGGCAGCGGCAGGTTCTGCGGCGCGGGCGGCGCGGCGGGCGCGCCGCCGGCCCCGGCGCCGGCCGAGGGCGCGGCCCCCGCTCCGGTCCCCGCGCCCGGCTGCGCCGGCGGGGAGGACGGCGCGAGCGGGAACGGGTCGTCGGCCGCCGACCGGTCCGACGCCTTGTCCTCCCCGCCGGTGGCCAGCAGGACCGCGCCGCTGGTGGCCACCGCGCCGGCCACCAGCAGGCCGGCGAACTTCAGATCGATCTTCAATGTGCTGCGGCCCCCGGCGTCAGGAGCACTGGCCCTTCTTGGTGAGCTCGCCGCCCTGCACCTTGTTGTCGCAGGCGATGGTGTTGCCGCCCGCGGTGTCGTTGATGCCGACGCCGTTGCCGCCGGCCAGGTCGATGGTGTTGCCCCGGAAGGTGTTGCCGGTGCCCCAGCCCTCGACGATCTTGTGGGTCTGGAAGCCGTCGGCGGGGGTCTTGGTGCCGCGGTTGCCCTCGATCAGGTAGCCGTTGCCCTTGACGTCGATCCAGGAGTCGTTGTGCTTGTCGCCACCGGTCGCCGAGCCGTCGAAGACGTTCCCGATGATCTTGCCGCCGGTGGTGCCCTCCTTGATGTCGATCGCCTCGGCGGTGGCCCGGATGACGTTGCCGCGCACCACGTTGTTGTCGCTCTTGTCGATCTTGCCGCCGGAGAACTTCTTCCAGTTGGACTGCGCGGTGCCGAGGTAGACGCCCTCGCCGAACTTCTCGCGCCGCAGCCCGGTGTTGTAGATCTTGTTGTACTGCACGGTGTTGCCGGTGGAGAAGTTGCGCAGGTGGATGGCCTCGTCGCCGATGTCGTGCACGGTCAGCCCCTGGATCAGCGACCCGTTGCTGGTGTCGGCCATCACGCCCTTCTGGCTGTTGCGCACGGTGAACCCGACCAGCCGCCAGTGGTTGGCCTTGTTGAGGTGGAAGGCGTAGCCCTTCTTCACCCCGCCGCCGTCGACCACCGCGCCCTGGTCGCCGCACAGCCAGATCGGCTGGCTCTGGGTGCCCGACGCCTGCGCGACGAACTTGCCCTCGTAGGTGCCCGCCGCCATCTTGATCACGTCGCCGGGCTTGGCGCTCCGCAGCGCGTCCTCCAGGCTCCGCGTGTCCTTGACGGTCTTGGTCGGGCCGGGGCAGCTCACCCGGCCCTCGCCGGACGGCACGGGCAGCGCCAGCGGGGCCCCGGGCTGCGCGCCGCCGCCCTTGTCGCCGCCGTCGTCGTCGCCCTTGTCCTTGCCGTCCCCGCCGTCCTCGATCTCGGGCGCGGTGCCGGGTTCGCCCGGCGGCCGCGCCGGTCCCTCGCCCGCGGTCTTGCGGGACTCGCCGTCGCCGTTCATCCCCGCGACCAGGAACGCGAGACCGCCCATGACCAGCGCGCCGACCAGCAGGCCCACGACGAACTTCACGTCGATCTTGATAGTCATGCCGAACTAACTCCTTCGATGACCGCTTGCGTCGCCCGCTACCGACCCGGTGCCGCCCCGACCCGGTCCCCGCCCGGGCCCGAGGGCCCCGGCGGTCCGGGCGGCGCGGCGGCCGGGGCGCGGCGCAGCAGCCGCACGGGACGCTCTTCGAGCTTGTCCTGGTGCTCGTACGGATGGGCGCCGCGGCGCCCGATGCGCATCCCGGCCCCCCGGGAGCGGAACATGGAGATCGCCACCAGCAGGAACACGCTCGCCCAGATGATGTTCATCGGCTTGAAGATGCGCTTCACCCAGGTCCAGAACCCGGCGGTCTTGTTCCAGCCCTGGACGTTGTTCCCGGAGTTGACGTACTTGCCGGTGGCGCGGTCCACGTCGTAGACGCTGGTGCCCGCGCCGCTGAAGGTGTTGCCGGTGATCTGGGCGCCGGTGGCGTTCCCGCGCAGCGTCAGCGCGTGCCGGGTCGCGCCCTGCACGGTGTTGCCGTTGATCACGCTGTTGGCGTCGCGCAGGTACAGCGCGGTCTCGGTGCCGGTGATGACGTTGCCCGACACCGTCCCGCCGCTGACGCCGTCGCGCAGCACCACGCCCTGCCGGGCGGGGCTCGCCACCTGGTTGCCCGCGATGTTGGCGCGCACCGTCCTGTCGCGCGCCACGATGCCCATGTCGCCGCCCAGGATGCGGCTGTTCTGCACGGTGACGTTGTCGCCGCCCAGGATCTCCACGCCGTAGCGGCGGTTGTTCCGGGCGGTGCTGCTGGCCACGGTGTTGTCGCCGAACGCCAGGACCGACTCGCCCGACGCCGACGGCCCGTCGGCCAGCGGCTGCCCGTCCAGGGTGAAGCCGTTGCCGCCGTTCTCCTGGGCGGTGCAGTTGGTGACCCGCACGCCCTCGGTGCCGCGCGACAGCACGAACCCGTCGCCGCGGCTGCGCGTCACGGTGGTGTTCTCGATGGTGGCGTTCTTGGCGAAGCGGTGCAGCAGCACCCCGTCCACCAGGCTGCCGGTGATGGTGTTGTTGGTGATCTGGGTGCGGTTGGCGGCGGTGACGAAGAGGCCGTAGGCGTTGCCGCTGATGGTGGAGTGGTCCACCGTGCCGTTCACCAGGTTGGCGACCGGCACGTGGAAGGTGCCGCCGCCGCGCCCGCCCGCCGCCTGGACCTCGATCTCCTCCCGGTTGCCCCGGGTGGTGTCGGCGGTGCCGTTCGGCAGCATGAAGCGGCGCGCCCCGCCGGTGGGCCCGGCCAGGCGCTCGGCCGAGGAGTCGGGCCGGTCCGAGCCGGTCAGCGCCAGCCCGCCGGTGCGGCCGCTCCAGAAGCCGAGGTCGGAGAAGTGGGCGTACTTGGACGTGAACTCGCCGCCGATCGCGCGGATGTAGGAGCGGCCGTCGGCGACCTCGGTGTCGGGCTTGTGCGCCTCGTCGTTCCAGCTGGTGAAGCGCACCGGGTTCTGCGCCGAGCCGTTGATCTTCACGGTGGCGCCGGCGCTGACGATCGAGGTGAACGCGCCCGGCACGCTGCGCATCCGGATCGTCAGCGGGCCCGAGGCGCTCTGCAGGATCAGCTTGGCCCCGCGCGCGGCGAAGACGTTGACGCTCAGCAGGTAGGAGCCGTCGCTCTGCTTCTGGAAGTCCTGCCCGGCGAGCTGGGTCAGCTCGTTGACGTAGTAGGGGTTCTTGCGCTGCGGCAGCACCAGGGTGCGCCCGTTGGCGGAGCTCGCCACGTGCGGCGAGCGCGCCGTGGCCGCCACCGCGCCGCCGCTGGCCAGGTCCGACTCGTGCTTGGCGCGGATCTGCATGACCCGCAGGTCCTCCTGGTCCACCAGCGTCGCCTGCTGCTTGGCGGCGTTGGCGGAGACCTCGTTCACGCCGGGCAGGTCGTCGGCGCCGCCCGAGAAGTGGGCGCGGTAGACGTAGGTGCCGCCGCCCGCCAGGCCCAGCACGAGGATCGTGGTGACGGCCTTGCCGTAGGCGCCCTTCTTCTTCGGCGGGGCCTCGCCGTAGGTCTGCTGCTCCGGCGGGGCCTCGGCGTCCTTCTTGGTGTGGGTCCCCATGTCAGTGACCCCCTCGGTCGGGTTGCGGGACGCCCTGGCGCGGGGTCGGGTGCGCGGAGGGGCGTCCATGGCCGTTGGTGCCGCCGTTGGCGCTGCCGTTGGTACCGCCGTTGGCGTGCCCGTTGGCGCCGGTGCCGCTGGCGGGCCCGTGCGGCGCGGCCATCGGCTGCGCGGCGGCGGGCTGCGGGACGCGCGGCTGCGCCACCGCCTGGCCCGGACCGGCGACGTGCCGGTCGGTGGACGGCTGCGGCGCGGGCCGCGCCGGTCCGGCCACCGGAGCGCCGAGCGGGGCGCCCACCGGGACGGGCACGCCGGCCGCCGCGGGCTGCGCGCCGCCCATCGGCGCGGGCCGCCCGCCCGACCGCCGCGGCAGGCTCCACACCTGCCGCTTCTCCATCGGCTGCTGCAGGGCGTAGGGGTGCACGCCGGTGCGGCCGATGCGCAGCCCGTCCGGGCCGCGGGCCCGGATCATCGAGATGATCACCATCAGGAACACCCCGGCCCAGATGAGGTTCATCGGCTTGGCGTAGCGCTTGGCCTTCATCCACAGCGAGGCGGTGTCGTGCCAGGAGTCGGTGTTGTTGTCCTCCTTCTCCACCTTGCCGCTGGAGCCGGAGGTGGAGACCGCGCTGGTGCCCGACCCGCTCAGGGTGTTGTTGCGGACCTGCGAGCCGTCGTTGTCGCCCTTCAGCGTGATGCCGTGCGCGGTCGCGCCCTGCACCACGTTGCCGATCAGCTTGCCGGTGGCGTTGCGCAGGTAGATGCCGGTGCGCGCGCCGACCACGGTGTTGCCCGCCAGGCTCGCGTCGCGCACCCCGTCGCGCAGCGCGATGCCCTGCCGGACCTGCTTGGACAGCTGGTTGCCGGAGATCTGCACCTGCGAGGCGTTCGAGCGCACCACGATGCCCATGTCGCCGCCGATGACCTTGCTGTTCTGCACCGACAGCTTGTCGCCGCCGAGGATCTCGATGCCGTAGTGGCCGTTGTCCTTGGCCACGCTGTTGTTGACCGAGCTCTCGCCGAAGCTCTCCAGCGACTCGCCGGACGCCGAGGGGCCGACCGCGAGCGGCATGCCGTTCAGCGTGAAGCCGTTGCGGCCGTTGCGCTCGGCGGTGCAGTTGGTGACGCGGACCTTCTCGGTGGCCCGCGACAGCACGAACCCGTCGCCCTTGCTGCCGACCACCGTGGTGTTCTGGATGGTGGCGTTCTTGGCGAAGCGGTGCATCACCACGCCGTGCACCAGGCTGTTCTCGACCCGGTTGTTGGTGATCCGGGTCTGGTTGGAGCCGGACACGAACAGCCCGAAGGCGGTGTCGCTGATGGTGCTGCCGTCGATCGACCCGGTGACCAGGTCGGCGGCCGGCTGGTGGGTGGCGGTGCCGCCGGGCTTCTCGATCTCGATGTCGCCGGGGCCGCCCCCGCCGCCGCTGCCGCCCTTCTTGTTCTGCTCCAGGCGCTTCTTCTTGGCGGCGTGCCGCTGGTCCTTGTTCAGGTGCTTGAACGCGCTGGCCGGGCGGTCGGTGCCGGTGAGCGCGACGCCGCCGGTGCGGCCGCTCCAGAAGCCGAGGTGGGACACCTTGGCGTGCTGCATCTTGAACTCGCCGCCGACCGCGCGCAGGTAGGCGCGGCCGTCGACGACCTGGGTGTCGGGGCCGCGCGCGCGGTTGTTCCAGCCGGTGATCTGCACCGGGCGCTGCGCGGTCCCCTCGATCTTGATGCTGCCGCCGTAGCTGACGATGGAGCTGAACGCGCCGGGCATCGAGCCCATCCGCAGCGTGAGACCGCCGGGGGCGCTGAGCAGCAGCTTGGCCCCGTCGGAGACGAACACGTGGATGCCGAGCAGGTAGGAGCCGTCGTTCAGCTTCTGGAAGTAGCGGCCGCCGTACTTCTGCAGGTCGGCGACGGTGTAGGGCTTGCCGCTGTTGACCGCGGGCAGCACCAGCGTCTTGCCGTGGCTGGAGCCGAAGATCTGCGGCCGCTTCCAGGTGGCGGTGGCCGCGCCGCCGATCTGCAGGATGGCGGCCAGCACCGAGCGGACCTGCATGATCCGCTGGTCCTCCTGGTCGACCAGGGCGGCCTGCCGCTTGGCGTCCTCGACCGGCACGGCGGGGGCGGCCGGGTCGGCGACCGGCGCGCCGGTCGCGGGGGCGTTGCCGGCCTGGGGGGTGCCGGTCGGGGCGTTGCCGGCCGGGGCGTTGCCGTTCTGAGGGGTTCCGTTCTGAGCGTTGCCGTTCTGAGGGGTGCCGGTCCGGGGGGTGCCGGACGGGGCGTTGCCCGCGGGCGCCGGGCCGCCGCCCGGCGTCGGGTTGCTCGGCGGCGGGGCGGGCGAGGCCGCGGCGGGCACGCCAGCCAGCCCCGCGCCCAGCCCCATGCCGAGGGCCAGCCCCACCGCCAGGGCCCGTCGCCCGAACGGGAGGAGCTTCGGGTCGTCGGTCACGTCAGGAACCCACTCCCTGCAACGAGCCGGCGCTCTGCCCCGCGCCGCCCACCTGGTCGGAGGTACGGGTCAGCCATCCCTGCTTGTTCATGGTCACGAAGGCGTAGAGCTTGATCGGCAGCGAGATCATGATGATGACCAGCGCGGTCAGCGGCAGCAGCAGGATCTCTCCGGGGTGCCGCTTCAGGTGCGACCAGCCGCGCACGCCGCGGCCGAACAGCACCCAGCCGACGGCCAGCGCGATGCCCAGCGGGTGCAGGTTGTCCAGGATGCGGCTGAAGATCAGGTAGCCGAGGGTGACGCCCATGGTGACCGGGGTGAGCAGGATCTGCAGCACGGTGACCTTGGTGACGAACGGGGTCTTCCAGAGCCAGCCCTTCCACAGGGCGGTCAGGTAGCAGCGGTAGGAGTTGCGGCTCCAGCGGATGCGCTGCTTGACGAAGGCGCGGAAGGAGTCGGGGAACATCGAGATCGCGCGCGCCGACGACTGGTGCACGGTCTTGTAGCCCTGGGAGAGGGTCAGCCAGGTGAGGCGGCCGTCGTCGCCGGCGATGCAGCGGCGGCCGAGGAAGAACTCGTTCTCCAGGTTCTCCACCACCGGCAGGATCACCGAGCGGCGGTAGGCGGCGGTGCGGCCCGACAGGCAGGCGACCCCGCCCTTGGAGCCCATCGCGGGCACGTAGTCGTAGTAGCGCAGGTTGACCAGCCAGTCGGCGATGCGCCGCCAGACGCTGGTGGTGCGCTGGTAGACGTTCTGCTGGGTGCCCACGCCGCCGACCTGCGGGTCCTCGAACGGCATCTGCACCGCGTCCAGCAGGCCGGGCTGCCACCAGGTGTCGGAGTCGGCGAACACCACGATCTCGCCGCGCGCCGCGCGGATGCCCACGCCGAGCGCCGAGCGCTTGCCCGAGTGCTCGTAGACCAGCACGTGCAGGCGGGGGTCGGTGACCTCGGCCAGCCGGCGGTGCCCCTCGTGGTCGCCCACGTCGATGACGATGATGACCTCGCTGGGGTTCTGCGCGAGCCAGCTCTCCAGGCAGCGCACCAGGATCTCGGGGTCCTCGCGGTAGGAGGGGACCACGACCGAGACGGTGGTGCGGAAGTTGTTGACCACCGGCTTGTCCATCCTGGACAGGATCACGCGGTACAGCCACAGCCCCCACACCAGCAGGCCCGCGAACCCCAGCGGAACGAACTTCCGCCAGTCGCCACCGGCGGTCGCCCCCGCGATCGCTCCCCAGGCGTCATTGAGCCACCCAGTGACAGACGACAAGACGCTTCACTCCTTTCGAGCCGGCTTCGGGGAGAGACCCAGACCCCTTGTGACCCCGCGCCACCCCCAGTAAGAGTGAGTAGAGCGGTGAATGGTTCCTGTTTGCCAGATCTGGCCAGAGGCGCCCCGTGAGCCCCTTGCGGTATCGGTTTGCGGGGGTGTACGTCAAGCGATCGGACCCAAAAGTTCGCCAATCGACGTATGCGTCATGCCTGGGCCGTCTGGCCGATGCTTTTCCGAAACATCCGACGAGAAGTCAACAGTCCGGTAATGGGCTCTTTGTCGGATAAGGGGCTGATTGACCGGTTCACCGTACCGGGAGGTAACCGGTTTGGCGGCCGGGTGTGAGTTGTGTCACCTTTTCCCGGCGAACCGTGACCTCGTGTGTCCTGGCACCCTCCCCGCCGGATCCGGCATGGGTTGCCACGGGTTACCAGCGGGTAGCATGATGATGAGTTACTGACCAGTACGTAACGCGGGGCCGCCGGCCGCCGCCGGACTAAACGGAGTGTTCGATGGGGCACTACAAGAGCAACCTCCGCGACCTGGAGTTCAACCTCTTCGAGGTGTTCAACCGCCAGGACCTGCTCGGCAGCGGCCCGTACGCGGACCTCGACGAGGAGACGGTGCGCAGCATCCTCGACGAGGTGAACCGCCTCGCCGAGGGGCCGCTGGCCGAGTCGTTCGAGGACGCCGACCGCAACCCGCCGAAGTTCGACCCGGCGCAGGGCACCGTCACCATGCCGGAGAGCTTCAAGAAGTCCTACAAGGCGTGGATGGACGCCGAGTGGTACCGGGTGGACCTGTCGCCGGAGTTCGGCGGCACCGGCGCGCCGCGCAGCCTGACCTGGGCGATCGCCGAGCAGGTGCTGGGCGCCAACCCGGCGGTCTACATGTTCTCCTCGGGCCCGGGTTTCGCGCAGATCCTGTGGCACATCGGCACGCCCGAGCAGAAGAAGTTCGCCGAGCTGGCCCTTGAGCGCCAGTGGGGCGCGACCATGGTGCTGACCGAGCCGGACGCCGGCTCCGACGTGGGCGCCGGCCGCGCCAAGGCCGTGCAGCAGCCCGACGGCACCTGGCACATCGAGGGCGTCAAGCGCTTCATCACCTCGGCCGAGCACGACATGTCCGAGAACATCTTCCACCTGGTGCTGGCCCGCCCCGAGGGCGCCGGCCCCGGCACCAAGGGCCTGTCGATGTTCCTGGTGCCCAAGTACCTGGTGGACGTCGAGACCGGCGAGCTCGGCGAGCGCAACGGCGCCTACGTCACCAACGTCGAGAAGAAGATGGGCCTGAAGGTCTCCACGACCTGCGAGCTCACCCTCGGCGAGAAGCACCCGGCGATCGGCTACCTGGTCGGCGACGTGCACGAGGGCATCAAGCAGATGTTCCTGGTCATCGAGTACGCCCGCATGATGGTCGGCACCAAGGCCATCGCGACGCTGTCCACCGGCTACCTCAACGCGCTGGAGTACGCCAAGGAGCGGGTGCAGGGCGCCGACCTCACCCAGATGACCGACAAGACCGCGCCGCGCGTCACCATCACGCACCACCCGGACGTGCGCCGCTCGCTGATGACCCAGAAGGCCTACGCCGAGGGCATGCGCGCGCTGGTGCTGCTGACCGCGTCCTACCAGGACCAGGTGCAGATCGCCGAGCACGAGGGCCGCAAGGACGAGCTGGCCGAGAAGGTCAACGACCTGCTGCTGCCGATCGTCAAGGGCTTCGGCTCCGAGCGGGCCTACGCGCTGCTGGGCAGCGAGTCGCTGCAGACCCTGGGCGGCTCGGGCTTCCTGCAGGAGTACCCGATCGAGCAGTACATCCGGGACTCCAAGATCGACACCCTGTACGAGGGCACCACCGCCATCCAGGGCATGGACCTGTTCTTCCGCAAGATCCTGCGGGACAACGGCGAGGCCCTGAAGGTGCTGGCCGGCGAGATCAAGGCGTTCGCCGAGAGCGAGGCCGGCAACGGCCGCCTCAAGGGCGAGCGCGCCCTGCTGGCCAAGGCGCTGGACGACGTGCAGGGCATCCTCAACCCGATGATCGGGTGGGCGCTCGGCTCCATGGAGAACCCCAAGGAGATCTACAAGGTCGGGCTGGCCTCCAGCCGCCTCCTGCTGGCGCTGGGCGACCTGATCGTCGGCTGGCTGCTGCTGCGCCAGGCCGAGGTCGCGCTGGCCAAGCTCGGCGGCGGCGACGTCTCCGAGGCCGACAAGAACTTCTACACCGGCAAGGTGGCGGCCGCGCAGTTCTTCGTGCAGACCGTGCTGCCGCGCCTGGCCTCCGACCGCGTCATCACCGAGGCCACCAACCTCGACGTGATGGAGCTGCCGGAAGAGGCGTTCTGACGAGCTGAGCCAACCGTCTCCCGCGGTTAGGTGACGCAGCGGCCCCCGCCACCTGGTGTGGCGGGGGCCGCTGCGCGTTCCGGGCCAGGTCACTACTGTGGACCGCGCCCCGCAGGACCAGCCCAGCCCCCCGAGTCGAAACCGGAGAGCCGATGCCGGCCCCCAGAACTCCCGTCCCCCTCGCGCTGTCCCTCGCCGGAGTCCTGCTGGTCTCCGGCTGCTCCGGCGGCGGGGACGACAAGCCCGACAAGGCCGATCCGCCCAAGGCGGGCGGGAGCGGCCCGTCCGCCCCGCCGCAGACCGGCGGGGCCCCGGTGAAGGAGGGCTGGTTCGGCGGGGCCGACGGCCTGCACGCCCGCGTGGAGGTCAAGGGCGTCGAGCGGCAGGGCGCCAAGACCACGGCGCGGGTGGTGGTGACCTCCCTGGACCAGGCGGCCAAGACGGCGCCGTTCCCGGTGACGCTGCTGGACCCGGTCGGCCGCAAGCTCTACCGGCCGGTCGCGCCCGCGGCGCCCCGGCAGTTCGCGCCGAACGCGCCGCAGGAGCTGGCGATCGAGTACCCGGCCATGCCGGCGAGCGTGCGGAAGGTCACCGCGATCACCCAGGGCACCGCCGGGGAGTTCACCGGCGTCCCGGTCACCGGCGGCGGGGCCGTCCCGGCGACGGCGGGCACCGGCAACCCGGCCGACCTGTACGACATCACCGAGGGCGAGATCAAGGACGTCACCTCCAGCGGCTCGGACGTGAAGCTGAACCTGCGCACCGACGTGCTGTTCGCGTTCAACTCCGCCAAGCTCGGCGGCCGCGCCAAGCAGGTGCTGGACGAGGCCGCGCAGGAGATCAAGGCCAAGGCCGACCCCGCCAAGCGGCCGCTGACGATCAACGGGCACACCGACAGCAAGGGCGGCGACGCCTACAACCTGAAGCTGTCGCGCGAGCGCGCCGAGGCCGTGCAGAAGGAGCTGAAGGCGCGGCTGGGCACGGCGTTCAAGTACTCCGCGCACGGCAAGGGCGAGGCCGAGCCGATCGCCAAGGAGGGCGGCTCCGACGACGCCAAGGCGCGCTCCCGCAACCGCCGCGTGGAGATCTCCTACGTGGTGCGCCAGCAGGCCGAGGGCGTGACCGCCTCGGCGACGGCCGCGGCCGACGGGCGCGGCGGCACGGTCGCGCCCGCCGAGTTCCGGGCGCAGGACGGGCAGACGGTGGCCAGCCGGTTCGGCCGCTTCGGCGGCGCCAAGCGGCGGCTGGACGTCAAGCCGTTCTACCGCGACGGCGCCTACATCGTGGCGGTGTTCGACCTGGTCAACGAGGGGCCGGGCAACACGCCGCCGGACGCGGCCTACCCGCACAAGGACTACCCGGGCGGCGCGTTCACCTCCTTCAGCGTGCTGGCCCCGGGCGGCACCGACGTGTACCGGGCGGTGCGCATCGGGCAGGCGGCGGTCGGCGGGCCCGGCGCGTACGTGGACCCGGGCGGCCGGGCGACGTTCCGGACGGCCCCCAACGAGCCGGTCCGGGGCTTCGCCTACATTCCGGCCCCGCCCGGAAACCCGACGTCGGTCGTCTTCGACGGCGGGCCCTTCGGAAAGGTGAACAACGTCCCGGTTTCCTGACCCCGCCGCAGGTCCGCGCCCGGTGGAGCCGCGACCGGAACGTCCCGCGCTGGTGTGGCGGGCGAGCCGGGCGGATAGTTGGACACCAGGGCAACGGACCGTCCGGCGGAGGTCATCGCATGGGTGTCGGTGTCAGCATCTTCACGATCACGCTCGGACTGATCCTCAAGTTCGCGATCCGGGACGACGCCATGCGCGACCCGGTGGACGTCCACGTGATCGGCCTCATCCTGATCATCGTGGGCGGGGTGACGTTCGCCCTGCAGCTGCTGCTGATGGTCCGGATGCAGCAGCGGCGCGGCAGCTCCGACGAGGGCCGCGACCGCATGTACAACGGCGACGACCCGCCGCCGATGTGACACCGGCCGGGCCCCTCCGCGGGGCCCGGCCAGCGCCGGCGGTCAGCTCCAGGCGAGCATCCGCACCGGGTCCTCCAGCATCATCCCGACGTCGCGCAGGAACTTCGAGCCCAGCTCGCCGTCGATGACGCGGTGGTCGAACGACAGGGCGAGCGTGGTCACCTTGCGGATCGCGAGCTCGCCCTCGTGGACCCACGGCATGTCGCGGATCTGGCCGAACGCCAGGATCGCGGACTCGCCGGGGGTGATGATCGGGGTGCCGGCGTCCACCCCGAACACGCCCACGTTGGTGATGGTGAAGGTGCCGCGCGACATGTCGGCCGGGGTGGTCTTCCCCGCCCGCGCGGTCTCGGTGAGTTGCGCCAGGGCCTCGGCCAGCTCGGGCAGCGACTTGGCGTGCGCGTCCTTGACGTTGGGCACGATCAGGCCCCGCTCGGTGGCCGCGGCGATGCCGAGGTTCACGTAGTGCCGGACCACGATCTCCTCGCCGTCCCAGGCCGAGTTGACCATCGGGTGGCGGGCGGCGGCGACCAGGACGGCCTTGGCCACCAGCAGCAATGGCGAGACCTTGACCTGCGCGAACTCGGGCAGCTCGCGCAGGCGGCGTACGGTCTCCATGGTCGCGGTGACGTCCACCTGGAGGAACTCGGTGACGTGCGGGGCGGTGAAGGCCGACCCGACCATCGCGGCGGCGGTGGCCTTGCGGACGCCCTTGACGGGAATCCGCTCCTCCCGCTGGTCGGCGGCCCGCTCCGGCACGGCCTGCGGGGCCGTCTGCGGCATCGCCCCGGTCGCGGCCTGGACGTCGTCGCGGGTGATGGAGCCGTTGGGGCCGGTGCCCTTGACCGTCCCCAGGTCGACGCCGAGGTCCTTGGCCATCTTGCGCACCGGCGGCTTGGCCAGGGGCAGGGAGTTTTCCACAGCCTGTGGACGAACTTCCCGGACGGGCTCGGGCACCGGAGGCGGGGAGCCCTTCCGGGGCCGCCGCTTGGTGGCCCCCGGCTTCACGCCGTACCCGACCAGCACCGGTTGCCGCTTGGGCTCCGCGGGCGCGATCATGCCCGGCTCGTCCGGCGTGGGGACCATGTCCTGCTTGAGCGCGGCGGCCTGGGCGGGCGGCTCGGAGACCGGCGTGGCCACCGCCCCCTCCCCGCCCCCCACGTCCACCGAGATGATCGGGACGCCGACGTCCACGGTCGTGCCCTCGGCGGCCGACAGCTCGGTCACCACGCCCTCGTAGGGGCTCGGCAGCTCCACGATCGCCTTGGCCGTCTCGATCTCCACCACGATCTGGTTGATCTCGACGGTGTCGCCCGGCTGCACGTGCCACTTGACGATCTCGGCCTCGGTCAGCCCCTCGCCGACGTCGGGCAGCTTGAACTGCTTGATCTCACCCATGCGCGTCACCAGGAGAAGGTCCGGTCGACCGCGTCCAGGATGCGGTCGAGGTCGGGCAGGTAGTGGTCCTCCAGGCGGGAGGGGGGATAGGGCGTGGAGTAGCCGCCCACCCGCAGCACCGGGGCCTCCAGCCGGTAGAAGCACCGCTCGGTGATCCGCGCGGCCAGCTCGGCGCCGTACCCGGAGAACACCGGCGCCTCGTGCACCACCACGCAGCGCCCGGTGCGCTCCACCGAGGAGACCACGGCCCCGATGTCGAGGGGGTTCAGCGACCGCAGGTCGATCACCTCCAGCGAGCGCCCCTCCTCGGCGGCCGCGCCCGCGGCCTCCAGGCAGGTCTTGACGGCCGGGCCGTAGGCCAGCACCGTCACGTGCTCGCCGGGGTGGACGACGCGCGCCCGGTGCAGCGGCGACCACCGCGCGGGGTCCTCCTCCAGCGGCGCCTTGTCCCAGTACCGGCGCTTGGGCTCGAAGAAGATCACCGGGTCCGGCGAGGAGATCGCCTGCTGGATCATCGTGTAGGCGTCGGCGGGGTTGGAGCAGGCCACCACGCGCAGCCCCGCGGTGTGGGTGAAGTACGCCTCGGGGGACTCGCTGTGGTGCTCCACCGCGCCGATGCCGCCGCCGCAGGGGATGCGGACCACGACCGGCAGCCCGAGCTTGCCGAGCGACCGCATCCGCATCTTGGCGAGCTGGGTGATGATCTGGTCGGCGGCGGGGAACACGAACCCGTCGAACTGGATCTCGCAGACGGGCCGGTAGCCGCGCAGCGCCAGCCCGATGGCGGTGCCGACGATGCCGGACTCGGCCAGCGGCGTGTCGATGACCCGCTCCTCGCCGAAGTCCTTCTGCAGCCCGTCGGTCACGCGGAACACGCCGCCGAGCCGCCCCACGTCCTCGCCCATGACCAGGACCTTGGGGTCGTCCTCCATCGCGCGGCGCAGCCCCCGGTTGAGGGCCTTGGCCAGGGTGACCGGCTCGCTCATGACGGCACCTCCTCGAAGGAGGCGAGGTAGGCGGCGAACCGCTCCTGCTCCTCGGTCATCAGCGGATGGGCCTCGGCGTACACGTTCTCGAACATCGCGCCCGGCTCGGGGTCGGGCAGCGCCAGGCACGCCTTGCGCAGGTCGTCGGCCACGCGCTTGGCCTCGGCGTCCACCCCCTCGAAGAACGCGGCGTCGGCGAGGTCGCCGCGCACCAGGTAGGCCTTGACGCGCTCGATGGGGTCCTTGAGCTTCCACGCCTCCTCCTCGGCCTTGAGGCGGTAGCGCGTGGGGTCGTCGGTGGTGGTGTGGGCGCCCATGCGGTAGGTGAACGCCTCGATGAGCGTGGGGCCCTGGCCGTCGCGGGCGCTCTCCAGGGCCTTGCGCGTGACGGCGAGGCAGGCGAACACGTCGTTGCCGTCCACCCGCACGCCGGGGAAGCCGTAGCCCTGCGCCCGCCGGTAGAGCGGGATCTTGGACTGCTTCTCCAGCGGCTCGGAGATGGCCCACTGGTTGTTCTGGCAGAAGAACACGATGGGGGCGTTGAAGACCGAGGCGAACACGAACGACTCGTTCACATCGCCCTGGGAGGTGGCGCCGTCGCCGAAGTAGGCGATCGCGGCTCCCGCCTTGTCGGTCCCCAGCACGCCGTCGCGCTGGATGCCCATGGCGTACCCGGCCGCGTGCAGGGTCTGCGACCCGATCACGATCGTGTAGAGGTGGAAGCGGTGCTCGGCGGGGTCCCAGCCGCCGTGGTTGACCCCGCGGAACAGCCCCAGCAGGTTGATCGGGGGCACGTCCCGGCACCAGGCGACGCCGTGCTCGCGGTAGGTGGGGAAGACCATGTCGTGGTCACCCATCGCGCGGCCGGAGCCGATCTGGGCGGCCTCCTGCCCCAGCAGCGAGGCCCAGAGGCCGAGCTCGCCCTGCCGGGTGAGCGCGACCGCCGCCAGGTCGATCTTCCGCACGATGACCAGGTCGCGGTACAGGTCGCGGACCTGAGCGGCGGACAGGTCGAGGGGGTAGTCGGGATGCTCGACGCGTTCGCCCTCGGGGGTGAGCAGCTGGACGAGCTCGTTGTCGGCGGCCTCCCGGGTGCCCGGGGCGCCGCGCACGGAGTTGATCGTCATCGATGACTCCTCGTTCGGGGCCGGCGCACGGGATCGCCGCGGACCGGCCGACGTCCGGCGGCCGGCGCCCCCCGGATAAAGGGACGAAAGCCACCATTGCCATCGTGGCAGACATCACACCCAAGGACGCAAGCCCCCCGATGCCTGATCCCTACCCCGTTCCGCCGCCCCGGCACCCCGCCGGGCGCGGACTCGCGCGAAGATCGAGTCCTTTTCGAGGGGCTGGTCGGGGGACCGCCCGGCGGGACGCGCGGGCTACTCGCGGGACAGGGCGCGGGTCGCTCCGGCGGCGACGGTCAGGCCCAGCACGAAGCCCGCCGCCACCAGCAGGTTCGCTATCCACTGGTAGATCCCCGACGGCGCGAACACCCGCTCCTGGCCCAGGTCGCCCACCGGCAGCAGCAGGTCCAGGGTGTAGAAGAACGCGTTGAAGTGCGGGTGGTCGTCCTCGTTGAGGATCGCGGGCTTGTGCAGCGAGAAGACCACCGTGCCGAACGCCAGCAGCCCCAGCAGCCAGCTCGCCGCCCGGAAGGGGCGGTAGCCGTACCCCACCAGGACGTCCTGGAACCAGCCCACGATCTTGCGGGGGAGGCCCTGCGTCCTGCGGCGGTCGCGCGCCTTCGCCAGGAGCACCGAGCGGCCGTCCGCGTCCAGGCCCAGCGAGCGGTACGTCTGCGCCAGGCGCTCGTACGGCTGGGGCTGGTACCCGTCGGTGTCGCGGCGGATCCAGTCCAGGCGGTGCCGCGCCTCCATCGGCGGCTGCAGGTTCTCGTACTGGAGGCCGTCCAGCTGGAGCCGCTCGGGCCAGGTCTTGTGGTCGTCGCGCAGCACGTTGATCCGCGCGTAGGACAGGTCCGCCACGCCGTCGATGGGCTCGGCCGGGCGCAGGAGCACCTCCTCGGCCTGGAGGCGCTGGAGGCTGAGGGCGGTCTTGTCCCTGTTGGACAGGCGCGCGTCGCGCAGGCTGAGCTGGCCGGTGACGCGGGCCCCGGCGAAGCTCACCTCGCCGTCGGCGGTGAAGCCGTCCGAGCAGTAGACGTCGGTCTCCACGGCCAGGTCGTCGGCGTTCAGGGCCGTCTTGCCGGGGTGGGACAGCTCCGCCCCGACGAAGGACAGGTAGCCCCCGACGCGCGCGCCGCGCAGGCGCACCTCGCCGTTGGCGGTGAAGCCGCCGTCGCAGAACACGTTCGCCGCCACGTCCAGCCGGGACGCGTAGAGCGCCGCGCCCGACGGGTTGCTCAGCCGCGCCTTCCGGAAGATCAGCTGGCCGCCGACGCGCGCGCCCGGCAGCCGCACCTCGCCCGTCGCGGTGAAGCCCTGGTCGCAGTACACGTTGGCGTCCACGGTCAGCCGGTCGGCCAGCAGCGCGTCCCCGCCCGGGTTGGTCAGGTGCACCCCCGACATGTTCAGGATGCCCGCGACGTGCGCCCCGTCCAGCCACAGGCCCCCGGTGATCCGGCTGCCCTCCAGCCACAGGTGGCCGTCCACGCGCGTGCCCGAGGCCACCAGGCCCGGCAGGCGGCAGCGCAGCAGGTGCACGCTGTTCATCGACGCCCAGTACAGGTGCGGGGCCTCGTCGAACACGCAGGCGGTCAGGGCGAGGGGCACGCCCACCTCGGCGTGGCCGAGGTTCAGCGAGCCGATGACGCGCGCGCCGGTCAGGCGCACCGCCGCGACCTGGCCCGGCTCCGGGTCCACGGCCCCGGCCAGCAGCGCGACCAGCACCTCGGCGCGCACCACCCGCTCCGGGCCCCAGCCGGCCGGATCGCTGGTGGACGGGTCGCCCGACGACAGGTCGACCGGCTCGCCCCGGCGGAACGCCTCCCAGAGGCGGCGCTCGGGGGGCGACAACTCCTCGATGTTCATGGCGCGACTCCGGGGGGATGGGGGGATGTGCCCTGTCATGGTGCCGTACGCTTCACACCGTTAAGGAAAACCGCAGATCAATGAGGGGGGCGGTCGTGGCGCGCGTCGTCGTGGACGTCATGCTCAAGCCGGAGATCCTGGACCCGCAGGGTCAGGCGATCGCCCGGAAGCTGCCGCAGCTGGGCTTCGAGGGCGTGGCGGCGGTCCGGCAGGGCAAGCGGTTCGAGGTGGAGGTGGACGGCCCGGCCGACGAGGCGGCGGTGGAGAAGGTCCGCAAGATCGCCGAGACGCTGCTGGCCAACCCGGTCATCGAGGACTTCGAGGTGCGCGTCCTGTAGGGCCCGTCCGCCCGGCCCCCCGGCGTCCCCGGTGAAGGGATCACCGGCTCCCGGTCACCGACCGGTCATGAAAAGACCGGACAGTGTAGCGGTTACGGAAGATTCCACCGGGGAAGCCTTAGCTGCGTCGAGTCGTCGAGCGTGCTCCGGGACCGGGGTCCGCCCAGGGGGGCCTGGGAATGTCACGAGGTGACAGGTGGACATGAAGTTCTCGCTCGCGCTCCCCCGGGAGGCGCTGAGCATTCCGGTGATCCGGCGGGTGGTGGGCGACGCGCTGCGCGGTCTCGGCGTCTCCGAGGACTGCGTCACCGACATCCTGGTGGCCACCTCCGAGGCGTGCACCAACGTGGTCCAGCACGCCCGCTCGTCGGGCGACTACGAGGTGACCGGCCATGTGGCCGACGGCTCCTGCCGGCTGCGGATCAGCGACCGCGGCGGCGGGCTGCGCCAGGCCGGGCCGCCGCGCGGCGAGGACGGTTTGGCCGAATCGGGGCGCGGGATTAGGATCATGCGGGCTCTGATGGACGACCTCGACATCGACTCGGCTCCGGACCGGGGCACCGTCGTCCACCTGCGGAAGCGACTGACCTGGCGCGACGAGGCGCTGATCCGACGCCTCGAACACCGGCTCATGCACAGCGCCGGGTAGATTGGACGCGCGCGGGGGGACTGCGACGCGCATCGGTGACCGGCGGGACGAGCCGCCCGTCTCCGGAACGCCCTCATAAGCAGTTGACGCTCGTCTTCCCCGGCGGGCGAGGATCGCAACGAAGGAATTGAAGCGATGGATGCTGCCCGGGTGGGGGTCATCACCTTCCCTGGTTCACTTGACGATCGCGACGCCGCACGCGCGGTCCGGCTGGCGGGAGCCGAGCCGGTCGCGCTCTGGCACGCCGACCACGACCTGCAGGGGGTCGACGCCGTCGTGCTGCCGGGCGGCTTCTCCTACGGCGACTACCTGCGCGCCGGGGCGATCGCCCGCTTCGCGCCGATCCTGACCGAGCTGGTCGCCGCCGCCGGCGCGGGCCTGCCGGTCCTGGGGATCTGCAACGGCTTCCAGGTATTGTGCGAGGCGCACCTGCTGCCGGGCGCGCTGCTGCCCAACGCGGGCCTGCACTTCGTCTGCCGCGACCAGCGGCTGCGCGTCGACAACGCCGAGACCGCCTGGACCGCCGACTACAGCGCGGGCCAGGAGATCGTCATTCCGATCAAGAACGCGGACGGCCGCTTCACCGCCGACGCCCAGACCCTGGACCGGCTGGAGGCCGAGGGCCGCGTCGTGGCCCGCTACCTCGACGTCAACCCCAACGGCTCGCTCGGCGACATCGCGGGCATCTGCAACGAGGCCGGCAACGTGGTCGGCCTGATGCCGCACCCCGAGCACGCCGTGGAATCGCTGACCGGCCCGTCCACCGACGGGCTCGGCTTCTTCACCTCGGTCGTCAAGCGGCTGGTCGACGCATGACCGACCGGTGGGGCCGGCGGCCCGCACGGCCTGCGACGAGGGAAGGCGGCGCCGCGGCGCCTCTGACGCGAACGGGAAACACAGCATGAGTGAGCAGCGTCCCAACGTGCCCGGGGAGCCGGGAGACAACCGCGCGCGCGGCGGCGAGGAGCCGACGCTGGAGTGGTTCGCCGATCTGAAGGACGACGCCGACGACCCCGAGCTGCACGCGGTGAACCCCTCGGTCACCCAGGCCTACGAGGCCATCGTGGACGAGGACGAGGCCATCGAGGGCGAGGCGCCCCTGTTCGGGGAGCCCGAGGGCGGACCGGACGAGGGCGCCAAGCGCTCGGAGGCCCCCGCCGAGGGCGGCCGGGCCACCGGACCGCAGCAGCCGCCCGTACCGGGCGGGCAGCAGCCCTGGACCCAGCCCGCCGCGGCGGAGCAGGGCGGGCCGCAGCAGCCGGGCCAGGCCGAGCAGGGCTGGCCGCAGCACGGGCAGCCCGGTCAGGTCGAGCAGGGCTGGCCGCAGGCTCCCGGCGACGGCGAGCAGGCGTGGCCGCAGACCCCGGCCGCCGCCGAGCGCCAGGCCCAGATCCCCGTGATGGAGCAGCCCGGCGAGCCGGTCGCGGACCGGCCTTTCGAGCAGCCTGCCGAGCCGGTCCTGCCGCCCGCCGCCGGGCCGTCCGAGCCCACCGAGGGCCCGAGCGAGGACTTCGTCCGCGCGCTGGCCGCGGAAGGCACCAGCGGCCCCTTCCCCGTGGGACAGCAGGGCCCCGTGGGACAGCAGGGCCCCGAGGGGGAGCAGGCCGGCACCGGGCCGATCCCGGCCGTGACGCACACCACCGGGCCCGTCCCGGTCGTCCCGGCCGAGACGCGGAACACGGGCGAGACGCCGGTCCCGGTGCTGCCCGCCGACTTCACCGCCGAGATCGAGGCCCCGGTCCCGGTCGTGCCCGCCGCGCCGGTCCCGGCCCGGCAGCCCGACCCCGGCACCGACACCGTGGCCATCGCCGCCCGCACGCCCGAGCGGCAGCAGCCGTTCGCCGAGCTGGGCATGAAGGACGACGAGTACCGGCGCGTCCGCGACATCCTCGGCCGCCGCCCCACCGCCGCCGAGCTGGCGATCTACTCGGTGATGTGGAGCGAGCACTGCTCCTACAAGTCGTCCAAGGTGCATCTGCGCCAGTTCGGCGACAAGGCGCCCAAGACCGACGCGCTGCTGGTCGGCATGGGCGAGAACGCCGGCGTGGTGGACGTCGGCCAGGGCTGGGCGGTCACCTTCAAGGTCGAGTCGCACAACCACCCGTCCTACGTGGAGCCCTACCAGGGCGCGGCCACCGGCGTCGGCGGCATCGTGCGCGACATCATGTCGATGGGCGCCCGCCCGATCGCGGTGATGGACTCGCTGCGCTTCGGCCCGGCCGACGCCCCCGACACCCAGCGCGTCATGCCCGGCGTCGTCGCGGGCGTGGGCGGCTACGGCAACTCCCTCGGCCTGCCCAACATCGGCGGCGAGACCGTCTTCGACGCCTGCTACGCGCAGAACCCGCTGGTCAACGCCCTGTGCGTGGGCGTGATGAAGCACGAGGACATCAAGCGCGCGGTGGCCCCCGGCCCCGGCAACAAGGTGATCCTGTTCGGCGCGGGCACAGGCCCCGACGGCATCGGCGGCGCGTCGGTGCTGGCGTCGGCGACCTTCGACGACGAGTCGCAGGCCAAGCGGCCCAGCGTGCAGGTCGGCGACCCCTTCATGGAGAAGCTGCTGATCGAGTGCTGCCTGGAGCTGTTCCGCGAGGACCTCGTGGTCGGCATCCAGGACCTCGGCGCGGCCGGGGTCTCCTGCGCGACCACCGAGCTGGCCGCGGCCGGCACCGGCGGCATGCGGGTCGAGCTGGACGCGGTCCCGCTGCGCGACGCGACGCTGCGCCCTGAGGAGATCCTCATGAGCGAGTCGCAGGAGCGCATGATGGCGGTGGTGTCGCCCGACAAGGTGGCCCGCTTCATGGAGATCTGCGGCCGCTGGGAGATCCCGGCCACGGTGATCGGCGAGGTGACCGACACCGGCCGCCTGGTGATGACCTGGCGCGGCGAGACGATCGTGGACATCCCGCCGGGCACCGCCGCCGACGAGGGCCCGGTCTACGAGCGGCCGTACTCGCCGCCCGCCGACCTCGGCGCGCTGCAGGCCGACACCCCCGGCCGCCTCACCCGCCCGTCCAACGGCGACGAGCTGCGCCGCACGGTGCTGTGGCTGGCGGGCTCGCCGAACCTGGCCGCCAAGACCTGGGTGACCTCGCAGTACGACCGGTACGTGCTCGGCAACACCGTGCTGGCGATGCCCGAGGACGCCGGCGTGGTCCGCATCGACGACGAGTCGGGGCTCGGCATCGCGCTGTCGCTGGACGGCAACGGCCGCTACGCCCGCCTCGACCCGTACGCGGGCGCGCAGCTCGCGCTGTCGGAGGCCTACCGCAACGTCGCCGCCACCGGCGCCCGCCCGCTGGCGGTCACCAACTGCCTGAACTTCGGCTCGCCGGAGGATCCGGGCGTGATGTGGCAGTTCGCCCAGGCCGTGACGGGTCTGGCCGACGCCTGCCAGTACCTCGGCATCCCGGTGACCGGCGGCAACGTGTCGTTCTACAACCAGACCGGCACCACGCCGATCAACCCGACGCCGGTCATCGGCGTGCTGGGCGTGCACGAGGACGTGCGCCGCCGGGTCAACATGTCGCTCACCTCCGAGGGCGCGACGCTGGCGCTGCTCGGCGAGACCCGCGAGGAGTTCGGCGGGTCGGAGTGGGCGCACGTGGTCTACAACCACCTGGGCGGCCTGCCGCCGAAGGTGGACCTGGCCGCCGAGCGCGCGCTGGCGTCGGTGCTGATCGCCGCCGCCCGCGAGGGCCTGCTGACCGCCGTGCACGACCTGTCGGACGGCGGCCTGTCGCAGACGCTGGTCGAGTCGTGCCTGCGCGGCGGCCTCGGCGCGCGGATCACGCTGCACGGCGACCCGTTCACGGCGCTGTTCAGCGAGTCGGTGGCGCGCGCCATGGTCGCCATCCGGCCGGGCGGCGAGGGCCGGGTCGCGGCGCTGTGCCAGGAGGCCGGCGTGCCGGTCGCGCAGATCGGCGTCGCGGGCGGCGACGCCCTGACGGTGTCGGGGCGCGGCGGCGAGGGCGAGCAGCAGGAGCTGTTCTCCATCCCGCTGGCCGAGCTGCGCGAGTCGCACGAGCGGACGCTGCCGAGCTACGCGAGCTGATCCGTTCGAGCACGCCCTCGCGCGAGGAATCCCCTCGCGCGGGGGCGTGCTCGCGTTTCAGGCCGCCGCCGGGCTCCGGCGAACCCAGTCCGGCGCCGTCCCCGCCAAGTCCGGCAGCGGCCGCTGGAGCGCCGTCCAGAAGCTGGACGGGGCCGAGCACGCGGAACCGCTGACGCGGCGAATACAAAGCCGAGCGCCCGGCCACCATCCGGTGGCCGGGCGCTCGCCGCCAGGCTCTCAGTCCTTCGTGGCAGAAGGGCGGGTCATTCGCCGATGTCGCGCCCCCGGGTGTGCCAGACCGACACCACCGACGGGCGCGGCTGGTCGCCGTCCGGCCAGCGGCTGGCCGGCCTCTCCGGCGTCGCGCCGGTGATCTCGCCGGGGTGCTGGACGGCCACGAACACCGTCTTCTGGTCCTTGACGATCAGCGGTCCGCAGGTCTCGGCGCCGTAGGGCACGGTCAGGAACTGCCGCACCCGCCCGCGCTCGCGGCCCTCGACCGGCATCGCGAACAGCCCGTCGTTGGCGCCCAGCGCGTTGCCGTCGGTGGAGATCCACAGGTTGCCGTCGGAGTCGAAGGTCAGGTTGTCCGGGCAGGAGATCGGGCTGACCTTGGACTTGTCGTAGCCGCCGAAGTAGGTGCCGGGGTCCTTGGGGTCGCCGGCGACCAGCGGGATCGACCAGGCGAAGGTAGTGGCGCCCGCGTCGTTGCGCCGCTCCATGATCTCCAGGATGTGGCCGTGCTTGTTGGCCGCGCGCGGGTTGGGCTCGTCGGCCTGCGCCGCGGTGCGCGAGCTGTTGTTGGTCAGCGCCACGTACACCGCGCCGTTCTTGGGGTTGCGCTCGATGTCCTCGGGGCGGTCCATCTTGGTCGCGCCGACCTTGTCGGCCGCGAGCCGGGTGTGCACCAGGACCTCGGCCGCCGACATGCCCGGCACGAAGCTGCGGTCGCCGCGCACCAGCGGGATCCACTCGCCGGAGCCGTCGAACTCGCGGTCGGCGGGGAGCTTGCCGGTGCCGTCGATGTCGCCCTCGGGGCTGTCGCCGGTGAAGCGGGCCACGTACAGCGTGCCGTGATCCAGCAGCCGCATGTTGTGCCGCCGCGCGCCCGGGATGTAGCGCTCGGTGGAGACGAACTTGTAGATGTAGTCGAACCGCTCGTCGTCGCCCAGGTAGACGACCGCGCGCCGGTCCTTGGACAGGGAGGTGTTGGCGCCCTCGTGCTTGAAGCGGCCCAGGTGGGTGCGCTTGCAGGGGGTGCCGTCGGGGTCGAACGGGTCGATCTCCACGATCCAGCCGAAGCGGTTGACCTCGTTCGGGTGCTTGGACAGGTCGAAGCGCGCGTCCACCCGGTCCCAGCGGCGGCTGTCGGCGGGCACGCCCGTGGAGACGCCGTAGCGGGCCAGGGCGGGCTTGGCGGACTCCGGCACGCCCGAGGTGGCCACGAAGTACTGATTGAAGTTCTCCTCGGCCGTCAGGATCGTGCCCCACGGCGACACGCCGCCCGCGCAGTTGTTGAGCATCCCGCGCACGGTCGTGCCGCGCGGGTCGGCGGCGGTGCGCAGCAGCGGGTGCCCGGCGGCGGGCCCGGTGAAGCGCATGGGGGTCTCGGCGGTGACGCGCCGGTTGAAGCGCCGCCGCCCCCGGGTGACCAGCTTCCACCGCCCGGTGCGCCCGACCCGCTCGATCTCCACGACCGAGCCGCCGTGCGCCGCCATCGCGATGCGCATCTGCTCCTCGGTGGCGGCGGCGCCGTCCTTGTAGCCGCGGAACATCAGCGCTTCGTCGGTGTACTCGTGGTTGACCCACAGCAGCGCCCGGTCCCGGCTCAGCGGGAAGAAGGTGACGTAGTCGCAGTTGTAGCCGAACTGCTTGGCCTGCGCGGCCGGCGTCTGCTTCTCGAAGTCGAACGCGGGCGCGCCGGGCAGCACCGGGTCGCCCCAGCGCACCACGACCGACGCCTCGTAGCCGTCCGGCACGGTGACCTTGTCGTCCTTGTTGGGCGCGACCGCCGTGAAGCGCAGCCGCGACCCGCCGCCCCCGTGGTGCCCCCGCGCGGCGGCGGCGGGCGCCGGGCTCGCGAACGCGGTGCCGGACGCGGCCGCGCCGGCCCCCGCGACCAGCGCGCCCAGCGCCCCGGCGCGCAGCACGCCGCGGCGGCTGACGCGCTCGGCGACGATGTCCCCGAAATAGGCGTTGCCACTGGTGTTGGGCACCGGGTGGTCACACGCGTTCCCGCAGCGGTACAGGCACGTCATCGCGTCACGACCCCCGGAACGGGGCACCGACAACAACGGAAGCGCACGCTTGACCTGGCGTTCGGCCACGAATCCTCCTCTAGAACCGATCGGCGCAAACGCTAGGGAGGGCAAGGGCACATCAGGCCAACGCGAGGTGAACGCCAGGGATGATCAGGGCAAAACACCAGGTCACGGTCATTCATCTACAAATGCGACGGCCCGGCGCCCCCTGACGGGAGGCCGGGCCGGAGGCGAGCCCCTGGGCCGGGGCTCAGAAGACGCTGATGTGGACGTGGTCGTAGTGGTTGGCGGTCACGCCGCCGCGGTTGGACATCGAGTCCCAGCCCGGCGAGCGCATGTCGTAGATGCGCTGCCGCCAGATCACGTACTTCACGCCGAGCTTGCTGGCGTTGGCGATGGCGTAGGCGGCGGTGCGGTCGCCCAGCGTCTGGGCCGAGCCGGTGGCCATCTTGCCGCCGGTGGTCACCATGAAGTCGCACGCCTTGCCGACGCCGTGGTCCTGCGGGTCGCCGGTGGTGCGCACGCACCCGATCATCGGGAACGGTCCGAACTCGACGTCCAGGACGTCGTGCACCTTCTTCATGCGCGGGGTCACCCCGCCCATGCCGGCGCTCGGCGACTCCGGCTTGTACTTCTTGACCAGCTCGCGGATCTGCTTCTTCTTGCTCAGCAGGTCGTCGATCTGCTTCTCCAGGCCCTCGATCTTCTTCTTGGCCTCGGCCTGGGCCTTCTCCTGCTCGGCGACCAGCTTCTGCACCACCTGCACCTTGGCGGCCTGGTTCTGCCCCAGGTGGGCGGTCAGGCTCGTGGTGGCCAGCAGCCCGGCGGGGTCGTCGGCGGTGATGACCTGCAGCGTGGGGTCGGTGCCGCCGGTCATGTACTGGGTCGCGGCGAGCTGGGCGACCGAGCGGCGGGTGACCTCCAGGTCCGAGCGCAGGTCCTTGGCCTTCTGCAGCGCCCGCTTCATGTCGAACTGGGCGTCCTTGAGGCGCGCCAGGTCGCCGCCGTAGGCCTTGTCGAGCTTCTCGATCTGCTCGTTCAGCTTGCCGACCCGGCCGCTGTCGCCCGGGTCCGCCAGCGCCGCGGGGGCGGTCACCGTGGTGCCCGCCAGCAGCGGCACGGCCCCGACCAGGGCCGCGAGGGCCAAGGCGGCGCGCTGGCGACGCCATCGCCGACCGGTGGAGTTGGGGGTCTCCACGTCGTCTCCTCTCCTCGGTCGCCTACCGGGTTAGCTGACGGGTTCGGGCGCGGAGTCCGCCCTATCACGGCCAGCGGTCGCGGGCCCGTGAATTCACCCCGGCCGGAGCGGGACCGGGAGCGTCGCGCCCGGCCGTCCGGCGGATGGGTCCCCGGCTCCCGCGCTGGACGCCGCGGGACTCGGCTGATCCGGTCAGCTTGCCTCGGGAAGCGAGGCCGGTCACTGACCGAATGCCAACGAACTGTAAGGAACCATCCAGTACCTCGCCAAGGTTAACCCCTGAGGCGGGTGGGGCGGCCCTTGACCCCGAAGCCCGGCCCCCCGCGCGGGGAGCCGGGCCATCCTACGGGACGTGCTTCAGAGATTCGCCTTGTAGAGCAGCTTGTTGGTGGTGCCGCGGGGCAGCTTGCCGATGCGGTTCTTGGTGGAGTAGTCGCTCAGCCACTTCTGCACCTGGGGGAAGGTGGAGTTGGGCCACTTCGACAGCACCAGCGCCGCCACGCCCGCCACGTGCGGGGCGGCCATCGAGGTGCCGCTCGCCGAGCGCTGCCCGCCGCCCGGCCAGGTGGAGGTGATGCCGTAGCCCGGGGCGAAGATGTCCACGCACTTGCCGTGGTTGGAGAAGCCGGCCCGGTTGTCGTAGACGGTCGTCGCGCCGACCGCCTCCACCCAGCCCGCGCTGGCGGGCGAGGTGTTGCAGGAGTTCTGGTTCTCGTTGCCGGCCGAGACCGTCACGAACACCCGGGACTTGGACAGGTTGGTCAGCGCGGTGTTCAGCGCGTTGGACTTGCCGCCGCCGAGCGACAGGTTCGCGACGGCGGGCCGCTGGGCGTTGGTGCGCAGCCAGTTGACCGCGGCGAGGACGTCCGACAGCGTGCCGTTGCCGCCGCAGTCCAGCACCCGCAGCGAGCGGAGCCGCACGTTCTTGGCGACGCCGTGCAGCTTGGAGCCGATGGTGCCGGCCACGTGGGTGCCGTGCCCGGCGCAGTCGCCGCCGTTGCCGTTGAAGCGCGGGGCGGTCCACGCCGAGGCGGCGCGGCCGCCGAACTGCGGGTGCCCGGCGGCGATGCCGCTGTCGATGACGTAGGCGGTGACGCCGGTGCCCTTCCAGCCGTAGGAGTAGGCCTTGTTGCGGCCGGTGCGCTGGTCGATGCGGTCCAGGCCCCACGGCAGCGGCGAGCGCTGCACGGTGGTGGACTTGTAGACCTGGTCCGGCTCGATCGCGGCGACCCGGTCGTCGCGGCGCAGCCGGTCGAGCTGGCGGCTGTCGAGCTTGGCGGCGAAGGCGTTGACGGCGCCGGTGAAGTGCTGGGCGGCGGCGCTCACCTTCCGGGAGGCTTCGGTGGGGGACGCCCCGGCCTTCATGGTGACGATGTACTGGCCGGGGATGGGGGTGCCGCCGCCGCTGACCGCGGCGACCTTGACCAGGTCGGGGCCGCTGTCGGCGGAGGCCAGGAACGGCAGGGTGGCGGCCGCGCCGAGGGACGCGGTGATCGCACCGGCCAGCAGGGCACGCCGGGGGGCAACGCGCAAGGGGACTCCTTCAGGGGCGCGGCCGGGAACGCGGCGCCGTACCGCGGCGTCCGGCGCGCAGGATCGGGGGAATCAACCGTGAGCACCCTAATAGATCTATTGCGGATGTGAAGGTCAAATTGGACTCAATACCGTAAAAACGGGCCGGGCGCGCGGCGCGGTGCGCCGTTCGCCCGGCCCGTCACGGCGGAGCCGAGGAAAAGGTGCGAGGTCAGCCGCGCTTCAGCACGGCCTCGTAGCGGCGGCGGTCGTTGGCCGGGGAGGTCCACACGTACTTCAGCGAGCCGTCGGGCCGCCGGTCCACCTGCACGTTGCCGGGCGAGCAGGGCTTGGCGACCGCGACGGTCATCCGCAGGCTCTCCCCGGTGCCCCCGGTCAGGGTCAGCGCGCCGGTGCAGCCCTCCTTGGGGTAGACGGCGCGCGCGCTCTTCCCGCCCGGGGTGAAGGTGACCTCCAGCGGGAACGACGCGCCGCTGGCGGCGTTGACGGCGGTGCCCTTCCACAGGCCGCCGAACGACCCGGGGATCGTGTCGACCGCCTGCCCGGCCGCCGGGCGCGGCGGGTCGGCGGGGCCGGAGGGCTCCTCCTCCAGCTGCGGCCACAGCACCAGCGCGATGATCGCGACGCCGACCAGCACGCCGATGGTCAGCGACAGCGCCACGCCCAGCACGTGGTTGTTGCGGCGCACGCGCTCCAGCAGCGGCCTGCGCTCCGCCGGCGGCACCGCCTCCAGCAGGGCGGTGCCGGTGCGGGAGTCGTCGTCGTAGGGGCGCTCCAGGCCCGGGACGATGTGCGGCGCGGTCGGGTCGGCGGCCTCGGGCGGCATCTCGAAGACCGCGGTGGCCCGGCCGCCGGGGGCCTGGTCGGCGGGAATCCGGATGGGGTCGTGGACCAGCACCGGGACGGCCTGGGTCGGGGCGACGTCGTCGGCGGCGCCGTCGCCGGTGCCGGAACCGGCGTTCTCCTCCTTGGCCGGCGGGCCGCCCAGCGCGGCGTAGGGCGCCGTGAGGGCGGGCGTGGGGACGGCCGTGGGCTGCGCCGAGGGCGCCTTCTCGGGCCCGTCCTGCGGAGCCGGTGCGGCCTCCGCCTCCGGCTTCGGCCCGCTCGGCGCGGGCAGGGCGAGGGCGGCCGGGCCGCCGGACAGCGCGCGGCCCTCGGTGACCATCGAGGCGGGCAGCCGGGCGGCCAGCGGGCCGTCCTCGGCCAGCAGCCGCGCCAGCAGCCCCGCCGAGGTCGGCCGCTGCGCCGGGTCCTTGGCCAGCGCGTCGGCGACCGCCTCGCGCAGCGACTCGGGCAGCGCCGACAGGTCCGGGTCGTCGTAGACGATGCGCTGCATGACCTCCGACGGCGAGTCGTCGCCGAACGGCGGGACGCCGGTCGCCGCGAACACCAGCGTGGCGGCCCAGGCGAACACGTCGGCGGCCGGGCCGATGCCATGCCCGCTGAGCTGCTCGGGGGCCTGGTAGGCCGGATCGGTCACGGTGCGCCCGGCGGGCGCGGCGTTGACCGCCTCCAGCGCGCGGGCGATGCCGAAGTCCGACACGCGCGGCCCGTCGCGGCCCAGCAGGACGTTGCCCGGCTTGAGGTCGTGGTGCAGCGCCCCGGCCCGGTGCACGGCCGCCAGGGCGATCGCCGCGCCCACCGCGACCCGCTCCACGACGGCGGGGCCGCGCGGGCCCTCCTCGGCGACCAGCTGCTGGAGCGAGGGGCCGTCCACCAGCTCGGCGACCACGTAGGGGCGGTCGCCCTCGACGCCGGCGTCCAGCAGCCCGGCCGTGCAGAAGCCGGCGACCTTGCGGGCGGGGGCGAGCGCGACGGTGAACCGCGAGCGCGCGACCGGCTCGCCGCTCAGCCGCACGTGCAGCAGCTTCACCGCGACCGGCCGCCCGGCGGCCGACCGCCCGGCGAACACCGCGCCCTGCTCGCCGACGCCGAGCCGCCCGGTGATCTCGTACTCGCCGAGCCGGCGTGGGTCCCCGGGCTGCAGGGGCAGCGCCTGGGACGTCAGCAACCCGGCCATCAAGAACCTCCGTGTCCTCAGCCGGACCCGCGTCCCCACGCGGATCCGGTCCGTTCCCCCCGAACACCTCAGACCCCGTTCAGCACCGGTCCCCTTTTTACCGGTTGAAAGACGCCTTTGCTGGGATTGTGTCCGGACGGCGACCGAACGCGACCGGATACCGGCCACCCGATACCGTCGTGCCGATGCCTCGATCACCGCTCACCCGCGACCTGCTGGACGAGCAGCGCGCCGCCGCCGGCCTGCCGCCCGTCACCGGTCCCGGGGAGCCCGCCGATCTGCGGCGGGCCGCCTACCAGACCGTACTGGCCTTCCTGGACTCCGGCGCCGAACCCGCCCGCCCGGTGGTCAAGGGGGCGGTCCGCCACCTGCTGGACCGGCTCGCCGAGCTGGCCCCCGGCCGCTCGGTGGAGGTCCGGGTCCCCCCGTACGCCGCCGTGCAGTGCGTCGACGGCCCGCACCATACCCGGGGGACCCCGCCGAACGTGGTGGAGATGGACGCCATGACCTGGATAGCCCTGGCCGGCGGCCGGCTGTCCTGGGGCGAAGCGGTGGAATCCGGGCGGGTGCGGGCCAGCGGGGCGCGCGCCGACCTGTCGGCGTGGCTGCCGCTGCCGCCGGAGCCCGCGGGGAGTTGACGGGGGCTGACCGGGGGCTGACCGGGGGCGTCGGCGAGCCGCCCGATTCGGGCCTTGTGCCCGGCCCCGTCCGCTGCCAGCGTGGGCGGTGGAGGGGGATCGGGGCCTGGCATGGAAGGTGGTGCCATGCTCGTCGGGCACTGGACGTTCGACATCGAGACCATCGACGGCCGCAGGGTGGCCGACGCGGCGGCCGGGCTGCCGGCCGTGCTGGACGAGGGCGTGGAGATCGTCCCGGGCGGGGACGGCCAGGCGCTGGCCTTCGACGGCCGGGGCCGGGCGGAGATCCCCGCCGCGCCGCAGCTGGTCCTCAGCCAGATCTTCGGGTTCTCCCTGGCCTTCTGGGTGAAGGTGGCGGGCGGCCCGGTCGGGGAGTGGCGCGCCCTGCTCTACAAGCCGGTCGCCGAGCACGACGCGCGCGGGGTGGGCCTGTGGCTCTACCCGGACGCGATGCGGCTGCGGGTGCAGCTGTTCACGGTCAAGGGGCCGGAGTACGCCGACAGCCGCCGCGCGGTGCCGCTGGGCGAGTGGACGCACCTGGCCCTGGTCGTGGACACCGACGGCATGTTCCTCTACCTCGACGGCAGGCTGGACTCGGCCGTGCCGCTGGAGCATCCCGTGGTCACGCCGGGCGGGCCGCTCCACCTGGGCGGCGAGCCCGGCAAGCCGGGGCTGACCGGCCTGCTGGAGGACTTCCGCGTCTACGCCTCGGCGCTGGACGAGCGGGACGTGCGGGCCCTGGCGGCGTCCCCGCCGTGACCGGTCACGGGACGGTCGTCTTCTCGGTGAACGGGAACTCCCGCTCCACGCACCGCTGCCGCGCGGTGTCGTCGGGATAGCGGGACCGGTCACCGCACTCGGCCGCCTTGCTCAGCAGCCAGAAGATCGCGATTCCCCCGACCAGCAGCGCGAGCGCCGAGCAGACGACGCCGCCGATCGCCATGCCGCGCGCGCTGGTGCCGCGCGCGAGCGCCACCCCGCCCAGCACCAGCCCCACCAGCGCCGGGATCATCCCGGCGAAGCAGAGCACCAGTCCGGCCAGCCCCACGACCCCGAGCACCAGCGCGGCCTTGGCCATCCCGGTCCGCACGGGCGCGGACGGCGGCGCATAGGTCCGGTATCCCGGCATCGTCATGCGCTCCTCCCCCTTGTCAACGACCAGACTCGCGCGCGCGGTGACATGCCCGGCGGTGCGCGGGGTAAAGGTCGGTTAATGAGATGGGCCGATCGGAGCAGGTGAAGGGGGCCTCTACACTGGCGAGCGTGCCTTCCGGTGACGGACGTCTGAGCCACGACATCGACCCCTCCGATCGTGCCCCGCAGGACGCCTGCGGGGTCTTCGGCGTGTGGGTCCCCCCGACGGAGACAGGCCGCGCGGAGGTGAGCAAGCTCGCCTACTACGGCCTCTACGCGCTGCAGCACCGCGGCCAGGAATCGGCCGGGATCGCGGTCAGCGACGGATCGCGCATCGTCGTCTTCAAGGACATGGGCCTGGTGGCCCAGGTCTTCGACGAGTCGGTGCTGAACACCCTGCGCGGCCACATCGCGGTCGGCCACTGCCGGTACTCCACGACCGGATCGCCGACCTGGGAGAACGCCCAGCCGACGTTCCGGTCCACCGGACACGGCGGGCTGGCCCTCACCCACAACGGCAACCTGATCAACACGCCCGAGCTGGCCGCCCGGCTGGACTCGGCCGACCTGACCGCCACCACCGACACCGAGGTGCTGACGGCCCTGCTGGCCACCCGCGAGGGCGGGCCGATGGCGGCGGCGCGGGAGATCCTCCCGGCCACCCGGGGCGCCTACTCCCTGGTCTTCATGGACGAGGGCACGCTCTACGCCGCCCGCGACCCCGAGGGCATCCGGCCCCTGGTGCTCGGCCAGTGGGAGGACTGCGGCTGGGTGGTCGCCTCCGAGACCGCGGCGCTGGACATCGTCGGCGCCCGCTTCGTCCGGGAGATCGAGCCCGGCGAGATGGTCGCGATCGACGCCGGGGGCGTGCGCTCGGAGCGCTTCGCCGAGGCCCGGCCCAAGGGCTGCCTGTTCGAGTACGTCTACCTGGCCCGGCCCGACACCACGATCGCGGGCCGCAGCGTGCAGGCCACCCGCGTGGAGGTCGGCCGCCGCCTGGCGCTGGAGCACCCGGTCGAGGCCGACATGGTCATCCCGACCCCCGAGTCGGGCACCCCGGCCGCGATCGGCTACGCCGAGGCGTCCGGCATCCCCTACGGCCAGGGCCTGGTGAAGAACTCCTACGTCGGCCGGACCTTCATCCAGCCGTCGCAGACCATCCGCCAGCTCGGCATCCGGCTGAAGCTGAACCCGCTGCGCGAGGCCATCGAGGGCAAGCGCCTGGTCGTGGTCGACGACTCCATCGTGCGCGGCAACACCCAGCGCCAGGTGGTGTCGCTGCTGCGCGAGGCCGGGGCCGCCGAGGTGCACGTGCGCATCTCCAGCCCGCCGGTGGCCTGGCCGTGCTTCTACGGCATCGACTTCGCCACCCGCGCCGAGCTGATCGCCGGCAACCTCGACGTCGAGGGCATCCGCGACTCCATCGGCGCCGACTCGCTGGGCTTCATCTCGCTGGACGAGCTGATCGCCGCCTCCCAGATCCAGAAGGACCGGCTCTGCCGGGCCTGCTTCGACGGCGTCTACCCGATCCCGGTCGAGGAGAGCGCCCGCGGCAAGCACCTGCTGGAGCCGACCCGGTCGTAGGGCCGGGCCGACGTCCGGGCCGACACCCAGGCCGACACCGTTGAAAGATCCCGGGGGACAGACGTGAGCACCTCCTACGAGGCTGCCGGAGTGGACATCGCGGCGGGCGAGCGCGCCGTGGAGCTGATGAAGGCGCGCGTGGCCCGGTCCCGCCGCCCCGAGGTGGTGGACGACGCCAGCGGCTTCGCCGGGCTGTTCGACGCCTCGGCGCTCCTGCGCTACGAGCGGCCGCTGCTGGCGACCTCGACCGACGGCGTGGGCACCAAGGTGGACCTGGCGCGCCGCCTCGGCGTCTACGACACCGTGGGCCACGACCTGGTCGGCATGGTGCTGGACGACCTGGTGGTGTGCGGGGCCGAGCCGCTGTTCATGACCGACTACATCGCCTGCGGCAAGGTCGTCCCCGAGCGGATCGCCGACATCGTGGGCGGCATCGCCGAGGCGTGCGCCCTGGCCGGGGCCGCGCTGGTGGGCGGCGAGACGGCCGAGCACCCGGGCCTGCTGGGGCCCGACGAGTTCGACATCGCGGGCGCGGGCACCGGCGTGGTGGAGGCCGGCGCGCTGCTGGGCCCCGAGCGGGTGCGGTCGGGCGACGTGGTGCTGGCCATGGCGTCCTCGGGCATCCACTCCAACGGCTACTCGCTGGTGCGGCACATCCTGAAGACGAGCGGTCTGGAGCTGGAGTCCGAGCCCGCCGAGCTGGCCAGGCCGCTGGGCGAGGAGCTGCTGACGCCGACGCGGATCTACGCCAAGGACTGCCTGGCGCTGATGGGGACGGGCGGCGTGCACGCGTTCGCGCACATCACCGGCGGGGGCCTGGCGGCGAACCTGGCCCGCTCCCTGCCGGACACGGTGGACGCGGTCCTGAACCGCTCCTCGTGGGAGGTCCCGCCGCTGTTCGAGATCCTGCGCGCCCACGGCGAGGTGCCGCAGGCGGAGATGGACAAGACGTTCAACCTGGGCGTGGGCATGGCGGCGATCGTGTCCGCCGAGACCGCCGACGAGTCCCTGCGCCTGCTGACCGGCCGGGGCGTCCCGGCCTGGGTGCTCGGCGAGATCGTCCCCGGCAGGGGCGCCGCCGCCTACACCTGATCATGCGCCGCGCGGGCGGCCCGGCCGGTCGGCCGGGCCGCCCTCGGCGTGTCAGGGGAGCCGCGGGAGCGACGGGGCCTGGTTCGTCCAGCCCGTCGTCAGGTAGAGGAGCTCGCTCTTGTGGGGCTTGCGGCCGGTGGTCTGCTCGCCCAGCGAGAGCACCTGCGAGGTCTTCGGGTTGATGACCAGGCGCTTGGTGACCGTGCCCACGTGGGGGTAGTACTGCGAGAAGACCAGCAGCTCGCCCTTGCGGCCCAGGGCGTCGCGCGTGCCGCCCTTGGAGCTGACGCCGGGCAGGTCCGCCAGCGCCCGGAAGCCCGCGGCGCGCACCTGCGGCGTGACCGGCTGCTCGGCCAGCAGCTCCAGCAGCGCCTGGGCCACGTACGCGGCTTTGGTCTCGACGGGCTTGCGGGTCTCGGTGTCGATCTTGTTGGGGAAGTTGCGCTCGGCCAGCCTGCGCAGGGCCTTGGGATCGGCGGGCAGCCCGCGCAGGGCGGCGAGGGAGGGGGAGGGGCCCAGCACCGTCGCCGCCATCGGGGCGAGGCCCTTCAGCTTGTGCAGCTCGGCGGCCTTCGAACCGGGGGCGGGGGCGGCGGTCCGGTAGCCGGTCCAGCGCCGCCCGTCCAAGGTGATCCACTCGGAGTGCACGCTCTTGACCGGCTTGGACGTCAGGGTCGAGACCAGCCAGTACTTCCCGGACGCCGGGGCGGCCGCGGCCCGCTCGGCGGCGGCCATCAGCACCGTCCGGGCCGTCGGCTCCTGCGGGGCCGCGAGCGCTCCCCCGGCCGGGGCGTCGGAGCCGCCGCCGGGCACGACCACGATGGCGGCGGCCGCCGCCGCGGCCGCGCCGGCCAGGGACAGGGCCAGCACGGGGCGGAACCGCCGCGCGGGGCGGCGGGCCGGGGAGGTCTCGCGGGGGGTCGTCATGGCGTGGGTCAGCTCCGCTCTTCGCACGGCCGGGTCGACGGGGGCGTCCGGGGACAGTTCGGCGGGACGGGCCTCCGCCAGGGTCCGCAGCGGGTCGGTCTTCATGACATCTCCTTCACGACTTCCATGCGGGGCAGGCCCGCCGGGCGTTCGGCCATGGCGCGCGACAGGCGCTTGCGCGCGCGGTGCAGGCGGACCCGCAGGGTCGGCTCCGAGCAGCCCACGACCTTGGCGGCCTGCCGGGGGGTGAGGCCTTGCCAGGCGGCCAGCAGCAGGACCTCCCGGTCGGCCTCGGCCAGCTCCGCCAGCGCGCGCAGCACCGCCTGGCGCTCCGCGACCCCCTCGGCGGGGTCCTGGGCCGTGTCCTGCTGCCAGTGCCGCAGCTCGGCGGTGAACGCCGCGCGCCGGGCCTCGGCCCGGTGGCCGTCGCGCAGCACGTTGCGCGCCACCCCGAGCAGCCAGGGCAGGGCGGGGTCCGGCACGTCGCCGAGCCGCCGCCAGGCGACCGCGAACGTCTCGCTCACCACGTCGTCGGCGCGCTGCCGCCCGCCGTGGGCCGCCGCGTACGCCCAGACGCGCTGGCGGCAGGCGTCGTACATGGCGGTGAAGCGCCGCGCGTCCGCCGGATTGTCCGGCTCATCGCTCATCTCCCGCGTCTCCGTCCTCGGTGGGTGTTCCGACACCTGGTAGTGGGACGGCGGGGCCCGTTGTTACCGGGCGAACCACATATCTTGTCCGAGCGTCCCAAAAGGGAGGACACGATGATCGGGGAGTACGGATGAAGAGCGTGGCGCGCGTGCGCTCGCGGAAGCTGGCGCTGCCGCTGACGGTCCTGGGCGGCCTGGGGGCCTACGCCGTGCTCGCGCCCACGGGCTGGGCCTACGCCGAGACCGCCCGGTACCGGCAGCCGGTGGACCGGGTCCCGGCCGCGCCGGTGGCGCTGGTGCTGGGGGCGGGGATCTGGGGGGACCAGCCGTCGGTGCTGCTGGCCAGGCGGCTCGACCTGGCCGCCGAGCTCTACCGGACGGGCAAGGTCAAGGTGCTGCTGGTCTCGGGGGACAACCGGCGGCACGGGTACGACGAGCCCACCGTCATGCGGGACTACCTGATCGGGCGGGGGGTCCCGGCGGGGAAGGTCGTGCGCGACTTCGCCGGGCTCGACACCTGGGACTCCTGCGCGCGGGCCAAGCGGATCTTCAAGGTGGAGCGGCTCACCGTCGTCACCCAGCGCTTCCACCTGCCGCGGGCCGTCGCGCTGTGCCGGGCCGCCGGGATCGAGACCCACGGCGTCGGCGACGACAGCATGGGCGGGAACCGCACCGGAGCCACGGTGAGCGGGTACCTGCGCGAGCCGCTGGCCATGGTCAAGGCCGTGCGCAGCCTGGCCTTCCGGCCCGATCCGGCGGTCGGCGGCAGGGTGGAGCCCGGCGTGCGCGAGGCGATCGCCTCGGAGTGAACGACCGGTACCCCGGCCGCCCGCAGGGGCTGCCGGGGTGCGGCGACCACGGAGACGACCACAAACGAACGCCACTGCCCGGACCAGCGGTCACGGGCAGTGGCGGGATGGCTCTCGATCAGCGACCGGAGGTGCCGTCGCGGTCGTCCTTGCCGTAGTCGTCGGCATAGTCGGCGTACTTCTCGACGAGTTCGTCGTAGTCCTCGCCGGGGGAGTCGTTGACTCCCAGCTCGCTCTTCAGGCGGTCGAGGTCCGTGCCGCCGCTGTTGTATTTGAGCTGGCGGGCAACCTTTACCTGCTTGGCCTTGGCTCGGCCGCGACCCATTGGCTCGACCCCCTCGATGGTCAGGGCTTTAGTGGGCCCATCAACGCGCGCGTGTACCACACGAACCGGTGCCTGATGAGCCATGCGTCAGTCACGGATACAACCGTACCCGTTTTGCGCCCGGCTCGGTACATCGTCAGTACGTGGCGGCACGCTCGCTTGCGGAGAACCCCAGTGTATCGGGTCGTTGCGGGTTCACAGACTCGGGGCGACACGGCCCGGCCGCCGGGGTCCGGCCCGAGGGGGCGGGCGGCCGGGACGTGACGCGGATCACATCCGGATCACAGCCAGATGCCCCGCAGCCGGCCCACCTCCGACATGCGGCGCTCGGCGAGGCGGTCGGCCGCCACCGCGGGCGGCACGCCCTCGTCGGCGGCCAGCGCGAAGATCCGCCGGGTGGTGTCGAAGATCTGGGTCGCGCGCGCCTTGGCCCGGTCGAAGTCGAAGCCCTCGATCTCGTCGGCGACCTGGATCACGCCGCCGGAGTTCACCACGTAGTCGGGGGCGTACAGCACGTCCCGGTCGGCCAGCACCTTCTCGATGCCGGGGTGGGCCAGCTGGTTGTTGGCCGCTCCGCAGACGATCCGGGCGCTGAGGACCGCGGCCGTCTCGTCGTTCAGCGAGCCGCCGAGCGCGCACGGCGCGTACACGTCCAGCCCGCCGTCGATCAGCGCGGCGTTGTCGGCGACGACCTCCACGTCCGGGTGCCGGGCGCGCAGCCGCTCGACCGCCGCCTCGTTCACGTCGGTGACGACGATCTCGGCGCCCTCCTCGCGCAGGTGCTCCACCAGCCGGTGGCCGACCTTGCCGACGCCCTCGACGCCGACCCGGCGCCCGCGCAGCGACGGCCCGCCCCACACGGTCTCGGCCGCGGCCCGCATCCCCTGGTAGACGCCGAACGCCGTCAGGATCGAGGAGTCGCCCGCGCCGCCGTGCGCGACGGTGCGGCCGGTCACAAAGCGCGACTCCCGGGCCACCAGGTCCATGTCCTCGCTGAAGGTGCCCACGTCGCAGGCGGTGTAGTAGCGGCCGTTCAGCGACTGGACGAAGCGGCCGTAGGCGCGCAGCAGCGCCTCGGACTTGTCGGTGGCGGGGTCGCCGATGATCACGGCCTTGCCGCCGCCGAGGTCCAGCCCGGCCAGGGCGTTCTTGTAGGCCATGCCGCGCGACAGGTTCAGCACGTCGGCGAGCGCCTCCTCCTCCGACCCGTAGGGGTAGAAGCGGGTGCCGCCCAGCGCGGGGCCGAGCGCGGTGGAGTAGATCGCGATGATGGCGCGCAGGCCGCTCGCCTCGTCCTGGCAGAAGACGACCTGCTCGTGTCGGGGTTCCGAGCCCTTGTGGGGCGACCCGAAGACGTTAGGCACGGTAGTGCCCTCCTCTCAGTCCTGGGGATCAGCCTAAAGGTGGTGGAAGTCACCATGTCGGGTCCGGGGGCTTTCCGCGGGGTGACGATCGTCGATCTTGGCGGAACGGTGACACGGCGATCGCGGGCACCGGCGATCGGGCCGCGTTCCGTCCGGCCTCGTGTCACGATGCGGTGGTGCTTCCGTACGCCGCCTACCTACGGATATATGAGCCGGTGACCGCCTTCCCCGAACCGGCGCGGACCCTGTGGACGGCCTACGCCGACTCCCGGCGGCGGCCCCGCCGGGTGCACGCGCTGGCCGCCGAGCATGCCGAGGCCACCCGGCGGCTGGCCGCCGACCCGCCCGAGCCCGCGCCGGAGCGGGAGAGCCGGCACGCCTACGTGCGGCGCTCCGGCGACATGCTCTACATCTGCCCGTGGCAGACCCGGCTGCGCTCCTGGCAGGCGTTCGCGCGGTTCGCCGAGCAGACGCCGGAGGCGGTGACGGCCTGCTTCGTGCCGCCGCTGGTGGCGGCGCGCACCGCCGACGACTTCGAGCGCTGGAAGCGGTCCGGGCGGAGCCTGCGCCCCTACATCCGGTCGAGCAACTGGCACGTTCCCATGACCTGGTTCGTGCCGTTCGCCGGCGCCGAGCGGTGCCTCCTGCTGGGCGGGGCGCCCGCCGGGGAGCCCGGATCCGGGGAAGTGTCGGCCGAATCCGCAAGTCGCGGCCCGGCGACGGCGGTTCCTGCGCGTACCCTCATCTACGTCACCTCCATGTCCGAGGCGCGCCGCCGGATCGCCGCAGCCCTGCCGGTCGTGCGCGACAACCTCGGAGAGGGGACGGGGGAGGCGCCCTTGCTGGCCGCCGGGCGGCTGGAGGCGCTGGGCCGCTGGCTGGAGGGGTTCCATCCGCGGGCCCTGGTCGAGCTCGACTACGGCGGGCTGGTCCATCTGCTGGACGACGCCGCGCTGCGGGCCGACGAGTCGGTGGCCGAGGCCGGGGTCGCCGTCGCCGCGATGGCGCGCGGTGAGGTGGAGCTGACCGTCGCGATGTACAAGCGGCTCCTGGCGCGCTGGCGCCCGATCAGGGCGCTCGAATCGGCGAACTGAACAAATTTCCTGAATCCCTGCGCGATACGACTATACGTGTCGCTAGAATCACTCAGCGTGACCCGGCGGCCACTCAGATGCGACATGAATCCCTACGAGGGGTGGCAAAGGTACTTGCTTGTTGCGATGAGTGGTGGCAAGGTTACACGTTGTGATGTCATAGTGGCTCTTTCGGGCCATAGGGGACATCAGTGACCACGCGAGATTAATCGCAGGATCGCTGTCATCGGTCCACGGAGGAGAGGCCGCACACATGTCAGCACGTACGCCAGAAGCCGAGCCCCTGTTGACGCCGGCAGAGGTGGCGACGATGTTCCGCGTTGACCCCAAGACCGTCACGCGCTGGGCGAAGGCCGGCAAGCTCACGTCCATCCGCACCCTGGGGGGACACCGGCGCTACCGCGAGGCCGAGGTACGGGCGCTGCTGGCGGGCATCCCGCAGCAGCGCTCGGAGTAGGGCATAGCCCTCTCCGGTCGGCGGGCCCCGCCGCAGGGGTCGCCGGGCGCACGTCGCGCCAGTTTGGGGGGCGGTCAGGAGGCCGCTGAACACCCTCGCACGCCGCTTGCGCGTGAGGAGCGGTTCAGAAGCCTCCTGGCCGGCAGGACCGGGACCACGGTCGTCCGAGAACCGCGGTCCCGGCCCGCTCACCGTTTCGGCGGGCGTCCCGTCCGCGTGCGCGCACACCCGATCCGGGGTGCGTGACCGGGGACGGGACGTCCGCATGCCTGTACCGTCCGCATGCCTGTACCGTCCGCATGCCTGTACCGTCCGCGTGCCTGTACCCGTCCGCAGGCCGGTGTGGCCGCGAGGCGACAGAGTGTGGCCGCGAGGTGACACCGTGCGGCCGTCCCGCCGGCCGTCCGGCGGCTCAGCCCTCGGGACCGCCGTCCGCGGCGTCCTGCGGGCCCAGCTCCTCGCTGGCCAGGCGGTTGAACAGCTCGCCTATGCCCGCGTCGTGGTTGCCGGCCACGTGCAGCAGCACCACCAGCTGGTCCACCAGCAGCCGCTCCAGCTCGGGGCGCTCCAGGTCGCGGTTCTCCAGCCAGTCCAGGCCGGCCGTCTCGACCGACGCCATCCACGACCGCAGCGTGATCCGCAGCACCGGCGGCGGCTCGTCCACGCCCAGGGCGTGCAGGATGCGGCCCAGCAGCAGCTGGCGGATGCCGTCCACGATCTCGCCGACCTCGCCGGACCGGTCGGCGGGGCCGCCGCGCAGCAGCGCGGTGAAGCCGGCCGCGTGCCGCTCCACGAAGTCGAAGTAGCGCTCCAGGGAGATCTGCAGCCGCTGCAGCGGGGTGCCCTCGGTGGGCGGCTCCAGCAGCACCGACAGCTGCTTGGCGGCGCTGCCCAGGGCGGCGATGTACAGCTCGTACTTGCCGCCGAAGTAGTGGTAGACCAGCGCGCGGGAGGCCCCGGCGGCGGCCGCCACGTCGTCGATGGAGATGTCCTCGGGCGGCCGGGTGCTGAACAGCTGCAGCGCCGCGTCGATCAGCTCGTCGCGCCGCTCGTCCACGCTGAGCCTGCGCCGCCCGCCCTGCCGGGCCGCGGGCCGCTCGGCCCGCCGCCCCCGCGGGGCGGGGCCGCTGCGCGCCTTGCCGGCCGCCTTGCCGCCGCCGGCCGCCTTGTCACCCGCCGCTACACGATCTCCCACCTGGGCAGGGTATCCGAGGGCGCGGGGCGGGACGGCGCAACCGGCCGCCGCGGCGGTGCCCGGTGTGTCCCGGAGCGGTCCCGCGACCCCTGTGATCCGGGACACCACAGGCCCGAACTCCCATTGGCGCCCGCCCGTTACTCGCTGTTGCGGCGATATGGGGCGAAGGAGGGGCATCATGGCATCTCCTCCCGAGTGAGGAGGGCGCGCCGGCCCGCAGCGACCCCCGCGACGGCACGCGCGCGAAGGCGGCAGGTCCTGCAGGCCCCCCGGACGGAGAGCCATGTCAGCTAGTGAAGGAAGCCCCCCGCGCCAAGGACGGACGGTGCCCCCGCCGAGGGCCCCGGTGACCCCCGCGCCCAAGCCCACCATCCGCAACGTCGCCGAACGGGCCGGGGTGTCCAAATCTCTGGTGTCGCTGGTGATGCGCGGGTCGCCGCACGTCAGCGAACGCCGCCGGCAGGCGGTGCTCCAGGCCGCCCGGGAGCTCGGCTACCGGCCCAACGCGGTGGCCCGCAGCCTGGTCGAGGGCCGCACCCGGCTGGTCGGCGCGATCGTCGCCGACCTGCACAACCCGTTCTTCGCCGAGTTCCTGGACGGGCTCCAGGAGAGCCTGCACGGCGCGGGCCTGCGGATGCTGGTCGGCAGCGGCCGCTGGGACCCGTTGTTCGAGGCCGAGGCGGTCGAGGCGTTCCTGGAGATGCGGGTGGACGGGCTGGTGCTGCTCAGCGTGGTGCCCGAGTCGCTGACCGACGCGGCCGCCAGCGTCCCGGTGGTGGTGGTCGGCGAGCGCGACGTGCACGGCGTGGACATCGTGGTGGACGACGACGAGCTGGGCGCGAGCCTGGCCGTGGACCACCTGGTGGAGCTCGGGCACCGGCGGATCGCGCACATCGAGGGGGCGCGCTCCACCACCGCCCGCTACCGCCGCGCCGGCTACGAGAAGGCCATGAAGCGGCACGGCCTGGGCGACCAGATCACCGTGGAGCCGGGCGACTTCACCGAGGAGGGCGGCTACCGGGCCGCGCGCACGCTGCTGCGCCGCGAGCCCCGGCCCACCGCGATCTTCGCTCCCAACGACCTGGTGGCCACCGGCGCGCTGTCGGCGGCCGACGAGCTGGAGCTGTCGGTGCCGGGCGAGGTCTCGATCGTCGGCTACGACAACACGCACCTGGCCGCGATCCGGCACATCTCGCTGACCAGCGTGGACCAGCCGCGCCGCGACATGGGGCGGGTGGCGGCCGAGCTGCTGACCGCGCGGATCGCCGACTCGGCGCGCACGGCCCGGCAGACGCTGGTGACGCCGCACCTGGTGGTGCGCTCGACGACGGGGCCGGCGCCCGCGTGAGGGCGGGGTCGGCGGCAGGTCGATCAATCCCCCGGTCCGGTGCCCCCGGGGTAAGGGCCAGGCCAAGGCTGCTGCAATCGCCGGGCCGCGGCACGCCCGCGGCGGGTTAATGGTCACACCGTTCGGCGGGTCGGGGAACCGCGCGCTCGGACCGGCTCGGGGGAGGCGGTCCGGCCGGGACTCCGCCGAGGGGACACGGAGAAGGATCATGTTCACCCAGGGGGGATTCATCCGTGCGTGATCCGGAATTGGTGTCGTGCGCGCAGCGCGCGGCGAGCGAGTTGGAGCGCGCGTGGTCGGAGTGGCGCCACGCGCGGGGTCTGGCCGGGCAGGTCTCCGAGTCCGTCGCCAGCTACGTGGCCCACTCGATCGACCACCCGTGGGGACGCCCCCGCGTGGTCCTGGGCCTGGACGCGGACGAGGCGCGCGCCCTCGCGGCGCTCCTCGGCAGGGAGGGCCCGCTCCGCTGACGGCCGGAAGAGGAGAGGGCGGCCGGGGCCGCGCGACCGGGACAGGGTCCGCGGCCCCGGCCGCCGGTGCGTCCGGCGCCTGCGCTCCGCGTCTCCGTTCCGATCCACTTCGGCGAAGTGCGTTTGACGTATACGGGTCCGTGTGCAGACTGACAAGGTCGGTAACGAACCCATCACGGAAGGACGAGCCTGTGCGAATCCACCGAAGCGGTACGGCGTCCCCGGGGCGCGTGCCGGGCCTGGTGCTCGGCGCGGTGCTCGGCCTGGGCGCCGTCGCCGGCTGCGGGAGCGGCTCGTCCGGCGAGAAGGCGAGCCCGTCCGGGTCGGGCGAGCCCGCGAAGCCGCCGACCGCGACCGCTCCGGCGGGCGGCGCCGGCAGCCAGGCGCCGAGCCCCGAGGACGAGGGCGACGGCGGGGCGCTGCGCGGCAAGACGATCGTGATCGACCCCGGGCACAACGGCGGCAACGCCAAGAACCCCAAGGCGATCGCCCGGCAGGTCGACATCGGCAACGGCCGCAAGGAGTGCGACACCACCGGCACCGCCACCAACGCCGGGTACGCCGAGAGCGCCTTCACCTGGGACGTGTCCAACCGGCTGGCCAAGCTGCTGCGCGCCCAGGGCGCCGAGGTCACGCTGACCCGCGCCAACGACACCGGCGTCGGGCCGTGCATCGACCAGCGGGCCGCCATCGGCAACCGGGCCAAGGCCGACGCGGCGCTGTCGATCCACGCCGACGGGGCGGGGGCCTCCCAGCACGGCTTCCACATCATCGAGCCGGTCGCGGTGAAGGGCTTCAACGCCAAGGCGGTGCCCGCCTCGCAGAAGCTGGGCCGCGCCATCCGGGACGGCTACCACGAGGGCACCGGCGTGCCCTACTCCAACTACCGGGGCACCAAGGCGCTCGACCCGCGCAGCGACCTCGGCGGGCTGAACCTGTCCACCGTGCCCAAGGTGTTCATCGAGTGCGGCAACATGCGCAACGCGGGCGACGCGGCCAAGCTGTCCAGCGCGGCGTTCCGGCAGAAGATCGCGGAGTCGCTGGTGACCGGCTTCACCCGGTACTTCACGTCCTGACCCGACGCGGGCGCGCCCCCGTGTCGGCGGCGCGGGCGGGGCGGCGCAGCGGGCAGGATGGGGCGGGTGTCCGATCGTTATGAAGCCCTGAACCGCGTCCGTGACCTGCTCGCCGACGCCGATTACACCGTCGCGGGCGTTCGCGCCCTGCTCGGCCCCGTCGCGGGCGGCGCGCTGGCGCGGGACGAGGTCGTGCCCGCGCTGCGCGCGACCGGCGGCGGGTCGCCCCTGGAGGTGCTGACCCGGCTGCTGTGGATCCAGGAGCCGGTCCCGGCGGACGCGCTGGAGGGCGCGGCCCACCTGGTGGCGGCCGGGCTGGCCGCCGAGTCCGGCGGGGACCTGCGGCCGCTGCTGCACGTGGAGCCGCTGGAGTCGGTCACCGGGGCGGGCCACGTCGGGTACACGGTGTCGGACCTGAAGGTGCGGCCCGGCTCCGGGGAGCGGGTGCGGCCCGACCACGTGGTGGGCGTCGGGGGCGCTTCGGGGAGCCTCGCCCGACTGGTTGTCCACAGCCCTGTGGACAACGTTCTCGACCTCGGCACGGGCTGCGGCGTGCAGGCGCTGCACGTCGCCGACCCGGCCGTGCGGCCGCGCCCGGCGGCCCTCACCGCGACCGATGTGAACCCGCGTGCGCTGCGGCTGGCGGAGATGGGCTTCGCGCTGTCGGGGCTGGACGGCGTGGAGCTGTTGGAGGGGTCGCTGCTGGAGCCGGTGCGGGGGCGGCGCTTCGACCTGATCGTGTCGAATCCGCCGTTCGTGGTGGCCCCCTCGGGCGGCGAGCGGTACGTGTACCGCGAGTCGGGGATGGCGGGCGACGAGTTCTGCCGCAGGCTGGTGGTCGGGGCTCAGGAAATGCTTACTGAGCAGGGGTATTGCCAGCTCCTGGCCAACTGGCTGCACGTCGGGGGCGTGCCCTGGCAGGAGCGCGTCGGGGCCTGGGCGGCCGAGTCCGGGTGCGAGGCGTGGATCGTCCAGCGGGACGTGCAGGACCCCGCCGAGTACGCCGAGCTGTGGCTGCGCGACTCGGTCGAGACGGGCACCCCGGAGTACCGCCGCCGCTATGCCGAGTGGCTGGAGGACTTCGAGCGGCAGGGGGTGACCGGGGTCGGGTTCGGGTGGATCACGCTGCGCCGCACCGGCGCCGCGGACCCCGCCGTGCGGGTGGAGGAGCTGCGCCACGCGGTCGAGCAGCCGGTGGGCGCGTACGTGGATCGCGTAGTGGACGGGCTGGCCGCCGCGCAGAGGTTTTCCACAAGTTGTGCACAACTGTTGCGCACGGCCCCCGGGGTCGTGCAGGAGCAGGTCGGCGCGCCCGGGGCCGAGGACCCCGAGCGCATCCTGCTGCGGCAGACCGGGCGGCTCGGGCGGGCGGCCGGGGTGCACTCGGTCGAGGCGGCGCTCGCCGGGGTGTGCGACGGCACGATCCCGCTGGAGCCGCTCGTCGGCGCGATCGCCCAGCTGATGGGGCTGGCCGAGGACCAGGTGCGGGCGCACGCGGCGGCCGTCCTGCCCGAGCTGATCGCCGACGGCTTCTTCGAGGTGGTCCCGGACGCGTCCTGAGCGCCCTTCCAGGGGCCGGCCGCGCCGTCAGGGGCGGCCGGTCCCGCACGACCGCCAGGTCAGCGACCAGCGCGAGGCGCCCCCGCGGCCCTTCGCCACCCGCGAGGGCCGCATCAGGGTCCGCCCGGCGGCCCCCTCGGTCAGCACGATGCGCTCGGGGCGGCGCAGCCGGTGGAGCGGGACGCGGGCCTTCTTCCGCCCGGTGCCGAACCAGGAGTCCAGGAAGGCGATCCGGCCCCCGCTCGGCCTGGGCAGCGTGGAGAACGGCCGCCGGGGGTCGCCGCTGACGGTGGAGCGCTCGCCGATGACCTCGGCGGTGGTGCCGTCGTAGAAGTGCCGGACCGGCCGCCCGTGGATGCGGTGCCAGGGGCCCAGGATCAGCCGCTTGCGGGTGCTGGCGTTGTAGAAGCGGAAGGTCACCGAGGGGCGCCGTCCGCCGCGGTAGACCGTCTGGGCCTTGATCCTGTGGCCGGGCCGCACCCGCAGGCCGCGCACCCGCGTCTCGGCGGTGTCGTAGACGATGCGCCCCCGGCGGATGTCGATGGCCTCCCACCAGATGTAGGGGCGGCCCGCGTGGTCCATGTTGGTGCCGTTCTGGAGCAGGCCGCGCGTCCGGCGGGCGCTGTCGCCGCCCAGACCCGGCCAGACGGAGTTGGCCTGGACCGCCGGCACCCGCCGGCAGGTGGCCATGTCGTACTTCGGCTGGATCCAGGTCGCCGACGCCTGCCTCCACGCGCGGCGGCGCGGAGCCGAGGCGCGGGCGCCGACGACGCCCGACCAGTTCCTGGACGCGAGGACGGCGCCGTTGGACCGGCCGGTCTGGCAGAAAGCGGGCTCGACCTCGCCGTACTCGACGTTCTCGGCGGTCCACTCGGCCAGTTCGGGGCCGCCCGCGGGGCGTTCGGGAAAGCCGTAGCGCTCCAGCTCCTCGTCCGAGGCGGTCCGGGCGTCCCAGCCCGCGGGCGGTAAGACGACCTCCATCGGCGCGCCGGCGAAGGCGAACTCGGCGGTGCGCGGCGCGGCCGCCATCCGCCGCCCGGGGGCGGTCCGGGGCGCGAACGGGCGGGTCGCCGGGACGGTGCGGCACTCGGCCCCGGGCCGGGCCGGGTCCTGCCGGACCGGCTGCGCGGCCGCTGCCGGTTCACCGGTGAGGGTGACAACAGCGCAGGTCAGCACCATGATCATTCTTTTCATGGGTGATCACTGTCGTCGGGCCGCCGCCCGCGTGCGCGCCGCGACCCGGCCGGGCCGAGCAAAATGATCTTCGTCGTCGCGTCAAGCGCGGCGGCGCGCGTCCTCCAGCGTCGCGAACGCGCTGCCGCGCAGCCGCCGGGCGAGGTCGCGGTGCACCCGGTGGGCCCACAGCGGCCCGCCGTAGATCATCGCGGTGTAGCCCTGGACCAGGGTCGCCCCGGCCCGGACGCGCTCCCACACGTCGTCGGCGGTCTCGACGCCGCCGACCGAGACGAGGGTCAGCCGGTCGCCGGTGCGGGCGCGCAGCCGCCGCAGCACCTCCAGCGAGCGCTCCTTGAGCGGCGCGCCCGAAAGCCCGCCGGTCTCCTCGACCAGCTCGGCGGGGGAGGTCAAGCCGTCGCGGGCGATGGTGGTGTTGGTGGCGATGATGCCGTCCAGGCCCAGCTCCAGGGCGAGATCGGCGACCGCGTCCACGTCGTCGTCGGCCAGGTCGGGAGCGATCTTCACCAGCAGCGGGACCCGCCGCTCGCTCACCCGGTCGGCGGCCTCGCGCACGGCCGTCAGCAGGGGCCGCAGATGCTCCACCGCCTGGAGGTTGCGCAGGCCCGGAGTATTGGGCGAGCTGACGTTGACCACGAGGTAGTCGGCGTACGGGGCCAGGCGCTCGGTGCTCAGCACGTAGTCGCCGATCGCCTCCTCCTCGGGGACGACCTTGGTCTTGCCGATGTTGACGCCCACGACCGTGCCCGGTCCGCGGTCGCGCAGCCGCCGTGCCGCGTCCTGCGACCCGTGGTTGTTGAAGCCCATGCGGTTGATGACGGCCCGGTCGCGCACCAGCCGGAACAGCCGCGGCTTGGGGTTGCCCGGCTGCGCCTGCCCGGTCAGCGTCCCGATCTCGACGTGCCCGAACCCGAACGCGCCCAGCGCGTCGTAGGCCACCGCGTCCTTGTCGAACCCGGCCGCCAGCCCCAGCGGCCCGGGGAACTCCAGCCCCAGCGCCCGCACGGCCAGCGCCGGGTCGCGCGGCGCCAGCGCCCGCCGGAGCACCGGCGCGCCCCCGGGGACCGCCTGGATCAGGCGCAGCCCGCGCATCGTCCAGTGGTGGGCGGTCTCGGCCGAGATCCGCGTGATGACGTGGGTGAACACAAGTCGATACATCACGCCCGATTATCGCAGAGGGGGCGGCCGGAAAACCGTTTGAGGGGCGCGGACCGGTCCGCCTAGCCTGGCCCCATGCTGCTCCATGCCCTGGCCGCCCAGTGGTGGCCCGCCCAGAAGCGGACCTACCGCGACCGCCCGGCCCGCTGGTCCGCCCGGGGCGCGAACGACTGACACCCGCGCTCCCCGGGACGGGTCGAGATGCCGCGAATCCATCTCTGCCTCATGGGAGACGACCATGGCCAAGAGCCGCAACGGAATGCTGGGCGTCGGCGGCCAGCGCAAGAAGATCGCACGTCGCGAGCTGCGCGGCGGGCAGGCGGGCGGCGGCGGCGCCAGCGACCCGCTCGCACAGAAGCGCGAGCTGCTGCGCAAGATGCAGGAGCGCAACGCGGCCGCGAAGGGCGCCGACGCGGGGGACGCCAACGCCGAGGACGTCAACGCCGAGGACGTCAACGCCGAGCGCGGCGCGGACGACGCGTAGGGCGCTCATGCCGCAGGCGGTCCCGACGCCTGACGCCTGAGGCCCGACACATGGCCCGGCCGGGGGACCCTCCCGGCCGGGCCATGACCCGTTCCGGCCAAAAATCCCGCTTCACCTGGCAAAACGCCCGGTATGATCATCGGCCCCCGCCGCCTCGGGTTCCCCTCCTCCTTCCTGGGAGCGCCTATGCCGCGCACGACCGTCGAGGACGTTGAGGGCGGCCGCTCCGTCCAGACGATCCACCGGGCCTACGGGCTGCGCTGACCGCCTCCGGGTCAGGCGCGGCCGAAAGCCCGCCTGACCTGGAGCCGGACCTCGCGTCCGGTCTCCCGCGCCGTCGCGCGCACCCACGCGACCGGCTCGCGCACCGACACCCGCCAGGCCGCGCGCATCCCGCGTCCGGCGGGCAGCAGCACGCTCGCCTTCACCCAGCGGGCCGGGGCCACGACCGTGACCCGCCACACGGCGGCGACGCCGAGGGCGACCGGCCGCAGCGCGTAGCGCCACACGAACAGCGCCGGGATCACGAACAACACCCGGCCCAACCACCGCAGGCCGCTTCCGGTCACCCGCCACGCCCACCCCAGGCTTCCGGCGAAGGCGTTCCAGAACGCCAGCAGCACCATGCCCGTGCCCCGCGCGAAACGGGCGACGAGTCCGCCGAGCCGGCGCGCCGCCCAGCCGATCGCGGCCAGAGGCGGCCACAGCACGTACCGCCACAGCAGCGTCAGCGGCAGCACGACCAGCCACTCGACGGCCTTGCCCACCCCGGCGGCGGTCATCCGCAGCAGCCACCACGCCCCGCGCGCGACCGCCGCGAGCGGGCGCACCACGAGCAGGTCCAGCACCAGCGCCAGCGCGCGGCCGACCGGGGCCAGCAGCGTCCGGTAGATCCAGCGGCCGAGCCTGCCCGTCCCGCGTCCGAACAGCCGCAGCGCAGCCCAGAGCACCCCGACGAACAACCAGTGCAGCGGCCGGGCCACGGCGTGGTGCCACAACCAGCCGACCCCCGAGCCCACCAGCCGCACGCCCGCCCAGACGCCGCGTCCCATCCACGCGAAACCGCGCCCGATCGGGGCGAGCAGGTGCTCGTAGAAGGCGCGCGCGGCGCGTCCCAGATGTCCCGCCAGCCAGCGCGGCGACCGGAACAGGCCGCGCAGCAGCTCGTAGCAGAGGCGCACCGGCAGGACCACCACCAGCGCGATGATCCGCGCCGGGACGACGATCCACGGCGGGCCCGCAGGGCGCGCGGGCGTGCCGGCGGGGGCTGCGGGCGCCGGGGCCTCGGCGGGACCGGCGGCCTTCACCAGCGTCACCGGCCCTGCGGCGGCGTGCCCGCCGACGTCCGTTCGAGGCCCTCGCCGCGTCTCCATCACCCTCGCTCCTCGCTCGTTCTCGCCGCCCCTCCCCTTAGAGCCCTTCGGCGGCGCCCGGGTTCCCCCGCTTCGGAGTGTCGCCGCTCACCGCGCCCCTCGTGAGGGACCGGTGTCCCGATCCGCGCGGGACCGCCGGACCGGCCGTTGAACCGGTGCCGCGCCGCCCCCCGTACTGCTCCACGATCCGGGAGAGCGGTGCGGCCGCTCCGCCTCGATCGACCGCAACCGAGACGGAGGAGACGAGATGCAGTTCCCACGTTGGGCGATCCCCGCGGCGGCCGCCCTGACCGCGACCGGGGTGCTGGTCACCGCCTGCGGCCAGGAGCAGGGCGGTGCGCAGCGCAACAGCTCGGCCGGGCTCAGGCAGTCCCCGGCCGCCGAGGCGCCCGCCGAAGAGGCGGGGGCTCCGGACGCGCCCGCCGCGCTGGAGGTCGCGAGCGTCGGCAAACTCGGCAAGGTCGTCACCGACGGCGAGGGGCGCACGCTGTACCGCTTCGACAACGACACCGCCCGGCCGCCCGCCTCCACCTGCGCCGACGCCTGCGCCAAGGCGTGGCCGCCGATGTGGGCGGGCGAGGGGGACCCGCAGGTCAAGGGGGTGGAGGAGGCACTGGTCGGCAAGGTGCGGCGCCCGGACGGCAAGTGGCAGGTCACGCTGGGCGGCTGGCCCCTGTACAAGTACGCCAAGGACCAGAGCCCCGGCGACGTCAAGGGGCAGGGCGTCGGCGGCACCTGGTTCGCCAGCGCGCCCGACGGCAAGAAGGCCGGGGCGAAGGCCGCCGCGCCGCCCGCGCGGGCCGGCCGGGAGGAGAACGGCGCGGGCGCGCCGGCCGGGGGCAGGTGGGCCGGGTGGACGACGGTCAAGGTCCGCCGGGACCCGGTGCTCGGCATGATCGTCACCGACGGCAAGGGCCGGACGATGTACCGGTTCGACAAGGACCGGCCCAGGGTGAGCAACTGCTCGGGCGACTGCCGGGCCAAGTGGCCGGTCGTGCCGTTCAACGGTTTCAAGAAGCTCAGGGTCGAGGGCGTGGACAAGGCGCTGGTGGGCTTCATCGAGCGCAGGGACGGCAAGCCCGGCGAGTGCCAGCTCCTGATCAACGGCTGGCCCATGTACTACTTCGCCAAGGACGCGGAGGCCGGCGACACCAAGGGGCAGGCCGTGCAGAACGTCTGGTGGGCGGTGTCGCCCGCGGGCAAGAAGATCACCACCAGGGCCGGGGGCGGCGACGGCTACGGCTCGGACCCGGGGGCCGGCCCGGGCGGCTACGGGGGCGGCTACTGACGCCCCGGACCCCGGCGAGCGAGGGGCGCGGCTTCCCGGAGGGGAAACCGCGCCCTTCGCCACGTTCCGGATCGGCGGGAGCAGGTCAGCCCGTGGTGCCGGTCCAGCCCGCGGGGACGTGGCCGATGCGGACGCGCTGCGGGTGGTCGCCCACCGGCACCGAGACGATCTTCTGGCCGGTGGCGAAGTCGATCGCGCTCACCCGGTCGGCGGCGCTCTCGGAGATGACGCACGCCCTGCCGTCGCCGCTGACGGTCGCCCAGTACGGCTTGGCCGCCGGGACGAGCGGCCCCTCCTGGAGGGTGGCGCGGTCGACGACGGTGGCGTAGTCGTCCATGGTGCCGGCGATGCACAGCTTGGTGCCGGCGGGGTTCATGGACATGCCGTGGTGGCGCGAGTCGTTGACGAAGGTCTTGCGGTCGTCGCTGGTGTCGGGGTTCTCCGGCAGGGTCTTCATCCGGGTGATCTTGTCGGTGGCGACGTCGTACTCGAAGAAGCCGTTGAAGAACGACACCTGGAAGTACATCTTGGACTCGTCGGGGGTGAAGGCGACCGGGCGCACCGCGTCGGAGAAGTCCTTGCGGCCGAAGGCGTCCAGGCGCTGGCGCATGTCGATGGTCCGCACCACCTTGAGGGTGGCGGCGTCGGCCACGGTGATCTTGCGGTCGCCCTTGAGGAAGTCCTGCCAGGGCGCGTCGAAGTCGTTGTTGACCTCGCCGATGGACATGTTCCAGATCTTGCCGTCGCGGGTGAACACGTTCTCGTGCGGCTTGTCGCCGGTCGCGAACGAGCCGATCTGCGCGCCGGTCTCGATGTTCAGCACGTGGACGGTGTTGCCGGTGGAGGCCGACACCGCGACGCGCGTGCCGTCGGGGGAGACCGCCATGTGGTCGGCGCGGTAGCCGGAGACCGGGAAGCGCCACTTGACCTTGCCGGTGGCGGTGTCGACCGAGACCACGTCGGCGAAGCTCGGCCGCGAGACCACGACGGCCGAGCCGTCGGGGGTGGAGTACATGTCGTCGATGTACTGGTCGTGCCCCTCGCCCACGGTCTCGCGGATGCCGAGGAAGAAGGCCAGCCTGACGGGGTTGAGGTAGATCTCGCGGAGCCGCTGCTCCTTGTCGGGGATCAGGTTGATGCGGCCGATCTTGGCGAAGTCGCCGGTGGACTTGATGACGTCGGCGACGCCCTCCCAGTTGTTGCCGACGAACATCACCTCGCGCAGCGCGGCGGCGTCGGTCTTGGCGGGGGCGGCCGCCTGGGCGGGGGCGGCGGGCACGAGGAGGGCGGTGAGGCCGCCCAGCAGGAGGAGGGAGCGGCCGGTTCGCGAGCGGGGCATGTCGCCTGCCTTTCCGGTGGGGCGCTCTTACGGGGTGGTGGGGACCGAAAAGTGAAACACGTTCCTGTTTTGGCTACTGGAGAGTAATGAGCGGTCCCCGGCGCGGCAAGGCCCAAAGACGAGAAGTTTTCGGATCGGCGGCCGCGTCCCCTGCGCCGCGCGTTCCCGGTGCGCCACGTGTGACCGGTGCGCCTGGACTTCCTCACCGTGCGCGAATCGTGTCTCGACATGCCCGAGGACCGGTGTTTGAGTGGAGATCGGTCCCGCCACGCATGCGGCCCGGCGAAGCGCCCGCAGGTGGTGGGAGGCTTCGGGAGGCCCCATGGTCGAGCGAGCGAGGAAGCGGTACGGCGGTCGAGGCCGCGTCGCCCGGGGGGCGGCGGCGCTGGCGTTGCTGGCCAGCGGGCTGGCGGCCTGCGGTGGGGACGGCGGCACCCCCACGATGCGGTGGTACATCAATCCCGACAGCGGGGGCCAGGCCAAGCTCGCCGCCTCCTGCACCAGGGCGTCCGGCGGCAGGTACCGGATCGAGACCTCGGTGCTGCCCAACGACGCCACCCAGCAGCGCGAGCAGCTGGTCCGGCGCCTGGCCGCCAAGGACTCCGGGCTCGACATCATGAGCCTGGACCCGGTGTTCGTCGCCGAAGCCGCCAACGCCGGGTTCCTGCGCCCCTTCACCGACGCCGAGCGGCCGCAGTTCACCCAGGGCGTGTTCCCGCCCGCGGTGGAGAACTCCACCTGGGAGGGCAAGCTGTACGCGGCCCCGTTCTGGGCCAACACCCAGCTGCTGTGGTACCGCAAGTCGGTCGCCAAGAAGGCGGGCGTCGACCCGTCGGCCCCCGACTTCACCTGGGACAAGCTCATCGACGCGGCGGTGCGCACCGGCACCACCGTGGGCGTTCAGGGCAACCGGTACGAGGGCTACATGGTCTGGGTCAACGCCCTGATCGCCTCGGCCGGCGGGAAGATCATCAGCGGGGCCGAGCGCGGTGACGAGGCGGGCATCGACATCGACTCCCCGGCCGGGCGGCAGGCCGCCGCCGTCATCGCCAAGCTCGCGCGCTCCCGGGCGGCCGGCCCCACCATCGCCACCGACGACGAGGAGGCCGCCCGCTCCCTGCTGAACGGCGCGCGCGGCGGCTTCATGGTCAACTGGGGCTACATCTGGCGGGCCGAGAACGGCGACGCCAAGGACGGCGTCATCGACAAGTCCATCCCCGCCGACCTCGGCTGGGCCCCCTACCCGAGGATCGCCGCCGGGCAGGACAGCAAGCCCCCCTTCGGCGGCATCGAGCTCGGCATCGGCGCCTACGGCAGGTACAAGGACACCCACGCCGTCGAGGCCGTCAAGTGCATCACCTCCGCGGCGAACATGAAGTTCTACATGCTCGACTCCGGCAACCCGGCGGCCAAGCCCGAGATCTTCGACGACCCCGAGGTGGTCAAGGAGTTCCCGATGGCGCCGCTGATCCGCGACTCGATCGACCGCGCGGCGCCGCGGCCGATCACGCCCTACTACACCGACGTGTCGGGCGCGGTGCAGAGCCGCTGGCACCCGCCGGCCTCGGTGGACCCCTCCTCCACGCCGCGCCGCGCCGAGGAGTTCATCCGCCAGGTCCTGCGCGACGAGGCCCTGCTGTGACGACCGGAGGCGCACTGTGACGACGATGGAAAAGGCGTCCGCGCCGCCCCGGCGCGAGCGGGCGCGGATCTCCGACCGCAGCCGTTCGGAGCGGCGGCTCGGCCTGCTGCTGGCCGCCCCGGCCGTGGTCGTGATGCTGCTGGTGACGGCCTACCCGCTGCTGAACGCGCTGTGGCTGTCGATGTTCAGCTACCGGCTCACCGCCCCCGACGACCGCGAGTTCGTGTGGTTCGCCAACTACGCGACCGCGCTCAGCGACGGCCTGTTCTGGTCCGACGTGCTCACCACCTTCGTCATCACCGCGATCACGGTGGCGGTGGAGCTGGTGATCGGGTTCGGGCTGGCGCTGGTGATGCACCGGGCGGTCTTCGGGCGGCGCACGGTGCGCACCGCGATCCTGGTGCCCTACGGCTTCGTCACCGTGATCTCGGCGTTCGCCTGGTTCTTCGCCTTCGACCTGGCCTCGGGCTTCGTCAACCCCTGGTTCGGCCTCGGCGACTACGCCTGGTTCTCGGGCCGCTGGTCCTCGCTGTTCGTGATCATCCTGTCCGAGATCTGGAAGACCACGCCGTTCGTGTCGCTGCTGCTGCTGGCCGGGCTCGCGCAGGTGCCCGGCGACCTCGGCGAGGCCGCCACGGTGGACGGCGCGACCGCCTGGCAGCGGCTGTGGCGGGTGACGGTGCCCAACATGAAGGCCGCCATCATGGTCGCGGTGCTGTTCCGCACCCTGGACGCCTGGCGGATCTTCGACAACATCTTCATCATGACCCGGGGCCAGGAGGGCACCGAGTCGCTGTCGTTCCTGACCTACCGGCAGGGCATCGAGCGGACCTCCATCGGCATGGGCAACGCGGTCGGCGTGCTGCTGTTCCTGTCGGTGCTGGTCATCGCGGCGGTGTTCATCAAGGGATTCCGGGTGGACCTGTCCCGGGTGCGAGGTGATCGCTGATGGAGTCGGCCCGTTCCAAGTGGCTGTGGACCGCCGCCTCGGCGCTGATCCTCCTCTGGTCGCTGTTCCCGATCCTGTGGATCGTGATGCTGTCGTTCAAGCAGCCCGGCGAGGTCGGCAACAACCCCGGCTTCCTGCCCGACAGGTGGACCTGGGAGAACTACGAGACGGTCTTCGCCACCGACCTGTTCACCGCCGCGCTGGTCAACTCGATCGGCATCTCGCTGATCGCCACCTTCGTCGGGGTGGTGTTCGCGACGCTGGTGGCCTACGCGATCGCCCGGCTGGAGTTCCCCGGCAAGAAGACGATCCTGTCGTTCGCGCTGGCCATCGCGATGTTCCCGGTGGTGTCGCTGGTCGGGCCGCTGTTCAACCTGTGGCGCGACGTCGGGCTGTACGACACCTGGCCGGGGCTGATCATCCCCTACATCTCGTTCGCGCTGCCGCTGGCGATCTGGACGCTGTCGGCGTTCTTCCGCGAGATCCCGTGGGAGATGGAGCAGGCCGCGCAGGTGGACGGGGCCACCACCTGGCAGGCGTTCCGCAAGGTGATCGTGCCGCTGGCCGCGCCCGGGGTGTTCACCGCCGCGATCCTCACCTTCTTCTTCTGCTGGAACGACTTCGTGTTCGGCATCTCGCTCACCTCCTCCGACCGCGCCCGACCGGTCCCGGCCGCGCTCGCGTTCTTCACCGGGGAGTCGCAGTTCGAGCAGCCCGCGACCGCGATCTGCGCCGCCGCCGTGGTGGTGACGATCCCTGTCGTGGTCATCGTGCTGCTGTTCCAGCGCCGCATCGTGGCCGGGCTCACGTCCGGCGCCGTCAAGGGATAGGGGAGCCGCGCAATGGCCGCCATCACCATGAAGAACATCGTCAAGCAGTACGGCGACGGTTTCCCGGCCGTGAACGACGTGTCCCTGGACGTCCAGGACGGCGAGTTCATGATCCTGGTCGGGCCGTCCGGCTGCGGCAAGTCCACCCTGCTGCGCATGATCGTGGGGCTGGAGGACATCACCTCCGGCGAGATGCGGATCGGCGACAGGGTCGTCAACCAGGTCGCGCCCCGGCAGCGCAACCTGTCGATGGTCTTCCAGAACTACGCGCTCTACCCGCACCTGACGGTCTACGAGAACATCGCCTTCCCGCTGCGGCTGGCCAAGAAGCCCGGCGAGGAGGTGGACCGGCGCGTCCGTGAGACCGCCGGCCTGCTGGAGCTCACCGAGCACCTGGAGCGCAAGCCCGCCAACCTGTCGGGCGGGCAGCGCCAGCGCGTGGCGATGGGCCGCGCGATCGTCCGGCAGGCCGACGCGTTCCTGTTCGACGAGCCGCTGTCGAACCTGGACGCCAAGCTGCGCGGCCAGATGCGCACCGAGATCTCCCGCCTCCAGCGGCGGCTCGGCGTCACCACCGTCTACGTCACCCACGACCAGACCGAGGCGATGACGCTCGGCGACCGCGTCGCGGTGCTGCGCAAGGGCGTCCTGCAGCAGGTCGGCAGCCCGCGCGAGCTGTACGAGCAGCCCGCCAACCTGTTCGTGGCCGGGTTCATCGGCTCGCCGTCGATGAACTTCCTGCCCGCGCAGGTGGAGGGCGCGCGGCTGCGCACCCCGATCGGCGACTTCGACACCGGCGGCCTGCCCAGCGCGGGCGTCGCGGGCGAGCGCAAGGTGGTGCTGGTCGGCATCCGGCCCGAGGCCTTCGAGGACGCGTCGCTGGTGGGCGAGGAGAAGCGGGCGCGGGGCGCGACCGTGCGGGTGCGGGTGGACGTCACCGAGTGGCTGGGCAACGAGCAGTACGCCTACGTCCCCTACGAGGCCCCGCAGGACCTGGCCGACCAGCTGCGCGAGCTGTCGCGCGAGCTGGACAGCGACCAGATGCGCACCCAGGCCGTGGTGGCGCTGGACGCCGCCAGCCTCATCACCGCCGGGGACGAGGCGGAGCTGTGGGTCGACACCGCCAAGATGCACGTGTTCGACCCGGCGACCGGCGAGAACCTGACCCGCGACGAGGAGCGCGTGGCGGCGCTCGGCCGCCAGGCCGACAAGGCGAGGCAGGCCCAGCGCCGCGCCCAGCAGACCGAGCCCGGCCCCGCCGCCGCGACCGGCACGGCGGGCGAGACCGGCGCGCCGGGCGAGACCGAAACCGCGCCGCCGCCCGGCCAGGGGCCGATCTCCGGCGGCGGGGCGTCGTCCCCCTAGGGCCGTGCACTTCGTGTTCAGCCCGCCGGCGGAGGCGGCGGCGGGCCTGCTGGACCTCCCGTGGCGCGAGCCGCTGGCGGACTGGCGCGAGGACCGGATCGTGGAGATCCGGCAGCGCGGCCTGTCGCGGCACGTGGTGCGGTTCGTCGCCGAGGGCGGGACCGTCTACGCGCTGAAGGAGCTGTCGGACCGGCTGGCCCGCCGCGAGTACCGGCTGCTGCGGCGGCTGCGGGAGCTGGGCCTGCCCGCCGTGGAGGCGATCGGCGCGGTGGTGGAGCGGGGGCCCGGCACCGACGCGGTCCTGGTGACCCGGTTCCTGGAGCACTCGATCTCCTACCGGGCGCTGTTCGCGAGCCCGCGCGGCGGGCAGCCGACCGACCGGCTGCTGGACGCGCTGGTGGAGCTGCTGGTCCGGCTGCACCTGGCCGGGTTCATGTGGGGCGACTGCTCGCTGTCGAACGTGCTGTTCCGCATGGACGCGGGCGCGTTCGCGGCCTACCTGGTGGACGCCGAGACCGCCGAACTGCACCCGTCGCTGTCGGAGGGGCAGCGCCGCTACGACGTGGACCTCGCGCGCGAGCGCATCGCCGGGGAGCTGTTCGACCTCTCCGCGGCCGGGACGCTGCCCGCCGGGGTGGACCCGGTCGCGGTCGCCGACGACACCGTCCGCCGCTACGAGGGGCTGTGGCACGAGCTGACCCGCGAGGAGGTGCTGCGCCCCGACGAGCAGCGCTACCGGGTGGCCGAGCGGCTGCGCGGCATCAACGCGCTCGGCTTCGACGTGGACGAGGTCGAACTGGTGGACGCGGGCGAGGAGGGCGTGCGGCTGCGCGTGCGCACGCGCGTCGCCGAGCCCGGCCATCACCGCCGCATCCTGTTCGCCCGCACCGGCCTGCACGCGCAGGAGAACCAGGCCCGCCGCCTGCTGAACGACATCGCCGCCTACCGGGGCTGGCTGGAGCGCGAGACCGGCCGCCCGGTGCCGGAGGTGGTGGCCGCGAACCGGTGGCTGGCGGAGGTGTACGAGCCGGTGGCGCAGGCCGTCCCGACCGGGCTGCGGGGCCGCTTGGAGGAGGTGGAGGTGTTCCACGAGGTGCTGGAGCACCGCTGGTTCCTCTCGGAGAAGACCGGCCGGGACGTGGGCACCGAGGCGGCGGCCCGGGACTACGTCCGCTCGGTGCTCCCGCAGGTCCCCGAGGAGCTGACCGAGCCGCCGCCGCTGGAGTGACCGGGCCCGTCAGCCGGCGGTGCGGCGCTCCAGGCGGGTGCCGCGCCGCAAAGTGATCGACATCAGGTCGCTGGGCCTGTCCAGCTCCAGCCGGTGCCAGCGGCCGCGCGGCACGACGAACGCCGAGCCGGCGGCCAGCGGCACCATCTCCTCCGGCGCGCCGTCCCGCTCGGGGCGCAGGTACATCCGGGCCGCGCCGGACAGCACCGACACCAGCTCCTCGGCGGCCGGATGCATCTCCCAGTGGTCGCCGTGCACGTCCTCGTCGGTCTCGACGCGGAAGGCGGCGACGGTCCAGCCGTCCGCGCCGCCGTCCATGCGGCGCTCCTCCTCGGCCAGGACCCGGCCGTCCTCGAACAGGCGGACGCCGCTGGTGAACAGGTCGATCAGCATGGTGCTCCCTTTCCGTGGTGCTCGGTCAGGCGGTCTTCGCGGGCAGGGACGCCGGGTCCGCCGGCGCTGGGGAGGCGGTGTCCTCGGTGTCGCGGGAGGGCAGGACGAAGAAGGCGATGAGCGCGGCGGCCAGGAACAGGGCGCCGGTGACCAGGAGCGCGGCGGCGTAGCCGTCGTTCAGCGCGGCCGCGCCGGTGCGGGTCCCGGTGCGCGCGGCGGCCAGGGTCACCAGGGCCGCCAGGCCGACGGCGCCGCCGAGCTGGCGGGCGCTGTTGAGCACCCCCGACGCCGTTCCGGCCTCGTGCGCCGCCACGCCCGTGGTCGCCGCGACGGCCACCGGGCCCAGGCACATGCCGACGCCGACGCTGGCGACCAGCGACGGGCCCAGCACGTCGGCCAGGAAGCTCCCCGCCGGGCTGATCAGGGCGAACCACGCCATGCCCGCCGCCGCCAGCAGCGCGCCCGGCACGAGCGCGGCGCGGGGCGTGCGCAGGCCCGCGATCCGCGTGCCGGCCAGCGTGCCGGCCACCGCGCCCGCCGAGAACGGCAGGAACGCCGCGCCCGTGGCCGCCGCGCTCATGCCGAGCACCTGCTGCATGTAGAGGGAGACGAAGTAGAACGCCGCGAACTGGCCCGCCGCCGCGAGGAACACGAACACGTTCGCGCCCGCCACCCAGCGGTTGCGCAGCAGGCCCGGCCGCAGCAGCGGCGCGGCCGTCCGGCTCTTGGCGAGCACCGCCTCGGTGAACACGAACGCGGCCAGCAGGACTGCGGCCAGGGCGAGGGTGCCGAGGGTCGCCGCCGACGTCCAGCCGTGCCGGTCGGTGCGCACGACGCCGTACACCAGCAGGCCCGTCCCGGCCGTGGCCAGCAGCGCGCCGGGCACGTCGAGCCGGTCGCGGCGCTCGGCGCGCGGCCCGGCGGGCACGCCGGACGCCGTCAGCGCGAGCGCGCCCGCGATGATCGGGACGTTGACCAGCATCACCCAGCGCCAGCCCGCGTACTCGGTCAGCAGGCCGCCCGCCAGCACGCCGGTGGCCCCGCCCACCGCGTTCACCCCGCTCCACACGCCGAGCGCCCGGACGCGTGCCCGGCCCTCGGTGAAGGCGGTGGCCAGCATCGCCAGCCCGGCCGGGGCGAGCGCGGCGGCGGCCAGGCCCTGCACCGCGCGGGCGGCGACGAGCTGCCAGGGGGCCTGCGCCAGGCCGCCCGCGAGGGAGGCGAGGCCGAACACCGCCAGCCCCCACGCGAACAGCCGGCGCCGCCCGAACAGGTCGCAGGCCCGGCCGCCCAGCAGCAGGAACCCGCCGAAGGCCAGCGCGTAGGCGTGCACCACCCACGCCAGGTCCACGGGGGCGAAGCCGAGGGCGGCGCGGACCGAGGGCAGCGCCACGTTCACCACGGACATGTCGAGGGCGACGGTGAACTGGGCCGTGGCCACCGCCGCCAGGACGGCTCCCGGCCGTCCCGAATCATTTTTATACATGTATAGAAAGTAACCGCGGCCCGCGGCCCTGTCCAGGGCGCGATGCGCGATGATGGGGGCATGCCGCCGTCCCAGCCGCCCCGCAAAGGCCGCCCGCCCCGCGTCTCCCGCGCGGAGATCGTGCAGGTGGCGCGGCGCGTCATGGACGAGGAGGGCGGCGAGCGGCTGACGATGCGGCGGCTGGCGGGGGAGCTGCGGATCACGCCCATGGCGCTGTACCACCACGTGCGCGACAAGGACGAGCTGATGCTCCTGCTGCTGGAGGACTACGCCGCGGGGGTGGAGCTGCCCGAGCTGCCGGACGACCCGCGCGAGCGGATCGTCGCCACGGCCCGCGCGATGCACGGGGTGCTGGCGGCCTGGCCCCGGGCCGTCGAGGTGATCACCGGTGACGACCTGCTCGCCCCGATCGGGCTGTGGTTCGCCGAGAACATCGTGGACGCGGCGGTGGCCTGCGGCCTCACCCCCGAGCAGGCGGTGCGCGCCTACCGGACGATCTGGTTCTACACCGCCGGCGAGATCATGGTCCGGGCCGCCGGGGCCCGCCGCCGCGCCGAGCGCGCGGGCCGGCCCACCTACCGGGAGCGGGTGTTCGCCGAGCTCGACCCCGGCGCGCACCCCCGGCTCGCCGAGCTGTCGGGGCGCTGGGTGGAGATCACCGCGCGGGACTCCTACGAGGAGGGGCTGCGGGCCGTGGTGGACGGGCTGCTGCCCTAGGCGGAACCGGGCTTCGGGCGGGCGTCAGGCGGGTCTCAGCCGAAGGGGCGCGCGATCTCGTCCATCACCGCGTCCATGCACTCCGCCAGCGACCGGGCCTGCTGCTCCTCGATCCAGCGGAGCGAGCCCAGCCGCAGCGCCAGCAGGAAGGACGCGGCCAGCACGCGGGAGCGCAGGTCGTCGGGGTCGCGCCCCTCGCGCGCCGCGATCCGCTCGGCCAGGTCGCGCTCCAGCTCGGCGAAGCGGGCGAGCTGGCGCTCCAGCAGCGACGGGTGCCGCTTGGCGAGCCGGGTGCGCACGGCCCGGTTGGGGTCGAAGTCGTGCTCGGCGAACATCTGGTGGACGGCGCCGCGCAGTGCGGCCCAGGCGGGCTCGTCGGCGGGACGGGCGCTGAACGCGGCCAGCAGCTGGCGCATCCGCTCCTCGTCGCCGTACAGGAGCGCGTCCTCCTTGCCGTCGAAGTAGTTGGAGAAGGTGCGCCGCGACACCCCGGCGGCGTCGGCGATCGCCTCGATCGTGACGCGGTCGAGGCCGTGTTCGAGGGTCAGCCGCAGCGCAGCGTCGTGCAGTGCCTGGCGCGTGGCGGCCTTCTTGCGCTCGCGCAGGCCCGTCGTGCTCTCCATGGTGCGGCCAGCCTATCGGGACGGAAAATTTTCTCAGTGGGAAATTTTTCCCACTGGGCATAATATGCGGCGGTCCGGTGTTGAGACCGGTGTTCCCATCCGACCCACGCACCCCGCGGGAGGCCGCGCTTGAGCGCAGAACCGTCCACAGCCGCGGCGCCGATGTCCCGGCGCGAGATCCTGGAGGCCCTGAGCGGGCTCCTGCTGGCCCTGTTCGTGGCGATGCTCAGCGCCACCGTGGTCTCCACCGCGCTGCCGCAGATCATCGGCGCGCTGCACGGCACCCAGTCGCAGTACACCTGGGTGGTCACCGCCACCCTGCTGGTGTCCACCGCCACCACCCCGATCTGGGGCAAGCTCGCGGACCTGTACGACAAGAAGGTGCTGGTCCAGGCGTCCATCGTGATCTTCACGCTGGGCTCGCTGATCTCCGGCTTCGCCCAGGACACCGCCCAGCTCATCGCCGCCCGCGCCTTCCAGGGCCTCGGCATGGGCGGGCTGCAGATCCTGGTGCAGATCGTCATCGCCGCGATGATCAGCCCCCGCGACCGGGGCCGCTACTTCGGCATCCTCGGCGGGGTCATGGCGCTGGCCACCGTGGGCGGCCCGCTGCTCGGCGGCCTGATCGTGGACACCTCCTGGCTCGGCTGGCGCTGGTGCTTCTTCGTGGGCGTGCCGTTCGCGGCCGTGGCGTTCGTGCTGCTGCAGAAGACCCTGCACCTGCCGACCGTGCGCCGCCCCGACGCCAAGATCGACTACTGGGGCGCCACGCTGATCGCGGTCGGCGTCAGCACCCTGCTGATCTGGGTCACCTTCGTCGACAAGAACTTCGGCTGGATCTCCTGGCAGACCGGCGCCATGGTCGGCGCGGGCGTGGTGATCCTGGCCGCCGCCGTGTGGGTGGAGTCGCGGGTGGCCGAGCCGGTCGTCCCGCTGGACGTCATCGCGCGCCGCAACACCGCGCTCGCGATCGTGGCGAGCCTCGCGGTCGGCATGGCGATGTTCGGCGGCTCGGTGTTCCTCGGCCAGTACTTCCAGATCGGCCGCGGCTACAGCCCGACCGAGGCGGGCCTGCTGACCATCCCGATGATGGTGGGCGTGCTGGTGTCCTCCACCGTCGCCGGGCGGCTCACCACCAAGACCGGCAAGGTCAAGGGCTACATCGTGGCCGGCACGATCGTGCTGACGGTCGGGTTCGCGGTGCTGGCCACCATGGACCACCAGACCTCGCTGTACCTGATCGCCTTCGGGATGCTGCTGGTCGGCGCGGGCGTCGGCATGTCGATGCAGAACCTGGTGCTGGTGGTGCAGAACTCGGTGCCGCTGCGCGAGATCGGCGCGGCGAGCGGCGCGGTGACGTTCTTCCGCTCGCTCGGCGGCACGATCGGCGTGTCGGTGCTGGGCGCGATCCTGGCCAACCAGGTCGCCACCAGCATCGCCGGCGGCCTGGCCAAGCTGGGCGTCCCGGCCTCGCAGTCGGGCGGCGCGGGCGGGACGCTGGACGTCAAGTCGCTGCCCGGCCCGATCCAGGAGATCGTGCGCGGCGCCTACGGCGACGCCACCGGGCACATCTTCCTGGTGTCGGCGGCCATCGCGATCGTCGGGATCATCGCGGCGGCCGCGCTCAAGCCGGTCGTACTGCGCGACAGCCTGGACCTGCCCGCCGAGAAGGACGCGGCGAAGGGCGAGGCGACGGACGCGGCCGACGCGAAGCGGACCGCGCCCGCCGGGGCGCTGGCCGACTGATCGCCTGAACACGTGGAAGGGCCGGTGCCGCATCATGCGGCACCGGCCCTTCCGTCATGTCAGCCGAGCCCGTAGGCCCGGATGACGGTCTGCACGACGGCGTTGCCGTCGCGGTCGGCGGCGGAGGCGCGCAGCGACACGAACTCCGCCCCGGCGGGCGGCGTCACGGCCACGGCCCCGGCCCCGGCGGTGCCGGTGACCCGGAGCTTCCGCCAGGTCCGCCCGTCGTCGAACGACGCCTCGACCGTGCTGGAGGCGATCGCGGCGGCGGGCGCGCCCGGGTTGCGCTTCACCCAGAACGGGACGAGCGTCGCCCGCCCGGCCCTGGCCCGGTTGCGGTCGTCCAGCCCGGCGGGCATCAGGTCCACCGTCATCAGCGGGAGCGCCTGCTCGCCCGCGGCGGGCGCGGACCGGAACGTCCACAGCGTGTCGGTCGCGGTGGCGAGCGGTCCGGTGCGGGTGAGCTTCTCGTGCAGGGTGTAGGTCGCGGCGTCGGCGGGCACCTTGGCGCTCATCCAGGCCGCCTGCCAGCCCGGCCTGATCTCGCGGGAGGCGATCTGCGCGCCGTCGCGGGCGAGCGCGAGGGTGCCCCGGGTGGTGTCGTCGTAGCCGCAGTCGTCCAGCGCGCCGGTCACCGCGCAGGCGGAGGTGACCGAGAGCGTGTCGCCCTCGCGGGTGTTGTCCCCGGCCACCAGGTTGGGGCCGATGACCGCCGCGTTCCACACGTCGGCCTGGGGACCGGGCCGGTAGGTGCGCCGGGTGCGGAACATCAGCGTGCCCTGGTCGGTGCCTTCGCCCGGCGTGTTCAGCTCGGCGCTCCAGCCGATCTTCGGATCGGCCCGCAGGAACAGCGTGAACGTGGCGGGGAACGCGCGCTCCACGCCCAGGGTGACGCTGCGGGCGGCGCTCGGCTCGGGGATGGCGCTCCAGCGGAGCGTGCCCGTGGCCGAAGCCCCCTGCGACCGGACGGTGGTCCGGATCTGCGCCATCTGCGCCTTGCGGGTGTGCAGCGCCGGGTCGGCCGGGACCTCGCCGAGGGTGAACCGGTGGTCGCGGAAGACCTGCGCGTCACCGTTCTTCCAGAGGGAGGACACGCTGTAGCTCAGGTCCGGGGCGCGCAGCGGCTTCAGCGATATCCGCTGCTGCGGGGTCGCGTAGGCGAAGGAGTAGGTGTGCACCTTGTCGCCCTCGTAGCCGACGACGGTCTGTCCTTCGGCGAAGGTCGCGCCCGGGGTGTCGTTGGTGAAGTCCACCGGGGTGGTCTGCCGGGCGTCCAGCACGTGCCGGTTGGCGCCCGCCTTGAACTCGACGATCTCCGTGATGCCGGTGTCCCACGCGGTGCCGGTGCGCAGGTGCGCGCTGAGCAGGTAGCGGCCCGGGGGGACGCGGGCGTGGCCGACCGAGTCGGGGGTGGTCTGCGCGTCGAAGTGCTCGCCGGTGTCCAGGTTGCTGAGCATGACCGACGGGTACAGCCCCGCGGGCCCGCCGTCGCGGCCGTAGGTCGGCAGCGTCACGTTCGCGGTCGGCGGCTCGACGTAGGCGTTGGCGGGGGTGCGGACGACGGGCGCGCCGCCTGCGGAGGCGGTGAGGTGGCCGCTGTACAGGCCGGGCTTGACGCCGTCCACGCCGCCGAGGGCCAGCGTGACCGTCGCGGTGCCGTTCGCCGGGACGGTGACCTGCGTCCGGTCGAGCCGCGCGGCGTTCGCGGGCAGCGCCTGGCCCTGCTGGGTGCTCAGGGAGACCGCCAGGTCGAGGGTGACGGGCGCGTCCCCGGCGTTGGAGTAGGCGATCTTCTGCTGGTAGGGGTCCGAGCCGGAGTCGGGCCACTTGGCGTCGGCGCCGATGGTGGCGGGGGAGGCCGACACCTGCTGGGCGACGGCCTTGGCCACGTCCACCCGGCCCGCGCCCTGGACGTGCATGGACACGCCGTCCAGGTGCTTGGCCGAGGCCATCAGGGTGGACTTGATGCGGCGGCCGTCCCAGTCCGGGTGCTGCTGGGCGAGGATCGCGGCGGCCCCGGCGACGTGCGGCGTGGCGACCGAGGTCCCCGACAGGCGCGTGTAGTCGTCGTCCACCGGCGAGCCCACGTTGCTCCCCTTGGCGCGGGCGGCGACGATCCCGACGCCCGGCGCCATGATCTCGGGCTTGACCGCGTAGTCCCACGGGCGCGGCCCCTGGGTGGACACCGCGGGCCGGTCCTGGGCGTCCACGCTGCTCACGCCCAGCGCCTCGGCGGCCGCGCCGGGCAGCGCCACCATGCCGGGGAAGGGCCAGACCAGATCGCCGGCCGCGCCGACGAACAGCGCGCCGGTCTCGGCCGACAGGTCGTTGATCGCCTGCTCGACCGGATCGACGGCCGGGGAGTCGCAGAAGCAGGTCATGCTGAGGTTGACGACCCTCGCCCCGGCCTCCCTGGCGGCCCAGGTCATGCCGTCGATCAGCCAGGACTCCAGGCCCTCGCCGTCGTCTCCGACGACCTTGCCGCTGACGACCGACGCGTCCGGAGCGACGCCCCGGTACTTGCCGCCGGAGGCCGCGCCCGTTCCGGCCAGGACCGACGCCACGTGCGTGCCGTGGCCGAAGACGTCCCCCGCCGAGGGCGCGGTGGTGAAGTTCTTCGACTCGGCGAGGTTGTCCTTGAGGTCGGGGTGGCCGGCGTCCACGCCGGTGTCGAGCACCGCGACCTTGACGCCCTTGCCCGTGAGGCCCTTCTCCCAGGCGGCGGGCGCGCCGACCTGCGGGACGCTCTTGTCGAGCGCGGCCCTGACCTTGCCGTCCAGCCACATCCGGGCCGAATCGTCGGCGACGAACGCCTTCCAGGTCCGGCCGATCCCGGCCTTGGGCGCGTCCATGGCGGTCAGCGGCCCGGCCTGACGGACCCGCCGCGCGCCCGACTTGAGCGCGGCGGTCGGTTTCCTGACGATGAGCGGCAGCGCGGCGCGTTCCGCGTCGTCGTAGCCGGAGGCCAGCAGCCGGTCCACCTCGAACAGGCGGCGGTCCAGGCGGCCCGCCGCGACCAGCCCGGCGGCGTCCACCGGCAGCACGGTGATCTTGTCTTTGGTGACGGTGACGCTGTAGCCCACTCTGCGGCCGGGGGCTGGGGCGACCGCGACGTCGGGCTTGGCGTTCTTCTTCGGCGTGACGGTGACCTTGTCGCCGGTCACCAGCGTGACCGTGCGGGACGGGCCGTCGCCCGGCGCCGCCCGCTGCGGCGGCGCGGGGGGAGCCGCGCTCGCGGGGGCGCCCGGGAGGAGGGCGGCCGCGACGACGGCCGCGGCGAGGCCCGCGGAGGCGGGAACGAATCGGCGTCGGAAGCGGCTTAGCTCTCGGACGGGCTCTCGGGCGGGCTCTCGGACGGGCTCTGGCGCCATGCCGACCACTCCTCGGTGCGGGGACGGACGTCCGAACCCCGCCACCATATGCTGGCATGATCAGAAGGGCCAGAGGCCGGACGATCACATTCGGCGATCGCGGGGGCAGTCGCGCGGCGGCGCGGCCGCGTCCAGCACGCCCAGCAGGCCGAGCAGCGCCTCGCGCTGCTCGGCGGTCAGCGGCGCGAACAGCTCCTCGGCGGCCTCCCGCCGCACCGCCGACATGCGGGCGCGCGCCTCCAGGCCCGCCTCGGTCGGCTCGACCAGCAGCGAGCGGCGGTTGGCCGGATCGGGTCGGCGGGCGACCAGGCCCGCCTCCTCCAGCGCGTCCACCAGCGTGGTGGCCGAGCGGGGCACGATGTCCAGCCGGTCGGCCAGGTCCACCATGCGCAGCGGGGCGTGGCCGGTGATCACGCGCAGGGCGCGCGCCTGGGCGGGGGTGAGGCCGAGCGGGGCGAGGCGGTCGGTCTGATGGCGGCGCATCCGCCGCGCCGCCCGCAGCAGGAGGTCGGCCAGCTCGCTTTCCATACTTAGAGGCTAGCTCATAGTTGCGGGGAATGATTATGAGCTTGGCTCAGTTATAACGGGGTGTCCGCTGACGAAAGGAGCCGCCGGTGACGTCGAAGCCAGAGCCTCGGACCGCCGAGATCCCCGGTAAGACCCTTGTCCCCGACGAACCCCGCGCCCTCGGCGCGGACCAGGCCCCCGGCGGGTCCCCGCCGCGCCAGGGCCGCCGCATCCTGCGCCTCTTCCGCCCCTACCGGGGCCGCCTCGCCCTGGTCGGCCTGCTGGTCGGCCTGTCGTCGCTGGTCGGCCTCGCCTCGCCGTTCATGCTGCGCGAGGTGCTGGACGTCGCGCTGCCGCAGGGCCGCACCGGCCTGCTGACGCTGCTGGCGCTCGGCATGGTCGCGGTCGCCGTGGCCACCAGCGTGTTCGGCGTCCTGCAGACCTACCTGTCCACCGGCGTGGGCCAGCGGGTCATGCACGACCTGCGCACCGCCGTGTACGGCCACCTCCAGCGCATGCCGCTGGCGTTCTTCACCCAGACCCGCACCGGCGAGGTGCAGTCGCGCATCGCCAACGACATCGGCGGCATGCAGTCCACGGTGACCTCCACCGCCACCTCGCTGGTCTCCAACTTCACCTCGGTGGTCGCGACCGTCATCGCGATGGTGTTCCTGGACTGGCGGCTGACGCTGGTGTCGCTCGCCATGCTCCCGTTCTTCGTGTGGATCAGCCGCCGCGTCGGCAGCGAGCGCCGCAAGATCACCTCAAAGCGGCAGGGCCAGATGGCCGCCATGTCGGCGATCGTGGAGGAGTCGCTGTCGGTCAGCGGCGTCCTGCTCGGCCGCACGATGGGCCGCTCCAGGGCGCTGACCGAGCAGTTCGCCGCCGAGTCCAGGGGCCTGGTGGACCTGGAGATCCGCTCCAGCATGGCGGGCCGCTGGCGGCAGTCCACCATCATGATCGTGATGTCCGCGATGCCCGCGGTCATCTACTGGGCGGCCGGGCTCACCGCCGCCGGGGGCACCCCGCTGGTGTCGATCGGCACCCTGGTCGCCTTCACCACGCTCCAGTCGGGCCTGCTGCGCCCGATGGTGATGCTGCTGCAGACCGGCGTGGACGTGCAGAGCTCGATGGCCCTGTTCCACCGGATCTTCGAGTACCTCGACCTGGAGCCCGACATCACCGAGCCCGCGGAGCCGACCCCGCTGCCGAAGGCGCGCGGCGACGTCCGCTTCGAGCACGTCGGCTTCTCCTACGGCCCCGACGCCCCCGCCCTGCGCGAGGTGGACGTGACCGTCCCCGCCGGGACGCACCTCGCCGTGGTCGGCGAGACCGGGTCGGGCAAGACCACCCTCAGCTACCTGGTGCCCCGGCTGTACGACGTGACCTCGGGCCGGGTCACCATCGACGGCGTGGACGTGCGCGAGCTGTCGTTCGCCGACCTGTCGGACGCGGTCGGCGTGGTCTCCCAGGAGACCTACCTGTTCCACGCCTCGGTCGCCGACAACCTGCGCTTCGCCAAGCCCGAGGCGACCGACGAGGAGCTGGTCGCCGCCGCCCGCGCCGCCCAGATCCACGACCACATCGCGGCGCTGCCCGACGGCTACGACACGATGGTCGGCGAGCGCGGCTACCGCTTCTCCGGCGGCGAGAAGCAGCGCCTGGCGATCGCCCGCACGATCCTGCGCAACCCGCCGGTGCTGGTGCTGGACGAGGCGACCAGCGCGCTGGACACCCGGACCGAGCAGGCCGTCCAGGACGCCATCGACGCCCTGGCGCAGGGCCGCACCACCATCACCATCGCGCACCGGCTGTCCACCGTCCGCGACGCCGACCAGATCATCGTCCTGGACCGCGGCCGGGTCGCCGAGCGCGGCACCCACGAGGAGCTGCTGGCCCTGGACGGCCGCTACGCGGCCCTGGTCTCGCGCGACGGGCTCCCGGCCGCGACCGAGACCGCGACCGCGACCGCGGCGGCCGCGGTCTGACGGCCGGAGCCGCCGGACCGCGGCCGCCGCCGCTCCGCCCGCCGGGTCACCGCTGGACGTCGGCCGTCAGCAGGCCCGGCTCCTTCTTGTCGTCGGTGCCCGCGTTGGCGATGTGCGCCTTGCCCTCGCGGACGACCACCGAGGTCGGGCCCGCCAGGCCGCTCTGCGCGTTCAGCACCGGCTCGTGGGTGCCGTCGGACTTCACCCGGACGACCTGGTTCGCCGACTCCCGCGTCACCAGGGCCACGTCGTCGGTGCCCTGGGTGAACGCCAGGTCCCCGGCGCCCTTGAGGTCGGTGGCCTTGACCTCGGGGTCCCCGGCGGAGCCGTCGCCCTTGATCGGGACGCGCACCAGCGTGCCCTTGTCGGCGTTGGTCGTCCACACCGCGCCGCCGCGCACCTCGACGCCGCTCGCGCCGCCGCCCGAGTCGCCCCCGGAGCCGGCCAGCTCGTCGCCCTGCGCCCAGAGCGTCGCCTTGTCGTCATGGGCGCGGATCTTCCAGATCTGGCCCTTGGCGTGCTCGGTCAGGTAGATGTCGCCGCTGCCCTCGTCGATCGCCACGCCCTTGGCGGCCGCGTCGGCGGGCAGCGAGGCGACCCGGCTCGGCTTGGCGCCGCGGGGCAGCCGCCAGACGCCGTTCTGGTCGGCGCTGCCCGCCGCGTTGGCGACGTACAGGGTGCCGTTGGAGCCGCGCGTGATGCCGGACGGGCCGGCGGCATCGCCCTCAGGCGCGGGCATGGTGGCCAGGACCTTGACGTTCCCGTCGGTGCCGACGCGGGCGATCTGGTGCGCCTTGCCGCCGAAGGTCACGTTGGCGGCGCCGTCGGGCTCCAGCGCCAGGCCCTCGGGGCGCTGGCCGTCGGCGTCGTCCAGCTTGGCGGTCACCTGGGGGTTGGCGAGCGATCCCGGGCCCGTGGCCAGGCGGTCGCCTGATCCGCCGGTGCCGGTGCCGGTGCCGGACGGGGACGGCGAGCCGGTCTGGCCCATCGACCCGGTCGGGGACGGCGAGCCCGGGGACGCCTGGCCCGAGGTCGCCGCGGACCCGGACGGCGTCGCCGACCCCGTGACGCCGGACAGGGACGTGTCCACCTCCTTCCCGCAGGCCGAGGCGGTCAGGAGCAGGGTCGCAGCCATACCGGCCGCGACGGAGACGGGCAACGTTCTGGACATGGCTCTTCTTCCTGCTGGGACGAGCATCGCCGAACGTTGATCACCTACCCGCGGCTCCGGTCGGCGCAAGCCCTCAGGGGCTTATAAAGACCACCAAAAGGCGCAGTTCAGCCGCGCAGCCGCTCGGCCAGGACGGGCAGGTGGCTGCTCTCGACGTCCCTGGTCGCGGTCAGCAGCGTCAGCGGGCCGGACCGGGCGGCCTCGCGCAGCTCGGCGACCGCGTCGGCGCGCTCGTCCAGCTCGGCCCCGTAGCGCTCGCGGAACTCCGCCCGCTTGGCCGGATCGTGCCCGTACCAGCGGCGCAGCCCGTCGGACGGCGCGACGTCCTTGTCCCAGCGCGCCAGCGCGGCGCGCTCCTTCGACAGCCCGCGCGGCCACAGCCGGTCCACCAGGACCCGCGCCCCGTCCTCGGGCTCCGGGTCCTCGTACACGCGGCGCAGCCGGATGCCGGTGGTCTCCCCCATGTTCCCCGCCTACCCGGCCCGGCCGGGGTTAGGCCGAAGATCGCCGGGCATCTCCTCAGGTCGTGGGCCTCGTGCCCGAGCGGAGGGGGAGTGCGGTCATGGCCACCACGGTCGCGGAACAGTTCATCGAGGTGCTGCGCCAGGCGGGCGTCCGGCGCATCTACGGGGTCGTGGGCGACAGCCTGAACCCCGTCGTGGACGCGGTGCGGCGCACCGACGGCATCGAGTGGGTGCACGTCCGCAACGAGGAGGCCGGCGCATTCGCCGCCGCGGCCGAGGCCCAGCTCACCGGGCGGCTCGCGGTCTGCGCGGGCAGCTGCGGCCCCGGCAACACCCACCTGGTCAACGGCCTGTACGACGCGCACAGGTCGGGCGCGCCGGTCCTGGCGCTGGCCTCGCAGATCCCCAGCAACGAGATCGGCACCGGCTTCTTCCAGGAGACCCACCCCGAGCGGCTGTTCACCGAGTGCAGCCACTACTGCGAGCTGATCAACGGCCCCGCGCAGATGCCGCGCGTCCTGCGGACCGCGATCCAGCACGCGGTCGGCCGGGGCGGCGTCTCGGTGGTCGTGCTGCCCGGCGACACCGCGAGCCAGGACGCCGCGTCGGCCACCGGCGCCAGCGACCTGCTGGTCCGGCAGGGGACGGTCCGCCCGCCCGCCGACCAGGTCGAGCAGCTCGCCACGATGGTCAACGCGGCCGAGAAGGTCATGCTCTTCTGCGGCGCGGGCGTGCGGAACGCGCACGCCGAGGTCATGGAGCTGGCCGCCCGCGTGCACGCGCCGGTCGGCCACTCGCTGCGCGGCAAGGAGTGGATCCAGTACGACAACCCCTACGACGTGGGCATGAGCGGCCTGCTCGGGTACGGGGCCTGCTACAAGGCCATGCACGAGGCCGACCTGGTGGTGCTGGTCGGCACCGACTTCCCCTACGAGGCGTTCCTGCCGGGCCGCAACACCGTCCAGATCGACCACGACCCGGCGCGCATGGGCCGCCGCACGCCGCTGGAGCTGGCCGTGCACGGCGACGTCGGCGAGACGCTGCGCGCGCTGCTGCCGAAGGTCGCGCAGAAGAGCGACCAATCCTACCTGGACGAGATGCTGCGCGAGCACTACAAGCTGCTCAAGAAGGTCGTGGACGCCTACACCGCCGACATCGCCAAGCACACCCCGATCCACCCCGAGTACGTCGCCGACGTCCTGGACGACCTCGCCGCCGACGACGCGGTCTTCACCGTGGACACCGGCATGTGCAACGTGTGGGCGGCGCGCTACCTGACGCCCAACGGCCGCCGCCGCGTCATGGGCTCGTTCGTGCACGGCTCCATGGCCAACGCCCTGCCGCACGCCATCGGCGCCCAGCTCGCCGCCCCGGGCCGGCAGGTCGTCTCGCTGTCGGGCGACGGCGGCCTCGGCATGCTGATGGGCGAGCTGCTGACGGTGAAGCTGCACGGGCTGCCGGTCAAGACCGTGGTGTTCAACAACTCCTCGCTCGGCATGGTGAAGCTGGAGATGATGGTGGACGGCCTGCCGTCCTTCGAGACCGACCACGCGCCGGTGGACTTCGCCGCGATCGCTCACGCCGCCGGCATCCCGTCGGTGCGGGTCGAGAAGCCCGGCGACGTGCGCGACGCGCTGGCCCGCGCGCTCGCCGCGCCCGGCGCGTTCCTGGTGGACGTGGTGACCGACCCCAATGCGCTGTCGATCCCGCCGCACATCACCGGCACGCAGGTGAAGGGCTTCGCGCTGGCGGCGGGCAAGACCGTGCTGGACGGGGGCGTCGGCAAGATGCTGAACATGGCCAAGAGCAACCTGCGCAACATCCCGCGCTGACGGCGCTGACGGCGCTGACGGCGCTGACGGCGCCGGGCGCGTCCACGGGCGCGTCCACGGGCGCGGACGCGCCCGGCGCGGGGCGGGAAGGGCCCGCCCGCCCCGCGCCGGGGCTCAGTGGTCGGCGCGCTCCCGCAGCTCCATCGCCCGCAGCACGACCTCGATCCCGAAGCGGGACTCGGGGTCCTCCAGCTGGTCGCCGAGGATCTGCTCGATCTTGCGCATCCGGTAGCGCACCGTCTGCGGGTGGATGTGCAGCAGCTTGGCGATCTCGGCGGCGGTGCCCCGGGTGACCAGCCAGGTCCGCAGCGTCTCCACCAGGCGCTCGCGCTGGCCCTCGGTCATCGAGTCCAGCATCCCGAGCCGGCGGCGGGCGAGCTGGTCCAGCAGGCCCTGGTCGGCCATCAGCCACAGGGGCACCAGGTGGTCGGCGCAGTCCAGCACCGGCCCGTCGTCCAGCACGCCCTCGGCGGCCAGCGCCAGCGCCCGCCGCGCCCAGCGCAGCGAGTCGGCCGACTGCGACAGCGGGACGGTCAGCCCGGCGGCGGCGCCCCCGGCGGGGAAGGCCGCCTCCAGCATCGTGCGGCGGCCCTGCGTCAGCGGGCCCGGCACCAGCAGGTGCGGCTCGCCGTCGCCGAACTCGGCCAGCAGGTCCCGGTCCAGCGCGCTGCGCACGCACCGCGCGCCCGGCCGCAGCGCCACCAGCGTCGCCTCGCGCGGCACCGGCCAGCGCGCCGCCTCGGCCAGCTCCATCAGCGCCGGGCCCGGGGCCCCGGTCAGCACCAGCCGCAGCAGCTCGCGGCGGCGCTCGTCCAGCGGCGCGACGGGGGTGGCGCGCGCCTCCAGGTAGCCGTCCAGCGACAGCGCCGCCAGCTCGTCCAGGAACACGAACAGCGCGTCGGCCAGCCGCGACATGATCGCCGACGAGACGTCGTAGCGCGGCGCGACCTTCATGATCCGCCGCCAGGCCACCTGCCCGCCGATCCGGTAGGCCGCCTGGAGGGTGTCCAGGCTGCGGCCCTCGCGGGCCTCGTAGCGGCCGAGCCGCCGCGCGCCGTCGGCGTACGCGCCGCCGGGCAGCGGCCCGCCGGCCGCGATCCGGTCCACGAACGCGCCGAGCGCCGTGCGCACCGCGGCGCGCAGCACCTGCCCGTAGGGGCCGTCCGCGGGCCGGGCGTACTCGGGGATGGCACGGCGGATCTCGGTGACGATCTCGTCGGTGAGGCCGGGCAGCTCCGGCCGCATCACCTGGGCGAGGCGGCGGGGCAGCGGATGCGCGGGCTGCCACGTGGGTTCCGCCAGCCCGCCCGGTTCGAGCGTCTGCTTCATCGGGGCACCTCCTCGACCGCCGCGTGCGCGGCGGGTGCACCGGCGGGACGGGGACGGCCCGCACGGTCGCGCGTGGACCGCGGCGGGGGGTGGGACGCGCCGAGCGGGGACCCCCGCGCGCCTGGCCCTCCGCGGTCCAGGACATCTCGAAGGGTGACAGAGACCACTGGGGCGCACCGTACGGCGAGAACACAAAGCGGCCCCCCGCGTGCTCACCGCCCGACAAGAAACGCCCGCCCGGCGGCGCCCTCGTCGTCCGGTGATGAAAACCGGCCGGAACTTATTGCCTGACGCTGAAAACCGGAGGCGCGCAAAGGGCGTCCGCGCCCGGTGCCTATCCTGCCCCGATTGCCGCCGCGTGATAGTCGGCGCGCCTTTATCGCTCACTACTTATGAAATTTCCGGGGCGGGCGAAGAATGTATGGACTTGGCGTTCCGCGCCGGATAGTTTCCGCCTGGCAAGCCCCCGAAAGCCCCGGCAGAGCAGGTCGAAGAACCGGCCGGCACCACGCCGACCTGGGATCTCTTCGGCCGACTCGGCCTCTTGATCCACGGAGTTCCCGGCTCGGCGCCCCACGCGGCCGAGCAATTACCACCCCGTACCAGGGCCCGCCTTTTGGAGGTGAACGACCCCCGGGGGCAAGTGAGTGAGCCCGTACTGCTTCGTAACACGAGAGGTAACGAGTGAGCGAGAAGAGAAAGTCCAGAAGGTCGGCCGCCATCATCGCGACCGTGGCCGCCGCGGTGGCGGGCGGCAGCCTGCTGTCGGCCCCGCCGGCGATGGCCAAGCCCGCCGAGCTGACCGTCGAGTACAACTGCGTGTTCCCGCTGGTCCGCGACCAGAAGATCGTCGCGAAGATCAAGACGGACATCCCGGAGACCCTCCCGGTCAACACCTTCACCCCGAAGATCGAGGTGGACGTGCAGTCCCGGGTGAACGCCGACACCACGGCGGGCCTGAACCTGGTCGGCGCCGAGCAGCTGGAGGGCACCGCCTCGGCGGCCACCACCGTGAAGGCCCCGCAGGGCGACCTGAGCCTGAAGGTGCCGATCACCCTGAACAAGACCAAGGTCCCGACGGAAGGGGAGTTCGACATCCCCGGCCGCGGCACCGCGCCGGCCATCAAGTTCAACAAGCCGGGCCCCGGCCAGATCGACCTGGGCAACCTGACGCTGAACATGAAGGCGTCGGACCTGGCGGGCAACCCGGTGGACATCCCGGACGACCCCGACGGCGTCTCGATGAAGAACGTGCAGTGCACGATCCTCTCGACGAACAAGACGCTGGCCAAGTTCACCATCACCGACGGCGGCCAGGTGGGCAGCGCGCCCACCGTCCCGCAGAACGTCAAGGGCACCGCCGCCGACACCTCGGCGACGGTGAACTGGGACGCCTCCACCGACCCTGACGGCGACCTGGCCGGCTACGAGGTCTACGACAAGAGCGGTGCCAAGGTCGCCGACGTGGGCGCGACCGCGACCTCCGCGACGATCAACGGCCTGACGCCCAACACGGCCTACACCTACACGGTCAAGGCCAAGGACGCCAAGGGCAACTTCTCGGCGGCCTCCGCGGCGGTCAACGTCACCACCACCGGTGGCGGCGGCGGCGAGGACACCAAGCCGCCCACCGACCCGGCCAACGTCACCGGCACCGCCACCGCCACCAGCGTGACGCTCGACTGGGACGACTCGACCGACGAGGGCTCCGGCGTGGCCGGGTACGACGTCACCGGCGGCCCCGCGCCCCAGTCGGTGACCGAGTCCACCGCCACCATCGGCGGGCTGACCGCCAACACCGAGTACACCTTCGCCATCACCGCCAAGGACAAGAAGGGCAACAAGTCCAACGCGACCTCCTACACCATCAAGACCACGGAGGGCGGCGGTGGCGGCACCGTCAAGTACGGCTACAACCTGAAGGGCTCGACGTTCGTCAAGGCCCCCAACGGCACCGCGCCGCTGACGGGCACGATCGACGCCGACCTGAAGCTGTCCACCGGTGACTTCACCGCCGACCTGGTGCTGAACCCGACCAAGGGCGACTTCAAGATCCTGGGCTTCCTGCCCGTGCAGGCCGGGATCGTGCTGGAGCCCCAGGGCAAGACCACCGGCACGCTGAAGAACGGCCAGCTGGTCGCCGACTCCAAGGTCGTCACCAAGCTGCCGAGCTTCACCCTGTTCGGCATCCCGCTGGGCGGTGGCGAGAACTGCAAGACCGTTAAGCCGTCCGACATCCGCCTGACCTCCGAGGGCAAGTTCGAGCCGCTGAAGGGCGGCAAGCTCAAGGGCACCTACGAGCTGTCGGAGATCAAGGACTGCAACCTGCTCACCCCGATCCTGAGCATCTTCACCGCGGGCAAGGGCAACACCATCGACCTGGACCTGACGCCCAAGCCGCGCACCTGACGCGTCTGAGGCGACCCGACCACGGTCACCCGTCCGGCCCCCGCCGCCCGCGCGCGGCGGGGGCCGGACCCCCTCCGAGCCCCGACTCTTTCCGATCCCCCGCCCCGCCCTGCCCCGCTTCGCGACACGAGAGGTGACGAGTGAGCACGAAGGGAAAGCCCAGAAGGGCCATCGCCACGATCGTGGCCTCGGCGGCGGTGCTGGCGGGGGTCGGCCTGCCTCCGGCTCCGGCCGCGTCGGCCCAGGCCGAGCCGACCGCCGAGCTGACCGTCGAGCACAACTGCGTGTTCCCGGTGGTGCGCGACCAGAAGCTCATCACCAGGTTCAAGACGAACTTTCCGGAGACCGTCCCGATCGGGACCTTCCCCCCGAAGATCGAGTTGGACATGCAGGCGCGGGTGAACGCCGACACCGCCGCGGGCCTGAGCCTGCTCGGCGCACGGCTGCTGGAGGGCACCGCCACGACGCAGCTCATCGTGCGGGTCCCGCAGGGCGACATCAGTCTGAAGGTGCCGATCACTCTGAAGCGGACCGAGGTGTCGCCCGGAGGCGGATTCGTGCTGGAGGGCCACGGCTCGGCGCCCGCCATCAGGTTCAACAAGCCGGCCTCCGGCCGCATCGACCTGGGCGACATGGCACTGGACGTCAGGGCCCTGGACTCGGAGGGCGGCCCGATCGAGGTGCCCGACGACCCCGGTGGCGTCTCGATGAAGAACATCCAGTGCAAGAACGTGTCCGCCTACAAGACACTGGTCAATTTCAACGTCGTCCACGGCACCCCGCCCACCGCCCCGCAGAACGTGCAGGCCATCGCCACCAACACTGCGGCAACGCTGACCTGGGACCCTTCCACCGACCCTGACGGCGACCTGGCCGGCTACGAGGTCTACGGCAAGGACGGCGGCAAGGTCGCCGACGTGCCCGCGCCGGCGACCACCGCGACGATCAGTGGCCTGACGCCCGGAACGCCCTACGTCTTCACCATCAAGGCCAAGGACGCCATGGGCAACTACTCCCCGGCATCCGCTCCGTCCAGCGTCACCACCACCGGTGGCGGCTCCGTCGAGTACGGCTACGACCTCAAGGGCTCCACCTACGTCAAGGCCCCCAACGGCACCGCGCCGCTGACGGGCACGATCGACGCCGACCTGAAGCTGTCCACCGGTGAGTTCAGCGCCGACCTCGCACTGAACCCGACCAGGGGCGACTTCAAGATCCTCGGCTTCCTGCCGGTCCAGGCCGGGATCGTGCTGGAGCCGCAGGGCAAGACCACCGGCACCCTCAAGAACGGCACGCTGACCGCCGACTCCAAGGTGATCACCAAACTGCCGTCCTTCACCCTGTTCGGCGTCCCGCTGGGCGGCGGCGAGAACTGCAAGACCGTCGAGCCGTCCGACATCCGCCTGACCTCCGAAGGCGAGTTCGCCCCCCTCAAGGGCGGCAGGCTCAAGGGCGCCTACGCGCTGTCCGACCTCAAGGACTGCGACCTGCTCACCCCGATCCTGAGCGCCTTCACCGCGGGCGAGGGCAACACCATCGATCTCGATCTGACGCCCAAACCGCGCACCTGATCCGTCTTCTCGACCTCCTCCTCCGACCCGCCCCCATGAGAGGTGGCCCTTGAAAGCCGTGACCATGCTGGCCGCCGCCGGCCTGGCGCTGTCGGGCGCGGCGGTGGCCGCGCCGCCCGCCGCGGCGGCCCCCGCCGCGGCACCGCCCGCCAGGGCGGCCAAGCCGGCGTCGCTGTCGTTGAAGTACCAGTGCCAGTTCCCCCTGCTCGGCGCGCAGCCGGTGACCGTGCGGCTGGCCACCGACATCCCCGAGACCGTCGACGTCGGCAAGCCGCTGCCGCCGATCGTGGTGGACACCGTCTCGGAGGTCGGGGCCAAGTCCGTGCAGGGCCTGAACGTGGTCGGCGCCGCCACCCTCGAAGGCACCGCCTCGGCCGGGGTGACGGTCAAGTCCGCCCAGGGCGACCTGTCGTTGAAGATCCCGGCGATCCTGGACAAGACGCCCCTGCCGGCCTCCGGCGGCGTCGAGGTCAAGGCGCGCGGCCAGGCGCCCTCCATCCGCTTCAACAAGGCGGGCAAGGCGCAGATCCTGGTGAACGACCTGGTCCTCACCCTCACGCCGCGCCTGTCCGACGGCACGCTGACGGGCCTGGACGTCTTCGAGTCCGAGTGCGTGCAGGAGCCGGGCCAGGACAACAAGCTGGCGGAGATCACCGTTGGCGGCGGCGGCCCCGTCGGCGGCAAGTACGCCTACGACGTCACGGGCACCACCACCGTCAAGGCGGGCGGCGGCACCGCCCCGCTGACCGGCGGCCTGGACGCCACCACCAACGAGGTCGGCGCGTTCACCGGCACCCTGAAACTGGCCCCGGCCAAGGGCGACCTCAAGCTCTTCGGCTTCCTGCCGATCCAGGCCGGGCTCGTCCTCGAACCGCGGCAGCCGCTCAGCGGGAGCCTCAACGGCGGGGCGCTGAAGCTGGAGCCCGTCCCCGTCGCCGCCAAGGTCACCTCGTTCACGCTGTTCGGCATCCCGCTGGGCGGCGGCGACACCTGCACGACGGAGAGGCCGTCGCAGGTCGCCCTGGCCGCGGACGGCGCGTTCGACCCGGCCAAGGGCGGCACGCTCAAGGGCGGCTACGAGCTGGCGCCCCTCACCGGCTGCGGCGCCCTGAACGGCCTGGTCAGCAGCGCGTTCGCCGGACCGGGCAACACCATCGCGCTCCAGCTCGCCCCCAAGCCCGCGACCGGTCAGTGAAGGAGGTTCGACCGATGTTCGGAAAGTTCCCCCGGTCCGGCCGGGCCCTCGTTCCGGTGGCCGCCGCGCTGTCGCTGTGCGCCTGGGCGGCGACCGCCCCGGTCGCGACGGCCGCGCCGCGCGCCGCGGCGCAGGCCGCCCCGCAGACCGCCGGCGTGACGGCCGCGCCCGGCGACCCCGCGCCGCCCGGCGACGAGTTCTACGTGCCGCCGAGCCCGCTGCCCGAGGGCAAGCCCGGCGACGTGATCCGCTGGCGCCCCGCCAAGGCCGGGCCGCCCGGCGCCCGCGCGCTCGCCGACGCCTGGCAGGTCATGTACCTGTCCACCACCGCGCTCGGCGAGCGCAACGCCGTCACCGGCACGGTCCTGGTGCCCAAGGGCGCCGACCCGGCCGCCGCCCCGATCGTCGGGTTCGGGCCCGGCACCAGCGGCCCGGCGTTCCGGTGCGCGCCGTCGAAGTTCATCGACCAGGGCGCCTTCTACGAGCAGGCCGCGCTGAACGGGATGCTCAAGGCCGGGTACGCCGTCGCGGTCACCGACTACGAGGGCTACAAGCCGACGCCCAAGACGACCTACATGTCCGGCAAGGCGATGGGCCCGGCGCTGATGGACGGCGTGCGCGCCGCGCAGCGCCTGCCCGCCGCCAAGCTGTCGCCGACCGCGCCGGTGGTGTTCCGCGGCTACTCCCAGGGCGGCGGCGCGGCCATGTGGGCCGGGCAGCTCCAGCCCGAGTACGCGCCGGAGCTGAAGCTGACCGCCGTGGTCGGCGGCGGCGTCCCGGCCGACCTGACGCTGGTGTCGCTGCCGCTGAACGGCAAGCTCGGCTTCGGGTTCCTGGCCTACGCGCTGATCGGCCTGGACAACGCCTACCCCGACCTGAAGCTCGACTCCTACTTCAACGACGCCGGGCGCGCCGCGTTCGCCGCCATGCAGAAGGACGCCTGCACGCTGGAGCTGATCACCGAGTACCAGGGCAAGCGCACCAGCGACTACCTCACCAAGTCGCCGTTCCTGGACAAGCCGTGGCTGGCGCGCGTCGCCGAGAACAAGCTCGGCGGCACCGCCATCAAGGTCCCGGTGTTCCACTACCACGGCACCGAGGACGACATCGTCGCCTTCCCCCAGGACAAGGCGCTGCGCGACAAGTACTGCTCGCTCGGCGTCTCCGACACCTGGAAGACCTACCCCGTCGGCCACATCACCGGCGTCGCCCGCGGCAACGCCGACGCGCTGGCCTTCATCGCCGACCGCCTCGCCGGCAAGCCGGCCACCCCCAACTGCGAGGAGACATGACCATGAAACGCCTCATCATCGCCCTCACCCTCGCCGGGACCGCCGCCGGCGCGCTCGCCGGCTGCGGCGGCGACGACAAGAAGGACCCGGCCAAGACGCCCGAGGTCGCCTGGGCGACCAAGGTGTGCGGGGCGGTGGAGCAGAGCGCCGCCAAGGTGGTGCTGCCGTCCACCAGCAGCGACCCCAAGCAGTACAAGAGGAACGTGGTGGTGTTCCTTGGCGACGTCTCCACCCGCCTCAAGGCGATGGAGGCGGGCCTCCAGGGCGTCGGATCGCCGCCGGTGTCGGGCGGCCAGGGCTCGGTGGACCAGGCGCTCGCCAAGCTGCGCACCACCCGCGCCTCCGTCGAGCAGGCCCGCGCGCGCCTGAGCAAGGTGCAGGTCACCGACCAGCGCTCGCTCCAGCGCGAGATGCAGAAGCTCTCGAAGGTGATGGTCGCCTCCGCCACCTACCGCGGGCCCAAGGAGGACCTGCGGGCCAACCCGGCGCTGACCAAGGCGTTCGACAACGCCGCCAACTGCAAGACCGCGCCCGGCAAGTCCTGACCGGCGCCCCGCCGGCCACCCGCCCGCCGCGCAGGATCTCCTCTCCTGCACGGCGGGCGGGCTTTTTTAGAGCAATGTTCGGAAACCGGCCCGTCTTTAATGCGGAGCCTGTCGTCCAGTGGTCCCGGCGCGAGTGGCCGAACCATTTCGCGGGCACGGTCCAAGCGAGAAAGTCGGACCGTTCACCGGCCCGCGACCGACGGGTCCGGTGCGCGGCCGCGGCGGCGGGAAGGCCCGCTGGACTGGGACGGCGTCGCCGCTCGGAATGGCGATTGTCATCCGGCTGGACACTTTTCGGGTGAACGTATTTCCCTGGCCACAATCGGTGGACGCCTCGTGTGGGCAATCCTTGTCCCGTCCAATCCGACGGCCTGGGGGAGTGCGGAAATGACGGCATCATTGGACGAGCACGCGTTCACGGCGATTTCCGGCCGGGCCGGAGAAGTGCTCAGGACGGCCCTGGACGGCCTCCCCGGCCCGGAGGCGCGGCTGCTGGGCGGCCTGCTCGCCGATCCGGTCGCCGGGCGGGAGCGGCTGGCGGCGCACTACCGGACGGCCGGCCGGGACCTGGCCCGCGACGGCCGCGCCCCCGCCGCCGCGCACCGCGCGCTCCGGGACGCGGCGCTGGCGGCCTGGCGCACCGTCGCCGACCTGCTGGAGGCGATGGACCTGGACCCCGGCACGCTGCGGCTGGTGGCCGAGGCCCAGTTCTGCTACCTGGAGGCCGTCACGCAGGCGGTCGCAGAGGGGTACCGGGACGCGGCCCGCGAGTCCGCCGAGAACCTGCGCCTGCAGCGCGCCCGCCTGCTGGCGCTCCTGCTGGCCGAGCCCCCCGCCGACCCGGCCGCGCTCGGCCCCCTCGCGGCGGCGGCGGGCTGGCCGATCCCGGGCCGGGTGACGGCCGTCGCGCTGTGCCGCCGGGACGCCGCTCCGCGCGCCGTCCGCGCCGCCGCCCAGTGCAATGCCCCGCTGGAGGTGCCCGACGGGGCACTGGTGGACTTCTCCATGCCCGAACCCGCCTTGCTGCTGCCCGACTCCGACTCCGACTCCGGCCATGCCGGCGGCGACGCGGTGACCGACGCGCTGAAGCCCCTGCTCCGCGACTGGGTGGTCGCGCTCGGCCCGCCCGTGCCCGCCGGGCGCGCCGCCGAGTCGCTGCGCTGGGCGCGCGACACCCTGACGCTGGTGCGGCGCGGCCTCATCGACGGCGCCGGGCTGGTGCGCGGGGCCGAGCACCTGCCGTCGCTGGTGGTGTTCCGCGCGGGCGAGCTGATCGAGGACGCGGCGCAGACCCGGCTGGCCCCGCTGCGCTCGTTGTCCCCGGCGCAGCGCGACCGGCTCACCCGGACGCTGCGGGTGCTGCTGGAGCACAACTTCAACGCCGTGCAGGCGGGGCGGCGGCTGCGGCTGCACCCGCAGACGGTGCGGTACCGGCTGCGGCAGCTGCAGACGCTGTTCGGCGACGACCTGCGCGACCCCCGGCGCTGCCTGGAGCTGGAGCTGATCCTGCGCGCGGGGCCGATCCGGCCCGACGCCGAAGGCCCTCTGGGATCGCCCGTTCCGTAATTGGACTGTCGATCTCATAAGCTTCGGCGCGCATTCCGGCCTTTCCCGGGCGCGCGGCGCGCTTTTGAATCTGCTCCAAATACCGGTTGAGCTGCGCGTACTTCACATGCTTGTCAGCGTGACTCGGGCACCCCCGGGGAAGTTGCTCAAATCTGTGACAATCATCGACCGGCGCGCGTGCTGCATCCTTGTGGGACTCACGGTTTCACAGCGGTCTGCACCGTTCATGGGGAGTCGTTCGATGACACAGTCCGATCCGGATCCGCGCCCCTTCGAGGCCATCCCGCCGGACCTGGTGCGGCGGATGCGCCCGCTCGTCGGCGCCGCCGCCGACGGCCTGCTGGCCGACCTGACCGGCGGCGCGCAGGACAGCACCGGCGATGTGGCCGCCGGCGAACTGCGCGCCGCCATCGTGGACGGCCTGCGGCACTTCTACGACCTGGCCGAGCATCCGCGCACCGCCTGGCCCGGCATCGCCGCCGCCTACCGCGAGATCGGCCGCCGCATGGCGGTGCGCGGCCGCGACCCCGAGGAGATGCACAGCGCGCTGCGCCGCTCGGCGCAGGCGATCTGGCGCACCCTGACCTCGCTGGCCGAGACCCTGGAGGTCGACCGGGCCACCCTCGGCCGCATCGCCGAGGCCCAGTTCGCCTTCCTGGACGCGGTCGCCGGGCAGGTCGCGCACGGCTACGACACCGAGGCCGCCGGCAGCGACGAGGCGGTGCAGCGCCGCCGCGCGCGGCTGCTGCAACTGCTGCTGAACGGCGAGCCCGCCGACCGCACCGGCACCGTCCTCGCCGACGCCGCCCGCGCCGCCGGATGGCGGCCGCCGCGCACCCTGGCGGCGGTGGCGCTGGCCCCCCGGCCCGGCGCCGCTCCGCAGCCGCCCGGCCCGCCGTCCGCCTCGCCGCCCGCGCCGCCGTCCGGCCCGCCGCGCGCGCTGTCGCCCGCCCTGCCGCCCGACGTGCTGGTGGACCTCGCCCGCACCGAGCCCTGCCTGCTGCTGCCCGACCCCGACGGCCCCGGCCGCTCCCGGCTGCTGGAGGCGCTGCTGCGGGACTGGACGGTGGTGATCGGCCCGACCGTGCCGCCCGCCCAGGCCGCCGAGTCGCTGCGCTGGGCGCGCCAGGCGCTGGCGCTGACCCGGCGCGGCCGCATCCCGGCCGACGGGGTGGTGCGCTGCATGGACCACGTGCCCACGCTGGTGATCTTCCTGGCCGAGGACCTCATCGAGCGCGCCGCCGCCTCCCGGCTGGCCCCGCTGCGCGCGCTGTCGCCGGTGCAGGCCGAGCGCCTCACCGAGACGCTGCTGTCGCTGCTGGAGAACAACTTCAACGCCACCGAGGCGGGCAGCCGGCTGCACGTCCACCCGCAGACGGTCCGCTACCGGCTGCGGCACCTGGAGGAGCTGTTCGGCGCCGACCTCCAGGACCCGCGCCGCTGCCTGGAGCTGGAGATGATCCTGCGGGCCCGGCAGGCGGGCGCGGCCGACGACCGCGCGCCGCTGACGGCGCCGGCCTAGGGGGTGTCGGCCTGGTGGGCGCCGGCTCGGCGGGTGTCGGCCCGGCGGGCGCCGGCCTGGTGGGTCTCTGCCCGGCGGGGGCCGGCTCGGCGGGGCTTCAGGCCGGTGCGCTCTCCTCGAAGGCGAGGAACTTGGCGAGGCCCGCCAGCGAGCGCCGGTCGAACGCCCCGGCCACCATCCGCACCATCGCGCCGAACGCCGAGTCCGGCGGCTCGACCTCCATCAGCCACGCCACCCGCTCGGCGACCGCCTCGTCCTGCGTCGCCGCGCCCGCCAGCATCACCGCGAGCTGGGTGGACAGCAGCGCCTCCAGGGTGGGGCGGTCGGGCTCGCCGGTCCGCAGCCAGCGGATGCCGGTCCACTCCACCCCGGCGATCCACGCCTGCACGGTCGTGCGCAGCACCGGCCCCGGCTCCTCCACCTGGAGCACCCGGTAGGTCATCCCGGCGATCCGGTCGCGCACGTGCTGGGCGGCGGCCAGCGCCGCGTCCGGCGCGCGCGCCGCGCCGCCGCCGAGGAACTGCACGTACCCGCCGGAGTACTCCTCCAGGAAGTCCATGTAGAGGCGGAGCCGCTCCAGCAGCCCCACCGACGGCGGCCACTCGGCGACCCCGTCCAGCCGCGCGACCAGCTCCGCGCCGACCCGCTGCACGGCGGCCTCGTACAGCTCGCCCTCGCCGTCGAAGTAGCGGTACACCGACGACCGCGAGGTCCCGGCGGCCGCCGCCACGTCGTCGATCGACACCTCGGCCGCCGGGCGGTCCCCGAACAGCGTCACCGCCGCCGTGATGATCTCCTCGCGGCGGCGGTCGGACGACAGCCGCCGGAACGAGGGGCGGCGGGGCGGCTCGGCACCGGGCATGGCCGCCAGCCTAGCCCCGGCGGGGCGGCCCGTCCGGGGCCCGCGAAGGACAATTGTCAGGCGGATGACAACCCCGCCGCGCGATCCCTGGCCCCGGTCAGCAGTGCCGGACCGCGGCCCGCCCGTAGCGTTCGGCGCACGGCAGGCAACGATCAAGCGGCGGTGACGGCACATGATCGGACCATCGGACCTCGGCGGGTCGTTCCAGCAGGGAGCGCGCACGGTCGCCCGGACGGGCGCGATGTTCGCCCGCAGCGGCCTGTGGCGGCCCGGACCGCCCGCCCGGGTGGCGCGGCAGCTCACGGCGCTGAAACGCTGGGGCACGCTACTGGGCGGCACCTTCGCCTCGGCGGCCGCCCGCGACCCCGAACGCCTCGCGCTGGTCGACGAGGAGGGCGCGCTCACCTACGGGCAGGCCGACGCCCGCACCGACCGGCTCGCCCTCGCCCTCGGCAGGTTCGGCCGCACGCCCCGCGTGGCCGTGCTCTGCCGCAACCACCGCGGCATGGTCGAGGCGCTGGTGGCGTGCAGCAAGCGCGGCGCGGACCTGGTGATGCTCAACACCGGGATGAGCGTGGACCAGCTCGTCGCCGTCCTGCGGCAGCAGCACGTGGGAGTGGTCATCGCCGACCCCGAGTTCGCCGAGTTCCTCCAGGCGGTCCCTGAGGGCGTGCACACCGTCACCACCGGCGCCGCGATGGAGGACCTGATCGCCGGCGCGCCCGCCGCGCGCCTGGTGCCGCCCGACCGCCCCGGCCGCACCATCATGCTGAGCAGCGGCACCACCGGCACGCCCAAGGGCGCCGACCGGCACTCGCGGCCCGGCCTGACGCCGCTGGCCTCGATCCTGTCGCGCATCCCGTTCCAGGTGCACGAGCGGATGCTGATCGAGGCGCCGCTGTTCCACACCTGGGGCTACGCGATGCTGCAGACGGCGATCTCGCTGCGCGCCACGATCGTGCTGCAGCGCCGCTTCGACCCCGAGTCCACGCTGCGCGCCCTCGACCGGCAGCGGGCGACCGCGCTGGTGGCCGTGCCGGTGATGCTCCAGCGGATGGTGGAGCTGCCCGCGGAGATCCGCGCCAAGCACGACACCTCGGCGCTGCGCATCACCGCCGCCAGCGGGTCGGCCCTGCCGGGCGCGCTCGCCACCGCCTACATGGACGCCTTCGGGGACGTGCTGTACAACCTGTACGGCTCGACCGAGGCGTCCTGGGTGACGATCGCGACCCCCGCCGACCTGCGCGCCCACCCCGACACCGCCGGGACCGCGCCGCCCGGCACCCGGGTGGCGATCCTGGACGAGCGGGGCGAGCCGGTCCCGCCGGGCACCACCGGCCGGATCTTCGCCGCCAACGAGCTGCTGTTCGCCGGGTACACCAGCGGCGCGGCCAAGGAGATGCGCGACGGCATGATGAGCCTCGGCGACCTCGGGCACATGGACGGGGCCGGGCGGCTGTTCGTGCACGGCCGCGACGACGACATGGTGGTCTCGGGCGGGGAGAACGTGTTCCCCAGCGCCGTAGAGGAGGTCGTGCTGGCGCTGCCGGAGGTGCGCGAGGCGGCGGTCGTCGGCGTGCCGGACGAGCAGTACGGGCAGCGGCTGGCGGCCTACCTGGTCGCCGAGCCCGGCGCGGAGATCGACGCCGAGGCGGTGCGCGCGCACGTCCGCGAGCACCTGGCGCGGTTCGCGGTGCCGCGCGACGTGCACGTGGTGGCGGAGCTGCCGAGGAACGCGACCGGCAAGGTGGTGCGCCGGGCGCTGCGCCCGCCGGAGGCCGGCGCGTCGTGACGGGCGGGGGCCTGTAGGGGCCCTGTCGGAAGGCCGGCTCGGCGGAGGGCCGTGTCTCCCCGGAGGACCGGCCCTGTCGGAAGGTCGTCTCGTGCCGGAAGACCAGCGCCGCGGGAAGTCCGGCGCCGCGGGAAGTCCGGCCCGGCCGGAAGGCCGTGTCCCGGGCGGTCAGCCCGTGGGGATCTCCACCAGGAACCACAGGTGGGTGGCCTTGGTGGACTGCTCCAGCCCCCATTCGGCCGACAGCGCGTCGATCACCGCCAGGCCGCGGCCGTGGTCGACGCGCCGCCGCACGTCGGCGTCCAGCCCGACCGGCCCCTCGTCGCGCACCTCCACCAGCACCTGGCGGCCGTCGGACGAGACCGTGATCCGGATCAGGCCCGAGCCGTGCAGCACCGCGTTGGCGATGCCCTCGGCCGCCATCAGCTCGATGTCGTCCAGCACCTCGGCGTCGCCGATCACCTTGGCGGCGCGCTCGCGCACGGTGCGGCGGGCGGCCTGGCCGGCCCGCCGGTCGGCGGTCAGCGTGATCAGGTCCCCGAGCCGCTCCATCCCCGGGGTCACCGCCGTCTCCCCAGGGCGGTCGCCCCGCGGCCGGTCGCCGGCGGCAGGCCGGTACCGGCGAAGGGCCGCGCGGCGGAGCGCGCGCGTGAGACGGTGTGCGTCGAGCCGAGAGTCACTTGATCACCACATTGAGAGATCCGAGGCGCACCGCAATCATTCACCTCCGGTGAGTGATCGAGCAATGCACTGTGCACTTTGATCTTGACCTTTTGTGGACTGGGCGACCGGGGCCGGGGCCGACCACGGGGACACTGGTCCGCCATGGCCACCGTGAGACACCGCCGGCTGGCCCGGGAGCTGCGGCGGCTGCGCGAGGACGCGGGACTGCGCCCCGCCGCCGTCGCCCGGGAACTGGGCTGGGACCGATCCAAGATAAGCCGCATCGAGACCGCGCGCACCAAACCGCGCGAAGCCGATGTCGAAGGACTGCTGACCCTGTACGGCTGCGCCGGCCCGCACCGCGAGGAACTGCTGGCCCTCGCCCGCGACGCGCGCCGCCGCGACTGGTGGACCGCCTTCGGCGACGTGTTCGACGGCACCTTCGTCGCGCTGGAGGACGAGGCCGCCGAGATCCGCTCCTGGCAGCCGCAGCTCGTGCCGGGCCTGCTCCAGACCGAGGAGTACGCCCGCGCCGTCATCGGCGCGGCGCGCGGCTGCGGCCGCGCGGAGACGGACCGGCGCGTCCAGGCGCGGATGGCGCGGCGGCCGCTGCTGAGCAGGCCCGAAGGCGCGCCCCGCTTCGACGCCGTGCTGGACGAGGCGGTCGTGCGGCGTGTCGTCGGCGGCCCCGAGGTGATGCGCCTCCAGATCGCCGAGCTGTGGGCGGCGGCCCAGCGGCCCAACGTCACCGTGCGGATCGTGCCGTTCGGGGCGGGCGCGCACGCGGGCGTGGACGGCCGGTTCGTGCTGCTCGGCTTCGCCCGCGACGACGACCCCGACGTCGCGTACATCGAATCGGCCGCCGGCGATCTGTATCCCGAGTCCCCTGAGGAGGTCACCAGGCTTAGGTTGGCATGGGAGCGCCTTCGCGGTGCGGCGCTTTCACCGAAGGATTCGGCGGCGTTCCTGGCCGGGCTGAGCAGGGAGTGGGCTGGTGGCACGTGATCTCTCAGGGGAGCGGTGGACGAAGTCCGGCCACAGCGGCGGCGGCCAGGACTGCGTGGAGGTGACGCGCGCCCTGCCCGGAGCGGTGGCCGTCCGCGACTCCAAGGACCCGCGGGGCCCGGTGCTGCTGCTCGGCGTGGACGCCTGGCTGGCGCTCACCGCGCGGCTGCGCGCCGGGGGCTGAGACCCGGCGCCGAATTGGAGAATTGGAGCGGAACGAAGCCTCCGCAACCGGAGACGGCGGTTGCGGAGGCTTCGTTCTCGCGGCGCGACAACGCTATCCCGCGCACCGATATCCCCCGCTACTCAGTCAAGCTCACAAATCCTGCTGGTTATCCGTCATCGGGGCCGATTATCTGAGAGTCCCGTTATGCGACCATCCGAGACAGAAGCCTTCACCTCTGGTCCATGCGGACCTCACCCCAGGAGGTGGCCATGCGAGCGGTGGTCCTGGCCTGCGCCGCGCAGGCCGTGTACGTGGTGGCGTTCGTGATGTTCAAGACGGCGGCCCGCGGGATGCCCCCGCTCATCGCCCGCCGCCCGATGCGGACGGTGGGCCGGGTGCTGCGCAGCAGGCGCTGGCTGGCCGGCTTCGTGATCCTGCTGGCGGGGTTCGCGATGGGCGACCTCGCCCTGCTGTCCCTGCCGCTGGCGACGGCCCTGCCAGCCTACGGGTTCAGCCTCGTCCTGCTGCTGCTGGCGGGCTCCCACCGCTTCGGCGAGCGGCTGACCCCGCCCGAGTGGGCGGCCACGGTGATCGCTGCGATGGCGATGGCCCTGATGGCGCTGTCGGTCCTGCTGGAGCCGGGCGGCATCCTGCACGCCGTCCCGCGCCGGGCCGCCGTGCCCGCCGTGCCGCCCCTGTGGGAGCTGGCGGTGGTCGTGGTGCCGTCGCTGCTGATCCCGCTGTGGATGTTCTGCGCCCGCGACCGGGTGGTGATGGGCCGGCACGCCCGGCCGCTGACGGGCGTGGCGTACGGCATCGGCGCGGGCGCGCTGCTGGGCACGGCCGAGGTGTTCGGGCTGGGCATGGCGCTGCTCCCGGCCGACCGCCGCACCGACGTGCTGGGCACGCCGTACCTGACGCTGTTCCTGCTGGCGGGGGCGTTCGGGCTCGGCCTGATGTCGATCGGCCTGCAGCGCTGCCGCCTGATCATCCTGGTGACGGTGGTGACCGTGACGGCGAAGCTGCACATGCTGCTGTCGGCGACGCTGCTGTACGGGGAGCCGTGGCCGGACGACGTCATGCTGTTCATGCTGCGCACCGCGAGCGTGCTGCTGGCGGCGCTGGCGGTGGCGGCGTATCCGAGGCATGAGCGCCGCAGGCGGCGGCCCGCCGTGCCGGACGCTTCGGGGGGGCGGGGCGGTCCGGCTGGTCCGGGCGGTCCGGGCGGTCCGGGTAGTTCGGGCGGTCCCGTGGAGTCGGAGAAGGCGCCTGCGTATGTGGGGCGTCGTCGTAGGAACACGGTTCCCAGCCTTTAGGCGGTGGGCGTCCTTAGCGTTTCGTTGTGGGACGCCTGGTCTCGGGTGTCGGTCCTCTGCTTCGGGAGTACGTACGACGCCGCTGCTGCGGTGAAGGCCACCACGCCCAGGAGGATCAGCGCGGTCGTCGCTCCGTGCGGTCCCCAGTCGAACAGCCGCCCCACGGCGACGCCCCCGACGAACGCGAGCAGGCCCGAGAAGAACGCCCGCAATCCCAGGTACGCCCCGTAGCGCGTCAGCGGTGCGAGCCGGGCGACGGTCTGGAACACCACCGGTTGCAGCAGGCCGCCGGAGAGGCCGTGCAGTACGGCCACCGCGACCAGGCCCGCCGTTCCGTTGCCTGCGCCCAACGCCAGCAGCAGGTAGCCGCCCCCGGCGAACAACATCCCGGCGCGCAGCACGCCGGGGCGTTCGCCGCGACCCGCCATCGCGCACCACGGCTGGACCGCCGCCGACACCATCGCGAGCACGCAGGAGAACAGGGTGACTGCTTTCGCATCCGCGCCCGCGAGCGGTACGACCACCGCCGCCTGGTCCGCCAGCAGCATCGTGGGCATCGACACGGCCGCGAACCACATGAACACCCGGTCCCGCAGCACCGTCCGCACGCCGGAGACGACCCCGTCCGCGGCGGGAGCGGACGGGGTCGGCGAGACGCGCCGCACCAGCGAGAACAGGAAGGCCGCGAACACCCACAACCCGGCCGCCGTCAGCGCCACCAGCCAGTAGCCGACCTTCAGCAGCGCCAGCCCCAGCGCCGGGCCGAGCACCGCCGCGACCTGCAACGTCATCGCGTACGCCGCGTAGCCGCGCGCCCGCCGCCGCTCGGACACGCCCGCCAGCAGCGACTGCGCCGCCGGATGGAACAGCGCCCCGCCCGTCCCCAGCAGCACCGCCGCGACGACCACGCCGGGGACGGAGGTCGCGGTGCCCAGCAGCGCGAACCCGGCCGCGCGCAGCAGGCACGCCAGGATGCCCGTCCGCACGGGGTTGAGCGTGTCCACCAGCACGCCGACCGGCAGGGAGAGCGTGTGCTGCACGAGGTTGCGCAGCGCCAGCACCAGCCCGATCAGCCCGGCGGCCAGCCCCAGGTCCTCCTTGAGGTGCACGACGAGGTGCGTCATCGCCGCGAAGTAGCCGAGGGAGATCGCCGCCTGGACGGCCACGACCACGGCGACCGTGCGGCGGTCGCCGTGGTCCGGGGTCGGGGGGCCGACGTTCACGCGCTCGGCAGCACGTTCAGCCGGTGCAGCAGTTCGCGCGCGATGGTGGCGCGCTTCCCGGCGTCGCCGTCCTGGACGATGTCGATGTTGAGCGCGAAGGTGTGGACGCGCCCGCCGCGCTCGACCCAGCCGGTCCACCAGCCGGTGCCGGGGCCGGGGGCGTTCTGCCAGCCGGACTTGGCGAACAGCGCGTACCCGTCCTTCTCCTCCTGCTTGATCAGCTCGCGGACGGTGCGCTGGTGCGCGCGCGAGGCGGGCAGGCGCTGGGCCGCCAGCCGCGCCATGAAGCGGGTCTGCTCGACCGCCGAGATCTTCAACGGGCCGTCCAGCCAGAACCGGTCCACCGCGGTCCCGGTCTGCCGGTTGCCGTAGTTGAGGCGGTGCAGCCACTGCTGCTCGCGCTTGAGGCCGATGCGGCGGGCGATGACCTGGAAGGCCGCGGCGTTGGAGGTCCGGACGGCCTCCCGCATGCTCATGTCCTGCTCCCACTCGGGGAACGGCTGCGGCGTTCCGTCCCAGGGGATGACCTCGTCGGGGCTCTTGACCGCTCCGGTCTCCAGGGCGACGAGGGAGTGCGGGACCTTGAAGGAGGAGGCGGACACCATCGGGGTCGCGGCACGGGACCGGTCCACGACGGTCGTGCGGCGGGTGCTGACGTCCAGGAGCGCGAACGTGCCGCGCACGCCGGCGGCGTCGAACACGGCGCGCAGGTCGTCGCGCACGGTGGTGCCGGGGTGGAGCGGGGTGGTCTTGGGGGGCGTGGCGGTCTTGGCGGTCTTGGATGTGGCGTCGGTGGAGGCGCCGGTCGTCGCGGCTGCGGTCGCGCCGCGCGGGGCGGCCTCATGGACGGCGGCCGCGCCGCACCCGGCGGTGCCGAGGAGGGAGAACGCGGCGAGCGCGGTGAACGCGGTGGCGCTCAGTTGGGAGCGGAGGGGCCGGAGGGAAGCTTTGATCATGGGGGTGAGGACATCAGGGTGGTCGCCGGATGTCCAATATTGATATTGCTGGATGAGCGATATGCGGATTCGTATTGTTGCAGGTTGGGTGATGTTGTTGGGTGGGCGGTGAGATCCAGGTCACTTTGGCTTGGAGCTTGGAGCTTAAGGGCTTGTAGGTGGAAGCGCCCGCGTTGAGCGGATGCGGGTGCTGCGAAGTGAATCCCTGCTTATGCCGCATGGCGGACCCCTGCCGACGTTGCGGAGTGGGCCCCGCCCACACACTGCGAGGCAGGCCCCCTCTTACCGGCGCCGCCGGGCCCTCTAGGGCCCGGCGGCGCCGTTGTCCGAACCCCAGCCCACACAGAGCAGGACTTCGCGAGCCAAGCCTGACGCGGGTTCGCACCCCAACCCACGCGTGAGCCGAAGCGAACGGACATGTGCACAACCCCCGCGCGCCCACGCAGCCCCACCGCGCCCCGCGCCCCCTTCGCACCACGCCCCGGCGCGGCCCCTCGCCCCCTACAAGCCTCACGCCCCGCGCCTCACGCCCCGCGCCTCACGCCTCACGCCCCGCGCCTCACGCCCCGCGCGTCTCGCGCTCATCACGCCCCACGCGCCCCGCGCGCCTCCCGCGCTCTGTGCCACCGCGCCCCGCGCACCGCGCCCCGCGCCTCCCGCGCGCCGCGCCTCCCGCGCACCGCGCCTCCCGCGCGCCGCGCCTCCCGCGCACCGCGCCTCCCGCGCACCGCGCCTCCCGCGCACCGCGCCTCCCGCGCACCGCGCCTCCCGCGCACCGCGCCTCCCGCGCACCGCGCGCCCCGCCCCGCCCCGCGCCGTGTCGCCCGCGCCCCGCGCTCCTCGCACCGTGCCTCCCGCGCACCGTGCGCCCCGCGCGGCGTCGCCCGCGCCCCGCGCCGCACCCGCACCGCACCCGCACCCGCACCGCACCCGCACCGCACCGCACCCGCGCCGCACCCGCGCCGCGCCGCACCCGCGCTGGACCCGCGCCGCGCTGGACCCGCGCCGCGCTGGACCCGCCCGTCCTGCGCACCCGCGCTCCTATGTGAGCCCGCTCTTTACCGCCTGCCTTCGGCCCGCCCGGCTCGCTAACGCGAGCCGGGCGGGCCGAAGGCAGGCGCAGTCTTAACCTCTGCTTGCGCAGGGCAGAACATACGGGTTGGGCTTGGCGCGGGTTCTCCACCCCAACCCCGCGCGGGGCTGGGCTGAGTGGAGCATGTGGGCAAACCCGCGCGGGTTGAGTCGGTGCCTCTTCCTCGGCGAAAGCGGCTGTGTTTTCTTTGGGGCCGGCCCCCAAACCCCACACATGCCGGGGCTCACCCGCCCTACGCTCGCTAGCGCTCGCTCCGGGCGGGCGATACCCGGGCAGGGGCCAGCCCCCACACCCCCGGCGGGGCTCCGCCCCACACCCCGCAAAGGCGCTTCGCGCAGTGTTTTCTCAGAGCAGGGGCTCCGCCCCCGCACCCCCGAAAAAACCGGGCTCCGCCCTTGCCCGGAAAGCATCTGCGGGGGCTGCCCGCCTCCAAAAAAGGCGTGAGCATTTACCGTTTTGCCCTATTCTTCCGTGGCGCTCGAAGTTCCGCCGCTGACGCATCCCTCCCGAGGACGAGGTCTTTTCACCGCATGAAACGCCTGCTCCCTGCTGCCCTGACGCTGCTCGCCCTCGCCGGTTGCTCGGCGGAGAAGCCCTCCTCGGCCGGTGACCCGTCGTCGGCAGCGCCCAAGGCCGGCGCCACGACGGCCGCCGCGCCCAGCCCCTTCGAGCCCCCGGCCGGCTGGCAGACCGTCCAGGACGACAAGACCGGGCTTTCGCTGGCGGTTCCCAAGGGCTGGGCCAAGATCGACGTCACGTCCGGCGACCTCGCGGGCGCCATCGACAAGGCCGGGGTCCAAGGCGCGCAGGCCCAACGCCTTCAGCAGCTCACCGCCGCCTTCCGCGGCAAGGACGTCCTGTTCGTCGCGAACACCGCCGAGAGCACGGGCGGCTACGTCGAGAACATCAGCGGCCTCTGCGCCCCCAACAACGGCATCCCGGCCGGTGCCTACAAGACCGTCACCCGCACCGGACTGACCAAGCTCGGCATGGACGTCGCCTCCGTCACCGACTTCAGTGCCGGTGGGCGGCCCGGCGTGAAGGCCGTCTACGGCATCAACAGCGCGAAGGGCAAGGCGGACGCCGTCCAGTTCCGTCTGCTCATGCCCGGCGACAAGGCGTGCGCGGTGACCGTCGGCACCCGCCACGGCGCGATGCTCAAGGACGTCGACCGCATCGGCGACTCCATCCGCGCCGAGTAGACGCCTGCGCGGACTGAGGTCACCGGCCGCAGCCGGTTCCTCGGAGCCGGCTGCGGCGCTGTTCGGCGTCAGGTCATGGGACCTGACGCCGAAGGACGGGCGGGATCAGGTGGTGACGCGGGTGATGGAGATGGCCTGGTTGAGCTTGAAGTCGGCGGTGATGCTGACGGTCTCGTTGTTCGTCACGCCGGCGCAGCCGATCGAGCCGTCGTTGTTGGCGGTGGTGAACGGAATGGCGGTCGCGCTCGTGTACTTCAGGACGCGCGTGGAGTTGGTGTAGGACGCGGCGATCTTCGAGAACTCGAACCGGCAGTCGTCGGCGTAGAACACCAGGGCGAAGGAGGCGCTCCGGTTGCCGGTGAGGCTCGTGGTGCCGGTGGTCGCGTTGTAGCCGGTCGGGGTGTAGTAGATGGTGGCGCCGTTGGTGGGACCGCCGAGGAGGGTGCCCGGCTTTCCGTTGGGGCGCTGGCACGCCTGGCCGCTGGTGCTCTGGCTGATGGTGTAGTCGGCCTTGGCCAGCGTGGGCGCGGCCGCTGTGGAGGTCAGGTTGGGCGCGGCGCCCTGCTGGTAGACCGAGGAGCAGGTGAAAATGGTCTGGCCTGCGGAGTTGCGCACGGTCACCGCACCGGTCGTGGTGGCGGTGTAGCGGCCGTCGGCGCTGGGGTTGGCCACCTTCCACGTGGTGGTGGCGGCGTGCGCGGCCATGGTCGGGACGGTCAGGGCCAGGGACGTTGCGGACAGCGCCAGAGCACAGGACAGGGCACGGCTCGCTGAGAGGGTGGGACGCATTGGCTGATGCCTCCTTGCCCGCCGGGGCGGGCGTTCGCCGGGGAGAATCCACTGGTCGAACCTTGATCCTCAATTCGGACCATAGATCGCGAACGCGGCCGTCTTCAAGATCGTGATACCGACCAGTACGCACAGTGGTGAGTGGAGCGGGCACGCTCCCGGGGCGGCCGTACGATCGGCGAGTGCGCATCACGGGACGCGACGGCGTCGTATTGGAGTCACCCCGGCCGCGTGGCAGTTTCCGGCTGGGACGGGCCACTGGGACGACCAGTGGATCGTCGTCGAGGGACGTGTCGACCTGGGAGGGCGCGCCTGGTCCTTCCGCGACCCCGCCCTGATGATGTCGGAGGCCCGCCGGTTGGTCCGCTGGCTACGGGAGGCCGCCGCAGGGCGGGGCACGGTGATCAGCGTGGCGGACGCGGTGGAGCGCTGGGAGCGGGGGATCGACTTCACCGAGCCGGTGCTGGCGTTCAGCGTTCTTGAGTACCGGCAGGGCGAGGCGGTCGTCCGCAGCCACCTCTACGCCGAAGCCGCTCCTCCCTGGCTCGGCGATCGCAGCGGATCGATGGTCGGCCTGGACGTGGACCTCGTCGTCAGCACCGCCCAACTGGCGGACGCCGCTGACGAATGGACCCGAGAACTCGACGCCCTTCCCACCCGGGAATGAGCATGAACGCCGAGTCCGGCGGACGCGCCAGGGACAGGGCGAGTGCGTCGAGGTCTCGATCAACGTCGCTGACGCCACCCTGATCCGTGACAGCAAGGACCCCTCCGATCCCCGCCTCGTGCTCGGCCGAGATGATGTCGCCGGCCTGCTGGGGCGCATCAAGGCCGGAGCCCTCTGAGGTACGACCACCCAACGGCCCCGCTCCATACGGGCGGGGCCGTTGTGCGCGTTCGCGGCGGTGGTATTCGGCCGCATATCAAGGCAGCAAGCGCGCCAACTCCACCCGCGAACGGATGCCCAAGCGCGTGAAGACGTTCCGCAGATGGCCGTCCACCGTGCGCGGGCTGATGGTCAGGCGGGCCGCGATCTCCCGGTTGGTCGCCCCGGCCGCCACCAGGCGGGCGATCTGCTGTTGCTGCGCCGTCAGCTCGGCGAACGGGTCGCCGGTCGCCGGGGTCACCGGTGCGCCGGACGCGCGCAGTTCCACGCGGGCCTGCTCTGCCCACTGGTCGGCGACCGCCTCGGTGAACACGTGCAGTGCCGTGCGCAGGTGGTCCCGCGCGTCGCGCGGGCGGCGGTCGCGGCGCAGGCGGCGGCCGTAGAGGAGTTCCGTGCGGGCCAGTTCGAAGGCCGAGCCCGTCTTGCGGTGCAGGCGGATCGCTTCGGTGAAGTGGGCCGCCGCCTCGTCCTCTTGCTCGGCCAGTAGGGCTCGGCAGCGGGCGGCCAGGGCCTTGCGGGCGGGGCTTCGGGTCGCCTCGGCCCAGCGGATGAACGCGGCCGCCACGCGTTCCGCCGATGGGCGGCGGCCCGCGCTCAGGGCCGCTTCCACGTGGAGCGGAGCGGCCAGCATCCGGATGGCCGGGTGCGCCGTGCCCAGGCGGGCGGCCGCGTCGGCGGGGCGGTCCGCCGCCAGGTCCAGGCAGGCCAGGGCCCACGAGGCCAGCGTCGCGGCCCTGGTCAGGCCGCGTTGGCCCGCCTCCTCCAGGACGCCGTCCAGGTGGTCGTGGGTCGTGTCGGCGTCCCCGTACAGGCCCGAGACCAAAGCGATCACCGCGCGCTGCTCGACGGCTCGGTTGCGCTGGCCGGTCGCCTGCGCGCGGCGCAGGCCCTCGTGGGCGGCGGCCAGGGCGGCGGGGTAGCGGCCCAGGGCGATCTCCGCGTGCGCCAGCACGGTCAGCGCGCGCGGCTCCAGCATGTCGTGGCCGCGTGCGGTCGCGGCCGCCTGGGCGGCCAGGTCGCGGGCGCGGTGGTCGTCGCCGAGCATGAGGGCGGCGATGCCCGCGGTGATGCGGGACGCCGCGTCGTCCAGGCCGGTGGCCAGGTCCAGCGCGCGGGTCAGAGGCGCGGCCGCCTTCCCGTGGTCGCCTTGGAGGGCGGCGGCCGTGCCGATGGCGTGGGCGGCCATGAACTCTTCGGCGGTGTCCCGGTACGGGGCGAGCGCCTCGGCGCGTTCGGCCACGGCGGTGCGGCAGGGCACGTCGCCCATCGCGTCGGCGGCGTCGCCCGCGCGGGTGAGGGCCGTCAGCGCCAGGGCCGGGTCGGTGGCGGCCAGCCGGTCGGCGGCGTCCAGCAGGGTCCACACCGCGATCACCGGCAGGCCGTCGGCCAGTTCGATCTCGCCGCGCAGCAGGTCGGCGCGGCCCGAGGCGCCGGCCTGCCGCAGCAGGGCGCGGGCCCGCAGGGCGCGGCCGGACGTCCAGGCGCAGGACGCGGCGTTGAGCAGGCGATCGGTGCGTTTCCGCGGTGCAGTCGTGAGTTCGGCGGCGCGCTGCCACGCCTGTACCGCGCGGTCGTGGCGTCCGGTCCCGCAGGCTCGCTCGGCGGTGGTGGCGAGGTCGTCCGCGAGGGCGTCGTCGGGGCCGGGAGCGGTCGCGGCGCGGTGCCAGGGGCGGTCCTCGACCGGGCCTCGCGCCGCGAGCAGGGCGTGCACGGCGCGGCGTTCGGCGGGGGACGCGTCGGCGTAGACGGTCGCGCGCAGCAGCGGGTCGGGGACGACGGTGTCCCCGTCCAGGGTGATCAGGCGGCTGGTGCGGGCCTCTTCCAGGCCGGCCGAGTGCAGCTTCAGCGGGAGGCGGTCCGCCGCCGTGGCCAGCAGGACCATCCGGCGCGCCTCGGCGGACAGGCGCAGGTAGCGCCGCCGGTAGCGGGTCCGCAGGTCGCCGTGCACGGGCAGCGCGTGCGGCGGCTCGGTGCATCCGGCCAGCTCCGCCAGCGCCAGGGGGCGTCCGGCGGCCAGCTCGACCAGGTCCGCGCTGAGGCCCGCGCCCGCCATGTCCTCCAGCACGCGCAGGCACGCCTGGTCGTCCAGCGGGGACAGGGTCAGGCGGGGCAGGTCGGCCAGGGGGCCGGGCGGCGGGTCCCCGGCGGTGAACAGCAGGGCCACGGGGAGGTGGGAGATCCGGCGCGCCGCGAACGCCAGCGCCTCCAGGGAGGGCCGGTCCAGCCGGTGCGCGTCGTCGATCAGGCACAGCAGCGGGTGTTCGACCTCGGCCAGTGCCTTGCAGAGGGCGAACGGCACGCGGTCACTGGCCAGCACCCTCGTTTGGGCGGCGGGCCGGCTGTGCAGGAGGCGGTGCAGGCCCGCGTACGGGACGTCGCTCTCGTGCCGCACGCCCCGCGTCGCCAGCACCCGGAAGCCGGGGCGCGCGGCGGCGGCGAGCAGCGCGCTCTTGCCCAGGCCGGGCGCGGCGGCGACGGTGAGCGCGCCGCCGCGCCCGGCGCGGGCGCGGTCCAGCAGCGCCGCGATCACCGAGGACTCCCGGTCCCGGCCGCGCAGCGCGGCCGGGACCGGCGTCGTGAGCACGGGGCCCATGGCTCAGGCTCCGGCCTGGTAGCCCTTGGCCAGGTCCGACTCGGTCGCCTGCTTCACCAGGGTCGTCCCGCCGAGCGCGTTCTTGTCGGGGCGGACGATGTAGCTGGCCCGCGCGGCGGGCACGTCCCAGCGCGTGAAGTCCTCCGGCGCGTACCCCAGGCCGAGGTCCTGGCTCTTGGACGAGCGGTGCGCGTTCACGATCCCGTCCCGGCTGAGGTCCTTGTTCGCGCACGCCTTCTTCAGCGCCTCGCCGATGACGGCGGCGGTGCTGTAGCCCGACAGCACCGAGCTGTCCAGCGGCTGCCCCTTGTAGGCCGCCTGGTACTCGCCGGCCAGCTTCTTCAGGCCCTGGAAGTCGGCGCTGAACGGCGCCGCGGCCGTCACGACGTAGTAGTCCTTCTGCAGCACCGGGCCCACCGGCGTCGCGAGGAGCTGCTGCGCGAACGCCGAGTTGCTCGCGGCGTAGGGCACGTTCAGCCCGGTCGCCGCGCCCACCCCGACCAGCGAGGCGGCCTGCTTGGGGCTGACGCTGACCAGGATCGCCTTCACCCCGGCCTTCTTGAACGCGCCCACCTGCGCGGTCATGTCCGCGTCGGTCGGCTTGACCTGCTGCTCCACCAGCGTCAGCCCGGCCTTCTTCGCCGCGTACCGGGCCCCGGCGAGGGCGCTCTGCCCGTAGTCGCCCTCCAGCCGCAGGTGCCCGATCTTGTCGCCGGACTTCACGCCCTTCTCGGCGGTCAGGAACGCCACCCCGTTGATCATGTCCAGGTCGTAGGTGGTGCCGGTGACCTGCACGTACTTGCTGCCGAGCAGGGTGTGCGCCCAGGCTTGGGGAATCGTCAGCAGCTTGTCGGACTCCAGCCGCTTGCGCAGCGCGATGGTGATCGGCGAGCCGATGATCTGCGGCAGCGCGGCCGAGCGCGGCGCGACCTCGCTGTAGGCGGCCAGCGCCTTCTGCACGTCGTAGCCGTGGTCGCGCACCACCAGCTCGATCTTGCGCCCGCACACGCCGCCCGCGGCGTTGAGCTGGTCGTAGTAGAGCTTCTGCGCCTGCGTGACGCCCTTGCCGAGCGCGGCGTAGGGGCCGGTCAGGTCGGTCAGCGCGGCCAGGGTGATCTTGTCCTTGGCGACGCCGGGGCCGATCTTCAGATCGCCGTCGGCGCCGCTGCCGGTGGCCTTGCCGCTGCATCCGGCGGCGGCCAGGGCGGCGGTCAGGGCCAGGGTCGCGGCGGCGGTGCGCCTGGTCATGGGGTTCATGTGGCTCGCTCCTTGGAACGGAAGGGGGACAGGCGGGCGGCCAGGCCGTGCAGGCCGCCGGGGAGGAACAGCAGCACCGCGACGAACACCGCGCCGTAGAGCACGCGGGCCGCCTCGGCGGGCGACAGGCCGTCCCCGCCGGGCTCGGCCACCAGCGGCAGGGCGTCGCCGAAGCGGGTGAGCAGGGCGGGCAGCAGCGACACGAAGACGGCCCCGGCGACCGCGCCCGACACCGTGCCGAGCCCGCCGATGACGATCATCGCGAGGTAGTCCAGGGCCAGCGCGAGCCCGAAGTACTCGGGCACGGTGCGCTGGAACACCAGGGCCAGCAGGACCCCGGCGAGGCCCGCGTACATCGACGACAGCACGAACGCGGTGGCCCGGTGCCGCGCCACCGGCACGCCCAGCGCGCCCGCCGCGATCTCGTGGTCGCGCAGGGTGTTGAACGCGCGGCCGGGCCGCGACCGCAGCACCCCGCGCGCGAACCAGGCCGACGCCGCCAGCAGGACCAGCGCCAGGTACCACAGCAGCTCCATGCCGCCGAACGGCACGCCCAGCACCAGCATCGGCTCGGGCGAGTCGGCGAAGCGCAGCCCCGCGATCTCCAGCGGCGGCACCTCGCGGCCGTTGGCGCCGCCGGTCACCGAGCCCGCGCGGAACAGCACGTGCTGGCCGATGAACACCAGCGCCAGCGTCGCGATGCCGAGGGAGGCGCCCTTGAGGCGCCCGGCGAGCGGCGCGCACAGGCCGCCGGTGACGGCGGTGAGCGTGACGGCGGCGAGCGCGGCCAGGGCCGTCGGGAAGCCCTCGCCCGCCATCCACACGTAGGAGTAGGCGCCGACCGCCAGGAAGAACGCGTGGCCCATCGACAGCTGCCCGGCCGCGCCGGTCAGCACGTTCAGGCCGATCGCGCCGATCGCGGCGGCCATCGCGAACAGCCCCGCCTGGAGCCAGAACGCGCCCGCGTAGAAGGGGAGGACGACCAGGCCGGCCGCGCCGGCGATCCACAGGTACCTAGACACGCACTGCCTCCCGCGTTCCGAACAGGCCGGCGGGCCGCCACAGCAGCACCACGGCCATGAGCAGGTAGGGGGCCACGTCGGCGAAGCCGTGGCCGAGCAGCGCCACGTCGTTCTGGTAGCCGACGACGGCCGCCTCGGTGATCCCGATGAGCAGCCCGCCGACCAGCGCGCCGGTGGTGGAGTCCACCCCGCCGATCACGGCGGCGGGCAGCGCCTTCAGCGCCGCGAACGAGGTGGCCCGGTCCAGGCCGGGGGTCGGGAACGCGCACAGGAAGATCGCCGCCAGTGCCGCGAACACCCCGGCCACCGCCCACGCCCCGGCCGACACCCGGCCGAGCCGCACGCCCATCAGCGCCGCGGTCTCGCGGCGCTCGGCGGTCGCCCGCATCGCCACGCCCCAGGCGGTGTGCTTGAAGGCCAGCAGGAACGCGGCGATCGCCGTCGCCGCGACCACGATCGCGGCGATCCGGGCCTGCGCGACGGTGATGTCGCCGATCCGCACCACCTTGTCGCCCCACGGGTCGCCGAGCGGCAGCACCCGGGTGCCGATGCGGCGGGCCAGCTCGACGGTGAGCACGATGTCCACGCCGATGGTGATGATGCTGACCGCGGCGTGCCCGCTCGCCCGCACCCGGCGCAGCACCAGCGTCTCCACCAGCACCGCCAGCAGCGCCGTGGCCGCCACGCCCGCCGCGACCGCGGGCCAGAACCCGATGTCGTCGTGCAGCTCGGCCACCAGGTAGCCGCCGGTGAGCAGCAGCGAGGGGTGCGCGAAGTTGATGACCTCGGTGGCCTTGTAGACCACCACGAAGCCGAGCGCGATCAGCGCGTACACCGATCCGCTGGACAGCCCGTTGACCAGGACCTCCGCCAGGCCGCTCATGCTTCCCCTCCGAGATAGGCGCGGATGACGGCCGGGTCGCGGCGCACCTGCTCGGGCGCGCCGCCCGCGATGCGCTTGCCGAAGTCGAGGACGGTGACCTCGTCGGCGAGCCGGGCGACCATGCCCATGTCGTGCTCGACCAGCACCACCGACAGGCCGAGCGCGGCCCGGACCTGCTGGATCGTGGCGGCCATCTCCTGGCGCTCGGCGCCGTTCATCCCGGCGACCGGCTCGTCCAGCAGCAGCAGCCGGGGCTCCACGCACAATGCGCGGGCCAGCTCGACGCGCTTGCGCACGCCGTAGGGCAGCAGCCCGGCGGGCGTGGCGAGGTGCGCGGCGATCCCGACGAACTCGGCGATCTCCTCCACCCGCGCCCGGTGCCGCCGCTCCTCGCGCCGCGCGCGGGGCAGCCGCAGCCCGGCGGCGACCACGCCGGTGCGGGTGAGGCGGTAGCGGCCGAGCATGAGGTTGTCGGCGGTGGACAGGTGCGGCGACAGCGCCAGGTTCTGGAAGGTGCGGGCGACGCCGAGCGCGGCGATGCGGTGCGGCGGCAGCGAGGTCAGCTCGGCGTCGCCGAACCGGACGCTGCCCGCCGCGGCGCGGTAGACGCCCGACAGCACGTTGAAGCAGGTGGACTTGCCCGCGCCGTTGGGACCGATGAGCGCGTGCAGGGTGCCGGGGCGGACGGTGAAGCCCACCTCGTCCAGGGCGGTGAGCCCGGCGAACCGCACGGTCAGGCCGCGCACGACCAGCTCCGGGACGTCCTCGGAGCCGGGCCGGACCGCCGAGTCGGGGGAGGAGACGGGGGCGTTCATCCGGCCCACCTCGTCAGCGTGCGCCCGGAGGCGGCGACGGCCTGCTCGGTCGTGCCCACGCCCAGGTAGCGGTCGCGGACCTCCGGCGAGGCGGCCAGCTCCTCGGCCGGGCCCTCCATCGCGACCGCGCCGATCTCCAGCACGTACGCGTACCGGGCCAGCTTCAGCGCCAGCGCCGCGTTCTGCTCGATCAGCAGGACCGCGATGCCCTCGGCGTTGACCGCGCGGACGGTGTCGGCGATCCGGTCGATCATGATCGGGGCCAGGCCCAGCGACGGCTCGTCCAGCAGCAGCAGGCGCGGCCCGGCCATCAGCGCCCGGCCGATGGCGAGCATCTGCTGCTCGCCGCCCGACAGCAGCCCGGCCTTCTGCTTCTCGCGCTCGGCGAGCACCGGGAACAGCCGCAGCACCCGCTCGCGGGCGGCCGCGACCGCCTTGCGGTCCCGCGCGCCGAGCGCCCCGGCCCGCAGGTTCTCGGCGACCGTGAGCCGCGCGAAGACCTGCCGGCCCTCGGGCACCTGCACCACGCCGCGCGCCACGACCTGGTCGGGGCGGCGGCCGCGCAGCGGTTCGCCGTCCACGAGGATCTCGCCCTCGCGCACCGCGCCCCCGTGGAACGGCAGCACGCCCGACACCGCGCGCAGCAGGGTGGACTTGCCCGCCCCGTTGCCGCCCAGCACCGCGACCAGCCCGCCTTCGGGGACTTCCAACGAGACCTCGCGCAGCGCCCGGACCGGACCGTAGTCCGCCGTCAGCGCGCGCACGGCCAGTGCGTGATCAGCACCCAACCCATGCCTCCTCGTGGGGATCGGGGGCATAGGTCAACACGCGGCCGGAACGCCGGTCTAGAGCGTCGTTCTAATTGAGGGAGCGACCGCAACCGGCGGCGGCCCCGATTGTGACCGCTCACAATCCCGGCCGCGCCCATCTGTTCAGCACCGCCGCGCGATGGCACCATGAACGCCCCGCACAGCAGGAGACCGCATGACCGCGATAGACGGCCGAACCGGCAGCGACATCATGCGGCGCGCCGCGCGCCGCCTGGCGGACCGGCTGCCCGACCTCGCCGACACGCTGGTCGGCGAGATCCTCGCCGGCGAGGAGTGGGACCGGCCCCCCGGGCTGCGCGAGGACCTGTGGCAGCTCGCCCACACGGGCCTCGGCCACGGCATGACCTCGATCCTGGACTCCGGCGGCGGCCGCGCCGACCTGTCGTGGGCGCAGGAGCTCGGCCGCCGCCGCGCCGAGCAGGGCCAGCCCCTGGACCGGCTGCTGCGCTCCTACCGGCTGGCCGGCCGGGTGTTCTGGGAGGCGGTCGTGGAGACCGTCGCGCAGGACGACCCGGCGTACGTGCCGGTCCTGGTCCGGCACGCGAGCCGCACCTGGCACACCATCGACGAGCAGTCCAGCGCCGCCGCCGCGGCCTACCACCGCACCGAGTACGACCTGCTGCGCCGCAGCGAGGAGCGGGTCCAGGCGGTGGTGGACGCGCTGCTGGACGGGCGCGGCGCCGAGGGCGGCACCCCGGCCGCCGCCCCGGAGGTCCTGGGGCTGCCCGCGCGCGGCCGCTACGCGGTGGTCGTGCTCGCCCCGCCGGCCACCCGCCCGCCGGAGAGGCCCGGCGTCCGCTGCCTGTGGCGGACCCGCGCCGACGGCACCCAGGTGGCGCTGGTGGCCCTGGGCTCGGCCACGCTGGACGAGCTGGCCGCCTCCCTGCGCCCGCACGTGCGCGCCGCGGCCGGGATCAGCCCGGTCGTGGACACCCTCGCCGAGCTGGGCACCGCCCGCTGGCTGGCGGAGCTGGCGCTGCGCACCTGCCGCCCCGGCGAGGTCGCGCTGCTGGACCGCCGCCTGCCCGACGCCCTGGTGATCTCCCAGCCCCGGTTGGCCGGGCGGCTGGGCCGCAGCGTCCTCGGCCCGCTGCTGGAGGTGGAGGACGGCTACCGCGAGGTGCTGATGACGACGCTGGCGACCTGGCTGGAGTGCGAGGGCTCGGCGTCGCGCGCGGCGACGCGGCTGTACTGCCACCACAACACGGTGCTGAACCGGCTGCGCCGTGTCGAGCAGCTGACCGGCCGGCTGCTGTCGGACCCGAACGCCCTGGTGGAGCTGGTCCTCGCGCTGAGCGCGGCCCGCCTGCTGAAGGACGCCGCCCCGCCCGCCTAGGGGCCCGCTCAGCAGTCGGGCGCGCACAGCCTCCGGGCCATGGCGGTCTGGAAGATGCGCCGGATGTCGGCGGAGGTGGCGGCGAGGTAGACGCCGCCGCCCGTGACGGCGGTGATCTTCCGCAGCGCGGCGGTGTCCACGCCGCCGCCCACCCCGATCACGATGATCTGCACGGGACGGGCCGGGTCGCGGGCGGCGCGCAGCCGGGCCAGCGCGCGGGCCAGCGACGGGCCGTCGGGGTCGTCGTTGCGGCCGTCGGTGAACACCAGCACCGTGTTGACCATCTCGGCGCGGTAGGTGCGCGTCATGGTGTCGAACGCGGCCAGGACCGTGTCGTACAGCCCGGTTCCGCCGTCCGGCTCGGGGCGCAGCGCGGCCAGCGCGCTCAGGATCGCCTGGCGGCGGGTCGAGGAGCCGACCCGGCGGCCGAGCGGGCCGAGCGGCACGGTCTCGCGCCAGTCGCGGCGGCCGTCCAGGCCGGTCGCGAACACCCACTGGCCGAGCTCGGTGTCGTCGGGCTGCAGCGCGAGGCCGTCCTGCGACACCTCGGCGATCGCCTGGAGGCGCGTCCCGCCGCCCGGGACCGGGGCGCCCATGGAGCCGGACACGTCGATCAGCGACAACATGCGGGAGCCGAGCGCCAGCCGCGACCACGCCTGCGCGACCGCCCGCACCTGCGCGGCGGACGGCGCGGGCAGCTCCTGCGGCCCCGGGGCGCGGAACCCGGCGGCCCGCATGGCGTCCTGCGCGCGCTCACCGTTCAGGGTGCGTTCCAGCAACTCGGCGGCCCGCACCCGGTCGGGCGCGGTCGCGGCCCGGACCAGCGGATAGTCCAGGCTCAGCGTGCCCTCGCGCGGCCGCGTCACCGCCGCGCGCCGCCCCACGGCCTGCTCGGAGACCACGGCCGCCCCGCGCTCAGGCACCGTCCGCGCGTCGGCGGCGACGTGCTGCCTGAGCGCTCGGGCCAGCGCCGCGAACGACGCCTCGCCGCCGGGCAGCGACGACCGCGCGATGGCCAGGACGGCGAGCCCGGCCGCCGACCGCTCGGGATCGGGCACGCGCAGCACGGTCCGCCCGGCGGCGACACCGGCCAGCAGCTCGCGCCAGGACCCGGCGCCCGTGCTCCCGGCCAGCACGATCGGCGACCGGGCGACGGAAGGCCGCACCACGACGGCCGCGCCGCGCGGGAGGCGGGCCGTCCACAACGAGGAGTCGGGAATCCACACGTCCGGCCGGCGGTGGCGCGCGTCTAGCGGAACGCGTCCCGCGAGCAGCGCCGCCATCAGCGCGGGCTCCTCGGCCCGCACCGCGATCCGCACGCACCGCCCGCCCGCCTGCCCGTCCGCCCGCGCGGCCGTCCGCGCCACCACCGGCGCGATCTCAGGCGCGGCGGCGACGTCCAGCACCAGGGGAGCGTCCGCGCAGCCCCGCTCGACGGAGACCGCGTACGCCGTCCCGGCCGCCGCCAGCACGACCGCGACGCCGCCCGCCACGGCGGCCCGGACGCCGCGCGCCCCGCGCCGCTCCCCGTGCCGCCGCCGGTGTAGCCCGCCCACGGCCGATGGCGGCCGCACCCGGCGGCCGCCATCGGATCTGCCTTTCACGCCGTGGGTCCTACGCGTGCGGGCAGGTGTCGCGGTAGTCGGAGATCTCCCGCTCGCCCCGGGGCGCCGGGCACAGGAACTGCTCGTAGCGGGTGTCGTTGTCGATGAAGCGCTTGAGCCAGGACACGCTGTACTTCGCGATGGTGGTGTTGGAGGTGTTGGGCGCGAAGTGCGAGGCGCCGTCCAGCTCCAGGTACGCCTTCTCCGAGGACGCCGGGATCGAGGTGTAGAACGGGATCGAGTGCGAGGACACCGGCGCGATCGAGTCGTTCTCCGCGCCGATCACCATCGTGGGCACCCGCACGTCCGACCAGCTCTTGTCCAGGTTCCACGGGGCCAGCGGGATGGCCGCCTGGAGGTTCGGCCGGTCGACGGCGGCCTCCAGCGAGCCGCCGCCGCCCATCGAGTGGCCCATCACGCCGAGCCGCGTCGCGTCGATGCGCGAGCGCACCGTGCTGCGCTGGGTCAGGTAGTCCAGCGCGGCCTGCAGCTGCCGGCCGCGGCTGTCGGGCTGGTCGAGCCGGGTCAGGGTGTCGATGATGAGCACCACGAAGCCCTGCGAGGCCAGGCGCGGGCCGAGCCAGGCCAGGCTGGACTGGTCGGCGGTGTAGCCCGGCGACATCGCGATCGCGCCGAAGGTGCCCTCGGCGGTGCTGGTCGGGTAGTAGATCGTGCCGCCGCCGAAGCCGCTGACCGACAGCGACGAGACGGAGGTCTGCGAGGTCGCGAACGGGCCGCGCACGGCCTCGATGCTCGCCTCGGTCGGGTCGGGGCCGCGCTCGTAGGGGTTGGCGGCGGCCGCCTGGACGGGAGCGGCGGCCAGGAGCGCGGCGCCCAGCGACAGGGCGGCGACGGTGCGGGCCCTGCGGCCGGACCTGCCGGACTGGGAGCGGCGGCGGGAGCGGCCGGGCGGGGGGCTGCTGGGCGGGGTGGGCCGGTGCGGCATGTCGATGGACTCCTTCGGGGGGAGGAGGCCCGGGCGAGCGAGGTTCTCCCGGGCTTCCGGGGGATGTATCGACACCAGCGATTGTGGGGACGGCCCGCCCGCCGCGCATCGGTGAGATCGCCCGTCTTCCCGGGGCGTGCAACAGTTCGGGGCACTGGTGCGTCCTGGGGGCGACGGGAAGGGACGGGCCATTGGACGACAGCGGTACGGGCTACGAAGAGTTCGTGACCACGCGCGCCCAGGCGCTGCTCCGCTACGGGTACGTGCTCACCGGGAACCACGACGACGCGGCCGACCTCGTGCAGGAGGGCCTGGTCCGGCTGCGCGCGGCCTGGCCCAAGGTCGTCAACAAGGACGACCCCGAGGGCTACCTGCGGACGATCATGGCGCGGCAGCACGTGAGCGTCTGGCGGCGCCGCCGCCGCGAGCACCTGGTCGGCAACGTGCCGGAGCGGCACTACCAGGACGGCGGGCTGGAGCGGGCCGAGCGCGACCCCCGGCTGTGGGCGGCGCTCGCGGCGCTGCCCCGGCGGCAGCGCGCGGTGCTGGTGCTGCGCTACTACGAGGACCTGGCCGACGAGGAGATCGCCCGGATGCTCGGCATCTCGCGCGGGACGGTGCGCAGCCAGGCCGCCCGCGCCCTGGACAAGCTGCGCGCGGACTGGCGTCCGGCCTCCGGCGCGCCCACGGTGGGAGTCAGCAATGGTCGATGAGCAGATGACCGACGACCTGCGGGCCGTCCTGAAGAACGCGGCCGGGCACGCGCCCCCGCCCGGCCGCGACCTGCTGGAGCGGGTCGAGTCCCGCTACCGGGGCAGGCGCCGCCGCCGGATGGCCGGTGCGGCGACGATGGCGGTGGTGGTCGGCGCGACCGGGGTGCTCGGCGCGTCGCTGCTTCTGGGCGGCGACGGCTACGGCAAGCCCCGCCCGGCGAGCAAACCGACGGCGGGGCCGCTGAAGCCCACCACGCCGGGCCCGGTCGTGCAGTTGGAGAAGACGGCCCCGCAGGCGTTCCGGACGCTGCCGAAGCGGCTGCCCAACGGCCAGGACTTCCACCCCGACCAGATGCTGGAGGACGGGACGGTACTGGGCACCACCTGGTCGTCGTTCGAGCTGACCGACCGCATCTGGGTCTACGACCTGGCCAAGAACAAGGCCAGGGCCGTCACCGACGTGACGATGCCGCGCGGCCAGAAGTGGTTCGCCAACGACCTCACCACCGCGGACGGCCAGGTCGTCTGGACGATGACCTACCACGGCGACAAGTCCAGCTTCGAGGAGCCCGGCTTCGAGAAGCTCGAACTGTGGACCGCGCCGCTGGCCGGGGGCGCGGCCCGCAAGGTCACCTCGATCACCGCCGCCCAGAAGCCGCTGGACCAGGGGACCTCCACCTCTGACGAGCTGGCGCTCGACGGCGGCGAGGCCGTCTGGGCCACGACCGCCGGCGTGCTCACCGTCCCGCTCACCGGCGGGAAGCCCCGGTTGCTCCCCGGCACCAAGGGCTACCAGATCCTGTCCTGGCCGTGGATCGGCACACCGGGCCGGGGAACGAAGGGCCCGAAGGTCGGCGAGGTGATGTTCAAGGAGCTGCGCAACGTGCGCACCGGGGAGCGCCGCACCGCCACCACGGCGCGGTTCAACGGGGCCTGGACCTGCGGGCTGGTGTGGTGCTTCGGCGGCATGGCATCGGGAGTGACCTACCACGGGACGCAGGGGCAGAGGATCCAGCGCCGCGACGGCAAGGAAGGACGCGTCCTGCCCGAGAGCGATGTGAAGCTCATGTTCAGCGGACAGACCTTCCTCGACCGCTACATCCTCTACCGGCCGCGCCCGGCCCAGACGGGCCGGACCCCGGTACGGCCGCGCCCGGGCCAGAAGGGCCGGACCCCGACCCAGCTGAACCGGAGCAAGCCGAGCAACCACATGCTGTACGACCTGCAGACCGGCCGCCTGCTGGACACCGGGGTGCGCCAACCGAGCAGCGGCTCGATGCCGGGCCTGCTGGCCTCACCGAACAGTCGGATCATGATGCTGACCGGCGAGGACGGCGCCACGATCCTGCTGGACCTGTCGAAGGTCGGCTGACCGGGCGCCAAGAAGTGATCTACCGGGCTTGAGCGCGCGACGGCCGGGCGGGGGAAAACCCCGGCCCGGCCTTTGCGTTCCGCAGCCCGCTTCGGCACGACCCAGGTGATTACATTCTGCGAGGCAGCGATCACCGGGTGAGGGACGTGGGGCGGGTGACGGCATACGGCGCGACGCGGGAGGCGCCCTATGGCGCGGTGCGGGAGCCGTCCTACGGCGCACCGCCGGAGCCCGCGTACGACCCGGCGTACGGCGCCGCGTACGACCCGGCGTACGACCCGAGGCGCGAGCGGACGCGGCCCTGCCGCATCCCCCCGCCCCGCCGCGTACCGGAACGCCGCCCGCCCGGCCGCCACCGCAACCCCGACAGCGGGCCGCCGCGCTGGGCGATCGCCGTCGGGGCCGTGGTGTTCCAGGCGTCGCTCGGCGGCGTCTACTCCTGGAGCGTGCTGGCCCGCGCCCTCCAAGAACCCGGCAACGGCTTCACGCTCACCCGCGCCCAGGCCGTGCTGCCGTTCTCGGTGGCGATCGGCGTCGTGTTCGTCGGCACCTACCTGGGCGGGCGGCTCCAGGACCGCAAGGGCCCGCGCACCGCCGCGCTGCTGGGCGGCACCCTCTACGCGACCGGCGCGATGCTCGCCTCGCTGGCCGCCGACCGCAGCCAGCTGTGGTTCCTGCTGCTGTCCTACGGCGTGATCGGCGGGTTCGGCCTCGGCATCGCCTACATCGTCCCGGTCGCGATGCTGCAGAAGTGGTACCCCGACAAGCGCGGCCTGATCACCGGCGTCGCGGTCGGCGGCTTCGGGTTCGGCGCGGTGCTGACCTCGCCGCTCGCCCAGTACCTGGTGGACGCCAGCCGGGCCACGCCCACCCGCGCGTTCCTGCCGCTCGGCGCGTGCTACCTGGTGCTGACGGCGGCGGGCGCGGCGCTGTTCCGCAACCCGCCGCCGCGCCCGGTGACCGGACCGCCCCGGCGCGGCGACTTCACCTGCGCGCAGGCGCTGCGCACCCGCCAGTGGTACCTGCTGACCGCCATGCTCACGCTGAACACGGTCGCGGGCATCGGGTTCGTCGCGGTGACCGCCAGCACCGCGGTCGCGATCACCGGGATGGGCGCGGCGGCCGCGGCGGCGCTGACCGGCTTCATGGGCCTGTTCAACGGCGCGGGCCGCATCCTGTGGGGCTGGCTGTCGGAGCGGTACGGCCGGATGCGGATCTTCACGTGCATCCTGTCGCTGATGGGCGGCTGCCTGCTGCTGATGCCCTACGCGTCCTCCCCGCTGCTGTTCGTGCCGCTGGCGGCGGTGGTGTTCGCCAACTTCGGCGGCGGGTACGCGGTGATGCCCGCCACCGCCGCCGACTTCTTCGGCCTCACCAACGCCGGGGCCATCTACGGCCTGATGAACATCGCCTGGAGCATCGGCGGCGTGGTCGGCCCCCTGCTGGTCGCGGCGCTGGCGGCGGGCGGCTCCTACCGCGTGGCGTTCACGACGCTCGCGGTGATCGTGCTGGTCGCCACCGCCCTGCCGGGCCTCACGCGCCCGCCAGGCCGCCGAGCAGTCCGCTAGGCCAGGCCCGCGGCACCAGGTCGCCGACGTCCTCGATCCGCAGGAACCGCGCCGCGCCCTTGACCGCCGCCTCCTCGGGCTCGTCGGCGACCCGCACCGGCACCCCGGTGGCCTCGCGGATCAGCTCGGGCAGCCACGGCAGCCGCGCGCCGCCGCCGGTGAGCGTGACGCCGTTCTTCAGCAGGTCCACGGCCAGGTCCGGCGGGCACTCGGCCAGCCCCTCCCGCACCGCCTCGGCGATCGTGGCGAGCGGCCCGGCCAGCACGTGCCGCACCTCCTGCGCCGACAGCGACACCTCGCGCGGCATCCCGGTGTGCAGGTCGCGGCCGCGCACGGCCCCGCCGTACGCCAGCCTGGCGGCGTCCGCCTCCTGCGCCGACAGCAGCAGCTCGTGCTCGCGGCGCACCAGGGCGATGATCGCGCGGCTCAGCGTGCCGCTGCCGGCCAGGACCCCGTGCGCGCTGACCAGCCCGTCGCAGCCCAGCAGCCCGACGTCGGTCACCTCGGCGCCGACGTCGGCGATCACGGCGTTCGGCCGCTCCTCGGCCCCCCGCGCGGCCGCCAGCGGCGTGGGGACGATCGTCACCCGCCGCGCCCCGGCCTTGTAGGCGATCTGCTGGACGGCCCGGTACTGCAGCGGCGTGACCGTGCTGGGAACGGTGATCGCCAGCCGGGGCTTGGCCATGTACCGCTTGCCGAGGTGCCGCCGCAGCAGGCCCCGCAGCAGGGCCTCGGTCCCGTCGGGGTCGGCGGGCACGCCGTCGCGGATCGGCTCCACCAGCTTCACGCCCGGCCCCGCCATCGCCTGCGCCTCCGCGCCCGCCCCCAGGAGCCGCCCCGTCCATTTGCAGCGGGCGAGCACCGACGGCTCGGCGGCCACGACCCCGTGCCCCTCCACGAACAGCCGCGCGGTGGTGCTGCCCAGGTCGACGGCGACCGCGCGGCAGGGGTAATCGCGCCACCTCATCGCCATGCCGCCCTCACCGCCGCTCCGCCTGCTCGCAGGTGGCGCTCCCGACCGAGATCAGCAGGACCGTCACGGCCGTGCCCGCCACCAGGTTGATCGCCCCGGCGACCAGCCCCGCGACCAGGTCGGAGTGCAGGGCGAGCGGCGCGAGCGCGAAGGCGGCGGTGGCCAGGCCGCCGATCCACCCGAAGAACTTCAGCGGGCTGGGGACGGTGAGCAGCATCCCGTGCAGCAGGGCGGTGCCGACCAGCGCCGCGCCCCCGGCGAGCAGCGCGTAGGTGAGGCCGGGCGAGTCGCCGACCAGCCGGTCGGTGTCGGGCCCGGCGACCGGGACGTCCAGCACGCCGCGCGCGGCCATCAGCCCGACCAGCACGACCAGGGCCGCGACGACGGCGGTGGCGAGGCCGCCGGCCCACAGCCGCCCCGCGCGCACGGCCGGCCTGTCGGCCGCGCCGCCGGCGGCGTACCCGGCGTTCTCGGGCGCGCTCGGGCGGGTTTCACGCGGATAGAGGGGATCGACCATCGTCGGCTCCTTCGCGCATCGACCGGCTGCGGGCGGGCGATTGCCCTGTGTCGTCCGATCTGCCCGTGATCGAGTACGCGAAAGGCCAACCGGAAGACATGACAGCGTTAAAAGGAGCCTCAGCGCGAGGGTGATCCTCGTCCTCACGTGCGAGGACGGCGGCCCGGCGCGGCCGCCGGGGTCAGGAGGCGTCCGATCCGGCGCGCGGGGGAGGCGGGGCCGCCTTCGCGCGCACGCGCTCGGCCGCGCCGCCGCCGCTGACCCGCCGCACCAGGTCGCGCGCCAGGTCGTGCAGCTTGACGTTGCGCCGCTGCGACATCCGCGACAGCAGGCGGAACGCCTCGTCCGGGCCGCAGCGCTGCTGCGCCATCACGATGCCCATGGCCTGCCCGATGAGCGAGCGCGTGTCCAGCGCCCCGGCCAGGTCGCTGGCGCGGCGCTCGCCGTCGGAGACCATCGACTCGCGCAGCCGCGCGGTCTCCAGCTGGACGCGGAGGCGCGCGATCAGCTCGGCGGGCTCGAACGGCTTGACCACGTAGTCGTCCGCGCCGTGCTCCAGCCCCTCGACGGCCGCCTCGCTCCCGGCCCGCGCGGTGAGCAGGACGACCGGCAGCAGCGCCAGGGCGGGGTCGGCGCGCAGGTCCCGCAGCAGCTCCATGCCGTCGCGGCCGGGCAGCATCACGTCCGACAGCACCAGGTCCGGCCGCTCCCGGCGGGCCAGCTCCAGCGCGGCGCCGCCGTCGGCGGCCGCGTCCACCCGCCACCCCTGCCGCGCCATCAGCCGGACGAGATAGGCCCGCATGTCCGGGTTGTCCTCGACGAGCAGCACCCGGGGCGCGTCCCCGGCGGGCTCCGGCGCGCCCGCCTCGGGCCCGGCCGTCCAGCTCAGCGCCTCGGCCACGAACGGGACGGCGGTCTCGTGCTCCCTCGCGGACGGCCGCGGCTCCGGCAGGTCCTCCCCGCCGCACGGCAGCCGCACGGTGAACGTGCTGCCCTCGCCCGGCGCGCTGGCCGCGCCCACCTCGCCGCCCAGCGCCCGCACCAGGTCGGCCACCAGCGACAGCCCGATGCCCGTGCCCTCCCGGCTGCGGCCGTGCGCCCCGGCGACCTGGTGGAAGCGCTCGAAGACGCGCGGCAGGTCGGCCTCGGGGATGCCCGCGCCGGTGTCGGCGACCGCCAGCTCCACCGTGCCGCCCACCGTGCCGCCCACCGCGCGCAGCCGCACCGAGACCGTGCCCTCGGCGGTGAACTTCAGGGCGTTGGACAGCAGGTTCAGCACGATCTTGGCCCACATCTCGCGGTCCACCCGGACCGGGCCGGGCAGCGGCGGCGCGTCCACCTCCAGGCGCAGCCCGGCGCGCTCGGCGGCGGAGCGGAACATGCCGGCCAGGTCGGCGGTCAGCCTCGCCAGGTCGGTCGCCTCGGGCTCGGCGCGCAGCCGCGCGGCGTCGGCGCGCGCGGCGTCCAGCAGCGTGTCCACCAGCCGCCGCAGCCGCAGCGCGGACCGGTGCGCGGCGGCCAGCGGCGCGCGGTGCCCCTCGGGCAGGTCCGGATCGTCCAGCAGCTCGCCCAGGGGGCCGAGCAGCAGGGTCAGCGGCGTCCGGAACTCGTGGCTGACGTTCTGGAAGAAGCGGGTCTTGGCGGCGTCCAGCTCCGCCAGGGCCTCGGCGCGGCGGCGCTCGGCCTGGTAGGCCAGCGCGTCGGCCACGGTGACCGACACCTGCGCGGCGGCGATGTCGAGGAAGAGGCGGTACTCGCCGTCCAGCTCGCGGTAAGGGCTGACCCCGAGCACGAGCGCGCCCGCGGGCAGCGGGAGCGCGACGGCGGTGCCGGCGACGGTCTCCGCGCGGCCCGCTCCGACCGCCCGGAGCGCGGCCTCCCGCAGCTCCCTCCGCATCTCCTCCGGCACGTCCCCGGCGACCCCGGCCGCCGCGGCGAGCCGCCCCTCGGCGTCGTAGGCGAGCGCGAACGGCACGTCCATGGGCTCGCGGCCCAGCACCTCCACCGCCGCCCGGTACGCCTCGGCCACCGGCTCGCCGCCGGTGCGCGACTGCGCCGCCGAGACGGCGCCGAGCTCGCGCAGCGTGCCCAGCCGGCGCTCGGTCAGGACCTGGGCGGTGGTGTCGGTGGTCGCGACGAAGACCCCGGCCACGCGCCCGCCGGCGTCCTCGACCGGGCTGTAGGAGAAGGTCCAGTAGGTCTCCTCGCGGTAGCCGTGCCGCTCCATGAACAGCAGCAGCTCCTCCGAGAAGGTGGCGCCACCGCCGTCCAGCACGCTCGCGGCCATGGGGCCGATCTCGTCCCAGATCTCCGCCCAGCACTCGGCGGCGGGCATGCCCATCGCGGCCGGGTGCTTGGAGCCCAGCAGGCGCGAGTAGGCCCCGTTGTAGACCTGGACCAGCTCCGGCCCCCACCACAGCAGCATGGGGATGCGCGAGGGGAGCACCGTGCGGATCGCGGCGCACAGCTCCGGCGGCCACCCGGCGACGGGCCCGAGCGGCGTGGCCGCCCAGTCGGTGGCGCGCGCCAGGGCCATGGCCGGGTCCGGGCCGCTGAACAACCGCTCCGCCGAAGGGCCTTCCACCACCGTCAACGCCCCCACCCGCATGACAGGACGACACCGCCCGCACGGTCAGACCGCAGAACCCGAGGTCGGCACGGTCATCGTGGCCAAAATGATCTTCGCCGGTCAACTCCGCCCGGGATGGGGCCAGACCCGCGACCGGCATCCGGACGGGCGGTAATCAGCGTCCGGTCCGGTCGCTCCCGCACCGGGTTGACGGGGTCCGGACCCGACCCGCATCCTGGGACCTGTCCGGCGCCCGCGCCGGGCCGGTCCAACAGTGCGGCCGCCCGTCATCCCGCCATGGGTGAAAGAGGCCCCGCGTGCATCCCACCACCGCCGACCACCTGCGCTTCTGGACCGACGGCGACCACATGGTCGTGGAGTTCCCGCCGGAGGTCGACATCGCCAACGCGCCGCTGATCCGGTCCCGGCTGCTGCACCTGCTGGACGAGCGTCCCCCCGCCCTGGTGCTGGACATGTCCGGCACCGAGTTCTGCGACTCCAGCGGCATCGAGGCGATCTTCCGCGCCCACGTGCGCGCGAGCCGCGCGGGCCTGCGGCTGCACCTGGTGCTGCCGCCCTCGGGCCCGGCCCGCACCGCGTGCGCGATCACGGGCGTGACCCGGGTGGTGCCGAACTTCCGCGACCTCGCCGAAGCCCGCGACGCCCTGCGCCGCGACGCCTGAGAGCCGGGGCCGCCGCCCCCTTCCCGGCGGTCCGGCAAATCTTACGAGGTGCGTACGTGGTGCCGCCGGAGCGTTCGCGCGCCCCGTTCCCGACCTACGTTCGTGCCATGCGAGTGCTGCTCACAGGTGCGTCCGGATTCATCGGGTCGCACGTCGCCGAGGCCCTGACGGCCGCCGGCCACCAGGTGCGAGGGTTCGACCTGCGCACGGGCCAGGACGTGCGGAGCCACGACGACGTGGCCCGTGCCCTGGCCGGGGCCGACTCCGTCTGCCACCAGGCCGCGATGGTCGGTCTCGGCGTGGACGTGTCCGACCTGCCCGCCTACGCCTCGGTCAACGTCCAGGGCACGGCGGTGCTGCTGGCGGAGATGGCGCGGGCGGGGGTGGGCGCGCTGGTGCTCGCCTCCTCGATGGTCGTGTACGGGGAGGGCCGCTACGCGTGCGCGAGGCACGGGACCGTACGGCCCGGACCGCGCACCGAGGAGGCGCTGCGGGCCGGACGGTTCGAACCCCAGTGCCCCACATGCGGCAGCCCCCTCGTCCCCGGGACCATCACCGAGGACGCCCCGCTCGACCCGCGCAACGTCTACGCCGACACCAAGCTGGCCCAGGAGCACCTGGCCGCCTCCTGGGCGCGCATGACCGGCGCGTCGGTGACGGCGCTGCGCTACCACAACGTCTACGGCCCGAGGATGCCGCGCGACACGCCCTACGCGGGAGTGGCCGCCCTGTTCCGCTCCCGCCTCGAACGGGGCGAAGCTCCCCAGGTGTACGAGGACGGGCGTCAGCGCCGCGATTTCGTGCACGTCCGCGACGTGGCGCGCGCCAACGTCCTTTCCCTGAACGCCTCACACACCGGCCTGCGCGCCTACAACATCGCCAGCGGCGAACCCCGCACCATCGCAGAAATGGCCCACGCCCTGGCAGACGCCTACGGCGGCCCCACTCCCGTAGTAACCGGCGCCTACCGCCTGGGCGACGTCCGGCACATCGTGGCCTCGCCTGAGAACGCGCGTCGCGAGCTGGGTTTCACCGCGCAGGTGCCGTTCTCCGAAGGCATGGCCGAATTCGCCCTCGCCCCGGCCGGGTCCGCCCGATGAGCGCCGTCGATGTCGTGCTGCCCTGCCTCAACGAGGCCGAAGCGCTGCCGTGGGTGCTGTCGCGGATGCCCGAGGGATTCCGGCCCATCGTGGTGGACAACGCCTCCACCGACGCCTCGGCCGAAGTGGCCGCGGACCTCGGGGCCCGTGTCGTCCCGGCGCCGCAGCGCGGATTCGGGGCCGCCTGCCACGCCGGGCTGCTCGCCGCCACCGCCGACGTCGTGTGCGTCATGGACGCCGACGCCTCCCTCGACCCGGCCGAGCTGCCGCGCCTGGTCGCCGCGCTCGACGGCTCCCGGCCGAGCCTCGTCCTGGGCCGCCGCCGTCCCCGGGGCCGCGGCGCGTGGCCGCCGCACGCCCGGCTCGGCAACGCCGTCCTCGCCCGCTCCCTCAACCGCCGCGCCGGGACGCGCCTGCACGACCTCGGCCCGATGCGCGCCGCGCGCCGCACCGACCTGCTGGACCTGCGCCTGGCCGACCGGCGGTTCGGCTACCCGCTGGAGATGGTGCTGCGCGCCGCCGCCGCGGGCTGGCGCGTCACCGAGCTGGACGTCGCCTACCTGCCCCGCACCGGCCGCTCCAAGGTCACCGGGACCGTGCGCGGCACCGTCCGCGCCGTCCGCGACATGCGCGGCGTCCTGGCGGAGGTGGCCTCGTGACCACCGACCTGGTCGTCATCGCCAAGGAGCCGGTGCCCGGCCGCGTCAAGACGCGGCTGACCCCGCACTACACCCACCGCGAGGCCGCCGCGCTGGCCGAGGCCGCGCTCGCCGACACCCTCGCCACCGTCGCCGGCGCGCCCGCCGGGACGCGCACCCTGGCGCTGGACGGCGCGCCCGGCCCATGGCTGCCGCCCGGCTTCCAGGTGCTCGCCCAGCGCGGCGGCGGCCTCGACGAACGCCTCGCGCACGCCTTCGCCGACGCCTACGCGGGCCGCCCCCTGGTCCTGGTCGGCATGGACACCCCGCAGCTCACCGGCGACCACCTGCGCGAGGCCGCCGCCGCGCTGCGCACGCACGACGCGGTGCTCGGTCCGGCGTCCGACGGCGGCTTCTGGCTGCTCGGCCTGGCCAGGCCCGACGCGTCGCTGCTGCGCGGGGTGCCCATGTCGCGTCCCGACACCGGCCGCCGCCAGCTCGCCCGGCTGCGCGCCGCCGGGCTGAGCGTGGCGGCGCTGCCGGAGCTGACCGACGTGGACACCGCCGCCGACGCCGCCGAGGTCGCCGCGCTGGCCCCGCACGGCCGCTTCGCGGCGGCGTTCCGCCACCACACCGCCCACCACGGCACGGCCCGCGCATGATCGGCGAACTGTACGAGGAGGCACTGACCGGCCGGCACCGCGTCGAGATCGAGGACGCCGCGGGCCGCCGCCGCCCGCTCCCGGTGGACCGGTGGCGCGCCCCGATCCCCGGCGACGCCGGCCTGCTGGAGCGGTGCGCGGGCCCCGTCCTGGACGTCGGCTCCGGTCCGGGCCGCCTCACCGTCGCGCTCACCGAGCGCGGCGTGCTCGCCCTCGGCATCGACATCGCCCCGCACGCGGTGGCGCTCACCGTCGCCTCCGGAGGCCCCGCGCTGCACCGCGACGTGTTCGGCGCGGTGCCCGGCGCGGGCGGCTGGCGGACCGTGCTGCTGGCCGACGGCAACATCGGCATCGGCGGCGACCCTGCCGCGCTGTTGCGCCGCGTCGCCGAACTCCGCGCCCCAGGCGGCCGCGTGCTGGTCGAGGTCGCCCCGCCGGGCGCGCCCTCGCGCGTGGAGTCGGTGCGGCTGCGCACCGGCGACGCGGTCGGGGAGTGGTTCCCGTGGGCGCACGTGTCCGCCGACGACGTCGCGGGGCTCGCGGCAAGTTGCGGCCTCACGGTCGGTGAGATCTGGGAGGAGGCGGGCCGGTGGTTCGCCTCCCTGTGATCGGCGCGCGGGACTCGGACGAGCGCACCGCGGCCTGGCTCGGCATGGCGCTCGGGATCAGCTTCACCACCGCCTTCGTGACCGGCCTGATCAGCCACTTCATGCAGTACCCGCCGTCCTGGCTGACCTGGCCGTCGCGCCCGTCCGGCTTCTACCGCGTCACCCAGGGCCTGCACGTGATCGGCGGCCTCGCCACGATCCCGCTGCTGCTGGCCAAGCTGTGGACGGTCTACCCGAAGCTGTTCCGGTGGCCGCCGTTCCGGTCGCCTGCGCACGCGGCCGAACGCGGCGTGATGCTCCTGCTGGTTGGCACGGCGCTGTTCCAGCTCGCCACCGGGCTGTTCAACATCGCCTACTGGTACCCGTTCCCGTTCTTCTTCCCCGACGCCCACTACTGGACCTCGTACGTGCTGGTCGGCGCGCTGGCCGTGCACGTCGCCAACGAGTGGGGCAAGGTCCGCCGCACCGTCATGACCCGCCCCGAGGACGGCCTGTCCCGGCGCGGCCTCCTGCTGACCGTGGCGGCGGCCGGGGGAGCGGTCGCGCTGACCACGGCCGGCGAGACGCTCTCGCCGCTGGCCCGCCTGGCGCTGCTCGCGCCGCGCCGCCCCGGCACCGGCCCGCAGCGCCTGCCCGTCAACCGGACGGCCCTGGCCGCCGGGGTGACGCCAGCCATGGCCGACTCTTGGCGGCTGACCGTCACCGGCCGGGTCGAGCGGCCCCTCAGCCTGTCCCTGGCCGACCTGCGCGCCCTTCCCCAGCACACCGAGCGACTGCCGATCGCGTGCGTGGAGGGCTGGAGCGCGTCCGGCGACTGGCGGGGCGTGCGGCTGCGCGACGTGCTGCGCCGCGCCGGAGCGCCCGACGACGCCCGCGTGCGCGTCGTGTCCCTCGAACGCAGTGGCCGCTACCGGGCCTCCCAGGTCGATCCGCCGCACTGGCGCGACCCCCGCACCCTGCTGGCGCTCGACCTGAACGGCGAGCCCCTCGCCCCCGACCACGGCCACCCCTGCCGCCTGATCGCGCCCAACCGGCCCGGCGTCATGCAGACCAAGTGGATCACCCGGCTGGAGGTCCGGTGAGGGCCCGGCTGCCCGCCTACGCCGCGGGCGGCGCGCTCATCGCCTACGGCGGGTACGGGCTGGCCGCCCACGTGGACCTGCTCGACTGGGCGGTGTGGGTCGGCGGCGCGGTCCTCGTGCACGACCTGCTGCTCGCCCCGCTCGTCCTGCTCGCCGGGGCCGTCGTCACGCACCGCCGGACGCGGGCCGCGCTGGTCGTGGCGGGCGCGGTGACGCTGGTGGCGCTGCCGATGGTGCTGGGCCTGGGGCGGCGGCCGGACAACCCGTCGATCCTGCCGCTGCCGTACGGGCGCAACCTGCTCATCGTGCTCGCCGTCATCGCCGTGGCCGCGTTCCTGTCCCGGAGACGTTCCCGGTGAGCCGGGGCCGGATCGCGGTCGCGCTCTGGGCCGTCCTGATCGCCGGTACGTTCGCCGTCGGCCACCACCTGCGGCGCGCGGGCCTGGCGACCGAAGACAAGCTGCCGCCGCTGCACGCCGAGTTCCGCGTGCTGACCTGGCAGATCCTGCCCGCGCTCATGCTGGCGGCCATAGGCGTCGCAGTACTGCCGCCGCTGGCCAGACGCCTGCCCTGGCGGGCACTGCCGCTGACGGCCTGGGCGGCGACCACGCTCTGGACGGTCGTACTGGCCCTCAGTGACGGCCGGAACGCGCTGTCGCGCCCGCTGGACGCGCCCACCGAGTACCCGGCGGGCCTGGCCGCCGTCCGCCCCGACCCCCTGGCCTGGCTGGAGACCTTCACCGAGCGCCTGCACGCCTACCCCACCCACGTGCGCGGCCACCCGCCGCTGCCGACGCTGGTGCTGTGGGCGCTGGAAGCGGCGGGGCTGCGCGGCACCGGCTGGGCGGCCGCGCTGATCATCCTGGTGGGAGGCTCGGCGGCGGCCGCCATCACGATCACCCTGCGGCGGCTGACGGGGGAGGAGACCGCGCGGCGGGCCGTCCCGTTCCTGGCGCTGGCCCCGTTCGCGCTGTGGATCGCCACGGCCATGGACGCCTTCTTCCTCGGCGTGGGGGCGTGGGGGGCCGCGCTGCTGGCCGTGGCCGGACGCGACCGCTGGTGGCACGCGGCGGCGGGCGGCCTGCTGCTGGGGAGCCTGCCCTACCTGAGCTACGGCCTGCTGCCGCTGTTCGCGGTGCCGCTGGCGGTGCTGGTCCTGACCAGGCCGCGCCCCCGGGTGCTGCTCGCGCTGCTCGCCGGCCTGCTGGTCGTGCCCGCCGCGTTCACCGCGCTGGGCTTCTGGTGGCCCGACGGGGTGGCGGCGACCCTCGACACCTACCTGGTCAGCCGGGGTTCGGCGCAGCGCTCCACGGCCTACTTCGCGGTCGCGAACTTCGCCGTCCTCGGCCTGCTCATCGGCCCGGCGACCGTGCACGCGCTGACCCGCCCGCGCCGCTCGATCCCGGTGACCCTCCTGGCGGGCGCCGCGCTGCTGGGCACCTTCGCGCTGGACGTCTCAGGCGTGACCAAGGGGGAGGTGGAGCGCATCTGGGTGCCCTACGCGGCATGGATCGTCGCCGCGGCGGCCCTGCACCGCCCGCCCGCCCGCGCGTGGCTGGCGGCCCAGGCGGCGACGGCCCTGCTGGTGCAACTGCTGGTGCTGTCCGAGTGGTGACACGGACTCTTCACCAGCCTGCCCCCTCGGCTAGCGTCGCACCATGGCCGTCCCCGAACGCCTGACATGGGCGGTGGCGACGCTGGACATCGCCCCCGCCGACCACCTGCTGGAGATCGGCTGCGGCCGCGGCGCGGCGGTCGAACTGGCCTGCGCCCGCCTCACCGAGGGCACGATCACCGCCCTGGACCGCTCGCCCGCCATGGCCGCCGCCGCCGAGAGGCGCAACGCCGCCCACATCGCGGCGGGCCGGGCACACGTCCGGACGACCTCGCTGGAAGAGGCCGCGCTGCCGCCCGCGTCCTTCGACAAGGTCTTCGCCGTCAACGTGAACCTGTTCTGGACCCGCTCACCCCACCGCGAACTGGCCCTGATCCGAGAGGCACTGAAACCGGACGGCTCCCTCCACCTGTTCTACGAGCCTCCAACGAGCGTCGAAGCCCTGGCCGAAAAAGTGACTACGTCCCTCACCGCCAACGGCTTCCGCACCAAGACCACCATCCCCGAACACGAGCGCCCCCTCCTCCACGTCACAGGCCGCCCGGACCGCCTCTGACAACCGCGTCGTAGACCGCTTTGGGGGAACATCGCGCCTCGTCCGTGATGTCCCGGCTACCGTGCGCTCATGGAATCGCTTGCGAACTGGCAACCGAACTCGTCCTGGACGATGGCGGAGTGGATGCGCGAGGCCCGCGCCCTCAGGGAGGCCCTGATCGCCCTGGGCATGACGCCGCCCCGCTGCCTGCCGGGTGAGCCCGCCGACTGCGGGGCCTCCGTCTGGGAGCACTACGCCACTTACGCGGGGATGCTCAAGGGCGCGGCGCAGGTGAAGGCCGAATGCCACCTCGGTCCCGGCCCCGGCCTCGACCTGGCCGAACGCGTGTACGCCGACCAGGTGGCCTCCCACCGGCACTGACCTCCGGCATGGGCACCGCCCGCCTCCCGCAGGAGGCGGGCGGTGCCCGCGCGCGGCCTCAACGGTGCGAGGCCAGCTCCTTCTCGGCTCCGGCCCCTCCGGCGGGCTCCCCCTCGCTCAGCGCCAGCCGCTCGTGGACGCGCCGCAGCGGGCGCGGCAGCCACCAGTTCCGCCGCCCCAGCAGCGTCATCGTCGCCGGGACCAGCAGCATCCGCACCAGCGTCGCGTCCAGCAGGACCGCCAGCACCAGGCCCAGCCCGATCGCCTTGATCGGCGCGAACCCGCCGAACACGAACCCCGCGAACACCACCGAGATCAGCAGCGCCGCCGCTGTGACGATGCCGCCCGTGCGCTGCAGACCCGACGCGACCGCCTCCCGCGGCGTCGCGCCCGCGAGCCACCGCTCCCGGATGCGCGACAGCAGGAACACCTCGTAGTCCACCGACAGCCCGAACGCGATCGCCCCGACCAGCACCGGCACCGTGAGGTTCACCGAGTCCAGCCGCTCGGTGCCCAGCAGCCCCGCCAGGTGCCCGTCCTGGAACACCCACACCACCACGCCCAGCGCCGCGCCGATGCTCAGCAGGTTCGTCAGCACGGCCTTCAGCGGCAGCAGCAGCGACCCGGTGAAGGCGAACAGCAGCAGCAGCGTCCCGACCGCGACCACCGCCGCCGCCCAGGGCAGCCGGTCGGCCAGCATCTCCCGGTAGTCGATCAGCCGGGCGGTGTCCCCGGTGACCTGCACCTCGAACGGCAACTTCAGGTCTCGGACCGCCAGGACGGCGTCCTTGGAGGCCGCGTCCTCGGCCTCGCCGCGCGGCTCGGCGCGCAGCACGCTCAGCCCGCCCGCGACCTGCTCGGCCTCGACCTCGCCGATCCCCGGCATCGCCGCGATCCGCTCGCGCAGCCCCACCACGCCCGGGTCGTCCACCGGCGCCTCGGCCAGCACCTGGATGTCGCCCGACCAGCGCGCCTGCTCGGGGAAGTGCACGGTCAGGTCGTTCCACATCTGGCGCGTGGTGGTCGAGTCCGGCAGCAGCCGCGGGTCGCCGCCGGAGATCTTCAGCCCCAGCACCGGCAGCGCCAGCGTCACCATCGCCGCCCCCGCCGCGACCAGCACCAGCAGCGGGCGCCGCTGCACGCCCCGCGCCACCCGCGCGAACGCGCCGCCGTCGCCCGCCTTGGGCGCGGCCGGCGAGATCCGGTGCCCGAACCGCCGCAGCAGCGCGGGCAGCAGCGTCAGCGCGGCGGCCATGTCCGCCAGCACCACCGCGGCGCCCGCCAGCCCCATCGACCGCAGGAACGGGTCGGGGAACACCACCAGCCCGGCCAGCGCGACCGCGACCGTCAGCCCGGAGAACACCACGGTGCGGCCCGCCGTCGCCGACGTCCGCGCCACCGCCGCCGCCACGTCCGGCGCGGTGCGCCGCTCCTCGCGGAACCGGCTGACCATCAGCAGCGCGTAGTCCACCGCCAGGCCGACCGCGAGCATCGTGGTGATCTGGATCGAGTACACCGACACCTCGGTGACGGTGCTGAACAGGAACAGGATGCCGAACGTCGAGCCCACGCCGACCACCGCGACCAGCAGCGGCAGCCCGGCCGCCAGCAGCCCGCCGAACACCACCAGCAGCAGGATCAGCACCACCGGCATGCTCAGCATCTCGGCGCGCGCCACGTCCTTCTGCGCCTGCTCGTCGAACTCGGCGTCCGACAGCGGCCCGCCCGCCACGTGCACGGTCGCGCCCCGCACCGCGCGCAGCCGGTCGGCGGCGGCCTCCGCCGCGTCCTCCATGCCGTCGCCGGGCATGAGCCCGACCTCGACCAGCACCGCCTGACCGGTCCTGGACGACGGCAGCGGCCCGGCCACCTCCGCGACGCCCGGCACGGCCCGGACCTGCGCGACCGCCGCGTTCACGTCCCGCAGCAGCCCCGCGTCCCCGGCCGGGCGCCCGGAGATGACGGCGGTCAGCGTCTCGCCGCTGGGCGCGACCTTCTCCAGCCGCTCCTCGGCGCGCCCGGACTCGCTGACGGGCACCGTCCCGACGTCGGGCACCAGCCGCTCGAACACCCCGGTCCCGATGCCGAACCCGGCTCCCAGCACCAGGACCCAGACCGCGACGACCAGCAGCGGCCGCCGTGCGGAGAATCCCGTAACCCTGGAAATCATGACAGCCTCCACGTTGGTGAGCTGCCCTGATGCTCGCCCGCGGCCCGCCGCCGCCGCTTCGCCGCCAGGAGCGGACTTGCGCCCGCTCGCAGGAACCGCCGGGACCGGCCGCCCCTCCCTCCTAAGAGGGAGGGTGCTCGCCCGGCGTCACGAGCCCCGACTCGTAGGCGAGCACCACCGCCTGCACGCGGTCGCGCACGCCGAGCTTGCCGAGCAGGCTGCTGACGTGCGTCTTGACGGTGTGCTCGGTGACGTACAGCTCGCGCCCGATCTCGGCGTTGGACAGCCCCCGCGCGATCAGCCGCAGCGTCTCGCCCTCCCGGGCGGTGAGCGAGGCCAGCCGCCGGTCGGGCCGCGGCGCGGACCGGCCGCGCCCGACGACGTCGGCGATCAGCCGGCGGGTCACCGTCGGCGCGAGCAGCGCCTCCCCGGCCGCGACGACGCGGACGGCCTCCACCAGCTCGTCCCGCCGCATGTCCTTCAGCAGGAAGCCGCTGGCCCCCGCGTGCAGCGCGTCGTAGACGTACTCGTCCAGGTCGAAGGTGGTGAGCACCAGCACCCGGGCGTCGCTCTCCCGGCAGATCACCTCGGTGGCCTCGATGCCGTCGATGCCGGGCATCCGCACGTCCATCAGCACCACGTCGGGCCGCAGCTCGCGCACCGCGGCGATCGCCTCGGCCCCGTCGGCGACGGCCCCGACCAGCTCCAGTTCGGGATGCGCGGACACGATCATCCCGAAGCCGTCGCGCACCAGCGCCTGGTCGTCGGCGATCAGCACTCGGATGGCGGCCACGCCCTAATTCAAGGGCAAAACCGCCACCACGCGGAACCCCGAACCGTCGATTCCCGGCCCCGCCTCCAGCTCCCCGCCGACGGCCGCGACGCGCTCGCGCATCCCGACGAGCCCGTGCCCGCCGTCCGCCGCCGCGCCGCCCCGCCCGTCGTCGACGACCTCCACGCGCAGGACGCGCTCGCCCCACTCCAGCCGCACGGCGACCGACCGCGCCCGCGCGTGCTTGACGGTGTTAGTGAGCCCCTCCTGAACGATCCGGTAGACGGCCGAAGCGAGATCTTGGGGCACCTCCACGGGTTCACCGGACTCCTCCAGCGACACCTCGAGCCCGGTCCGCCGCACCCCGTCCACCAGCTCGGGCACCCCCGCCAGCCCTGGCGGGGGCCGCCGCCCGGCGTCCTCCTCCCGCAGCACCCCCAGGGCCCGCCGCAGCTGCGCGAGGGCCTCCCGCGCGGTGACGGAGATGGCGTCGAACACCTCCTCGGCCTTGTCCGGATCGCTCCGCACCACCAGCGGCCCGGCCTCGGCCTGGATGGCGACCATGCTCATGGCGTGGGCGAGGATGTCGTGCATCTCCCGCGCGATGCGCTGCCGTTCCCGCGCCGCCGCGGCCCCCTGCCCCTCGGCCAGGCGCCGGGCCCGCTCTTCGAGCATCGCGATGCGGTCGGCGCGGGCCCGCGCGGCGGTCCCCAGCGTGTAGGCGACGGCGAAGGCCAGCCCGACGACCCCCAGGTTCAGGACCTCGTCCTTGGGGATCAGGACCGAGGTGGACACCCCGACGACCGTGCCCGCGACGGCGATCGCCCGCTCGGCCGGATCGCACAGCGCGGCGAAGGTGTAGGTGGCGACGAGCTGCGCCGCCGGGAGGTCCCCGAGCGCGTCGCCGAACGCGAGCGCCGTCGTCCCGACCCCGCAGACCAGCGTGACCGCGAACGGGTACCGCCGCCGCCACAGCAGCGGCAGCGAGTTCCCGGCCGCCAGCACCGGTATCCACCAGGTGAGCCGCCCGTCGATGGCCATCTGCACCACCAGGTGGAGGCAGCACACGAGTGCGATGAGGGCGTCGACGAACGCGGGCGGCAAGCTGCGCAACCGCACGGCGAGCGTGCTGGGGGAGAACACGGACTGCACTCCGGCGACGGGGGCGACCAGGCCCTTCAGTATCCGCCGCCGATCACCTCCCGTCCTCCCTCTCAGGAGCGACCCGGTGGTCCTCAGGGACGGCTGAGCGCGCGGGCCGTGACGGCGGCGTCCAGGAGCCTGAGCCCGTCCGGGCCGGCGAGGTCCAGGCCGGTCAGCTTGGCGACCTTGGCCAGGCGGTAGTCGAGGGTGTTGCGGTGGACGCGCAGCTCGGCCGAGGCGCGGGCGCGGTTGTGGCCGTGCCGCACGAAGGTGCGGACGGTGTCCAGCAGCACGGGCTTGCGGTCCAGCGGGTCCAGCTTGGCGGCCAGCGCGTCCAGGGCGGGGCCCGGCCGGGCCATCTGGTACTCCAGCAGGACGTCGTCCAGGCGGTAGACGCCGGGCGGCCGGTCCAGGCGGCCCAGCAGGTCGGCGATCTGCTCGGCCTCGGCGAGCGCCCCGGGGACGGCCGCGCGGTCGGGGGCGGTGGCGACGGCGGCGGTGACCGTGCGGGAGGTGGCCTCGGCGACCCGCTCCGTCAGGGCGGGCAGGGCGCCGGCGGGGGAGCCGGGCAGCAGGATCGTCCCCCCGTCCGGGCCGAGCGCGGCCAGGACGTCGGCCTGCTGGTGGGCGTCCAGGGCCGCCTGCACGCGGCGCACGGTGCGGCGCGCGTCGGCGTCCCCCTCGCCCCGTCCCAGCCGGACGACCACCACCAGGTAGGTGTCGGCGAGCGCCACCCCCGCCTGTTCGGCCAGGTCGGTGGCGGGCCCGCCCGCCAGCAGCGCGGCGATCAGGGCGCGGCGGGTGTCGCGGCGCTGCCCCTCGATCTGCTGCTGCTCGTGCAGGTGGGCCAGCGCCAGGGCGGGCAGGACGGCCGCCAGGTAGCGCAGTACGTGGGCGCCGTAGCGGCGCAGCTCGTCGGCGTCGGCGTCGGCGGCGAGCAGGTCCCAGCACGCCTGCCAGCCGACCAGGTAGGCGGCGGTGGCGGCGTCGAGCGGCAGGCCCTCGCCGGCCCGCCGCGCCGACCAGTCGATGATCTCGGTCAGCTCGGCGGCGTCGGGGCCGCGGTCCTCGCGCAGGGTCGTGGTGACCAGCCGGATGGTCGTGGCGAAGGCCGCGTGCACGTCGCCGTCGAGCAGCTCCCGGGGCAGCGTGCCGTAGAAGGGGATCTCGGCCGCGCACCGGTCGACGGCCGCACGGGTCAGCTCGGGAATCCGGGTCACCATGCGGTCTTCGAATCGTGACATCGCCCAATATTCGCATGCGAACGTTGCCGCAGATGCGCACAGACAACGCTCAGGCCACATGAAAAATTGTGCAGCCATACGGCCTCTCCACCCCCTGGGCCCTATCCCCGAGGAGCAGCCATGCGCCGTCTCGCGTCCGCCCTCTCCGCCTTCGTCCTCGCCGGGGCCTCGCTCCTGGCGGCGGCCCCCGCCGGCGCGGCCCCGTCCGGCGGCGAGCCATGGAGCGGCCCTGGCCCGCACGCCGTCGCGACCAAGAGCGAGTCCGTCACGGTCTTCTACTACCCGAGCGACATCGCCTCCAGCGCGCGCACGCACCCGGTGATCGTGTGGGGGAACGGCACGTTCGCCTCCCCGGCGGCCTACGACCGGCTGCTGCGGCACTGGGCGAGCCACGGTTTCGTCGTGGCGGCGGCCAAGACGGCGTTCTCCAACAGCGGCAAGGAGATGCGCGCGGGCATCGACCGGCTCACGACCCTGAACGGCCAGGCGGGCAGCCCCCTGCGCGGCAAGGTGGACCTGTCCCACGTCGGCGCCGCCGGCCACTCGCAGGGCGGCGCCGGGGCCATCAACAGCGGCGAGGACCCGCGCGTCACCACGTTCGTCCCGGTGCAGCCGGGCCCGCTCGCCTCGGCCTCGACCGTCCACGGCCCGGTCCTGTACCTCGCCGGGCAGAAGGACGGCATCGTCCCGCCCGCCAAGGTGCGCGCCTTCTACGACGCGACCGAGCGAGTGCCCGCGATCTTCGCCGAGCTGGGCGGCGCGAACCACTTCGCCCCCACCGGCGACGGCGGCGGGTTCCGCGGCGTCACCACCGCGTGGTTCCGCTTCCACCTGATGGGCGACGAGCGGGCGCGCGGGGTGTTCTTCGGGCCGGGCTGCGGGATCTGCTCGGACCCGGCCTGGTCCGACGTGCGGCGCAACGCCGAGGCCCAGCGCGTCCCCGGGGCATAGGGCGCGGAGGCGAGGCGGTGTCCGTGTCGTCGATGATCCTCCCCTCCGTCGAACTGCGCGCGTGCGCGCCGGCCGTGGCGCGCGAGGCCGTGCACCAGATCGGGCAGGACGTGCCCGCCTTCGCCTGCGACCCGCGGTCGATGGCCGAGACGGCCGAGCGGGCCGTCCACCACTTCATCGACCTGCTGGAGGAGCGGGACCCGCCGTCCGGCGCGCTCATGGAGCACTTCCGGCGGATCGGCGCGCGCGAGGCCCGCGAGGGCCGGGACCTGCGGCCGCTGCGGGCGGCGCTGCGCGTCGGCGCGGGCGTGGCGGTGCGCCGCCTCACCGAGGAGGTCGTCGCGCTGGACGCCCCGGCCGCCGTCGCGCACCTGGTGGAGGCGGCGCTCGCCTACGTCGACCGGCTCATCGACGCCGCCGCCGACGGGCACGCCGACGCCCCGGGGACGCGCCGGCGGCGGCTGCTGGAGAAGCTGGTCGCGAAGGACCTGACGGGCCTGGACCGGCTGGCGGCCGACTGCGGCTGGCCGCCGCCGCGGACGGTGGCGGCGGTCGCGCTGCGCGCGGCCCCCTCCTCCGCCCGGCTCGCGCTGGACTCCGACGCGCTGCTGGGCCTGCACCTCGCCGAACCGTGCGCGGTCGTCCCCGACCCGCAGAGCCCCGGCCGGTCCCGCGCGCTGCGGGCGGGCCTGCGCGGATGGACGGCGGCGATCGGCCCCGCCGTGCCGCCGGCGGAGACGGGCCGCTCCCTCGCCCTGGCGCGCCGGGCGCTGCCGCTCGCCGCGCCGGGCTCGGTGATCGTCGCGGCCGACCACCTGCCGTCGCTGCTGCTGGAGCAGGACCCCGACCTGGTCTCCGCGCTGATCGAGCACCGGCTCCGGCCGCTGCTGAGGCTGCCCGCCGCGCCCCGCAGGCGGCTGGCCGAGACGCTGCTGGCCTGCATCGAGAGCGGGTTCAACGCGACGGAGGTCGCCGGTCGCCTGTACCTGCACGCGCAGACCGTGCGCTACCGGGTCCGCCAGCTCGAAGCGGTCTTCGGGCAGGACATCCACGACCCGGCCCGGCGCCTGGACTACCACCTGGCCGTGCGGGCGTGGCTCGCGCGCGCGGAAGGCGGCGACCCGTAGCGGGGCGGCGGAGCGGCGGTTCCTGGTTAGGTTAGGCTTTCCTCGCATTGATCGGATTTCGGAGGAAAAGTGCTGCCAGCCAGGCTCGACGGTCGTGGATGAGCACGATCGTCGATAAGCCGCCCGCCGCGGGGATCGCGGCGGTCCGCCGCCGCCGGGTCGCGGGGCTGGGCCTGCTGGCGGTGCTCCTGGTGGCCGCCGGGGCGGTGTCGCTGGCCGTCGGCGCGCGGGCGCTCGGCCCCGGCGAGGTCTGGCGCGGGCTGTTCGCCTCGCCGGGCCCCGACCAGCGGCTCACCGAGATCAGGCTGATCGTGCAGACCGTGCGGGTGCCCCGGACGGTGCTCGCGGTCGTGGCGGGCGTCGCCCTCGGCGTCGGCGGCGCGCTGATCCAGGGATGCACGCGCAACCCGATCGCCGACACGGGCCTGCTGGGGGTGAACTCCGGCGCGTCGGTCGCCGTGGTGGCGGCGATCTCCCTGTTCGGGTTCGCCGACCCGTTCCAGTACGTCTGGTTCGCCTTCCTTGGGGCGGCGGCCGCCGGCGCCGTGGTGTTCGGGCTGGCGAGCATCGGGCGGGGGGCGGGCAACCCGCTGACCCTCGCGCTGGCCGGACAGGGGGTCGCGGTGTTCCTGATGGCGATGACCACGGCGATCTCGCTGTCGAACAAGGCGGCGCTGAACGCGTGGCGGTTCTGGAACGCGGGCTCGGTGGCCGGGGTCGGGTTCGACGTCATCTGGCCGATGGCCGCGTTCGTCGCGGTCGGGCTGCTCCTGGCGGCGACCGTGCTGCCCGCCGTCAACCTGCTCAACCTGGGCGACGACGTGGCGCGCGGGCTCGGGGTGAACGCCGCGCTGAGCCGGACCGTCGGCATCGTCGCCATCACCCTGCTGGCGGGCGCGGCGACGGCGGCGTGCGGGCCCATCGCCTTCCTCGGGTTGATGGTGGCGCACGTGGCCCGCCACCTGGCCGGACCGGACTACCGCTGGCTGGTGCCGTACGCGGGGCTGCTCGGCGCCGTCGTCCTGCTGGGCTGCGACATCGTCGGGCGCGTGGTCGTGCGGCCGGGGGAGCTGGACGCGGGCATCGTCGTCGCCCTCGTCGGCGCCCCGTTCTTCGCGGCCCTGGTGTGGCGCGGAAAGTTCAAGGGCGCATGAACGGGACCGACGTAAAACCCTCGATGCCGCCGGGCGTGCGGCTCGGCGGCGCGTCCTTCGTGTGGCGGCCCTGGCTCGTCCTGGTCACGCTGCTGCTGGCGGCGGCGACCTTCCTGGTGTTCTGCCTGTCCATCGCCATCGGCGACCTGTTCGTCAGCCTGCCCCGGGTGGTCGCCACGATCGTCGGCCGGGGCGAGCGCGTCGACCAGTTCGTGATCATGGATCTGCGGATGCCGCGCGCCCTGGCCGGGCTCGTGGTGGGGATCGCGCTGGGGGTGTCCGGGGCGATCACGCAGTCCATCGCGCGCAACCCGCTGGCCAGCCCGGACGTCCTCGGGATCACCGGGGGCGCGAGCGCGGTCGCGGTGTTCCTGGTGACGGTCTCGGGCGGGACCGCCGCGGCGCTCGCCGACACCGTGGGCCTGTCGGCGGCGGCGCTCGCGGGCGGCCTCGGCACGGGCATGCTGGTCTACTTCCTGGCGTGGCGGCGCGGCATCGACGGCTTCCGGCTCATCCTCATCGGCATCTCGGTGAGCTCCGCCATGGAGGCGATCACGAGCTGGTTGTTGGTCCAGGCCGACATCAGGGACGTGGCCCGCGCCCAGGCGTGGCTGATCGGCTCGCTGGACGGCCGGTCGTGGAGCGAGGTCCGGGTGGCGCTGTGCTGCGCGCTGGTCCTGCTGGCCGTCGTCGCGGTCGCCGCGTTCCAGTTCAGGCCGCTGCACTTCGGCGACGAGATCGCCGCGGGCCTCGGCGTCCGGCACTCGGCGGTGCGGGCGGTCATGCTGCTGTGCGCGGTGCTGCTGGCCGGGGTCGCGGTGGGCGCGGCGGGCCCGGTCCCGTTCGTCGCGCTGGTGGCGCCCCAGGTGGGGATGCGGCTGGCGCGGCGCCCGACGCCGCCGCTGGTGGTCTCCGGTCTGGTGGGCGCGCTGCTGCTGATCGGCGCGGACCTGGTGGCGCGCACGGCGCTGCCGGTCTCCCTGCCCGTCGGCGTGGTCACCGCCGCGATCGGCGGGCCCTTCCTCATCTACCTGCTGGTGCGGGCCAACCTCAGATAACCGACGCAAGGCGGCGGGCCGGACGAAGGAGAACACGTGGCCGCTCAGCACATCACCGGGACCGGCACGGACGCCGGCACGGACGCCGGCACGGACGCCGGCACGGACGCCGGCACGGACGCCGGCGCCGCCGCGCGGCTGGCGGCCCGGGAGGTCACGGTCGGGTACGGCGGCCGGACGGTCATCGACGGCCTCGACGTCGCGATCCCGCCGGGGGTCATCACCACGATCATCGGCCCCAACGGCTGCGGCAAGTCGACCCTGCTGCGCACGCTGGCGCGGCTGCTGAAGCCGTCCAGCGGCACGGTCGTGCTGGACGGCCAGGACATCACCGCGCTCAGGACCAGGGACGTGGCGAAGAAGCTCGGCCTGCTGCCGCAGGCGCCGGTCGCGCCGGAGGGGCTGACGGTCGCCGACCTGGTCGCCCGGGGCCGCCACCCGCACCAGAGCTGGCTGCGCCAGTGGTCCTCCGACGACGCCGCCGTGGTGGAGCGCGCGCTGGCCATGACCGGCGTCGCCGACCTCGCCGACCGCCCGGTCGACGCGCTGTCGGGCGGGCAGCGCCAGCGCGTCTGGATCTCGATGGCCCTCGCCCAGGGCACCGACCTGCTGCTGCTGGACGAGCCGACCACCTACCTGGACCTGGCGCACGCGATCGACGTGCTGGACCTGGTGGACGACCTGCACGAGTCGGGCCGCACCGTGGTCATGGTGCTGCACGACCTCAACCTGGCCGCGCGCTACAGCGACAACCTGGTGGTGATGCGGGCGGGGGAGATCCTGGCGCAGGGGCACCCGCGCGAGGTGATCACCGCCGGGCTGCTGCGCGAGGCGTTCGGGCTGCGCGCCGAGGTGATCGACGACCCGGTGGGCGACCGGCCGCTGATCGTGCCGATCGGGCGCGCCCACACCCGGCCCGCGAGCGGGGACCCCGCCGGCGACGAAGATCCAGATTAGGTTAGGCTGCCCTTACTCCCGCAGGTTCGACCCCTCCCCCCGGGCGGGTCGCGGCGGCCGGCACGCAAGCAAGGGAACCCGATTTGCTCCTCCCGCGAACGACCATGACCAAGCCCCTGCGGCGGCTCGCGGCGGTGCTGTCCGCCGCGACCCTCGGCGCCGGCCTCCTGACGGGCTGCGGCTCCGACTCCGCCGACGAGCCGGGCGGCGACGCCCCGGCCGCCGCGGCCGGCGCCTTCCCGGTCACCGTGGAGCACGCCTTCGGCGCCACGAAGATCACCGAGGCCCCCAAGAAGGTCGTCTCGGTCGGCTACACCGACGACCAGGCCATCCTCGCGCTCGGCACCAAGCCGGTCGGCATGGTCGACCAGTACCCCAACCCGCCGGGCAAGACCCCCGACATCAACACCCAGTGGCCCTGGGTGAAGGACAAGTGGGGCGACGCCCGTCCCGAGGTCGTCATGAACAACGGCGACTCCGCCCCCAACTACGAGAAGATCGCCGCGCTGCGGCCGGACCTGATCATCGCCGTCTACTCCGACATCGACCGGGCCGCCTACGACAAGCTCTCCAAGATCGCTCCGACGGTGGGCCGGACCAAGGCCGAGAAGGAGCCGTTCAGCGCGCCCTGGCAGGACAACGCGGTGCAGATCGCCAAGGCGCTCGGCAAGGAGGCCGAGGGCGCCGCGCTGGTGAAGGGCATCCAGGACAAGCTCGACTCCGCGCGCAAGGCGCACCCGGAGTTCGCGAGCCAGACCGCCGTCGCGCTGTCCTGGTACAAGGGCAGCATCTCGCCGTTCACCACCACCGACGTGCGCGGCCGGCTGCTGACGGGCATCGGCTTCAAGGGCGCCACCGAGATCGACAAGATCGCGGGCGGCAAGTTCTTCACCACGCTGTCCCCCGAGCGCATCGACCTGATCGACGTCGACCGCGTCTTCGTCATCAACGACCAGGCCGACCAGACCGCGCTGAAGAGGTTCGGGCTGTTCAACAACCTGTCGGCGGTCAAGAAGGGCAAGGTGTCCTACCTGCTGGACAGCGAGGGCCCGGCGGTCGGCGCGGCCATGTCCCAGAGCACCCTGCTGTCGCTGCCGTACGCGATCGACGAGATGGTCAAGTCGGTCGGCTAGGCGTTGAGCACCACCGACACGCGCGCCGCCCCGGCGGCCCTGCGCACCGCGACCGGGCGCGAGGCCGCCGCATGGGCGGCCGCGCACTGCCGCGGGGTGCCGTGGCTGTCGGCCGCCGCCGTGCTCACCACCGTGGCCGGGGCGGCGCTCCAGGTCCTGCCGGTGCTGCTGCTCGGCCGCGTGGTCGACGGAGTGGTCCGGGGCGAGCCGCAGTCGGCCCTGGTCACGATCGGCGCCCTGCTGGTGGCCGCCGCGCTGCTCGGCGCGGCGGCCACCGCCGCGTCGACCTACCTGATCGGCCGGCTGGGCGCGGGCCTGCTCGCGCGGCTGCGCGAGGGCGCCGTCCGCGCCGTGCTGGGGATGCCGAGCGCGCGGGTCGAGCAGGTCGGCCGGGGCGACGTGCTCTCCCGGGTCGGCGACGACGTGGCCGTGCTGTCCAAGGGCATCCGGACGGCCGTCCCCACGGTCTTCTCGGCGGGCGTGCTGGTCGTCATCGCCACCGCCGGCATGTTCGGCCTGGACTGGCGGCTCGGCCTGGCGGGCGCAGGCGCGCTGCCCGCGTACGCGCTGGCGCTGCGCTGGTACCTCCCCCGTTCAGGCCCGCTCTACCAGCGGCAGCGGATCGCCCAGGCCGACCGGGCACAGGTGCTGATCAGCGGCCTGAACGGCATCGACACCGTCCGCGCCTACCGCCTTGAGGACGCCTTCCGCGAGAAGGTCACCGCCGAGTCGTGGCGGGTGCGCGACCTCGGCATCGAGGTGTTCCGCTTCTTCGGCCGCTTCGTCGGCCGGGAGAACCGCGCCGAGTTCATCGGGCTCGTCCTGATCGTCGTGGTGGGGTACGCGCTGCTGGAGGCCGGCGCCGCCAGCCTGGGCGAGGTGTCGGCGGCCCCGCTGCTGTTCCACCGGCTGTTCAACCCGCTCGGCTCCATCCTGTTCACCTTCGACGAGGCGCAGAAGTCGGGCGCGAGCCTGACCCGGCTGGTCGGCGTGCTGGGGGAGGCCGCGGAGGACCGGCTGGTGGGCGACCCGGACGTCGCGTCGCCAGCAGCCGCCGCGCAACCGGTGACGGTCGAGAAGCTGACGTTCGGCTATCCCGACTCCGAGGAACCGGTCCTGCGGGACGTCGACCTGGAGATCCCGGCCGAGGGCTCGCTCGCGCTGGTCGGCGCGACGGGCGCGGGCAAGACGACGCTCGCCGCGCTGGTCGCGGGCATCGGCACCCCGCAGGCCGGATCGGTGCGCATCGGCACGACCGACCTCGCCGACCTGGACGAGGCCGGGGCGCGCGCCCTGGTGAGCATCCTGACGCAGGAGACGCACGTGTTCTCCGGCACGCTCGCCGAAGACCTGCGGCTGGCCGCGCCGGAGGCGACCGACGCCGAGGTGCTGGACGCCCTGCGCACGGTCGGCGCGGGCGAGTGGGTCGACGCGCTGCCCGACGGCCCGGACACCCTGGTCGGCGAGGGCGGCGAGCGCCTGGACGCCACCAAGGCCACCCAGATCGCCCTGGCCCGGCTGGTGCTGGGCCGGGCGCCGGTGGTGGTGCTGGACGAGTCGACCGCGGAGGCCGGCAGCCAGGGCGCCGCCGCGCTGGAGCGGGCCGTGCTGGCCGCGTGCCGGGGCCGCACCACGCTGTTCGTGGCGCACCGCCTCACCCAGGCGATCGCGGCCGACCGCATCGCCGTGCTGGACCGGGGCCGCGTGGTGGAGCAGGGCACCCACGAGGAGCTGGTGGCCCTGGGCGGCCGGTACGCGCGGCTCTGGCAGGCGTGGCGGGAGGGCAGCTAGGTGGAGACGTTCCGCACGGGTTCGGAGATCCTCCGGAGCGCGCTGCGCCGCAACGCCGGGGCCATGGCCCGCGGCACCGTCCTGATGGGCATGTACCAGGCGGGGGAGACCGCCTTCCCGATCGCGCTCGGCCTGATCGTCGAGCACACGATGCGGGACCGAAGCCTCGGCGCGCTCGCCCTGTCGATCGCCGCGCTCGCCGTGATCATCACGACCGTGTCGTTCTCCTGGCGCTTCGGGATGCGCGTCCTGCAGAAGGCCAACACGACCGAGGCGCACCGCTGGCGGGTGCGCGTCGCGGCCTGCGGGCTGCAGCCGGTGGCGCGGCGGACCGGTCTGAAGTCCGGCGAGGTGCTGACCGTCGCCACCGAGGACGCCGACCAGACCGCCGACATCATCGAGGTGGTGCCGCTGCTGGTCAGCTCGCTGGTCGCGGTGCTGGTCGCGGCGGTCACCCTCGGCCTGGCCGACCTCCGGCTCGGGGCGCTGGTGATCGTCGGGACCGTCGCGATCCTGACGGCGCTGAGCGTGCTGTCCCGGCGGATCGGCGCGGGCACCCGCGAGCAGCAGGCCCGGGTGGCGCGGGCGGGCGCGAAGGTCGCCGACCTCATCATCGGCCTGCGCCCGCTGCGCGGCTTCGGCGGCAACCACGCGGCGTTCCGGACCTACCTGCGGGTCAGCGGGGAGGCCGAGCGGCAGGCGGTCGCCGTCGCCAGGCTGAACGGCGCGTACGCGGGCACGGCGCTGGCCCTCAACGCGGCCCTCGCCGCCGCCGTGACCCTGACGGCGGGCGCGCTCGCGTTCCAGGGCCGGATCTCCATCGGGGAGCTCGTCATGGCCGTGGGCCTGGCGCAGTTCATCATGGAACCGCTCAAGCTGTTCTCGGAGATGCCGAAGTACGTGATGACCGCGCGCGCGTCGGCCGAGCGCATGGCGCTGGTGCTGGCCGCGCCGCCGGTGCAGACCCCGGGGACGGAGCGTCCGGCCGCGGGCGGCGGCCTCGACGTGGACTGCGTCCGGTACGGGGCCCTGCGCAAGGTGGAGTTCCAGGTGGCGCCCGGCGAGTTCGTGGCGGTCGCCGCCTACCAGGCGCGCGCGGCGGCCGACCTCGCCGCGATCCTGTCCGCCGGCGTCCCGCCCGGCGACTACGAGGGCTCGGTGCGGATCGGCGGCCGGGAGGCGGCGGACCTGTCCGTCGGGGCGATCCGCGAGCACATGCTGGTGAACCCCTACGACGGGGAGATCTTCGCGGGCACCCTGCGCAGCAACATCGACCCGTCGGGCACCAGCCGGCTGGTGCCCGAGGCCGTCGAGGCGTCCCTGCTGACCGACGTCGTCGCCCTGCACCGCGAGGGGCTCGACCACGCCGTCCGCGACCGCGGCGCGAACCTGTCCGGCGGCCAGCGCCAGCGGCTGTCGCTGGCCCGCGCCCTCGCCGCCGACACCGACGTCCTGGTCCTGCACGACCCGACGACCGCCGTCGACGCGGTCACCGAGCAGCTCATCGCGCGCAACATCGCCGCGCTGCGCCGGGGCCGCACCACCATCGTGATCACCAGCAGCCCGGCCCTCCTGGACGCCGCCGACCGCGTTCTCGTCCTGGACGACGGCGTCATCACCGCGGAGGGCGCGCACCGGGACCTGCTGAGCGGCGACGAGGGCTACCGGCTGGCCGTGGCGCGGTGATCCGGGGCGTCCACGCGGAGGAACTCGGTGATGCGGAGCAGCTTCGGCGGGTGCGCCTCGCGGGGGAGCGCCCGTAGCGCCTCGTCCGGCCCGACGAGCCGCGGAGCGGCGAGCCGCACCTCCCGCCCGTCGACCAGGAGCCGCGCCCCGTCGGCGGCCAGGACGTTCCGCACCCAGTCCGACCGCGATCCGTACACCAGGACGAACAGGTAGCCGCCCTCGACCGGATGCGCGTCGAGCGGCGTCCGGTGCGTCGCACCGGAGAGGCGACCGACGTGGATCAGCACGGGCCACCTCCCGCCCGCGATCGCGCGGGGGTTGAACACCCGCTTGTTCACCTGCCCCCACCATCTCGGCATCGGCATGGGGCCCTCCCGTCGCCTCGGAGACTTACGCCCGTAAGGCTGACTTACACTCGTAAGGCTGTCAACGCCCTACCCCGGAGCCGACGTGCCACGACCACACCTCAGCAGGGACCGCGTGCTGGAGGCCGCGATCCGGGTCGCCGACCGCGACGGCGCGGAGGCGATCACGATGCGGCGGGTGGCGCGGGAGCTGGGCGTGGAGGCGATGTCGCTCTACCACCACGTGCCGGGCAAGGACGCGATCCTCGACGGCGTCGTGGACAAGGTGTTCGCGTCCATCGACCTGCCCGGCACCGGCCATGGCGACTGGCGCGACGCGATCCGCGCCCGCGCCGCCTCGGCCCGTGAGGTCTTGTCACGGCACAGTTGGGCCCTCGGCCTCATGGACTCCCGCCGCGACCCGGGACCGGCGACGCTGCGCCACCACAACGCCGTCCTCGGCGTCCTGCGGGAGGCGGGTTTCACGCTGCCGATGGCGGCCCACGCCGTCTCGCTCATCGACAGCTACATCGGCGGCTTCGTCCTCCAGGAGGCGAACCTGCCGATAAAGACACCAGGCGACATCAAGGAAGTGGCCGGTGACATCCTCGCGCACCTGCCCGCAGACGAACTGCCGTACCTCGCAGAGATGATCACCGACCACGCCCTACAGCCGGACTACGACCACACGAGCGAGTTCGCCTACGGCCTGGACCTGATCCTGGACGCACTCGAAGCCCGCCGAGAATAGGAACACCGGCCCAAGCGTGCGACCATGGCGCACACCGACTGGGAGAGCGCTATGCGAGGCGACGGAGCCACCCCGCCCATCCCCGGACCGCCCGCGGAGGACGGCGCCGAAGCCGTTGCGGCCGCCGGAGGACTGCACAACTACCAGCTGAAACTGCACGCGGAATACGGCCCGGTGGCCCGCTTCCCGCTCCCCGGAGCCGGTACGGCGGTCTCGGTCGCCGACCCGGTTCTCCTGGAGGCCACCGCGCACATCAACAAGCGTCCCGAGAAACTGTTCGAATTCCTGGCCCCCCTCCAGGAGTCGGGCAACCTGCAGACCATTCCGGCCGACGAGCACGTTCCGTGGCGCCGGACCATGCTGTCGGTGCTGGCCGGACGCCCCTCGCACGAGGCGCACTTCGCGCAGTTCACCGCACTGACGAACGAGATGGCCGACCGCTGGGCCGAGAACGGCGCGGCCGCCTTGCAGAAGGACCTGAGCGAGCTGTCCCTGCGCATGATCTGCCAGTACGCGCTCGGCGGCAGCCCGGAGTCGCCGGGACGGATCGTGTCCGCGTTCGAGAAGGTGCTCACCGAGTACCTGGGACAGCGAACGGACCTGCCGGGCGCCGAAAAGGCCCTGGCCTACCTGCGCGAGACCGTCGACCGGGTACTCGCCGCCCACCGCGAAACCGCCGACCGCAGCGACCTGATAACAGCCCTGGCCGCGACAGGAGAATCCCCGGCGAGAATCCGCGACACCGTCCTGATGACCATGCTGGCCGCCCACCACACCACCGGCGTGGCGATCTCCTGGACGCTGTACCTGCTGGCCACGCACCCCGACACGACCCAGCACATCGTCAACGAACTGGACCAGGTCCTGGGCGACCGCACCGCCCCCGGATACGGCGACCTCAAGAAGCTGCCCCGCCTGGACCGGGCGCTCAGGGAGACCATGCGGCTGTACCCGCCGGGCCCCTACGGCGCACGGGAGACCACCGAAGACCTGGCCCTCGGCGAATACGTCGTCCCCGCAGGAACGACGATCTTCTACCCCTTCTGGGCCGTGCACATGAACCCCCGGTACTGGCCCGACCCGCACGCCTTCGACCCGGACCGCTTCACCCCCGAGGCGTCGGCCGACCGCCCCCGGCTCGCCTACATCCCTTTCGGAATCGGCCCGCGCAGCTGCGAAGGCGCCGCCCTGGCGATGGTCGAGGCCCAACTGGTGCTGGCGATGCTGCTGAAGCGCTTCCACTTCACCCTGGCCCCGGACCAGACGATCGAGCCCATAGAACGCTTCGTCCTATGGGCGGCCGAGGACATCCACATGACCCTGACCCCACGCAACCCCAGCTGACCCGACTCCCCGGCCGGCGCCATCATCCGCTATCGCGTCTCCGCCCCTCATCCGGAAATCGCCTTCGGAGAGCAGGCCGGCGAGGAACCGCACCGTGAGGTCGGGGCGCGCGGCGGTGCTGCACAGGTTGTTCATCGTGCGCATGTAGGTGTCGATGTCGGTCGGCTTGTCCAGATAGATCGCGCTGGTGAGCTGCTCCAGGTAGACCACGTCCGACAGGCCCGGCTCGGCGAAGCGCAGGATGGTGAACGGACCGCCGGCGGCGGCCTGGCCTCCGGCCCCGAACGGCACCACCTGCAGCGTCACGTTGGGCAGCTCGGCCATCGCGATCAGGTGCTCGACTTGGCCGCGCATCACCCGCTCGCCACCGACCGGGCGGCGTAGCACGCCCTCGTCCAGCACCGCCCACAGCGTCGGCGCGCCCGGCGCGGTGAACCGCTCGTGCCGGGTGGTGCGCACCCGCACCCGCCGCTCGACCTCCTCGTCGGTGGCGTCGGGATGCCCCAGCCGCACCACCGCGCGGGCGTACTCCTCGGTCTGCAGCAGCCCCGGCACGAACTGCACCTCGTAGCAGCGCAGCAGCGAAGCGGCCTCCTCCAGACCCAGATAGGTCTCGAACCAGGCGGGCAGCACATCCCCGTACCGATGCCACCAACCGGGCGTATTGGCCTCGCGCGCCAGCTCCAGCAGGGGAACGCGCTCAGCCGGGTCGCGCACGCCGTAGAGCGTCAGGAGATCGGCGACGTCGCGCTCCTTGAAACCGACGCGGCCCAGCTCCATGCGGCTGACCTTGGAGTGCGAACCCCGGATCGCGTACCCGGCCTGCTCGGCGGAGAACCCGCTGGCCTCGCGCAACCGGCGCAGCTGCGAGCCGAGCAGGATGCGCAGCACGGTCGGCCCGCCGCGCCGAGCGAAGTCGGTCCATGGCTCGACCGCGGGCACGGCCGCCGAGCCGCCGACAAGCGGCTCGGAGCGCGCCATGCTCCCGACCGGGCCGCCGCCGTTGATCAGGCGAAGCCCCTTGTGCCGCTCCGGGGAGACCAGACCGGTCTGCTCGACGCGGAACGGCGGCGAACGTTCGCCACTCTCACCCGTTCCGGTGTCGCCGCCGCCCGTGTCACCGTCGCGCCGCAGCAAAGCGTCCGTCTCCTTCCAGCGGCGCTCCCATTCGTCCACGTCGCCGCCGCAGACCGTGACATAGGCGCGGGTGATCTCCCAGTTCGGAAAGCGCCGGCCCGCCGCGGCCTCGGCGAGCGTGGTGAAGCCGTAGTAGGACCTTTTCGACATGGCCCGGTAGCTCGGTTTGCCCGCGCTTTGTCGCAGTTCCCGCAATGCGACCGCGAACGCCGCGACGGGACCCGACTCCGGATCGAGCGGGTTCTGCGGGCGGGGCATCAGCGGGAGGGCGTCCGCAGGAGGGCCGCCGACGCGCCCACGGTCAGCGCCCACCAAGGCTCGACGCCCTGGAGGATCAGGACGACGACGAGCACCACCACGGGCGCGGGCCATGCCTCGCGCACGGTCGGGTGGGGAATGCAGAGCGCGAACTGGGAAGGGTAAGGCACGGATGCTCCAGTGGTGTGTCATGGCTCGGGCAGGGGAAAGCGACTGGGAGTGGTACCTCATGTCCTTCTCGGTTGCCGCCTCGAAGAACGGTCCGCAGCCGCCTCGTGCTCATCGTTGCGGATGTCAACACAATCCGGAAGCGTTCCCCATCGACTCGTTGTTCGGAGTCTGAGGGTGCGGCCGTCCATAAAACACGGCGGTCGGCGCCGTCAAGGCCCTGTTGTTCGAGGTTCCGTCGGCGAACTGGGCACCTGCTCATGCAGAGGCACGAACGACCCGTGCTGCTGTGAAATGTGAACAATGGAATCAGCGGCTCGCCAGGCTGTTCCCGCTGGTCAGCTTCTAGATTGCCGCGGGCTTCCGGCGCACGGCCCGAGCGGCGTTCTGCGGGGCTGCCGAACAACGCGGTCCAGGACGTACCTTGTGGGTGTCGATGCATCCACGTCTGATGGCTCGGGCGGGGCGGCGCGACTTGAGGGGCCTCCCGTTGCCGCGGGAGGCCCCTCGCACTTGCAAGCGACCCAACCAAGCCGACCCCGGCAAGCGAGCGAAGGCCGACGACCCTCGCCGAGCACTGCTCGCCGTCTCCAGGCCCCCTCATCTCCCTCTACCGGTTCGCCGGTCCCGGTCGATGTGCAAGGTGAGCGGGTCCGCCGCCAGCTCGTACAACTCGACCTCGAACGGGTCGGCGTCGTGTTCGATGAGACGAGCCAGCGCGTGGCTGGACGATTCCAAGGAGCAGGACCGACCGGCCGTCGTACAGTGCGGGCATGGAGTCTCCGGCTTCGGGCGAACACGAGATGCGCGCTGTCGAGATCGCGGGATCGATGGTCGAGCACCTGAGAGCGACCGGCAACTTCGTCGGCAAGTACGACGGCGAGCACGAGCGAAAGATCTTCCAGCGGGCCGGCCGCATCGCCAAGGCCACCGTTCGCCCGCGCAAGCTCGCCTTCCGCAGCGCAGGAGGAACGTTCGCCGCCTGGTGGGTGTACCCGACACCGCTAGAGCGGGAGATGTCGGAACTGCGTGCCCGAGATGCGGTGGACGAGTTCTTCCGCGGCACTGCACCCGAAGACTGAGCCGACCTGCTCCGCACACGCCCCGGCCTCTTGGCCATCAGCCGTAGAAGTGCCTGCCGTACAAGGCAGTGGGCGATGCCCCGACCGATATCGGGCGGCTATCGACGTTGCGGTTCAGAAAACAAGAACACCCCTGACCGTCTACTACTGGTCAGAGGTGTGAATGTGGGCAGGGGCGGGGTCGAACCGCCGACCTTCCGCTTTTCAGGCGGACGCTCGTACCGACTGAGCTACCTGCCCAGGACGCACGCGTCGGCGCGTCTGGCGGTCCTGACGGGATTTGAACCCGCGGCCTCCACCTTGACAGGGTGGCGAGCACTCCTAACTGCTCCACAGGACCTTGCGTGTCTCCGAGTCTAGCTTGTTCGGAGGTGTACCTTGACCGGCTGGCCGTTCGTCTTGGCCGGGGCCGTTCTTGGCGACGTGGAAGAGCATACGGGATGCCCGAGGTCAGCGCCAACTCGATAAACGCGGGCGGGGTTTCAGGGGGTTCCGGTGCAGGTCAGGAGGGGTTTCGGGTGCGGCGGTGCGCGGGCGTCCGGTCCGTGGGGGAGCCGCTGGGCGAGGAGGGGGGCGGGCCGTCCGGGCGGCTCGGGGGCGGTCGGCGGGGAAACGGGGCGGCCGGTCGGGCGGCGGTGGAAGATGGGCCACGTCAGGTAACGGGGTGATAGCGGACCGGTACCGGAACGGGGGTCGCTTTGGGCCTATGTATGGTGCAGGCGTCCCTGTTTTCGCTTTTGTAGCTTTCCGTTCCTGCTCTCACCGGAGGCGCGCCACGACGCGCGTCCCGGTGGCGCCGCTCCGACCGGGGGCGGCGGAGACGCGAGAAAGGCCTTGACCTACATGGCTGAACCAACCTCTGAGGAGGGCTACCAGCGGGGCCTCGGCACCCGGCAGATCCAGATGCTGGCCATCGGCGGCACGATCGGGACCGGGTTGTTCCTCGGCGCGGGGAAGAACATCGCCAAGGCCGGGCCGGGGCTCATCCTCACCTACGCCGTCGCCGGCCTGATGCTGTTCTTCGTCATGCGGGCGCTGGGCGAGCTGCTCACCTACCGCCAGGCCGAGGGCGGCTTCGCCGGGTACGCGCGCGAGTTCCTCGGCCCCTTCTGGGGCTACGCCACCACCTGGACGTACTGGATCATCTGGGTGACCACCGGCATGGCCGAGCTGACCGCCGCGGGCGTGTACATCCAGAAGTGGTATCCGGGCTTCGAGACGTGGAAGACGGCGCTGATCGCGCTGATCGTCCTGTTCGTGGTCAACCTGATCTCGGTCAAGCTCTTCGGCGAGCTGGAGTTCTGGTTCGCCATGATCAAGGTCGCGGCGATCGTGATGATGATCCTGATCGGCCTGGGCGTGATCGCGTTCGGGTTCAGCGACGCCGGGCCCACCGCCTCGGTGGACAACCTGTGGTCGCACGGCGGGTTCTTCCCCGAGGGCGGCTCGCCGGTCCTGATGACGCTCCAGATGGTGATGTTCGCCTACCTGGGCGTCGAGCTGGTCGGCGTCACCGCCGCCGAGGCCAAGGACCCCGCCAAGAACATCCCGCGGGCCATCAACGCCCTGCCGATCCGGTTCGCCCTGTTCTACCTCGGGTCGCTGCTGGTGATCCTGTCGGTGGTGCCGTGGACCGAGTTCAAGGGCGGCGCCAGCCCGTTCGTGCTCGCCTTCGACAAGATCGGCATTCCGGGCGGCGCGGACATCGTCAACTTCGTGGTGCTGACCGCGGCCCTGTCGTCCTGCAACGCGGGCGGCCTCTACTCGACCTCGCGCATGCTGCGCACGGCCGGGGTGAACGGCGACGGGCCCAAGGCCCTCACCCGCCTGAACGGCCGCGGCGTGCCGGTGCTGACCGTCGTCATCTCCGCGCTGGTGATGGGCATCGGCGTCATCATCAACATCTTCGTCCCGGAGAAGGCGTTCGAGTACATCACCTCGGTCTCCACGGGCGGCGCCATCCTCGTGTGGGCCGTCATCCTGGTCTCGCACCTGGTCTACCGCCGCAAGGTGCGGGCCGGTGAGCTCCCGGCCTCGCCCTACAGGATGCCGTGGGCGCCCTACACGAACTGGGTCGTGCTGGCGTTCTTCGTGTTCGTCACCGTGACGATCGCGTGGGAGGCAGACACCCGCGTCGCGCTGTACGTGATGGCGGGCTGGATGGTGCTGGTCCTGGTCGGCTGGCCGTTCGTGCGCCGCAACTCGCGCAAGGCCGAGCAGGCCGCGGCGGTCGAGCTGGACAAGACCGCTCAGGGCTGACGGGGGCGGCCCGATGGCGTGCGTCGTGCACGCCATCGGGCCGCTTTCTCACGCCGCTTCCACTAGACGGCCGCCACGCAGTTCCGTGCGCGTCCCTACGAAACCGCTCTGGAACCGCCGGTCGTGCGAAACCACCAGCAGCGACCCCTTGTAGGTGCTGAGCGCCTCCTCCAACTCCTCGATGAGCGCCAGGGAAAGGTGGTTGGTGGGCTCGTCCAGGATCAGCAGGTCCGCCGGACGCGTCACCAGCCGCGCCAGCTCCAGCCGCCGCCGCTGCCCGACGGACAGGGACGCGACCGCTTTCCCTAGGTCCTCCTCCCGGAACAGCCCGAGCGCCAGCAACGCGTCCGCGTGGTCTACGGCAGCGCCCGGCAGCCCCTCCGCGAACGTGGCCAGCACGCTACGGCGAGACTCCTCCGCCGGTACTTCCTGGCGCAGATAGCCGATCCGCTTAGGCCGCTTCACCTTTCCGTGGTCCTGCGCCAGATCCCCGGCCAGGACCCGGAGCAGGGTCGTCTTCCCGGCCCCGTTGGGCCCGGTCAGCAGCATCCGTTCGCCGGGCGCGAGCTTGAACTCCGCCACGTCCAGCCGTCCGGACACCTTCACCCCGTTCATCTCGGCGGTCAGGCCGTCGCCCTTCCCGCCCTCGATGCGCGCGGCGAACCGCAGCGGGTCCGGCGGCCGCGGAACGGGATTGTCCTGCAGCCGCTGCAACCGCTCCCGCGCATTGCGGATCTGTGCCGAGATCCCCGAGTCGTGCGAGCGCCGGTGCTTGGAGAACCGGTCCTCGCGTGCCGGCGGCCCCAGCGTCCGCAGCCGCTCGGCCCCCGACTCGGCCAGCGCCGTCTGCCGGTCGATCTCGGTGAGCCAGTCGGCGTACTCCTGCTCCCAGCGCCGCCGCGCGGCGGCGCGGGCGGCCAGGTAGCCGTCCCAGCCGTCGCCGTAGCGGACGACGCTGTGCCGGTCGCGGTCCACTTCGAGGATCGCCGTCGCGAACCCCTCCAGGAACGCCCGGTCGTGCGTGACGGTGACGACCGTGCCCTGGTGCGCGCGCAGCTGGGCCTCCAGCCACGCCACCGCCTGCTCGTCCAGGTGGTTGGTCGGCTCGTCGAGCAGCAGCAACTCGGGGGAGGCCGCCAGGACGCACGCCAGCCCGAGCCGGGACTGCTCGCCGCCCGACAGGCCGCCCAGCGCCCGGTCGCGGGTGATGTGCGCGAGGCCCAGCCCGTTCATGGCGGCGTCGACCCGCGCGTCGGCCTCGTAGCCGCCGCGCGCCTCGTAGGCGCTGAGCAGGTCGCCGTATTCGGTCATGTTCTCTTCGTTGAGGTCGGCCTCCAGTTCGCGCATGCGACGTTCCATCGCGCGCAGGTCGGCCAGCGCGTGGTCGATGGCGTCGGCCACGGTCAGGTGCGGCGGCAGGCCGAGCGTCTGCCCGAGATGCCCGACACCGCCCGCGGCCGCGACGGTGACCTCGCCGGCGTCGGGCCGCTCTGCGCCGGAGACCAGGCGCAGGAGCGTGGACTTGCCCGAGCCGTTCTCGCCGATGACGCCGACCTTCTCGCCGGTGCGGACGGTGAACGACACCTGCTCCAGGACGGGGCGCCCGTCATAAGCCTTGGCGACGTCCTTGAGGGTGAGCTGGGAGACAGCAGAATGTGGGCGGCGGGTCATACGACCACCTCCGGAAGGTGAGAACCGGTCGCGAAGACCGGCGAAGCGGCATGGGGAACTGGTCCGCTCACCGGGAGGGCGCGCCGACGCTACGCCGCGACGTCACAAGGACGTGGAACGGCGGCGCCGAAGCGGAGAAGAGGAAAGAACCCGGCAGCGGGGCGAAGGGCGGAGTACCACGCGCGAAGCGGGACGCACGGGGCGTCGCGGGCGCACGGCCTCGACCGACCGCACGGCCGTCAGAAGGCCGCAGCGGTACGGGAGGCGACTACAGGTAGTACTGCCCGAAGAGGATGCTGCTTGGGGAACCCATACGCCACATGGTACACAGCGGCGTTTCGCCCATGTTTGTGACGGTCGTCATACTGTGGTCGGGGCCGTGGGCCGGAACGACCGCGCGATCTAGGGTGAGGGCGTCTGTCCCGATGTCGTCATGACCTTCCCCGGGGGCAGGAGGCACAGGTGAACGGCAGGGCGGTGCCACGCGGGCTGAGCGCGCGGCTCGGCGAGCTGCACGGCGTTCCCCGGACGATGCTGGAGCTGCGGGTCCGCTGGGTGCTGCTGCTGGTGGTCGGCGCGGCCAACGCCGGCGGCGCGCTGGTGGTGCTGCTGTTCGCGACCTTCGTCGTCCCCGACCCGCCGCTGGAGGACCCCGACCACGTGCACCTGGTGAACGCGGTCGCGTTCTTCAGCTACCCGGTGCTCGCCGTGCCGGTCGCGCTGCTGCTGGGGCTGCGGTTGTGGCAGCCGGTCGTCCGGCTGGCCCGCGACGGCGGCGTCCCCGACCGCGACCAGCGGCGCGCGGTGCTGCTCGGGCCGCTGCGGCTGACCCTGCTGGTCGGGATGCTCTGGACGGTCGGCGCGATCGGCTGGGCCGTGCTCGACCTGGCCCTGTTCACGCCGCGGCTGGCGGTGAAGACCGGCCTGACCTGCCTGCTGGGCGCCGGCACCACCTGCACGCTGGTGTACCTGCTGTCGGAGCGGCTGCTGCGCCCGGCCGCCGCGCTGGTGCTGGCGATCGAGCAGCCGCGCCGGGTCCGGCTGCCCGGCGTCACCACCCGCGTCATGCTGGCCTGGGCGCTCGGCACCTCGATCCCGGTGTTCGGCCTGGTCTGCGTGGGCATCGCCGCGCTGGCGGTGCCGGGCATCAGCACGGCCGAGCTGGCGATCACGATCCTGGGCCTGGGCGGCACCGCGCTGCTGGTCGGCGCGGCGATCACCTACATGGCCACCCGCGCCATCGCCGACCCGATCGCCTCGGTGCGCTCGGGCATGGCCCGCGTCGCGCGCGGCGACCTGGACACCGGGGTCGAGGTGTACGACGCCAGCGAGGTCGGCCAGCTCCAGGCCGGGTTCAACCACATGGTGGCCGGGCTGCGCGAGCACGAGCGGCTGCGCGACCTGTTCGGCCGGCACGTGGGCGAGGAGGTCGCGGACCTGGCGCTGGAGCGCGGCGACATCGAGCTCGGCGGCGAGACGCGCGAGGTGGCGGTGCTGTTCGTGGACCTGGCCGGGTCCACGACGCTGGCCGAGACCCGCGCGCCGGGCGAGGTGGTGGCGCTGCTCAACGCGTTCTTCGGCGTGGTGGTGGCGACCGTGGCCCGGCACGGCGGCTGGATCAACAAGTTCGAGGGCGACGCGGCGCTGGCGATCTTCGGCGCGCCGACCGACCTGGAGGACTCGGCGGGCGGCGCGCTCGGGGCGGCGCGCGAGATGGCGCTGCGGCTGCGCGCGGAGATCCCGGACCTGAAGGCCGGGATCGGCGTGTCGGCGGGGCAGGTGGTGGCCGGGTACATCGGGGCGCGTGAGCGCTTCGAGTACACCGTCATCGGCGACCCGGTGAACGAGGCGGCCCGCCTCAGCGACCTGGCCAAGGGCAGCGAGGAGCGGGTGCTGGCGTCCGGCACCGTCCTGGAGCTGGCGCACCTGGCCGAGGCCGACGAATGGGACCTGGGCAAGTCGGTCACGCTGCGGGGGCGCCGCAAGCAGACCCGCCTGGCGACGCCGCGGCCGCGCCCGCTCGTCCCGGAGCCCCGGGAGCCCGCGGAGGAGACCGAGGCGGGGGCGCGCCGCCGTCGCCTGCCCCGGCCGCGCGTGCGCAGGCGGCGCCGGACGGCGGTCGTGCTGGGGGAGGACGCCGAGAACCTCCAGGAGGCGCGCGCCGAGTCGGTGGAGGCCGACGGCGACGGCCTGCTCGAAGCGCCCGCCGAGCGGCAGGCACCCGCCGAGCGGCAGGCGCCCGCCGAGCGGCGGGCGGGCGCCTGATCCGCCGCGTTCGCCCGCTATAGCCGCATAAGGTCACCAGGGTTATACGATCCGTCGCCAGGCCGTTACGTGCGCGTCACCAACGGCCCCAAGGGTTGGTCGGGACATCTCCTACCCCCCCGAGAGGTGACGATGTTCCGTCGGCTCGGTCCCAGCCTCGCCACCGCCGTGGCGGCCGCCGCGCTCACCGGTTTCGTGCCGGCCGCCGCCGAGGCCGCTCCCGCCACCGCCGCCCGGACGTCCGCCCCCCGACCCGCCCCCGCCAACGTCGCGCACCGCGGCGCGTCCGCGGCGGCCCCCGAGAACACCATGGCCGCGTTCCGGCTCGCCCGCGCCCACCGCGCGGACCTGTTCGAGCTGGACGTCCAGCAGACCAAGGACCACAAGCTGGTCCTGATGCACGACACCACGCTGACCCGCACCACCAACGTGGAGAAGCTCTTCCCGCGCCGCGCCCCCTGGCGGGTCCGGGACTTCACCCTCGCCGAGATCCGCAGGCTGGACGCGGGCTCGTGGTTCGGCCGCAAGTACCGGGGCGAGCGCGTGCCCACCCTCGGCGAGGCGCTGAAGGGCATGCGGTCCTCGCGCCTCGGCCTGCTGCTGGAGATCAAGTCCCCCGCCCTGTACCCGGGCATCGAGTACCGGGTCGCCGCGGAGCTGCTCCGCGAATCGTCCTGGCTGCGCCCCGACCCGCGCGAACGCCGGCTGGCCGTGCAGTCGTTCGACTGGAACTCCATGCGGCGCTTCCACGGCGTCCTCCCGAACGTGCCGATCGGCCTGCTCGGCACGCCCAGGCCGGCGCAGCTGCCGGCGCTGGCGCGGTTCGCCGACCAGATCAACCCGCCGTACGCGGGCCTCACCGCCGCCTACGTCGAGCAGGTGCACCGCCACGGCATGGCCGTGCTCACCTGGACCGTCGACGACCCCGCCAAGATGCGCCGCGCCGTGGGCCTGGGCGTGGACGGCGTCATCACCAACAAGCCCGCCGCCCTCTACAAGGTGCTGCACGACAAGGCCCGCCGAAACGCCTAGCGCCCGGCCGGCGGCCGGTCTGTCCGAGACCGGCCACCGGCCCCGCGACCAGGGGTTTCCGGGGCCCGGTCCCGATTTCTTTGCCGCCTCTTGTTCGCCCGTCGCCCGTTCCCGGCCACACGATCAACCCGCCGGATGGTTACCTCGGCCACGGGAGGACGGGTGACCAGACGGCGATCATGGTCCATACGGGTGCGGATGACCCTGGCGGCGACGGCCATCGCGACGCTGGTCTGCGGCGGGGTCTCGGCGCTGGTGCTGGTCGGCGTGCGCGGTCAGGCCGCCGACTACGAGCGCGAGCAGACCACCTCGGCGGCGCTGCGGGTGGTGCACGTGATCAAGCGCGAGCGGCTGCCGTCCCTGCTGACCTCCAACGACACCGCCGCGCTGCAGGTGCTGAACGCCGCGGGCAAGGTCGTGGCCGGGACCGCCGGCGTGCGCGGGCGGCCGCCGATCGCCTCGTTCAGGCCCAGCGAGCAGAGCGTCTACAGCGCCCGCGTGCTGTGCTCGCCGGTGGGCCTGTCGGGATGCATGAACGTGGTGTCGTTCCGCGTCTACCAGGCGGACGGGGACTGGATCGTCTACGCCGCCGACCACACCGTGCCCTGGTACGTCAGCCCGGCGCTGTGCGCGTTCCTGCTGTGCACGGCGCTGCTCATGATCGCGCTGTCGGCGGCCTCCACCTGGCGGATCGTCGGCCACACCCTGGCGCCGGTGGACGCCATCCGCGCCGAGCTGGCCGAGATCACCGCCACCGACTCGGGCCGCCGGGTGCCGGTGCCCGCCAACCGCGACGAGATCCGCTCCCTGGCGGAGACGGCCAACGCCACCCTGGACCGCCTGGACGCCGCCCTGGAGCGGCAGCGCCGCTTCACCTCCGACGCCTCCCACGACCTGCGCAGCCCCATCGCGGCCGCCCGCCTCCAGGTCGAGGAGGCGCTGATGTACCCCGACGAGTCCGACTGGCCGCAGGTGGGGGCCTCGGTGCTGGAGTGCCTGGACCGGCTCCAGGCGATCGTGGCCGACCTGCTGGAGCTGGCCCGGCTGGACGCCGACGCCCGCGCCGGGGACGATCCGGTGGACCTGGCGGCGCTGGTCGCCGGCGAGCTGGAGCGCGTGCCCCGGCACGTCCGGCTGGACACCTCGCTGCAGGACGGCGTGGTCGTGCACGGCGACCGGCTGCGGCTGGCGCGGCTGCTGACCAACCTGCTGGACAACGCCGAACGCCATGCCGAGAGCGGCGTGGAGATCGTCGTCAGGGCGGAGGAGGGCACCGCCGTCCTGTCGGTCTGCGACGACGGGCCGGGCATCGCCCCCGCCGACCGCGAGGTGGTCTTCCAGCGCTTCGCGCGCCTCAGCGCGGCCCGCGAGCGCGACCCCGGCGGCACCGGCCTGGGGTTGCCCATCGCGCGCCAGATCGCCCGGACGCACGGCGGGACGCTCACGATCGAGGACAGCCCCAAAGGCGCCCGCTTCACCCTGCGCCTCCCGCGCGCCTGAACGGCTCGGACCCCGAGCCGGCCGGGACGCGCCGTCAAGGCGCCCGCGTCAACCGGTAGGCATCCCCTTCCTGCCGCAGCAGGTAGGGCCCCGCCGCCCAGGCTTCGCCCGGGACCGAGGTCCGCCGCCCGTCCCGCAGGTCGTAGATCAGCGACGCGGCCCGCTCCCGGTCCTGGTGCGCGGCGCTGTAGACCACCAGGTGCTCACCGGCCGTCAACCGGCCGAGGAAGGCCGGATCACCGGCGTGCGGCAGCCCCCGGACCACCTGCGGCCGTGCACCGGACGCCAGCGGCTGCACGCCGAGCTCCTCACCCGCCCACGCGAACGCCCTCGGGCCCGCCGCGAACGCCTCGGGCTCCGCACCCGGCAGCCGGAACTCCCGCCGCCGCCCGTCATCGACGTTCACCTGCCACAACGTCCGCCCCGAACGCACGTACGCGTACGGCCGGGAGAACCCCTCCAACGTCCCCTCGGCCGGGACCGTCCTGACGGCCCCGGCGCAGGAGGCGCTCACGGCCAGCTCGTCCCGGTCGGCGAGCCGCCAGACGATCGCGCCCGGACCGACGTGGAAACGATCGTGGCCGTCCCACCCCGCCCGCAGCGTCCGCGCCCCGCCCGAACCGCCGCGCGGCAGGCAGCGCAGCCGGTCCCCGTCCGGCCAGACGTGCCCGGACGCGCCGGTGGCCATCGCCCACAGGTACGGCAGCGAGTCGGGCGGAGTGTCCTGGATGCGTCGCGGCGTCGCGGTTCCCGGCCCCGCGAGCCAGACGCCGGGCTGCGCGATGACCGTCCCCTCGCCGTCCACCGTGACGGGCAGCCCCAGCACGCTGCCATCCGCTCCCAGTGCCATCGCCCGGAACCGCTGCCCGCCCGGCAGCACACGAGGAATGACCACGTCCCCCTCGGGACCCGTCGCCGCCCCCGAGCGCACCCCTTCACGCCACCCCACCACCAGCGCGGGCACGGCCAGCACGAACCCCATCGCGAACGCCAGCCCCGCCAACGTGAGCCGCACGCGGACCCGTCGCCGCGCCCGCGCCGCCGTCACGATCCGCCCGGCCAGCCCCGCTTCCGGAGCCGTATCTGATGCTGCGCCCGGTTCTGTGCCCGATGCCGCGTCCGACGAGGCGTCCGCCGCCAGCCGTTCCTGCCCCGACCGCTGCCGCTGCGCCATGATCCGCACCATCGCGGCCCGGACGCGGCCCTCCGGGTCGTTCGCGCGCCGCACCCGCCGCCAGCCCACGCCCGCCCCGACCAGGGCCTCCCGCACCAGGTCCTCGGCTTCGCGTCGATCGCCGGTCAGCCCGCACGCGTACCGGAACAGCGCGGGCAGCCGCCGCTCGACGAACTCCTCGAACGACCCGGGGTCAGCTTCCGGCACGGTGCACCTCCCACCCCCAGGACACTCCAGGCCGACGCGAGATCGCCTCGCCGCCTTGATGTTCAGGCGGAACCGTCAGAAAGATGCATCCATCCGGACACCTCCAGCTGCTTCACCTCGTCGGTGACGTACCGGAACCCGGCCGGGTCCAACCCGCCGCGCGCCTGCGCGATCACCGTCTCGTACACGAACGCCGAGGTGATGAACCCCAGGTCGGCGCGGGTGCACGCCATCGACTTCTTGAACACCGGCGCGTCCAGCAGCCGGGCGGCCTGGATGATCGCCCAACCCGAGACGCCCTCGGCGTCGGGCACCACCGGCCCGACGTGCAGCGCGACCCGCATCTGGAACCGCTCGGCCTCGGGCGCCCGCAGGTTGTGCCGCCGCAGCCCCTCCGCCAGCCGCGCCAGCATCGGATCGGTCACCGAGCGCGTCGGGATCTCCGGCGGCGCGACCAGCAGCGCGCCGTCGCCGCGGTCCTCGCGGTGCAGCGCGGGCCACGGGACCCCCGAGCCCTCCAGCGCCTCGCGCAGCAGGTCGTACATCACCCGCCGCACCCTGAGCCGGTCGTCGTCGCGCCGGTGCGGCCCGCTGAACCCCACGATGTCGGTGAACAGGATCGTGCACATCTGCCCGGCCCACGTGGGCCGCTCCGGCGCCTCCGCGAGGGGCGGGACGAGCCGGAGCCCGCCCGGCGCCGCGTCCTGGCCGCCGCCGCCCTCCTGAGCCCACCGCGGCCCCGCCGGCCGGGCGCCCGAGGGGAGCCCGGGGAACGCCTGGACGGCCGAGGTGTGCGTGGGCATGAGCTCCTGCAGGTAGGGCTCCTCGGTGAGCCGGTCGTAGACCTGGTTCTCCATGACCGCCAGCACGCGCGGGTGCAGCGACAGGAACGCCGCGAACTGCCGCGTCGACATCCGCAGAATCCGCAGCGAGTCCAGCGTGAACACCGACGCCGAGCGCCGCCGCAGCAGCAGCGCCGCCCGCTCGCCGAGCAGGTCCCCGGCGCCGCGCACGGCGATGATCTGCTCGCGCCCGTCGCGCTCCACGCAGACCTTCGCCCACCCCGCCAGGATCACCAGCAGGTGGTCGGCGACCTCGTCCACGCGCCACAACATGTGCCCGGCCGGCAGCACGACCTCCTCGGCGGCCAGCGCGAACGACGCCTGCTCGGCCGGGGTGAGCGACTGCCAGAACCGCTGCGGCCGCGTCCCCCCGGCCACCGGGACGTCGCCGCGGACGGGCTGCGCGAGCCCCGCCACCACCGACATCCCGATGTCCTCCGGCTCGGCCACCGGGTGGTGCGCCGGGACGGGCAGCGCGTACAGCGGGGCGTCGGGGCGCGCGGTCAGCGGGACGGCGTCCGGGTCGTGCCCATGCCGCATGCGGTCGGTCACCATGCCCGCCCCGTCCCCGTGAAGGGACCGGCGGCCGCGGTGGCCTGGCGGCCTCCGAACGCCAGCCCGTCCGCCGGCCCGCCGTGCGGGCGCCATGGACCCCGGCGGCCCGGCCGGGAGGGGCCGGTCTCCGGGGAGTGGACAGGTGCGCACCCGATGCGGGCGCTCACCGCGCCGACGGCGACCGGCCGTGCCGGCGGTGTCGGCCGTGCCGTCCGGGCGGGGACGGGCGGAGGGAAGGGGGCCGCCGGCGACGCAGGGTCACCGGGGCCGGGGCGGGCGGAGGGGGAGGGAAGGGCCCGAGCGGGCCGGACGGGACGGGAGTCGTTGGTCGATTGTCGTGCACGGATTCTGATCATGCCGAGAACCCCATGTCCGGAATCGCGTCTACCGGCGCGATCCCCTGGTCGCTGTGTCCGCTGTCACGGATTGGACCGATGTATCAACCGCAAGCCGTCCCGCCTATACCCACAACGCGTGATCGCGGTTAGACTGGAGACGACGGTTGGGCTTGTTTTGCCTGGTCAAAAGGGTGGTTCCGGTAAAAGGCCTACCATCTCCACCGACCGGGCGAACAGCCCATCAGTCCCGAAGGGGTCGCCCTCCGCTTTCCTTCGATCCGCCTGGCCGCTAACCGGTGATCGAAGGGGAGTGAGGGCGACTCTATTCATTTGTGTGCAAAAGCCGAAATGTCGGCGACGTATATGACCTCCTGCTCGGCGGGCGGGGCGCCGCGGGATGCCGCACGGGTCGAGGGGGACGGTCGGCGGCCGACGAGCCGATCGACTCTTCACCCAGCGTCAGGATGATCGTACTGTATCACGGCAACGCGCCTTGTGCTAATACGTTCCCTTTCACTATGCTACCTGGCACCGTACAACGTGTATCTCCGCCATGAGACGCTTTGACACTTTGGTTTAGACCTTTGACCTAGTCCGCACGTCCAAGGTGTCCCCGAAAGAGGTGATCGTCCGTTGTGGCTGACGGAGTGCCCTCCGGCAAGGCGGAAGGTGCCCGACTGCTATGTTGCATATGACGTGTTGGCAGGCACTACCCAGAGTGAGATACGCGATGACCACTGACCAGGGCCCCGTCGTCCAGAGCGCGCTGCTCCGCAACGAGCTGACCCGGCTCCGCAAGGAGAAGGGGATGACACAGGAGCAGGTGGCCGGCGCCTTGGAGTGGTCGGCCTCCAAGCTGATCCGCATCGAGGGCGGCAAGAGCTCCATCACCAGGACCGATCTGCAGGCCCTGCTGATGGTCTACGACGTCACCTCGGAGAGTCGCCAGGAGCGCCTGCAGGCGCTGGCCCGCGGCGCCCGCGAGCCCGCCTGGTGGAACGAGTTCCGCGGCGAGGTCGAGGACAGCCTGCTCACCTACGTGGGCTACGCGGCGGGCGCCTCGTTCATCCGGCAGTTCCACGGCACGCTCATCCCCGGCCTGCTGCAGACCGAGGAGTACGCGCAGGTGCTGAGCACCGGCATCGTGGACCCCACCGTCCGGGTGCGCAGCGTGCAGCTGCGGCTCCGGCGGCAGGAGGAGCTCGCCCAGCGGGAGAACCCGCCCCGCCAGTACTACATCATCGACGAGGCCGTGATCCGCCGGCATGTCGGCGTCAAGGTCGATCCGGCCATCATGCCGAACCAGCTCCGGCACCTGGCCGACGCCGCCGAGCGGAACGACCAGCTCACGGTGCGGGTCATCCCGTTCAGCGCCGGCGCCCACCTCGGGCTCTACGGCCCGTTCACGATCCTGGAGTTCGAGGGCGGCCTGACCGACGTGCTGCACCTGGAGGGCCGGCCCGGCGCCAGCCTGGTGATCACCGGGGACACCCCGCAGGTCGCCGACTATCGGGCCAACTTCGAGGTGCTGCTGGACGAGGCGCTGCCCGCCGACCGGTCCCTGGACCTGATCCGGCAGACCGCCGAGGACCTCATGAACTGACCCGGTGAACCGGCCCGCACCGCCGCCGTCCTGGAGGTGATCACCCACCGTCCCTGCACAGCCGCATAGCGCAGCTACTTGATCTTGTGGTCCCGTGTAGGCGGGATTACCGAGAACGTTTACACTCGTGAACGGGAAATTCCACAAGGTCGTGGTCAGTTGTGCCCTGCTCGGCTAAAGCTCGGTGGGAGTTCTTGCCCGGTCAGATCGGTGAGACGGAGCCCGCCAGCAATGGATGGAGGGTTGCTGGATGGTCGATTCGTCGATTCGGGTACCAGAGAACGCTTGGCGGAAAAGCAGCCACAGCAACGAGGGCGGCGATTGCGTCGAAGTGGCCGCGCTCGAAGGGTTCTTGCTGGTCCGTGATTCGTACGACCGCGCCGGAGAGGTCCTGGTCCTCGACGGCGCGCACTGGCGTTCGCTGCTGGCGGGCATCAGGGGTGGCGGCCTGACGGTGGGCCGGGACGCCTGACGAGGCCGCGGCCCGCCGGTGAAAAGCGCAGGCGGAGTCCGCGCGGTCGCTGATTTCCAGCCATTGCCCAGGCGGCACATGGGCCGCCTGGGCGTCGCGGCCCGCCTTTTCTCACCCTTTGAAGCAATGGGGTCGCAATGAGTTAGAGCGGCACTGTCGCCGCTGCTTCTGTATGGGCTCCGCCGGGACGGCTTCCCTTTGGGGCGCTCGACCGGACGCTTCGCCTCGTGCCCTATCGGCGTCCCCACGCGCCTCGCTCGCGCCGCCTTTCATACTGCGGCTGAGCTTCCCCTCGCCTGCGCCTCGACCTGCGCATTCCGGCGTTCCGCTTGCGTCCTGCCGCGCTTCGTCCGCCCCCGCCTCGCATCGGCGCCACGCCTTGCCCGCGTGAAGTCCGGAACCGGCCCACGCCAGGCACGCGCTTCCGGCCCCCCTGGCTCCAAGGCCGTCCCCAGCCCCCTCCGGACGTCCCGCCTCGGCGTCGATGCCGTCCCGGAGACCCTTTTCGCCCCGGCCCGTCCTTGCCTTCTATTGGACACTCGGTCTAGATTCAGTCCGCCCGCGGTAAAAGCAAGCACTTACGCGACCGGTGGTGCGGGTCTGACCTAAGAGGATGACGGCCGATGCGCGCGACACGACGATCCCGGACCCCACGGAGCCACCGGTCTCCGACGCCCGCCAAGCGCCTCCTCGGTTCGCTGGCCATGGCCGTCGGCATCGCGGCGGGCCTGACGGCCGTGACCGCCGTCCCCGCGCACGCCGCCGCACCCAAGCTCCCCGTGGGCAACGTCGGCAAGGCCCTGGAGAACTTCTTCAACAGCCCCGACCGGGTCGCCGGCGCCAACGACTGGTCCTGCAAGCCCAGCCGCAAGCACCCCACGCCCGTCGTCCTCGTCCACGCCACCTTCGTGAACCAGGGCGCCAACTGGGCGGTCCTGTCGCCGATGCTCGCCAACGAGGGCCACTGCGTCTACGCCCTGAACTACGGCATGGCGCCCATCTCGGCCGGCCGCGTCGGCGGCATGGACGACATCCCCGCCTCCGCCGAGGTCCTGCGCGCGTTCGTGGACAGGGTGCTGGCCAGGACCGGCGCGGCCAAGGTCGACATCGTCGGCCACTCGCAGGGCGGCCTCATGCCGGGCTACTACATCAAGCGCCTGGGCGGCGCGGCCAAGGTCCGCACGTTCGTGGGCCTGTCGCCCAGCAACCACGGCACCACGCTGCTCGGCCTGGTCGAGCTGGGGCGGCAGCTGCACCTGCTCGGCTTCGTGAACGAGGGGTTCAAGGCGCTCGGCACGCCCTCGCTGGTCCAGCAGCAGGCGGGCTCCGCCTTCGTCAGGCGCATGTTCGCCGACGGCGACACCGTCCCCGGCCCCCGCTACGTCGTCATCCAGACCAGGAACGACCTGGTCGTGACCCCGTACACCAACGCGTTCCTCAGGGGCCCGAACGCCACCAACATCCTGATCCAGGACCAGTGCCCGAAGGACCACGTCGGCCACGTCGGGATGTTCAACGACGGCCCGGTCCTGCAGAACGTGCTCAACGTCCTCGGCCGCGACCGCCCCGGCTTCCGCGCCAAGTGCGCCGGCTACGGCCTGCCGGTCTGACCGGCCCCGCCCCTACGCTGGACGGGTGCCCGACCACGCTCGCCGGCTCCAGGCCGCGCTTCCCGGCGTCTTCCGCACCGACCTGACCACCCGCGCCGCCTACTCGTCCGACGCCTCGGTCTTCCGGCGGACGCCGCTCGCGGTCGCCGAGCCGCGCTCGCCGGAGGAGCTGGCCCGCGTGCTGGAGCTGGCCGCCGACGAGGGCCTGCCGGTCACCGCGCGCGGCGGCGGCACCTCCATCGCGGGCAACTCCATCGGCGCGGGCGTCGTGATCGACACCTCGCGGCACCTCGACCGCGTCCGCGCGATCGACCCCGACGCCCGCACCGCCGTCGTGGAGCCCGGCGTGGTGCTGGACGACCTGCGCGCCGCGGCCGCCCCCCACGGCCTCACCTTCGGCCCCGACCCCTCCAGCCACTCCCGCTGCACCCTCGGCGGCATGATCGGGAACAACGCGTGCGGGTCGCACAGCGTGGCCTGGGGGAGCACCGCCGCGAACGTCGAGGCGCTGCGCCTGCTGCGCGCCGACGGCCGAGAGCTGACCGCGGTCCGGGGCTCCGGCGGGGACGCGCGGCTGGACGCCGAGCTGACCCGCCTGCGCGACGCGCACCTCGCGCCGATCCGCACCGAGCTGGGCCGCTTCAGCCGCCAGGTCTCCGGCTACGGCCTGCACCACCTGCTGCCGGAGAACGGCTTCGACGTCGCCAAGGCCCTGGTCGGCAGCGAGGGCACCTGCGGCCTGGTCACCGAGGCGACCGTGCGGCTGGTCCCGGTGCCGGCGGCCCGCGCCCTGGCGGTGCTGGGCTTCCCGGACGTCTACACCGCCGCCGAGCAGGCCCCGTTCGCCGCCGGGACGGGCGCGCTCACCGTCGAGGGCATGGCCTCGGACCTGCTGGCCGCGCTGCGCGCCCAGCCGGGCCGCTCCGGTGCGGGCGCCGACCTGCCGCCCGGCGGCGGCTGGCTGTACTGCGAGGTCGGCGGCGCGACCGCCGGGGAGGCCCGGGACGCCGCGCACGCGCTCGTCGCGGCCGTTCGCGAGCGCGTCCCGGAGACGACCGGCGTCGTGGTGGACGACCCGGTCCGGATGCGCGCGCTGTGGTGGATTCGCGAAGCGGGCGCGGGGATCGTGACGCGGCTGCCGGACGGCGGCGAGGCGTGGGCGGGCTGGGAGGACTCGGCCGTCCCGCCCGCCCGGCTGGCCGACTACCTCCGCGATCTCTACGCGCTGGTGCGGGCCCATGGCCTGCGCGGAGTCCCGTACGGGCACTTCGGCGAGGGCTGCCTCCACCTGCGGCTCAGCTTCGGGTTGGGCGACCGGGCCGGCGTGGCGGCCTACCGGCGCTTCATGGAGGAGGCCGCCGAGCTGGTCGTCTCCTACGGCGGATCGGTCTCCGGCGAGCACGGCGACGGCCGGGCCCGCTCGGAACTGCTGCGCACGATGTACTCGCCGGAGGCGCTGGCCGCGTTCGCCGCGTTCAAGCACGCCTTCGACCCCGGCCGCGCGCTCAACCCCGGTGTGATCACCGATCCCGCCCCGCTGGACGCCGGACTGCGCCCCGGCCCCGGCCGCGACACCCTGACGATCACTCCGGTGCACGCCCTGACCCGCGACGGCGGATCGTTCGCCGCGGCCGTGCACCGCTGCGTGGGCGTCGGCTCGTGCCGCGACCTGCGCGCCGGCGCGATGTGCCCGTCGTTCAAGGCGACGCGCGACGAGGTGCACTCCACGCGCGGCCGGGCGCGCGTGCTGGCGGAGCTGCTGCGCGGGGAGGCGCTGCCGGGCGGGTGGCGCTCGGCAGAGGCGCGGGACGCGCTCGACCTGTGCCTGTCGTGCAAGGCGTGCGCCACCGAATGCCCGGTAAATGTCGATATGGCGACCTACAAGGCCGAGTTCCTGCACCGCCACCACGCCCGCCGCCTCCGCCCGCCCGCCCATTACTCGATGGGGTGGCTGCCGCTGTGGTCGCGCCTGGCGACGGCCGTGCCCGGTAGCGCCCGCCTGCTCAACGCGGCGCTGGACCGCCGCCCGGTGGCCGCCGCCGTCAAGCGCCTGGCCGGGGTCGAGCCGCGCCGCGAGATGATCCGCTTCGCGGAGCCGACGCTGCGGACGTGGTTCCGCCGCAGGCGGCCGGGGCGGGGCGAGCCGGTGGTGCTGTGGCCCGACACCTTCACCGACCTGCACGACCCCGAGGCGGGCCGGGCGGCCGTCGAGGTGCTGGAGGCCCTGGGCCACCGGGTGCTGCTGCCGCCCGGACGGGTCTGCTGCGGCCTGACCTGGCACTCCACCGGCCAGCTCACGATCGTCCGGCGGGTGCTGCGGCACACGCTGGAGACTCTGCGCCCGGCGCTGGAGGCGGGCCTGCCGATCGTCGGCCTGGAACCGTCGTGCACCGTGATGCTGCGCGAGGAGGCCCCCGAACTCTTGCCGGAGGAACCCCTGGCCAAGCTCCTGTCGGAGCGGATGACCACCCTCGCCGAACTGGTGGACGCCCAGGACGAGTGGCCGTTCGCGTCCCTGGACGCGGCCGCCGTGGCGCAGGTGCACTGCCACCAGGAGGCGAAGGGGAGCTACAGCGCGGACCGGGCCGTCCTCGAACGCCTGGGCGTCACCGCCGACGTCATCGGCGCGGGCTGCTGCGGCCTGGCGGGCAACTTCGGCTTCGAGCCGGGGCACTGGGAGGTGTCTCAGGCGTGCGCCGAGCGGGAACTGTATCCCAAGGTGAACGGGGCGGACGAGGACACCTTGGTGCTGGCGGACGGTTTCTCGTGCCGTACGCAGATCGCCCAAGGAACCCCGCGCCGGGCCCTCCACCTGGCGCAGGTGCTCCAGCGGGCCCTGCGCCGCTGACGGATCGGGGTGACGGTGTGAAGGGAAGGCTGCGGAAGCTGCGCGCGCACGGGCGTGAGTTCCGGTGGAAGGCAGAGATCCGCCATGTGCCCGCCCGCTGCATCCGGCTGAGCGTCTGGGGCGCCGGCAAGAACAGCCGGATGCTGCGGGCGGACTTGCTGTCGAAGAGCGGGCCGGGACCGTGGGGCCCGGGGACCACCGACCAGGCGTACCCGACTCCGGCCGACGTCCGCGCGGTGGTCGACTACGGCCTCGCGCACGGCTGGGAGGTCGAGGCGGTGGGCGGGACGTTCGTGCTGGCGGGACGCGAGCACGCCGCCGGGCTGGCGCTGGCGGACTTCGTCCTCACCGACCGGCTTCAGGAGCCGTAGCGATCAGCCGGGCGGCGTCCTCATCGTCCAGCACGATGTCGAATGTCTCCGCCAGCAGCCCCGGGATCTCCTTGCGCTCCACCTCGCGGACCTCGGCGGCGCCACCGGGGCGGAAGCTCGTCACCGTCGTGCCGTCCAGCACGTGGTGCGCCTCGGCGGTGAAGCGCTGCGCGTAGGGGCGGGCCGTGAAAGGCGACTTGGGGCTGGTGGACACGTAGTGGTTCCCCACGACGTAGTCCACCGTGTACTGCGGGTTCACCGTGAAGGAGTGCCGGTCGATCCAGCCTTCCGCGCCCAGCTGGTGCAGCGTCCACACCTCGCGTTCGGAACGCTCCAGGTGGAACTGCCAGCCCTCCTGGTCGACCTTCGCGCCGGGACGCAGCTCGATCGGCTCCAGCGGCCCGGCCCCGAAACCGACGTCGCACAACCACACGCGGTCGTCGTCGCCCGCCGTCACGCGCAGCAGCGCGTGCGTCGCGGGGCGGAGGGCGTCGGCGCCCATGCTGACGCGGCCGTGCATCCCGGTGACACCGAAGCCGAGCCGCTCCAGCGCGGCCGCGAACAGCAGGGTGTGCTCGTAGCAGTAGCCGCCGCGCCGCCGGTCGACCAGCTTGCGCCGCAGGGACGGCAGGTCCAGCGGGATCGGCCGGCCGAGGATGATCTCCAGGTTCTCGAACGGGACCGTCGTCACGTGCGCGCGCTGCAGGGCGAACAGCGCCGCCGCTGTCGGGGCGCGGTCGCCGTCGTAGCCGATCCGGGCCAGGTAGGCGTCGAGGTCCAGGTCCTCGCCGTGCCAGGAATCGTCGTGCCGCATCTCGGGCGCTCCTTTGCCGATCTTCGTTGCGGTCCCGAGCCTAGAAGCTCAAGCGCGCTCCAGGTCAAACCCGGGCGTAGGTGTGCACGATCATGCCGCCGCTCAGCGCGGCGGTGCCGGTCAGCCGGAACGCGGTGAGGGAGAAGCCGGCCGAGAACGCCGGTGTCCCGGCGCCCGCCACCACGGGGTACACCTTGACGACCAGCTCGTCGATCTCCGGCAGCAGCGTGCCCGCGAGCCGCCCGCCGCCGACCAGGTAGACGTCCCGTCCGGGCTCGCCCTTCAGCGCCCGCATCCAGGTCAGGGGGTCGTCCGCGACGACTTCGACGTCCGGATGCGGACGCGGGCCGAGCGTCGCGGAGACCACGTACTGGCGCAGGTGGGCGTACGGACTGCCGAGTCCGGCCTTCAGCGCGGGCTCGTAGGTGCCGCGCCCCTGGACGGCGGTGTCGAAGCGGCGGGGCGGGCCGGTGATGCCGAGCTGCTCGCGGATGTGGGCCGGGAGCGTGTCGGGGTGGTGCTCGGCCAGGTGGGCGACGACGTCCTGGCCGATGGGGAAGAAGCTCAAATCGTCCCCGGGACCGGCGATGTAGCCGTCGATGGTGGTGCCGATGGCGTAGACGAGCTTGCGCATGGAGCCTCCTCAGGCGGCCAGGTAGGTGGAGACGCTCGCGCCGTTGCCGAACGTGCGGGTGCCGGTCAGGGTGAACGGGCGGGGCCGGAAGCCGCCGGCGAAGACGGGCACGCCCTCGGCCGCCACCAGCGGGTACCGCTTGATGATCAGCTCGTCGATCTCCGGGAGCAGCGCGCCCGCCAGCCGGCCGCCGCCGGAGATCCAGAGGTCGCCGCCGTCCTGGCACTTGAGGTCGCGCACAAAGGAGACGGGGTCGCCGCCGACCAGCTCGACCTCGTCGTCGGCGGTCCCGGCGAGCGTCGTGGAGAACACGCACTGCCGCAGGTGGCGCCACGGGCTGGCCACGCCGCCGGCCTCGTAGGTGGCGCGGCCCATGAGGACGGTGTCGAAGCGCTTGGCGGGCGTGTCCTCCAGCCCCGCGTGCGGGCGGAACGCGGTCGGCACGGTCTCGGGCATCAGGCCGTTCAGGTGGTCGACCATCTCGGGGTCGATCGGGAAGAAGTCGGCCCGCCCCTGCGGATCGGCGATGAAGCCGTCCAGGGTGACCGCGACGTAGTAGACGAGGGCGCGCATCAGATCACTCCTTTTGAAGTACTTCACTTGAAGTGGTCTGAACGTAGTACTCTGCCCGTAGTGGTGTCAAGAGATCATTCCGGGAGACGCGGATGCGGCAGAACCCCGAGCGCCGGGCGGCGCTCATCGACGCGGCCATCGAGGTCCTGGCCAGGGACGGGATGCGCGGACTGACCTTCCGCGCCGTGGACGCCGAGGCCGGCGTCCCGATCGGCACCGCGTCCAACTACTTCGCGAACCGCGACGACCTGCTCATGCAGACCGGCGGCCGCGTCTACGAACGGCTCCAGCCCGACGCCGCCGCCATACCGGAGGCGCGCCGCGACCGCGACCGCCTCACCGAGTTGATGCGGGAGGTCGTGCACCGCGTCGCCGACTACCGCTCCGGCTACCTCGCGCTACTGGAACTGCGCCTGGAGGCGACCCGCCGTCCGGGCCTGCGCGCGGTCCTCACCGAGACCATCCGCGCCGACATCGCCGCCAACATCGGCTACCACCGGACCTCCGGCCTGCCTGGCGACGCCACCACCGTCGAGCTGCTGCACCTGGCGCTCAACTGGCTCATCCTCGAACGCCTCACCCTGCCGGAGGTCTTCCCGCCCGAACGCCTGGACGCTCTGATCGATGCCGCGGTCGAGCGCGCCCTCCCGGCTGAGGCGAAATTCTCCCAAGAGACGGTTAGCGATCATGTCCCAGGGCAATGAATCAGTCGCGGAGAGTAATCATCCGTCCTGAGAAACGCCCGCCGCGCCCGGGACCGGCGACCGGAGCCTTCCACCGACCCCCGGGCCAACCGGCCGCCCCACCGGGCGCGGCGGGCGTACCAGGTCAGCGCACGTAGACCGGCGTCCCGATCGGCACGATCGAGAACATCAGGTCGGCGGTGTGCGGCATCGGCAGCCGCGCGCACCCGTGCGAGGCCGGGTACAGCGGCACGCTGCGCGACCCGTGCAGCGCGTAGCCCCGGTAGAAGTAGATCGGCTTGTACAGGTCGCCCAGCGGCGCGTGCCGCCAGCCGTTGATCTTCCGGTAGACCTTGAAGTTCCCCGACGGGGTCGTGGCCACCTCGCACTTGCCCTTGTGGCAGTAGCGCTTGCCGCTGCCGGTCGAGGTGTGGGTGATCAGCTGGATGCGGCCGCTCTTGTAGACGACCACGAGCTGCCGCTTCTTGGAGATCTCGACCCGGTTCGCGGCCCCGCCGCGCACCACCGACGCCGGCGACTTGGGCTTGGCGAGGGCCGCCCAGGTGCCCTTGCCGACGTTCCCGCTCGGCTTGAGCCCGTTGACCTTCTGGAACGCCAGCACGGCGTACCGGAGGTCGGCCCCGTACCGGCCGCTGACCGCGCCCGGGTCGTACCGCAGCGCCTTGAGCCGGGTCTGCAGGTACTTCACGTGCTTGCCCTTGGCGCCGTACTGGAGGGCGGGCCGCTTGACGGCGGCGGCCTCGGCCGCGGGGGCGACCAGCAGCGGGGCGACGAGGGCGGAGGCGAGGACGGCCATTCTCACGCGCATACGCAAACGACTCTCTGTCTTCGAAAGGGGGGACCTTCCGGAATCCCGGAAGGCATGACCGGCATCCTTCCGGAACGCCGGCCCGCCGGAAAGTCAGTCCTCGACATCAACGCCGAAATGCCGCGCCAGATCGGCGAGCCCGAAGTCGTACCCCTGCCCCACGGCCCGCAGCCGCCAGGAGGCCCCGCGCCGGTAGACCTCGGCGAGCAGCAGGGACCTCTCGCTGGTGGCCGCGTCCAGCGTGGCCTGGACGAAGGGCCGCTCCCCGACCCCGCCACCAGCGCTGATCTCGATGGCGCCGACGTCCTGGAAGGTGCCGTCCCCGTCAACGGCGGCGGCGACGGTGACGCGCCGCACCGCGCCGGGCAACGCGGTCAGATCGACCACGACCCCCTGCTCGCTGGGCCCGTCGGCGGCGAGCCGGACAGCGCCTTCGGCACTTTCCGGCGCCCCATAGAAGACGAAGTCGCCATCCCCGCTGACCTGATCGTCCTCGTCCAACAGAAAAGCGACGATATCGACCCCATACACGGCCTGCTGGCCCCAGCAAGCGGTAACGGTCCAGCGCCCGCCCTGAGGCAGATCCACGACCCCACCACGAGGCAGGACGACCGCCGCCGCCTCGTCCACACCTTCAGCCGCAGGATCGTCCAACCACGCAACATCATGAGCGGGCACTTCAAGCGAGGTGATCCGCGCCATCCGCCGATCCTTCTCGGCGCCCGCCAGAAGCACCACATCAGTGACGCTCGCCGAAAGATTGACGGCCGCAGCGGCCCCCAACTCACCGATCCGAGCCCGAGCAGCCGAAGCCTGCGGGTGCGTCCCACCAAGAACAAGCACACGCCGCCCAGCGAGCGGCTTACGTTCTTTCTGCTGCCGTGGCTTCTGGGTGCGAGGAGCAATAGGCCCCTCCGGCACGTCGACTTCCCGCTGCCCGTGCAGAACGCCAGGCCGGACATCATCGAGCAGTCGCAAAAACGTGGCCTCGTCCAGGACCGGCACGCCCTCGGCGATGGCCCGACGAGCCTTCCCCGTCCCGGAGTTCCGATCGTTGGTGACCAGCAAGCTCGTGTGCTTGCTGACGCAACTCATGACGTTCAACCCGGCGGCCACCGCACGCCGCGCCAGTTCTCCACGGTCTACCGAGGTGTCACCCGTGAAGGCGACCTTCATCCCCTGAACCAGCGGCTGCCCGAGCACCAACCGCCCAGGACTGCGGTAGGCGCACCGCACCTTGGGAACCCGAGTCGGCCGCAACGACCCCTGCCAAGGCCGGCAGGCGACCAGCGGCAATTCCATCCCGTACCGCGAGGCGTCCATCAACGATGCGCGCAGGATTCCGGCCAACGCCCGGGCATCGTGCAGGGCGTCATGCGCGCGCAACAACTCGACCCCATAGTGCTTGGCCAACGTCCCAAGCTGCATGTCCGAGACGGGAGGCCCCAAGCGCCGATTGAGCGTCAGCGTGCAAAGCCGCCGCTCCACCGGCGCCTCCAACCCCGCCCGTGCGAATTCGGCGGCCAGAAACGCATAATCGAACTGCGCGTTATGAGCGACGAGCACCCGCCCCTTGAGCAGCTCGACAACGCGCCCCGCGACCCGATCGAACGTAGGCGACCCCTGCAACCGCTCCCGAGTCAGCCCGTGAACCTCCACAGGCCCGGGATCACACCCGGGGTCGAGCAGCGTAGAGAACTCCTCGACCTGCTCGCCACCAGGCGAAAGCACGACGACCGCGACCGAGAGGACCCGGTCGAACTCGGCGTGCAACCCCGACGTCTCGACGTCCACACAAGCCCACTCGGACGTCGAAGAAACCCCACTGACCAGGGAGGATGACCGCATATGGCTCAGCGTAACCATCCGCACGCCGGAACACCGGCAACTACCGCAGACCCACAGAGACCAGGAATGGCCACGCGATGCGGCTAGGACTTGGCGGTCAGCTCAGCTAGATGCTTCCGCAGCAGCTCGCGGCTGGCGTCCACTGACATCGTGTAGCCGCCTTCGATCTGATCCCACAGCTCGCTCAAATCAACGGCTGCGAGGGCGATGCCGAGGACGCTGTAGGAGAGGCTGATCCGGTCGCCGATGCGCGGGAACTCCAGCACATCGAAGTTGTGGAGCCGGTCCTCGAAGATCGGTGCGGCGGAGGAGACCAGCCGCACCTTGGCGTCCGGCCGCTCACCCAGCTCCAGCAGATGCCGGACCTGAGCGGCCATGATCTGCGGCTCGGGCACCCGGGTCAGCGCCTCCTCGCAGAGGATCAGATCGAGGAACCGGGACCGGCCGCCGGCCCGGAACCGCTGCCGGTGCTCGACGTTCTCCCAGTCGTCCTCGGGATTGTGCGGCGGGAGCTGGTGGGCGTTCAGCAGCCGTGCATAGGGCTCGGCCTGGGCGAGCGGCGGAATGGCCAGAAAGCCATGAGAGCGGACGACGCTGGCCTCGGCCTCGGAGATGAGCGCATCGCGCTTGAGCGCCTTCATGCCCGGCAGCAGGGGCGCCATCCAGTCGGGCCCGTTCGGCCGGGTCGCGAGGTCGATCATCTGTTCGGCGACCTTGGCGTCCCGGACTTGGTAGCGCACCAGAATCAGCTCGACCTCGTCCGGCGTGGGCTGCCCGAACCCGGACTCGACCCGCGCCAGCCAGTCGGCATGGAAACCGGTGGCGGCGGCCGCCTCTTGGTAGGACAGCTCGACGATCTCGCGAGTACGGCGCAGATACAGCCCGAGCCGCCGGGCGTTGATGTTCGGGACGCGCTCCTGGGCGACCATCGACCACCTCCGGCCCCCAGCGTGCCTGATGAACGCCCCACCGTCCGGCCAATCACCACCAGCGTCCAGTGCGCCCCGATTAGTGCCTTTGAGACCGCCGGCGCGCGGAGAGGGGTGGTGCGAGCTCTGCTCGTCAGAGGTCGTGAGCTCCACGTTTGAGCGAAGCAGCGAGCGACGCCCATGCCCCACGAGACAGGGAGAGCATCGGCCCCTGGGCGTCCCTGGAGTCCCGCAGGTACACGGCTTCGGCGGAGTTCACTTGAACGCAACCACCCCCCTTGGTGCTGTGGCTGCTCTCGTTAATGCTGCCGGTAGAGCTTGCGGTGGTAACGCACGTACTCCATGCCGACGGTGTGCTTGGCGTTGACGTGCAGTGAGCCGAAGGGTTCGCCGGTCGCCTCATCGATGAGTTGGAAGTCGTCCTCGATGGTGATCATCCCCAGGTCAAGGAGCGCCTGGTGGGTGGGGCACACGCAGACAAGGTTGGCGGGGATGTCAGGGCCATGATGTGGCGCCGCCAGGCTCTTGAGGTGTGTGGTCGGAGTGAAACGGAGCCCGGCTGCCGTCTGCATGACGATCTGGCAGACCTGGCACCGGTACTCGTGGGCTCGCTGAACTTCGGCCACCACTCGAAGATCTCGATAGACGTTCGGGGATACCTCATCCCACCGAGCGATGTTGATGCCCGCCCGGTCGGCCGGAGAGCCAGTCGGGACAAGCGGTGGTGCGCTGTCGTGCAGCTTCTCCAGCCGGAACTGCAGCATGCGGAAGCCCTCCACGCCGGTGATCGCCCAACTGCTTTTCACCGTGTAAAGACCGTCGTAGCTGTACCCCACCGGAGGCGAGTAGCGAGGATCGCCGCCTGCTCCCCGGACCACCCTGACGGGATAGCGGGTGACGATGCTGGCCAGCAGGGCGGCATTACCCGGGTCGTTGGGCTTCTGGTCTTCTACCTGGCGACCGGTCTTCTTGTCCTGGCCACCATGGCCGGTGTAGATGATCACATCGCCTTGATCGTTGTCATCGGGATAGCCCCCGGAGACGACGATCGACTCGGCTCCGCCGGCCTTCTGGGTGCCGCAGATCCCTGCCTGGAGGGGCCGGTGCACCCGAGCGTCGTGGAGGCTGCGCCTGTCGGCGAAAAGTCTGCCTTCGTTGATTCCGGGGATCTCGCCATAGCCGGGCGGCGTATGCGCACTGGGGTGGGCACGGTTCTTGAAGAGCGGTAGATGCTGTGCGTTGTTCCGATCCTGGTACCAAGGCTCGGGGTAGGACTTAGCACGCAGTTCTGCATCGAGTTGCTTGAAAACCGTGTCCAGGGTGAGCAGTCGGTCCGCTCCAGGAACGCCCTCCCGCAACACCTTGATCAACTCTTCGGTGAAGACGGTGAAGTCGGCACCTTCAGGAGCCAGAGATTTCGCGGTGGCTGACGCCGAGGTCAGGGTGTAACTGCCATCAATCATGGTCTCGCCGGCTAGAGCACTGCCGCTCATGGTGTTGATGGCAGTACCGCTGTGGCAACAGTCCAAGATGACGATGCGCCACTTGGCTCGGCTCCGTTGCACTGCTATCCGCAGTTGGTCGAAGGGGACGGTCTTGTAGACGTCGCGCGTTCGATCGGTTGGAGTCTTCGGCAGGGAGAGCCGCAGGTCCCCGTTGGGGCCGGGAAGAGCGTGGCCCGCGAAGTAGACCAGCAGGACATCCTCAGCTTCGGCTCCCACGTCGTAGACCGGGTCCAGCATCGCATCTACGTCCGATGGATTCTCCACGACCGTGCAGTGCTGCGGCGGCAGCCCCCAGACCTCTTGCTCGATCAACTCTTGCCGCAGCGCAGTGAGGTTACGGGACACCGCGGGCAGGTCCGGCTTGTGGTCGTACCTGGCGGTGCCGATGAGGACGGCCCGAGAGATTTGGGGGTTGGGCTGAGTCACGGCTGGTCGTCGTCCAGAGTCTCGATGATTTTGCTGATCTGCTCCGTAGAGGCATCCGTCAGAGAGATCTTGGTGCCATTGCGTTCGATGGTGACGTCAGGCTGACTGGAACGAGTGTCAAGCCAGGCGCGGATGGAGACGACCAAGCTCGCCGCGCTAAAGCCGCTGCTGACCAGGAGTTGGATGACGTCAAGGGTGGTGCCCATTTCGCCAGGCGCGGGTGGCGCCGACTGCAGACTCATCCGCGCGTTCTGCCGGACAGCGGGGTCAGTGTGGAACCAGTCGTACAGGGAGTGCAGGTCGTCGTCGGCGGCCGGGCCGTTCAGCCGAATGTGAATCGCCATCTATCCCCCATATCGGTGTAGGGGGATGCTGCCAGAGTGCTCTGCGGTCGGGGAGTGGATCACCGTTTGTATCGTGAGGTGGGCTGGGATGCAACGAAGCCGGCGCCTGGTGAAGGCGCTGGCTTGCGATCTTGTTTCGGCTGTATTCGGTGTTAGACCTTGGCGTAGTGGAAGACATCGCCTGGCAGGGGGTCGGCCAGGTCCCACAGGATGCGCATGGGACGTTCGCCCTCGTGGCTGCGGTAGGTCATCGGGCCGGCGTACAGGTAGGGCGGGGCGCCCGCCTTGGTCTCGCGGATGAACAGGTGTACCGAGGAGCCGCGCTCAACGTGGTGGATGTAGCGCTGGCCGTCCCGAGAGTCCTCGGTGGTGCTGCTCTGTGACTCCCACTGGAACAGCGTGGGGCTGATCGCGCGGTCGTTGTACATGGTGGTGGGCTTGAAGCCCTGCTCGGTCTTGTTGATCGTCACCATGAACACGTCGGCCTGTTCCTGCTCCACCCAGCGCACGCCCTGCACCCATGAGCGGGGCTTGTCGATGCCGAAGGCGGAGAGCAGTTCGTCCTTGCTGTAACGGGCGTGCAGGCGAAGCGGAAGGTGTTCGACCTCGGGGACGGGGCGCGTCACTCGGTGGATGCGCTCGAACAGCACATCGGTGATGGCCAGGAGCTCTTCGCGGCGGGCGTGGTTGGCCCAGAGGCGGGCGAGGTTGGCCTCGACGGCGCTGAGTGGGCGGCTGCTGTCGAGGGAAGCGTGCAACATAGCGATCAAATGCCGACGGCGCAGGTCGGCGGAGGTCAGGTCCGGCGGGTTGGGTGCGGCGAGGACCTCGCGAAGGAAGTTGAGGCGTTCTGGGTCATCGATGTGCAGCATGCGGCCGATCGCGCGGCCAACCTCCTGGTCTTCCTTCTCGTTGAGGACGGGACGCTGGTCGTAGCCAGCTTCCCGGCGCAACCGGGTCCAGCCGCCTCGGGTGTTTCCGTAGAGGTCTTCGAGCTCTCGTCCCGTCTCGGAGAGGAAGGTGGAGAGCTCGACATCGCCCAGTTCGCGCAGTTCGGTGACGGCTTCCTTGAGGCGGAAACCCAGCGACTGCTTGATGTTGGCGAGCACGATCTGGCTGACTTCACGGTCGAGGTCGATGGAGCAGCCTGCGGGGAGGGTAGGGAAGCCCGCCTCTACTTCATCGCTAAGCCGGCCTCGCGGGATGCCGGTGAGGGCGGTGAAGCGCTGGTCGAAGCGGAAGTCCTTGTTCTGGTGGCCGACGAAGTCGAGCACGGTGAGGACAGGCTTGTCCTTGGTGAGCCGCAGGCCACGGCCGAGCTGCTGGAGGAAGATCGTTGCGCTTTCGGTGGGGCGCAGGAACAGGACGGTGTCGATGTCCGGGACGTCAACGCCCTCGTTGAACAGGTCCACGGTGAAGACCGCGTTGATCGTGCCGTTCCGCAGCTCCTGCAAGGCGGCCTCGCGGTCGGCGGTCTCCATCGCTGACGTCACAGCGCGTGCCGGAATGCCGCGATGGTTGAACTGGTCAGCCATGAAGATGGCGTGCTGGATGCTGACGCAGAAACCCACGGCCTTCATCGCTGACACGTTGCCGAGCTTGTCGAGCAGCGCCTGCACGATCATGTTCACCCGGGTGTGCAAGCCGGTGTAGAGCTCGGTCAGCTCGGCGGTGTTGTAGCCCTTGCGGTTCCACGTGATCCCGGACAGGTCGCTGTCGTCGTGGATGCCGAAGTAGTGGAACGGCACCAGCAGGTTGCGTTCGAGCGCCTCCCACAGCCGCAGTTCGACGTCGGGCTTACGTCCGTCGAACCAGCGCAGGATGCTCTCGCCGTCCGGGCGTTCGGGGGTGGCGGTGAGGCCGAGCAGCACGGTCGGCTTGAGCCGGTCCAGCAGCCGGGCATAGGAGGCGGCTGCTGCGTGATGGAACTCGTCCACGATGACCATGCTGAAAGCGTCGGGCGCCAGATCGGTCAGGGAGTTGAGCGATTGGATGGAGGCGAAGACGTGCTTCCAGTGCTGGGGCTTCTTGCCGTCCACCAGGAGTTCGCCGAACGAGCCGTCCTTGAGCACCGTACGGAACGTGCTGAGGCTCTGCTCCAGGATCTCCTTGCGGTGGGCCACGAACAGCAGTGAGTCGACTTTGCCTTGCTGCCGTAGCCGCTGGTAGTCCAGGGCCGCCACCACGGTCTTGCCGGTGCCGGTGGCCATCACGACCAAGTTGTGCCAGTGCTGGTGAACCTCGCGTGCGGCGTCGAGCTCGTCGAGGATCTCCTGCTGGTACGGGTAGGGCCGGACATCGATGTTGGCGATTTGCAGCGGCAGGGGAGTTGGGCCACTTTGCTCGGCGCTGAGAGCGGTGTCGAGCCGTTCCCGGTCCCGTTCGGGGTCGTAGTGCTCGAAGCCTGGGTCGTTCCAGTACTCGTCGAACGTCGCGCGAAAGGTGTCGATGAGGTGCGGTTGCTCGGCCCCGGCCAGCCGGACGTTCCACTCCAGACCGTCCAGCATTGCGGCGCGCGACAGGTTGGAGGAGCCGACGTAGGCGGTGTCCAGTCCAGAGTCGCGGTAGAAGAGCCATGCCTTGGCGTGTAGCCGGGTGCGGCGCGTGTCGTAGGAGATGGCAACCTCGGCACCCAACTCCACGAGACGTTCGATCGCGCGAAGCTCCGTCGCGCCCATGTACGTGGTTGTGATCACCCGCAGCTTGCCGCCGCGTGCAAGGAACTCGCGCAATGGTTCTTCGATGAGGCGCAGGCCGTACCACTTGATGAAGGCGCACAGCAGATCCACCCGGTCGGCGGAGGCCAGCTCTTTGGCGACCTCACGGCCGATCTGCGGCTGGTCGCGTCCGTTGACGAGCAGTGCGCTGGAAGAGAGGGGAATCTCTGGCCGTTCCGGAAAGCGCACCGCGCCGTTGGGCTGCTTGCCGGAGGCGACGGCCAGCAGCGCGTCATGGCTGCTGGCCAGGAGGTCGTCTGGGCTGGCGGAGCCAGCGACGATCGTGGAGATGGCTTGGCTGATGTCGTTGGCTGCTTGCACCTGGAGGGCCAGAGGCTTCTGGTCAGCGTCCGCGCTTTCTGCCGCGATCCGCAAGGCACGCCGGACGGTATGGGTCAGATGCCGAACCAACAGCTCTTCGGCGTCAAGGCGGTCGAGCGTCTCGCGATGTACGAGATCGTCGTCCACCAGCTGCAACTTCCGCTGCAACTCAGCGGTCACGACTGTCTCAAAGACCCCGGGGGCAAGCTCCGCCATAAGGGCACTCTAGGAGGCCGCTCTGACAAGCCGTGAATTGATTCGGTGAAGGCAGCGCCTTCCCGATCTCTGTTTGCCGGATCAGGTCAGTTTTTGCGGGCTATGCCTGCGTAGTAGTAGACCTCGTTCGGGTCTGTTGGGGGCTTCTCTGGGTGCCAGGTCGTTAGGGGGACCACGCCTGGCGCGATGAAGTCCACGTTGCCGAACAGGGTCTCTACTTCTGTGCGGGTGCGGGAGACCAGGGGGATTCCGGCTGCGTTGGCTGCGGCGTTCGCCTTTGCCACTGCTTCGGGGTTGAAGTCCGCCGACGGGTGCGAGATGGCCACGTGGCTGCCTGAGGGGAGTGCGTTCAGGAGGGTGGCCACCATCTGCTCGGGGTGCTGGTCCTCTGGGAAGTACATCAGGAGCGCTATGAGCATCAGGGCTACTGGTTTGGTGAGGTCCAGGGTCTCGGGCAGGGTGGGGTTGTTCAGGATTGTCTCTGGGGCGGTTATGTCGCCGGGGATGTAGGCCGTTGCGCCGGCCGGGTCGCTGGTCAGGAGGGCTTGTGCCTGGGCCAGGACCAAGGGGTCGTTGTCCACGTAGACGACGCGGGCCGTGGGGTCGATCGACTGGGCTATCTCGTGCAGGTTGGGTGAGGTTGGGATGCCGGTGCCTATGTCCAGGAACTGGGTGATGCCCCGGGAGACCAGGTGGCGGGTCGCGCGTTCCATGAAGGAGCGGTTCGCCTTTGCCATCTGGGGGAGGGTCGGGATGGCCGCCACCATCGCGTCGCCCAGTGCGCGGTCGGCCTCGGAATTGTCCTTGCCGCCCAGCCAGTAGTCGTAGACGCGGGCCGGGTGTGCCTTGTCGGGCATCTGTTCCTCCGGGAGGGGGCGCGGAGTCCTTCCTACCCCAACTGGACGCCGAAGAAGAGGGCCGCCAGGGCGCCGATCAGGCCCAGGGCGCCCCAGATGGCGAGGCCGCGCTTCGTGGTGGCGCGCATGTGCAGGAAGGCGGCCACTCCGGACAGGAGGACGAACGCCATCTTCACGTTCAGGGTCATTTGGGCCGGGTCGCTCAGCTCGCCTGCGGTCATGTTCCAGATGCCCGTCAGGACCAGGATCGCGAAGGCCGGCCAGGCCACCGCGTTGAAGCGGCGCGCCGCCACCTTCGTCACGCCCTCGTAGCCGCGCAGTGCCGGCACCAGTGCTCCCAAGGTGAGCTGGCCGCCCACCCAGATGGTCGCGGCGAGCACGTGCAGGAAGACGCGCACGGTGTCGAGGGAGACGGGGAGCATGGGACCTCCGGTGGGGCGGGTGCGGGCGCTGAGCCAGGATAGTGCGGCTGACCTCGGATTATTTGTGGAATGTCCTATTTTTCCAATGCGGGCCGCCGTTTAGGGGCACATCGCGCTTATGAAGGTGTTGGGAAAAGTGTGATGTTGTGTCACATTCGGTTCCGCTAATGTTCGGCATACTCGGTCGCGAAGAGTGACCGAGGGGAATCGGGGGTGTGGTGTCGCGTTCCAGTGAGCCGCCCGCTCCGCGCGGCGGGCCCCAGATCGGGCCGCGTTCGGCGGACGTTCCCGATCCCGAGACGGGTGTGCGGGGAGAGCAGGCGCGCCGGTTGTCGCTGGGGCGGCTCTTCCGGGGCGGGCCCGATCCCGGGCTGCCCGAGCGGCGCTACCCCATCGGTGAGTCCCCACGGCGGACGGGAGCCATGCCCAATCCCCTGATCTGGCTCTCGGGAGCCGATCCCGACGTCCTGCGCAACGCCCCTACCGACCGGGCCAAGTACCTCGGTATCGGGGGCGCGGTCCTCACCACCGCCACGCTCGCGGCGGTGTCGATGTTCTTCGCCATGCGCATGGCGGCGGGCGCCGCGGTGTGGGCGGCGGTGCCGCTGGCGCTGGTGTGGTTCTTGGTCATTTTGAACCTGGACCGCTGGCTGGTGGTGTCGCTCCAGCGCACCGCGCGCAAGCGGCAGACGCTTTTGCTGGCGGCGCCCCGTGTCGTCATGGCGCTGCTGTTCGGCGTCATCATCTCCACGCCGCTGACGCTTCTGGTCTTCGACTCCGAGGTCCAGGTGGCGGTCAAGGAGATCCAGAGCGCGGAGTCGCGGGCCTTCCAGCAGGAGCTGGAGCACGGCCCGGACGGCCGGCGCATCAAGGAGCTGGAGAGGCGCGAGGCCGACCTGCTGGCCAAGCGCAACGGCAACGGCCTGGTCAACCCCGAGGACGACCCGGAGATCAAGCAGCTGCGCGCCGCGCTGGTGCCGCTGGAGCGCGACTACAAGCTCAACGACGACAAGGCCGCCTGCGAGCTGACCGGCGACCGCTGCAACGGCGCCAGCGGCAACCGCGGCGACGGCCCCTACTACCGCAAGTACGTCGAGCGCCGGAACGCCGCCCGCGCCGACATCGACCGCACCAAGGGGCGGATCGAGGAGAAGGCCGCCGCGCTGCGCCGCACCGCCGCCGAGAACCGCTCGGTGCTGATCGAGCAGGCCAAGAACGCGCTGCCGGGCGTGCAGAACGAGCTGAGGACGCTGCGGGACAGGCAGCAGGACAGGCGCGCCGCCTTCGAGAAGAAGAACGGCGACAACGAGGGCCTGCTGATCCGGCTCAAGGGGCTGGACAAGGCGGCCGAGGGCGAAACGCAGCTCCTGGCCGCGCAGCTGCTGTTCTTCCTGTTCATCACGGTGCTGGAATGCCTGCCGATCATCGTCAAGGTGCTGCAGCTGTTCGCGCCGCCCGGCGCCTACGACGAGGCGCTGGAACGGCACCGCGCCAAGGACCGCATGCTGCTGGACGACCGCATCCGCAAGCTGGAGGGCACCGGCCTGCGCGAGAACAGCCAGCACGCCGAGTACAAGCGCAGGGTCGAGCAGATCCGCGCCGAGAAGCTGGGCGAGATGGCCGAGCGCACCGTCGAGGCCGAGGCCCGCGTGCACCAGGCCGAGCTGTCGCTGTGGGAGCGCGAGCAGATGCAGCAGGTCGCGGCCGAGGAGCGGCGGCGGCTCGGCGCGGGCGGCGACGCCGCGCGGAACGCCTGGCGCGACCTGCCCCAGAACGGCGCGCCGCCGTACGCCGTCCCCCAGCAGCCGGCCCCCGAGCCGCTGCCCGCCTGGATCATCCGCTCCAACGGGCCGCAGGGCGATGCCCGGACCACCCGCGACGATCTGCGCCTGGCCCCGTCCCAGCGGAAGGAGCCCTGGTACCGGCGCTGGTTCGGCGGCGCCCGACGATGATCAACGTCGCCGAGACCTGCACCGCCACCCGCGCTCTCGGTCCCGGGTGGCGCGCGGCGGTGTGGGTGCAGGGCTGCCCGTTCCGCTGCCGGGGCTGCATAGCGCCGGACTGGATACCCGACCGCCCGGCCCGGCGCGTCGGGCCCGAGGAGCTGGCCGCCGAGCTGCTGGCCGATCCGCGCGTGACGGGCCTGACCTTCTCCGGCGGCGAGCCGATGGAGCAGGCCGAGGGGCTGGCCGCGACCGTGCGCGCCGCCCGCCGCCGCCGGGACGTGTCGCTGGTCTGCTTCACCGGCCACCGGCTGGCCGACCTGCGCGGCAGGCCCGGCCCCGAGGCGCTGCTCGCCGAGGCGGACGTGCTGATCGACGGCCGGTACGCCGACGCCCTGAACGACGGCCGCGGCCTGCGCGGCAGCACCAACCAGCAGGTCCACCACCTGACCGGCCGGCTGCGCGGCTTCCCGTTCGAGGACGGGCCGCGCACCGCCGAGATCCGGCTGCGCCGCGACGAGGCGCTGCTGGTGGGCGTCCCGCCGAAGGCGGTGGGCGAGGCGTGGCGGCGGCTGGGCGACGATCCCGGTGAGGAGACGGCATGAGCGGGGCCAAGTACGTCAGCGTCAGCGAGAGCCAGTGGCGCAAGGCCCAACGCGCCGAACGGCGCCTGGCGCAGGTGCAGGCCAACCTGCCGGTCGTGCTGGCCGAGCAGCGGCGCCGCATGTCCGAGGAGCTGGGCCGGGCGCACGCCGCCGTCACGGCCCGCCAGGACCGGATCGAGTCCGCGCTGTCGGATCTCAGCGAGCACACCCGCGAGCTTGAGGAGCGGACGGACGCGCGGCTGCGCGCCCAGGCCGAGGAACTCCTCGAAACGCGGGAGGCGATCGCCGACCAGGAGCGCCGGCTGCGCGCCGGGCTGGAGCGGGAGCGCGAGGAGCGCCGCCGCGAGATCGGCGCGCTGAGCGGCCGGGTGGACGGGCTGCGCGAGGAGAGCGACCGCGCGGGCCGGGCGGCGCTGGCGATGTTCGGGGACGCGGTCGCGGTCCACGACGTGATCCGCGACGAGCTGCCGCACGAGCGGTTCGCGCCCGGCCGCCTCGACCGGCTCAGGGTCCGCCTCGACGTGGCCCGCGCCAACCTCGAAGCGCAGGCCCCCGGCTACGCCCTCACCCAGGTGCAGGACCTCTACCTCGACCTCAGCGAGCTGCGCGCCGAGGTCGCCCACCTCGACCAGCGGTGGCGCGCCCGGCAGGCCATGGCGGTGGCGGCGCTGCGCGGCGCGGCCCAGCGGATCACCGACAACGCCGCCCCGCCCGTGCTGGACGGCGAGGGCGCCGAGCTGCCCGACCACCGGCTCGACGTGGACTTCTGGACCGACGGCGGCCTGTCGGAGCTGCGGGCGGAGGTCGAGCGCCTCACCGGAGAGGCCGCCGATCCGGACGCGGCGTTCACCGTCGAGGAGTTCGGCGAGATCGTCGAGCGCCGGGTCCCCGAGTTCGCCGACCGGTTGGACGCCCTGGTCGACCGCGCCGCCGGACGGCTGCTGGCCTCCCAGCGCCGCGTCAACATCGCCGACCGCATCGTCCGCACGCTCCAGGCCAACGGCTACCGTCCGGCCGACCACGCCTACGCCGACGACGACTACCGCGAGGCTTTCCTGGCCCGGCTGCGGCACCCCGACGCCAGCGAGGTCGTGGTGGAGGTGGTGCCGGTCGGGGACGAGGAGATGACCGTGCGCCTGCTGTCCTACGACGACGCGCCTTCGGCCGGGGAGCGCGAGCGGCGCGCCCACGAGGTGGCCGAGGCGCTGCGCGAGGACGGCCTGGACGTCGGCGGCGTCGGATCGGACCAGGGCGAGCCCGACCCCTCGTTGCGCGACATCCGCAAGCCCCGGCGGGAGCGTGAGCAGATCCGGCGCCGCGATGGCCGCTGAACCCTCGCGCGTCCCCGAGCGGCTCCGGCCGCTGCGCGACGCCGCCCGCGAGGGCGACCCGGTCCTGATCGCCTACGGGCCGGGCGTCAAGGACGGCTTCGTGGCCGCCTCCCACCACGACCAGGACTTCGGGTCGGCGCTGTGGGAGGCGCTGCACGACGCCGGGTTCGGCCGGATCGTGTTCTTCACGCTGGACGGGATGCTCAAGGTCCGCGACCGCGGCTCCCGCGACGGGCCGGCCGCCGAGCCGGCCCCCGAGGGCCCCGGCCTGATGGCCAACGGATTCACCGGCCCCCTCGGCGGCCGGGTGCTGGAGGCCCCGCCGCGCCGCGACCCCGACCCGCCCGCCACCGCCATGCGCGACGCGCACGCGCTCAAGATGCTCCGCCACCTGATGCGCGACCGGTCCCGCCCGACCGCGATCGTCTTCGAGCAGCAGGAGGTGATCACCCGGTTCGTGGACGAGCAGCGCGCGCTGGCGTCGGCGCTGGAGCACTGGCTCGCCTACCGCCCGGGGGCGCGCAACCTGTGCGTGCTGGTGTTCAACCGCGAGGACCTGGACGCGGTCGCCGACTACGCCCGGCACGCCGACACGCTGCCCGCCCTGCGCCGCGCGGTCGCCGACGAGCGGGCCCGCCGGGACCGCCCCGGCATGATCGGCCCGCCCCGGGAGGAGGAGCTGGCCCGGCTGGTGCAGCGGGCCCGGCTGCGCGCCGGGCTGGTGGTCGAGGACTGGACGGCGCTGCCCGGCGTGGTGCGCGCGATGGCGGCGCAGGACCGCCCGCTGAGCCGCTGGAAGAACCTCCTGGAGGAGGTCCTGGCCGCCGACGGCGAGCCCCTCGCGATGCGCACGCTCCGGGCGCGCGGCTGGATCAGCGGCCCGCAACTGGAAGGCACCGTCTGGGAGCGCCTCGACCAGCTCCGCGGCCTCGCCGAGGTCAAGGCCCATCTGCACCGCCTGCGGCGCGTCCCGCCGCCCGGGGCCGAGCCCGCCGCCCGGCACCTGGTCTTCCAGGGCAACCCCGGCACCGGCAAGACGACCGTGGCGCGGCTGGTCGGCGAGATCTTCCGGGAGACCGGGGTGCTGCGCCGCGGCCACGTCCGCGAGGTCAACGCGGGGGACCTGGTCGCCGAGCACGTCGGCGGCACCGTGCCGAGGACCAACGCGGTGATCGACGAGGCGCTGGACGGCGTGCTGTTCCTCGACGAGGCGTACATGCTCAGCGAGCAGGCCGAGCGCGGGTTCGGCAAGGAGGCGCTGGACACCCTGCTGGCCCGGATGGAGAACGACCGCGACCGGCTGGTGGTCGTCGCCGCCGGATACCCCGACGACATGCGCCGCTTCCTGGCCGCCAACCCCGGCCTGCGCGACCGGTTCCCCGCGTCCGGGCACCTGACGTTCGCCGACTACGACCCCGAGACGCTGCACGCGATCGCCGTGGACCGCCTCGCCCCCTTCCACACCTGGGACGAGGACTTCGAGCAGGCCCTGGCCAAGGTGCTGCGCGGCGTCCACCGGACGCGCGACGCCCGCTTCGGCAACGCGCGCGTGGTGCGCGACCTCGTCCAGGAGACCGCCGACCGCTGGGCCGACCGCGTCGGCGACGACCGCGCCGCGCCCCTGGTCCCGGGCGACCTGCCCGAGCGGCACCGGCTGTTCCTGGACCCCGCGCCGCCCGGCGAGGGCGAGCTGTTCGGCCCGCTGGACGGCATGATCGGCCTCGCCTCCGTCAAGGACGAGCTGCGCGGCGTCATCGCCCAGATCCGGCTCCAGCGGCGGCTCGGCGACGGCGACCTGGTGGCCCCGCACCTGCTGTTCCTCGGCCCGCCGGGCACCGGCAAGACGACGGTGGCCCGCGAGTTCGGCCGCATCCTGCACCGCCTCGGCCTGCTGCCCAAGGGGCACCTGGTGGAGGCGGGCCGCAAGGACCTGGTCGGCCGCTACCTCGGCGAGACCGCGCGCGAGACCGCCGCGTGCTTCGAGCGGGCGCTCGGCGGCGTGCTGTTCATCGACGAGGCGTACGCGCTGGTCACCTCCGACGACGGCCGCACCGACCCCTACGGCCAGGAGGCCGTCAACGCCATCACCCAGCACATGGAGGACGACCGGGGCCGCCTGTCGGTGATCGCCGCCGGGTACCCGGAGCGGATGGCGCGCTTCCTGGCCGCCAACGAGGGGCTGCGCGACCGCTTCACCGTCCACCTGGACTTCCCGCCCTACACCCTGCCCGAGCTGCTGGAGATCCTGCGGTCCCAGGCCGCCGCGCGCGGCTTCCGACTGGGCGAGGGCACCGCCGAGCGCGCCGAGCGCACCCTGCGCCGGGCGATGGCCGCGCCCGACTTCGGGAACGCGCGCGCCGTGCGCCGCATCGAAGGGCAGATGTACGCCGCGCTGAGCCGCCGGGTCGCGGCCGACCTCGACCGCCTCAGCGACACCGAGCTGCGCACCTACCGGCCGGAGGACGTGCCCGATGAGCTTCGCTGAACCGGCCTGCCCGGTGTGCGGCGCGTCCGCGGCCGGGCTCGCCGCCTGCGCCGACTGCGGCTGGGTGCTGCACACCGCCTGGCGGTCGGGGCCCGGCGACCCCGGCGGGTTCGGGCTGCGGCTGGCGCAGGCCCGCGCCGCGCACGACCTGCGCGCCGCCGCCCGTGCGGGGGAGCACGCGCGCGCCTACGTGCGCGGCTCGTTCGACGACGCCGAGTGGACGCGGCTGCGCGCCGAGGCCGAGCGGGAAGGCGCGGGGGCGTCCGCCGTGCCCGCGCTCGTCGAGATCCTCAACGACCCCGGCGGCACCGCCGCGGTGGTCGAGATCGGGCCGGACGGCCTGCGCGTGCTGCTCCTGAACGCCGCCGACCTCGACGCCCCCGACCCGCTGCGCCTCCACGCCCAGGTGCCGTGGCACGAGGTCGCGCCGATGCTCGCCCACGACCCGGTCGAGCAGCGGTTCCAGCTGGCGGGCGGCCTGTACCGGGTGGACCGCACGGTGCTGCTCGCCACGATGGGCCTGCGCCTGGGCAAGGTGCTGGAGACGGTCCCGCCGGGCGCGCCCACCGCCGTGGTGTGCACCGCGCCGGGCTGGCCGGTGCCCGAGCGGGCGGCGGCGATCCTGGGGCGGCTGCGGCCGGGGGCGCGCGTGGCCGCGTCCGGCGTCCCCCTCGCGGAGGCGGTGCGCGAGGCGCGGCGCGGGCTGCCGCTGCACGTCGACTACCGCCTGATCGTCGCCGAGGACGGGCCGGACGGCCTGCTCCCCGCGCTGGTCTCGCTGTTCCCGCCAGGCAGCGCGGCCGGGCAGGAGGCCGAGGTGCGGGTCGCGCGCGGTTTCGGCGGCGACGAGCCGCTGGTGCTGGCGGTCGTCCCCGACGGCGGGCCGGACGCGTTCCGCACGCCGGTGTCGCTGGTGTCGGCGCGGCTGCCGCGCGGCACCAGCACCGTGCGCGCCGTGCTGGACGGGCCCGGCCAGGTCCGCTGGCTCGACCCGGCCGACCCCGTCCCCGAGCGCCGCACGCTGGAGGAGCTGTTCGAGCAGGCCGCCGAGGGGGCTGCCGCCGCGACCCGCGCCGAGCTGCTGTGCGCGGTGGAGCTGGGCGGCCCGCCGGTGCAGGCCGGGATGCGCCGCGAGCTGGTCGCCGCGCTGCTCGACCGCGTCGCCGCCGACATGGGGAGCCGCGTCGCGGTCAGCGTCTACGGCTACTACGAGCACTCCTTCACGCTCGGCGAGGAGGGCCGGTCGGTCACCGAGGGCGTGTGGCGGGCCGACCCGAAGGCGGCGCGCGCCGCGTTCGCCGCACTGCCCGGCCCGCCCGCCGACGCCACCTGGCAGGCCGACGCCGCCCCGCTGGAGGACGCGCTGGCCGAGATCGCCGACCGGCTGGAGGCCGACCCGCGGCTCATGCCGCGCACCCTGCTGGTGGTGGCGGGCCGCCCGCCGCACCCGCTGCGCCAGGGCCAGGACCCCGACCGCGAGCTGGCCCAGCCGTGCCCGCGCCGCGACGACTGGACGCGCGCGCACGACTTCCTGCGCCGCGCGGGCTGCCGGTTCGTCGCGGTGCTGGACAAGGAGACCGCGCCGGACGAGGACCGCCCCGGCGCCGAGCACTGGCGGCTGCTGGCCGCCGACCACCGCGAGGTCCTGGAGGACACGAGCGCGGACCGGGTCGCCGACGCGCTGCTCCCGGCGCCTCCGGGCCGGCCCGCCTTCCCCTTCCCGATGAAAGGCGATCCCGCATGAGCGCACCGCCCGAGCCCTCCCCGGCCCCCGAACCGCCCCGGCCGCCCGACCGGCCCCGCGCCTCCTCCGCGCCCGCGCCGGACCGCAACAGCATCGGCATCTGGGGCGCTCCGCAGAGCGGCAAGACCACCTTCCTGGCGGCGCTGCGCACCGCGATGAACCTCACCGAGTCGGGGTGGCGGCTGGACGGCCTGGACGAGGAGTCGGTGCGGTTCCTGGCCGAGAGCACCCACGAGCTCACCGAGGAGCGGAAGTTCCCGTCGGCGACCGCCCAGCTCGAACAGCTCTCCTGGCGGCTCACCGGCACCCGGGAGGTCCGCGAGAAGCACAAGCGGCGCCTGCGGCCCGCCCGGACCGAGGTGCGGCGCGAGCCGACCCGGCTGCGGCTGGACTTCGTCGACCCGCCGGGCCGCCTGTTCGACAGCCAGCCCGCCGAGCCCGCCGCGTCGGCGTCCGGGAGCGGCGGCCCGCGCTTCGCCACCGGCGGCCCGGCCGGGCCCGCGCCGCTGCCCGGCATGAGCGGCGACCAGCGCGACCGGCTGGTGCGGCACCTGGCCGCCTGCGGCGGCCTGATCTACCTGCTGGACCCGACCCGCGAGCGCCAGGAGTCCGACTCCTACCGGTTCTTCAACCGCACCATCCTGGACATCAGCCGGTACGCGCCCGACAACCCGCGCGACCACTACCTGCCGCACCACCTGGCGGTCTGCATCACCAAGTACGACCACTTCTGGGTGCGCGACATCGCGCGCCAGGGCGGCTACGAGTCGGTCTCGCACGCCGACAAGCTGTTCCCCACCGTGCACGAGGACCTGGCCGAGCGGTTCTTCGAGGAGCTGTGCCAGGCCGACCGGGTCGGCAACGCCGACGCGGTGCGCCGCGAGATCCGCCAGCACTTCGCGCCCGAGCGCACCCGCTACTTCGTCACCTCGGCGGTCGGGTTCTACCTCGACCCGGCCACCGGGCACTTCAACGACGACGACTACAGCAACCTGGTCAAGCGGTCCGGCCCGAACGGCGCCCAGACCATGCACCTCAAGGGCAAGGTCAACCCGATCAACGTGCTGGAGCCGGTGATGTGGCTGGTGCGGCAGCTCACCAGGGCGTCGTGAGGGGGCGGCGGTGGTGAGCGTGAGCGCCGGATGGGCCCGGCACGGCAAGCGGCCCGGCAGCTACGAGGACTACGCGGTGCTGGAGTGCGGCGGCGGCTTCGGCGCCGCCGACTACGCCGCGATCATCGACCGGTACGCGCTGGGCAACCCGCCGTCCGAGCGCACCGGCCCCGAGGCGCTGCCGTGGGTGACCCTCAGCGAGGTGCAGGACGACCGGCACGGCTATCTCGCGGTCGCCGAGTACCGGTGGACCGACGAGGTGGACGGCGCGGGCCGGCCGATCGCCGAGACCCGGTACGCCTGCTTCCCCTACCCCGCCCTCCGGGACGCGCCGGTGACCTACCGGGAGCTGCACGCGGCGCTGGACCGCGTCGGCGACGGGAAGGTCGAGCTGGCCGGGTACGACCCCGGGGAGCTGGCGCGCGACCTGGCCCGCCCCGGCTGGCTGGAGCGGGCGGCGCTGGCGGCGGCGATGCTGCTGGAAGGCCAGGTCACCGTCACCGGCGCCGACGGCATGGACCCGCACACCCGGCTGCGGTTCCTGGACGCGGTCGCGGCGCTGCTGCCGTACGGCTGGCGCACGCGGTTCACCGCCGCGACGTGGATACGGGGCGGCGGCAGCCCCTACATCGGGCTGGCGTTCGCGTCCACCGCGCGCGGCGGCGGCTTCGCCCTGGACTGGAGCGCCCCCGCCGCCGGGCCCCCGCCCGGCACCCCCGCGCACGCCTACTGGACCGAGCTGACCAAGGTGCTGCGGCAGGGCAGCACGGAGCTGGCGGAGGTCGTGGACTTCCTGTCCCGGCAGCGGGAGCCGCTGGCCGGGCAGGAACCGCAGCGCGCGGTGCAGGTCATCGAGCTGCTCGACTGGCCGGTGCGGGTCGTGGAGCGGGCCCGGACCGGCGCGACGACCGCCGACGAGCTGGCGGCGCTGTTCGATTCGGGCCGCTGGAAGGAGCTGGCCGACCCCGGCGACCGCGCGTTCCTGCTGGAACGCCTGATCACCCTCGGCGGCCCGGAGCACGCCGGGGCGGTGGAGCGGGGCTGGCCCGCGGCGGGCGGCGCGGTCCAGGTGTGGGAGGCGCTGCAGGCGTCGGCGCGCGCCCTGCTGCGCGACCGCCCCGAGGACGGCGCGGACGGCTGGCTCGCGCTGGCCGACCGGCTCGGGTTCGCCGACGACCTGCTGGCCGCGCTGATGCCGAACGAGCAGGCGTCCGACTCGCTGGTGAAGGCCGTCGCCGGAACGGTCGTGCGCTGGACCGACCCCACCGGCCGGTCGCGGCCCAAGACGCTGACCGCCCTGGGGAGGCGCCCGCCGACGGTGTGCGCGCTGCTGGTCGCGCAGAACGCCGCCGCCCCGGGCCGCGTGACGGCCTGGCTGGAGGCGCTGGCAGGGCACGCGCCGGACGAGTTGCTCAACGCGTTCCGAGCCTTGTGCACGCCTTCCGCCCAACCTCTGACGGCGCACGACATCCAAACCAGCGCGCAGCACGGGGTGGCCTGCGTTCCGGCGCTGCTCCAGTTCGCCACCGACCAGGGGCGGCTGGAGCACGTGCTGCCCGCGCTGCTGGCGTGGCTGGAGCAGCTGCCCGCTGAGCAGCGGAGCCAGTGGACCACCTGGCTGGCCGGGCTGGAGCCCGAGAGCGGCGCGGGCCGCGCCGTGCTGGACATCCTGCTGTTGTACTTCGGCGACCCGCCCCGTTGCATGGTCCCGGCCGGGGACCCGCTGTGGCCCGCCTACCTGGCGGCGTTCCGGCGGCACGCGCCGCGCTCGTGGGCGGCTCCGGCGCTGGAGCACGTCGAGTCCGGCCTGCGCCGCCACCTGTCGGGCGGGGGCTGGGCGGCCGACACCGGGCACGCGCGCGCGACCCTGGTGATGGTCCGCACGGTGTGCGAGCAGGTGCGGCACGACTGGAGCGAGGTGGTCCGGCAGGTCGTGCGGGGCCGCGCCACCGATCCCGGCCTGGCCGACCTGCCGGAGTACCAGGGCTGGCTGGAGGCCGTCGCCGGGCCCTACCGGGCGGCGCTGGCCGACCAGGACATGATCGTCCTGACCGCGCTGCCGGCCGCGCCCACCGAGGAGCGGCTCGGGCGGCTGGTCGCCGAAGCGCTGGGACGCGGCGTGCCGGGCGCGCAGGTCCTGGCCTGGCTCCAGCACTCGCCGGCCCAGGTCAACGGCGTCACGCTGGCGGGCGCGCTCGGCGAGGTGCGGCGCGAGCTGATCCGGCGCGGCCTGAGCTCGCCCAACGCCGACCGCCAGGTCCTGGCGTTCGCCGCGGCGATCGCCCGCGGCGGCGGCGACCGGTACCTCGCCCACGACTTCCGCGACGCGGTCACCGCCATGGCCGGGGCGGACCTGATGTTCCAGCTCGACCTGATCCAGACCGCCTCGGAGTCGGGCCACGAGGAGCTCGAACTGCCGGTGCGGGCCCGCGCGGTGCTGGAGGACGCCGCCGAGCGGATGCGCGACCTGCTCGGCAAGCGGCGCGGCCGCTTCCTTGGGGGGCGGTGAGGCGATGTCCCCCGCGGTGGTCGAATGCGGTGCGCTGTGGACCCGCATCCTGCACGCCGGGGCCACGGCGCCCGACGTCGGCCCGGCGCCGGACGGCCCGGTCGAGCCGCACCTGCGCGGCCGCCTGGCCCGGCTCGCCATCCCGCACGAGCCGCTGGCGTTCGTGGTGCCGGACCGGTGGCTGGCCGGCGAACGGCTCGGCGTGCTGGAGCACGAGCGGTTCCGGGCCGAGCTGCGGTCGTTCAGCGAGCTCACCTGGTACGGGCGCTCCCCGGCGGTCGCCGCGCTGGCCGCCGAGCGGCACGGGCCGGGCCTGTACCTGGTCTGCGACCTGGGCTGGTCGGGCGCGAGCCTGGGGCTGTGCCTGGTCGAGGGGCGCACGGTGCGCGTGCTGGCGACGGCGTTCGAGCCGCGCGCGGGCGGCGGCGCGTACGCGCAGGCCGTCACCGCCGGGATGCCCGCCGGGGTGCGCGCCGGATTCGCCGCCGCCCAGGTCGCCAAGGCGGACCGGGCCCGCGCGGTGCTGGCGCGCGCCACCGGCGAGCACGCCGACGACCCCGTCTACGTGGTCGGCGGCGTGACGATCAGCGCGGGCAGGCTGATCGAGTGCTTCGCGCCGCCGGCCGAGCTGCTGGCCGCGCGGGTCCGCGACCTGCACCGGCCCGGCTGCACGCTGCTGCTGAGCGGCGGGTTCGGCGAGTTCCCGCTGGTGGAGCCCGTACTGCCGGGCCCGGTGCGGCGGATGGGCCCCGAGGCGTCGCTGCACGGGGCGCGGCTGCTGGACCGCCGCGACTTCGTGATGGCCGCCGGAGTGCGCCGCGAGGTGGCGTTGCCGATGCACCGCGTCCGCAACGGCCTGCTGGACACCCTGCAGATCCCGCTGGCGCAGGGGCCGGGCGCCTACGCCGCGCTCGGCCGCGATCCGCTGGTGATCAGTGACGCCGAGCACGGTCCCGGCGGAGCCCTGCACGTGCCCGGCGGCCGCCTGGCCCTGACGGTGGGCGGCCGTCCGGGCGCCATCGCCGTCCCGGCGGGCACCTACCGGGTGGGGCTGCGCGTGTCGTTCACCGGCTCCGCCGCGCTGCTGCTCGACCCGCCCGCGGGCGAGCCGGTCCTTGTCCCGCTGGACGGATGGGAGCCCGCATGACCCGCGACCAGATGGACGCGCTGCGCACCGCCGTGGACGGGCTGATCTCGTCCGCGCGGGCCATCGCGCCCGACGACGACGTGGCCGCCTACGAGTTCGTCACCGACCTGGCGGCGGCGCTGCGGCGGCTGCCCGAACTGCTCGCCCCGGTGCCCGCCCTCGCCGACGCCGCCGCCCTCGGCCGCGCCCGCCACGAGGAGCTGGACCGGCTGCTGGCCGAGCTGCGCGACTGCGAGGCCGAGATCGCCGAACGGCGCGCCGCGCTCGACCGGCTGCGCCCGGTCGCCACCGAGCTGCGCGAACGCGCCGAGACCAGTGCCCGGCTCGACGGCGAACTCGCCGAGCTGCGCCGCCTGGAGAAGCTCGGCGCGCACCTGGAGACCCTCCGCGAGCAGCACGCCCTTCTGGCCGCGCGCAAGCGCGAGCTGCTGGAGGTCGCCGCCGACGAGCAGCGTCTCGGCCAGGCGGCCCAGGACCTCCACCGCACCATCACCGCCGAACTGGCCGGCCTGCGGGAAGAGGTCGCGCGGACCGCCGCCGAGGTGGCCCGCACCGAGGCCGAGGTGGCGGCCGCTCATGCCAAGGCGAAGTCCGACCTGGCCGACCTGACCCGCCTCACCGCCGAAATGGAGGAGCTGCGGGCCGAGTCCGAGCGGCGGCTACCGGCCCTGAAGCTCTACCGGCAGGCCGAACGCGAGATCGTCGAAGCGCTGGCGCAGGGCTCGCTGACCAAGTCCACCGGGCTGCGGCTCGCGCGCGAGGCCATGGACGAGATCGATGCGCGGCTGGCCGACCTGGACGCCCGCTTGAAGAGCGCACTGCGCGTTCACGACGAGACCTACGCGCGCGCCCGCGAGGCGATCTCGCTGACCGGAGCCGACGGCTCGTAGCCGTGTGGACCATTTCACATGGCGGTCCGGCGCCCTTTCGGGCTTACCACCGGAAAGCGCGAACGCGCCCCGCCTCCCGTATATAGGAGGCGAGGCGCGTTTATGGAAACTGCTCGCTACCAGCGGTACCAACGGCCTCGCTTGCCGGACGGGCCGGTGCCGCGCGCCACGAATCCCAGCAGCCAGAGCACCAGGACGATCGCCGCCAGAATCCACAGCAGCTTCAGCGCGAACCCGGCGCCGAGCAGGACGAGGGCGAGCAAGAGAACGAGAATCATCAACCACGGCATTTTCGTTTCCTCCTTGGCGCGGTGTCTGCCCGGAGGAGAAGTCCCTATGCCGAAATAAGATCACAATTCGGAATCGCTGGCAGCGGCCGCGGCGGAGCGCGCCGTTCCGGGGGCGCGTGCGCTCCGGCCGGAGCGGTGCGCTAACTTCTACATAACGTAGAAGCGAGCGGGCGGGGGGAAGGTCCGGCGATGGAGGTCCTCGGAGGTCTGCTGCTGGTGCTGGTGATCCCCGCCGGCATCGTGTGGCTGGTGGTCGCCGCCATGCGGCGGGACGCCGAGGAGAGGCGCGACGAGCGCTGATCCCGCAGGGGCGTGCGAACGGGTTCCATTACTGTTCCGGTAGACGGCCCGACGGTAGGAACGGTGGACGATGCGGCTCGGCGAGCTGGAGCACGCGGTGATGGTCGAACTGTGGGCGCGGCCGCAGGGCGCCCTGGCCAGGGAGCTGGCCGAGGCGCTGCCCTCCCGGCCGGCGCCGACCACCGTGCTGACGATCCTGGAACGCCTCGACCGCAAGGGCATGGTGCGCCGCGAACGCGAGGGCCGGGCCCACCGCTACTTCGCGCGCGGCAGCCGGGACGAGCACGTGGCCGACCTGATGAACCAGGCGTTCGAGGGGGCCGGTGACCGCGCCTCGGCGCTCGGCCACTTCCTGGAGGCGGTCACCCCCGAGGACGTGGCGGCGCTGCGCCGGGCCCTGGAGCAGATCGGCGACCAGTCGCCCCAAGGCCCCTCGTGACGGGCGACGGATCGGTCCTGGTCGCCGCCGGCCTGGCCGTTCTGGCGCTGGTGCTGCTGGTGCCGGTCCCGCGGCTGCTGGCGCGCGCCGCCTGGCCGCACCGCGCCCCCCGCGCCGCGCTGGCCCTCTGGCACGCGGTCGCGCACACCGCAGGGCTCTCGGTGGTGGGGGCGTTTGTGGCACTGGCGGTCTCCCCGCTGGCCGTCGCCTACCGGCACGGCCTGCACGTGCTGCTGGCGCAGACGATGGCGGGCGACCCGCTGCGCGGCCTGGGCCCCTTCCAGATCGCGGCCCTGGCGGGCGCGGCGACCGTCGCGGCCGGGCTGACCGGGGTGCTGGCCCGCACCGCCGCGGTCAACGCCCGGCTGCACCGCAGCCACCGCAACCGGGTCGACCTGGTCGGCGACCGCGACGCCCGCCCGCACGGCCTGGGCGGGGGCGCGCTGGAGGGGGTGCGCGTGCTGGACCATCCGGCGCCGTTCGCTTACTGCCTGCCCGGCCTGCGCGCCCGCGTGGTGATCAGCTCCGGGCTGGTGGCGCTGCTGAGCCCCGCCGAGCTGGCCGCCGTCGTCGATCACGAGCGCGCCCACGCCCGGGGCCGCCACCACATGCTGCTGCTCCCGTTCGCCGCGGTGTCGCGCGCGCTGCCGAAGGCGGCGACCGCGCGCCTGGCGTTCGAGGCCGCCCGGCAGCTCACCGAGATGCTCGCCGACGACCAGGCCCGCAGCCGCCACGGCGGTGCCACGGTCGCCACCGCGCTCGTCCGGCTGGCGACCCACCGGGCCGGGCCCGGCGCGGTCCGGCCGCTGCCGGGCGGTGCGCTGGCGGCGGCCGAGAACGCCGTGCTGGCCCGCGTCCGCCGCCTGCTGGCCCCGGCGACGGCCCCGGCCTGGCAGCGGCTGCTCGCCTACGCCACCGCCGCCGCGCTGGTCGCGGTGCCCACCGCGCTCCTGGTGCCGTGCCTGACCTGAGGCCGGGCGGGGGACGGCGGCGCGGCGGTCACGGCAGGGTGCTCCAGTAGAGCCAGAACCGCTCCGCGATCAACCCGACGATGGCCAGGTACCAGCAGGTCAGGACCACGCCGTGGTAGTCGGCCGCGATCCGCGCGGCGCCGCGCGTCCGGGCCGGGAGGTTCGGCGGCCTGCTGGTGAGCAGGTGCACGGCGGTGTACCAGAAGATCGGGATCATGACCGTCCACACGGCCATGCAGTACGGGCACAGGGCACCGATCCGGTACAGGCTCTGGAAGATCAGCCAGTGGACGAACACCGCGCCCGCCGCCGTCCCCGCCGCCAGGGCCCGCCAGAACCAGCGGGGCAGGACCGCCCCGGCGAGCAGGGCCGCGCCGACGGCGGTGACGGCCGCGAACCCCGCGATGCCCAGTAGCGGGTTGGGGAAGCCGAACACCTCGGCCTGCGGCGTGGTCATGACCGAGCCGCAGCTCAGCACCGGGTTGATGCTGCACGACGGGGTGCGCGCCGGGTCCTTCAGCAGCGCGATCTTCTCGACGGCGAGCACGAAGGAGGCCAGCAGGCCGACCGCGCCGCCCAGCGCCAGGACCCAGGCCGGGGACCGGGGCGGTGCCGCGGCGGCGGACGCGGCAGGGGCGGGCCGCCGGGCCACGGTGCTCACTTGGCGAGTTCGGCGTCGATGGCGGCCTTGAAGTCCTCGTAGGAGGTGATCTCGGGACGCTTGCCGTTGACGAAGAAGGCGGGGGTGCCGCGCACGCCCAGCATCAGGCCGTCACGGCGGTCCTTGTCGACGCGTTCGGCGGTCGCCGGGTCCTTCAGCGCCCTGTCGAAGGCCGCCATGTCCAGGTCCAGGTCGCGGGCGAAGCCGCGGAAGACCTTCTCCTGTGAGTCCTGCTTCTCGCCCCACTCCTCCTGGGTCTCGTACATCCTGGCGTACATCGCCTCGAACTTCCCCTGGGCGGCGGCGGACTCGACCACGCGCGCGGCCAGCTCGGCGTTGCGGTGGCTGGGGATCGGGAAGTAGCGGATCACGAAGGTGACCCGGCCCTCGTACTCCTTGCGCAGCCGCTCCACGACGGGGAACGCCGCCCGGCACGACTCGCATTCGAGGTCCAGGAACTCCACCACCGTCACCCTGCCGTCCTTCGCGGTCGACAGGCGGTGGCTGTCGGGCCGCACCAGCCGCGACGACGGCGCGGCGCTCGCTCCGGGCGAGGCCGTCCCGCCGCCCCCGGCTCCGGCGTCCGAACGCGATCCGGACGACCGGTCGAACACCAGCAGCAGGCCGAGGGCGACCACGGCCGCCGCGACCAGGGACAGGGAGATCTTCAGGTTCTTGGTCATGACCCATCAACTCAACGGAAACGGCGGACGGAGGGACCCGCGCGGTCAGGCGTGCGTGGGGAGTTCGTGGCGGGCGTGGCCGGGCGGCTCCAGTTGGAAGGTGCAGTGCTCCACGTCGAAGTGCTCGGCCAGGCACTCCTGCAGCGCGTCCAGTAGGCGCGGCGCGCGGCCGTCTTGGAAGGACTTCTCGTCCACCACCACGTGCGCCGACAGCACCGGCATCCCGGAGGTCAGCGTCCACACGTGCAGGTCGTGGGAGCCCTGGACGCCGTCCACCCCGGCGATGTGGGCGCGGACGTGGTCCAGGTCGACGTCCTTGGGGGCGGCCTGGAGCAGCACGTCGACGGCCTCGCGCAGCAGCTTCACCGCGCGCGGCAGGATCAGCAGCCCGATCAGCAGCGCCACGACCGCGTCGGCGCGGGTGAAGCCGGTCAGCGCGGCGACCAGGGCGGCCGCGATGACCCCGACCGAGCCCAGCGTGTCGGTGGCCACCTCCAGGAACGCGCCGCGCATGTTCAGGCCGTCGTCGCGCGCCCCCATCAGCACCGCCAGCGACACCGCGTTGCCGACCAGGCCGATCACGCCGAACACCAGCATCGGCCCGGTCGCGACCTCGGTCGGCTCGGCCAGCCGCTCCACCGCCTCGTACAGCACGAAGCCGCCGACCGCCAGCAGCACCGCGGCGTTGACGGCGGCGGCCAGGATCTCCGCGCGGGCGAGCCCGAAGGTGCGCCGGCCGGCGGCGGGCCGGGCGGCCAGCGTGATCGCCACCAGGGCCAGCGCCACCCCGGCGGTGTCGGTCAGCACGTGCCCGGCGTCGGCCAGCAGCGCCAGGCTGCCCGACACCAGCGCGCCCACGACCTGCACCGCCAGGATCACCCCGGTGATCACCAGCACCAGCACCAGGCGCCCGCGGTGCCGCCCCGAAGCCGTCACCGGCCCGTGGCCGTGTCCGTGCCCCATGCCCCTCGCCCCTCCCGGCAGCAATTTCTACAAAGCGTAGAACATGAGTCGGCGGCCGAGGGTGCGACCCCGGGCCGCCGCCACTCCTTACGAGCACCTTACGTAGTCGATTGGCTACAGTTCGTGCGGTGCGGATGGGGACGGCGAGGACCTGCCACGGTCCCGGCCTGACGGCGACGGCGCTGGCGACGCTGCTGGCGCTGCTCACGCTGGCCCACGCGCTGGGCTGCGCCCACGGACCGCAGGCGCCGTCCTTCCCGGCCGGGCAGGGGATCGCCCTCGTCGCGGCGGCGGCCGACGGCACCTTCGACGACGGCGACCGGAGCGCCGACGCGCACTGCGCGGGCGCCGACCTGTCCGGCGCCCAGGCGCCGGCGGCGGTGGCCGCGCCGCAGGCGTCCCTGACGCCGATCCGCGTCCCAGCCCTGCCCGGACCGCCCGGCCCCTCGATGCCGGACGGACCGGCGGCCCTGGCCGGTCCGTCGTGGAGCGGGCATGCCGACGACCGGGCCGGCGGGCGGACCCGCGCGGTGCTGGGGGTGTGGCGGACGTGACCGGGCTCCGGCCGTAGCCGGACCACGCCGCCCGCGCGCCGGACCCCGTCCGCCGAGCGCGGGCGTCCCGGCCGCGGCGCGAGACGCCCGATGCCCGCCTCCCGGTGGCCCTGCTCCGCGCAGCGGCGACCGGACCCGCGAAAGAGAACCGATGACGACTTCTCCGACGGCGCCCGCCTCGCCGCAGGCCGCCCCGTCCCGCCCCGTCGCCACGCCCGCCGGGCTGGTCGGCGACACCCCGCTGCTGTGGGTGGGGGAGCCCTTCACCGTCCCCGGCCGGGGGTTCTGGGCCAAGCTGGAAGGCCGCAACCCCGGCGGGATCAAGGACCGCGCCGCGCTGCACATGGTGCGGGCCGCCCGCCGCCGCGGCGACCTGCGCCCCGGCGGCCCGATCGTGGAGTCCACCTCCGGCACGCTCGGGCTGGGCCTCGCCCTGGCCGGGGTGGCGTACGGCCACCCGGTCACCGTGGTCACCGACCCCGGCATGGAGCCGCAGATGGCCGGGCTGCTGGCCGCCCACGGCACGCGGGTGGAGACGGTGGAGCGGCCGCACCCCGACGGCGGCTGGCAGCAGGCCCGCCGCGACCGGGTCGCCGACCTGCTGGCCGACCGGCCCGACGCCTGGTGCCCCGACCAGTACCACAACCCCGACAACGTCACCGCCTACGCGCCGCTGGCCCACGAGCTGACCGCCCAGCTGGGGCGGATCGACACGCTGGTGGCGGCGGTCGGCACCGGCGGCCACTCGGCGGGGATCGGCCGCGTGCTGCGCGCCTTCCAGCCGCACCTGCGGGTGGTCGGCGTGGACGCCTGCGGCTCGACCATCTTCGGCCAGCCCGCCGCCGCCCGCCTGATGCGCGGCCTGGGATCGAGCATCTACCCGCGCAACGTCGACTACGCGCTGTTCGACGAGGTCCACTGGGTCGCCGCCGCCGAGGCGGTCTGGGCGGCCCGCGCGCTGGCGCGCTGCCACTACGCCACCGGAGGCTGGAGCGTGGGCGCGGTGGCGCTGGTGGCGGCCTGGCTGGCGCGCGAGCGGCCCGCCGGGGAGCGCATCGTGGCCGTCTTCCCCGACGGCCCCCAGCGCTACGTGGGCACCGTCTTCAACGACGCCTGGTGCCGGGAACGCCGCCTGCTGGAGGCGGTCCCGGCCGACGACCCCGACGTGCTGGACCGCCCCGGCGACGGCGTGGCCACCCGCTGGACGCGCTGCCCGGCCGTCACCGACCCCACCCGCCGCGCCACCGGGGAGGCGGGCGAATGAGGAACCTGTGGCGCGCCACGGCGTCGTTCTCCCCGGCGGCACGGCTCCTGATGGCCAACCAGTTCGCCATCAACCTGGCCTTCTACATGCTCATGCCCTACCTGGCCGCCCACCTGTCGGGGGACCTGGGGCTGGCGGCCTGGGCGGTCGGCCTGGTGCTGGGCGTGCGCAACCTGTCCCAGCAGGGCATGTTCCTGGTCGGCGGCACCCTGGCCGACCGGTTCGGCTACAAGGCCCCGATCATCGCCGGATGCCTGCTGCGCACCGGAGGGTTCGCGCTGCTGGGATGGGCCGGGACGCTGCCCGCCCTCATCGTCGCGTCGGCGGCCACCGGCCTGGCGGGCGCGCTGTTCAACCCGGCGGTGCGCGCCTACCTGGCGGCCGAGGCCCGCGACCGCAGGGTGGAGGCGTTCGCCACCTTCAACGTCTACTACCAGGCCGGGATGCTGGCCGGACCGCTGGTCGGGCTGGCGCTGCTGGCGTGGGACTTCCGGCTGGTGTGCGGCGCGGCGGCCGCCGTCTTCGCGGTGCTGACGGTGCTGCAGGTCCGCGCGCTGCCGCCGCGCGGCCCCGGAGACGCGGCTCCGGCGTCCGGGGGCGGCGGGGTGTGGGCGCAGTGGCGGACGGTGGCGGGCAACCGGCCGTTCCTGCTGTTCTCCGCCGCGATGATCGGCTCGTACGTGCTGACCTTCCAGGTGTACCTGGCCCTGCCGCTGGCCGCCGGCGCCGTCCTGGGCGCCCAGGCGGCCGCCGCCACCAGCGGGCTGTTCGTGGTGTCGGCGGCGGTGACCGTCGCGGGGCAGCTCCGGCTGACCGGCTGGGCCCAGCGCCGCTACACCTCCCGCCAGGTGCTGGTGGCGGGGCTGGCGGTGATGGGGGCCGCCTTCGTCCCGCTCGCGCTGGCCCCGCCCGCGCGGCCGGGCGTGCAACTGGCGGCGCTGGTGGCGGCGGTCGCGCTGCTGGCGGCCGGAGGCGCGCTGGCCTACCCGGTGGAGATGGACACGGTCGTGGCCCTGTCGGGCGACCGGCTGGTGGCGACCCACTACGGCCTCTACAACACCGTCTCCGGGCTGGGCATCACGGCGGGCAACCTGGGCACCGGCGCCCTGTGGGACTACGCCGCCGCACACCACGCCCAGTGGCTGGTGTGGACGGCGCTGGCCGCCACGGGGATCGGCTGCGCCGCCGCCGTGGCCGCGCTGTCCCGCGGAGGCCACCTGTCGGCCCCGCCCGCTCTACGCCCCCTGGCCCGGACGGGCGGATGAAACGGCCGAGGGCCCGCGACCTGTGCTGATCGCGGGCCCTCGGCCGTCTCTTCGGTACCCCCTACCGGATTCGAACCGGCGCTACCGCCTTGAAAGGGCGGCGTCCTAGGCCGCTAGACGAAGGGGGCCCAGCGTGGCGGCGCACCGCCACTCTTGACCAGTCCAGCATAGGGGACAACCAGGCGGGACATGCAAACGGTTAGCCGCCTTGCCGCGGCGTCGGCGCGGACGGGCTGGTCGGCGGCGTGGTGGACGGGGACGCCGGCGCGCTCGGCGAGGGGGAGGGCGTCGGCTGCTGCGGCGGCGGGGACACCGCGCGGTCCGGGGAGGGCTCCAGATGGCGCTCGATCTGCGCGGAGGTCAGGCCCAGGCCGCCCAGGCGCAGGTCGTCCCAGCCCTGGAGCCGGTGGGTCGCGCGGCTGAAGTACAGCACCGACAGCTCGATGGGCGTGGGCTCCTCGTGCTCCACGGCGCGCAGGCCCGCGCCGCCGGTCGAGCCCTGCACGAACAGGCGCGTGTTGGACGGCAGCAGCTTGGTGCTCCGCTTGTGGGCGTGGCCCGACAGCACCAGCGGGGTCTGGCCGGAGAAGCCCTCGCCCTGGAACGGGTCGTGCACCGCCACCAGGTCCGGCGCGGTCCCGGCGGCGCGCAGCTTCTGGGCCTGCGCGGCGCCGAGGGCGCGGAGCTGGTCGGCGTTCACGTCGTCGTCGCGGGTGCTCTTGTCCGGGGTGAACCGGGAGTCGCCCACGCCGTAGATGCGCAGGCCCTCGACCTCGCGGACCTGGTCGTCCAGCACGATCGCGTTCTTCTGGCGGGCCACGGCGCGCTGGGTGCCCTGGGAGTCGTGGTTGCCGCGCACGTAGACGTAGGGGATCTTCAGGGACGCGATGTCGTCGGCGAAGCGGTCCTCGGGCCTGCTGCCGTGGTCGGCCAGGTCGCCGGTGTCGATGATCAGGTCGGCCTGGAACTGCCGGCTCACCGAGCGGATCACGTTCCAGGCCGCGGGGTTGAGGTGGATGTCGCTGACGTGCAGGACGCGCAGCGTGGAGGGGTCGGGCTCGTAGGTCGGCAGGGTGGAGGTCGCCGTGTACAGCTTGGACACGTTGCCGACCAGGCGCGCGAGCTGCGCCCGGTAGGCCGAGAAGCGCTCCACGATGTTGCGGGTGTCGCCCACCACCTGCGGCGCGTTGGCCAGCAGGCCGGTGTAGCGGGGCTCGGCGATCGACTGCGGGTTGAAGGTCAGCCAGGTCACCAGGGCGACCGCCAGGGCGGCGGCGGTGCTGGCGCCCAGGCCCAGCAGGGCGCGCCGCCAGGAGCGGAACACGATCAGGCCCGCGACGAACGAGGTGGCCAGCGCCAGCCCGACCGCGCGCAGCAGCAGCACGACCACCCCGTGCCGCAGCTCGCCGGCGATCTGGTCGGTGAGCTGGTCCAGCTCCCCCGCGTCCTCGATCAGCTTGCGCGCGGGCTCGGGGCGCAGCTCGGTCACGCTGGCCCGGAGCTGGAACGGTCCGGCGTGGGTGTCCAGGTGCAGCGCGCCCAGCGGCGGGATCTGGACCGTGGTGCCGCCGCTCCAGGCGGGCCGCAGCTGGAGCGACACCTCCGTCGGGCCGACCGGGGTCTCGATGCGGCCGCCGAGCAGCAGGCCGATCAGCCCGCCGATCAGGCCCACGGCGGCGACCGCCAGGACGCGGGCGGCCAGGCGGGTGCGGGGGCCGGGAGGCCGGACGCGCACGATGGCTCCTTCCGTCGCGCAGAATGAGGATGTGATCGAGATATCGCGAGAGGCGTTCGAGGAGCTGGTGGGCGAGGCCCTCGACACCGTCCCGCCCGAGCTGACCGCGCACATGCGCAACGTCGTCATCGTCGTGGAGGACGAAGCGCCCGAGCCCGGTCTGCTCGGCCTTTACCAGGGCGTACCCCTCACCGAGCGGGGTGACTGGTACGCAGGCGTCCTGCCCGATCACATTTCGATCTACCGCAACGAGATCCTGCAGATCTGCCGCACCGCCGAGGAGGTGGTGGAGGAGGTCCGCATCACCGTGGTCCACGAGATCGCCCACCATTTCGGAATCGACGACGAGCGGCTGCACCGGCTCGGATACTGAACTGTGGCGCACATCACAGCGCGGCAAAGGGTTCCATCAATTGGGCACGGTAGGTCACATAACTGCCACGCAGCGTGAGTTAATAGGGAGGTCGCCCGGAACCGGGCGTACCGAACTGGAGCGCGCGTGGCGGAGAGACGGACCGGCCGGCATCGGCGGCCGCCCGAGGTGCAGGCCACCTACCGCGAGGTCTTCGCGGTGGGCGAGTTCCGCGCGCTGTGGCTGGCGCAGGCGCTGTCGTTCGTCGGCGACCAGCTCGCGCAGGTGGCGCTGGCGGTGCTGGTCTACCACCGCACCCAGTCGCCGCTGCTGACCGCGCTCACCTACGCCCTCACCTACCTCCCGCCGATCGTCGGCGGGCCGGTGCTGTCGGGCCTGGCCGACCTGTTCCCGCGCCGCACCGTCATGATCGTCTGCGATGTGGCGCGGGCCGGGCTGGTCGCGCTGATGGCGCTGCAGGACATGCCGTTCTGGACGCTGTGCGTGCTGGTGTTCCTGGCGGTGCTGCTGGGCGCGCCGTTCAGCGCGGCGCGCGCGGCGCTGCTGCCCGACGTGCTGGACGGCGACCGCTACGTGGCCGGGTCGGCGATCAACAACATCACCCACCAGGCCAGCCAGATGCTGGGCTTCGTGGCGGGCGGCGCGGTGGTCGCGACGGTGGGCGCCTACGAGGCGCTGGCGCTGGACGCGGTGACCTTCGGGCTGTCGGCGGTCATCCTGGTGGTCGGGATGCGGCGGCGGCCCGCGCCCAAGCGCCGCGAGCGCGAGTCGCTGGGGCTGTGGCGCGGCACCCGGGACGGCGCGCGGCTCGTCTTCGGCGACCCCACGCTGCGGTCGCTGGTGCTGTTCGCGTGGCTGTGCGCCTTCTACGTGATCCCGGAGGGCCTGGCCGCGCCGTACGCGGCGACCTTCGACGGCAGCCCCGTCACCGTGGGCCTGCTGATGTCGGCGATGCCGACCGGCATGGTGGCCGGCGCGTTCCTGTTCAGCCGCTGCGTCCGGCCCACCAACCGGATCAGGGTGATGGGCTGGATGTCGATGCTGGCCTGCGCGCCCCTGATCGGCTCGGCGATGCACCCGCCGCTGTGGGCGGTGGTGGCGCTGTGGGCGCTGTCGGGGGTCGGCAGCGCCTACCAGCTCGCGGCCAACGCGGCGTTCGTGGCGGCGGTGCCCCCCGAGGGCCGCGCGCAGGCGTTCGGCCTGGCCCAGTCGGGCATCCTGGCCGGCCAGGGCCTGGGCATCCTGGTCGCGGGCGCGGCGGCGCAGGCGCTGGGCCCCGAGACGGTGGTGGCGCTGGCGGGCGCGCTGGGCCTGTCGGCGGCGGCGATGATGACCCTGAACTGGAACCAGGTGCGCGGCCGGGTCATCGCGGGCATGCGCGAGCGCTCGGAGGCGTCCTCGGCCGCCCGGCCCGCCCCGCCTGACGCCGGCGCCGCGGCGGAGGCCGGCGCAGTGGGCCTGGAGACGGTCCCCGCCGACCCCGATCCCGCCGGCCGCGGCGCGCACGAGCGCCCCAACGGCCGGTCGTCCTACTCGGGCGGCCACGGCGGCGACCACGCCCCGGACCGCGCCTCCGCGTCCTAGCGGGGGGCGCCGGCCTTGTTCAGGCCGTCCTTGGCCTTCTGGACCAGGTCCTGGATCTGCGGCGACTCGCCCGCCTTCTTCAGCAGGTCCTCGCCGACCGAGGTGGGCGCGCCCTCCTCGGGGATCAGCACCCACGCGATCGCGTACAGGGCGACGCCCGCGCCGCCGAACAGGGTGAAAAGGCCCAGGCCGAGGCGGAGGATGTTGGGGTCCACGCCCAGGTAGGCGCCCGTGCCGGAGCAGACGCCGGCGATCATCTTGCCCTCGCGGGTGCGGCGCAGCCGCTTGGCCGGGGCAGTGCCGTCGGCGGTGGCGGTCTCGGAGGCGGCGGTCTCGTTCTTGGTGAAGTCCATGCCTTGATGGTGCCCGCCGGAGCGGGGGCGCCGCATCCGGGAACAGCCCTGACCCGACCCTGACCGGACCCCTGGCCGGGCCGGGAGGCGCCCCCGACGTACCCTGGCGGGCGGACACCCCCGGGCTCGGCGAGAGGACCCCGCATGGACGTGCTGCGCGTTGACGACCAGCTCACCGACGAGGAGCGGATGATCCGCGACACCGTGCGCGCGTTCGTCGCCGAACGGGTCGCGCCGCACGTCGCCGGGTGGTTCGAGCAGGGGACCTTCCCCGCGCGGGAGCTGGGGCCCGAGCTGGGCAAGCTGGGGCTGCTCGGGATGCACCTGGAGGGGTACGGCTGCGCCGGGACGAGCGCGGTCGCCTACGGGGTGGCCTGCCGGGAGCTGGAGGCCGCCGACTCGGGGCTGCGCAGCTTCGTGTCGGTGCAGGGGTCGCTGGCCATGGCCGCGATCCACAAGTACGGGTCGCAGGAGCAGAAGGAGCGGTGGCTGCCGCCGATGGCGGCGGGCGAGGCGATCGGCTGCTTCGGGCTGACCGAGCCCGACCGCGGCTCCGACCCCGGCGACATGCTGACCCGCGCGCGGCGGGACGGCTCGGACTGGGTGCTCGACGGCGCCAAGATGTGGATCACCAACGGGTCGGTCGCCGACGTCGCGGTCGTCTGGGCGCGCACCGAGGAGGGCATCCGGGGCTTCGTGGTCCCGGCGGGGACGCCCGGCTTCAGCGCCCGCGACATCCACCGGAAGCTGTCCCTGCGGGCCTCGGTGACCTCCGAGCTGCTGCTGGAGGGCGTGCGGCTGCCCGCCGACGCCGTCCTGCCCGGCGTGACCGGGCTCAGGGGGCCGCTGGGCTGCCTGTCGGAGGCCCGCTACGGCATCCTGTGGGGCGCGGTCGGCGCGGGGCGGGCCTGCTACGAGTCGGCCGTCGAGTACGCCGGGACGCGCGAGCAGTTCGGCAAGCCCATCGGGGCCTTCCAGCTCACCCAGGAGAAGCTCGCCTGGATGGAGGTCGCGCTCGGTCAGGCGGGGCTGGTGGCGCTGCACGTGGGGCGGCTGAAGGACGAGGGGAGGGTCACTCCGCAGCAGGTGTCGTTCGGCAAGCTCGCCAACGTCCGGGCCGCCCTGGACGTGGCCCGCCAGGCCCGCACGATCCTCGGCGCCAACGGCATCACGCTGGAGTATCCGGTGATCCGGCACATGAACAACCTGGAGAGCGTGCTCACCTACGAGGGCACCCAGGAGGTCCACCTGCTGACCCTCGGGAAGGCGATCACCGGGCTGGACGCCTTCCGGTAGCGGAAAGGCCCCGCCGAGGGGGCGGGGCCTCACGTCAGCGCCGGTGTCAGCGCACGACCACGCCGTCGCCGTTCGACCAGGCCTTGTTCCAGTACCCGGTGCCCGCGAAGCCGGCCAGCCAGTAGCCGGACGTCTTCGCCTGGAAGCGCTTGGTGAACTTGCCGCCGTTGGCGGTCGTCACGGTCCCGTACGGGACCCACTTGGCGGTGCCCTTCTTCTTGAAGTAGATGACGACCTTCTGGTTGCGGACGCCCGCGTACGCGGAGCCGTAGCCGTCCAGGCCCTTCAGCCAGCCGGAGACGGTGATGGCCTTGCCCTTGCGGATCGGGGAGGGGCCCGCCTGGAATCCGCTGAAGTAGGTGTTCTTGCGCACCTGCCAGACGGTGCTCTTCTTGGTCTCGTAGTCGTCGCCGGCCTCGTAGTCGGCGGCCTCGACGTCCACCGTCCAGGCGCCGGCGCTCTCGTAGTTGTAAAGGTCGTCGACGCCCCGCCACAGGCCCGGCGTGGTGGTCTTCTTCAGGATCACGAACATGCCGCCGCTGCCGACGCGCGGCGCCAGATCGGCGGTCACGCTGTCCACGCCGGCGCTGGTGCGCACCTCGACGGTGACCTTCTGCTTGTTGACCTTGCTCTGCACCGCGACGGCCGGAGTGATCTTGATGGCGCCGATGGCGGGGGCCGCGGCGTGCGCCGGGGCCGCGACCGCGACCGTGCCCGCGGCGGCGACGGCGGCCGTGGACAGGGCGGCGGCGAGCAGTCTTCTCAAGGTGTCTCCAGGGATCAGTGGGTGGAAGGACACACAAGAGACGCACGGGGCGAACGCCCGGTTCACTGAACGGACCACTTTGTGCGGACATCGCGGCGGGCCCCGCCGGGTACGGACGGGACGACGGGGGATCATGGGGGACCGGATGACGTCGATCATCGTGACCGTGCTGCTGTGCCTGCTGGTCGCCTTCCTGCTGGTGCTGGCGGCCGGGGTGCTGCTGGCCAGGGCGCGGGTGGGGCCGTTCCGCTTCGGGACGCGCGGCGCCGAGGAGGTGGGGCGCGCCGCCGAGGAGGACGTGGCCGCCGTCCGGCGCGACGACCGGTACTTCCGCCGCCGCTCCCCGGGGGCCGATCCCGACGATCTGTGACCCGGCGCACGGCGCGCGAGGGTGAAGCAGTGCTTAAGGTCGAGGCGAAGGGTTATTGACTGGACGCCGGTCGGCGGACCTGGGCAGACTCGTCGGCCCAGGTCAAACGTATTTGCGGAGGAGCGGCATGAGAATCGGGATCGTCGGGGCCACCGGCCAGGTCGGGAGCGTCATGCTCAGGATTCTGGCCGAGCGCGGTTTCCCGGTCGAGGAGCTGCGGCTGTTCGCCTCGGCCCGCTCCGCCGGGCGCAGGATGCCGTGGGGCGACGGCGAGGTGACCATCGAGGACGCCGCGACCGCCGACTACGCCGGCCTCGACATCGTGCTCTTCTCGGCCGGCAAGACCACCTCCCTGGAGCTGGCGCCCAAGGTGGCCGCCGCCGGGGCCGTGGTGATCGACAACTCCTCCGGCTGGCGCATGGACCCCGACGTGCCGCTGGTGGTCGCCGAGGTCAACCCGCACGCCGCCGCGCAGCGGCCGAAGGGGATCATCGCCAACCCCAACTGCACCACCATGGCCGCGATGCCGGTGCTGCGCCCGCTGCACGAGGAGGCCGGGCTCACCGCCCTGGTGGTCTCCACCTACCAGGCGGTGTCGGGCAGCGGCCTGTCCGGCGTCGCCGAGCTGCACGAGCAGGTGCGCAAGGTGGTGGAGAACGCCGACCGGCTCACCCACGACGGCTCGGCGGTCGAGTTCCCCGACCCGCAGGTCTACGTGCGGCCGATCGCGTTCAACGTGCTGCCGATGGCCGGCTCCATCGTCGACGACGGCCTCGCCGAGACCGACGAGGAGCAGAAGCTCCGCAACGAGAGCCGCAAGATCCTCGGCATCCCGGACCTGAAGGTGTCGGGCACCTGCGTGCGCGTGCCGGTCTTCACCGGCCACTCGCTGCAGATCAACGCGGTGTTCGAGCGCCCGCTCAGCCCCGAGCGGGCCAGCGAGCTGCTGTCGGGCGCGCCGGGCGTGGTGCTGACCGACGTCCCGACCCCGCTGCAGGCCGCCGGGCAGGACCCCACCTTCGTGGGCCGCATCCGCCGCGACGAGACCCGCGAGAACGGCTTGGCGCTGTTCGCCTCGGGCGACAACCTGCGCAAGGGCGCCGCCCTGAACGCCGTCCAGATCGCCGAACTGGTCGCCGCCGAGCTCAACGCCTGAGCCGCCTGCCGGGACGGTCGCTCCCCGCGCGGGGAGCGACCGGGCCCGATCAAGCCTCGGGCGGGCGGGGCTCCGGCGGGCTAGGCAGTGTTTCAAAGTCCCGGCCCAGGGGGCTCGCCTGGCGGCTCGCCCCCCTGACCAGTGCTTTGCGAGTGCCACATCGCTTCGCGATCTGTCCCGGCGGGGCTCGCCTCCGGCTTCGCCCCGCCGGGACAGTCGGTCACTCGCGCGACGGCTGAGGTCCTTGGGACACGCTCTAGGCCGGGCGGCGGCCTCTCACCTGCAGGGAGTCCAGCAGGGTGGCGGTCGCGGCGGCCACCTCCTCCACGGCGCGGTCGAACGCCTCGGCGTTGTGGGCGGCGGGGGCGCGGAAGCCGGAGATCTTGCGGACGTACTGGAGCGCGGCGGCCCGCACGTCCTCGTCGGTCACGTCCTCGGCCATCGGCGGGCGAAGGGTCTTGATGCTGCGGCACATGCCGCCATTGTGACCGCCGCCACCGACAGAGTTCGGCCCCCGGCGCCGGAGTCCGGCGCCGGGGGCCGTGCGGGGGGCGGTCATCAAGGGGGTCCGGGGGCGGGGCCGTACGGGCCGGGCCGAGAGTCGTCCCGTACGGCCCGCCTCATCTCACGCGCTCGCGGGGGCCGCCGGGCTCACGTGGGAGCTGTGGCGGGAGGCCGGCGGGGTCCCCGCTGGGCGCATCACCCGTACGAGCCGGTCCGGCCGTACGAGCCGGTGCGTCCGTAGGAGCCGTCGCGTCCGTAGGAGCCGTCCCGGCCGTACGAACCGTCGCGGCCGTACGAGCCGTCACGTCCATACGAGCCGCTCCGGCCGTACGAACCGTCATCGGCGGCCGAGGCGTTCGCCGCGGGGACGAACATCGTGGCGGCCGCGGTGAGCGTCGCCAGGGCGAGCGCGGTGGGGCGTTTCACAGGGTGCTCCTTCCGGGGCCCGGCCGCGCGGCCGCCTTGTGGGCGGGAGGGTCCGCGGGCCGGGCTTTCGACTGTGGAGGGGACCCCGCGGTGGTGCTGACGCGGATGCGGCCTGGCGGGGTCGGCCGCATCCGCGAGCGTTCCGGGGCGGGGGTGTCACGGTGCGCTGGGGACGGGGTTCCGATCCGTTGTCTGGTGGAGGGGGGACTCGTCCGGACGAGCTGAGCAGAAGTGCACCGTGATATGCGGCCCGTGTCAATGAATCCATTCGCCACTGGATTTTCAATGCCGGCCCGCGAACCGTCGAACGTTCTGAAAAGCGGCTCTGAGCTGGCGGGGCGATGCCTGGGTCGATGCATTGAACGGGCCGCTCCACGCGTCTTTTCACATTGCCTGGATGGGGAATTCGTACCAGCGGTCAGTGGTCAGGAGCGGGTGACGGTGAGGTTGTCCAGGCCCGCCTCGACCAGGCTGCCGGTGCCCGCGTCGGCCGCGTCCACCAGGATGCGGACCGACTGCCCGGCGTAGGCCGACAGGTCCGCGGTCGCGGTCTGCCAGGCCGCCGCGCGGTTGACGGCCGAGCCCGTCTGGTTGAGGACGGTGGTCGAGCCGTTCGGGCCGACGACCCGGACCCGCAGGTAGTCGGTGGACGAGGCGTTGTTCAGGTGCCCCAGGTACCAGGAGAACGACAGCTGCAGCGTCCCGGCCGGCAGGGTGATCGGCGCGGACTGGATGCTGGTGGTGCCGCCGTCCAGGTCGTTGGCGCCCGCGTCGGCCCCCGCGCTCGCGCCGGTGACCAGGGACGATCCGGCGAGCTGCAGGGCGGTGCCGCTGTAGGTGGTGGCCTGCGCGGTGCCGCGTTCGAGCCTGCCGGAGGTGGCGGTGTCGGTGCCGGAGGGGTTGGCCGTCCAGCCCTTGTCGGTGGCGAAGTCGTCGCTGTAGACGGTCTCGCCGGGCGGGGTGCCGGTGCCGCCGAGCGTCCACACCGCGTACGCGATCGCGTCGGCGTTGCGGTCCAGCGCGGTGTCGTTGATGTTGCTCGTGGTGTCGCAGGAGGCGTGGTAGCAGCGGTCGAACGCGACGTTGGCGGTGCCGCCCCACAGCTGCACCTGGGCGGCGGTCTTGCGGCCCTCGGCGCCGGTGAACATGCCGCCGGCCGGGATGCCGTAGCGGATGAAGCCGCCGTAGTCGGAGCGGCCGTCGAAGGCGGTGTCGCGCACCGGCACGTTGATCGAGGTGAAGTAGGCGCGCAGGGTGTTCTCGATCTCGGCCGAGCCCGCCGGGCCGCCGCTGCCGCTGGAGCCGTCGCCGTCGTAGGCGAAGTAGCCGGGGTTGGGCGAGCCGACCATGTCGAAGTTCAGGTAGCCCTTGATCTTCGAGCGCTCGGTCGCGGGCAGGTTGGCGGTGTAGTAGTTGGAGCCGAGCAGGCCCAGCTCCTCGGCGCCCCACCAGGCGAAGCGCAGGTGCTTGGCGGGCTGGAGCCCGGCGCGGGAGACGGCGAGGGCGGTCTCCAGGATCGCGGCGGAGCCGGAGCCGTTGTCGTTGATGCCGGGTCCGGCGGTCACGCTGTCCAGGTGCGCGCCGGTCATGAGCACCTGGTTGGGGTCGCCGCCGGGCCAGTCGGCGATGAGGTTGTAGCCGGTCGCGCCACTGGCGGTGAACGACTGGACGCTGGTCTGGAAGCCCGCGGCGTCCAGCTTGGCCTTCACGTAGTCGAGCGAGGCGCGGTAGCCGGGGCGGCCGTGGGCGCGGTTGCCGCCGTTGGCGGTCGCGATCGACTGGAACTGGGTCAGGTGGGCCTTGACGTTGGCGAGCGGGATGTCGGGCGCGGCGGCGGCCGTCCGCGGCGCGGCGCCTGCGCCGCCGGTCAGCACGGCCGACAACGCCAGGGCGATCGCGCCAGCGCCCGCGAGCACACGGGATCTCATGTGTTCCTCCAGGGGGAAGGGACCGGTCCGGGGCGGCGGAGCCCAGGGGGGAGGGACTGGTGGACGCCGCCGCCCCGGACCGGGCGATCAGGAGCTGGTGATCTGGACGTTGTCGATGGCGCCCTCGACGAGGCTGCCGGTGCCGGCGTCGGCGACGTCCACGACGATGCGGACCGACTGCCCGGCGTAGGCCGACAGGTTGGCGGTGGCCGTCTGCCAGGCCGCCGCGCGGTTGGCCGCCGAGGCGGCCTGGTTCACCACGGTGGTCGAGCCGTTCGGGCCGACGACCCGGACCCGCAGGTAGTCGGTGGACGAGGCGTTGTTCAGGTGCCCCAGGTACCACGACAGGCTGAGCGACACGGTGCCGCTCGGCAGGGTGATCGCGGGCGACTGGGCGCTGGTGGTGCCGCCGTCCACGTCGCCCGCCCCCGCGTCGGCCCCGGCGGCCGCGCCGGTGACCAGCGTGGTGCCCGCGAGCTGGAGGGCGGTGCCGCTGTAGCTGGTGGCCTGCGCGTTGCCGCGCTCGAACTGGCCCGAGGTGGCGGTGTCGGTGCCGGACGGGTTGACCGTCCAGCCCTTGTCGGTGGAGAAGTCGTCGCTGAAGACCGTGCCGCCGGGCCCGCCGGAGCCGACGGTCAGGGTGAAGGTCGCGGTGCGGTCCACGCTCGCGCCGTCACCGAGGACCGTCAGCGTGTAGGTGCCGTTGGGCGTGCCCGCCGGGACGTTGACGGTCATGGTGGCCGACTGGCCGGAGGTCACGGTCGCGGGCGAGAACGTGGCGGTCGGGCCGCCCGGCGTGCTGGTCGCCGACAGCGCCACCTGCTGCGCGCTGCCGCCGGTGGTCTGGGTGCTGACGGTCGCGGTGACCGAGCCGCCCGCCTGCGCGCTGCCGGAGTTCGGGCTCAGCGACAGCTGGAAGTCGTTCTGCTGGGTGCCGCAGGACGGCTCGCCGCTCTGCGCCGGGACGTTGACGGCGCTCCAGGCCGCCTTCACCGCGTTGCACTCGGTCGCCGAGCCCGGGAACAGCTGGACCGCGGCGTTCACCGTCTCCAGCCGGGCGCGGGCGTGGCTCCAGGCGGTGACCTTGCGGTTCAGGCCGCCCATGAAGATCTGCCCGGCCTTCTGGACGCCGATGCCGGTCACCGTGGAGTTGTTGCAGGTCGGGCTGGTCGGCTTGCCGCCGCCGGGGTTGGAGCCCTCGGCCAGCAGGTAGAACCAGTGGTTCTGCGGGCCGGCCGCCGCGTGCACCTCGGTGCTCGGGATCGAGGAGGAGTAGCAGTTGGGGTCGCCGACCGCCGACGGGTTGTACATGTTGCGGATCGGGCCCTGGCCGACCAGGTCGACCTCCTCGCCGACCAGGTAGTCCGGCGGGTCCAGGGTGGCGGGCTCGTTCATGTAGTGCTCGGTCAGCGCGCCGAAGATGTCGCCGGCCGACTCGTTCATGCCGCCCTTCTCGTTGCCGCTGCCGCCGCCGGAGCCGCCGGGGGTGGTCTGGAAGATGGCGTGGCCGTACTCGTGCGCGACGACGTCGGTGGAGGTGGCCTGCTTGGTGTTGGCCTGGTTGTGGCCGAAGTTGGTGTAGCTGCCGTTCCAGAAGGCGTTGACCTGGTTCAGGCCGACGCGGGCCGGGAAGCCGCCGCCGGAGCCGTTGATGCCGTTGCGCCCGAGCCAGGCGCCCAGCATGTCCCATTCCTTCTGGGCGGCGTACAGGGTGTCGACGCAGGCGGTCTCCAGGTTGGTGCCGCTGCCGTTGCCCCAGGCGCTGTCGGTGCCGGTGAAGGCGCTGCCGTTCTGGCCGCCGCAGCGCAGGCCCGAGCGGGTCGGGTCGGTCATGGACGTGGGCTGCGTGGTGATGTCCACGGTGCCGTGGTAGTGGCTCTGGTCGTCGGCGACCGGGGTCACCTCGTCCCAGGTGCGCGCGACCTTGCCGGTCTTCGCGTCCACGTAGACGTGCAGCTTGGCGGGCTTCTTCTTGAGGGTGCCGGTGACGACCACCTCGTAGGCCAGGCGGCCCTTGCCCTCGGCGAGGACGGTGAGCTTCGGCGCCGTGGCGTCGTCGGCCTCGGTGAGCTGGGCGCGGGCGGTCTTGGTCGCCTGCGCGGCGGGCAGCGACGGCTTGGTGTCCACGTCGAGCTTGCCGGACTGCGCGACGCTGGTGCTCAGCACCGCGCCGGTCTTGTTGGTGACCACGACGAAGTCGCCGCCGTAGACCGGCAGGCCGTCGTAGGTGCGCTCGTAGGACACGTACTGCAGGCCGCCGGCGCCGGACACCACGCCGGTGCGGACGATCTTCTCCTCGGCCGCCTTGCGGAAGGCGGCGGGCTTGGCGACCACCAGGCGGTCGGCGGACGCCGCCGCGACGGCCCGGGGGTCGGGGGCGGGGGCGGCGGAGGTCGCGGGGCGGGCGGCGACGGGGGCGGCCGTCGCCAGGACGAGGCCGGCGGCGATCGCCGCGGCCCCGAGGGAGGGGGATCTCACAGGGGTCTCCTGCTGCGTTCCGGGGGGACAGGGGGGATCATCCGGATGAGCTGTGCAGAAGTAGACCCCGGTGGGGGGTTGATGGCAATAAATCCACTTAGTACTGGATTTTCAATTCCCGCCCAATGGCCGATGAAAGGCGGGCCCGGCCGGTGCCGCCACCGGCCGGGCCCGCAGTTCGCGGGGGTCCTCCGTCAGGGCGCGATGCGCTCGCAGAGCCAGGCGAGCGCGAGCGGGTAGCGGTAGTCGATGCCGCCGTGCGCGGCGTCGAACAGCTCGAAGTGGATCACGTCCTCGCGCACCCCGCTGTCCAGCAGCGCGCGCCGGAACGCCTCGGCGCCGACGTCGAGGTGCCACTCGTCCCGCGTCCCCGAGTCGATCCAGATCGCCCGCTGCGACCGCAGCGCCTCGGCGTGCCGGGGGACCATGCGCACCGGGTCCAGGTCCAGCCAGCGCTGCCACACCTCCGGCCGCATCACGCCGGTGACGGTGTCGAACGGCAGCTCGGGCGTGCCGTCCTGGCGGGCCGAGTAGCAGGCCGCCATCGCGTAGATCTCCAGCATCTTGTCGTCGCCGGGCCGGGTGAACGACACCCGCGAGCGGAAGTCGTCCCACCAGCGCGCGGGGTCGCCGCCGTGGTCGCGCAGGATGCGCACGACCTCGGGGAAGTCGCCCTGGTAGGCGTACTCGAACAGGGCGTCCCCGGCGTGCGTGGCGAGCGCGCCGAACAGGTCCGGCCGCAGCATCGGCGTGATCATCGCGCCGTAGCCGCCGCTGGACTTGCCGCTGATGGCCCGGTGCTCGGGCGCGTCCAGCGTCCGGTAGTGCGCGTCCACCCACGGCACGACCTCGTCGCACAGGTAGGAGTGGTAGCGGCCGGTCCCGGGGGAGTCCACGTACTGGCTGCCGCCGTAGGAGGTCCAGGTGTCGGGGAACACCAGCAGCGCGGGCGGGGCCTCGCCGCGCGCGAACACCGCGTCGGCGGTCTCGGGGAAGGGCTGCCGGAACGGCGCGCGGTTGCGCCACATGGCGATGTGGCCGGTGAATCCCTGGATGGCGTACACCACCGGGTAGCGGCGGTCGGGATCGTCGTCGTAACCGGGCGGGACGTACACCGTCAGCGGCCGGTCGGCCGGGTCCTTGAGCGGGTTGTCGCGCAGCAGGGCGCTGCTGATGACGTGCTCGTCGAGCCGTCCGGCGAGATCGGCGGACCAGGGCAGCATGGCGGACTCCTTCGTTCGCGGCCTGGTCCCGACGTTATCCGCCCGCCGATGTCACGTTTCCTCCCCCTGTCCGGTCCTATGGAGGCGACGAGAGGAGAACACCGATGTACCAGACGCTCCGCGACCTGCACCGTCCCGGCGACCCGCTGCTGCTGCCCAACGTGTGGGACGCCGCCAGCGCCAAGATCGTCGAGGAGGCGGGCTTCCCCGCCCTGGCCACCGCCAGCGCCGCGATCGCCGCGATGCTCGGCCACCCCGACCACGAGGGCGCGCCCGCCGAGGAGATGTTCGCCGCCGCCGGGCGGGTGGTCCGCGCCGCGACGGTCCCGGTGACCGTGGACGCCGAGGCCGGGTACGGGCTGGACCCCGCCGACCTGGCCGCCCGGCTGCGCGGGATCGGCGCCGCGGGCTGCAACATCGAGGACACCGACCACGCGACCGGCCGGCTGCGCGACGTCGAGGAGCAGGCCGCCTACCTCGCCGCGCTGCGCGCCGCCGACCCCGAACTGGTGATCAACGCGCGGGTGGACACCTTCACCGCGGGCGCCGCCGCCGGCGACGACCCGCTCGGCGCGGCGCTGCCCCGCGCCGCCCGCTACCTGGAGGCGGGCGCGGACTGCATCTACCCGATCATGGCCCCGGCCGACGCGGTGCCCGAGCTGGTGCGGGGCATCGCGGGCCCGGTCAACGTCAACTGCTGGCCGGGCACGAGCCTCGCGGACCTGGCGAAGGCGGGCGCCGCGCGGATCTCCTACGGGCCGGTGCCGTACTTCCACGCCCTGGAGTCGCTGAAGGGCTTCGCCGCCCGCGTCCACGCCATGGAGGACCCCTACGCCCCCTGACCCCGGACGGGCATGGCGCGGCCCGCCCCACCCGCCGTTGAAATCTGGGCAAATCCGCTCCCGGTGAGGGGCGGGCCGTGATTGACCGCCCCTGGCCGGGGTAGGCGCCGGTTGTCGCGCTACATGGCTGGGGGTGGCCCGTGGGGCTGCGCACGTGGATCGACGGTTGGCCCGTGTACAAGCAGGTCACCGGACGGGACGGGCTCGGGCGGGGCGCCGCCGCCAAGTCCGCGTACACCGCGGAGCGGCGCTCCAAGGTGCAGACCGCCGACCGCGTCGTGAAATCGGTCTGCCCGTACTGCGCCGTGGGCTGCGGCCAGAAGGTCTACGTCAAGGACGAGCGGGTCGTCCAGATCGAGGGCGACCCCGACTCGCCGGTCAGCCGGGGGCGGCTGTGCCCCAAGGGCTCGGCGACGCTCCAGCTCACCACCGGGACCGCGCGCCGCGACAAGGTCCTGTACCGCCGCCCGCACGGCGAGGACTGGGAGGAGCTCGACCTCGACACCGCCATGGAGATGGTGGTGGACCGCGTCCTGGCCACCCGCGCCGACACCTGGCAGGACGAGGACGACGGCGTCCGCGTCAACCGCACCCTCGGCATCGCCAGCCTGGGCGGCGCGACGCTGGACAACGAGGAGAACTACCTCATCAAGAAGCTGTTCACCGCGCTCGGCGTCGTCCAGGTGGAGAACCAGGCGCGGATCTGCCACAGCGCGACGGTGGCGGGGCTCGGCACCTCGTTCGGGCGCGGCGGCTCGACGATGTTCCTCCAGGACCTGCAGAACTCCGACTGCATCGTGGTGCAGGGCTCCAACTTCGCCGAGGCGCACCCGGTCGGCTTCCAGTGGGTGATGGAGGCCAAGGCGCGCGGCGCGACGATCATCCACGTGGACCCGCGCTTCACCCGCACCAGCGCGGTCGCCGACCTGTACGTGCCGATCCGGGCGGGCTCCGACATCGTGTTCCTCGGCGCGATCATCAGGCACGTGCTGGAGACCGGGTCCTACTTCCGCGACTACGTGGTCAACTACACCAACGCCGCCACGATCGTGTCGGAGGACTTCCGCGACACCGAGGACCTGGACGGGCTGTTCTCCGGCCTGGACGAGCGGACCCGCAACTACGACGCGGGCAGCTGGCAGTACGAGGGCCAGCGCGTCGTGGCGGCGTCCGGGGACCGCGACGCCCAGTACGGCAGCGACCGGGACGGCGACGGCGACGACGTCTCCGAGGCCGCGCGCAGCGAGAGCCACGGCGCGGGCGGCGCGCCCCTGGACGAGGACGAGCCGCGCACCGACCCCACGCTGGAGCACCCGCGCACCGTCTTCCAGATCCTCAAGCGCCACTACTCCCGCTACACGCCCGAGATGGTCGAGCAGGTGTGCGGGGTGCCGCCCGAGCTGCTCGCGAAGGTGTGCGACGCGCTGGTCCGCAACTCCGGGCGCGACCGCACCAGCGCGTTCGCCTACGCGGTGGGCTGGACGCAGCACACGGTCGGGTCGCAGTACATCCGCGCCGCGAGCATCCTGCAGCTGCTGCTGGGCAACATCGGCCGCCCCGGCGGCGGCATCCAGTCGCTGCGCGGGCACGCCAGCATCCAGGGGTCCAGCGACATCCCGACGCTGTTCGACCTGCTGCCCGGCTACATCCCGATGCCGCACGCGCACCTGAACGAGGACCTGGACTCGTTCGTCGGCGGGGACGCCGCGCGGAAGGGCTACTGGGGCAACATGCGCTCCTACGTGGTCTCGCTGCTGAAGGCGTGGTGGGGCGAGGCCGCGACCGCCGACAACGACTTCTGCTTCGACCACCTGCCCCGCCTCACCGGCAGCCACAGCACCTACGAGACCGTGCTCGCCCAGATGGACGGCGCCTGCAAGGGCTACTTCCTGATGGGCGAGAACCCCGCCGTCGGATCGGCCAACGCGAGGATGCAGCGGCTCGGCATGGCCAACCTGGACTGGCTGGTCGTGCGGGACTTCTCGCTGATCGAGAGCGCCACCTGGTGGAAGGACGGCCCGGAGATCCAGACCGGCGAGCTGCGCACCGCCGACATCGGCACCGAGGTGTTCTTCTTCCCGGCCGCCGCGCACACCGAGAAGGACGGCAGCTTCACCAACACCAACCGGATGCTCCAGTGGCACCACACCGCCGTCGAGCCGTCCGGGGACGCGCGCAGCGACCTGTGGTTCATGTACCACCTCGGCCGGATGGTCAAGGAGCGGCTGGCCGGCTCGCCCGATCCGCGCGACCGGCCGGTCAAGGACCTGACCTGGGACTACCCGACCAGCGGGCGGCTGGCCGAGCCGTCCGCCGAGGCCGTGCTCGCCGAGATCAACGGGCGCGGCCCGGACGGGGCGCCGCTGTCGTCCTCCGAGCAGCTGAAGGACGACGGCTCCACCGCGTGCGGCTGCTGGATCTACTGCGGCTCCTACGCCGACGGCGTCAACCAGGCCGCCCGCCGCAAGCCCGGCGGCGAGCAGGACTGGATCGCCGCCGAGTGGGGCTGGGCGTGGCCGTCCAACCGCCGCATCCTCTACAACCGCGCGTCGGCCGACCCGGACGGCAGGCCGTGGAGCGAGCGCAAGGCCCTGGTGTGGTGGGACGGCGAGAAGGGCCGGTGGGTCGGGCACGACGTCCCCGACTTCAAGGCCGACAAGGAGCCGTCCTACGAGCCGCCGGAGGACGCGGTGGGGCCGGACGCGCTGTCGGGCACCGACCCGTTCATCCTCCAGGCCGACGGCAAGGGGTGGCTGTTCGCGCCCGCCGGGCTGGTGGACGGGCCGCTGCCCACGCACTACGAGCCGCAGGACTCGCCGTTCGGCAACCCCCTCTACGGGCACGACCGCAACCCGGTGCGGCAGATCTTCGCGCGCAAGGAGAACCGGTACCACCCCACCGGCTCGGAGGTGTTCCCCTACGTCGTCACCACCTACCGGCTCACCGAGCACTTCACGGCGGGCGGGATGACGCGCTGGTCGCCCTACCTGGCCGAGCTGCAGCCGGAGTTCTTCTGCGAGGTCTCGCCGGAGCTGGCCGCCGAGCGGGACCTGGAGCGCGGCGGCTGGGCGACCGTCGTCACCGCGCGCGGCGCGGTCGAGGCGCGCGTCATGGTGACCGACCGGATGGCGCCGCTGCGCGTGCAGGGCAGGACCGTCCACCAGATCGGCCTGCCCTACCACTGGGGGCCCAACGGCTACACCACCGGCGACGCCGCCAACGAGCTGTCGTCGATCAGCCTCGACCCCAACGTGCACATCCAGGAGGTCAAGGCGCTGACCGCCGACATCCGCCCCGGCCGCCGCCCGCGCGGCCCGGCCCTTCCCGAACTGGTCCGCGACTACCAGCGGCGGGCCGGAATCGACCAGCACACGGGCATGGAGGTATGACGATGGGCCGCATCTCCGGACCGCTGCACGACGTCGCGGGCGACGCCGGCTACCAGGACCACCCGCCGCGCATGGGCTTCTTCACCGACACGTCGGTCTGCATCGGCTGCAAGGCGTGCGAGGTCGCGTGCAAGGAGTGGAACGCGATCCCCGAGGACGGCCTGACGTTCACGGGCATGTCCTACGACAACACCCAGGGGCTGGGCGCCGACACCTGGCGGCACGTGGCGTTCATCGAGCAGCGCAAGCCGCTCGGCATGCAGGACCCCGGCATGGACTACAGCGGGGTGGACGTCCTGGGGCTGGCGGGGGAGACCGACGCGCGGGGCGACTTCCGCTGGCTGATGGCGTCGGACGTGTGCAAGCACTGCACGCACGCCGCGTGCCTGGACGTGTGCCCCACCGGCGCGCTGTTCCGCACCGAGTACGGGACCGTGGTCGTGCAGTCCGACGTCTGCAACGGCTGCGGCTACTGCGTGCCCGCCTGCCCCTACGGGGTCATCGACCAGCGCAAGGACGACGGCCGGGTCTGGAAGTGCACGATGTGCTACGACCGGATCTCCGACGATCTGGAGCCGGCCTGCGCGAAGGCGTGCCCGACCGACTCCATCCAGTACGGCCCGCTGGACGAGCTCCGCGAACGCGCGGCCGCGCGCGTGGACCAGCTGCACGAAGCGGGGGTCCGGGACGCGCGCCTCTACGGCGACGACCCGGACGACGGGGTCGGCGGCAACGGCGCGTTCTTCCTGCTGCTGGACGAGCCGGAGACCTACGGCCTGCCCCCGGACCCGGTGGTCACCACCCGGGACCTGCCCTCCATGTGGAAGCACGCCGGTGCGGCGGCCGCGACCCTGGTCGGCGGGATGGCCGCCATCTACGCGTGGAGCAGGCGATGAGCGAAGCCGAGGTGACCCGCGAGGGGTCGCGCAACCAGCGTCCGGGCCGGGAGGCGGTCCCCGGGGCCAAGGGCGGCCGCAAGGGCAGGGGCGGCGGCGAGCGGCTGATGGTGCCCAAGGCGGAGCCGGGCTCCTACTACGGCCGCCCCATCATCAAGCAGCCCACCTGGAAGGCCCTGGACATCGCGGGCTACCTGTTCCTGGGCGGCCTGGCGGGCGGCTCCTCGGCCCTCGCGCTGGTGTCGGAGCTGACCGGCCGCCGCGCCATGGCCCGCGCCGGGAAGATCGGGGCGCTGGGCGCCATCTCGCTGTCCACCGCCGCGCTGATCCACGACCTGGGCCGCCCCGAGCGCTTCCTCAACATGCTGCGGGTGTTCAAGCCGACCTCGCCGATGAGCATGGGCTCGTGGATCCTGCTGGCCTACGGCCCCGCCGCCGGGGTCGCGGCCGTCACCGACGTGACCGGCCTGTTCCCGCGCGTCGGCCGCGCCGCCACGGGCTGGGCCGCCCTCACCGGGCCCGCCGTGGTGTCCTACACGGCCGTGCTGATCTCCGACACCGCCGTGCCCGCCTGGCACGGCGGCTACCGGGAGATGCCGTTCGTGTTCGCGGGCTCGGCCGCCGCGTCGGCCGCCGGGCTGGCGCTGCTGGCCGCGCCCACGGCGCAGACCGCGCCGGCGCGCGGCGCGGCCGTCCTCGGCGCGGCCCTCGACCTCACCGCCACCTCGCTCATGCAGCGCAGCCTGGGGGAGGCGGCCGAGACCCAGCGGAAGGGCCGCGCGGGCACCCTGATGCTCGCCGCCAAGGTGCTGACCGCCGCCGGCGCGGCCGGCGCGACGCTCACGGCCCGCTCCCGCGCGGGCTCGGCGCTGGCGGGCCTGGCGCTGCTGGCGGGCTCGGCCTGCACGCGCTTCGGGATCTTCGAGTCGGGGCGGGCCAGCGCCGCCGACCCGCGCTACACCGTCATGGCCCAGCGCCGCTGAACAGCTCCGCCAGCCGGGGGAGGCGGCGCAGCGTCTCGGCCTCGTCCTCGACGTCCCAGTCCTCGCCCGACGGGCGCGAGGGCCGCGCCATCGCCGCGAGCGCCGCCTCCATGGCCGCGTCGAACGCGTCGGCCTCGCCGCGCGCCCGCCGGTAGGCGTCGCGCGCCGCGTACGAGAACCCCTCGCAGCCGAGCCAGCCCTGCCCCTCCGTGCCCATCCGCCGCACGACGGGGAGGTCGGCCAGCGAGTCGGGGTCGGCGACGGCCCGCTCGAACGCCTCGCGCCCCTGCAGCATCAGCCCGGCGCGGAAGTCCATGAACCCGTCGTCGCCGCAGCCGCCCTCGATGAGGTAGGCGGCGTTCCACAGCGGCCGGGTGTAGGCCGAGTCGGCGGTCTCCACGTACCGGACGTCGAAGGCGACGATCTCCTCGGCCGGCAGCCGCACGAGCCGCTCGACCACCGCCTCGACCAGCGGGTCGTCGGCCGAGTCCCGGTCGCCGGCCCGCTCCCCGACCGCCGCCCGCGCGTCGTGGACGATCCGCCACCAGCGTTCGCTGTCCATGCGGGCACCATGCCAGGCGCCTCCGACAGTCCGGGGTGTACCCAGGTACACCCCTCCCTCGGTGTCCAGGCCCCTTAAGCGGGCCGGGCCGGGCCGACAAAGTTGATCACGTCAGCCCGACCCGAGGAGAACACCATGCGCCGCGCGCTCACCGCCACCGCCCTCAGCACCGCCCTGGCGGCCACCGTCCTCGCCCCCGCCGCCTCCGCCGCGGCGACCGCCCGCCCGCACGGGCTCCAGGTCGCCGCCGACGGCCTGGTCGCCGCCGGTCAGCCCGGCGCGATCATCATGAGCCGGCGCGGCGAGCGCGTCGCGCACGCCACGGCCGGCGTCGCCGACCAGGCCACCGGCGCCCGCATGGACCCGCGCCTGTACTTCCGGATCGCCAGCGTGACCAAGACCTTCACCGCGACCGTCCTGCTCCGGCTGGTCGCCGAGGGCAGGCTCTCCCTCGACGACACCGTGGACCGCCGGCTGCCCGGCCTGGTGCGCGGCAACGGCAACGACGGCCGGAAGATCACCGTCCGGGACCTGCTGGGCCACACCAGCGGCCTGGCCGACTACGTCCTGGACCCGCGCGTCCAGAGCGAGCCCCGCCGCGACTGGGCTCCCGCGGAGCTGGTCGCGATCGCGCTGGAGCAGCCCCCGTCCCGCACCGCGCGCTACAGCAACACCAACTACATCCTGGCCGGGATGATCATCGAGAAGGTCACCGGGCGCCCCTTCGCGGCCGAGGTGCGCGACCGAATCCTGCGTCCGCTCAAGCTGCGCCGCACCTCGCTGCCCGCCGACCGCTTCTTCCCCGGCCCGTACGTGCACGGCTACTGGGGCGACTACGGCGACGTCAGCACGGAGGTGAGCCCGTCCAGCGGCTGGACCTCCGGCGGCATGGTCTCCACCGTGGACGACGTGGCGCGCTTCCACCGCGCCCTGTTCACCGGCCGCCTGCTGCCCCGCAAGCTCCAGCGCGAGATGACGGCGACCCACAAGGTGATGGACGGGGACGTCCGTTACGACTACGGCCTGGGAGTCTCCAAGCAGCGCATGTCGTGCGGCACCGCCTGGGGCCACGACGGCGGCTGGCCCGGCTACCGGACCTGGACCTACACCAGCGCGAACGGCAAGCGCCAGGCCGTCATCACCTACAACCAGTCCAGCGCCGAACTGGAGGCGCGGCCTGAGTTCCAGGCCGCGCTTAAGAAGGCGGCGGAGAAGGCGTTCTGCGGCTGACCCGCCACCCGCGCGTTCGCCCAGGTGAAGCCCGCGAGATCATGGAGGCCCCGCACATGATCGGAGTCCGATGACCGAGCAGCAGGCGTCCGGCGGGTTCGTGGAGCTGAACCACGTGCTCCGGGACGGCATGCGCACCGCGCCCAACCTCCCCGAGCCCGCGATCACCCCGCACCTGACGCGCGAGGCGTCCCGCGAGATCTACGCGCCGGGCACCGAGTTCACCATCGACCGCATCAGCATGGTCGGCGGCACCGGCACCTACCTGGACGCGCCGTTCCACCGCTACCCCGACGGCGCCGACCTCACCGGCGTGCCGCTGGAGCGCACGGTGGACCTGCCCGCGGTCGTCGTAGACGTCCGCGGCGCGGAGCGGCCCGCGATCGACGTCGCGGCCCTGGAGGCGTTCGACGTGCGCGGCGCCGCGGTGCTGCTGCACACCGGCGACGCCGAACGCTTCGGCACCCCCGAGTACACCGCCGCGCCGCGCCACCTGACCCGCGCCGCCGCGTCCTGGCTGATCGAGCAGGACGCGGCGCTCGTCGGCATCGACGCGGCCAACGTGGACGACACCGGCGACGGCGAGCGCCCCGCGCACACGCTGCTGCTCGGCGCGGGCGTCCCCATCGTGGAGAACCTGGCGGGCCTGGAGCAACTGCCCGGGACCGGGGCGCGCTTCACCGCCGTCCCGCTGCGCGTCGCCGCCTTCGGGACGATCCCGGTCCGCGCGTTCGCCCGCCTGCCGTAAGGGGCGCGGGCCTACTCCCCGGTGGAACCGTCGATCCGCTCGCGCAGCAGGTCGGCGTGGCCGTTGTGCCGCGAGTACTCCTCGACCATGTGGCAGAGCACCCAGCGCAGCGAGACGATCCCCGTGCGGTGCAGGCCGGTGACGTCCAGCGACTCGGCGGCGGCGACGAGCGCGCGGGAGCGCTCGCACTCGGCGCGCCAGGCCGCGAACACCTCGTCGGGGTCGGCGTCCTCGGCGTCGAAGGCGAGCGTGCCGTCGTCGGACAGGCCCCACGGCCGGGGCCCGTCCGCGCCGCCGATGACCTTCTGGAACCAGTTCCACTCGACGTCGACCATGTGCCGCACCAGACCGAGCAGGGTCAGCGTGGACGGCGGCACGGCGCGCTCCCGCAACTGCCCGGCGGTCAGCCCCGCGCACTTCATCGCCAGGGTCTCGCGCTGGTAGTCCAGGAACCCGTGCAGCGTGGCCAGCTCGTCGCCCTCACGCGGCGGCTCGATCCTCGTGTCGTCCATTCAGTCCTCGATCGTGATCCCGAGCGCCGCCGCCAGCGCGTGCACCAGACCCTGCGCGTCGGTGCCGCTGACGGCCGCGCCCTTGAAGCTGTGCACGCCGCCCACGCCCATCAGGTCGCACCCGCTGAACCGGGTGCCGCGCAGGTCGGCGTTGCTGAACTGCGCCGCGAGCAGCTTGCAGCCCTCGAAGCGCGCTCCGCGCAGGTCGGCGTTCTGGAAGTCGGCCTCCGACAGGTCGCAGTCCCGGAAGACGACGTCGGCCAACGTACCGAACCGGTAGGACGAGAGATTGGCGCGGCACCCCTCGAACACCACGTCCCGCAGCCCGCACTCTGCCAGCTTCATCCCCGTCAGCCGGCAGCGCGCCAGCTCCGCGTTGAAGACCCGCCCCCCGACGATCCGGAGGTTGGCCAGGTCGCAGCCGTCGAACACCACATCGGCCAGCCGCGCCCGCCGCAGCTCCGCCCCGGCGAGCACGGTCTTGCCGAACCGGCAGCGCTCGAACTCCACGTCCTCGGCCACGACCCCGGCGAGGTCCAGCGGTCCGTAGTCCAGCGACAGCAGCGCCCCGTCGTCCACGGGCAGGTCGCCGGGAAGGGTCGCCGGGGTGAGCGCTTTCGGAAGCCGGGGCGGGACAGGGCCGTTCCGCTTCGCCTTCGCCATGGGCGCGAGCCTATCGGCGGGCGGCCTCAGGTCAGGCCGACGCGGGCGGCGGCCCCGGCCCAGGACGCCTCGTCGCCGCGCGGCTCGTAGCGGCGCAGCGGCTGCGTCTCGGCCACCAGCGCCCGCATCTCGGCAAGGTCCTTGAGCAGGCCGAACGAGCGGGCCTGCACCAGCACGTTGCCCAGCGCCGTCGCCTCGACCGGGCCCGCCAGGACCGGCAGGCCGCACGCGTCGGCGGTGAGCTGGCACAGCAGCGCGTTGCGGGAGCCGCCGCCGACCAGGTGCACCACGTCCACCTCGCGGCCCGACAGCTCCATCGCCCGGCGCAGCGTCGCGCGGTGCCCCAGGGCCAGGCTGTCCATGATGCAGCGCACGACCTGCGGCGGGTCGGCGGGCACCGGCTGGCCGGTGCGGCGGCAGTGCTCGGCGATGCGGGACGGCATGTCGCCCGGCGGCAGGAACTCCGGCGCGTCCGGGTCCACCACCGACCGGAACGCCGGGGCCTCCGCCGCGCGGGCGAGCAGCTCCGGCAGGTCCGGGTTCCCCCAGGCGCGCAGGGACTCCTGGAGCAGCCACAGGCCCATCACGTTGCGCAGGTAGCGGATGGTGCCGTCCACCCCGGCCTCGTTGGTGAAGTTGGCCTTGCGGCCGGCCTCGCTCAGCACCGGGGCGGGCAGCTCCACGCCCACCAGCGACCAGGTGCCGCAGGAGACGTAGGCGAAGCGCTCGTCCGCGGCGGGCACGGCGGCGACGGCCGAGGCGGTGTCGTGCGAGGCCACCGCCGTCACCGGCGTGCTCTCCGGCAGGCCCGTCTCGGCCGCCACGTCCGGCCGCAGCGTGCCGATCCTGGCGCCGGGCTCGCGCAGCGGCGGCAGCAGCCCGGCGGGCAGGCCGAGGCGGCCGAGCAGGTCGGCCGACCACGCGCGCTCGCGGACGTCGAACAGGCCCGTGGTGGAGGCGTTGGTCAGCTCCGCGCCGACCACGCCGGTGAGCCAGTACGCCAGCAGGTCGGGCACTAGCAGCAGGGCGGCGGCCCGGTCCAGGCCCGTCTCGGCGGCCAGCTGGTAGATCGTGTTGAACGGCAGGAACTGCAGCCCCGACACCCCGTACAGCAGGTCGTCGCCCAGCTCGGCCCGGACCCTCTCGTGCACGCCCTCGGTGCGGGCGTCGCGGTAGTGCACCGGGTTGCCGAGCAGCGCGCCGCGCCCGTCCAGCAGCCCGTAGTCCACCGCCCACGAGTCGACGCCGATCGAGGCCACGGGCGGACCGGCCGCGCGCAGCCCGTCCAGGACGTGGCCGTACAGGCCGAGCACGTCCCAGTGCAGGGTCCCGGCGGCGCGCACCGGGCGGTTGGGGAACCGGCGGACCTCGGCCAGGTCGAGCACGCCCGGCGCGACGCGGGCGGTCATCACCCGGCCGCTGGAGGCGCCGAGGTCCACGGCGGCGAACACGTTCATAGCGCGATGATCACTTCCAGGGTGCGGGGGCCGTGCACGCCCTCCACCCGGTTCAGCTCGATGTCGCTGGTGGCCGAGGGGCCGGAGACCAGGGTGAGCGGGCGTACCGGGTCCAGGCGGGCCAGGGCCTCGGGGACGTCGGGCACGATCTGCCCGGCGGCGACGACGATCAGGTGGCGGTCCGGGACCAGGGTGAGCGCGCGGCGGCCCTGGCCGGGGCCGTGGTCCAGCACGATCGTCCCGGTCTCGGCGACGGCGACCGCGCAGGCCGTGACGACGCCGTCCACCGCGTCCAGCCCGGCCACGTCGGGGTCGGTGACCAGCCGGGACGGGTCCACCCCGGCCAGCCACGCGGCGGGCAGGCCGTCCGGCACGGCGTAGCGGGCGCCGGTGAGGGCCTCGGCGATCGCGCCGGGCAATCCGGCGGCGGGGACCTTGCGGACGGCCGCCCGGTAGTCGGCGGCGCGCTCGGCGAACAGGTCCACGATTCCGTCGTCGTGGTGGCGCGTCAGGTAGGCGCGGTCGATCGCGGCGTAGTCGTCGGCGGCCGGGACGGCCCGGTCGCCCAGGACGCCGCCGATCCGGCCGAGGATCTGGTCACGGGCGCTCATCGCGTCCCCCTTCCGTACGGTCCCACCAGGAGCGGAACGACTCGGCCGGCGGCACGGGCGCGTCCCGCGAGTCGCTCCAGGCCCGCAGCGGCCCCGGCAGGCGGCGGATGCGCCCCTTGCGCCCGACGACCCGGCCGCCCGCCGCCGCCACGCGCTGCGCGAACGCCAGCCGCCGCGGCGACCGCAGCGTCCATCCGGCGGCGGCCATCGCGGTCTTCTCCAGCGGGTGCCGCGGCCCCTCCTCCACCGCCTTCGCCCGCAGGTGCACCAGCACCTCGGGGATGTCGATGGCGACCGGGCACGCCTCGAAGCACGCCCCGCACAGCGACGACGCGTACGGCAGCGACGCGTCCACCGCCGAGCCGACGCCCCGGATCTGCGGCGACAGGATCGCGCCGATCGGCCCCGGGTACGGCGAGCCGTAGGCGTGCCCGCCTGCCCGCGCGTACACCGGGCACACGTTCAGGCAGGCCGAGCAGCGGATGCAGCGCAGCGCCTGGCGGCCGACCTCGTCGGCGAGGGTGTCGGTGCGGCCGTTGTCCAGCAGCACCAGGTGGAAGTCGCGCGGCCCGTCGCCGGCGTGCGCGCCGGTCCACATCGAGGTGTAGGGGTTCATGCGCTCGGCGGTGGACGAGCGCGGCAGCAGCTGGAGGAACACCTCCAGGTCGCGGAAGGTCGGCAGCGCCTTCTCGATGCCCATCACCGAGATCAGCGTGTCGGGCAGCGTCAGGCACATCCGGCCGTTGCCCTCCGACTCCAGCACCACCATCGTGCCGGTCTCGGCGATCGCGAAGTTCACGCCCGACACCGCGACCCTGGCCGACAGGAACTTGGCGCGCAGGTGGCGCCGGGCGGCCTCGGCCAGCTCGGCGGGCTCGTCGGTCAGGTCGGCGGGCGCGGCGGGCATCCGGGCGCGGAAGATGTCGCGGATCTCGCCCCGGTTGCGGTGGATGGCCGGGACCAGGATGTGCGAGGGGCGGTCGTCGCCGAGCTGGACGATCAGCTCGGCGAGGTCGGTCTCGTAGGCGGTGATCCCCTCCTCGGCGAGGGCCTCGTTCAGGCCGATCTCCTGGGTGGCCATCGACTTGACCTTGACGACCTCGGTCTCGCCGGTCGCCTTCACCAGGCCGGCCACGATCCGGTTGGCCTCGGCCGCGTCGCGCGCCCAGTGGACCGTGCCGCCGGCGGCGGTGACGCGCTCCTCCAGCGTCCGCAGGTAGTGGTCCAGGTGCCGCAGCGTGTGGTCCTTGATCTCCTTGCCCGCGGCGCGCAGCCGGTCCCAGTCGTCCAGCTCGGCGACCGCCGCCAGCCGCCGGTCGCGGATGGTGCCGGTCGCGTGCGCCAGGTTGCCGCGCAGCCGCCGGTCGGCGACCGCGCCCTCGGCGGCCTTCGGGAACGCGGGCATCCCCAGGTAGGTGGGCATGGCGCTGGGGGACGGGGTGCTCCGGACGTCGCTCACGCGGGCTCCTCCTCGGTGGACGCCAGGATCTCGGCGATGTGCACGGTGCGGACCCCGGCGCCGTCGCCGGCGCGCAGGCGCGGGCCGTCGGTGCCGGACCGGCCCTCGGAACGGCTCAGCGTGCCGCCGATGTGCATCAGGCAGGAGTTGTCGGCGGCGCAGAGGGCCTCGGCCCCGGTCCGCCGCACGTTGGCGGCCTTGTCGGCGCCCATCGCGGCCGACACCGCGGAGTTCTTCAGCGCGAACGTGCCGCCGAACCCGCAGCACTCGGCCGCCTCGGGCAGCTCCACCAGGTCGATGCCGCGCACCTCGCGCAGCAGCCGCAGCGGCCGGTCGCCGATCTTCAGCATCCGCAGCGAGTGGCAGGTGGGGTGGTAGGTGACCCGGTGCGGGTAGTGGGCCCCGACGTCCGTCACGCCGAGCACGTCCACCAGGAACTCGGTCAGCTCGTGCACCCGGTCCGCGACCCCGGCCGCGCCCGGTTCGACGCGCGGGTGCCAGTCGCGGATCATCGCGGCGCACGACGCCGAGGGCGTCACGACCGCGTCGTAGGGCGCGAACGTCTCGGCGAAGTCGCGCACCAGCGGCGCGGCCTGCCTGCGGTAGCCGGAGTTGAAGTGCATCTGGCCGCAGCAGGTCTGCGCCCGGGGGAACTCCACCCGGTGCCCGAGCCGGGTCAGCAGCCGCACGACCGCCTTGCCGGTGCCGGGGAACAACGTGTCGTTCAGGCACGTCACGAACAGCGCGATTCTCACGGCGACCTCACCGGCTCGATTCCCGGACGACCAGTTCGGGCTGGAACAGCACCTGCTGGTGGGCGTGCCCGTCCGGGTTCTCGCACTCGTCCAGCAGCAGCTCGGTGGCGATGCGGCCGAGCTGGTAGGTGGGCTGGCGGATCGAGCTCAGCGGCACCGCGGCGGCGGCCGAGAACTCGATGTCGTCGTAGCCGATCACCGACACCCGGCCGGGCACGTCCACGCCGGCCGCCAGCAGCCCGCGCAGCAGGCCGACCGCGAGCAGGTCGTTGGCGCAGAACACCGCCTCGGGCAGCGGCCCGGCCGCCAGCAGCCGCTCGGCGGCCTCCTGCCCGGCCCGCGGCGTCATCGCCGGGACGATCACATCGCGCAGCGTGCCCCCGGCCGGCTCCAGCGCGCGCAGCGCCCCGGCGCGCCGGTCGGCGCACTGGCGGATCGACAGCGGGCCGCTGACGTAGGCGACGTCGCGGGTGTCGCCCTCCAGCAGGTGGGCGGCGGCGAGCGCCCCGCCCGCCACGTCGTCCACGGTGACCGAGCACTGGTTGGGCGCGGTGGCGGAGTGGTCGAGCATGACGGTGGCGATGCCGCGCTCGCGCAGCCGGTCCAGCCGCCCGGCCTCGGAGTCCACCGGCGTGACCAGCACGCCGCGCACCCGCTGCTCGGCGAGCATCCGCAGGTTGCGGGTCTCGCGCTCGGCCGAGGCGCTGGAGCTGCACAGGATGACGGCGTAGCCGCGCTCGCTGACGACGTCCTCGACGCCGCGCGCCACGTCGGTGAAGAACGGGTTGGCGAGGTCGAGCACCATCAGCCCGATGGTGCGGCCCTGCCCGGCCCGCAGCGTGGAGGCCGAGCCGTTGCGGACGAAGCCGAGGTCGGCGATGGCGCGCTCGACCCGCTTGCGGGTCTGCTCGGCGACCCGCTCGGGCCGGTTGAGGACGTTGGAGACCGTGCCGGGGGAGACGCCGGCGTGCTGGGCGACCTGCTTGATGCCCACGCTGCGGGAGCCGTCGGCGGACGGAGCCGCGGCGGCGCCCTCGGAGTCCTTGCTCAAGTACGGCTCCCCGGGTGGTGGTCGGTGGGTCGCGGCCGGCGGGCCGGCCGCGCAGGGCGGGGCCGCCCGCGTTCACGGCGCGGCGGCCCGGCTCCATCTTCGTGGCGGGGCGGGCCGCCCGCACCGAGATGCCCGGCCCACTTTGGGCCAAGGATTAAAACGTGTCAATACGGCGACCGGAAGTCCCGGTGCCGCCGCAATGCCGAGGTCAGGGCTCTCCCGGGCCGAGATCAAAGTTTTTGCAGCTAGGCCCTTGACGGAGCGAACGAGCCACATCTAGCGTCCTGGCAACACGCTGTTAAAACGTTTTTTACATCGCGGTCATCGAGTCATCCCTGATCAAGACGAGGAGGGTCGCGTGAACGCACCCGCTCCGTCGGGCCCGCCCACGCTCGCGCTGGTCGACGTCAGCAAGTCGTTCGGCGCCGTCCGCGCGCTGCGGAACGTGACGATCGAGCTGCGCGCCGGCGAGGTGCACGCCCTGGCCGGCGAGAACGGCGCCGGCAAGTCCACCGTCGTCAAGACCTTCACCGGCGTGCACCGGCCCGACTCCGGCCGGGTGCTGCTGGACGGCGAGCCGGTGGTGTTCGGCGGCCCCGCCGACGCGCAGCGGGCCGGCGTGGCGGTCATCTACCAGGAGCCCACGCTGTTCCCGGACCTGTCGGTCGCCGAGAACATCTTCATGGGCCGCCAGCCCCGCGCGAGCCTGCGCCGCATCGACCGCAGGGCGGTGCGGCGGGCGGCCGCCGAGCTGTTCGAGCGGCTCGGCGTCACCCTGGACCCCGGCCGGCCCGCGCGCGGGCTGTCGATCGCCGACCAGCAGATGGTGGAGATCGCCAAGGCCATCTCGCGGGACGCCCGCGTGCTGATCATGGACGAGCCCACCGCCGCGCTGACCGGCCAGGAGGTGGCCCGGCTGTTCGCGGTCACCCGCACCCTGCGCGAGCAGGGCTGCGCGATCCTGTTCATCTCGCACCGGCTGGAGGAGATCTTCGAGCTGTGCCAGCGGGTCACCACGCTGCGCGACGGCGGCTGGATCGCCAGCGAGCCGGTCGCCGGGCTCACCGAGGACGACCTGGTGCGCCGCATGGTCGGCCGCGACCTGGACGCGCTCTACCCCAAGCTGGAGGTCGAGCCCGGCGAGGTCGCGCTGAAGGTCTCCCGGCTCACCCGCGAGGGCGCCTTCACCGACGTGTCCTTCCAGGTGCGCCGCGGCGAGATCGTGGCGCTGGCCGGGCTGGTCGGCGCGGGCCGCAGCGAGGTCGCCCGCGCGATCTTCGGCGTGGACCGCTGGGACGCCGGGTCGGTGGAGGTCGGCGGCGTGCCGCTGAAGGCCGCCAGCCCCACCGGCGCGATGGCCGCCGGGCTGGCGCTGGTCCCCGAGGACCGCCGCCAGCAGGGCCTGGTCATGGACATGTCGATCGAGCGCAACATGGGCCTCACCCAGCTGCGCTCGCTGCGCCGGGCGACCGGGCGCGGCCCGGTCATCTCGCGCCGGGTCGAGCGCGACCGGGCCCGCGACTGGGCGGTGCGGCTGCAGCTGAAGTTCTCCCGCCTCACCGACGCCGTCGGCGTGCTGTCGGGCGGCAACCAGCAGAAGGTCGTGCTGGCCAAGTGGCTGGCCACCGAGCCGGCCGTGCTGATCGTGGACGAGCCCACCCGCGGCATCGACGTCGGCACCAAGGCCGAGGTGCACCGGCTGCTGTCGGAGCTGGCCGCGCAGAACCTGGCGGTGCTGATGATCTCCTCCGACCTGCCGGAGGTGCTGGGCATGGCCGACCGGGTGCTGGTGATGCACGAGGGCCGCCTGGTCGCCGAGATCCCGCGCGGGCGGGCCACCGAGGAGACCGTGATGGCCGCGGCCACCGGCCGCGAGGGGAAGAGGGCCGCGTGAACGCGACGATCACCAGGGACCCGGCCCCGGCCGCGCCGCCCGCGCCGGGCGGCGAGCGCAGCCTGGCCGAACGGCTGCTGCAGGCCCGCGAGCTGAGCATCCTCGGCGCGCTGCTGGTGCTGGTGCTGGCCACCGCGCTGGTCAACCCGCGCTTCCTGTCCGCGCAGGGCGTCAAGGACATCTTCCTCAACGCCTCCATCCTGGCGCTGCTGGCGGTCGGCCAGACGCTGGTGGTGGTGACCCGGAACATCGACCTGTCGGTCGGCTCGGTGGTCGGCCTGGTGGCGTTCTCGGTCGGCGAGTTCGTGTCGGCCGGGAACCGCAACGTGCTGCTGGCGGTCGTGCTGGGCGTCGGCATCGGCGCGCTGTGCGGCCTGGTCAACGGGCTGCTGGTCAGCTTCCTGAAGGTGCCCGCGCTGGTGGTCACCCTCGGCACGCTGTACGTGATCCAGGGCATCGACTACTACCTGGCCGACGGCGAGCAGATCCACGCCGAGAAGGTGCCCGACGGGCTGCTGGACCTCGGCAGCGGCGGCGTGCTCGGCGTCCCGTTCCTGCCGCTGATCACCGTCGCGGTGATGCTGCTGGTCGGCTACTACCTGCGCTCCTACTCCTCGGGCCGCGAGTTCTACGCGATCGGCTCCAGCCCCGAGGCCGCGAGCCTGGCGGGCGTGCCGATCCGCCGCCGCGTGTTCGCCGCCTACCTGGCCAGCGGGATGCTGGCGGGCCTCGCCGGGGTGCTGTGGCTGTCGCGCTTCGGCACCGTCGTCGCCGACAACGCGCACGGCTGGGAGCTGAAGGTGGTCAGCGCCGTCGTGGTCGGCGGCGTGGCGATCACCGGCGGCGTCGGCACCGTGTACGGCGCGGTGCTGGGCGCCCTGCTGATCACCACCATCGGCAGCGTGCTGGTGGTGCTGAAGATCAACACCTTCTGGCAGGAGGCCATCACCGGCCTGCTGCTGCTCCTGGCGATCAGCGTGGACCGGCTGCTGGCCCTGCGCTCCACCCGCGCTATGAAGAAGAGGAACCTGCGCCATGGCAAATGAGTCCGCCGCCGTGCGCCCACCGGGGGAGCACGCCTCCGGGCCGGGCCGGTTCGTCCGCTGGGACGTCGTGGTCGCCGCGCTGCTGATCGCGGTCTTCCTCGGCGGCTCGGCCGGGTCGCCGGACTTCGCGAGCACCGACAACCTGTCGTTCGCGCTGGCCGACCTCAGCGAGATCGCGCTGATCGCGCTGCCGATGACGCTGCTGGTGGTGTGCGGGCAGGTGGACCTGTCGGTCGCCTCGGTGCTCGGCCTGGCCAGCTCGCTGACCGGCGCGCTGTGGGACGCCGGCTGGGCGTTCGAGACGATCGTCCCGGTGGTGCTGGCGGTCGGCGTGGTCTGCGGGACCGTCAACGGCCTGCTGGTCACCCGCCTCGGGCTGCCGTCGCTGGCGGTCACCATCGGCACCCTCACCCTGTACCGGGGCCTGGCCTACGTGGTGCTGGGCACCAAGGCCGTCGCCGAGTTCCCGCAGCAGTACGCCGAGCTGACCAGCACCAACGTGCCGGGCACGCCGATCCCCTACCCGGTCGCGCTGTTCGCGCTGCTGGCGGTCGCCACGGCGGTCGTGCTGCACGCCACCGGCCTCGGCCGGGCGATGTTCGCCATCGGCGCGCAGGAGGACGCGGCCTTCTTCGCCGGCATCCGGGTCAAGCGCGTCAAGCTGGCGCTGTTCGTGGTGACCGGCCTGGTCGCCTCGTTCGCCGGCATCGTCTACACGCTGCGCTACGGCAGCGCCCGCGCCGACAACGGGCTCGGCATCGAGCTGACGGTGATCGCGGCGGTGCTGCTGGGCGGCGTGGACTTCGACGGCGGCAAGGGCACCCTCGGCGGCGTCATCGCCGGCGTGCTGCTCATCGGCGTCATGCGCAACCTGCTGATGCTGAACGACGTGGCCAACGAGATCCAGTCGATCGTCACCGGCCTGCTGCTGATCGTCTCGGTGCTCACCCCGCGGCTGATCGCCGTGCTGCGCCAGGCCCGCGACCGGCGTTCGGCCGACCGCGGCGCCGCCCCCGCCGCCACCTGACACCGCCACCTGACACCGCCACCTGACACCCCCCGCCCCACCCCCGAGAAACACCTGTCGAAAGGGCGATCCATGGCACTGCGCCTGCCTGCCTTCCGGTCCGCCGCCGCGCTCGCCGCGGCCGGCCTGCTGAGCGTCGGCCTCACCGCGTGCGGCGGCACGACCAAGAGCGACGGCTCCGCCGCCCCGGCGGGCGGGGCCGCGAGCACCGCCTCCGCCGACCCCAACGCCAAGATCAAGGAAGGGCTGAAGCTGGCCTACCTGCCCAAGGCCGTCAACATCCCGTTCGAGAAGATCGTGGACGAGGCCGGCATCGCGGCGGCCGAGGAGTTCAAGGCCGAGGCCAAGGAGGTCGGCCCGTCGGAGGCGTCGGCGTCCTCCCAGGTCTCCTACATCAACACCCTGATCCAGCAGCGCCAGGACGCCATCCTGATCGCCGCCAACGACCCCAACGCGGTGTGCGGCCCGCTGAAGCAGGCCATGTCGCGCGGCGTGAAGGTGCTGTCCTACGACTCCGACGCCGCCAAGGACTGCCGGAACCTGTTCATCAACCAGGCGGCCTCCGAGGAGGTCGGCCGCAGCCAGATCAAGCTGCTCAAGGAGCTGACCGGCGGCAAGGGCGAGTTCGCGATCCTGTCGGCCACCGCCAACGCCACCAACCAGAACACCTGGATCCAGTTCATGCAGGACGAGCTGAAGAAGCCGGAGTACTCCGGGCTCAAGCTCGTCAAGGTCGAGTACGGCGACGACGACGACCAGAAGTCGTTCCAGAAGACCCAGGGCCTGCTGCAGGCATACCCCAACCTCAAGGCCATCGTGTCGCCGACCACCGTCGGCATCGCGGCCGCCGCCCGCTACATCGACGGCTCGCAGTACAAGGGCAAGGTCGTGGTGACCGGCCTCGGCCTGCCGAACCAGATGCGCAAGTTCGTCAAGAACGGCACCGTGACCAAGTTCCAGCTGTGGAACCCCAAGGACCTCGGCTACCTGTCGGCCTACGCCGCCGCCGCGCTGGCCTCCGGCCAGATCACCGGCAAGGAGGGCGAGACCTTCAAGGCCGGCCGGCTCGGCGAGCGCACGATCGGCAAGGACGGCGAGGTCATCCTCGGCCCGCCCTTCACCTTCGACAAGGACAACGTCGACGAGTACCAGTTCTGACCGGTTCGTGAACCGCGTCCCCGGCCCGGCCGCCCCGAGCGGCGGCGCGGGCCGGGGACCGGGACGGAGGGCCCCATGCGACGTGTCTGCTTCCTGCTGAAGGTGCGGCGGGACCGCCTGGAGGAGTACCGCGCCCGGCACGCGGAGGTGTGGCCCGAGATGAAGGCCGCGCTGCGCGAGACCGGCTGGCGCAACTACTCGCTGTTCCTGCGCGAGGACGGCCTGCTCGTCGGCTACCTGGAGACCGACGACTTCGAGGCCGCCCGCGCCGCGATGGAGCGCACCGAGGTCAACGCCCGCTGGCAGGCGGAGATGGCGCCGTTCTTCGAGGACCTCGACGGCCGCCCCGACGAGGGGATGCGGCCGCTCGCCGAGGTCTTCCACCTTGACTGACCCACTGAGCCGTCCATTCGGGGAGAAGTGACAATGACCGACATCAGCGCGGTGAAGGCCGCCCTGCGCCGCCAGGCGATCGAGACCCCGTCGTGGGCCTACGGCAACTCCGGCACGCGCTTCAAGGTGTTCGCCCAGGCGGGCGTGCCGCGCACCCCGCAGGAGAAGATCGACGACGCCGCCACCGTGCACCGCTTCACCGGCGTCGCGCCGAGCGTGGCGCTGCACATCCCGTGGGACACCGTGGACGACTACGCGGCCCTCGCCGCCCACGCCGCCGAGCGGGGGGTGCGGATCGGCGCGATCAACTCCAACGTGTTCCAGGACGACGACTACATGCTGGGCAGCGTCACCAACCCCGACCCGGCCGTCCGCCGCAAGGCCCTGGACCACCTGCTGGCCTGCGTGGACGTCATGGACGCCACCGGCTCGCGCGACCTGAAGCTGTGGTTCTCCGACGGCACCAACTACCCCGGCCAGGACGACGTCCGCGCCCGCCAGGACCGGCTGGAGGAGGCGCTGGCGGCGGTGTACGAGCGACTGGGCGACCACCAGCGGTTCCTGCTGGAGTACAAGCTGTTCGAGCCCGCCTTCTACACCACCGACCTGCCGGACTGGGGCACCTCCTACGCGCACTGCCTGAAGCTCGGCCCCAAGGCGCAGGTGGTGGTGGACACCGGGCACCACGCGCCCGGCACCAACATCGAGTTCATCGTGGCGTTCCTGCTGCGCGAGGGGAAGCTCGGCGGCTTCGACTTCAACTCCCGCTTCTACGCCGACGACGACCTGATGGTGGGCGCGGCCGACCCGTTCCAGCTGTTCCGCATCATGCACGAGGTCGTGCGGGGCGGCGGCTACGAGCCCGAGGCGGGCGTGGCGTTCATGCTCGACCAGTGCCACAACATCGAGCCCAAGATCCAGGGCCAGATCCGCTCGGTGCTGAACGTGCAGGAGGCCACCGCCAAGGCGCTGCTGGTGGACGTCGAGGCGCTGTCGGCCGCGCAGCGCGCCGGCGACGTGCTGGGGGCCAACGCGATCTTCATGGACGCCTACGACACCGACGTGCGCCCGCTGCTGGCCGAGCTGCGCGCCGAGATGGGCCTGGACCCCGACCCCGTGGCCGCCTACAAGCGCTCGGGCTACTTCGAGCGGGTCGCGGCCGAGCGCGTCGGCGGCCGGGCCGCCGGCTGGGGCGCCTGACCCGTTCGGGCCCGAACCGCAGAACCGACACGCAGAACCGCTAAGGAGCAGACGATGACCGCCACTCCACCCGAGGTGGAGCACCTGCTGGAGCGCGCCCGCACCCTGGGCGCCGACCCGCGCAACACCAACTACGCGGGCGGCAACGCTTCGGCCAAGGGCACCGTCACCGACCCGGTGACGGCCCGGGACGTGGAACTGATGTGGGTCAAGGGCTCGGGCGGCGACCTGGGCACCCTCACCGAGGCGGGCCTCGCCGTGCTGCGGCTGGACCGGCTGCGCGCGCTGGTGGAGGTCTACCCCGGCGTCGAGCGCGAGGACGAGATGGTCGCCGCGTTCGACTACTGCCTGCACGGCCGCGGCGGCGCGGCCCCGTCCATCGACACCGCCATGCACGGCCTGGTGGACGCCCCGCACGTGGACCACCTGCACCCCGACTCCGGCATCGCGATCGCGACCGCCGCCGACGGCGCGGAGCTCACCCGGCGGATCTTCGGCGACCGGGTGGTGTGGGTGCCCTGGCGGCGGCCCGGCTTCCAGCTCGGCCTGGACATCGCCGAGATCAAGGCGGCCAACCCGCGGGCGATCGGCGTCATCCTCGGCGGGCACGGCATCACCGCCTGGGGCGCGACCTCCGCCGAGTGCCAGGCCAACTCGCTGGAGATCATCCGCGTGGCCGAGGCGTACCTGGCCGAGCACGGGCGGCCCGACCCGTTCGGCCCGGCCGTCGAGGCCAACCGGCCGCTGCCCGAGGCCGAGCGGCGCGCCCGCGCCGCCGAGCTGTTCCCGCTGGTGCGCGGCCTGGCCTCCACCGACCGGCCGCAGGTCGGCCACTTCACCGACTCCGACGCGGTGCTGGATTTCCTGGCGGGCGCCGCGCACCCGCGCCTCGCCGCGCTGGGCACCTCCTGCCCCGACCACTTCCTGCGCACCAAGGTCGCGCCGATGGTGCTGGACCTGCCGCCGACCGCGCCGCTGGAGGACGTCAAGGCCCGGCTGCGCGAGCTGCACGCCGCCTACCGCGAGGACTACCGCGCCTACTACGAGCGCCACGCCACCGCCGGCTCCCCGGCGATGCGCGGCGCCGACCCCGCCATCGTGCTGGTGCCCGGCGTCGGCATGTTCAGCTTCGGCGCGAACAAGCAGACCGCGCGGGTGGCGGGCGAGTTCTACGTCAACGCCATCAACGTGATGCGCGGCGCCGAGTCGGTGTCGTCCTACGCCCCCATCGAGGAGTCGGAGAAGTTCCGCATCGAGTACTGGGAGCTTGAGGAGGCCAAGCTCCGCCGGATGCCCAAGCCGAAGCCGCTGGCCACGCGCGTCGCGCTGGTCACCGGCGGCGGTTCGGGCATCGGCGCGGCGACCGCGCGGCGGCTGGCCGCCGAGGGCGCGTGCGTGGTGGTCGCCGACCGCGACCTGGCCGCGGCCGAGAAGGTCGCCGCCGAGCTGGGCTCGGCCGACACCGCGATCGCGGTGGCGGTGGACGTCACCTCCGAGGAGCAGATCGTCGCGGCGGTCCGCGCCGGGGTGCTGGCCTTCGGCGGCGTGGACCTGGTCGTCAACAACGCCGGGCTGTCGATCTCCAAGCCGCTGCTGGACACCAGCGTCGCCGACTGGGACCTGCAGCACGACGTCATGGCGCGCGGCTCGTTCCTGGTGTCGCGGGAGGCCGCCCGCGTCATGGTCGAGCAGGGCATGGGCGGCGACATCGTCTACATCGCCTCCAAGAACGGCGTGTTCGCCGGGCCCAACAACATCGCCTACGGCGCGACCAAGGCCGACCAGGCCCACCAGGTCCGGCTGCTGGCCGCCGAGCTGGGCGAGCACGGCATCAAGGTCAACGGCGTGAACCCCGACGGCGTGGTGCGCGGCTCGGGCATCTTCGCCGGCGGCTGGGGCGCCAAGCGCGCGGCGGTGTACGGGGTGGAGGAGGAGAAGCTCGGCGAGTTCTACGCCCAGCGGACCCTGCTCAAGCGCGAGGTGCTGCCCGAGCACGTCGCGGCCGCCGTCTTCGCGCTGACCGGCGGCGACCTCACCCACACCACCGGGCTGCACATCCCGGTGGACGCGGGCGTGGCGGCGGCGTTCCTTCGGTGATCCCGAGTTTCCTGCGCTGACCCCGCCCTCCCCGCGCTGATCCCGCACAGACCTGGCGGGGGCGGGGGCGGGCCCCCCCCGCGGGGCCCGCCCCCCCCCCCCCCCCGCCCCCCCCCGCCCGGCCCGTGGGCCCGCCCCCG
>JBITGK010000002.1:0-285790 GCA_044456955.1 Spirillospora sp. NPDC050679 | reverse complement strand
CCGGAGCCGTCACGCAGGAGCGGCTCCGGCCCCGCCGCCACCGATGACCGCCCGGGACGGGCCGTTGCCCCGTCCCGGGCGGACGCTTATCCGGACGCGACCCACCCCTCCCCCTAGGAGTCCGTTTGAACGAGCAGCAGGCCGCCGGACTGACCCGGCGGCGCCTCATCCAGTACGGAGCCGTCACCGGTGCGAGCACCGCCGTGGCGTGGAACCTCCCCCTGGGCACGCCCGCCGCGCACGCCGCCGGGCCCGTGCCGGGGCTCGGCGGGCCCCGCACCGAGGCGCGGCCCATGTTCCGCTGGTGGTGGCCCGACGGCCTGGTGGACCCGGCCGAGATCCGCCGGGAGATCGACCAGATCGCCGACGCCGGGTTCGGCGGGGCGGAGATCGTCGCGGTGCACCACAGCATCCGCGACAAGAGCGTGCTCGACCCGGCCGGGCACGGCTGGGGCACCCCCGCCTGGAACGCCGGGGTGCGGGCCGCGCTGGAGCAGGCCGACCGGCGCGGCGTCACCGTGGACCTCACCATCGGCCCCGCCTGGCCCGCCGCCGTGCCCACGGTCGCCCCCGACGACGACGCCGCCGTCAAGGAGCTGGCCTACGGCAGCGCCACCGTCCCCGGCGGCACGACCTACCGGGACGCCGTGCCCGCCCCGGTCACCCCGCCGGAGAAGGGCGTCGCCCGGCAGAAGCTGCTGCGCGTGCAGGCCGTGCGGATCGACCCGGCCAACGCCACCCGCAAGGAGACCGGCCTCGACCCCGCCTCGCTCCAGGACCTGACCGGCCGCGTCGCCGGAGGCCGCGTCGAGTGGACCGCGCCCGAGGGCGGCGACTGGCTGCTGCTGTCCTACTGGGAGCGCGGCAGCGGCCAGACCCCCGAGTCCGGGCCGCACTCCAGCCCCGAGTCCCATGTGGTGGACCACTTCAGCCGGGCCGGCACCCAGGCCGTGATCGACTTCTGGGAGGAGCGGCTGCTCACCGCGCCGATCCGCCGCCTGCTGCGCCGGGCGGGCGGGGCGCTGTTCGAGGACTCCATCGAGCTGGAGACGCGGGCGCTGAACTGGACGCCGGGCCTGGACGCCGAGTTCGAGCGGCGGCGCGGCTACGCGCTGTGGCCCCACCTGCCGGTGATCGTCCGCAGGAACGAGTCCCCGGTCCACAGCTACGCCGCCGACCTCACCCGGCAGGTCCGCCACGACTACTGGCAGACCGTCTCCGAGCTGTTCAACGAGAACCACTTCGCCGTGCTGACCCGCTGGGCGCACTCGCTGGGGCTGCGCTTCCGGGCCCAGCCGTACGGGCTGGAGACCGACGCGATCGCCTCCGCCGCCATCATCGACGTGCCCGAGGGCGAGTCGCTCGGTTTCAAGAACCTGGACGACTACCGGGCGCTGGCCGCGGGCCGCGACATGGCGGGCAACACCGTGCTGTCGTCGGAGGCGGGGGCCTACCAGGGCGGCGCCTACAGCACCACGTGGAACAAGTTCCTGCTCACCATGGGCGGCGCGTACGCGGCCGGGCTCAACCAGACGGTGCTCCACGGCTTCTCCTACGCGACGGTGCCCGGCGCGGCCTGGCCCGGCTTCGCGGCGTTCACCCCCTACAACGGCGGCATCGGCTACTCCGAGTCGTGGGGCCCCAGGCACCCGACCTGGCGGCACTTCCCCGACCTGGCGGGCTACCTGACCCGCGTCCACCAGGCCGGGCAGGCGGGCGTCAACAAGGTCGACGTGGCGGTGTTCCGGCAGAAGGGCTACACCAAGACCGGGATCGGGGCGTCCTGGTTCACCAGCGACGGCGTGCCGTCCGGCTGGACCCACCAGCTGCTCAGCGCGCCGCTGCTGGAACGTTCCGAAGCACGTGTTTCCGGTGGGCGGCTCGCGCCGAAGGGACCGGCCTACAAGGTGCTGGTCGTGGAGGGCGACCTGTTCTCCGGCGGCGTGCGGACCCTGCCGGTCGCCACGGCCGAGCGGCTGCTGGAGTTCTCCCGGGCCGGGCTGCCGCTGCTGTTCGTCGGCGACTGGTCGGCGCCCACCGTGCCGGGCGTGCCCCGCGAGGGGGAGAACGAGCGGCTGCGCGCGCTGGTGGCCGGCCTGCTGCGGCGGCCGAAGGTGCGCAACGCCGCCGACAAGACCGGCATCCCGGCGGCGCTCGCCGAGCTGGGCGTGCGGCCGGACGTGGCCTACGCCCAGCGTTCCACGCTGCTGCACGGCCACCGCGTGGACGGCGACACCGACGTGTACTACCTGGTCAACGGCAGGCACGCCGAGACGGTCAAGCCGCCCGTGGCCCCGATCGACCACGAGGTGACCCTGACCCGGACCTCGCGCCGCGCCGTCCCCTACCTGCTGGACCCCTGGAGCGGCCGCACCGAGCGCGTGGCCCGCTACACCGAGGACGGCGACCGGGTGACGATCCGGGTGGCGCTGCAGCCGGGCGAGGCCGTGATCGTGATCCTGGACCGTCCCGACCACCGCGTCGCGCACGCCGTGGCCACCGACGCCGACCAGGTGCGGTTCGACGGGCGGCACCTGGTCGTCCGCGCGGCCAAGGCCGGGACCTACGGCACCGCGCTGTCGGACGGGCGCACCGTCCGCACGGTCATCGGCGACGTCCCGGCCGCCGTCGAGCCCTCGTCCTGGACGCTGACGGTGGAGGACTGGCGGCCGGGCGCCACGCCTGGCCAGACCGCCGTCACCGAGCACCGGCTGACCCTCGACGCGCTCCGGCCGTGGAGCGCGATCCCCGAGCTGGCCGACGTGTCCGGCATCGGCCGCTACCGCACCACCGTGCGGTTGCCGAAGGACTGGAGCCGCTCGCACGGCGCGCTGCTGGAGCTGGGCAGGGTCACCGACTCCTACCGGGTGACCGTCAACGGCCGCCGGCTGCCCGCGGCCGACCAGGTCAACCGGGTGGTGGACCTGGGCGGGCTGCTGCGGCCGGGCGACAACACCATCGAGATCGAGGTGGCGACCACGCTGCTCAACCGGCTGCGGGTCAGCGACCCGGCCGTCTACGGCGGCGCGTCCCGCCAGGAGTACGGCCTGCTCGGGCCGGTCCGGCTGGTGCCCTACCGCGAGGCGCGCGCCGGACGCTGACGACGGAGCCCTTGGTGTGGCCGGACCCCACACCAAGGGCTTCGACTGTGTGGGGCCGCACCATGGGCTGCGGGTGTGACCCACCTTACAGTTCCCAGCATGACGAACGGCTTCCCTTCCCCGTCGCCCGGTCCGCCCGCAGGTCAGGGCGTGGACCTCGGCGGCCGGACCGTGCTGGTGACCGGTGGCGGCAGCGGCATCGGGCGCGCCTGCGCCGCCGCGTTCGCCGCCGCCGGGGCGACCGTGCACGTGGCGGACATCGACGCGGCGGCGGCCAAGGACGCCGCCGCCGCGATCGGCGGGCACGCGCACGTCGCCGACCTCGCCGACGCCTCCGCCGTCGAGGGGCTGCCCGCCGCGATCGACGTCCTGGTCAACAACGCCGGGCTCCAGCACGTCGCGCCCATCCCCGACTTCCCCGCCGAGCGCTTCACGCGCATCCAGCAGGTCATGGTGACCGCGCCGTTCCTGCTGCTGCGCCGGGTCCTGCCGCACATGTACGGGCGCGGCTGGGGGCGGGTCGTCAACATCTCCAGCGTGCACGGCCTGCGCGCCAGCCCCTACAAGTCCGCCTACGTCGCGGCCAAGCACGCCCTGGAGGGGCTCAGCAAGGTCGCCGCCCTCGAAGGCGCGCCGCACGGGGTGACCAGCAACTGCATCAACCCCGGCTACGTCCGCACGCCCCTGGTCGAGGGGCAGATCCAGGAGCAGGCCGCCGCGCACGGCATCGGCGCCGACGCCGTGCTGGACCAGGTCCTGCTCGCCCGTTCCCCCCTGAAACGGCTGATCGAACCGGACGAGGTCGCCGCAGCCGCGCTGTGGTTGTGCGGCCCGCACACCGGCTTCGTCACCGGCACGTCGCTGCCCCTGGACGGCGGCTGGACCGCCGGCTGACCCCCGCCCCGACCGAACAACGGAGACCCCCATGTCCCAGCCCGCCAAGCGCTCCGGCGGCATCGGCCGCATCGTCGGAGCCAGCCTGATCGGCACCACCGTCGAGTGGTACGACTTCTTCCTCTACGGCAGCGCCGCCGCGCTGGTGTTCAACAAGCTGTTCTTCCCGACCGCCGACCCCCTGACCGGCACGCTGATCGCGTTCACCACCTACGCGATCGGGTTCCTGGCCCGGCCGCTGGGCGGGATCGTGTTCGGCCACTTCGGCGACCGCGTCGGGCGCAAGAGGCTGCTGGTGGTCAGCCTGCTGATGATGGGCGGGGCCACGTTCGCGATGGGCCTGCTGCCCACCTACGCCACCGTCGGCGTCGCCGCGCCGGTGCTGCTGACGCTGCTGCGGCTGGTCCAGGGCTTCGCGCTGGGCGGCGAGTGGGGCGGCGCGGTGCTGATCGTGTCCGAGCACGGCGGCGCCGAGCGGCGCGGCTTCTGGGCCTCCTGGCCGCAGTCGGGCGCGCCCGGCGGGAACCTGCTGGCGACCGGCGTGCTGGCGCTGCTGGCGGCGGTGCAGTCGGACGCGGCTTTCCTGTCGTGGGGCTGGCGCGTGCCGTTCCTGCTGTCGGGCGTCCTGGTGATCATCGGTCTGTGGATTCGCGTGTCGGTGTCCGAATCGCCGGTGTTCCTGGAGGCCAAGGCCCGCGCGGGCGAGACCCCGCACGTGCCGGGCGTCGAGGTGTTCAAGAAGAGCTGGCGCCAGGTGCTGGTCGCGATCGGGACCCGCTTCGGCGAGAACGTCTCCTACTACATCCTCACCTCGTTCCTGCTGGTCTACGTCACGACCCACCTGGAGCTGAGCAAGAGCACCGCGCTGAACGCCGTGCTGATCGGCTCGGCGATCCACTTCGTCACCATCCCGCTGTGGGGCGCGCTGTCGGACCGCGTCGGCCGCCGCCCCGTCACCCTGATCGGTGCGGTCGGCATGGCCGTCTGGGCCTTCGCGTTCTTCGCCCTGGTGGACGGCAAGTCGTTCCCCGTCATCACCCTGGCCGTCACCGTCGGCCTGCTGTTCCACGGGGCGATGTACGGGCCGCAGGCGGCCTTCATCTCTGAGATGTTCGACACCCGCGTCCGCTACACCGGCGCGTCGATGGGGTCGCAGCTCTCCTCCATCATCGCCGGGGCGCTGGCCCCGATCATCGCGGTCGAGCTGCTGAAGGACCACGACTCGGGCACCCCGGTCGCGCTCTACATGTGCCTGGCCGCCGTGGTCACCGCCGTCACCGTGGCGCTGGCCCGCGAGACGCGCGGCCGCGACCTCGCCGACGTGCGCGCCGACACCGCCGACCGGCCGCGCGCGGTCGCCGGGACCCGTCCCGAGACCGCCTGACCGGTGCGAACATGGGGCCCGTGACCGACCCCGCCGTGACCGCCCTGTGCCGGCTGCTCGACCTGCTGGCGCAGGGCGCCCCGGCGGAGGACCTCGGCGTCCCCGCCGCCGAGGCCCGCGCCGCCGGGGCCGGACCCGCCGAGCAGGCGCTGGTGGACCGGGCCGTCCGCAGGGCCCTCGGCATCCGCCGCACCCTCCGGCAGCACCGGCGGCGCGAGACCGAGCTGGCCGCGCTGTTCGCCACCGCGGGAGACCTCGCCGCGCTGCGCAACCTGGACGCCGTGCTGCGCGCGATCGTGCACCGCGCCCGGACCCTGCTGGGCACCGACGTCGCCTACCTGACCATGAACGACCCCGCCGCGGGCGACACCTTCATGCGGGTCACCGACGGCTCGGTGTCGGCGGCGTTCCAGCAGCTGCGGCTCGGCATGGGGGAGGGGCTGGGCGGGCTGGTCGCCCAGACCGCCCGCCCCTACGCCAGCACCGACTACCGCGTGGACACCCGGTTCCGGCACACCGCGACCATCGACCACGGCGTCGCCGAGGAGGGGCTGCGCGGCATCCTCGGCGTACCGATGCGCGTGGGCACCCGCGTGATCGGCGTCCTGTACGCCGCCGACCGCACCCCGCGCGAGTTCTCGCCCGACGCCGTCGCGCTGCTGTCGTCGCTGGGCGACCACGCCGCCGTCGCCATCGACAACGCCCGCCTGCTGGAGGAGACCCGCGCCGCGCTGGAGGAGCGCAACGCCGCCGGGGCCGAGATGAGCCGCAACGCCGAGACCCACGACCGGCTCACCGACCTGGTGCTGCGCGGCGGCGACGTCCCGGAGGTGGCCCGCGAGATCGCCGTGCTGCTCGGCGGCGGCCTGGTCGTCCACGACGCCGACGGCACCGAGCTGGCGCGCGTGGACACCGGCCCGTTCACCCCGCCCGCGCAGGGCGTGGCGGCCTCCCGCGCCAGCGGCCAGGCCGTCCTGGTGGACCGCACGTGGATCTACGCCGTGCTCGCCGGGCCCGAGCCGCTGGGCAGCATGGCGCTGCTCGGCCGCCCCGACCTGTCCGACGGCGACCGGCGGCTGTTCGAGCGCGCGGGCCTGGTCACCGCGCTGCTGCTCCTGCTGCGCCGCTCGGTCGCCGAGGCCGAGGACCGCGTGCGCGGCGAGCTGCTGGGCGACCTGCTGACCGGCGGCGGCTCGGCGAGCCTGACGCTGCGCGCGCGCAAGCTGGGCATCACGCTGACCGCGCCGCACGCCGTCCTCGCGCTGCACTGCGACGCCGCGCGCCGGCCCCGCCTGCTGGCCGAGGCGGCCCGGCACGCCCGCGCGCTGGGCGGCCTGGCGGGCTCGCACAACGGCAACGTCACGCTGCTCGTCCCGGCCGAGGAGCCCGGCCGCCTCGCGGGGCGGCTCGCCACCGAGCTGAGCGGCGTGCTGAAGACCCCGGTCACCGTGGGCGCCGCCGGACCGGCCGACGGCCCCGAGGGCATCCCCGCCGCCTACGCCGAAGCCCTGCGCTGCGTGCAGGCCCTGCACACCCTCGGCCGCACCGGGCAGGGCTCGGACCTGGCGTCGCTCGGCTTCCTGGGCGTCCTGCTGGGCGACCGCGCCGACGTGCACGGCTACGTGCGGCGGGTCCTCGGGCCGGTGCTCGACTACGACGCGCGGCGCGGCACCGAGCTGATCCGCACGCTGGACGCCTACCACGAGGGCGGCTCGTCGCCCTCCAGGGCCGGGCAGGCCCTCCACGTGCACGTCAACACCGTCGTGCAGCGCCTGGACCGCGTGCGGCAGCTGCTGGGCGAGGACTGGAACACCCCGTCCCGCGCCCTGGAGCTGCACCTGGCGCTCCGCCTCCACCGCCTCACCGGCGCGGAGGGCGCGTGATCGACCCGGGCGGGTACGGCCGGATTGGTCGCGATACGCGCGGGTAGAGATGAACGCGAGTCCGCGCCCACGGGCCGGACGACCTCACGGCGGCTGGCCACCCCGGACCCCGGTGACACCGTCTTCGGACGACTCGGAGCGGTGCGACATGCGCGATCACCTATCGGCGGCCACGACCTGCCGTCCCGTGGAGGAACCGGGGCCGCGGTGCCTGCGGATCGACCTGGCGCCGGAGGCCCTGGCCATCATCGACGCGGCGGCCTCGCTCGCCGGGACCAGCGCGCAGGAGTACGTGCTGGAGGCGGTGTCGGCGCGCCTGCGGCAGGACGCGCGGGCGGCGGACGCCTCGTCCCGGCGCGCCCCGCGCCTGCCGCCGGCGCTCCCGGGCCCGGGATGGCGCACCTGGGAGCTGGCCTGGGCCGAGACCGCCGCCGCGCAGGCCCGCAGGCTGGTCCGCGAGGCCCTGGCGGAACGGGGGACCGACTCCGACGCCGCGATCGTCATGGTCAGCGAGCTGGTGACCAACGCGTTCCAGCACGGCGCGAGCCCCATCCTGCTGGGGCTCTCCCTGGACGAGGACGTCCTGTACTGCCACGTCGGCGACGGCAGCCCCGCGCCGCCGGACCCCGTCACCCCGACGGCGGCCGACGAGCACGGGCGCGGTCTGGGGCTGCTCGCCGGGATGGCGAGCTCCCACGGCTGGTACCCGGCGGCCGCTGGGAAGATCGTGTGGTTCTCCCGGCGCCTGGAGACGGCCCGGTGCGCGGTGTGAGCGCCGCCGTCAGGCCCTCCCGTCCTCGGGCAGGAACCGGAAGGAGTGGGTGAAGCCGGTGGGCGGCCTGCCCGGCCGCGTCCGCGACCCGTAGGTGACGGCCACGACGCCGATGAGCGAGGGCGTGCGCTCCCCGCCGCCGACCCCGTAGACCTCGCACAGCAGCAGCCGCACGGGCCGGACCACTCGCATCCGCAGCTCCAGCCCGGCCGGCGAGGCGCCGGCGACCAGCCTGCCGAGCTGGGCCAGCACGTCGTCGGCCACCGAGGCCAGACCCCAGTCGCGCAACCGCCCGCGCACCGCGCGCCGCGCTCGGGACAGGGCGTTCCGCCCGTCCGGCGACCGCCAGTGGTCAGCGAGGACGTCCGGTTCCGCCCGGTCGTCCGCCACCGTCAGCTCGGCCACGCCGCCTCCTCATGTCATGTTCGGCCCGGGAGCGACAGGCCCCTTCTACCCGCCTGAACCCGATCCAAGACACCGACCGCGACCGGGCACCGGCAGACGCCCGCCCGGCGGGAGTCCCGCCTCGTCAGACGCCGTGGACGGCGGAGGGCGTTCCGCCATGATGCGGGGCGAAGGCGGTACTTACGTGACGAACGGTACGGTCGCAGCAGGGGGTGCCCGGCGCTGGGGCCGGATCGTCGTCCCGACCCCCGGCGAGGAGCGCGCATGAGTGGCAGTCCCGGTGACGCCGTCCCCGTCCCGTCCGCGTCGCAGGAAGACGCGCCCCAGGCTGAGGTGGGCGAGGAGGCCGCGCCCCGTGGGGCCCTGCTGAAACTGCTGGCCTTCGTCGCCGTGCTGGTCGGGCTCGGGGTGCTGATGGCGCTGGGCGGCGGCGACCTGTGGGACGGCATCAGCGAATGGGTCGACTCGCTCGGCTTCTGGGGACCGCTGGTCTTCATGGTCTGCTACGCGCTGGCGGTTTCGGTGCTGGTGCCCGGCTCGGTACTGAACGCCTCCGCCGGGGCGCTCTTCGGGGTCGCCCTGGGGTCGGCGGCGGTGCTCGTCGGGGCCACGGCGGGCGCGGCGCTCTCGTTCGGCCTGGCCAGGCTGCTGGGGCGTCCGGCGGTGGCCCGGTACACCGGGTCGGGGCGGCTCGCCCGGCTGGAGGCGTACCTGTCGCGCCGCGGCTTCGAGTCGATCCTGGTGCTGCGCATGGTGTCGCTGTTCCCGTTCGGCGCGGTCAACTACGGGGCCGGGGTGGCGGGGGTGCGGTTCGCGCCGTACATGGCGGGCACCGCGCTCGGGATCGTGCCGGGCACGCTCGTGTACGTCGGTCTCGGCAGCGCGCTGCGGGAGCCGGGTTCGCCGATGGTGTGGATCGCGCCGGTGGGCCTGGTGGTCCTGAGCGCGGGCGGCTGGTGGGCCTCCCGCCTCATCCGCTCCCGGACGTGATGTCGGGGGCCATACGGGAGACCAGGGAGACGCGCGGGTAGTGGGCCTTCCCGTAGGCGCGCAGCCGTTCTCCCGGGGCGCCGGCGGTCAGTAGTCGGCGAGGCTGGCGCGGGCCGCCTCCACGTGGCGCGGCACCGTCCGGCGGGCGCCGAGCAGCAGGGGCAGCGTCCGGACCGCGTCGGCCAGGCCGCGGCGGCCGTGCGGGGTGCCCAGCGACTCCACGGCGATCTGGCCGAGGGCGGGCAGCGGGCGCCGCAGCCACGCGGTGAGCAGGCGGTTGCGGGTCTCGCGGCGGCGGCGGGCCGCCGGGTCCCGGCCGTGCGGCGACGGGTGGTGGTGGACGACCAGCTCCGGCACGTACGCCAGCCCCCATCCGGCCGCCGCCAGGTCGAGGGCGAGCAGCTCCTCCTCGCCGCCGAAGTGCAGCACCGGCGAGAACCCGCCGACCGCGAGGAAGGCGTCCCGGCGGACGATGACCGAGCAGGCCAGGAAGCCCATGATCGACGGCCCCGGCAGGTCGGCGGGGCGGCCGAGCGGCGCGCGGGCCATCAGCTCCGAGACCGGTTCGAGCCGCTGCTCCTCGCCGATCAGGACCCGCGCGGCGAGCAGCGCCGCGCGCGGGTGCGCGTCCATGATCTCGACGGCCCGGTCCAGCGCGCCGGGCGCCCACCAGGAGTCGTCGTCGGCGAACGCGGCGTACCGCGTGCCCGCCTCGCGGACGCCGAGGTTGCGCGCGGCGGCCCCCAGGTTGCGGGACAGCCGGATCACCCGGGCCCCGGCCGCGCTCGCGACCTCGGCCGTCCCATCGGTCGAGGCGTTGTCGACGACGATGACCGGGGCGTCGTGCTCGGCCAGGCTGCGGCGCAGCTCCGGGCCCCGGTCGCGGGTGGCGACGACGATCGTCACATCGGACACGACTGCCTCCTAGCTGACGTAGCGGCGCGCGCGGGAGCGCCGCTGCGGCCCCTCCAGCAGGCGCAGGCTGTGCTCGACCTCGGCCGGGACCAGGGTCCGCTCGCGCAGCACCCAGGGGATTCCGGCGACCGCCTCGGCGAGGGCGCGGGCGGTGACGGCGTCGCGCGGGACCGTGCGCAGCAGGTGCCCGGTGCGCCGGGCCGCGCTGCCGACCGGGCGGCGGAGCCAGGTCGTCCACAGGGTGTTGCGGATGCCGTGCCGGCGGCGCAGGTCGGCCTCCCGCAGCGGCGAGGGCTGGTGGTGGACGAGCACGTCCTCGGCGTAGCAGAGCCGCCAGCCGAGGGACAGCAGGTCGGTGGCCAGCAGCTCCTCCTCGCCGCCCAGCCAGAGGCGGGCCGAGAAGCCGCCCGCCTGCCGGAACGCGGCGGTGCGCAGGACCGACGCGCCGGCCAGGAACGAGCCGAGCGCGGGACCCGGCATCCAGTCCGGTCCCGGCACCGGAGAGTCGCGCAGCTCGGCGACGATGGGGTCCTCCCGCCCGCCCGGCTCCACCAGGATGCGGCCCGTCACGACGGCGAGCCCCGGATGCTCGGCGAGAAGGGCGGTCGCCTTTGCCAGCGCGCCCGGTTCCCACCAGGTGTCGTCATCGCAAAAGGCGACATAAGGGGTCCGGACATGGTCCAGGGCGACATTCCGGCCGATCGCTCCGAGATTACTGCCGGCGCGTAAGAGGGTGAATTCCGGAAAGTGTTCCTCCACCGCGTCGGCGGACCCGTCCGGCGAGGCGTTGTCCACGACGATGACCGGCGGGCGCTCGGGCAGGTCGCGCAGCCTGGCCAGGGAGGACAGGAGCCCCTCCCGGCGGCCGTGGGTGATGACGACGACGGTGCAGCACATAACTCAGCTGATACCCGCCCTCACGGCAACATGTAGTTACTCTTCTCTATAAAGGCGACATAGATAAAGCGGACAGTCATCACTACAAGGCAAAACCTGCCGATCGCTCACGTTTCCCGGTGCGGCTCGGGGTAAGAGAGCCAACGTCTGCCCGTACGGCAAAACACTCCACAACACCGGCGCCCCAGCATGGGCACAGGCCGTCACTCAGCGTGCTCGACCGACTCCGTGCTGCACGCGCAACCTGCATTGGAGATCCGTATGCGTGTTCTCGGGATCAACGCCATCTTCCACGACCCCGCCGCCGCCCTGGTGGTGGACGGCCAGGTGGTCGCCGCCGCGGAGGAGGAGCGCTTCAGCCGGCGCAAGCACGGCAAGCGGCCCTACGCCTTCTCGGCCTGGGAGCTGCCCGAGAAGGCGGCCCGGTGGTGCCTCGCGGAGGCGGACCTGGAGCCGGGGGACCTCGACGCGGTCGCCTACTCCTACGACCCGGCGCTGGTCGAGCCGGGCCTCGCGGGCCACGAGGGCGACTGGGAGAGGCTGCGCACCCTGTACGCGCAGCGCGCGCCGTACATGCTGGCCTCCGCGCTGCCGGGCCTGGACCCCGGCATCTTCCACTACGTCCCGCACCACGTCGCGCACGCCGCGTCCGCCGGGCTCGCCGCGCCCGGCCCCGGCGAGGGCGACGTGCTGGTGCTCGACGGGCGCGGCGAGTCGCACTCGCACCTGGCCGGCACCTACGCCGACGGCGCGTTGACCACCCTGGCCACGCAGCGCCTGCCCCACTCGCTGGGCCTGATGTACGAGGACCTGACCGAGCACCTGGGCTTCCTGCGCTCCTGCGACGAGTACAAGGTCATGGCGCTGGCGTCCTACGGCACGCCGCGCTTCGCCGACGAGCTGCGCCGCCTGGTGCGCGCCACCGGCGACGGCGGCTTCGAGGTCGGCAAGATCGACTGGGCGGTGCTCGCCAAGCCGCTGGAGGACGAGGACGACTGGGCCGAGGACCACGCCGACCTCGCCGCCAGCGTGCAGCTCCGCCTGGAGGAGGTGCTGCTGGAGCTGGCCGGGTGGCTGCACGAGCGGACCGGCTCGCGCCGCCTGATGATGGCGGGCGGCGTGGCGCTCAACTGCGTGGCCAACTCGCGGCTCGCCGCCGACGGCCCCTACGAGGAGATCTGGATCCAGCCCGCCGCCGGCGACGCCGGGACGGCGCTGGGAGCCGCCCTGCACGTCGCCCGGGAGGGCGGCGACACCATCTCCGCGATGCCCGGGGCGGCGCTCGGCCGCCAGTGGGACGACGCGGAGCTGGCAGCCTGGCTCGACACCGCCCGCGTGCCCTACGACAGGCCCGCCGACCTGGCCGCCACCGTCGCCGACGCGCTGGCCCGCGACCAGGTCGTGGCCTGGTTCCAGGGGCGCAGCGAGTACGGGCCGCGCGCCCTGGGGCACCGGTCGCTGATGGCCCACCCGGGCAACGCCGCGAACCTGGAGCGCCTGAACGACGTCAAGGGCCGCGAGCAGTTCCGGCCCATCGCGCCGATGGTCGCCCTCGACCGCGCCGCCGAGATCTTCGAGGGGCCGGTCCCCAGCCCGTACATGCTGTTCGTGCACGGCGTGAAGCCCGAGTGGCGCGACCGCATCCCGGCCGTGGTGCACGTGGACGGCACCGCCCGCATCCAGACGATCGACCGCGCCGACGAGCCGCTGGTCGCCGACCTGCTGGCGGCCTTCGAGGCGCGCACCGGCCTGCCGGTGGTCATCAACACCAGCCTGAACACCGCGGGCCGCCCGATGGTGGACGACCCGCGCGACGCGCTGGAGTGCTTCGGCTCGGCGCCGGTGGACCTGCTGGCCATCGGCCCGTACGTGGTGCGGCGCGGCGAGGTGTTCGGGCGGTGAGCGGGCCGCTTTCCTACAGCGTCGTCATCCCCACCGTCGGCCGGCCCAGCCTGCGCGTCACGCTGGAGGCCCTGCTGGAGTCGGTCGCGGCCGCCTCCGGGCCCGGCCCGCAGGAGATCCTCATCGTGGACGACCGGCCCCGCGCCGGCGCGCCCCTCCCCCTGCCCGACGGCCTGGGGGAGAAGGTCCTGGTGCTGCGGTCGGGCGGGCGCGGTCCCGCCGCCGCGCGCAACACCGGATGGCGCGCCGCGTCCGGCGCCTGGGTGGTGTTCCTGGACGACGACGTCGTCCCCACGCCCGGATGGGCCGCCGACCTGCTGGAAGACCTGGGCTCGGTGTCGGGCGGCGTCGGCGGCTCGCAGGGCCGGGTCACGGTGCCGCTGCCGGACGACCGCCGCCCGACCGACTGGGAGCGCAACACCGCCGGGCTGGAGTCGGCGGCCTGGATCACCGCCGACATGGCCTACCGGCGGCGGGTGCTCGTCGCGGTCGGCGGCTTCGACGAGCGGTTCCCGCGCGCCTTCCGCGAGGACGCCGACCTGGCGCTGCGCGTGACCGCCCTGGGCTGCCGCCTGGTCCGCGGCTCGCGGCGCATCGTCCATCCGGTGCGGCCCGCCGGGTTCTGGGCGTCGGTGCGCGTGCAGGCCGGCAACGCCGACGACGTCCTGATGGCGCGCGTGCACGGCCGCGACTGGCGGCTGCGGGCGCGGGAGCACAACGGCCGGTTCCCCCGGCACGTGCTGACCACCGCCGCGGGACTGCTGGCGCTCGCCGCCGCCCCGGCGCGGCGCCGCCCCGCGGGCAGGGCGGTCATGCTCGGGGCGGCCGCCGTCTGGGCGGCGATGACGGCGGAGTTCGCCGCCGCCCGCATCCGCCCGGGGCCGCGCACGCCCGGCGAGACGTTCCGGATGCTGGTCACCAGCGCCGCGATCCCGCCGGCCGCGGTCCGGCACCGCGTCCGCGGGACGCTGGCCCACCGCGACGCCGGGCCGTGGAAGCCCAGGCCGGTGGTGCTGTTCGACCGGGACGACACGCTGATCCGCGACGTGCCCTACAACGGCGACCCCGCGTGGGTCGAGCCGATGCCGGGCGCGCAGGAGGCCCTGGACAAGCTGCGCCGCGGCGGCGTGCGCGTCGGCGTGGTCTCCAACCAGTCCGGGGTGGCCAAGGGGCTGGTCACCGAGGAGCAGGTCCGGCGCGTCAACGCCCGGGTGGAGGAGCTGCTCGGCCGCTTCGACGCGTGGGAGTACTGCCCGCACGACGACGGCGACGGCTGCGCCTGCCGCAAGCCCGAGCCCGGCCTGATCGAGCGGGCCGCCGCCCGGCTCGGCGTGCAGCCGGCGGACTGCGTGGTCATCGGCGACATCGGCCGCGACATGGAGGCCGCGGCCGCCGCCGGGGCGCGCGGCATCCTGGTGCCGACCGACCGGACCCTGCCCGAGGAGGTGGAGTCGGCCAAGGAGGTCGCCCCGGACCTGTGCGCCGCCGTCGCCCTGGTCCTGGAGGACGCCGTCCCCGCCGACAGCGTGCTGGAGGTGGGCGCCCCGGAGGACGACCGCGACCGGCCCGGCCCGGGAGCGACGCCGTGAGGGCGCTGGTCGTCCGGCTGGACAACCTCGGGGACGTGCTGCTGTCGGGACCGGCGGTGCGGGCCGTCGCCGAGCGCGCCGACGAGGTGGTCATGCTCTGCGGCCCGCGCGGCCGGGCCGCCGCCGACCTGCTGCCCGGGGTGGACCGCGTCGTGGAGTGGCGCGCGCCGTGGATCGACCCCGAGCCCGGCCCGGTGGAGCCCGCCGGGATCGACCGGCTCGTCGGGCTGCTCGGCGGCTTCGACCGCGCGCTGGTCTTCACCTCCTTCCACCAGTCGCCGCTGCCGCTGGCGCTGCTGCTGCGGCTGGCCGGGGTCCCGTGGATCGGCGGCATCAGCGACGACTACCCGGGTTCGCTGCTGGACCTGCGGCACCGCTGCGACACCGACATCCCCGAGACCGAGCGCATGCTGGCGCTCGCCGAGGCCGCGGGCTTCCCCGCCCCGGCCGACACCCGGCTGCGCATCCGCGGGCCGCTCCCGGACGTCACCGGACTCACCGGCGACCCCGGCTACGTGGTCGTCCACCCGGGCACCTCGGTCCCGGCGCGGGCCTGGCCGCCCGAGCGGTGCGCCGAGGCCGTCCGGGTGCTCGCCGACGCCGGGCACCGCGTCATCGTCACCGGCCACCGGGAGGAGAAGGAGCTGACCGCGCAGGTCGCGGGCGTCGCCGGGCTGGACCTCGGCGGCCGCACCTCACTGCCGGAACTGGCCGCGGTGCTGGCCGGGGCGTCCGCCGTGGTGGCGGGCAACACCGGCCCCGCGCACCTGGCCGCGGCCGTGGGCGCGCCGCTGGTGTCGCTGTTCGCGCCGACCGTCCCGGCCGCGCGGTGGGCGCCCTACGGCGTCCGGACCGTCCTGCTGGGCGACCAGGACGCGCCCTGCAAGGACACCCGGGTGACGGTCTGCCCGTTCCCCGGCCATCCCTGCCTGTCCTCGGTGACCGCCGAACGGGTCGCCGCCGCCGTCGAGGAGGTCGTCCGATGAGGGTCCTGCTGTGGCACGTGCACGGCTCGTGGGCCACCTCGTTCGTGCACGGCCCCCACACCACCCTGATCCCGGTCACGCCCGACCGGGGGAAGGACGGCCTCGGCCGGGCCCGCACCTTCCCGTGGCCCGACCGCGCCGTCGAGGTGCCGCACGACCGGCTGCGCGACGAGCACGTGGACGTCGTGGTCCTGCAGCGCCCGCACGAGCTGCGGCTGGCGGAGGAGTGGCTCGGCCGCAGGCCGGGCCGCGACGTCCCGGCGGTCTACGTCGAGCACGACACCCCGCGGCGCACCGCCTCCGACGTCGGCCGGCCCGAGGAGGTGGTCCCCGACAGCCGGCACTTCCTGCACGACCGCTCCGACATCCCGGTCGTGCACGTCACCCACTTCAACGACCTGTTCTGGAACTGCGGCCGCGCCCCGGCCACCGTGATCGAGCACGGCGTGGTCGATCCGGGCCACCTGTACTCCGGCGACCTGCCGCGCGCGGGGGTGGTCGTCAACGACCCGCTGGCGCGCGGCCGGGTCACCGGCACCGACCTGCTGCCGCGCCTGGTCCGCGCGGCCCCGATCGACCTGTTCGGGATGCGCGTCGCCGACGCGCCCCGCAGGCTCGGCATCCCGCCGGAGTCGCTGTGGACCTTCGAGGACCTGCCGCAGCGGCGGATGCACGCCGAGCTGGCCCGCCGCCGCCTCTACCTGCACCCCTTCCGGTGGACCTCGCTGGGGCTGTCGCTGATCGAGGCGATGCTGATCGGCATGCCGGTGGTGGCGCTGGCCACCACCGAGGCGATCGAGGCGGTGCCCCCGGAGGCCGGGGTGCTGAGCACCCGCGTGGACACCCTCGCCGAAGCGACCCGCTCCCTGCTGCACGACCCGGAACGCGCCCGCCAGCTCGGCAAGGAGGGCAGGGCGTTCGCCGCGCAGCGGTACGGCCTCGCCCGCTTCCTGCGCGACTGGCAGCGCCTGCTGACGGAGGTAACCCGATGAAAGTGGCCATGATCTCTGAGCACGCCAGCCCGCTCGCCACCCGCGCGGGGCTGGGCGGCGCCGACGGCGGCGGGCAGAACGTGTTCGTCGCCGACCTCGCGGCCCGGCTGGGCGGCCAGGGGCACCATGTCACGGTCTACACCCGCCGCGACGACGCGGGCCTGCCGGACCGGGTGCGGCTGGCGCCGGGCGTGACCGTCGAGCACGTCCCCGCCGGCCCCGCGGGCGAGGTCCCCAAGGACCGCCTGCTGGCGTGGATGCCCGACTTCGGCCGCTACCTGGAGAGCCGCTGGAGCGAGGACCCACCGGACGTGGTCCACGCGCACTTCTGGATGAGCGGGCTCGCGGCGCTCCAGGCGGCGGGCCGGCTGACCGGGGCGCGGGTGCCGGTCGTGCAGACCTACCACGCGCTCGGCACCGTCAAGCGCCGCCACCAGGGCGGTGACGACACGAGCCCGGCCGAGCGCATCGCCCTGGAGCGCGAGATCGGCCGGGCCGCCGACGCCGTCATCGCCACCTGCAGCGACGAGACGCGCGAGCTGGCCGAGATGGGCGTGCCGCCGGAGAAGATCGCGGTCGTCCCGTGCGGGGTGGACCTCAGCCGGTTCGGGCCCGACGGCCCCGCCGCGCCGCGCGGCGAGCGGCCCCGGCTGGTCGCGCTGTCGCGGCTGGTGGAGCGCAAGGGGGTGGACACCGCCATCGAGGCGCTGGCCCTGGTCCCCGGCGCCGAGCTGGTCGTCGCGGGCGGCCCGCCCGCCGCCGCGCTGGAGGACGACCCCGAGGCGCGCAGGCTCCGCGGCGTCGCCGAGCGGGCGGGGGTCGCCGACCGCGTGGAGTTCGTCGGGCGGCAGACCCGCGACCAGGTGCCGGCGCTGCTGCGCTCGGCCGACCTGGTCGTCACGCTGCCCTGGTACGAGCCGTTCGGCATGGTGCCGCTGGAGGCGATGGCGTGCGGGGCGCCGGTCGTCGCGACCGGGGTCGGCGGGCACGTCGACACCGTCGTGGACGGCGAGACCGGCGTGCTGGTGCCGCCGCGCGACCCGGCCGGCACCGCACGGCAGATCAACGCGCTGCTGGCCGACCCGGTCCGCCGCGCCCGGCTCGGCAAGGCCGCCGCGCGGCGGGCGCGGGACGGCTACTGCTGGTCCCGCGTCGCCGCCACCACCAGCGAGGTCTACGCCCGGGCCATGGCCCAGGGGGAGGTACGAGCATGACCGCCACGACACAGCAGCAGACGACCGCGGCTCCGAGCATCGAGGACCAGCGGCTGGAGGACCTGGCCCAGGCCGCGCTGCGGTTCCGCGCCTGGACGCCGACGATCGAGCGGTGGGGGCAGCGGCTCGCCCGCCTGCTGGAGACCGGCGGCAAGCTGCTGGCCTGCGGCAACGGCGGCAGCGCCGCCGAGGCCCAGCACCTGACCGCCGAGCTGGTCGGCCGCTTCGAGGACGAGCGGGCGCCGCTCGCCGCCATCCCGCTGCACGGCGACACCTCCGCCCTCACCGCCATCGGCAACGACTACGGCCTGGTGCACATGTTCTCCCGCCAGGTCCAGGCGCACGGCCGCCCCGGCGACGTCCTGGTCTGCCTGTCCACCAGCGGGCACAGCCCCAACGTCCTGGCCGCCGCGCGCCGCGCCCGCCAGCTCGGCCTCACCGTGTGGTCCATCACCGGCCCCGGGCCGAACCCGCTGGCCCAGGCCAGCGACGACGCCGTCACCGTGGACGCCGCGCGCACCTCCACCGTCCAGGAGATCCACCTGGCCGCGGTGCACCTGCTGTGCTGCGTGGTGGACCGGTCCCTGGAGAAGCGGCGGTGACCGGGCCGCTGGTCGTGGTCGGCGACGTCCTGCTGGACGTGGACGTCGTCGGCAGCGCCGGCCGGCTGTGCCCGGACGCGCCCGTCCCGGTGATCGAGGAGGCCGTCGAGCACCCGCGTCCGGGCGGGGCGGGCCTCGCGGCGCTGCTGGCGGCCGCCGACGGCCGCGAGGTCGTCCTGGTGACCGCGCTGGCCGAGGACGACGCGGGCCGGCGGCTGCGCACGATGCTCGCCCCGCACGTGGAGATCGCGCCGCTGCGCCTGCGGGGCGGCACGCCGTGCAAGACGCGCATCCGCGTCGGCGGCCAGTCGGTCGCGCGCCTGGACGCGGGCGAGGGCGAGGTGGACGGCGGGCCGGTGGAGCCCGCCGTCACCGAGGCGCTGCGCGGCGCCGGAACGGTCCTGGTGTCGGACTACGGGCGCGGGGTGACCAGGAACGAGACCGTCCGGGCCCTGCTCGCCGACCTGCCGGACCGCGCGCCGGTCGTCTGGGACCCGCACCCGCGCGGCGAGCCGCCCGTGCCCGGCACGCGGCTGCTCACCCCGAACGAGGAGGAGGCGCGCCGCCTGGCGGCCGCCCACGACGACGGCATCGACGGCGCCGGGCTGTCGGCCACCACGCGGCGCGCCCGCGTCCTGGCCGACGCCTGGGGGGTGCGGAGCGTGGCGGTCACCCTCGGCGCGCGGGGCGCCCTGCTGGCCAACGGCTCGGACGCGCCGTTCCTCATCCCGGCCGAACCCGCCGCGGGCGACCCCTGCGGCGCGGGCGACAGCTTCGCCACCCGCGCCGCCCAGGTCCTGGCCGACGGCGGCGGCCTCACCGACGCCGTCGGCGCCGCCGTCCGGTACGCCTCGGACTTCGTCAGCGCGGGCGGGGCCTCGGCGCTGGCCGAGCGGCTCGCCCGGGACGGCGCGCCCAGCGTCCCGCCCCAGCGCACGCTCGACGCCTTCGACGTGGCCGAGCGGACCCGGCGCGCGGGCGGCACGGTGGTGGCCACCGGCGGCTGCTTCGACCTGCTGCACGTCGGCCACGTCAGCCTGCTCCAGCAGGCCCGCCGGCTCGGCGACTGCCTGGTGGTGTGCGTGAACTCCGACGCCTCGGTGCGCCGCCGCAAGGGCCCCACTCGGCCCGTCACCACCGCCGACGACCGGGTCCAGGTCCTGCGGGCGCTCAGCGCCGTGGACGCCACCGTGGTGTTCGACGACGACACGCCCGCGACCCTGCTGGACAAGCTGCGCCCCGACGTCTGGGTGAAGGGCGCCGACTACGCCGGCGCGCCCCTGCCCGAGGCCGACACCGTGCGCGCCTACGGCGGGGAGATCGTCCTGCTGCCCCTGCTGGAGGGGCGCTCGACCACCCGTCTGATCTCGACCGCGACGAAAGGAAGCAGACCATGAACGTTCTGATCACCGGCGGGGCCTCGGGCCTCGGCCAGGCCGTCGCCCGCCGCGTCGCCGACGACGGCGGCCGCCCGCTGGTCGTGGACCGGCAGCCGGCCGGGGGCGGGGTGGACCACATCGAGGCGGACCTGACCGACCGGGAGGCCGCCGAGAAGGCGGTGCGCATCCTGGCCGAGCAGGCCGGCGGCCTGGACGCGGTGGTCACCGCGGCGGGGATCGACGCCTGCGGCCGGCTGGAGGACGTGCCCGCCGACGACTGGGAGCGCGTCGTCGAGGTCAACCTGCTCGGCACCGTCCGCATCGTGCGCGCCGCGCTGCCCTACCTGCGGCGGTCGGCCAACCCCAGGATCGTCACCTGCGCCTCCACCCTCGGGCTGCGCGCGCTCAGCGACGCCAGCGCCTACTGCGCGTCCAAGTTCGGCGTGGTGGGCTTCACCCGCGCGCTGACCATCGAGCTGGCGGGGGAGGTCGGCGTCACCATGCTGGTGCCTGGCGGCATGGCCACCGCCTTCTTCGACGGCCGCACCGAGCAGTACAAGCCCGGCCCCGACGCGCAGCTCAACCCGCCCGAGAACGTCGCGGCGGCCGTGGCGTTCGCGCTGTCCCAGCCGCCCGGCTGCGAGGTGCGGGAGCTGATCGTGACGCCGTCGGCGGAGCCGTCGTGGCCCTGAGGCGGCCCCAGGCGCTGGCACTGCGGGCCCTCGGCCTGGGCGACCTGCTCGCCGGGGTGCCCGCGCTGCGGGCGGTGCGGCGGGGACTGCCGGGCCACCGGCTGGTCCTCGCCGCGCCCCGCGCCCTGGAGCCGCTGGTCCGGCTGTCGGGGGCGGCGGACGAGGTGCTGCACACCCCGGGCCTGGCGCCTCTGCCCGCGACCGGGCCGGTGGACGTGGCGGTGAACCTGCACGGGCGCGGCCCCGAGAGCCACCGCCTGCTGCTGGGCCTGCGGCCCGGCCGCCTGCTGGGCTTCGCCCACCCCGACGTCCCCGAGGCGATCGGCCCTGACTGGGAGCCGGAAGAGCACGAGGTGCGGCGCTGGTGCCGGCTGGCCTCCTGGCACGGCTGGACCGCCGACCCCGACGACCTCGACCTCGCCCCGCCGCCGCGCGAGTCGCCCGCGCCCGGGGCCGTCGTCGTCCACCCGGGCGCGGCGTCGCCCGCGCGCCGCTGGCCGGCCGAGCGGTTCGCGGCCGTCGCCGCCGCGCTGCGCGCCGACGGCCACCGGGTCGTGGTGACCGGCGGCCCCGGCGAGACCGCGCTCGCCCGGCGGGTCGCCGAGCGGGCCGGGCTGCCCGCCGACGCCGACCTGTCGGGCCGCACCGACCTGCTCGACCTCGCCGCGCTGGTCGCCGGCGCCCGCCTGGTGGTCTGCGGGGACACCGGGACGGGCCACCTGGCGACCGCCTACCGCACTCCCTCGGTGCTGCTGTTCGGACCGACCCCGCCCGCCTGGTGGGGACCGCCGGACCGGCCCCGGCACACCGTGCTGTGGACCGGCCGGCGCGGCGACCCGCACGGCCGCGCGCCCGACCCCGGCCTGCTGGAGCTCCGGGCGGACGCGGTCGCCGACGCGGCCGCGCGCCTGCTCGCCGACACGACCATCCGCACGGAAGGAAGAACATGATGACCAGCGAACGCGCCGTGGTGACCGGCGGCGCCGGGTTCCTCGGCTCGCACCTGTGCGAGGCCCTGCTGGACCGGGGCTCGGCCGTGGTGTGCCTGGACAACCTGCTGACCGGGGCCGCCCGCAACATCGCCCACCTGCGCGACCGGCCCGGGTTCGAGTTCCGGTGCTGCGACGTCACCGACCCCGTGGACGTCGACGGCCCGGTGACCCGGGTGTTCCACTTCGCCTCGGCCGCCTCGCCGGCCGACTACCTGCGGCTGCCCATCCAGACGCTGGAGGTCGGCAGCCAGGGCACCCGGCACGCCCTGGAGCTCGCCGACCGCAAGAACGCCCGCTTCCTGCTGGCCTCGACCTCGGAGGTGTACGGGGACCCGCTGGAGCACCCGCAGACCGAGTCGTACTGGGGCAATGTCAACCCGGTCGGCCCGCGCAGCGTCTACGACGAGGCCAAGCGCTTCGGCGAGGCCCTGACCTCGGCCTTCCGGCACTTCCGCGGCCTGGACACCGCCATCGTGCGGATCTTCAACACCTACGGCCCGCGGATGCGCCCGAACGACGGCCGCGCCATCCCGACGTTCCTGGAGCAGGCCCTGACCGGCGAGCCGCTCACCGTGACCGGCGACGGCACCCAGACCCGGTCGATCTGCTACGTGGACGACACCGTGCGGGGCATCCTGGAGCTGGCCGAGTCCGGACACCCGGGGCCGATGAACATCGGCAGCCCGTTCGAGACCTCGATGCTCGACCTCGCCAAGCTCATCATCGAGATGACCGGGTCGCGGTCGCGCGTCCGGTTCATCGAGCGCCCGGTGGACGACCCCGCCGTGCGGCGGCCCGACACCACGCTCGCCCAGGAGGTGCTGGGCTGGAAGCCGAAGGTGACGGTCGAGGAGGGCCTGCGGTCCACGATCGCCTGGTTCGTCCAGGAGCTGGCGCCGGCCTCCTGAGCGGCCGCCGGAACACCTGGGCGCGGCCCCCGGTCCTCCGGGCCGGCCCGGGAGTCCCGGCGCCGATGGTGATCGGTTCCGTCACACGCGGAGCGAGCGCGGCATCCCGGCCCCGTTTCCGGGGAAGGGGACGTCCGCGGGACACGACGATCTGACGGGAAGCGGCGGCGGCCGCCGAGAGGCCGCCCGCCGCCGGAGCGGGAGCGGACATCGAGGACGAGCGCGGCGTCGAGCGCATGCTGACGGGGTTGCTGGAGGCCAGCCACCTCGCGTCGATGGAGCAGGTCCCGGGCCTGGTCGCGCACTACGCCCGGAAGGCGGGCCTGGAGGGGGTGCAGATCTACCTGGCCGACCTCCAGCAGACGGTGCTGCGCCTGCTGAGCGACCGCATACCGGAGGTCGATCCCCTGACCGAGGAGCTGCGGATCGACGCCACGCTGGCCGGGCGGGCCTTCCAGGAGGTGCGCACCCTGCCGAAGTACGGCCCCGACGAGGGCGAGCCGGAGTACTGGTGGGTGCCGGTGCTGGACGGCACCGAGCGCCTGGGCGTGCTGCGCGTCAGCGCCGCCCCCGGCGTCGGCGAGAAGGCGGCGCTGGAGCGCACCCGCCACCTGGCGTCGCTGGCGGCGCTGGTGATCGTCAGCTCCCGGCCCTACAGCGACTCCTACGCCCGGCTGGTGCGCACCCGGCCGATGAACGTGGCCGCCGAGATGCAGTGGAACCTGATGCCGCCGCTGACCTTCGCCAACCCCGGCGTGACGATCGGCGCGGTGCTGGAGCCGACCTACCAGATCGGCGGCGACGCCTTCGACTACGCGATCTCCGGCGACACCGTGCACCTGGCGGTCTTCGACGCGATGGGCCACGACGTGGCCGCCGGGCTGGCGGCCAACCTGGCGATCGCCTCCTGCCGCAACCAGCGCCGCCAGGGCGCGGGCCTGGCCGACAGCAGCCGCGGCATCGAGCGCGTGCTGATCGAGGAGTTCGGCGAGGAGACCCGGTACGTCACCGCGATCATGGCCGAGCTGGACACCGCCGGCGGCACGCTCAGCTGGGTCAACCGCGGCCACCAGCCGCCGGTGGTGATCCGCGACGGCCGCTGGACCACCCGGCTGCCCTGCCCGCCGGCCCACCCCATGGGCCTGGACCTCGGCCTGACCCCCACCCTGTGCACCGAGCAGCTGCAGCCCGGCGACCGGGTGCTGCTGTACACCGACGGCATCACCGAGGCCCGCGACCGCCACGGCCGCGAGTTCGGCCTCGACCGCTTCACCGAGTTCGTCATCCGCCACACCGCCGACGGCCTGCCGGTCCCCGAGACCCTGCGCCGCCTCATGCGCGCCGTCCTGGAGCACCACGACGGCAGCTTCCAGGACGACGCCACCGTCCTGCTCGTCGAATGGCACGGGCCCACCGGCGCCTGAGCGCCGGCGGGCCCGCACGGGCGGCGCCCGTCCCCCTCGTCCCGGCCGCCGCCCGGTCTCACGCCCCGGTCGTCACCGGGCGGCTTCGAGGACGGCGCCGATGGCGGCGGCGGTGGTGACGCGCCGCCGGTACTCCGGCTGGCGGAGCTCGCCGCCCATGAACGGGCGGGGGTTGCGGTGGACGGCCGGGCTGGGCTCGTCGGTCAGCGCGGCGAAGTGGACCTCCCGGACCCCGGTCGCCGCCAGGATGCGGCCGATGTTGCGGGCGTTGACGCCGCCGCCGGGCATCACCACGATGCGGTCGCCGGCGCGCTCGACCAGCTCGGCGATCAGCGGCGCGCCCTCCAGCACGCTCACCTCCTGCCCGGAGGTCAGCACCCGGTCCACGCCCAGCTCGACGAGGGTCTCCAGCGCGGCGAACGGGTCGGCCGCCATGTCGAAGGCCCGGTGGAAGGTGATCGGCAGGCCGCCCGCCGCGGCGATGAGGCGCTCGGTGACCGGCCGGTCGACCTCGCCCTCGGGGGTGAGGGCGCCGATCACCACGCCGTGCGCGCCGGCCTCCCGGACGAGGGCCACGTCGTGCTCCATGGCCGCGACCTCGTGCTCGTCGTAGATGAAGTCGCCGCCGCGCGGGCGGACGATGACGTTCACCTTGATCGACGACACCGCGGCGAGCGCGGCGCGGACCGTGCCGAGGCTCGGGGTGAGCCCTCCCTCGAACAGCGCCGAGCACAGCTCCACACGGTGGGCGCCCGCCCGCTCGGCGGCGACGGCGCCCGCGACGCTGTCGATGCAGATCTCGTAGAGGGGACTCACTGGCTTCCTTCCGGAGTGGTGCGGATCTCGCCCACCGGGAGGCCGCCGCCGAGCACCGGGACGGTGTCGAACGCGGCCGCCGGGGCGGTGTCGGCGCCGAGCGCGGCGAGCGCGCGTAGGGCGATGGCGGTGGTGGCGCGGGGGCTGCCGTCGATGACCTTCACCGCGACGGCGTGGCCGGCGGCGGTGGCGGCGACGAGCACGCCCTCCGCGCCGCCCTTGGCCACCGTGCCGGGCAGCACCCGCATGATCTCGGTGTTGACGTGGCCGGTCCCGCCGACGTACTCGGGGTGGGCGCGCATGGCGTCGGCGACGGCGCGGGGCGCGCCGTCCTTGGCCAGGACGAGCGCGCGGGCCGCGCGCGCCAGGCCCACCAGGGTCAGCCCGAACAGCGGCGCGCCGCACCCGTCCACCGCGACGGGCGAGGGGTTCTCGCCCGCGCAGTCGGCCATCGTGGTGCGGACGCCCTGCTGGAGCGGGTGCCCCGGGTCGAGGTAGGTCTCCAGCGGCCAGTCGTTGGCGACGCAGGCGGCGAGCATGGCGGCGTGCTTGCCCGAGCAGTTCATGCGCACGCGCGACTCGCCGAGGCCCGCCCTGATCAGGCCCGCCCTGGTCGGCTCGTCCTCGGGCCAGGAGGCCGGGCAGCGCAGCGCGTCCTCGCCGAGTCCCGCGTCGGCCAGGATCGCCTCGACGGTCTTGACGTGGAAGTCCTCGCCGGTGTGGCTGCCCGCCGCGATCGCGAGGCGCTCGTCGGCCAGGGGCGCGCCCGCCCCGAGGCAGGCCGCCGCCTGGAACGGCTTGGTCGTGGAGCGCGGCAGCACGGTCTCCTGCGGGTTGCCGCGCGTGTAGGCGAGCGCGCCGTCCGGGGCGAGCCCGGCGACGCTGCCGTAGTGGCGGCTCTCGACGAAGCCGTTGCGGACGACCTCGGCCAGCACTTGGTACATCTGGGTCCTCAGGTGGTGGGTTGGGCGGTCGGCACGGCCTCGGCGACGGCGCGGGACGGACGGGTCCGCTGCCGCGCCTCCAGCGTCCGCGCGACCTTCGACAGCGTCGCGTTGATGACGAGGTAGACCAGCGCGACCACCAGGTAGGTCTGGATGAGCAGGTGGTTGTAGTTGGCCAGCACCTTGCCGCTGTAGAGAAGCTCGGCGTAGCTGACGACGTAGCCGAGCGAGGTGTCCTTCAGCAGCCCGGCCGACTGGCTGACCAGCGACGGCAGCACGCGCCGCGCGGCCTGCGGCAGCACGATCATCCGCATCGTGCGGCCCCGGGTCAGGCCGAGCGCGAGTCCGGCCTCGGACTGGCCGCGCTCCACCGACCGGATGCCGGCCCGGAAGACCTCGGCGAACGCGGCGGCGTTGGACACCGACAGCGGCACGACCAGCTTCCAGAACAGGGGCAGGTCCAGGCCGTAGCGCGGGAGCGCGAACAGCACGACGTACACCAGCAGCAGGGCCGGGACCGTCCGGACGACCTCGACGTAGGCGGCGCACGGCAGGCGCACCCACCGGTTGGGCGACACCCGGCCGAGCGCCAGCGCCACCCCCGCCGCCATGGAGATCGCGATGGACACCGCGGCGGCCGCGGCGGTGGAGCGCAGCCCTTCCAGCAGGTAGCGCCACATCGGCCAGGTGCCGTACGGGCGCCAGCGGTCGGCGGCGAGCTGGCCGTTGTCGGCGAACTGCTTCAGCGCCAGCGCCGCCAGGGCGAGGCCCGCCAGGACCGACAGGACGGTGGCGGCCCGGATGCGGCGCCGGGCGCGCGGGCCCGGCTCGTCGAACAGCAGACGCGAGGCGGCGGGTTCGCTCATCGCAGGATCGCCAGCTTCCGTTCCAGTGTCCCGGTGACCAGGCCGACGACCCCGGACAGGGCCATGTAGGCCAGACCGGCCGCGACGAAGATCCAGATGGGCTGCGCCTCGGCCAGGTTGACCCGGTTGGCGGCGGCGGTCAGCTCCACCACGCCGACCGCGGCGGCCAGCGCGGTGTTCATCAGCGTCATGATCGCGATGTTGCCGAGCGGCTGGACCACCGTGCGCAGCGCCTGCGGCAGGATGACCAGCCGCAGCGACTGGGTGAAGGTGAGCCCGAGCGCCCGGGCGGCCTCGCCCTGCCCGGCGGGCACCGCGTTGATGCCCGACCGGATCGCCTCGGCGGTGTAGGCGCCCTGGTAGAGCGCGATCACCACCGCGGCGGTGGTGAACAGGCCGGCCTTGACCCCGATCTCGGGCAGGCCGAACACCGCGAGCACCAGCCAGACCAGCAGCGGGATGTTCTGCAGCGTCTCGACGTAGGCCATGCCGACGCCGCGCAGCACGCCGACGGGGCTGACCCGCAGGGCGGCCACGACGGTCCCGGCGAGCAGGGCGCCGGCCAGCGACAGCAGGGTCAGCTGGACCGTCAGCAGCAGGCCGGAGCCGAACTCCGGCAGGTGGTCGGTGATGACGTTCATGGCAGGGCGGGGCCGGGGGTCACTCGGAGCCCGGGGCGGAGCCGATCGCGGGCGGCTGCGGCGCCTCGCCCTGCACGACCGTGCCGATCGAGTTCTTCCACACCTTCGCCCACAGGCCGGACGACTGGATCTGCTTGAGCCAGTCGTTGACGAACGCCTTCATCTGCGCGTCGCCGTGCTTGAGGCCGATGCCGTAGGGGTCGCTGGTGAACGGCTTGCCCTGGATCTGGATCGAGGGGTCCTGCTTGGCGGAGGCCAGCAGCACGGCCTCGTCCTGGACGTAGGCCTGGCCGCGGCCCTGCTTGAGCGCCTGCACGCACTCGGGGTCGCTGCCGAACGTCACGATCTTGGCGTCCGGGGCGGCCTTCTTGATGGCGGCGATCGCCGGGGTGTTGGCGCCCGCGATGACCGTCTTGCCCTTCAGGTCGGCCGGGCCGGTGATGCCGCTCTCGCCCTTCTTGGTGGCGATGACCAGGCCGGAGCTGTAGTACGGCCCGGCGAAGGCGACCTGCTTGGCCCGCTCGGGGGTGATGCTGTAGGTCTGGAAGACCACGTCCACGGTGCCGTTGGACAGCAGCGCCTCGCGCGTCTCGGATGCCGAGTTGACGATCTTCACCTTCGGCTCGCCGATGATGTACTTGGCCAGCAGCCGCCCGAAGTCGGCGTCCAGCCCCTCGACCTGCTTGGTCGCCGGGTTCTGCTGGGACAGCAGCGGCGCGTCCAGCGAGCCGCCCACGATCAGCTCGCCGCGCTTCTTGATCTTCTCCATGGTGGAGCCGGCGGGCAGGCTCGCCGCGACCGGGGCCGCGGCGGCGAGGTCGTCCTTGTTTCCGCCGCCGGCGCCGGGCACCGCCGAGCCGGAGTCGTCGCCGGAACAAGCGGTCAGGCCGGCCAGCGACAGCGCGGCGACCGCGGCCACAGCCGCCCGCCGCTTCAGGGAGGTACGCGCCATGATCTCAACCTTTCTCAAAGGCGCGCCGTGACGGTCGCGCCGAAGTGACCACCCGCGGGATGGCTAGTGGTCCAGCACCTTGGCCAGGAAGTCCCGGGCCCGGTCGGTGGCGGGGGAGTCGAAGAAGTCGGCGGGCGTCCCGGTCTCCACGACCTCGCCGTCGGCCATGAACACCACGCGGTCGGCGACCCGGCGGGCGAAGCCCATCTCGTGGGTGACGACCACCATGGTCATGCCGTCGCGGGCGAGGCCGGTCATGACGTCGAGCACCTCGCCGATCATCTCCGGGTCGAGCGCGGAGGTCGGCTCGTCGAACAGCAGCGCCTTGGGGCGCATCGCCAGCGCGCGGGCGATCGCCGCGCGCTGCTGCTGCCCGCCCGACAGCTGCGCGGGCAGCTTGCCCGCCTGCTCGCCGATGCCGACCCGCTCCAGCAGCTCGCGGCCGTGCCGCTGCGCCTCCGCGCGGGAGACGCCGCGCACCCGGACCGGTGCGAGGGTGACGTTCTCCAGGACGGTCTTGTGCTGGAACAGGTTGAACGACTGGAAGACCATGCCCACGTCGGCGCGCAGCCGGGCCAGGGCCCGGCCCTCGGCGGGCAGGTCGGCGCCGTCGATGCGGATCCGTCCGGCGTCCGGGGTCTCCAGCCGGTTCAGGCACCGGCACAGCGTGGACTTGCCCGACCCCGAGGGGCCGATCACCACCACGACCTCGCCCTCGGCGACGTCCAGGTCCACATCGCGCAGCGCGGTGTGCGCGCCGAAGCGCTTGTGCAGCCCGCGAACCTCGATCATTGCGTCACCCACGCTCTAACTTCCTTCGAAATCGAAGCTGAGCAGGACAATAAGACTCCAAATCGACGCAAGTCAACACATTGATGAAGCAAGTTCGCGCGTGCTATCAATCTGGGGTGCGCAACAGCAGAGACGACGGACTGGCGGCACTCGTGCGGCTGGTGGCGACCGGTCGGGCCGAGTCGCGGGCCGAGCTCGCCCGGCTCTCGGGCCTCGCCGCCTCCAGCATCTCGCTGCGCGTCGAGCAGCTCATCGAGGCCGGCCTGTTCGCCGAGGAGGGCGCCGGGGCCTCGCGCGGCGGGCGGCGGCCGCGCCGGCTGCGGCTCGCCCGCACCGCGGGCGTCTACCTGGCCGCCGACCTCGGCGCGCACCACGCGCGGCTCGCGGTCGTCGACCTGGCGGGCGTCCCGCTCGCGCTGTCGGACCTGGTGTGCGACATCGCCGCCGGACCCGAGGAGACGCTGACCGCCGTCATCGCCGACCTCCGCGCGCTCGCCCGCGACAGCGGGCTGAGCGACCTGCCCGTGCGCGGCATCGGCGTCGGCCTGCCCGGCCCCGTCGACCCGGCCACCGGCCAGGTCGTGTCCCCCTCGCGGATGCCCGGCTGGAACGACTTCCCCGTCCGCGACTTCACCGCCGAGCGGGCCGGGGTGCCCGCCCTGGTCGAGAACGACGCCAACCTGATGGCGGTCGGCGAGCACCGGCGCTCCTGGCCGCACCTGGACAACCTGATGGTCATCAAGCTCGGCACCGGCATCGGCTGCGGCGTCGTCGTGGACGGCCGGCTGCACCGGGGGCGCGGCGCGGCCGGCGACATCAGCCACGTCCGCATCCTGTCCGAGGCGAGCGTCGACTGCTCCTGCGGCCACCCCGACTGCCTGGAGGCGCACGCCAGCGGCGCCGCGCTCGCCGCCGCGCTCGCCGCGCAGGGCATCGAGGTGGAGCACCCGTCCCGCATCGTCGAGCTGGTCACCGACGGCGTGCCGCAGGCCACCAGCGCCGTGCGCACCGCGGGCCGCCTCATCGGCGACGTGCTCACCGCGCTGGTGAACTTCTTCAACCCCGACGCGCTGGTGATCGGCGGCAGCCTCTCCGGCGCCGAGCCGCTGGTGGCCACCGTCCGCGGCGTGATCTACGAGCGCTGCCTGCCGCTCGCCACCCGCAACCTGGAGATCGCCACTTCCCGCACCGGCCGCGACGCCAGCATCCTGGGCGCGGGCCACCTGCTGCTGGAGGCGTCGGGCGACTGGATCGACCAGGTCCTCGCCCGCTGAGCGGGCGGACTGTCCACAGCCTGTGGACAAAGGGGCGGGCCTGGCCGCCCCGCCGTCCGCCGGTGCGGCGCGTTCGCCGTAAGGCGCAGGTCAGAGGGTATTTACAGCGGCACCGGGGAACCGCCTGACAGTCTGACAACACCGTTTCTCTTGTGAACCCATGGGCGATCCATGACGTTTGAGGCCATCTCGAACGTCTCCCCCCGCCCGCAGTTCAGGAGAAACGATGAAGTTGCCCGCATGCGCCGCCGCCCTCCTCTCGGCCGTCCTGGCCGCTTCGCTGACCGAGGCGTCCGGGATGGCGGCGGCACAGGCGGCCGATGCGACGGCCCTCCCCGACGTCGACATGCAGGCCGTCGTCAAGGCGGCCCAGATCGACCCGCGGCGGCCCGACCAGACGCTGACCCCCGGCGCCAAGGCCGGCGTGCTCCACGTCGAGCGCGCGCTGCGCGACCGGAAGCTGCTCGACGCCAAGTGGGTGGACGGGTACTTCGGCACCACGACGGTCGCCGCCTACGCCGAGTACCAGAAGTCGCTCGGCTACACCGGCCTGGCGGCCAACGGCCTGCCGGGCAGGACCTCGCTCGCCAAGCTCGGGGCGGGCCGCTTCCGGGTCACCCGCGCCATCGAGCCGGGCGCCCGGGTGACCAGCGGCGGCTTCGTCCTCAACACCCGCACGCGGAACATGCTGGCCGAGGCGAAGCGGCTGTTCGGCCGCGCCTTCGTGCTGGAGCAGGGGTCCTACAACCCCGGCGGCGACCCCACCTCCGCGGGCACCCATGACGGCGGCGGCGTCGTCGACATCTCCGTCAAGGGGATGGACGCCGCCACCCGCACCGCCGCCGTCCGCGCGCTGCGCCGCGCCGGCTTCGCGGCCTGGGCGCGCAGCCCGCGGCAGGGGAACTGGCCGTGGCACATCCACGCCACCGCCATCAGCGACACCGACCTGTCCAAGCAGGCCCAGCAGCAGGTCGGCGACTACTACCTCGGCCTGAACGGGCTCGCCGGCCGCGGCAAGGACGACGGCCCGAAGGTGCCCATCCGTACCTGGGAGGAGTCCCAGGCCCGCTGACCCGTCCGAAATCCAGGCTCCACCGAGAAGGAGAACGGCATGAAGACGCTCAACAAGATCCTCACCGGGACGACCGCCGCGCTGGCGCTGGGCGGGGCGGTGCTGGCGACCGCGTCGCCCGCGTCGGCGGCGGCGCGCGACGGCTCCTGCGACAGCGGCGAGTTCTGCTACTACTTCAACAGCGACAACAAGGGGTCGGTGTCGGACTTCACCGGTTCGGTGTCGGACTACGGGACCAAGCAGCCCTCGTGCTTCGACTTCAAGGGCGCGGGCTCGGGCAAGGGCCAGTGCGTCAAGAACGCGGCCGCGTCGGTGTGGAACCGCTCGTCCAAGACGGTCCGCGTGTACTTCAACAGCGGTTACGGCGGCAAGTACCAGGACTTCAAGGCCGGCGCCAAAAGCAACCTCAACTCCGGCCTGAAGAACCAGAACGCCTCCCACGAGTTCTCGCCGTCGTCCCGCACGAACCTGTCGCGCGGCCTCTACACGCTCACCGGCGGCCGGATCACGTGCGGCTTCGACGGCTACACCACCACCCCCGGCCGGCACGAGGGCATCGACATCGCCCGCGGCATCGGCTCCGACGTCCGCGCCCTGACCGCCGGCCAGGTCATCTCCGTCGTCCGCGGGGCCACCGGCCGGGCCGGGCTCTCCACGATCGCCGTCTACAACGCCTCGCTGAACAAGACGGTGATCTACCTGCACTCCGCGCCGCGCTCCTCCCTGCGCGTGGGCCAGACGGTCAGCCGCGGCCAGGTCATCGCCGACGAGTCCTGGCACGGGGTGTCGTCCAGCGCGTCCGCGCACACCCACGTCGAGATGCGCCTCGGGAAGCAGACGCGCGCGGCCAAGAGCGTCAACGACCCCCACCTGGACAACCCGAACCCGACCCAGTTCTGGACCTCCCAGGGCTACAACGTCCGCTGAGCGCGGGGAGAAGACCGTGGCGAAACGGCTGATCGGATCGGTCATCGCGCTGGCGCTCGGGGGAGCGGTGCTGGCGACCGCGCCGCCCGCGTCGGCGGCGACCCGTAACGGCTCCTGCGAGAGCGGCGAGTTCTGCTACTACTTCAACAGCGACAACAAAGGCTCAGTGTCGGACTTCACCGGTTCGGTCTCCGACTACGGTGCCAAGCAGCCCTCCTGCTTTGAGTTCAAGGGCGCGGGTGCGGGCAAGGGCCAGTGCGTCAAGAACGCGGCCGCGTCGGTGTGGAACCGCTCGTCCAAGACGGTCCGCGTGTACTTCAACAGCGGTTACGGCGGCAAGTACCAGGACTTCAAGGCCGGCGCCAAGGGCAACCTCAACTCCGGCCTGAAGAACCAGAACGCCTCCCACCAGCTCCTGGGCTCCACCCCGCCCCCGACCGGCTGCAAGACCGACGGCACCCACGGCAAGCTCCCCACGACGATCCTGGTCTACCGGGTGTCGCTCAACCGCGTGGACCGGGTGGCGTTCAAGACCTACGTCAAGAACGTCCTGCCCAACGAGTGGGTGACCAGCTGGCCGAGGGAGTCCCTGCGGGCCGGCGCGATGGCCGTCAAGCACTACGGCTGGTACTGGGCGCTGCACTCGACCCGCAAGACGCCGGGCGGACAGTGCTTCGACGTCTACGACACCACGTCGAGCCAGGTCTACAAGCCCGGCTCGGCCAAGGCGTCGACGAACGCCGCGGTGGACGCGACGTGGAGCGCCCGGATGACCCGCGGCGGCAAGGTCCTCCAGGCCCAGTACTGCGCGACCACGACGGCGTGCGGCGCGTGGGTCGACGGGGACTGGATGTCGCAGTACGGCTCCCGTGACAAGGCGAACGCGGGCTGGACGTACTCCAGGATCCTCACCGCCTACTACAGGGGGATCACCCTCTCCTGAACCCCCCGGTTCCCCGCCGCGCCCCGCCGCGGCGGGGAACCGGGGTCATCGGACGATGATCTGGAAGTTGACCGGCCGGCTCCCGGGGAAGGCGACCTTCCCGGAGGCGTCCATCATCTTGAACCGCACGTAGCAGAGCCCGGGACCGGCCGGCGTGGTGACGTCGGTCCGCACGTCGACCGTCCGGCCCGGTCGCGTGTCCTTGATCGGCACGTGGGTCTCGGTCCGGCACTGGTCGTCCCGCTGCGGGATGTCGAGGCGGAGCAGCGAGTACCCCTTCCACCGCACGGTCCCGGCGTTCTTGAGCCGCCACACCTTGGTGACGGTCCGGCCGGCGGCGACGCGCGTGCAGTCGGGCAGGGTGACGTCCGCGATGAACTGGGCGGCGTCGCCCCGGTGCGCGGGCGGCGCCGCCGCCGTCTGCGGCGGCGGCACCGGGCAGACGACCGAGGACCTCGAAGGGGAGGCGCTGGGACGGGGCCCTTCGGCCTCGGAGTCGCGATTGGCGACGACCACGCCGAGCAGCACCGTTCCCATGAGCACGACGGCGAGGCCGACCGCGACCGGAAGACCCGCCCGAGCCCGCCGACGCTCTTCGGGCACGAAGACGACCGGCTCGATGCCGTCCTCGGCGCGCACGGCCTGGGGCTCGGTGACCGCGACGACGAGCTCCCCCGTCGACTGGGCCGACCTGACCGTCAGGTTCGCCTGCTCCCAGCGTTCGCGGTAATCCTCGGGATCGGCGCCGCACGCCTTGACGAACTCGGCGGTCGTCCCCCAGCTGGGGAGCCGGTTGCCCTTGGTGGCCTCGTGGAGCGTCGTGTGGGAGATCGCCCCGGACCGGCCGGACATCTCCCGGAATGATGGATTGCCGACAGAGTTGCGTAGTTCCCGCAGGGCGGCCGCGAACTCAGCGACCGCCTCCGTCCGTGCACGCATGCCGTCGTCCACCGGGCGAAGCTAACAGCGCCCACACCCTTCCCTCAAGGGCACTCCAGCAACAGCCGAACGAACACCGGCCGGCCCGACAAGCGAACGCTCCCGGCCCACCCCGCGGCAGAGAACGCCCGCGCCCCCAGCCGGGCCCCGAACGACCCACCCCCGAAAACACCACAGGGCGAACGCGGTGTTTTCGCGTTCGCCCTGGTCACACGTGGTGGGTCGCGTGGGACTCGAACCCACAACCTACGGATTAAAAGTCCGGAGCTCTGCCAATTGAGCTAGCGACCCGCACGGTAAGCGTACCGAGATCGGTGGCAGGTTCGCACGGGGGTTACGGGGGTTACGGGGGTGCCGGTCAGGCCAGGGGGATGGGCCGGGTCTCGCGGCGGTGGGCCGCGTCCCAGAACATCCACTCGTAGCGGGCGGCCGTCAGGTAGGCGCGGTGCATCGCCTCGTGGTCGGCGGGGCCGAGGGCGGCGGCGTGGCGGTCGGTGAGGGCCAGCACGGCGTCGACGATCTTCTGGAAGTCGTCGCCGCCGTAGGTGGCGATCCAGCGGGCGTACAGGGGGTCGGGGGAGGAGGCGGCCAGCAGGTCCGCGCCGACGCGGGCGTAGATCCAGTAGCAGGGGAGGACGGCGGCCAGGCCCTCGGCGAACGAGCCGTTGTGCACGGTGGCCAGCAGGAAGTCGGTGTAGGCCGCGGTGGTGGGGGACGGGGGCTGGTCCACGCCGCCCAGCTCGGCCAGGAAGCCCGCGTGCAGGGCCTGCTCGACGGCGTTGGCGTTGGTGGCGTGCTCGCCGAACATGCCGGTGTCGGCGGAGGTGGGGGCCTTGGCGGCCAGGACGTTCAGGGCGCGGGCGTACTCGCGCAGGTAGTGGCTGTCCTGGACGATGTAGTGGCGGAACGCCTCGCGGTCCAGGTCGCCGGAGGTCAGGCCCTGGAGGAAGGGGTGGGAGCGGATGCGCTCGTAGATGCCGGCGCCCGCGTCCCAGAACTGGGATGTGATGCCCATGCCGCCCCCTTCGCGTGGTTTGTTGATCTTATGTGATGGTGATCGGCAGGTGCTTCAGGCCGTTCTGGAAGTTGGAGGCCAGGCGGACGGGGGCGCCGTCCAGGGCCAGGTCGCGGGGCAGGAGCTCGCGGAAGACCGCGCGCATCTGGGTGCGGGCGAGGTGGGCGCCCAGGCAGAAGTGCGGGCCGAAGCCGAAGCTGACGTGGTCGTTGGGGGCGCGGGTCACGTCGAAGCGGTCGGGGACGGGGAAGACGGTCTCGTCGCGGTTGGCCGAGGCGTGGTAGACGACCACCTTGTCGCCGGCCGCGATCTTCTGGCCGGACAGGGTGAGGTCGCGGGTCGCCGTCCGGCGGAAGTCCATCACCGGGGGCCAGTAACGCAGCATCTCCTCGACGGCCGTGGGGAGAAGGCCGGGGTCGGCTCGGAGGCGGGCCAGTTCGGCGGGGTGTTCGAGCAGGGTGAGCAGGCCGCCGGGGATGCCGTTGCGCAGGGTCTCGTTCCCGGCCACGGCGAACAGGAAGAACATGTTCTCGAACTCGGCGGGGCTCAGGCCGCCGGCCAGCATCCGGGACATGACGTCCTCGGTCGGCTGCTTCCTCTTCTCGGCGGCGAGGGCGTGGGCGTAGGCGAACATGTCGCGCAGGGCCGCGCGGGAGCGCGGGTTCATGGGGCGGCCGTCGGGGCGGGTCAGGGACGCCGGGCGCTCCGCGGCGGCCGCGCGGCCCATCGGGCTCAGGGCGGTGGTCTCGGCGGTGGAGAGCGTCGCGTAGTCGGCGTCCTGGTAGCCGATGATGCGGGACGCCCAGTCGAACAGCAGGCGGCGGTCGGAGTCGGGGACGCCCATGATGTGCGCCAGCGTCCACACGGGCAGGTCGGCCGCCACCTCGACGAAGTCCACGGCGCCGTGCGCGCCGGAGACCAGTGCGCGGGCGCGGTCGGCGATCGTGGCCTCCAGGGAGCGGACGGCGCGGGGCGTGAACGCGGCGGCGACGATGCGGCGCAGCCGGGAGTGGCCGGGCGGGTCCTGGTTGAGCATCATCGCCTGGACGAACGCCAGGTCCTCGGGCGTGTCGGGATCGCGGATCTGCGTCGCGCCCAGGTGCGAGGAGAAGTCGGCCGGGGTGCGCAGCACGTGCTTGACGTCGGCGTGCCGGAACACCGCCCAGTAGCCGGGTCCGGGCGGCCAGGGGCCGACGGCGGGCTCCGGGACCCGGGCCACCGGCGCCTCGGCGCGCAGGCGGCGGAAGGCGGCGTAGGGCACGCCGGTCTCGTAGGTGGCGGGCAGGAAGATCTCCTCACGCATGCCCTCAGCGTGCATGATGACGGGGTGACGTTGAAGCCTGCGGACGGCGACAAGATCCTTCGAGACAACTTCGCTCCCTGGGTGCTCGATCTCGGCCTGGCGGTCGAGGCGGTCGGGGACCGGAGCGCCACCCTGCGACTGCCCTGGTCGGACCGGCTGGCCCGGGAGGGCGGCGGCCTGTCGGGGCAGGCGCTGATGGCGGCGGCCGACACCGCGACGGTGATCGCGGTGGCCGGGGCGCGCGGCGGGTTCGTGCCGATGACGACCGTGCAGCTGAACACGACGTTCCAGCGGCCGGTCAAGGACGCCGACGTGCTGGTCCGGGCGCGGATCACGAAGCTGGGGCGGACGCTGGCGTTCGCCGACGTGACGATGACGGCGGAGGGGCAGGACGAGCCCGCCGCGCACGCCACCACCGTGTACGCGATCCTGGGCTGAGCGGTCAGCCCGCGTGGGCCGGGACCCCGGCCCAGGCGGGCAGGGGCTCGCAGGAGCGGAGCCAGGCCGGGGGCGGCGTGCCGATGATGCCGCCCACGATCGCGCAGGTGGTGTCGACGTCGCCGCCCGCGGCGGCCGTCGTCCAGAACGCGCGCTCGTAGTCGCCGAGGTTGCGGGCGGCCGCCCACAGCGCGAACGGCACCGTGTCGTGCGCCGCGACCTGGCGGCCGTTGCCCAGGACGGCGGCGGCCGTCGCCGGGTCGCCGATCGTCAGCAGCCTGCGCGCCTCGGCGACGCCGTCGCGCACGGCGCCGGGCGGCAGGTGCTCCAGGACCCTGTCCAGGAAGACGCCCGGCGGAGCGGGCGGGAGGGCCGCGGCGACGGCCACCGCGACCGCGCCCGCGACGGCCTCGGGGTGCGGGTGCGTCACCTCGGCCGACAGGCGCGCCTGCTCGGCGGCCTCGCCGAGGTCGTCGGCGAACCACGCGCCCAGGGGCGCCACCCGCATCGCCGCGCCGTTGCCCCACGAGCCCTGGCCGTCGAACGCCTCGCGCGACAGCGCGCGCCAGTCGCCGCCCTCCCGGACGAGCCGGAGCAGCCGGTTGGTCGAGGGGCCGTAGCCCCGGTCGAAGTCGTGGTGCCGCGCGAAGGCGGCCGCGAGAGCGTCCTGGTCGATCCGGCCGTGGGCGGTGAGCACCACGTGGACCGAGCAGGCCATCTCGGTGTCATCGGTCCACTGCCACGGCCCCGGGGGCAGGGATCGGGTCTCGAAGGCGGCGCGGTTGGCCGGGACGAAGAACTGGGAGCCGAGGGCGTCGCCCACGGCCAGGCCGTGCAGGGAGGCCAGCGCGCGCTCGCGGCGGTCGGCGGTCGTTGAGGTCATGCCCCCAGCCTGGCGGGGGCCGGAGGAGCGGCGGAAGACCGAATCCGGTTCTGTGGAAAACCATGAGGAAGGGCCCGGCCGCCAGTGGCGGCCGGGCCCTTCCTCAGATCGGGTCGGTCAGTAACCCGGGCGGACGGCGCCGCTGAAGTTGCGCTTGTAGTAGCCGTTGAGCTTGACCTTCTTGATCCGCTTGCCGGAGCTGGGCGCGTGGATCATGTAGCCGTGGCCGACGTAGATGCCCATGTGGCTCTTGCCGGAGTAGAAGAACAGCAGGTCGCCCTTGACGGCGCCCTTCCACGACACCTTGTGCTTGACGGCGCGGTAGATCTGCTGGGTGGTGCGGGGCAGTTTCACGCCCGCCTTGCGCCAGGAGCCGCCGGCCAGGCCGGAGCAGTCCCAGGAGCCGGGACCCGTGCCGCCGTAGCGGTAGGGGTCGCCGATCTGCTTGTAGGCGTACTTGACGGCGTAGGCGGCGCGCTGGCGCTGCTTCTGGGCCCTCGCCTTGGAGATGCGTGCCTGGGCGCTCACCGCTGCCGCCTGCTGTGGCGCTGCCGCGGCCGCGTGCACCGGTCCGGCAGCCAGGAGCGAGGCTCCGAGCACGGTCGCGGAGGCGACGGCGATGCCGCCGACGAACGGCTTACGGGAGAGACCGGTCTTCAGGGGGGTACGGGGGGTATGCAGGACGACTCCTGAGATTGGTGACCTTGCCTACCGGGGCAGCCCGCACCGCAGGCGGGAATCGCTCTGGGTGGGGGTCGCGTGCGGTCCGGTCCCCGCGGGGCCCATGGGAGGTGGCTCCGAAGGTCTCGGCCGCTTCCGGCTCCGTGCTCATGGCTGCACGGACGCGGCGGGCCGACGGGCGGGCTGGAGGCGGCAGGAGGCTGGGGCGCCGCGAGCCGCGCGTCGGTCGAGCTGTTCTGTTATCTCGTGCGGAGCGCGGACGCTCCGCATGGATCGGCAGGAACGTAGCCAGAGTCCGGGATATCTGGCAAATCTCGGAGACGTTATCAGAGCCCGCCCGGCTCCGGCCGGGGCGTTCCTTCCCCGTTCTGCCTGCGCCGATCCCTGGCTTTTCAGTTGGATGTGATCTGCGCCACACCGGGCGGTGCGCGCCTTGTCGGGGCGGTCGCGCGGCCGCTTTTCCGGCCGCCGGTCACGTCACTATCAGTAGCCGGGGCGGACGGCTCCGCTGAAGTGGCGTTTGTAGTAGCCCGACAGCTTCACCTTGCTCACCCGCTTGCCGGAGCTGGGCGCGTGGATCATGTAGCCGTGGCCGGCGTAGACGCCCATGTGGCTCTTGCCGGAGTAGAAGAACAGCAGGTCACCCTTGACGGCGCCCTTCCACGACACCTTGTGCCCGACCGCCCGGTAGATCTGCCGGGTGGTGCGGGGCAGCTTCACGCCCGCCTTGCGCCAGGCGGTGCCGGCCAGGCCGGAGCAGTCCCACGACCCGGGACCGTCGCCGCCGTAGCGGTAAGGGTCTCCGATCTGCTTGTACGCGTAGGAGACCGCCGCTGCGGCCCGCCGCTTCTGCCGGGCCGAGCGCGACTCCTTGATGATCACGTTCGTGCTGGTCGCGGCGGTTCCGGCGGCCGCCGGAGCGGCCGCCCCCGCCGGGGGGGGGGGGCGGGGCGCGGGCGCCCCCCCCCCCCGGGCGGGGCCCCCGGCCACGCCCGCGCCCCCGCCCGCGACCATGAATCCGGACAGCAGGAAATGGGGGGTGCGGGAGGGGAGGGGAATGCGGAAGCCGTTCAGGATTGCTCCTAGCGTCGCCGTTCGCGCCTGCCGGGCCAAGGGGGGATGAAAGGGTTCGGCCGAATGGCCAGCGGTCTGTGCCGCAGCCCGGCTCCACGCCTCTGGTCTGCGTGGACTCGGCAGGACGGCCCCGCTGCGCCACCTGAGGGGGCGTGCTCGCGGTCGGCCGTCCATCGGTCGGTCGGGTTAGCGACCCCGTTGCCGCTGGACGTCGATGACGCTAACCCCGCTTTCGGGGTGCGGCAACGGCGGAACGGCTTTTCCAGGCGGTTCGGACGCGCAAACGGTGATTACGGGGAGTGATAGCGGCTGCATAAAGCCGCCAGGTGTTTATGGTCCTGTGATGCCAGCCACAATCTAGTGTTCCGTGCCGCTCTCAGGGTGTCCGGCGTCGAATGTCCGGAATCACGGAGCGTGGCAGGGGAGTTTTCGCTATCTCCCCGGCAACGGAAAGACGCCCGCCGGGAGGGCGGGCGTCACCGATTTCCGGACCGGGCCGCCGGGCCCGGCGGGGTGTCCGCAGCGGCGGACGGCCAATCACGGACGTGTTATCCGCGTCACTTCCCGTCAGCTCCACGCCCCCGCCGCGTCCGCGGTGTACGGGGCGCCGGGCGGCAGCGCGGGCCCCGGCACGGCCGCCTTCGCCGCCGCCCCGGCCTCCTGCCGGTCCCGGACGCACTTGGCGAGGGTGAAGGTCGAGGTGGTGATGTACAGCATCCCGAGCGCCAGGAAGGCCCGGATCCACACCGGGGCCGGCAGGAAGGCGATGCCGAGCGCCACCGCCGACAGCGAGACGGCGAACGACAGGATCGCCTGGACGAAGAAGGCGGTCGTGCCCTTGATCTGGAGCAGTGCGTTCATGCCGACCACTGTGCGCCCCGTCACACCGCCGCGCCTGAGTAGCGGAGCGGGGGTCCCTACTCGGTTCGGGCCCTGAGTACCCGCAGTTGCCGGAACCGGCCAGCTCGCGGGGATTGACGGCGCCCCCTCCCGGATCTGTGATCCGAACCATCTTCACCTTGGAGGGAGACCCCGTGCTCGGTACCACCGGCCGGTCGCGCACCCCCTACCTTCTGTCCGCCCTTCTCCTGGTCGCCGCCGCCCTGGCGGCCCCGCCCGCCCGCGCCGCCGCGGCGACGGCCAAGTTCCCGCCCGGCTTCCTGTGGGGCGTGTCCACCTCCGGATTCCAGTCCGAAGGGTCCTTCCCCGACAGCAACTGGACCCGGTACGTGGCGCGCCGGGCGTACGGCGTCAAGGACCCCTACAAGAACTCGGTCGACTTCCGCCACCGCTACCCCGGTGACATCAAGCTGGCCCGAGGGCTCGGCGTCAACGTCTTCCGCACCTCCATCGAATGGGCGCGGGTCGAGCCGAGGCGCGGCTTCCGCGACCCGAAGGCCCTCGCCTACTACGACGACCTGGTCCGCCGCATCAGGGCGGCCGGGATGCGGCCGATGCTCACCCTGGACCACTGGGTGCACCCCGGCTGGGTCGTCGACCAGGGAGCCTGGGACAACCCGCGCACCCAGGCCGACTGGCTGCGCAACGCCCGCTTCCTCGTGCAGCGCTACCGGGGCCTGGGGGTGCTGTGGATCACCTTCAACGAGGCGAGCCAGTACCTCTACCACGAGCTGCTGAGCCGCCCGATGAACCCCGCGCAGCTCGCCGCCATGCGCACCGCGCTGATCCGGACCCACCGGGCCGCCTACGACATGATCCACAAGGTGGACCCGGGCGCGAAGGTGTCCAGCAACGTCGCCTACGGCTCGGTGTTCAACGCGGTGTTCGACGCCGCGCACTTCAACCAGGTCACCGACAAGCTCGACTTCGTCGGCGTCGACTACTACTACGGCGCCAACCTGCAGAACCTCACCGCCCTGAACGCCCTGTCCGGCGAGTTCTGGCGCATCGACCCCGAGCCCGAGGGCCTGTACTACGTCCTGAAGAACTACCAGCGCCGCCTGCCCCGGCTGCCGCTCTACATCGTCGAGAACGGGATGCCGACCGACGACGGCAGGCCCCGCGCGGACGGCTACACCCGCGCCGACCACCTGCGCGACCACCTGTACTGGGTGCAGCGCGCGATCGCCGAGGGCGTCAAGGTGATGGGCTACAACCACTGGAGCCTCACCGACAACTACGAGTGGGGCAGCTACCGGCCCCGCTTCGGCCTGTACCGGGTGGACGTGCTGACCGACCCCTCCCTGACCCGCCGCCCGACCGACGCCGTCCCCGCCTACCGCCAGGTCATCGCGAACGCGGGCATCCCCAGGGGCTACGTCCCCAAGCGCAAGCCCGGCTGGTGCTCGATCGAGGACCCGGTCGCCACGTGCCTGGGCAGGACGCCCACCCCGCCGGCCGCCTACCGGGCGGCGCTCCCCTGAACCGCCGTGTCCGCTAGAAATGAAAACCGTTTTCATGCGACCCTGAGGGCGTCATCCACCCACGAGGGGAGAACGGTCATGTCCCTGTCCGTCGACGCGGCCCTGCTCGACCAGGCCCGCCGAGGCCCGGTCGACGACGCCGCGTTCGTCGCCTGCGTCCGCGAGTCGCTGCCCTACGCGTGGCAGGTCGTCAGCGAGGTCGTCGCCCGGATGCGCGCCACCGACACCGGGTTCGCCGACAACCAGACCCCGCCGCCGGACGAGCAGGCGCGCGGGCAGCTGCTGCGCGCCCTGGCCTCCGACGCCATGCGCGGCGCGCTCGAACGCCACTTCGGGGCGCGGCTGGCCTTCCAGAACTGCCACCGCGTGGCGGCGTTCGAACCGGGCGCTGCGGGCACCGCCGACCGGTACGCGGCGTTCACCTCGCCCCGCGCCCAGCTCCTCAACCAGTCGCCGGAGCTGGTCGACTGCTGAGGCCGGCGGCCTCTCCCCGCCCCGGGGAACCGGGCACGGGGAGAGGCCGTTGGTCCGGATATGGCTGCTGTGGCGTTCCTCACGATCCCGGGTCTGGTCATCGCCCTGTTCGCGTTCGCCGTCCTCGACCGCGCGGGACTGTGGGCCAACGAGCGCTTCCGCCTGCCGTGGATGCGCGGCGAGGGCGGCCGCCCCGTCTCGGCCACCGGGCTGGAGGGCTTGGAGGTCTTCTACACCTCCGCCAAGCGGCACGAGCTGGAGGAGCGCCGCAGCTCGCTGGTCAAGCGGGACGAGGAGCGCGACGGCGCGCCCCCGCTCCACCGCGTCGATCTCGACGCCGGGACCGCCGTCATCCGCCGCCGCGGGGGCCCCGCCGCCGGGTAGAACCCCGTTTCCTTGGGTATCGGCCACGCGACCGCGATTAACCAGGGGAGCACGTGGGCGAAACGAGCATCGGAATAGAGCCGTCGCAGGCCGCCGCCGAGAGTCTGGTGCTGAGCCTCAAACGGGCCGCGGCCGTCTTGCAGGACACGGGCGTGCCGTTCGCGCTGGCGGGCGGGTTCGCGGCGTACGCGCGCGGCGCGGCGCAGTCCACCCACGACGTGGACTTCGTGCTGCGCGAGTGCGACGTCGAGACCGCGCAGGAGGCGCTGGTGGCCGCCGGGATGCGGCGGCAGGAGTGCCCGGAGAACTGGCTGGCCAAGGTGTACGACGGCGACCAGCTCATCGATCTGATCTTCGAACCGACCAGCCGCCCGGTGGACGACGAGCTGCTGGAGCGCGCCGAGATGATGTCGGTCGCGGCGGTGCGGATGCCGGTGCTGCGCGCCGACGACATGGTCGTCATGCGGCTGCTGGCCTTCAGCGAGACCGCCTGCGACTTCAGCGGCTTCCTGCATGTGTGCCGGGCGTTGCGGGAACAGGTGGACTGGCCGCGTGTGGCGGCCGAGACCGCCGAGTCGCCCTACGCGTACGCGTTCCTGACGCTGCTGGCCCGGCTGGGCGTCATCAAGGGGGATTTCCTGTGAGCGAATATCTGGCCGCCCACATCCAGGAGCGGCTGGCGAGCGAGGTCCACGAGCTGGGCATCACCGTGGACGTCCGCGACGACGTGGTCTACCTGCGCGGGCAGGTCGCCTGCGTGGAGCGGTGCCGCGAGATCGAGGTGGCGGCGCGGATCGCGGCCGAGGGCCGCACCGTCCGCAACGAGGTGTCGGTGGTCCCGGTGCGGGACGCCGAGGGGGAGGAGCAGCTTTCATGATCCGCATCGCGGCGGTCGGGGACCTGCACGTGGCGCCGGAGGTGGCGGGGACCTACCGGGAGCGGCTGGGCGCGCTGCCCGAGCAGGCCGACGTGCTGCTGGTGGCCGGCGACCTCACCCGGCACGGCACCGTGGAGGAGGGGAAGGTCGCCGCCGGCGAGCTGCGCGACCTGGGCCTGCCGGTGATCACGGTGCTGGGCAACCACGACCACCACTCCGACGCGCAGGACGAGATCACCAAGGTGCTCCAGGACGCCGGGATCACGGTGCTGGAGGGCGAGGGGACCGTGCTGGACTGCGGCGGCACCCGGCTCGGCGTCGCGGGCGGCAAGGGCTTCGGCGGCGGGTTCGCCGGCAAGTGCGCCAGCGACTTCGGCGAGCGGGCCATGAAGGCGTTCGTGGAGGAGACCAAGGACTTCGCGGGCCGCCTCGGCGCGGCGCTGCTCGGCCTGGACTGCGACGTGCGGGTCTGCCTGACGCACTACTCGCCGGTCCCCGACACGCTGGCCGGGGAGCCGCCGGAGATCTACCCGTTCCTGGGCAGCTACCTGATCGCCGAGGCGATCGACGCGACCGGCACCGACCTCGCGATCCACGGGCACGCCCACATGGGGACCGAGAAGGGCCTCACGCCGGGCGGGGTGCGGGTCCGGAACGTAGCGCTGCCGGTGATCCAGCAGGCGTACGCGGTCTACGCGATGGAGAACGAGCGGGCCGCTGCGCACTGAACCGGCCCCGCCAAAGCCGACGCAAAGGCCGCGCGCCCGGCGGGCGCGCGGCCTTTGTGCTGCTCTGGCACCGGTCAGGCGTTGCGCAGCAGCTTCAGCACCGCCTCCTCGACGGGCCCCTGGGTGGCCAGCCCGCCGTCCTCGGTGTCCACGCCCAGCTCGGTGAGGGCGGGCGCGATCGTGACGCCCTCCTCGTACAGCTCGATGATCCGCGGGTCGATGTAGGAGGCGCGCGCCACCGCCGGGGTGTTGCCCAGGTAGGACGCGACCTCCTGCACGACCCGGCTCACCGCCCGCTTGCGCGCGGTCTCGCTCTCCTCGGCCTTGACCGACACGGCCAGGCCCACGGCGGCGAGGACGGTGGCGTGCCAGGTGCGGAAGTCCTTGGCGGTGAAGTCGCCGCCGGTCACCTCGCGCACGTAGTCGTTGATGTCGGAGGTCGTCACGTCGTGCCAGCCGCGGCCCACGCGGTAGGCCAGCAGCTCGGGGCCCTCGTCCTCGCGCCGCTTGAGGCCGTTGACGACCTTGCACACGTCGGGCTCGGCGACCGACTGGTGCCGCTCCTTGGCCCCCTTGGCCAGGTACTCGAACGTCACCTGCCCGCGCCCGCAGGTGACGTGCTCGCGCAGCACCGTCGCCAGCCCGTAGGTGCCGTTCTCGCTGGCGTACTCCTCGCCGCCGATCCGGAAGAACCCCAGGTCGATGAGGCGGACGGCGGCGGCCAGCACCCGCTCGCGGGTGTAGCCGCGCCCCGACAGGTGCTCGGCCAGCGTCTCGCGCACGCGCGGGAGGCATTCGGCGAGCCCGAGGACGCGGTCGTGCTTGGCCCGGTCCCGCTCCTCGCGCCACCTCGGGTGGTACAGGTACTGGCGGCGGCCCGCGTCGTCGGTGCCCACCGCCTGGAGGTGGCCGTCGGGATCGGGGCAGATCCACACGTCGGTCCACGCGGGCGGGATCACCAGCGCCTTGATCCGCGCGATCTCGTCGGGGTCCTCCAGCGGCCGCCCGTCCGGCCCGAGGTAGCGGAAGCCCCGCCCGCAGCGGCGCCGGCCGAGACCGGGATCGGCGGGGTCGCTGCGGTGCAGTCCGGCGACCTCGTTCATCCCGGGTGGATCTCCCCGCCCGCCGGGACCAGGTTCTGCCCGGTGTAGTAGGACGACAGCCGGTCGGCGGCGAAGAAGACGTAGGACGGGGCGATCTCGTCGGGCTGCCCCGCCCGGCCCATCGGCGCCTGCTTGCCGAAGTCCTCCACCTTCTCCTCGGGGAAGGTGGCCGGGATCAGCGGCGTCCACACCGGCCCCGGCGACACCGCGTTCACCCGGATGCCCTTCTCCATCAGGTTCTGCGCGAGAGACTGGGCGAGGGCGACCGCGGCGGCCTTGCTGGCCGAGTAGTCGATCAGCGTCTTGTTGCCGCGCAGGGCGTTGATGGAGCCGGTGATGATGATGGACGAGCCCTCGCCGAGGTGGTCCAGCGCCTCCTGCACCGTCCAGAACAGCGAGTACACGTTCACCTCGAACGTGCGCCGCAGCTGCGCGCCGTCGATCTCGCGCACGTCGTCCACCGGCTCCTGCGTGCCGTGGTGCAGCACCAGCACGTCCAGGCCGCCCAGGTCCCGGACGGCGTGCCGCACGACCTCGCGCGCGTGCCGCTCCTCGGCCAGGTCGCCGCCGAAGGTCGCGCACTTGCGCCCCTCCGCCTCCACCAGCTCGGCCGTGTGGCGGGCGTCGGCGTCCTCCTCCAGATAGGTGATCGCGACGTCCGCGCCCTCCTTGGCGAACGCGACGGCCACCGCGCGGCCGATGCCCGAGTCGCCTCCGGTGATCAGGGCGCGCTTGCCGGCCAGCAGCCCGCTGCCGGTGTAGCCGCGCATCTCGTCCCGCGGCTCGGGTGTCATCTCCCCGGTGCGACCGGGGTAGGACTGGCTCTGTGCTGGTCGTTCGCCCATGCTCTCCCCTCCCCAAGATCCGGAACGGTGCCCGGACTCTGGCGAGTGCCCGGCGGCGTGCGCGACAAACACCGGCCCGTAGTGTGACTTGCGAGTAACTTCGCACTTCCGGCTTGCCCGGAGGGGCTGGCAGAGTATGGGGTGACCTGTGGGTAACATCACCCCGAATCACATTCGGTTCCTGACGTAAGGTGCTGCTTATGGACCTGAACGGAGTTTCCGCCGTCGTTTCCGGTGGTGCGAGCGGCCTTGGCGAGGCCACGGTTCGCGCCCTGGCCGCCGACGGCGCCAAGGTAGTGGTGGCCGACCTCAACGAGGACAAGGGCAAGGCCCTGGCCGACGAGGTCGGCGGCGTGTTCGTCAAGACCGACGTCTCCGACGAGGCGCAGGTGGAGGCCGCCGTCCAGGCCGCCGTCGACACCGGCGCGCCGCTGCGCGTCATCGTCAACAGCGCCGGCATCGGCTGGGCCTCGCGCACGGTGGGCCGCGACGGCTCCCCGCACGACCTGGCCACCTTCCAGAAGGTGATCCAGGTCAACCTGATCGGCACCTTCAACCTGATGCGCATCGGCGCGGCCGCGATCTCCAAGACCGAGCCCGCCGACGCCGACGGCCTGCGCGGCGTGGTGATCAACACCGCGTCCATCGCCGCGCTGGAGGGCCAGACCGGCCAGGTCGCCTACTCCGCCTCCAAGGGCGGCATCGTGGGCATGACCCTGCCGGCCGCCCGCGACCTGGCCGCCATCGGCGTCCGCGTCAACACCGTGTGCCCGGGGATCATCGACACCCCGATCTACGGCGAGGGCCCCGAGTCCGAGGCGTTCAAGGCCAAGCTGTCGGCGCCGGTGCCCTTCCCCAAGCGCATGGGCAAGGCGAGCGAGTTCGCGCACCTGGTGAAGTCCCTGATCGAGAACGACTACATGAACGGGGAGACCATCCGTTTCGACGGTGGCATCCGTTTCCAGCCGAAGTGAGGCACTGAATGTCGGACGCGGTTCTCACCGAGGAAGACGGCGCCGTCCTCGTCGTCACCATCAACCGCCCGCAGGCCAAGAACGCGGTCAACGGCGAGGTGGCGCAGGGCATCGCCAGGGCGATCGAGGAGCTGGACTCCCGCAAGGACCTGTCGATCGGCGTCCTCACCGGCGCCGGCGGCACCTTCTGCGCCGGCATGGACCTCAAGGGCTTCCTGACCGGGGACAACCCGATCGTCGAAGGCCGCGGGTTCGCCGGCATCGTGGAGCGCCCGGCCGCCAAGCCGCTGATCGCCGCCGTCGAGGGCTACGCCCTGGCCGGCGGGTGCGAGGTGGCGCTGGCCTGCGACATGGTCGTGGCGGCGAAGGACGCGCAGTTCGGGCTGCCCGAGCCCAAGCGCGGCCTGGTCGCGGCGGGCGGCGGGCTGCTGCGGCTGCCGCAGCGCATCCCGTACCACATCGCCATGGAGATGGCGCTCACCGGCGACAAGTACTCCGCCGAGCGCATGGCGGAGCTGGGCTTCGTCAACCGGCTCACCGAGACCGGCGGCGCCCTCGCCGCGGCCAAGGAGCTGGCGCTGAAGGTGGCCGAGAACGCGCCGCTGGCGCTGGCCGCCACCAAGAAGATCATCGTCGAGTCCGCGGACTGGACCGACGAGGAGGCGTGGAAGAAGCAGGGCGAGATCGTCATGCCCGTCTTCGGCTCCAAGGACGCCATGGAGGGCCCGGCCGCCTTCGCCGAGAAGCGCAAGCCGGTCTGGAAGGGCGAGTAGGCCCCTCAGGCGCGCCCCTCTCGCGGGAACGCCCGGCGGCCCTGGGCCGCCGGGCGTTTCTGCTTTCGGACATCCCTCTTACCAATGGGTAAGTCTTCCCGTACTCTTTTGTCCGCCTTGCGACTGATCTTGGGAGCGGACAGATGAGAAGGAACACGATCCTGGCGGCGTCCACGGCCCTCGCCTGCGGAGCCGGCCTCGTCCTCACCGCCGCTCCCGCGCACGCCGCGGCCTGGCGCAACATCGCCAGCCCCGCGCTGAAGTACAACGGCTCCCTGGAGCGCGTCGACTTCGCCGACAAGAACAACGGCTGGGCGGTCGGCAACGCGGGCAACTTCCTGCAGCCCCAGGCCAAGCTGGTGCGCTGGAACGGCAAGGGATGGGCGGGCCAGACCAGCCCGGTCGGCTTCGCCCCCACCGACGTGGCCGCGGGCAACGCCAAGCGCGCCTGGGTCGTCGGCTTCAACCTGTCGGGCCCGGTCTCGATCTACTGGAACGGCTCCAAGTGGGCCAAGGCGGCCTACCCGAAGGTCGGGATGCCGTCCCAGGTGTCGGCCGCCCTCGACGGCACCGCCTACTCGGTCGCGGGCCTGGACGCCACCGCCGGCGGCCCCAGCGCCGTGCTGCGCTGGACGGGCTCGGCGTGGGCCGACGCCAAGGTGCCGCTGCCGCCGTCCTCGTCGATCACCGCCGTGGACGTGCGCGCCAAGAACAACGTCTGGCTCGCCGGCACGACCAGCAACGGCCGCGCCGTCACCGGCATCGTGCTGCACTACAACGGCTCGGCCTGGAAGCGCATCAACGTCCCCGGCGCCATGGGCGCGCCCGCCTACCAGGGCGTCCTGAACCGCATCGCGGTCTCGAACGGCAACGTCTACGTCCTGCGCGCCGCCCAGTACGCCCAGATCACCAACGCGCTCCTGCAGTGGAACGGCAAGACCTGGCGCACCCTCAACATCCCGGGCAACGCCATCGGCACGGGCCTGTCCGCCGACGGCCGGGGCGGCGCGGTCGTGCTGCCGGTCACCAACGGCGACAAGGCCCGGTACCTGCACTTCAACGGCACCTCGTGGGCGTCGGTCTACGGCCCGGCCCGCTCGGGCAAGGTCCAGGCCGGCGACGCCGACCACCGCCCCGGCACCACCGGCATCGTGAGCGCGGGGACGGCGACGGCCTCGAACAAGAAGGTCCCGTTCATCGAGTACTTCGGCTGACACCAGTACTTCGGCTGACGCGGGCACTCCGGCCGTTCGAGCGCCCTCCGGCCGACCGCCGGCAGCCCGGTCAGCCGGGGACGTTCGCGGCCTCGGGCTCCGAGACGGGACCCGCCTCCGGGCCTGTCTCGGGCCCCGTTCCCGGTACGGCTCCCGGCTCCGGCGTGCCCTCCGGCGTGGTCGGCGTCGGGAGCGGCGTGACCGTGTCGCTCGGCGTCGGCGACGGCTCGGACGTGGCGGGGCAGTCCGCCGGGCCCGTCCCCTCGGCCCCCTCCGGCGCGGTCGGCTGCGGGCAGGCGCTGGGCGTGAGCGGAGTGATCGACGCGGTCGGCGTCGGCAGGGTCGTGACGCGCTTGGCCGCGTAGCGGGGCGCGGACCGGTCCTTCTGGTCGTCCTGCACGCGGATTCCGCTGACGCCGGGGCGCGGCTTGAGGACCGCGACGTTGGACTCGGCCCGGAATTCGTATTCGCCATTGACGAGGAATGTCATCTTCATCGAGCGCTTGATCTTGATGAGGTAGTCCCGGACGACCCCGCCCACCGTTCTGCGAATGATCAGAAGGGTCTCGCTCGGCAGCACCTGCCGGTGCGCCAGCGACTGCTGGAGCGAGAACGAGCCCACCGGCGTCACGATGTGCGGGCTGGCCTTCACCCCGATGTTCCCGCTGCTGTCGAGGGTGAGCTCGATCGGCAGCAGCGGCGGCTGGTAGGCCACCTCGGGCCCGCCGCCGGGGTCCTCGCAGGCGGTCAGCAGCACCGGAAAGGCGGCGGCGACGGCGAGGACCTTCACTTTGCGGCGGCCGCGGAAAACCGCCGCGAAGCGGCGGAGGGGATCGTTGTTCTCGGGTGCGGGGTGCGCCTGTGCGTTCACGGGCGTTTCCTTTCGCTTTCCGGCTGAATGGTTAGAGGGCGGCGCGGCCGGAAAGGTTCTTGATCCATGTGAGGTGCCTCACACGGAGCGTCATCGAGGAGGGCCTCGGTCCGCGTTCAGGGTTTTTTCAGGTTGGGCTGGCATCCTCGGCGTGATTGCGGAGGGATTCTCTTGGCTGAGCAGGCAGTGAGCGGCACGGGCAGGGCGCCGGAGGCGACCCTGCTCGTGGTCGAGGACGAGCCCAACATCCGGGAGCTGCTGGCGGGCAGCCTGCGGTTCACCGGTTTCGAGGTGGTCACCGCCGACAACGGCGCCGAGGCCGTGCAGGCGGCGCGGCGGCACCGGCCCGACCTGATCGTGCTGGACGTGATGCTGCCCGACATCGACGGGTTCGACGTCGCGCGGCGGCTGCGCTCGGGCGGCGACCACACCCCGGTGCTGTTCCTGACCGCGCGGGACGCGGTGCAGGACCGGATCAAGGGCCTGACGATCGGCGGCGACGACTACGTCACCAAGCCGTTCAGCCTGGAGGAGGTCATCGCCCGCATCCGGGCGGTGCTGCGGCGCTTCCGGGGCGGCGCGGCGGAGCCCGCGCCGCGCATGGTGTTCGCCGACGTCGAGCTGGACGAGGACAGCCACGAGGTGTGGCGCGGCGGCAAGGTGATCGCCCTGTCGCCGACCGAGTTCAAGCTGCTGCGCTACTTCATGGCCAACGCCGGGCGCGTGCTGTCCAAGGCGCAGATCCTCGACCACGTGTGGAACTACGACTTCCAGGGCGACGCCGGCATCGTGGAGTCCTACGTGTCGGCGCTGCGCCGCAAGGTCGACAACGCCGAGCCCCGGCTGATCCACACCCTGCGCGGGGTGGGCTACGTGCTGCGCGAGCCGCCGGGCTGATGTCCTGGCTCCGGGGGCTGGCGGGCCGCACGCCGCTGCGGGTCAAGCTGATCGCGGGGATGCTGGCGCTGGTGGCGCTGGCGCTGACGGTGATGAGCGTGGCCGGCGCGTGGGTGCTGAACCAGTACCTGATGGAGCGCGCCGACAGCCAGCTGCGCAGCACCGTCGGCCGCGCGATCAACCAGGTGAACCGCCAGCTGCACCGCGGGGACGGCTTGCGCATCGCGCTGCCCAGCGAGATCTACGCGCAGGTGCAGGACCCCGACGGCCGGGTCGTGGGCGAGGAGGCCGCCGAGGGCGCCACCGGCCGCCCGGTGCTGCCGGCGGACCTGCGCTACCGGCTGGACGTGCCGTTCACCGCGCCCAACCAGGAGCGGGGCGGCGCGCCGTGGCGGGTGCTGGCCGAGCCGCTGCCCGGCCGCCTGGTGGTGGTCATCGGGCTGAGCATGGACGAGATGCAGCGCACGGTGGGCCGGCTGGTCACCATCGACGTGATCGTCGGGATGCTGGTGCTGGGCGGGCTGACGGTGCTCGGCGTGTGGGTGGTGCGGCTCAGCCTGCGGCCGCTGTCGGCCATCGAGGAGACCGCCGGGGCCATCGCCGCCGGCGACCTGTCCCGGCGCGTCCCGGCCGCCGACCCGCGCACCGAGGTGGGCCGGCTCGGCCGCTCGTTCAACGCGATGATCGCGCAGATCGAGGCGGCGTTCGGGGCGCGCGCGGAGTCGGAGGCGGCGGCGCGGCGCTCGGAGGAGACCGCGCGCCGCTCGGAGGAGCGGATGCGGCGCTTCGTCGCCGACGCCTCGCACGAGCTGCGCACGCCGCTGACGGCGATCCGGGGCTTCGCCGAGTTCTACCGGCAGGGCGCCGCGCGCACCCCCGAGGAGCTGGACCGGCTGATCAAGCGCATCGAGGAGACCGCGTCCCGGATGGGGCTGCTGGTGGAGGACCTGCTGCTGCTGGCCCGGCTGGACCGGCAGCGCCCGGTCGAGCGCCGCCCGGCCGACCTGCTGGCGGTGGCGGCCGACGCGGTGCAGGAGGCGCGCGTCGTGGCGCCGGGCCGCCGGATCGACCTGTCGGTCAAGAGCGGCATCGCCTACCAGGTGCTGGGCGACGAGCCGCGGCTGCGCCAGGTGTTCGGCAACCTGCTGGCCAACGCGGTCGCGCACACCCCCGAGGGCACGCCGGTGGAGGTCCGGCTGTCGTCGGGCTCCCTGGACGGCGCGCCCGCCGCCGTCTGCGAGGTCGCCGACCGCGGGCCCGGCCTGACGCCCGAGCAGGCCGAGCGGGTCTTCGAGCGCTTCTACCGGGCCGACAAGGCGCGCAGCCGCGAGGACGGCGGCACCGGGCTGGGCCTGGCGATCGTGGCGGCGCTGGTCGCGGCGCACGACGGGAAGGTCGAGGTGGAGTCCGAGCCCGGGGAGGGCGCGGTGTTCCGCGTCATCCTGCCCCTGGCGCCGGACTGATCTTCAGACGAATCTCAGGAACGCCTCAGGGGCGCTTCAGGGCGATTGTCCATCCTCAAGTCAGAACCCAGGGGGAGGGACATGAACACCGAACAGCCGAACTTCGCGCCGTACGGACAGCCGTGGCCGCCGCACCCGGCGGCGGCGCATCCCGCAGCGCCCCATCCCGCAGCGCCCCATTCCGCACAGCCGCCCGCACCCGTGCGGGCGGGCTGGTCGGTCCGCCGCCGCCTGGCCGCCGCGGGGGCGGCGGCCGCGCTGGCGGTCGGCGCGGGCAGCGCCGGGGCGGCCGTCGCGCTGACGGTGGCCGGGCCCGGCACCGTCGCCTCCAGCCCGGTCGCGGTCTCGGGGGTCTCCAGCAAGGGCGCCACGGTCGCGCAGGTCGCCGCCGCCGTGCAGCCGAGCGTGGTGTCGATCGAGACCCGCACCGCCGAGGGCGCGGGCACCGGCTCGGGCGTGGTGCTGCGCGCCGACGGCACGATCCTGACGAACGCGCACGTGGTCGAGGGCGCCGCCCAGGTCACCGTCAAGTTCAGCGACGGGCGGACCGCCCCGGCGCGGGTGCTGGGCTCCGACACCGCGCACGACATCGCCGTGGTCCGGGCGACCGGCGTGTCCGGTCTGAAGCCCGCCGTCCTCGGCGACAGCGACAAGCTCGCGGTCGGCGACCCGGTGCTGGCGCTCGGCAGCCCGCTGGGCCTGGACGGCTCGGTCACCTCCGGCATCGTCAGCGCCCTGGGCCGCCAGATCCAGGAGGGCGACTCCGGCGAGGACCAGCAACTGCCGCCCTACCTGCGGGGACAGGTCGACCGGCAGCAGCGCACGGTCATCCAGAACGCCATCCAGACCGACGCGGCCATCAACCCGGGCAACTCCGGGGGCGCGCTGGTGAACGGGGCCGGGCAGCTCATCGGCGTCAACACCGCGATCGCCACCTCCGGCAGCGGGTCGGGAAGCATCGGCGTCGGCTTCGCCATCCCGGTGAACGACGCCAAGAAGGCCGCCGAACGCATCATCGCGAAGGCGGCCGCCTGAGACTCACCGGTCTCGGTGGTCCGTGCAAGCTCTGGGGGGAGCGGGCGGGCGGACGGCCGGGCCGGTGAACAGGGCCGTGCAGGACCCGGGCCGGGGTCCGAGCGGTCCGGCATGGGAGAGAGCGGCCGCGCGGTTTCCACGAACCGCGCGGCCGTTCGGGTTCCCGAAGGTCCTCCCGGGGCCTTTCAGAGATGACGGCGCATGGCGCGCAGGTAGTGGTCGCGCGGGTAGGTCCGCACGCGCAGCGGCAGCCTCGGGTACACCAGGGCGAGCACGCGCAGCAGCAGCCGGAAGCGGCGGGCGCGGGCGGCGTTCCACTCCCACCCGTACTGCTCGCGGATCGGCGCGGGCATCAGCCCGGCCGTCAGCAGCCTGATCAGCGCGTTCCCGCCGAGCGGCAGCGGCGGGCTGAGCACCTGCTCGGCGACCACGTGCGAGGCGGGGCTGATCCGGATCGAGTTGACCATGCCGGCGTAGTAGCGGCGGAAGTCGGCGTAGGTGGCGGGCATCCGGTCCTCGGGGCAGCCGAGGATGGTCGCGTAGACCTTGGTCTGCCCGTAGAACTCGGCGAGCTCCGCGTCGGTGAAGGCGCGCCGGAAGACCGCCTGGTAGAACTGCGTGGCCACGGCGAACAGGGTGGCGGCGACCCAGACCTGCAGCTCGGGGTCGTTGGCCTCGTAGCCGGGCCCGGTGACCTGCTCGTGGCCCTTGCGGACCAGCGCGCTCAGCCGCTCGGCCTCGTCGCGGTCGCCGAACTGCACCATGTAGAGCCAGCCCATGGTGTTGCGCAGTCGGCGCTGCGGGTCCTCGGCGGTGTAGCTGTGGTCGTGGACGCCCTGGGCGACCTTGGGGTGGGCGGTCTGGAGCAGGGACGCCGCCCCGCCCGCCGCGATCAGCAGCCCCTCCCGCCCCACGAGGCGGATGAGGTCTCCGTCCTGAAACAGCGCATCGGCCATGTCGACCATCATAAGTAAGTACTTGCTTCCGTGGGGCGGAAAAACGGCACGACATGATCCGCCCGCCCCGGGGATAATCAGGCCATGCCCGACCGTATCCACGTCCGCGGCTCGGTCTCCATCCCGGAGTCCGAGCTCAGCTGGCGTTTCTCGCGTTCCTCGGGGCCGGGCGGGCAGCACGTCAACACCAGCGCCACCGCCGCCGAGCTCTCCTTCGACGTCGCGGAGTCGCCCTCCCTGCCCGACCCGCTGCGGGAGCGGGCCCTCGCGCGGCTGTCGCACCGCCTGGTCAAGGGCGTGCTGACGATCCGCGCCGAGGAGCACCGCTCGCAGCAGCGCAACCGCGACGCCGCCCGCGCCCGCCTGGCCGCCCTGTTGTCGGAGGCGATCGCGCCCCCGCCCAAGAAGCGCATCCCGAAGAAGATCCCGCGCGGCCTCAACGAGCGCCGCCTGGAGAACAAGCGCCGCCGCTCCGACGTCAAGCGCCAGCGGCAGGCCCGCTGGGACTGACCCGCGGCCCTCAGCGGGCCCGGATGGCCCGCATCGCCGCGCGGCGCGCGTCCCCGTCCAGCACGTCGATGTAGACGCCGCCGTCCAGGTGGCTGCACTCGTGCTGCAGGCAGCGCGCGAAGTAGCCCGTGCCCTCCACCCGAACCGGCTTGCCCTTGACGTCCACGCCCTCCACGATCGCGTGCTCGTAGCGCGGGGTCTCGAAGTTCATGCCCTTCAGCGACAGGCAGCCCTCGGGCTCGACGAGGACGTCGCCGTCGGCGGCCACCAGCGTGGGGTTGACGATGTGGCCGACATGGCGGCGGCCCTTGTCGTCCTTGCAGTCGTAGGTGAACAGCCGCAGCGGGACGCCGATCTGGTTGCCCGCCAGGCCCGCGCCCTCGGCCTCGTACATGGAGACGAACATGTCCTCCACCAGGCGCTCCAGGGACGCGTCGAACGTGCGCACGGGGTCGCACGCGGTGCGCAGCACGGGATCGCCCAGCTGCCGGATGGGACGTACGGTGCCGCGCTTGCTCATGCCCTTCGCCATACAAAGATCTTATAAAAGACGCGGGCGGCGCCCCGCCATAACGGCCGGAGCCGAAAAAAGCGGGGCGCCGCCCGGCGCCTGCGGACCCGGGCCGTGCCTCCGGCCGGAGCCGCTCTACTCGTGATCGATCGGGCCGCGGCCGTGCTGCGGGGCGGCGTCGCCGTCCGGACCCGCCGGCGGGGCGGGGGCCTTGGCCTGGGGCGGGATCTGCGGACCGGGCTTGTCGGCGGCGGCCGGCTCGGCGTCGGCGGGCTTGGCGGGCGCGCCCGGCGCCTGGAGCGGCTTGGCCTGCACCGGCACGGGCTGGGCGGGAGCGGACTGGACGGGCGTGGCCGTGACGGGCTTGGGCTGGGCCGCGGCGGGCTTGGGCGCGGCGGGGGCCGGAGCCTGGACGGGCTTGGCCTGGACCGGCTTGCCCTGCACGGGCTGGGCCTGCACGGGCTGCGCCTGGACGGGCTGGGCCTGCACCGGCTTGGCCTGGGCGGGCTTGGCGTGCGCGGGCACCGGCTGCTTGCGGGCCGGGGCCTGCTTCACCGCGTCGTCGACCATCTTCTCCAGCGGGCCGGCCTCGTTCTCGGCGGTCAGCAGCCGGTGCAGCGTCTCGCTGATCTCGGTGAGCCGCTGCAGCGCCTGGGTGTGGTTGCGGGTGAGCTGGTTCAGGCGCTGGGTGGCGCCCTCGTTGATCACACCGGCGCGGCGCTCGGCCTGGGTCAGGGTGCGCTCGGCCTCCAGCCGGGCGGAGGTCACCGTCTGCTCGGCCTCGTGCTTGGCGGCGGACAGGACGCTGTCGGACTCCTTCTTGGCCGAGGCGAGGACCTGGTCGGCCTTCTCCTGGGCCTGGGCGAGGTCGCGGTCGGCGTCCGAGCGGGCGGCGTCGATGATCCGCTTGGACTCCAGCTCGGCGTCCTTGCGGATCTGCTGGCCGCGGTTCTCGGCCTCGGCCATCTTCTCCTTGGCCTCGTCCTCGGCCAGGTTGATGATCTGCCGGAGCCGGTCGGACAGGTCGTCGCCGGTGGGCTTGCGCGCCTCGCGCACCTCGGCCATCTCCCGGCGGGTGCGCTCGACGTCGTCGAGGGCGCGGGCCAGCCGGGCCTCCAGCTCGCGGATCTGGTTCTGGCTGCGGGCGATGAACTCATCGACCTGGCGGCGGTTGTAGCCGCGCATGACGATCTCGAAGGACTCCTCGCGGAGGAGGTTCGGCAGGATTTCCGCTTCGTTGCTCATGGTGCCTCGGGGATCGTGGCGGGGGTGATCACCCCGTCGGGTCGGAGACGGCGCAGGACACGTCAGGCCAGGTTGCCACCGCCCCGGAGAGGGCGGACGCCTCATTATCAAACGTTGGCACCGACTCTTGTCCGGTCCACCCCATTCGCGCAACCGGAACGCCGTTCTCGCTGCCGTTTCTTAACCTGGGGGCGCCGACATAGCGGCCAATTCTAGGAAATCTCACGTCCGTCCGCTGGTGTGTGCGATCTCCTCCGGTGTGGCGCGCGTCCCTTTCCCGGCCGGGCCGTCCGGCGCGGGCCGCCGTGCCCCCGGCGGCGGCCCGGGTCCTAGCATCACCGGCATGAACTACGTGGGCTCTTTGGGCGAGGACGGACCGGACATCCACCCCGAGGCGTGGGTGGCGCCCGGCGCGGTCGTGGTCGGCCGGGTGACGCTGGGCGCGCGCGCCAACGTCTGGTACGGCTCGGTGCTGCGCGGCGACGACGAGCGCGTCGAGGTCGGCGCGGAGTGCAACATCCAGGACCTGTGCTGCATGCACTCCGACCCCGGCGTGCCGGCCGTGCTGGAGGACCGCGTCAGCCTCGGCCACAAGGCGATGGTGCACGGCGCGCACGTGGAGACCGGCGCCCTCATCGGCATCGGCGCGATCGTGCTGAACGGGGCCCGCGTCGGCGCGCACACCCTGATCGCGGCGGGCGCGCTGGTCCCGCCCGGCAAGAAGATCCCCTCCGGCGTGCTGGTCGCCGGGACCCCCGGCAAGATCGTCCGGGAGCTGACCGACGACGACCGGCTGGTGCTGGAGCACACCCCGCCGGTGTACGTCAAGAAGGCCGAGCGGCACCGGGCCGCGCGGTGGCGCTGAGCGCCCCCCGCCCCGGCGGCCGCGCCCGCCGGGGCTGACGCCCCGGGGCCGGGTCTGACTACCATGACCACGTGGCGTGGGGACCGGGCTATGGCGGTGCGGGGTACGGCGCTGCCCCGCCGCCCGGTCATCCGCCGCACGGCCCGGACCCGTTCGCGGCGACCGAGCGCGACACCCGCGCCATGGTCGCGGCGGGCTGGTGGCAGGCCGCGCCCCAGCAGCAGCGGCAGCACGCGATCGGCGGCCGGATGCTGGTGCTGCCCGACGGCACCTGGTGGCTGTTCGGCGCGTGGGCCCGCTGGTACCGGCTGCACCCGTCCGACGGGCAGTGGTACCTGTGCCCGCCGCCGCGCTCCCCGCAGGACCGGATGGCGGCCCGGCCCGCCCAGCAGGGCGGCGGGCGCACCCCGTCCCTGCCCGCGCACGTCGTGCCGGCCGGGCCCGACTTCGACTACGACCCGCCGGGCGCGCTGCCGTTCGTCGGCCGCGGCTTCGACCCCGACCTGACCGGCCGCGTCCGCGCGACCGTGGAGTCGGCGGCGGCACTGCCCGCCGCGGAGTACCCGCACTGGTGGTCGCAGTTCACCTCCGGCACCCCGTCCACCGTGGCGGTGGCGTGGGGCGTGCTGCTGTGGTGCGCGAACGCGCCGGTGTTCGACGCGCGGCTGGACGCCCAGATGCTGGACCTGTGGCGGTCCTACCGCGCCAAGCCGCTGCCCGCGACCGACGGGCCGCGCTGGCTGACCCCGCCGCCGCTGGAGACGCTGGTCGGCCTGTACGCCGAGCGGCTGCGCGCCGGGCACGTGGAGGCCGCCGTCATCGTGCTGCGCACGATGTGGGCGGTGGCGACGGCGCTGCGCGAGGACGTCCGGTTCCAGCCGCGCGCCGACGCGCTGCTGGCGATCCTGGGCGGCACCCTCAGCAACCCGACCGTGGACTACGACGCGCTGCCCTACGGCGACCAGGCCATCGTCCAGCAGTGGCTGACGCGGTGCCCGCCCCACCTGGTGCCCGCGCTGCGCAACGAGAGCTCGCCGGGCGACAACTTCCGGCACGCGTTCTACGCCTTCGCCGAGCGGGTCGCCGACCACGCGGGCGACCCGGGCGGCCCCGCCTACACCGAGCCGCGCCTGGTGGCGGCCGCGCTGCTGGCCGCCGATCTCGCGGTGGTGCGCGGCGACATGGCCGCCGGGATCGTGCCGTGGCTCGACCCGGAGATCCGCTACACCGTGCAGGCGGTGCTGGACCAGCCCGGCCACCCGCTGCGCCGGATGTGGCCGGACGACCTGCGGCTGGCCGAGCCGCTGCGCTCGGCCCCCGGCATCGCGGCGGGCGACGGCGCGGAGACGCTGCTGGCCGCGGCGTACGAGCTGGACCTGGCGTGGTGCCGCCTCGCCGGGATGCCGGCGCGGCCGCGCGGGTTCCCGGTGCCGACCGCGCTGATCACGGGGCTGATGGGGGAGCGCCGGGTGCGCGCCACGGCCAAGGCGCCCACGATCGTGCCGCCCGCCGCGGGGCCGCCGGGCCAGCGGTTCGGGCAGCAGCCGCCGCCGTTCAGCGCCCAGAGCGGGCCGGGCTTCGCGCCGGGGGCGGAGGCGCAGCAGGCGCCGTCGCCCGCCGAGCCGGACCGGCCGTTCGTGCAGCCGCCCGCCAAGCCCGGCGGGGGGATGGACCAGATGCGGCCGCCCGCCGCCTACTCGCCCTCCCCGGCGGAGGAGCGGCCCGAGGCGAACGCCGCCCCGCCCTACACCGAGCTGGGCTTCCAGCGGCCGGGCGGGCAGGCGGCGGCCCCCTACGGCGCGCCCGAGCCGCAGGGCGGCTTCCCGCCTCCCGAGGAAGAGCGCAACGAGCCCGCGGCACCGCCCTACACGGCGCTGGGCTTCCAGCCCGCCGGCGGCCCGGCGGCGTCCGGCACGCCCCCGGCCGAAGCCCGGTCCCCGCAACCGCCCGCCGAGCCGGTCGACCCTTACGGCACCCGCGTGGACGAGCCCGCCTTCAGGCAGCGGCAGGCCCCGCCGCCGCCCCCGCGGCAGGGGGGACCGCCCAAGACGCGCGTGCTGGGCTCTGAGCCCCCTGAGGACGCGGGCGTCCACGACCGGCCCGCGCCCGCCGGGCCTCCGCCCGGCGACGGCGGCCCCGGTACGCGGATCATGTCAGAGACGATGGTCGGCGACTTCGGCTTCCTGGACGACACCCCGGTGCCGGAGCGGCCCGTCCACGAGATCCCGCCCCCGGCGGACCGCAGCGAGCGCCGCGTCCTGGAGCGCTACGGCATCGGCTTCGTCTCCGGCGAGCTGGACGCGGGCGACCTGCTGGACGAGCTGCGCGAGCAGTGCAGGATTACCGAAGCGGGCGCTGTGGCGTACGCCCCCGGCGCGGGCGGCCACGAGGCGACCCGCGTGGACGGCGCGCCGGGCTCGCTGCGCGCGGGGATGCCCAGCGTCCTGCTGGTCGGCACCCCGCACACCGGGCAGCGCCGCCTGGCCAGGCTGATCGCCCTCACCCTGGCCGACGCCGGGATCGGTGACGGCGCGATCCGCGCGCACGACGCCGACGACGTCCGGGACGCGCCCGCCGAGCGCATCGCGGGCATCCTGGCCCAGCCCGGCCCGGCGATCCTGTTCGAGCGGCTCGACGTCGCGGTCACCGCCGCGCCCGACCCGGCCGCGGTCGCTGCGGCCGTCCGCCGGGTCCGCCGCGACCCGGTCACCGCGACCCCGCTGATCGCCACCTGCGAGCCGCGCGCCTACAAGCGGCTGCTCCAGGACCACCCCAAGCTCGTGCAGACCTTCCGCGTCCACCGGCTGCCCGACCTGACCGACCTCGACAACCGCATGACGCTGCTGCTCCTGCTGGCCGGGGAGCGCCGGGTCACCGTCGGCGGCGCGGCCCTGGAGGCCGCCCGCGCCGACCTGGACCGCCTGCGCGGCCCCGGCGACCTGGTCGGCGCGCGCCTGGTGGAGGCGTACCTGGACCAGGCCAGCCAGCGGGCGATGGAGCGGGCCGGGGCCTCCCGCGACCGGCTGGTGCTGTCGCCCGACGACCTGACCGGCGTGGCCGAGGGCATCGAGCCGTCGCTGCGGCCGCCCGGGGACATCGACGGCTACCTGGCCAGGCTCGACCAGCTGAGCGGCCTGGCCGAGGTGAAGCGGGCGGTCCGCGAGCTGGCCGAGGACGCCGAGCTGGCGGCCGGGCGCGCCCGGCACGGGGTGCCCGACAGGACGCCCCGGCACCTGGTCTTCACCGGACCGTCGGGGACCGGCAAGACCACGGTGGCCGGGCTGGTCGGCGGCATCTACGCCGCGCTCGGCCTGCTGCGCTCGGGCCACGTGGTGGCGTGCCGCCCGGTGCACCTGGCCGGGCGCGACCCCGCCGACACCGAGGCGCGCGTGGCGGGCATGGTCGAGCAGGCGCTCGGCGGGGTGCTGCTGGTGCAGGAGGCGTACCGGCTGGACCGCAGCCCGGAGGTGGTGCGGCTCCTGCTGGCGGCGATGCGGCGCGAGGGCGGCCGGTTCCTGGTGGTGCTGTCCAGCCCGGCCGCCGAGGCGGAGGGGCTCCTCGCGGGCAACCCCGCGCTGCGGGCCGAGTTCGGGCGGGTGCTGGAGTTCACCGGGATGGGCGACCGCGAGCTGGTGCGGCTGTTCCAGGACTACGCCGAGCGCGACCTGTACATCCTGGACGAGGAGCTGCGGGTCGAGCTGCTGTCGCGGTTCGAGCGGCTGCGCGAGGACCCGGCGTTCGCCTACGCCCGCACCGTCCGGCTGCTGTTCGAGCAGACGGTGGCCCGGCAGGCGGCGCGGCTGGCCGGAGCCGACGTCAACGCCGCCACCGTGGCGCGCCTGACCGCCCGCGACCTGCCCGAAACGGCGCTGGAGCAGATGCTGGGCGACTTCCACCGGGGGCGCTGACGGCGCCGCCCGTGGTCGCGGACCACCCGTACCGGCCAGATTCGGCGCCGCCGCACCCCCACTCCGGATCACTCTCGGGTGGCCCGCGAATGGCCCTCTTGGGTCATGTGCCGCCGCGCCCGGCGCGCGTAGCCTGGAACGCGGGCAGTGGGTGCAGCTTTGACCCCGCGGGGAGCGGGGCGCCGGTGGGTGCCGGCAGCCGCGTGACGCCCGCCTTCAGCGGCGGGCGAGGATCGCAAGGAGGTGGACGCGATGCGCCAGAACCTCGATCTGCGTGTCCAGGACCGCGTCGCGCTCGACGAGATCGAGCTCTACGCCGAGATGCTCAGTGCCGTGGCGGCGGCCGACAAGCCGCTGACGCTCGCGGAGATCGACATGGTGCTCGGAGTGGACTCCGCCGGGTCCGCGAACCGGGAACTGACGCGACAGGACTGACACAGGACGCGACAGATGTGCCGGGACGCCCCGCGAGGGGCGCCCCGGCACGTTCGTTTTCACGGCGTGCCGACCGCATGTGCTCACTGTGCGTGCGCGCCGCGCCGCCGGCTCCGCCGCTCAGGCGATGTCGTACCCGGCCTCGTCGATGGCGGCGCGCAGCGCGGCGTCGTCCAGATCGGTGCCCTCGACGGTGACGGTCTTGGCGTCCACGTCCACGGTGACCTGGCTGACCCCGGGAACCTGGCGGACCTCGCCGCTGATGGCGTTCACGCAGTGCCCGCAGCTGATCTCGGGCACGCTGTAACGAATCTCACTCATGATCGAGTATCGCTTTCCGTGTGCGGTCGTTTCGGGCCCGACAGTACGGTGCCGCCCGCCGGACAGGGCCGTGTGTCGCGGGTGTGCACCTCTTGATCTAGGGCACCCTTGTAGGTGAGAGGATGGCGGACACCAGCCGAAACCTGGGCGAAGGTTCTTTTTACGGCTGGTTCCGCCTACGATCCTCTGCGGACTGTTCCGGCACTTCAGGAGAACGACGTGCGTTTGCGTCTCACGCCGCGTGAGGACAGCTTCTACGACATGTTCGCCGATTCGGCGAACAACCTGGTCACCGGCGCCAGGCTGCTCGTGGAGCTCATCAGCGACGGCGCTGATCGGGAAGCGATCGCCGAGAAGATGCGCGCCTGCGAGCACGCGGGCGACGAGGCCACCCATGCGATCATGCGCCGGCTGAACGAAACCTTCATCACCCCCTTCGACCGCGAGGACATCTACCGTCTGGCCTCGACGATCGACGATGTGATGGACGAGATGGAGGAGGCCGCCGACCTCGTCGTGCTCTACCAGATCGACGAGTTCCCCAAGGGCATCGTGCACATGGTGGAGGTCCTGGAGCGGGCGGCCGAGCTGACCGCCGAGGCCATGCCGCGCCTGCGCTCGATGAAGGAGCTCAACGAGTACTGGATCGAGATCAACCGGCTGGAGAACCAGGGCGACCAGGTGTACCGCAAGCTGCTGGCGCAGCTGTTCAGCGGCGAGTACGACACCCTGACCGTGCTGAAGCTCAAGCAGGTCATCGACCGGCTGGAGGAGGCCGCCGACGCCTTCGAGCACGTGGCCAACACCGTCGAGACGATCGCGGTCAAGGAATCATGATCCGGCCCCGCGTACCCGCCGTGGACGGCCTCGCATGAGCGGGGCCGGTTCCACCGCCGTCAAGGAGCCGCCGCCCGGACCGGCCGACCCCACGCTCGCCGAGCAGGCGCGCCGCGGGCCGAGCAAGTTCTGGCTGCTGATGCCGCTCGGCGTTCTGCTGGTGATGGCGCTCGGCGCGATCGGCCTGCGCACCGACGCGCAGATCGCCGTGCTGATGCTGGTCGTGATCATCGCCCTGGTCTTCGACTACACCAACGGCTTCCACGACGCGGCCAACGCCATCGCGACCTCGGTGTCCACCCGGGCGCTGACACCGCGCGCGGCGCTGCTCATGGCCGCGGTCATGAACATGGTCGGCGCGCTGCTGGGCGTGCAGGTCGCCAAGACCGTCAGCGAGGTCATCACCCCGCCGACGGGCCTGCACGGCCTGACGGTGGTGGCGGCCGGCGTGCTGGGCGCGATCACCTGGAACCTGATCACCTGGTACTTCGGGCTGCCCTCCTCGTCCTCGCACGCCCTGATCGGCGGCGTGGTCGGCGCGGGGCTGGCCTCGGCGTCCTCGGTGAACTGGGAGAAGGTCGTCGACAAGGTCGCCATCCCGATGGTGGTCTCCCCGGTGGTCGGGTTCTTCCTGGCCTACGCGTTCATGGTCGCGCTGCTGTGGATCTTCCGCCGGGCGCACCCGGGCCGGGTGGGCCGGCGCTTCCGCATCGCGCAGTCGCTGTCGGCGGCGTCGATGGCGCTGGGCCACGGCCTGCAGGACGCCCAGAAGACGATGGGCATCATCGTGCTGGCGCTGGTGACCACCGGCCACTCCGACGGCGAGTCGGTGCCGCTCTGGGTGATCCTGGCCTGCGCGGGCGCGCTGTCGCTGGGCACCTACGCGGGCGGCTGGCGCATCATGCGCACGCTGGGCCGCAAGGTCATCGAGCTGGACCCGCCGAAGGGCTTCGCGGCCGAGGCGACCGCCTCGGTGATCCTTTACGCGGCCGCCTACATCTGGCACGCTCCAATCTCCACCACGCACACGATCACTTCGGCGATCATGGGCGTGGGCGCGACCAAGCGGCTGTCGGCCGTGCGCTGGGGCGTGGCCGGGAACATCGTGGTCGCGTGGGTGCTGACGATGCCCGCGGCGGCGCTGGTGGCGGCCGTCGTGTACTGGTTGGTCCACCTGTTCGGGGCCTGATCCGACACCCCCCCCGCAACGACTCAGGGGCCGCTCCGACCGTGATGGTCGGGGCGGCCCCGTCGTCGTCAGGGGGCGTTCAGCCCGGGGGCGGGGGTCACTTGCCCGAGATGCGCTCCAGCGCGGGCGGCGCGATCGGGGAGTGGGCGCCGAAGTAGGCCACCAGGGCGTCCAGGTCGATCGGGCCGAGCACGCTGCCGCTGCCCTTGGTGAAGACGGTGAAGCCGTCGCCGCCGCCGAGCAGGAAGTTGTTGGCGGAGATCTTGTAGGTCGCGGCCGGGTCCACCGGCGCGCCGTCCACCGTGATCGCCGAGACGCGGTCGCCGACCGGCCGGGAGCGGTCGATGGTGAAGCGGAAGTTGGCCGACGGCTGGAGGATCTTCTCCCCGGCCGCGGTCCACTGCTGCTCCAGCAGCTCGTCGAGCTGCTGCCCGGTCAGCGAGGTCACGCCGGTGACGTTGCTGAACGGCTGCACCGCGAACGCCTCGCCGTAGGTCACCACGCCGTCGCCCTCGCCGCCGCTCGCCTTGTAGACGAAGTCGGTGCGGACGCCGCCGGGGTTGGTGACCGCGATCTGCGCGCCCAGCCCCTTGGTGGCCTCCAGGTGCGCGTCGGCGATCACGTCGCCGAGCGCGGTCTCGCCGGCCGGGGACGCGGTCCGGTCCAGATCGGCGGTGATCTTGCCGATGGGCTTGCCCGCGATGGGCGCGACCCGCTCCTTCCACTCCGCCACGAAGTCCTCGGTCTTCTTGTCGGGCTCGATGTCGCGGGTCACCACGTGGTTGTCGCCCTTGAGCGTGGAGCGCACCACGTCACCGGTGCGGCGGTCCACCTGGAAGTCGACCTGGGTGATCACCCGGCCGAAGGAGGAGCCGGAGGAGTACAGCCGGGGGTTCCCGGCCGGGTCGGTCACCGAGCACAGGTACTGCTGGTGGGTGTGGCCCGCCAGCACCACGTCGATGTCGGGGTCGGCCTCCTTGGCGATCCGGGTGCCCGCGCCCGGGACGGTCCCGCACGCGTCCGGCTTCTGTCCGGCCGGGGTCTGGTCGCCCTCGTGCACCAGCAGCACCATGGACCGGATGCCGCGCTCCCGCAGCTCGCGGGCGGCCCTGTTGGCCGAGGCGACCTCGTCCTCGAACCTCAGGCCCTCGATGCCCTCGGCGGTGACGATGCTGGGGGTGGTCTTGGTGACCACGCCGATGAAGCCGACCCGCACGCCGTTGACGTAGCGGATCGTCCACGGCTTGAGCGCGGGCTTGTTCTTCTTCTCCTTCAGGACGTTGGCCGCCAGGTAGGTGAACTTGGCGCCCTTCCACTTCCCGGCGGGCGAGCACCCGTCCTTGGGGTGGCAGCCGCCCCACTGGATGCGGTGCAGCTCCTTGTAGCCCTCGTCGAACTCGTGGTTGCCGACCGCCGAGGCGGTGACGCCCACGTCGCCGAGGAACTCCACCGACGGCTCGTCGTGGTAGGCCGCCGAGATCAGCGGCGAGGCGCCGATGAGGTCGCCCTGGGCGACCTTGAGGGTGTTGCCGTCGGTCAGCCGCTTGAGGTGGGCGGCGAGGTAGGCGGCGCCGCCCGCCGGGACGGTCTTGCCGTCCTCGTTCACGGCGTTGCCCGAGTTGCCGGTCGGCGGCTCCAGGTTGCCGTGGAAGTCGTTGAGCGCCAGCAGCCGGACGGCCGAGGTCGGCGCGGGCTGGGCCGCGACCGGCTGGGCGGCCGCCGCCACGGCCACCGCTCCCGTCGCGGCGCAGGCTGCGATGAGGAATCTGCGAGTCATTCTGCGCACAGTAGAGACGCCGGACGTAGAGATCCCTGTCCGCTGAATGACAGTTTGATGTCTTTTCATCAGCACCCTCCCGTTCGGCGCCGCCGACCGCCGCATACCCTTGTGATCATGAGTGAGGTGCAGGTGCGCGCGGCGCTGCCGCAGGCGGAGATCGACCAGGTGCTGGCGCTGACCGAGGCGGCCGCCGCGGCCGACGGCGTCGGCCCGCTGTCGGAGGCGGCCGTGCTCGCCCTGCGCGCCGGCGGCCCCGGCCTGACGATCGCCGAGGACGGCGCGGTCGTCGCCTACGCGCACCTGACGCCCGCGACCGCGGACGAGAGCGCCGCCGCCGAGCTGGTCGTCCACCCCGGGCACCGCCGCCGGGGCCACGGCCGCGCCCTGCTGCGCGCGGCGCTGACCGAGGCCGCCGGGCCGCTGCGGGTGTGGGCGCACGGCGACCTCCCCGCCGCCGCCGGGCTGGCCGCCGCCGAGGAGATGGAGCGCGTGCGCGCCCTGTTCCAGATGCGCCGGCCCGCCGCCGATCCGCTGCCGGAGGCCAAGGTCGCCGAGGGCGTGCGCCTGCGCACCTTCGAGCCGGGCCGCGACGAGCGGGCGTGGTTGAAGGTCAACTCCCGTGCCTTCGCGACCCATCCCGAGCAGGGCGCCTGGACGCTGGACGACGTGCGCGCCCGCGAGGCCGAGCCGTGGTTCGACCCGGCCGGGCTCTTCCTGGCCGAGCGGGACGGCGAGGTCGTCGGCTTCCACTGGACCAAGGTGCACCCGGACGGCCTGGGCGAGGTCTACGTCGTGGGCGTGGACCCGTCCGCCCAGGGGCTCGGCCTCGGCCGCACGCTGACCCTGACCGGCCTGCACCACCTGCGCGACCGGGGCGTCCCGCAGATCCTGCTGTACGTGGACGAGTCCAACACCGCCGCCGTGAAGCTGTACGAGTCGCTCGGCTTCGCGCGCCACGCGGTGGACGTCATGTACGGCACCCCCGCCGGAGGCTGAGGACCCCGGCCGCAGGACCCCTCTCGCCCGCGGTGAACGGCGGCGCGGACCACGTCCGCGCCGCCGTTCGGCGTTCCCGGACGGGCCCCGCCGCCACCGCCGGGACACCTGCCTGAAACGCCCAATATGTCGGGCATGTAGGCACTGTGACCTGGGGTGTTAACCCGCTGGCCACGGCAAATCGGGGCATTCTTCGTGGCTCTGCCTAATCCAGTTCATGCTCCGTTCACCTGGATCGGGGTGGCCGTACACCTGGCCTGCCTAGCGTCGCATCCGACGGTGACCCCGCGACCTGGACGAACGGTTCAGCCCCCTGTCGGGACACCGCCCCACGAATCCAAGAGGAGACCCTCCGGTGAAGAACGGTTCTCGACTGGCCGCCCTGGGCGGTGTGGTCGTCGCGGGTGCGCTGGCGCTCAGCGCGTGCGGCAGCGACAACAACACCTCCGGCGCGTCCGCGAGCAACGCCCCGGCCGGCGACATCGACTGCGCCAAGGCCACGGTGAACGCCGCCGGGTCCAGCGCCCAGAAGAACGCCATCGAGGAGTGGACCAAGATCTACGCGCAGAAGTGCGCGGGGGCCAACCTCAACTACAACCCCAGCGGCTCGGGCGCCGGCATCCAGGCGTTCACCTCCGGCCAGGTGGCGTTCGCGGGCTCGGACTCGGCCCTCAAGGACGACGAGGTCGCCGCCGCCAAGCAGCGCTGCCAGGGGAGCAACGCGCTGAACCTGCCGATGGTGGTCGGCCCGGTCGCGGTGGTCTACAACGTGCAGGGCCTGGACGGCCTGCAGCTGTCGCCCGAGACGATGGCCGGCATCTTCGCCGGCAAGATCAAGACCTGGAACGATCCGGCCATCGCCAAGGAGAACGCCGGGGCCAAGCTGCCCAGCACTGCGATCAAGCCGGTCTACCGCGCCGACGAGTCGGGCACCACCGACAACTTCACCAAGTACCTCAAGGCCACCGCCCCGAGCGTGTGGACCTGGGAGCCGGCCAAGAAGTGGCCGAACGGCACCGGCCAGGGCGCCAACAAGTCCGACGGCGTGGCCAGCCAGGTGAAGAGCACCGCCGGCTCGATCTCCTACGTGGAGCTGTCGTTCGCCGAGAACAACAAGCTGCAGAAGGCCAAGGTCAAGAACGGCGCCGGCGAGTACACCGAGCTGACGCCCGAGTCGGCCTCCAAGGGCGTGGCCGGCGCCAAGGTCGTGGGCACCGGCAACGACGTCGCGCTGAAGATCGACTACACCACCAAGGAGGCGGGCGCCTACCCGATCGTCCTGGTGACCTACGAGGTGGCGTGCGAGAAGGGCCTGCCCGCCGAGCAGTCCAAGTTCGTCAAGTCCTTCCTCACCTACACCTCCAGCGCCGACGGCCAGAAGATCCTGACCAACCTGGGCTACGCGCCGCTGCCCGACAGCGTGCTGACCAAGGTCCAGGCGTCCGTGAAGGCCCTGGCCTGACCGTGATCCCGGCCCCCGCAGCCCCGTCGCCGGCACTCCCGGCGGCGGGGCCCGCCCGGGTTGTGCCGACGCGAACCGAGGAGGACCTCCCGTGACCAGCGACACCGGCGTCGAGACCCACGTCGGCGCCAAGCACCGCGCGGCCGGCCGGACGATGAGCACCGGCCGCGTCGGCGACAAGATCTTTCTGCACGCGGCCCGCGGGTCCGGTGTCCTGGTCCTGGTGATCATGGCGGCGATCGCGGTCTTCCTGGTGTGGAAGGCGATCCCCGCCCTGCAGAAGAACGAGGCGAGCTTCCTCACCTCGCAGGACTGGAACCCCAACGCGGTGCCGCCGGAGTTCGGCATCGCGCAGCTGGCGTTCGGCACGGTGATGTCGTCGCTGCTGGCGCTGCTGATGGCCACGCCGGTCGCGATCGGGATCGCGCTGTTCATCTCCTTCTACGCGCCGCGCCGGCTGGCCTCCGGCCTCGGCTACGTGGTGGACCTGCTCGCCGCGGTGCCCAGCATCATCTACGGCCTGTGGGGGCTGCTGGTGCTGGCCCCGCACATGGAGGGCATCAGCAAGGCCCTGAACGCCGTGCTCGGCTGGATCCCGTTCTTCGGCGGCGACAGCCCCGGCAAGAACTCGATCTTCACCGCCGGAGTGGTGCTGGCGATCATGATCCTGCCGATCATCTCCTCGATCTCCCGCGAGGTGTTCGTGCAGGTGCCGCGGGCCAACGTGGAGGCCGCGCTGGCGCTGGGCGCCACCCGCTGGGAGATGATCCGGCTGTCGGTGCTGCCCTACGGCCGCTCGGGCATGATCGGCGCGGCCATGCTGGGGCTCGGCCGCGCGATGGGCGAGACCATCGCGGTCGCGATGGTGCTGACCTTCGTGCCGGGCATCAACCTGCACCTGCTGGAGGACGGCGGCTCCACCTTCGCCGCCAACATCGCCAAGAGCTTCGGCGAGGCCACCGACACCGGCCGCGGCGCGCTGATCGCCTCCGGCCTCGTGCTCTTCGTGATCACCCTGGTCGTCAACATGGCCGCCCGCGCGGTCGTGGCCCGCCGCAAGGAGTTCGTGTGACCGCCCCCTCGCTGGCCAAAAAGCCCTCGGGCTCGTCGCTGGGCGCGCCGTCGCCCCGCCGCAAGATCACCGACCGGGCCGTGCAGGGCCTGGTCTACCTGGCGTTCGCGCTGGCGATGATCCCGCTGGTGTCGGTGCTGTGGACCGTGGTGGGCCACGGCCTGGCCCGGCTGGACGGCACCTTCTTCGGCTTCTCGATGAACGGCGTGGGCGGCAAGGACGCCGGCGGCGGCGCCTACCACGCGATCATCGGCACCCTGCAGCAGGTCGCGATCACCACCGCCATCGCGGTGCCGATCGCCGTGCTGACCGCGGTCTACCTGGTGGAGTACGGCGCCGGCAGCAGGCTGGCGCGCACCATCAGCTTCTTCGTGGACGTCATGACCGGCATCCCGTCGATCGTGGCGGGCCTGTTCGTGCTGGCGCTGTGGCTGCTGGCGATCGGCTTCGGCTTCTCCGGCTTCGCCGGCGCGCTGTCGCTGACCATCCTGATGATCCCCACGGTGGTGCGGGCCACCGAGGAGATGCTGAAGCTGGTGCCGAACGACCTGCGCGAGGCGTCCTACGCGCTCGGCGTGCCGCGCTGGCGCACCATCTGCTTCGTGGTGCTGCCGACCGCGCTGCCGGGCGTGCTCACCGGCGTCATGCTGGCGGTCGCCCGCGTGATGGGCGAGACCGCGCCGCTGCTGCTGACGATCTTCGTCACCAAGGCGATCAACACCAACCCGTTCGACGGCCCGCAGGCGTCGCTGCCCACCTTCATCTGGGACCAGGCCGCCGATCCCAACCAGAACTCCATCGACCGGGCCTGGACCGGCGCGCTGGTGCTGATCGGGATCATCATGCTGTTCAACCTGGCGGCCCGCCTGGTCGCCCGCCGCTTCAAGCCCGCCGGCCGCTGACCGGCCGTCCCCGGCAAGACCTGATAGGAGTACCGACCCCATGGCCAAGCGGATCGAAGTGTCCGGGCTGCACGCCTACTACGGCGGCGTCCACGCCATCGAGGACATCTCGATGACCATCGAGCCGCGCTCGGTCACGGCCTTCATCGGGCCGTCGGGCTGCGGCAAGTCCACCTTCCTGCGCACGCTGAACCGGATGCACGAGGTCATCCCGGGCGCGTACGTGGAGGGCAAGGTGATGCTGGACGACGAGGACCTGTACGCCTCCTCGGTGGACCCGGTGGCGGTGCGGCGCTCGGTGGGCATGGTGTTCCAGCGGCCCAACCCGTTCCCCACCATGTCGATCTACGACAACGTGGCGGCCGGGCTGAAGCTGAACGGCGTGCGCGGCAAGGCCCGCCTGGACGAGATCGTCGAGGAGTCGCTGCAGGGCGCCAACCTGTGGAACGAGGTCAAGGACCGCCTCGGCAAGCCCGGCGCGGGCCTGTCGGGCGGCCAGCAGCAGCGGCTGTGCATCGCCCGCGCGATCGCGGTGCAGCCGCAGGTGCTGCTGATGGACGAGCCGTGCTCGGCGCTGGACCCGATCTCCACGCTGGCCATCGAGGACCTGATCGCCAAGCTGAAGAACCAGTACACGATCGTCATCGTGACCCACAACATGCAGCAGGCCGCTCGGGTCAGCGACCGCACCGCGTTCTTCAACATCGCCGGCACCGGCAAGCCCGGCAAGCTGATCGAGATCGACGACACCTCGAAGATCTTCACCAACCCCGAGGTCAAGGCCACCGAGGACTACATCACCGGCCGCTTCGGCTGACCGGGCCCCGGCGGCGCGGCCGCCGGAACGGCGCGGCCCGCACGCGCGGCGTGCGGGCCGGGACCCGGACGGACAACGGGTCCGGTCAGGAGGGCACGGGGGCCTTCTCCTCGGCCTCGCCGGGCCGGTGGTCGGGCACGAAGCGGTAGCCGACGTTGCGGACCGTGCCGATGAGCGACTCGTACTCGGCGCCGAGCTTGGCGCGCAGCCGCCGCACGTGCACGTCCACCGTCCGCGTGCCGCCGAAGTAGTCGTAGCCCCACACCTCCTGCAGGAGCTGCGCCCGCGTGAAGACCCGGCCCGGGTGCTGGGCCAGGTACTTCAGCAGCTCGAACTCCTTGAAGGTGAGGTCCAGGACCCGCCCGCGCAGCCGCGCGGTGTAGGTGGCCTCGTCAATGGTCAGCTCGCCGCTGCGGATCTCCCCGGGCACGTCGTCCACCTCGGCGACCGCCGCGGCCCGCCCGACCGCCAGCCGCAGCCGCGCCTCCACCTCCGCGGGGCCCGCCGTCTGCAGCAGCACGTCGTCCAGGCCCCACTCGGGGCTGAGCGCGGCCAGGCCGCCCTCGGTGACGATCGCCAGCAGCGGGCAGTCCAGGCCGGTGGTGCGCAGCAGCCGGCACAGGCTCTTGGCCTGCACCAGGTCGCGGCGCGCGTCCACCAGGACCACGTCGGCGGGTGGTGCGTCGATCAGCGCCGCGCCCTCCGCGGGGGCCACGCGCACCGAGTGCAGCAGCAGGCCCAGCGCGGGCAGTACCTCGTCAGAGGGTTCCAACGCGTTGGTCAGCAGGAGCAAGCTGCTCAAGTGCCGCCTCCTCGCCCTAAAAGACGTCGAGGACCCGGACGGCTCATTCCCCCGGCCCGGCACACGGCCATCGGCGCGAGGCGAGGTGACCATGAAGGGGCTGGGCGATGAACTCCATGGCCTCGTCGCCCGGATCCCTCAGCCCTGAGCATATCCGAGCGCCCTGTCCGGGCAATGGGTGATATCGGGCTCACCGCCGGGGCCACGGGGATGAGACGCTGGAGCCATGGCGAAGGGAACGATGCGGTACTGGGCGGCGGCGAAGGCCGCGGCGGGCACCGCCGAGGAGCCGTACGAGGCCGACACGCTCGCGGAGGCGATCGCCGCCGCGGCCCTGCGGAGCGGCCGTGATGGCGATTTCACCCGGGTCGTGGAGCGCAGCTCGTTCCTCATCGACGGTGACCCGGTGGGCACGCGCCCGCACGAGACGGTGCTCCTGCCCGAGGGGGGCGTGGTGGAGGTGCTGCCGCCGTTCGCGGGTGGCTGACGTCACAGTGCGCCCCGGGCGCGTCGCCGGAGATCTTGGCCGGGTCACTCCGCGAACCCAGGCGCGGGCGCCGCTATCTCACTCTGTGGTGCGACCCGCCCGCCGGGCGGCGCGCGCTAACGTGGCGATCACGGCCGAGCGGCGGTCGGCGCCCTAGAGGAGAGTCATGCGCAAGGTACTGCTGGTCCTGCTGATCCTGCTGGTCGGGGGCGTGGTCGCCGCCGACCGGCTGATCCTGCGCGGCGCCGAGAACGAGATCGGCCGGCAGGTCGCCGCGCAGTACCAGCTGCAGCGCGACCCCGATGTGAAGATCCACGGCTTCCCGTTCCTGACCCAGGCGTTCGCCGGGAAGTACGAGCAGATCGACGTGGCGATCGGCGACTGGCGCCAGCAGGGCGTCACCGTCGGCGACGTCAAGGTCGAGATGCGCGGCGTGCACGCGCCGCTGTCGGAGGTCGTCGCGGGCAACAGCGACAGCGTCACCGCCGACACCGCCACCGCCTCGGCCGTGGTGCCCTACGCGGTGATCAAGCAGCGGGCGCCCAAGGAGGTCACCCGGATCGCGCCCAAGGGCGAGAACCTGGAGGTCGACCTGTCGGGCCAGGTGCTGAACTTCCCGCTCGCCGGCACCGCGGTCGTGTCGGTCAAGCCCACCGGCCGGGGCATCGCGATCACGCCGCTGTCGGTCGGCACGGGCGCGGGCCTGCAGGTGCCGCTGGCGCTGGTCCAGCGGGAGCTGACCTGGGTCGTGCCGGTCACCGACCTGCCGGTCGGCGCGCGCATCAGCAGGATCGAGCCGACGCCGGAGGGCCTGCGCGTCTCGGCCACCTCCGAGAACGTCAAGATGAACAGCCTGCCCCGCAACGGCAACTAGTCGCCGGGGGCGTGAACCGCGCGGGGCCCGCGTACGTTCCACAGGTGTGGGTCCCACCGCGGATGAGGGGTTGCTGCGTGCCCTGTACGACGAGCACGGCGGTCCCCTGCTGGGCTATGTGCTCCGGCTGATCGGCGGCGACCGGGCCCAAGCCGAGGACGTGGTGCAGGAGACGTTGTTGCGCGCCTGGCGGCATCCCGAGGCGCTGGCGGGGCGGCCGGTGCGGCCGTGGCTGTTCACCGTCGCCCGCAACCTGGTGGTGGACGCCCACCGGGCGCGGCGGGCGCGGCCGCCCGAGACCGGCATCGACGACCAGGTCGTCATGATCGCCACCGGGAGCGACGAGATCGACCGGGCGCTGGAGTCCTGGACGGTGGCCGAGGCGCTGGCCGAGCTGAGCCCGCAGCACCGGGCCGTGCTCGTGCAGACCTACTACCGGGGCCTGTCGGTGGCCGAGGCCGCCAAGGCGCTGGGCGTGCCGCCGGGCACGGTGAAGTCGCGGACCTACTACGCGCTGCGGGCGTTGAAACTCGCGCTGGAGGAGCGGGGGCTGGCGCCGTGAGCGGTTGCGCGGGGATCAGGTCCTCGCTCGGGGTGTACGTGGTCGGCGCGATCGACCCCGCCGAGCGCGCCCGGGTGGACGGGCATCTGGCCGGCTGCCCGGCCTGCCGGGACGAGCTGGCCGCGTTCGCGGGGCTGCCCGCGCTGCTGGGCCGGGTGGACGAGGATCAGATCCGCGAGGTCGCCGGCCCGCCCGGGGAGCTGCTGGAGTCGCTGCTCGCGCGCGCGGGGCAGGAGCGGCGCCGGCCGTCCCGCTGGATGCCGCTCGCCGTGGCGGCCTGCGTTCTGCTGCTGGTCGGGGGCCTGTTCGGCGGGCTGCTGACCTCGCTGGGCGACGATGACGGCGGCGACGCCGCCGCGCCGCCGCCGCCGGTCCGGGTGACGGTGGCGCAGAGCCCGCCGTCGCCGTCGCCGTCGGAGCCGCCCGGCGAGAAGATAACCGCGGCGAATCCCAAGACCGGGGTGAAGGGGTACGCGATCCTGCGCGCCAAGAAGTCGGGCACGCACATCGAGCTGTACCTGTCGGGCGCGCCCTACGGGGACAGCTGCCGCTTCCAGGTGGTGGCGCGCGACGGGCAGAAGGACACCCTCGGCAGCTGGAACGTCGCCTACAAGGGCAAGGGGTACGGCGAGTACAAGGGCGTGACGCGCTTCCCCCGCGACCAGCTCTACTCGCTGGAGATCAAGACGCTGGACGGGCGGCCGCTGCTGATGTTCCCCGCCTGAGCCGGAAGAAGGGCGGGCCCCGGCCCGTTGTCACCGGTGATGGAAGGCGCAATCGTCGCGGCCGCCGTGCTGGCCGCCGCCACCGTGTTCGGACTGGTCCGCAGGCGCCGCGACGGCGTGCTGCGCGAACGGAGGGGGGACGGCGTGGACGAGGGGCTGCTGGCGGCGGTCGAGCTGGGGGAGCGGGCCACGCTGGTGCAGTTCTCCAGCGCGTTCTGCGCGCCCTGCCGCGCGACCCGGCGGGTGCTCGGCGAGGTCGCCGGGCTCGTCGAGGGCGTCTCACATGTCGAGCTGGACGCCGAGTCCCACCTGGAGCTGGTGCGCCGGCTGAACGTGCTGCGCACTCCCACCACCCTGGTCCTGGACGCCGACGGCCGCGAGGTCCGGCGCGCCGCGGGCCTGCCCCGCAAGGCCGACGTGATCGCCGCGCTCGGCGAGGCCGTCGGCTGAGCCGTCCTCGGGCTGACCTGCGCCGAGGCGCACCGAGGTGTCTCGAAAGCCGAGACGGATGTGACACCGCGCCGATTGTCGGCTTACCATCGTCCCGTGCGTTACTGGACAGAGCAGCTGCTCACGAAGCGTCGCGCGGTCGACTTCTGCCGCGTGGCCGCCTCGCTGTGTCGCATGGCCTGAGGCATCGAGCCCGCCAGTCCCCGAGCAACCGCCACCCTTTTCCCGGTCTCCCCGGGTGAAGACCAGCCAGCTCGTACGCACCTCCCTCCGCCAGGAGCACCCCGATGCAGGTCGATCCGCGTGGGCAGCGCTTCAACGCGGCCGTCACCACGCTCGTGCTGATCGCGGTCCTGGTCACCGGTAACGCCGTACTGCTGGCCTGCCAGGCCCTGGTGTTCGCGATCGCGACCATCGGCGGCCTGCGCCTGGCCCCCTACGGGGTGTTCTTCAGGGTGCTGGTCCGGCCGCGGCTCGGCCCGCCCGCCGAGCTCGAGGACTCCGCCCCGCCCCGGTTCGCCCAGGGCGTCGGCCTGGTCTTCGCCCTGGCGGGCACCGCCGGGTACGCGCTGGGCCACGGCTGGCTCGGCATCGGTGCCACCGCCTTCGCGCTGGGCGCGGCTTTCCTGAACGCGGTGTTCGGGTTCTGCCTCGGCTGCGAGATGTATCCGCTGATCCGCCGCATCACCACGAAGATTCGCTCCGACAGGGAGGTTCCCGCATGAGCCGCTCCGACGTCCTGGTGGACGCAGCATGGGTCGAGGCGCACCTGGACGACCCCGGCCTGGTTCTGGTCGAGGTCGACGAGGACGTGTCCGCCTACGACAAGGGCCACATCCGTGGCGCCGTGAAGATCGACTGGAAGACCGAGCTGCAGGACCCGGTCCGCCGCGACTTCGTCGACAAGACGGGCTTCGAGCAGCTGCTGTCGGCCAAGGGCATCGCCAACGACGACCTGGTGATCCTCTACGGCGGCAACAACAACTGGTTCGCCGCCTACGCCTACTGGTACTTCAAGCTGTACGGCCACTCCAACGTCAAACTGCTGGACGGCGGCCGCAAGAAGTGGGAGCTGGACTCCCGCGAGCTGGTCACCGACGTCCCGTCCCGCCCGGCCACCGACTACAAGGCCCAGGAGCAGGACCTGGCCATCCGCGCGTTCCGCGACGAGGTCGTGGACGCCATCGGCACCAAGAACCTCATCGACGTGCGCTCGCCCGACGAGTTCAGCGGCAAGCTGCTGGCCCCGGCGCACCTGCCGCAGGAGCAGGCGCAGCGGGCCGGCCACGTGCCGACCGCGCGCAGCATCCCGTGGTCGAAGGCGGCCAACGACGACGGCACCTTCAAGTCCGACGAGGAGCTCCGCAAGATCTACAGCGAGGCCGGGGTGGACCTGTCCAAGTCCACCATCGCCTACTGCCGAATCGGCGAGCGCTCCTCGCACACCTGGTTCGCGCTGCGCGAGCTGCTCGGCCTGCCCGACGTCAAGAACTACGACGGCTCCTGGACCGAGTACGGCTCGCTGGTCGGCGTGCCGATCGAGCTCGGCGAAGCCAAGTAACCCTTCGAGCCTTGTCCCCGCCGCGCCCGGCGGACCGTGCCTTTCCGTGCACACGGAGATTGTGAGGAACCCATGACTCAGGGCTGCGCAGCGCCCGCGCAGACGGCGCACCTTCCGGCGACCGTCGACCTGGCCAACGAGGCCGTCATCCAGGGCACCGTGACCCGTGACGGCAACCCGGTGTCCAGCGCCTACGCCCGGCTGCTCGACTCGACCGGCGAGTTCACCGCCGAGGTCGTGACCGGCGACGAGGGCGTGTTCCGCTTCTTCGCCGCCGACGGCGACTGGACGGTCCGCGTCCTGGCCGCCGGCGGGGTGAGCGTGGACAGCAGCGTCACCGCGAAGGTCGGCGAGGTCGCCGCCCTGGAGGTCGCGATCTGAGGCCGTCCCCGGCCCGCTTCCGGCCCCCGCCGCCCCTCCCAGGCGGCGGGGGCCGTCGCTTTCCCGCCCGGGGGCCGGCGCGCCGTCACGAGGAGAACCTGAGCACGACCTTCTTGGCGGAGACCTCGGTGAGGACGACCCTGTAGCCGGCCGCCCGCTGCGGCGCGCCGCCCTTGATGACGGTGACCGGCACGCCGTCCACCGACAGCGAGACGCGGCCGTCGGCCACGCCGGTCAGCAGCACCGGCACCCGGGTGTCGCCGCGCCCGCCGAAGTCGGTCCGGGTGGCGCCGTCCCGGAAGGTGACGGTGCAGTTGCCGTTGACGCAGGACGAGCTGCTGCAGCCGGGCGCGGCGGCCAGAACGCCGCCGAACGCGAGCGCGGCGGCGGCGCCGACGTTGACGATCCGCCGCGTGCGCGCCGGGGCGTGGGGAGTTCGCATGATCCATCAGACGCGGGAGGCCCCCGGTCCGTTCGGCGCCCGCACGGGGATCGGCGAGGTTGGCCGGTTCCGGTACCGGACGGATCGGTACTATCTGCCGGATGCCAGCCCTGTCCCCGCGATCGCCGCTGATCCTCCCGTGGACCGCCGTCCGGCTCGCGGGGCGCTTCGCGCTGCCGCTCACCCTGTGGTTCACCGTGGGCGAGCTGCTCCGCTACGGCGCGATGTACGGCGGGTACCGGCTCGGCGGCCTCAAGGGCGCCGCCGCCTCGCTGGTGCCGCTGGTGACCGTCAGCCTGCTGGTGCTGACCTCGCTGACCGTCACCGTGCTGATGGTCCACTGCGTGCGCGAGGGGCTGGAGACGGTGCACGCCCGCCGGGCCGACGGCGAGCTGACGCCGTGGGCGGTCGGCAACGACGAGTCGGTGCTGGGCGCGCTGGGGCGCGCGGTGGTGCCGTTCGTCATCTTCTACCTGGCGTGGGGGATGCAGTCCGACGACGCTCGCGAGTTCGCCTCCGCGGCCGCCGCGCGCGGGTTCACCGAGGGCGGGCTCGCCGGGCAGACCGAGGGCGCGGGGATGCTGCTGACCCTGGACAAGCACCTGCCGCTCGCGGTCGTGCTGACGGTGGCGTGCTTCGCGCTCAAGACGCTGGCCGAATGGCGGCTGGAGGACCGGCTGCCGCGCGCGACGCGGCTGCTCATCGCGGTGCTGGAGGTGGAGTTCGCGCTGTTCTGCGTGTTCACCGTCGACCAGCTGCGGCGCAAGGCCGGGGACTGGGTCACCGGCCGGGAGGCGTGGCAGTGGTTCGACCAGGCGGCGGGGGACCTGCTCAAGCTGTGGCCCGCGCTGCAGCACGCGGTGCTGGGCGGGCTGATCTGGCTGGTGATCGCGGGCGTGGTGCTCGGCCTGGACACCGCCGACCACGACAAGGTGTTCGGGCGCGGCCGGGCGGGGCGGCGGCTGGCGCGGGCCAGCGGCCTGGAGCGGGTCAACTCCCCGCGCGAGATCCTCACCCGCGGGCTGCGGGACCTGTGGCTGCCCGCCTGGTACGGGCTGCGGCTGGTGCGGCGGTCGGGCGTGGTGCCGTTCGGGGTGTTCTGCGTGCTGTTCGTGGGCCTGGACGTCGCCGACCCGCTGCTGCGCAGGCAGGTCTACGAGCTGGTCGGCGCGCACCCGGTGGAGTGGTGGATACCGCGGATGCCGCTGGTGGGCTTCGGGGTCGGGCTGGTGGTGCAGGCGCTGAAGATCTGCCTGCTGGCGGCGGCGTTCGACCTGGTGGTCGCGCGCGTCACGGCGCGAAGCGCAGCAAAGGCCGTGGCCCCTTCTCCGCTGGATTCCCCGGATGCGCCGGGGGGCGGACCTCCAGGGTCAGGGAACGGAGCTTGGCGCGCGGCACCACCGCTCGCACAGTGATCTGGATCGGCGTCCCCGGACGCCGCCGCGCCGTCGTCCCCGTGGCCGACCCCATGGCCGACCAGACGTGGCCCTCGGCGTCGCGCAGCCGGTAGGTCGTCCCGTACGACACGGCCTTGACCACGCCTTCCGTGCGCGGCCGGACCGCCAGGACGATGTGCATCTCGGCGGCGTCGGCGGGTCCGCCCAGCGGCGGCCGCTTGCCCGCCAGCCGGTCGACCTGCCGCCACTGCGCGCCGGCCAGCTCTCCCGTGCCGCCCTTCGGCACCTCGACGGCCTTCTCCTGCGGCGGTCCGAGACGTCGCGCGCCGCCGGACTTGTCCACCCACTGCAGCACCAGCAGCAGCGGGACGAGCGACAGCAGCGCGACGGCCTGGATGACGCGCCGGTCGCGCGGGGTCATCAGCGGTTCCGGCGCCGACTCGGGCTCGGCGGCCCGGTGCGCGCCCCGGTACTCCTCGGTCGCGGTCATGAGCGGTCCGTCCGGGGGTCGTACCGTTCGACGGCGGTGCGGACCAGCTCGGCCGCGCGCGGCTTGTCCAGCCCGAGGTCCACCTCGGCCGCCGCCGACAGCTGGGGCAGCAGCCCGCCGGTGCCGACCACCAGCCGCGCCCCCTCCAGCCGGTCCTTGGGCAGCTCGAACAGGTAGGTGGCGGTGCCCCAGAGCATCGGCTGGAACTCCGGCGCCACGACCTGCGCGGCCTCCGGCCGGGGCCCCTCCTTGAACGAGAAGCCGCCGGAGGTCTCCAGCGTCGTGCTCATCAGCTTCACCGGCTCGCGCTCGGCGCGCACCCGCGCCCGCACCGCCAGGAACACGCCCTCGGTCCGGACGGGCGCGCTCGCCCGCCCGAACGACAGCGCCGGAGCCAGCGACCGCGCGGCGACGACCCGGTCCACCCGCACGCTGAACACCGGCGTGGACACCACCCGGCCGATCCCGCCCGAATCGCGGATCGGCTCCAGCACCCCGGCCTCGGCGTCCGGCTTGGCCTCGTACAACCACATCGACGCCGCGAGCAGCAGCGCGCCGCAGAGCCCGCCGCCGCCCCGCACCAGCAGCTCGCGCCCGTTCATGCGACCGCCAGCGCGAAGCGCTCTTCGAGCTTGTCGTCCTCGGGCTCGGGCCGCCACATCACGTCGGCGTCGGTGAACCCGGCCTTCTTCTCCCACTTGCGGAGCCCGACCGTGAACGTGCGCGGCGCGTCGGCCGGGCCCATCCGCCACTTGGCGACCGCCTCCACCGCAATGCCCGGCTGCACGGCGTCGGTCCGCGACCCGGCGGCGGTCCCGTCGACGGCGTCGGGCTTCAGCCACTTGCCGTCCTTGGTGCGCGCGGCGATGCCCGCCATCAGGCCGCCCTGGCCGAGGGACGCGCTGTCCTCGCCCTTGTTGGCCACCCGCAGCCGCACCGCCACGAACCGCTGCGTTCCGGTCCCGAGGCCGAGCGCGCCGGCGGTCACGATCCGGGCGTCCCGCACCGTCACCTCGAAGCGCTCGACGTCGACGGCCTTGCCGGGCTTCTCCGGCGGCTTGGCCGCGGTCGCCTTGAAGCCGCCGGCCGCGCCGATCCCGCCGGCGAGCATGGCGAGGGCGCCGACCACGAGGGCGGGCACGACGAACCGCGGGCGGGTCCGCGCGGGCTGCGCGGGCGGTGCGGGGGGCGCGGGGGCGTGCATCCGCCCGATGGTAATGCCCGGCCTGCGAGACCGGAATGTTCGGCGGTTCGTCGCACGGCCCGCTCCGAGGCCCGTTGACTACCATCGCCGGATGCCGTATCGAGCGCGCTTCATCCCGATCAGGCCGGCGCTGATGCTCGTGTTCAGTGCGGCGCTGGTCCCGTTCCTGGTCGGCGGCCTGTTCCTGGAGTCGTGGCGGGAGCCGGCGGTGATCGCGGGCCAGGCGTTCTGGTTCCTGGTCGTCGCCTGGGCGGCGGCCACGGCGGCGTCCAAGCTGCGGCGCATGGCGCGCAGTGGCTGGACGGCGCTGGCCGTTGAACCGCAGGGCGTGCGGATCGGCGCGGGGCCGGACGGCTCGGCGCTGTCGTTCCCCTGGGACGACGTCGCGGCCATCGTGCGCTTCACCGAACGGTCGCTCATCTACCAGAACCGGCTGATCCCGTACGTGGGCGTGAGCCTGGTCCCCGGCCGCCCCGGCGGCGTCCAGGACTTCCGCGACCGACTCGCGGCCGCTCTGGACGACCCCGATCTGAGTGACGCCGAACGCGACACCTTCCGGCGCGCCGCCGCCACCATCGCCGACGCCGACTTCCCGGCCGACCGCGCGGTGAGCGTGTACCTGCGCGTCCGCGACTGGCGGCTGAACCGCCGCAAGCTGGAGCGCGCCGTCGCGGAACTGGCGCCGGACCGCGTCGAGGTCGTGGAGGCCGCCCCGGACGCCCCGCCGCACGCGTGGCTGCGCGACCGGGCCTTCCTGGAGGAGTACGAGGCCAGGGCGGCCGCCGCAGGCGGGGGAGCCTAGCGCCGCGGCCGGACGTGCCACGATGGCGCGGACAACACCCCACCAATCGGGAGGATCGATTGCTCGCCTCGTCCCCCGACCGGGTGTCGATGCTGGCCTTCGAGCGGCGCGTGACCACCTCCGCGCGGCCGACCACCACCGTCCCGGAGATCGTCCGCTACACGCAGGTCCGGCAGCCGGACGGGCGGTGGCTGATCGACGACTTCGACTCTGCCGTGCCGGACCTGCGGCCCTGGACCTATCCGGGCGCGGCGTGGCCGGGCAGGACGGCGAGCGGTGTGCTGTCGGCGGCGCGCGAGTGCCTGGGGCGGGTGCACACCTACGACTACCGGACCTTCGCCCAGGACCACCGCCGAGACGACCCGCCGCCACGTGGTGGCCAAGGCCGCCCTCCTGGAGGCCGGCGTCAAGCCGGGCGCCCGCGCCGACCAGGCGACGATGGTGGTCAACGTGACCGGCGACACCGGGGGCCGCACCGGGCGGGTCGTCTACGGGTTCTGGGCGGACATGCGGCTGACCGGGGGCCGCTGGATGCTGGCCGAGCTCGACCAGTTCCGGTGAGCGGTGCCGGTCGGGCGGCGTCAGTCGCGCTCGGGCTCGGTGACCACCACGCGGCCCGGCCGCCAGCCCCGCCGCCGCCCTCGGGGCACCAGTGTCCCGAGCGCCACGACCAGCGCGGACGCGCCGAGCGCGCCGCCGGTCACGGCGAAGGCGGTGGTGCGGGTGACGGCGTCCGGCCGGTCCGCCATCACGATCTTCACCGGGGCGGCGGCGGCCGCCGGGCCGGGCTGCTGCCGCGGCGCGCCCGACAGCACGGCGGTCACCGCCTCGTAGGGGTTGACCATGCCGAACCCGCTGCCGGGGCCCTTGCTGCCCTCGGCGGTCTGCTCCAGCCGCGCCTTGATCTGCGCGGGCGTCAGCCTCGGGTGCGCCTGCCTGATCAGCGCGACCACGCCCGCGACGAACGGGGTGGCGAAGCTGGTGCCCTCCTTGACCGAGTAGTTGCGGTCCACCGCGGTGGTGACGATGTCCTTGCCGGGCGCGACCACCGTGATCGGGGTCCGGGAGTTGGAGAACTGGGTGATGCCGCCGCTGTGGTCGACCGCGCCGACCGAGATCACGCCGGGGTAGCCGCTGGGGTACATCAGCTCCGGCGGCCTGCCGTTCTGCGGGTCCACGTTCCCGGCGGCGGCGATCACCGGGACGCCGTGCCGCAGGGCGCGCTGGACGGCGGTGCGCAGCCGCGCGTCGTCGGAGATCGACTGGGTGGACACGTTGATGACGTCGGCGCCCAGGGCGACCGCGCGGTCGATGCCCTTGGCGGCCAGCCCGCTGTCGATGTCGGTGGCGGCGGAGGCGAACTTGATCGGCAGGATCTTCGCGTCCGGCGCGACCCCGTAGAAGGGCGAGACGCCGCGCCTGGCGGCGATGATGCCCGCGACCCAGGTGCCGTGCCCCACGCAGTCGGCCTTGCCGGTGCGGGTGAGGTCCACGGTCGGCAGGACCTGCCCGGCCAGCTGCGGGTTGGCGGTCGAGACGCCGCTGTCGACCACCGCGACGGTGATCCCGCGTCCGGTCGCCTTCTCCTGCGCGGCCTTGATGTTGAGGATCTGCTGGGCCCACGGCTCGGGCGACTTGAGCAGCTGGGCGCCGCTCATGCTGCCGGCCTCGGGGCGGCAGTTGGCGGGCGCGCGGGGCGCGGCGTGCGCGGCCGGCGCCCCGGCCAGCGGCAGCAGGCACCCGGCCAGCACGGCGACCGCCGTCCACCTCATGTCCAAGCCTCCACCGTGGGGTCACACAAGTCGCAACAGACTCTAAGGGATCGAAACGGAACGGCCGTGCGGTACCGGTGCGGACCCGGCGGAAGGGGAACGTTCCAGTTCGTCCTCCCCGGCGTTTTGTCATCGGATACCGTGTTTCGGCGAGTCCGAAACCGGTGTGGAGGGGCAGTGACAGACAAACAGGCCGACCCGAAACGGATCGCGCAGCACGCCCACGACATCACCAGCGACGTCGTCCCCAAGATCAAGAGCTCCGGTGACACCCTGAACGCCGACGGCGTGTTCAACCTGGAGGGCGGCGACTTCAGCATCACCTGCTCCGGGGCGTCGGCGGCCTACCCGATCGCCGTGCAGTTCGCGTTCGAGGACCTCCGGCTGCTGATGGAGACCGCCAAGGGCTTCGCCGCGAAGGTGGACGCCGGGGCCAAGACCTACGGGAAGGCCGAGCAGTCGAGCACGGTCTGAGCACCGTCCTGTTCGCAGCGCACCGCACCGACACAGACCAGAGAGCGTGACAGTGACCACGGATGGCTCCCAGGCCGGCGGAAGCACCACAGGCTCCGGCGGCACCACCACGGGTGGCGGCGGAAACACGACCGGCTCGGGCGGAAACACGACCGGCTCGGGCGGCGCAACCACGGGCGGCGGCGCGACGACCGGCAGCGGCGGCACCACGACGGGCTCGGGCGGCACCACCACCGGCAGTGGCGGCACCACCACCGGCTCCGGCACCACCACCCCCGCCACCCCGGCGCGCGACCAGCGGGTCACCGACGCGCGCAACAAGGGCCTGAAGGGCGGCGCCGGGGCGGCGGGCGGCGGCGTCGTCGCGGGCCTGACCGGCGGCTCGGTCGTCGGGACCGCCGACGGCCTCATGACGATGGCGACCGACATGGTGAGCGCCGCGCTCGTCCTGCCGCCCGCGCTGATGATCTCGTTCATGTACCGGCTGTCCACCGGCAAGGCGGGCAACCTGGAGAAGGCCGCCGCGGAGTGGAGCAAGGCCGCCGACGAGCTCCAGACGGCCTCGCAGACCCTGCGCCAGCTCGTGGACGAGATCCCCGAGTACGCCTGGTCCATGGACGACCGCGACACCTACGAGAACAAGGTGCACGAGTTCTCGCTCCAGGTGGACGCGCTGCACAACTACCTGATGGCGGTGTCGATCGCGCTGACGGTGCTGGCGTGGGCGCTGTTCACCTACGCGGTGTTCGCGATGGGCATGGCCGTCTACATCGACGCGCTGGCGATCCTCGCGGTCGCGGCGCTGGCCAGCGTCGTCGGCTCGGTCGCCTACCCCGAGCTGCTGGCGCTGGCGGCGACGGGCGCGACCATCACCAACGTGGCCACCGGCATCCTGGCGGCGGCGGGCGGCATCGCGGGCCTGGCGATGTTCGCCGGAGGCTCCTTCGTCGCCGACTACCAGCAGGACCACGGCAACGCCGGGGCCGACGGCCTGTTCGGCAAGGCGGTCGCGACCGGCTCGGCGGGCGCGGCGGCCAACCTGCTGCAGAACGTCGGCAACGCGGGCCTGAGCTGGCTGAACCGGTCCGGCGGCGACGTCGCGACCGTGGACGGCAACAGGGTCGGCCGGCACGGCTTCCCGCTCACCGAGATCGACCTGGACGCCGACCGCGACATCGAGCGGACCTGGACGATCGGCGGCGGCGCGAAGGCCGAGACCCCGTTCGGCAGCGAGCACGAGCTGGGCGGCAACTTCAAGTACGGCGACGACGGCTTCGCGGGCGGGGAGCTGTCGAACAACAACAAGTGGACCTCTCCCGGCGGCGCGGTCAGCGGCGAGGCCGGCGGCAAGGTCGAGTGGGACGACAAGGGCGACGTCGGCGGCGGCTTCAAGGTCGGCGGCGGCAGCGACGCGGCCGGCTCGACGGGCGGCTACGAGGGCAACTGGGACCAGCAGGGCGCCTACACCGACAAGTACGAGGTGAGCACCCCCGCCTACAACACCGAGGGCTCGATCGCCGGTGAGAAGGCGAACGAGACGCCCCCGTGGGACAAGTGATGGCCGACCTCTTCAACACCCCCGAACTGCACGTCCGCCAGCTCTCCTCCCAGCTCGACTTCGAGTACTCCGACGCGGAGGGCGAGCTGCTGGCGAAGGCGACCCAGGTGTCGGGCCCGCGCCCGAAGGGCGGCGCGCTGGCGTGGTTCGCGGGGTCGCCCCTGAAGGGCGAGCTGTCCTTGCAGGTGACGGCCCCGGACGGCGCTCCGCTGTTCGGCGTGCACCGGTTCGAGGGCAGGCAGCGCCCCGTCGTGCTGACCGCCCCGGACGGCACCGAGATCGGCCGCCGCCTGCTGGACGCGCAGGCGTCCGCGCAGAGCATGCTGGAAGGCTGGGGCACCACGGGCCACCACCGCTTCCAGGACTTCGAGGACCTGCTGGACCCGCAGGGCAACAGGCTGTGCCGGATCGCCTGGGAGGCGGTCCGGACCGGCACCGACGCGGCCCGGGGCGGCCGCTACTGCCTGTTCCTCGACCAGCAGGGCGACGAGCTGGCCCGCGTGGACCGCGACGAGGCGACCTTCTACAAGGACAGGTACAAGCTGACGCTGCGCCGGCCGCTCCCCGAGCCCCTGCGCACGCTGGTGATCGCGTCCCCTCTGGCCACCGACCTCGACCGCACCTGACCCGTCCCGGCGGCCCGCCGCCCCCGATCCGGCACCGCCGGTCGGGGCGGCGGGCCGCCGGCCTGTCCGGTGCCGGACGGAACGCGCCTTCCTCCCCGCATCGATGGAACCGGCGCCGTCTCCTCGCCTAATCTGTCGGAACCCGCCCTGCCGGAAGAGGGACGCGGATGGACAGTGAACTCTTCGAGCGCCCGGTGCTCCAGTACTGGAACTTCCGCCGGAGCTTCCGCATCAGCGCCCCCCGGGGCGGCGTCCTGGCCCGGACCGTGCCGGTCGCCGGGGGCCGGGGGAGGGGGCGGCTGGCGATGCGCTACTCCTCGTCCACCGACGTCGGTGCGCTCCTCGTCGAGGTGCGGGACCCGGACGGCGGGCTGCTGCTGACGGTGGAGCGGGCCGCCGAGGAACGCCGCCGGAACTACTCCGAGCAGCCGACCCTGGTACGCGCGCCCGACCAGGCGGTCCTCGGCCGCCTGGCGTTGAAGGACCACGTGGGCCGGGGCAACGGGAACCCGCTGCAGCCGACCCCGCTGTCCCGCCGGGAATGCCTCCTGGACGAGCGCGGGAACGTGCTGGCGATGATCGTCGGGGAGGCGGTGCGGCCCGCCGACGTCTCGCGCTACCGCGACTACTTCGCCCCCGACGGCCGGCAGATCGGGCACTACGAGAGCGGCGTCCTGCGGATCGACCGGCGCCTGCCCTGGCCGCTGCGGGCGCTGGTGGTCGTCTCCCCGCTGCTGCTCCACATCAGGAGCGGAGGATGACCGAGATGTACGGCGACATCGCCGCCTGGGACGGTGAAACGGCCGCCGAGGCGGAACGCGACCTGCGGGCGTGGCGCGTCCGGTACCTCCTCAGCGGCGGCGTCCCCCTGCTGATCGGCTGGTCGCTGCTCGGCGCGCTGGCGCTGAAGGCGGACTCCCTCCACGGGGCGGTCGGTACGGCCCTCGGCGTGTGGGCGGTCGGCGGCGTCCTGACCGCGTGGGTCGTCCTGGCGGAGCGGATCGTCCTGCCCGGCGTCGGCGCGGCCCTCACCGCCCTGTGGGTGCTGCCGGGAGCCCTCACGGGCCTCGGCCCCCTGGTGTTGATCGGCATGGCACCGGCGGGCGCCGCCACGCTGCTCAGCCTCCTGAGCAGCGGAAGGAGGCTGCAGCGGATCATGCGTCCCGCCGACCGCCGGGCGGACCCGCCGGACGGGTAGGACGTCCACGGCTCGGGAGCCGACGGCCCGCCGGAGCACGAAAGGCGAAACCCCCGGAACAGCCGTTCCGGGGGCTCGGTCCCGTGTCAGCGGCCGGGGCGGTTGGTGCCCCGGTAGTTCTGCATCGCCTCGGTCGCGCGCTGCTGCTGCACGCCCAGCTCGCGCGCCAGGTCCTTCATCTGGCCCGCGAAGCCGTTGGCGATCTTGTCGAGGGAGGCCAGCGCCTTCGCCGGGTCCAGCGGCTGCTCGGGATCGTTGCTGGTGCCGAACATCGGCGTGCTGGCCTCGCGCACCTTGGTCTGGAAGTCCGCGGCGGCGGCGTTCACGGCCGTCCGGATCGCCTCCGACAGCTCGAACGACGCCATCCGCATCGCGCGCGGGTCCAGGTCCAGGCGGGTCAGGCCGCCTTCGGCACGGTACTCGGCCACCACCCGGCCCTCGGCGGCCTCGCCCTTGCCCACGGCCTCCTTGATGCGCTCCTGCATCTTGGTGAAGTCGCCCATCTGGGATTCCATGTCGCGCTGGAAGCGCTCGAAGCCTTCGCCGAGGCTGAAGTCGGCCATCTGTCAGTTGCCTTCCTGCTGGATCACTCGTTGTGGGCGGTCTGGATGAGCCGGGTCCCGGAGCGGCGGTCGACGAAGTAGCCGCGGCCGACCGGGAGGGGGTGGCCCTTGATGTTGCCGAGCAGCACGCCCTCGTCCTTGTTGCCCGACATGAGCAGAGCGGGGGAGCCCATCTCCTTGATGCGCTGCAGGACCGGGTCGTACATCGCGCGGCCCGCGCCGCCGTAGGCGCGGGACACGATCACGTGCAGGCCGATGTCGCGGGCCTGCGGCAGCAGCTCCACCAGCTGGGCGACGGGGTTGCCCGAGGTGGCCACCAGATCGTAGTCGTCGATGATCAGGTAGAGGTCGGGCCCCTTCCACCAGGAGCGGTCGCGCAGCTGGTCGGGGGTGAGGTCGGCCGGGGGCAGCCGCTGCTGGAGGGCGCCGACGATGTCCTTGACCAGGCCCCCGGCGGCGGCGGAGGACGCCGCGTAGCCGATGCGGTGGTCGGTGTTGGCCGCGTCCAGCAGGGCCCGCCGGTAGTCGATGAAGATCATCCGGGCCTGCTCGGGGGTGTAGCGGTCGATCAGGCCCTGGGTGATGCCGCGCAGCAGGTTGGACTTGCCGCTCTCGGTGTCGCCGATCACCAGGAAGTGCGACTCGACCGAGAAGTCCAGGAAGACCGGCTGCAGGGCGTCCTCGTCGATGCCGATCGGGATGCGGGTGCCGGTCTCGTTCGGCGCGGGCAGCGAGGACGCGGCCAGCACCGACGGCAGCATCCGCACCTTCGGCGCGCCCGGCCCCTGCCAGTTGCCGGCGATGGCGCCGACCATCTTCTTGACGCCGTCGGCCAGCGTGGTCGGGTCGGCGTCGGCGTCCAGGCGCGGCAGCGCCGACAGGAAGTGGTGGCCCTCGCGGGTCAGGCCGCGCCCGGCCTTGCCCTCGGGGACGTTCCCGGCCAGCTTGCGGTCGATCTCCGACTCGTAGGGGTCGCCGAGCCGCAGCTCCAGCTTGGTGCCCCACAGGTCGCGGATGTTCATTCGGAACTCCGACCACTTGTTGACCGTGGCGATCACGTGGACGCCGTAGCCCAGGCCGCGGGCGGTCAGGTCGGTGATGGTGGGTTCGAGGTTCTCGTAGTCCTGGCGCAGCGTCATCCAGCCGTCCACGACCAGGAACACGTCGCCGTAGCCGTCGCCGGTGATCTCGCCGGAGGCGCGCAGCCGCCGGTAGGTCGCCATCGAGTCGATGCCGCGCTCGGCGAACTCGCGCTCGCGCCGCTCCAGCAGCGAGGTGACCTCGGCGACGGTGCGGCGCACGCGGTCGGCGTCCAGGCGGTTGGCGACGCCGCCGACGTGCGGCAGGTCCTCGAACGCCGCCAGCGTGCCGCCGCCGAAGTCCAGGCAGTAGAACTGCGCCTGCTGCGGGGTGTGGGTCATCGCCAGCGACGCGATCAGCGTGCGCAGCATGGTGGACTTGCCGCCCTGCGGCGCGCCCGCGATGCCGACGTTGCCCGCCGCGCCCGACAGGTCCACGTACATGGGGTCGCGGCGCTGCTCGAACGGCTTGTCCACGATGCCGATGACCGCGTGCAGCCGGTTGCGCCACGCCTCGTGCTGGGTGGTCAGGCCCACGCCGGGGAACACCCCGAGCGTCGGCAGCAGGTCGTCCAGCGTGGGCGGCTCGTCCAGCGGCGGCAGCCAGATCGCGTGCGCGGGCGGGCCGTGCCCCTCCAGCTGCTTGACCACCACGTCGAACAGGCTGGCCTGCACCTCGCCCTCGGGCCGCCGCTCCTCCTGCTGCGGCTCCTCGATGATCTGCGGCCGGATGTAGTCGGGGATGAACGGCACGACCTGCTTGACGACCTGCGCGCCGCCCTTGCTCTTGGGCTGCAGGTCCTCGTTGGCGGGGCCGGACACGTACGCGGCGCGGAAGCGCGTCATCGACTCGGTGCCGAACTTGACGTACCCGTGGCCGGGCGCGGACGGCAGCTCGTAGGCGTCGGGGACGCCCAGCACCACGCGCGACTCCTGCGCCGAGAAGGTGCGCAGGCCGATCCGGTACGACAGGTGCGTGTCCAGGCCGCGCAGCTTGCCCTCCTCCAGGCGCTGCGAGGCCAGCAGGATGTGCACGCCCAGCGACCGGCCCAGCCGGCCGATCATCACGAACAGGTCGGCGAACTCGGGCTTGGCCGACAGCAGCTCGGAGAACTCGTCCAGCACCAGGAACAGGGTGGGCATCGGCTTGAGGTCGGCGCCCTGCTCGCGCGCCTTCTCGTAGTCGCGCAGCGAGGCGTAGTTGCCCGAGGCGCGCAGGTACTCCTGCCGCCGCACCATCTCGCCGTGCAGCGCGTCGTACATGCGGTCCACCAGGGGGAGCTCGTCCTCCAGGTTGGTGATGACCGCCGACACGTGGCTGAGGCCGTCCATGCCGAGGAACGTCGCGCCGCCCTTGAAGTCCACCAGGACCAGGTTGAGCTGCTCGGACGAGTGGGTCATGACCAGGCCCAGCACCAGCGTGCGCAGGAACTCCGACTTGCCGGAACCGGTCGCGCCGATGCACAGGCCGTGCGGCCCCATGCCGCCCTGCGCCGACTCCTTGATGTCGAGGTGGACGGGCCGCCCCTCGATGTCCACGCCGATGGGGACGCGCAGCCGGTTGCGCGGCGCGCGGGGCCGCCACGCCTCGGCCGGGTCCACCGCGAACGGGTTGTCGATGCCCATCAGCGAGGTCACGGTGGTCGCGCCCGACAGCGCGTCCTCCTCCGGCCCGGCGGCGGCGCTGGTGCGCAGCGGCGCGAGCTGGCGCGCCAGCGCCTCGGCCTGGCGCAGCCCCAGGTTGTCGGGCTTGCAGATGCGGGTGGCGACGTCCTTGCCGGTGCGGTCCTTGGTGAGCCGCTCCACGCGCTCGGGCCGCACGTTCAGCCGCAGCATGGTGCTCTCGTGCGTGGGCGCGACCGACCCGGTCAGGTCGATGACGCACACGCCCTCCAGCCCGTCGGCCGCGAGCTGGGAGTCGTAGGAGGCCTGCCCGCCGTCCATGATGATCACGTAGTAGGGCAGGTCGTCCTGGGACAGGCCCGGCTGGAAGCGCGGCCGGTCCTTGACCTCGGCGCCGAACATCGCCTCCAGCGTGGCCATGGACTCGCTCATCAGCCGCACCGGCCCGGCCGCGTCGTGCTCGGTGGGGTGCTGGTTGTGCGGCAGCCACTTGATCCACTGCCACCACGGCATCCGGTCGCGCGAGGCGCACACCGCGATGCGCACGTCGTCGGGGGAGTGGAAGGCGGCGATCTGCGCGAGCAGCGCGCGCACCATGCCGTACACCGCCTCGGGGTCGCCGGCCGGGACGATCCGCGAGAACGACGACATCGACACCGCGATCGGCAGGTTCGGCACGTTGGCGTGGGTGCGCATGAACCGGCGCAGCGCCCCCGCGCTCATCGGCTCCAGGTCCTCGATCGGCTTGGTCTCGGGGGCGATGAGCTGCACCGCGAGCTTCTGCGCGCCGGTGCCCATGCGCAGGTGCCCGAAGTCCTCGTCGGACGGGCGCCGCTCCCACAGCCGGGCGCTCATCACCAGCGACCACAGCGACCCGGGGTCGGGGTTGCCCCACTCCAGGGCCTCGCGCTGCTGCTTGGCGGCCTTGCGGACCTTGCGCCGCACCTGGCCGAGGTAGCGCAGGTAGTCGCGGCGCTCGTTGTTCAGCTTGACCTTGCGCTCGCCGCCGTTCTTGCCGACCTGGCCGAGCATCATGCCGAACATCGACACCGCGAACATGCCGCCGGCGACGTACTGCAGGGTGCCGCCGCCGCGCCCGACCATCATGAACACCATCGCGCCGGCGCCCGCGAGCATCGGCAGGTACATCAGGACTGCCTGGAAGCCCTGCGGAATGAGTTCGGGCAGCTCCGGGGGAGACTCCAGCAGGACCTCGCCACGGGGCATCGCAGGGGGCTTCCGGCGCTCGGCGCGCCGAACGATGACCGTGCTCACGCTCGCTGTCCTCCCGGGGAGCTCAGGCAGAAGCAGTCACAGGCGTACCAGGGTCACCCACTGACCACCGCTTTACCAAACCGTCACGATGGTAGAGGGACCTCGCACTTCAGACGTAAGACGCCTTCCGTCTGATTTCAGGCCGTTATGATCCTGCTTCGTCCGTTTTGATCATGGGAGAGAGGCGGCCGCGGTGGCGGAATTCTCGGGCGCGGATCTGGACCGCATGCTCAGCGAGGCCCGCAGGACCCTGGAATCCATGCGTACGGGCGGTGCCCCGGCCCCCTCCGACGACAAGCCCGTGGAGGGCGTGGGCGAGGCCGCCGACGGCAGGGTCAGGGTGACGACGGTCACCGGCGGCCGGCTGAAGAAGGTCGAGCTGGACCCCCGCGCGATGCGGCTGCCCTCCCAGGAGCTGGGCGAGCACATCGTCGCCGCCGCCAACGCCGCGCTGGACGACCTGCGCGCCAAGGCCGCGAGCGCGGGCGCCGCCGAGGCCGTGGACACCGCCGCCCTCGGCAAGCGGGTCGAGGAGATCCAGAACGAGAGCCTGCGCCAGATGACCACGCTCTCGCAGAGCATCGCCGACACCATCGCCAAGATGGGCGGCCGCCGGTGACCCCCGCGGCCGGGAGGCGCTGAGCGATGGGTCTGCAACTGCCCGGCGAGCTGATCGGCTTGCTGGGGATGCTGGGTTATGACTGGCCCGAGGCCGATGAGACCAAGTTGTTCGAGTTGGGTTCCACGTGGATGTCGTTCGGCGGCACCGTCCAGGGCGTGATCTCTGAAGCAACAGGCGCGGCGCAGCAGGTCACCGGCTCGGGCAACGAGGGCGATGACATCGAGGCGTTCCAGAAGGCCTGGGAGGAACAGGACGCTCCCGCCGCGATCCTGGGCGACGCCGCGATGGGCGCGATGGCCGTGGGCGGGGCGTTCTTCCTGTGCGCGATGGTCGTGCTGTTCCTGAAGATCAACGTGATCGTGCAGCTGATCATGCTGGCCATCCAGATCGCGCAAGCCATCGCCACCGCCGTTCCCACCCTGGGCGCGTCGCTGCTGGAGATCCCCGTCTTCAAGATGATCACCGGCTTCATCATCGACATGCTCATCGACCAGGCCATCGGGGCGCTCCTTGGGTAAGGGACCGAAGCCGGGCGGCGGCTCCGGCGGCCCCAAGGGCGCGGCCGGGAAGGCCGCGGGCGGGATCTTCGGCGACGTCGCGAGCGACCTGTTCCGCCTGGGCAAGAACGGCAACAAGAACATCGACTTCCTCAACCCGTCGCCGAAGGTGCGCGACAAGGCGAAGAAGTACGGCCTGCCGCCGAGCGGCGGCAAGCGCCGCCCGCACATCCAGTCCCAGAAGATCCCGCCCGGCAGCACCGACCTGGCCGAGGCGACGCAGAAGGCGCGCCGCCACCAGAACGACACCTCCGCCAAGAACTACGCCGCCTACCGCTACATCGACAAGAACGGCCAGGAGCACATCCTGGTCGGCCGCAGCCAGGGCACCCACTCCGAGCGCTCGGCGGGCGCGGCGCTGCTGGACGAGATCAAGAAGGGCAACGTCCGCGAGGTCAAGGAGGTCTACACCGAGCGGGCGCCGTGCAGCCCGAAGAAAGGCAACTGCGATGAATGGCTGCAGGAGCATCTGAGAAGCAAATACCCGAAATTCAAATCGTCGCACAGCTGGAATTACGACGGCACCGACGGAACCAACGCCCAGGTCAGTGCTAAGATCAAAAAATACGCGAAGGGCCTGATGCCCTAGCCGGCGCGCCGCGCCGGCGGAACGAGAGGAGGCGGGATGTCAGAGCGGCTCACCCGGGAACGGCTGGCCGAGGTCTTCGGCGAAGAGAATCTGCTGCGCGCCGATCCGGCCGACATCCCGCCCGCGGTCTCCGATGAATTCACCCGTGAATTCCTGGTGAACGTCGGCATTCCGCAGTCCTCCGAGGCCGAGTTCATCGAGTTCACCGCCGACTTCCCGCGCCAGTGGCGGCCGCTGGGCGAGGCGGAGATCTTCCAGACCGAGGGCCGGGAGGTCCCGGACGCGCTCAAGGACGCCTTCTACATCGGCTACGCCGAGGGCGCGGTCCCGGTCTTCATCGCGCTCGACGGCGCGTCCGGCCGCGTCCACGCGATCTCGGAGGCCGAGGACGAGCCCTACCTGATGAACTCCGACATCGAGAGCCTCGTCTTCTACGCGTACGTGCTGGACCGCCACCGCGAGCTGTACAGCGACGAGTACGACGACGAGCACAGCGAGGAGTACGAGGCGCGCGGCACCACGACCTTCGCGGAGGCCGCCAAGCTGGTCGAGCGCGAATGGCGCGAGCACGACCCGGCCCCCCTGGACCTGCCCGAGGGCGAGGTCATGCGGGTGTGGCCGAACCGGCTGGACGACATCGAGAGCGGAATGGTCGGCTGACGGGCCGGCCGATCCGCCGCCCTGGATAGTCTCGCCGGGGACCGCGCCTCCGGCCGCGACGACGGCGGCGGCCCCCGATCGACCGACGAGGAACCAGGACCGATGACCACCGACATCGCCGGGCGGGCCGCCGCGCACTTCGGGCCGCGGGGCCTGCGGCGCCTCACCCCCGACGAGACGCGCGACCTGCCGCTGCCCGAGGACGCCGTCCGGGCGCTGACCGAGATCGGCCTCCCCGTCCAGGCCGGCCCCTACTTCACCGCCGCGGTCCCCGGCGAGCCGCTGCCGCTGGCCGGTTACGCCGCACTGAAGGGCCTGGCGGGCAACGGCCCCGCCGACGCCGGCCGCTTCCGGCTGGGCGGCGACCACGGCGCCGAGATCTGCGCGACGCCCCAGGGCGTCGAGGCCGTGTTCGTGGCGGTCGACGCGGACCCGACCCCGGTCAACAGCAGCGTCCCGGCCTTCCTGGCCTGCCTGCTCGCCCTGGACGAGCACCTGCCGATCATGCGCACGCCCGGCGACCGCGACCCCGCGGCCGTCTACCGCTCGCTGCGCGAGGCCCTGCTGGAGATCGACGGCCCGGCGCTCGCCGACGACGAGGCGTGGTGGCCGATGGTGCTGGAGCAGGTCCGGCACGCGATGAGCTTCCCGTTCAGCGTCGCCTTCGAGGTCGAGGACGTCATGGGCGACAGGCGCATCGAGACCGAGCAGGCGCGCCCCGGCTTCCACCACCCCGAGCGGGTCCTGTGGGACCGCCTGTCGGCCAAGGGGGTGCGGCCCGCGCAGGTGACGCGGATCTACACCGAGCTGGAGCCGTGCTTCCTGCCCGGCAACTACTGCGCGACGTGGCTGACGCGGTTCCCGCGGGCGGAGTTCAGCTACAGCTTCGACTACGGCGACACCGCCGAGGAGCGCGAGCAGGGCCTGCTGGCCCTCATGCGCCACGCCGCCGAGCAGGACTGAGAAAGGACCCCTGCCCGTGTCGTTCCCCCCACCGCAGGCGGCGCCCGCCATGGAAGCGGGCCGCGCCCCGGCGGCCGCAGCGCTGGGCCGCTGGCTGGCCGACGCGTCGGCGCCCCGGTTGTGCGCGGTGACGGGCTCGCCGGGCGCGGGCAAGACCCGGCTGGTCGCCGAGCTGGTGCTCGCCGACATGGCGGGACCGCGCCGGATCAACGGCGCGGTCCGGCTGCGCGGGATGACCGCCGAGGCGGCGGCCTGGGCGCTGGCCGACCAGCTCGCGCTGCCCGGCCGCAGCCCGGAGGCGGTGATCGCGGCGCTGGCCGCCGACGACCGCCCGGCGACCGTGGTGCTGGCCGAGCTGGACGAGTCGGGGGCGGGCTGCGACGGCGCGGACGCCGCCGAGATCGTCACGCGGCTGGTGAACCCGCTGGCCGCGTCGGGCCGGGCCCGGGTGCTGGTCGAGGGCCGCCCGGCGTTCTTCGCGCCGGTCGCGGTGCCCGCGCACGTCGTCCACCTGGACGCGCCCGAGCACACCGACCGCGCCATGTTCACGCACTGGCTCGGCGAGGTCGCGGCGCGGCGAGGACTCGCCGACCCGGCACGGGTCGCGGCGGCCGCGTCGATGTACCCGAACGCGGGCCTGGCCGAGCTGGCGCTGTGGACCGGTCCCGGCGACGACGTGCCGGGCCGGTGGCTGGGCATGGCCCCGGCGGCGGCCTGGCCCGCCCTGGAGAGCCTGGCCCGCGCCTTCGAACCGATCGACGGCGCCGTCTGGACGCTGTGGGCGACGGCCCTGGCCGGCGACGCCGAGCGCGGCCGGGCGGCCGTCGCGGTGGTCGCCCCGATCGCCGACCGGGTCGAGGGCGCCTACCACCTGGCCCTCCGCCCGCTGCGCGAGCGGATCATCGCGGCGCGCGACGCCGGGACCTCGCAGCGCATCGCCTTCGCCCTGGGCAACGCCTCGCACGGCGCGGTGCCGAAGACCGCCGGAGTACCCGACTGGGGCCGCGCCGCCCCCTACCTGCGCCGCCAGATGATCCGGCATGCGGCGGCGGCCGGGATCGCCGAGCGGATGCTGGTCGACACCGGGTGCCTGGTGCACGCCGACCCGTTCGCGGTGACGGCGGCGATCGCGGCGGCCGGGGACCGGGTGCCGGAGCCGTTCGCCGAGTCCTGGCGCTTCGCGGGCCGGTCGCTGATCGCCGCGACGGACGCCGCGACCCGCGCGGCCTGCCTGCGCCGCGCCGCGGTCGAACGGCACGACGCCGACCTGGCCGCCCGGCTGCTCCCGTACGCGGCCGAAGCGCCGTGGCACGAAAAGTGGAGCGACCTGCGCCCGCCGCCGCCGCAGCCGGGCGCGTGGGGCGGCGAGATCTCCGCACTGGCCCTGACCTCAGGAAACGGACTCGTCGTCGGCAACCCGGCGGGGGAGGTCCGCGTGGTCTCGGCCGCAGACGGCTCCGCGGTCGGCCGCCTGCCGGGCGGCTCGCAGCCGGTCCGAGCGCTGGCCCCGTTCCAGGACGGATCGGTCCTCTACCTGGCCGACCAGGGCGTCCTCGCGACCACGGCGCAGGTCATGACCGCCGCCCCCGCGCCGTCCGCCGAACAGGCCCGGAAGATGATCACGGCCAACCCCTCCGCCGAGTTCACCGCGCTGGCAACCGACCCCGGCGCGGCCCGCCTGGTCGCGGGCGACGCGTCCGGCACCGTGCGGCTGTGGCGCCTGGACGAGCCCGCCGCACCGCCCGCGAGCGCGCCCCAGCACCAGGGAGCGGTCACCGCGGTGGCGTGCCTGCGCGGCTCGGGCCAGGCCAGACTGGTCGTGAGCGGCGGCGCGGACGGGACCGTCCGCCTGTGGGACCCGGCGCAGCAACCGATGGACGAGCCCGCCGCACGCCGAGGCACGGCGGTCGCCGCCGTGGCCGGAGCCGTCCTGCCCTCGGGCCCGGCCATCGTGGCGGCCTGGGCGGACGGCCACATCTGGTACCTGGACATCGCGGCCGACAGGGAGACGACGATCGCGCTCGGCTTCCCGGTGGCCGCCCTGTCCCTGTCCGGGGACGGCACCCTCTACGTGGCGGGCGGCCACGGCATCACGGCACTGAGCCTGAACCCGGAACACATGGCGGCCCCGGCCCAGACCGCCTGACCGCCCCGCTGCCACCCGCCGAGATCCGGCCTTCCCAGGTGACGGGTCGCCCAGGTGCGGCCCAGCCGCCGGACGGAAGCGATCATCGTGGCCGACGCGGGATCTGACCACCGCCGCAACTGAGAAATAGGTCACGCGTCGCAGGGAGCGGATCACGAAGGGATATCGGCCCTGCCGCCCCCGCTGGACCGGCTGCTAGCCTCATCGGCCGATCTTGGAGAGCGCCGCGACCGAGGGGAGCCGGTGGGGGAGATGGCGTGTTCTGGCAGGTCGTCGCGCCCTTCCCGGCCCGGTCGCCGGACGGTACCGGCCGGTGGCCGCGGAGTCCCGGCCGCATATGCTCGGCGCCACCGATCCCCCGGTGCCATCGGCACATGGCGTCGCACCCGTGGCACCATGCACCTTTGTCACATAGCTCCCGTAACCGGACACCTGCGAGGAAGTCGTGAGCGCGCCCCCTGGAGCCGACCTGTGTCGGATCACCCTCGTCGGGCCGAGCCGCCGGGTCGACATCGCGCTGCCCGCCGATGCGACCTTCGCCGACCTGTACCCCACGATGCTGCACTACGCCGGGCAGAACCTCGCGGACGCGGGGCTCGCGCACGGCGGGTGGGTGCTGCAGAAGCTCGACGAGGCGCCGTTCGACCCATCGTCCACGCCCGCGCAGGCGGGGCTGCGGGACGGTGACCTGATCTACCTGCGGCCGCGCATGGCGCAGCTGCCGGACCTGGCGTTCGACGACGTGCCCGACGTGGTCGCCACGGCCGTCAACGACCGGCCCGACCGCTGGCGGCAGGAGAACACCCGCAAGTTCGCCCTCGGGTGGGGCGTGGCCGGGATGCTGGTCGGCGTCGTGACGCTGCTGCTGTCGGGGCCGTCCTGGATCGTCCCGGCGATCGCCGCCGGGGTCGTCGCGGTGGCGCTGCTGGGCGGCGCGGTCGCGCTGTCGCGGGCCATGGGCGACGCCGGGGCGGGCGCGGCGATGGGGTACGCGGCGGTGCCGTACGCGTTCCTGGGCGGGCTGCTCGCGCCGGCGCGCGACACCGCGCTGGCCGACCTGGGCGCGCTGCACCTGGTCGCCGGGTTCGGCGCGGTGGTGCTGGTGGCGACCATCGCCGGGTTCGCGATCGCCGACGGGCTGCCGGTCTTCTACGGCGTGGCGCTGGCGGCGCTGCTCGGCACGGCCAACAGCGCGGTGCCGCTGGTGTTCGACATGGACGCCGCGGGCGTCGCCGCCGTCACCGTCACGATCGCGCTGGCGCTCACCCCGGCGCTGCCGGGCCTGGCGTTCAAGCTGGCCCGGGTGAAGCTGCCGCCGGTGCCCAGCAGCGCCGAGGACCTGCGCCGCGACACCCTGATGGTGGACGGCGGGCAAGTACTGGCGCGCACCGCCGCCGCCGACCGGTTCGTCACCGGCGGGGTGGCGGCGATCGGGCTGATCGCGCTGGGCGCGCTGGTGCCGCTGGCCTTCGACGGCGGCTGGATCAGCCCGGTCATGGTCGTGGTGCTGTCGTTCGCGCTGCTGCTGCGGGCCCGCATCTTCCGGGGCCGCGCGCAGAAGCTGTGGCTGCTGGTGCCGGGCGTCGCGGGGCTCGGCCTGCTGGCGTTGAGCGTCGCCTACGACACCGACTCCCAGCCGATGGCGCTGGCGGTGGTGCTGCTGCCGACGCTGGTGGTGTCGGGGATCGCGGTCGGCGTCGGCATGTGGCTGCCGAACAACCGGCTGACCCCGTTCTGGGGCCGGGCCGGCGACGTGGTGGAAATGATCTTCGTGGTGGGGTTGTTCCCGATCGCGCTCGGCGTGGCCGGCGTGTTCGAGTACGTCCGCACCGCCGTCGGCTGACCAGCGGAAGGCGGCCTCCATGCAGACCAAGCGCGATCTCCTCCAGGCGCACCGGCTGATGACCCACCGCGCCTCGCAAGCCCTCATCCTGGGCGAGCCGGACTACCCCGAGGCGCCGCTGCGGCGGCTGAACGTCGGCACGTTCGCCGGGATCATGGTGGGGGTGCTGGTGGCCGCGGGCTTCGGCATCGCCGGACTGATCTTCGGCGGCGGCACCCGGGGCCTGACCGACGGCGGCGTGCTGCTGATCGAGAAGGAGACCGGCAGCCGCTACGTGTGGTGCCAGCCGCAGAGCGGCAAGGACAAGGTGCTGTGCCCGGTCGCCAACTACGCCTCGGCCAAGCTCGCGGTCGGCGGCGACGGCGGCACCGGCGGCAAGAAGCAGAAGTCGGTGTCGGCCAAGTCGCTGGCCAAGTTCCCGCGCGGCCCGATGATCGGCATCGCGGGCGCGCCCGACAGCGTGCCCGACCGCAAGCGCCTGGTCGGCGGCCCGTGGTCGGTGTGCGTGCGCGAGGCGTCGCTGGGCGGCATCAACCGCTCGGTGGTGTCGCTGGTGGCGGGCAGGAGCGCGGGCGGGCAGGAGCTGGACGCCAACACCGGGGTGGTCGTCAGCACCGGGCCGGGCGGCAACTGGCTGATCTGGAAGAACCAGCGGATGCGGGTGTCGCCGGCGGGCCTGACGGTGCTGCAGACCTCGCCGGGGCCGCAGGTGTCCAGCGCGTTCGTCAACGCGCTGCCGGCCGGTCCCGACTTCGCCGCCCCGGCGATCGACGGCTTCGGCCGCCCGACCCAGGTCCCCGGCGGCGGGCGCGGCGTCATCGGCCAGGTGCACCTGGTCAAGGGCGCGGCGGGCGGCGGCGACCAGTACTACGTGCTGGTGCGGGACGGCTACGCGCCCATCAGCCGGGTGCAGGCCGCGCTGATCCAGTCCGCGGCGGGGTACCGGCTGCCCAAGGACGCGCCGCTGGACGGCGCGGCGGTGACCCGGAGCCGCTCCGCGCAGCGGCTGGCCGACGAGCGGCTGCCGCAGGAGCAGATCAGGGTGCGCGCCTTCCAGGGCGGCGACTCGCTCTGCGTGGTCTACCCGAAGGTCGGGGCCGACGGGAAGCAGGAGGCCAAGCTGACCATCGGCGGCGGCAAGGACCTGCCGGTGCCGGCGCAGGCGTCGGGCTCGGGCGTGGACAACGTGGTGCTGCCGCCGGGCAGCGCGGTGCTCGCCGGGGTGCTGCCCTCGGGCGGTTCGGTCAGCGCCATCAACACCTATTTCCTCGTCACCGACAACGGGCGCCGCTACTCGCTGAAATCGGCGGAGACGGCCAAGTCGCTCGGCTACGACATCGGCGCCGACCGGAACGACTCGGTCCCGGTGCCCGCGAACCTGCTCGGGATGATCCCGCAGGGGCCGGTGCTCGACCCGGAGAAGGCGTTGCTGCCGGTCAACGGCCTGTCCGGGGGCCTTTGATCAATAGATGGTAAAAGATCAGGATGTGCTTGGTGTCGGGTTGATACGCTCTCGACCCGAAATGACCGTGACGGAGGAGTGGGCGTGAGTCAGGCGTTCAGTACGGACTATCCGACGATGCAGCGGGCCGAGGCGATGTTCGAGGCCAAGCATCGGGAGATGGTCCAGGCGCTGGACGACCTCGAAGCCGATCTCCAGAGCGGGCTGGCCAAGTGGGAGGACGACGCGCGCGACGCCTACTTCGAGGCACGGGCGAAGTGGGACAAGGTGGCGCGCGACCAGGCCAAGTGCGTCAAGGAGTTCTCCCAGGTGGTCACGACCGCCCGGACCAACTACCAGTCGGCCGAGCGGTCCAACACCGAGATGTGGGCCTGACGTCACGCCTGGGGTGTATGTAACGATGGTGTCACTACGTCCCATTGGTGAACCGTGGGACGAGAGCGTGCGTCAGACAACGCGTGTGGCCATCGCCTGCGAGCCATCCCGCTCACGGCGTCGCGCCTGACCATGGCCGCCGGGGAGAACTCGGTCGGCGGAGGCCGCGCGGCCCCTCCCGCGCGGCCGGCACACAGTCACTACTTGGAAGGATGACTGATGGGGCAGAAGTCTTCGGTCGACAGAGCAGAGATGGCGCAGGCCGCCCAGCGGGTGGAGTCCGCGGCACAGGATCTGCGCAAGATCCAGGGCGACCTCGGCCAGGAGCAGTCCCAGCTCCAGGGCCGCTGGATCGGTGAGGCCGGCAGCGCCTTCACCAAGGTCTACAACGAGTTCAACGGCGAGCTGAGCAAGGTGCTGGAGGTCCTGAACGGGCTGCACGAGAAGCTCGTCCAGACCAAGATCAACTATGAGGCCAGCGAGCAGCAGCAGACCGAGAGCGTCAACCGCATCGCCGGTCTGCTGAACGGCTGATCGTCCCTTCTCGCCCCCCGACCCGTACGGAGGAACAATGAGCTACAGCTCGATGGACTTCGGCGCGATGCAGCAGGCCTTCGCGACCTTCCAGCAGAAGTACTCCCAGATGACGTCCGAGCTGGACGACCTCGAGAAGAGCGTCGAGAACAAGCTCGCGCAGTGGGAGGACGACGCCAAGAACGCCTACTTCGACGCCAAGCGCCAGTGGGAGGCGTCCGCCGCCGACATCGGCCGCGTGATGCAGCAGCTCGGCGCGGTCATCAACTCGTCCAGCGAGACCGGCCAGGGCACGGTCAAGAGCAACGTCAACCTCATCAGCGGCTGACGAAGCGACGCCACCGGCCGTCCGCCCCGCAGGGGGCGGGCGGCCGGCCCACGGGGGTTGAACGGGGTGTGCGCCGCCCGCGGCCCCATGAGCAGGACACTGACGTAGATCGGTAAGTCGGACCGGTCGGGCCGACAGGAGGTTCACATGGGTGCTGGCAAGAGCACGATCGACCGCGATGAGGCCAGGAAGATCCTGAAGAAGCTCGAGGACAACCTGGCGGAGTTCCAGCGCGGCTACGGAACGCCGCAGGACATCACCAACCGGGGCAACGTGACCATCGCCCAGCTCGGCGGCCCCCAGTTCTCGGCGGGCTCGGGCATGAGCAAGACCACCGCCAACGCCTTCCAGGTGATCAACGGTCAGTACAACGCCTTCGTGCAGAGCTACAGCCAGGTCATCGAGACGCTGCGCCGCGCGATCCAGAGCCACGAGGACAAGGAAGTCACCAACACGGCCGCCGCCAACGCCGTCAAGCCGACCAACATCGCACAGCCCACCGTCGGCAACACCAGGCCCCTCGTCTAAGCCGCTCCTCGACATCACGGGATCAGACGATGACTGAAAGCAAGCCCCAGGATCACCACATCCGGTACGGCTCCATCGCTCCCGCCTCCTTCGAGGGCGGCATGGACGAGATGAACCGCATCCTGGACTCCCTGGACCCGCAGACGATCTCCGGCGCCGGGCAGGCGTACACGGCCGCGAGCGAGAAGTTCTCCTCGGCGGCCAGCGCGCTGCGCACCTACGCCTCGCAGCTGTCGGCGATCTGGGAGGGCGACGACGCCGACGCGGCGATCAAGCAGATGGGCCGGCTGCAGAGCACGGCCACCAACCTGCACAGGGTCGCCAACGACACCGGCGGCTCGCTGAAGACCTACGGCGAGCAGGCCGAGTGGTACAAGACCCACCGCCCCGGCAAGGGCAACTTCGCGGGCCTGAGCACCGGTGACGCCGAGGTCTTCGCGGCCGGCACCATGATCGCCGGCCCCGGCGGCGGCATGATCGCCATCGGCGGCAAGAAGCTCGGCGAGGCGCTGGGCCTGCTGGAGAACGAAGAGGACAAGCTCGCGCGCGAGCACATCAAGCGGCTGAGCGAGCGGACCGTGCAGGCGCACGACCGGTTCCCGACGACGCTGGTGACGGACCTGCCGCACTCGGGCAACGACCTTTGGAAGCAGCCGCCGAACACCCCGCCAGGTGGCATGCCTCCAGGTGGTATGCCTCCGGGTGGTATGCCTCCCGGCGGCGGTGTGCCCCCAGGCGGCGGCCAGAACGTGCCGAAGAACCCCTACGGTGACACTCCTCCCGGTGGGAACCCGCCGGACGGTTTCGGCAACCAGAACGTTCCGAAGAACCCCTACGACACCAACCCTCCTGGCGGAAACCCGCCCGGCGGCTACCCCGGTGGCGGCAATGGCGGCGGCCAGCACGTGCCCCCGAACCCCTACGGCAACGGGCCGGGCCGAAGCGACCTGGCCGGTGTCAACCCGCCGAACGTCCCGCCCGGTGGCGGTGGTGGAGCGGTGCCGGATCCGTTCGGACGGCAGGGCCTCGGCGGTGGCGGCGGGTTGCCGCCGGGCGGCGGTGGCGGCGGTGCAGCCCTCGGTGGTATGCCGGGCGCCGGGCTTGCCGGTGGTCCTCCCGGGGCAGGTGTGGGCGCGGGCCGTGGCGGCCTCGGCACTGGCCGCGGCGGACTGGGCTCCGGTGCCCGCGGCACGGGCATGGGCGGCATGATGGGCGGCGGCGCGCCGATGGGCGGCCGTGGCGGAGGCCAGGGCGAGGGCGAGAACGAACGTTCCACCTGGCTCGTTGAGGACGAGGACGTCTGGGGAGGCAGCGACGGTGACGCCGCTCCTCCGGTGATCGGCTGATGACGGAGTATCCTCCCCGAGGCCGTGCGTGAATCGGCGTGGGCGGCCCGAGAGACTCGGGCCACCCACGCCGTATTTGTTGAGTGAGGTTGTGTGCTGTGCGACGGATGACACGATGGCTGGCCGCCGCCGGGGCGGGTTCGGTCCTGGCGATGACCATCGCCGCTCCGGCGGGTGCGGCCCCCGGCCCCCGCAGTGAGCAGTGGTGGTTCTCCTCCTGGGGGATCCGGCAGACGGTTTGGCCTGTGACGAAGGGGGCCGGCGTCACCGTCGCGGTCATCGACTCCGGTGTCAACGCCCGCCTGCCCGACCTGCGGCCGGCCGTCCTGCCCGGTAAGGACTTCCAACCCGCCGACGGCAGCTCTCCAGGCAGCGGTGACGGCCGGACCGACACCGACGCGAAGAACGGCGGCCACGGCACGGGCATGGCCTCGCTGATCGCCAGCCAGGGGACCACGAGCGGCTATCTCGGGGTGGCCCCCGAGTCGAAGATCCTGCCCATCGTGAGCTCCATGAACTCCACCGCCGAAGCGATCGCATACGCCGCCGCCAACGGGGCGAAGGTCATCAGCGTTTCGCAGGGCCATGCCGGACCCTGCCCGGCCAATGTTCAGGCGGCGGTGGGGCAGGCCATCCAGCGGGACGCGGTCGTCGTCGCCGCGGCGGGCAACGAGGGCGACACCACCAACACCAGCGTGTTCCCGGCCAACTGCGCCGGTGTGGTCGCCGTAGGAGCCGTGGACAACCAGAAGCGGGCATGGGCCAGCACCCAGCGCCAGCCCTATGTGAGCGTGGCCGCTCCCGGGGACATGGTCGGGGCGCTCCTGAAGAACGGCCGTTTCGAGCCCCGGCTCTCGGGGAGCAGCCAGGCGGCCGCCCTGGCCTCCGCCGCCGTCGCCCTGGTGCGCGCGAAGAACCCGCAGATGAAGAACCGCGAGGTCGTGCAGCGGATCATCGCCACCGCCGTGGACGCGGGCCCGCCCGGCAGGGACGACCAGACCGGGGCCGGGATCATCGTCCCCTCCCGCGCCCTGACCGCCAACGTGCCGCCGAGCGCGCCCAACCCCGTCTTCGCCAAGTACGACCAGTGGGCGGGGACCCAGCCCAACGCGCCCAAGGCTCCGCCCTCGGTCGACCCGAAGTGGCAGAAGGCCAGCGACAAGGCCGAGAGCAACACCAAGAAGCTCCTGATCGGCGGCTTGATCGGCGCGGCGGTCCTCGTGGTCGTCGTGGCGGTGATCATCGGTATCGCGGCGAAGCGCCGCAAGCCCAAGGGGCCCCAGGGGACTCCGCCGAACTGGGGCGGGCCGTCCGGCCCGCCGCCCGGGCAGCAGACCCCGCCGCCGTACGGGCCTCCCGGCCAACAGTTTCCGCCTTCCCAAGGGCGGCCAGGTCCTGGCGGTCCGCCGCAGCAGGGCCCACCCCGCTGACCGAAGCAGCCCCCCGAATCCGAAAGGCAGTGACTTGAAGAAGCTCCTCCTGGTTCCCGTCCTGGCGCTCGCGCTGGGTACGGCCGCGTGCGGCGGAGACTCCAAGGACAAGGCCGACGCGACCCCGCCGCCCCCGCCGCCGGAGCTGACCGCCTCCGCGCCGCCGCCGCCGACGACCGCGCCGCCCGCAGGACAGGGGAGCGGCCAGGGGAACGGCGCGGGCACCGGTCAGGGCAACGGCGGCAACGCCGCGCAGAAGCGCGCGCAGCAGACCATGGCCAAGACGGCCGACTGCATGCGCAAGAAGGGCTACGACATGCCCGACCCGAAGCCGGGACAGTTGATCACCGCGCCGCGCAACCTCCAGGGCAAGGACCCGAACAAGGTCAACCAGGACACCCAGGAGTGCGTGAAGAAGGCGAACAGCAGCACCCCGTACGACCCGTTCTAACGGCGGCCCGAACGGCGCCCCGGCCGGACCGGCCGGGGCGCCGTCGTCATCGGGCGAGGCTGAGCCGCCGGAGCGTCGGCACGTCCCAGGGCAGGATGTCGGTGTCGGTGAACAGGGCCTGGAAGACGCGGACGTCGCCCGGTTCGGCGATGTCGGGACGCAGGGGGACGGGGTACTCCAGGACGTGCCGGTCCAGGAAGGTCAGCCCGGCGGCCCGGACGCGGTCGATGATCGTCCGTTCGCCGGTGGTCAGGCCCTCGGCGTCAGGGGTGAGGACGGCGTGCCAGCTCTCGTCCCTGCGCAGCCGGCCGAGGGCGGCGTACGGCCCGACCGCCGAGAGGTGGACGGCCCAACGCGCGCCCGCCTGCTCCACGATGTAGGTGAAGGAGCGGTCCTCGTCGCCGTTCGGCTCGATGATGTCGAAGTGCCTGGGCAGCGAGGCCAGAACGTCCCGGTGAGGCTCCTCGCGGAGAGCGCGGCTGACGGCGGCGAAGTCAGGGCGTGCGAGGTCGTCGAACGTGGCGGTGATGCAGGTCAGGACTTCGGAGAGCAGGGGTTCCATGGCCTCACGGTCGGCGTCGATCCAGGCGCGCAGGCGGTCTTCGGACACGGTGTGGATGGCGGCGGCCTGAGCGAGGGACCAGCGGCCGAGAACGACGTCGCGAACGGCATTGCGCTGGTGCTGCTCGTCCCAGTTCCGCAGGATCTCGGCGGCCCTTTCGCTGAACTGGGGAAACCGCGCGCTCATGGAACGCAGCGCGACTTCGAGGTCTTCGCGGCTGCGGAACAGGAACCCGCCGTTGATGGCGAGAGCGGCCTCGATCCGAGCCGGGTCGTCGCCGCCGAGCCAGTCCCGGCAGACCTGCATCAGCTCGGCGCCGTTGTCGGGAAGGTTCCAGACGAGGGTGTCGCAGACGACGGCGAGGTCGGCGGGTTCCATCCGTTCGGCCAGGCCGGTCAGGACCGTCTCCATCGAGACTTCGGGCATCGCGGCCGGGCCTCCCGGAACAGGTCAGAGGGTGAGGCGCCCGGCGAGAGAGCGCCACTGCGCGCGGGTGAGGGAGAGGTGAGGACGGTCGGGGGCTTTGGAATCGCGTACGGCCACGCCCTCAGCCAGGCGGGCGACCTCGACACATTCGTCACCGCTGCCCGCGCTGCGAGAAGCCTTGCGCCACTTGAGGTCGATGTCCGTGGAGCCGATGTTGTCCATGAACGGAACCTACCTCTCGTGCAGCGAGGCGATCATTGCCAATGATTCATCCGGGGAGAGCGCCATCTCGCCGATACGGTCGAAGGCCGCATGGAAGCGGGTCACCTGTTCCACGTCTTCCAAGTAGATGCTGACACCGGCCGTTCCTTCCACGAAGGCGACGTCCAGATTGAGCGGGCCCTCGAAGCCCAGGATGACGAAGGGGCCGTCCACGCCCGGGTGAGCAGGCGCTCCTGCCGGCACGACCTGGAGGCGCACGTTGGCGCGTTGGGCCATCTCCCTCAGATGCGCGAGCTGGCGACGCATCATCTCCGGAGCGCTGAACGTCCGATGCAACACGGCCTCGTCGAGCACGGCATGGAAAGCCGGGGGTCTGCTCCTGCTGAGCAGAGTCCGCCGGGTGGCTCGCGCGGCGAGCCTGCGCAAGTGTGATTCCTCGTTCTCGTCAGGCCGCGCGCCTCGGATGAGCGTTAGCGCGTATTCGTCGGTCTGGAGGAGGCCGGGGACGACCTGTGTCTGCCATGCCTTGATGTCCTCCGCATCGTCCTCGAGTTCTGGATAGGACGTCGTCAGCACGTCCCCATAAGCGCTCCACCAGCCGCGCCTGTGGGCGTCGCGGGCGAGTTGCAGCAGCGCCATGCGGATGGGTTCGGCGGGGCCGTACAACTCCAGCATCCGTTCCACGTCCTGAAGGCGGGGGCGGGATTTCGCGGTCTCGATCGCGACGAGCTTCGGTCGTGACCAGCCGAGGATGGTCGCCGCCTGCTCCGGGGTGAGCTCGGCGCGTTCACGGATGCTCCGCAACTCCCGGGCGAGACGGCGTTGGCGCACTGTCGGGCTCTGGTCGGGCATGGCGTTCCCTCTCTCCTGTAACCGGGAGGCAAGCAGAGTGTGACCGTTCGAACGCGGGGAGTTTTGACATATCCATCACGGCGCTGACTTGTCAGATCTAGCGTGGACTCGCCAACGACTTCGCCAGGGGTAACCCTAACGAGCCGAATGCTCTACAGGGAGTGATTCGCGATGACGCCAGCCCAGCTCTCCGCCGCCCACCCGGGATGGACGATCTTCCAGTCGCGCGGGACTGCGGGCGATCCCGCCGCCTGGTACGCCACCCGCGACCGGCGGCTCAGCGACACCGAGCTCTACCGGGGCGTGGCCGCCACGCTCGCCGCCGACACCCCCGAGCAACTGCACGCCCTGCTCATGGCCCAGGACGCGACCCCGCCCGTCCCGGCCGACCGGGAACTCTTCGCCGCCGTCGAGCTGCCCGGCACCGAAGCCGCCGTCCCTACCCTCAGGCGATGGGTCCGCGCTCTGCTCACCGGCACGTGCCGGCAGGCCGGCGACCTGGAGCTGATCGCCAGCGAGTACGCGACCAACGCGCTGTGGCACTCCGCCAGCGGACTGCCCGGCGGACTGCTGCGCGCCGAGATCCAGCACGACGTCGAACGCGTCCGCCTCACCGTCTACGACAACGGCCCCATCGGCGTCCCGCGGACGTGGCCTGACGACCAACGGGACGAGCACGGGCGCGGCCTCATGCTCGTCGCCGCCTACGCCGACGACTACGGAGCCCACCGGCTTCCGGACGGCCGCCACATCGCTTGGGCCGTCCTCAACCGCTGACTACGCGGGCTTGCGGAAGACGCCGCCGTACTCGTACAGGCCCTTGTGCTCCTTGGTGGCCCCGATGTACGGCTGCAGCTCCGGGTCGACCGGCGGCAGCGGCGGCTGGTCCGGGTCGGGACGCCATTCCTCCACGTCCACCAGGCCGGGCTCGACCGGCTCCAATCCCTCGAACAGGTCGGCGATCTCCGCGCGGCTTCGCGTCTGCCAGGGCACCCCGGCGGCGTTCATGCGGGCCTGGAGCGCGGCGCCGCGTTCGGCGTCGTCGGCCATCGCCTGCGTGAAGGCCAGGTGGCTGCCGGGCGCGGCGCGGTCGATGACCGAGTGCAGCACGCGGCGCGGGTCGTCCTCGTCGCGCAGGTGGTGGCCGACCGACAGGTAGAGGACCGCCAGCGGCTGCGACAGGTCGAGCAGGCGGGTCACCTCCTCATCGGCGAGGATCGCCTCGGGGTCGCGCAGGTCGGCGGTGATGATCGTGGTGGAGTTGTCGTCGCTGAGCAGGGCGCGGGCGTGGGCCAGCACGATGGGGTCGATGTCCACGTAGACGACGCGGGAGTCCGGCGCGAACTTCTGCGCGACCTGGTGCACGTTGTCGTTGGTCGGCAGCCCGCAGCCCATGTCCAGGAACTGGCGGATGCCGGCCTCCTGGACGAGGTAGCGCACCGCCCGGTAGAGGAACAGGCGGTTCTGCCGGGTGACGTCCACGGTCTCGGGGAAGTCGGGCAGGTTCAGCATCGCGAACCTGCGGTCGATCTCGTAGTTGTCCTTGCCCCCGAGGTACCAGCCGTAGAGGCGGGCGGAGGTCGGGACGTCAGTCGGGATGTCCATGCGCTGCCCCATCCGGCCGGAAGATCATGAGACGGCACGAAAGTACCAGCGGGCCGAGGCTTTGGCGGGATATCCGGACTTTTGCCGCGCATGGCCTGGCCCCTCGGTCACGAGGCGGGACGGGGGGATTCGACGCATATCCCGTACTGGCTTCTCATGCCATCGGCGTACTCCTCGCCCGCTCTGCTGAGGACGGCCCGTCGCCACCAGGGGAGATCGGGAGAGCCGATGGCGGCGCTCTGGAGAAGGACCTTGAAACGAGCATCGACCTCTTGGACCCGCTGGAGGTACTCCTCCCGCGCGGGGTCGCCCAGAACGCGCGGGTCCATGCAGAGCTTCTCGATGAGGTCCCGGACGCGCACGTCGTTGCTGAACTCGTCCACGCCGAACGAGTAGCCGTCTTCGCACTCCTCGACCAGCGACCGCCAGGCGTCCAAGAGGCTGGACGGACCTTTGAAGCGCGCCCGTGCGCCCTCGGACATCAGCTCGTCATAGGCGGCCAGGAAGCTCATGCTGTTGTAGGGCATCGCATGCTCCCGCCCTTCGAAATATCGGAACGCTCGGACTGATTCAGCAGCGCCATCGGCCGCGCGCCGATCCTTGAGACTCCCTCAACGAAGCTCCACAGTGGCAGCCTCGCTACGCAGAAGGGCGAGCGTCTCGTCCAACGAGGGGACCGGAGGCTCCTGGAGCGTCCAGCCTCGGCGCGCGACCTGGAAGTCGTTCCAGATAAGAGTGAAGCGGCCCGAAGTCCCGAAGCCTCCGGACATGCAGTCGGACAACGAATCCAACCCGATCCCGTAGTAGCCGCCCGGCCCGTTGATCGCCTCGCCGAGTGCACAGAAGAAACCGGCGCTCTCGGTCACGTGGGTGCCGTCCAGTTCGAACACGGTGCCCGACCGTCGGATGGCGCGGTCGTGCCGCCGCAGCGCCACCTGTGTCCACGCGCGCCGCCCTCGGCGATCGAAGCGGCTCCACAGGTTCGGCTTGGCCAACGGCCCCGAACGGTGCAGTTCCCAGATCTCCTCTTCTTCGGGAAGGGGCCCGTGTCCGGCGATGAAGGCCGAGCAGGACAAGCCCTCGGGAGTGCGTTCGGTGCGGCTGATGAAGAAGACGTAGCGTCCGAGGACCGTCCCGTCTCGTCCGAGGACCTCCAGTTCGGTGACGTCCTCGCTCCGCGATCCGGGAGCCGGCAGGGCACGCGCCATGAGGTGCCCGGGGAGGTAGGAGCTGATCAGCACATCAACGCGGCGCATTCCTTGTTCTTCGGAGGTGCTGTCGTAGAAGCCCGCCATTTCCTCGAACGTGCACAACGAGCCGTAGTCGCCGTTGGCGAGTTCGACGTTCAGCCGGTATAGAGGGGGCATCGCTCAGGAACCTACGGGGCGCCAGGCCGACTGGCCAAGAGTCGGACGCTCAAAGTATCGATCAAGGGCTGCGAGGCATGCGGCGATCGAGCTGGAACGGGACGCCTGTGGGAGACGATCTGATGCCAACGCGCGTTCGCTTTCTCCTGGCGGGCAGTCGTCATTGAACTAGTCGACGAGGTTCTCGATGCTCTTCCGCATGATCTTTCGCCGGGTGCGCGCTCCGGCGGAAGGGGCCACTGGGCCAAGGGCCGGTCGTCGGCGGTCAGACGGACTCGACCGCCGATCATTTCCTCGGTCACGACCGCCCTGGCTTCGCTGGCAGCAGCACCGGTTTCATCGGCGGTATCCCGTGCGGTCGGACCCGTTGACGATCAATGACGCCCTCCCAGCGCCAGCGCGGCGTCGATGAATTCCTGCGGGGGAAGATAGGCGTGGCTTTCCATGTAATGGATTATCAGAGTTGGAGCCACGTAGACCACGCCGTTTTCGCCTGGCACGTGTATCTCGCCTGTTCCGAGGGAGGCAACGGTTCCGGGAAGTTCGGGAACCCTTATTCTGATCGGAGATTCCGTATCGCAGAACTCGCAATAGTGGAAGCCGCGGAAGACGTTCACCGGCTCCGTGGCCAAGCGGATCAGTACGTGCCCCGCCGCCGGGTCCGTCGCTCCGGTGGGAAAGGTGATCTCCCGGCTGAGCCAGCCCACGTTGAGGTATCGGCTCGACTCTCCCGAAGAGGAGCGGGGCAGTGTATTCGTGGCGTATTCGTAGTCTGTGAGATCGGGATAGAAGGGCATTCTCCTCTACGCCTTCATGTGTCTCGGCAGGACGGCCCAGTGCGCCATTCCTGCGACGGTGGCAGGGCTGTCCGTCAGAATCCCTCGGCGCGGCGGGCCGGCATGCGGTCCGCCCAGTGCCGGACCACTGGCGGGCCGGTGTCGGACGCGTGCCCGAGGGCGTCGGTCGCCTCCGGCGTGTCGATCTCGCCGATCGCCTTCACCCTCATCTGTGGGAGCGCATGTCCTCGGCGAGGTTGCTCGCGGTGTAGTGGGACCGGGTCGCGTCGAGCACCACGACGCGCAGCTTGTCGTAGAGACCCGGCAGTTCGCCGCGTTCGACGTATGAGGCCAACTTGTCCAGGGGGACCGTTCCGCGCTCGCCGGTCATGGGCGCCACCGTCACTCCTTGGCGGTGGTGGGACTGCACGCGGACGTCCAGCTCGGTGCCCGGTTCCAGGAGCTTCTTTCTGCGTCCTCGCTGCGGCCGGTCGAAGGTGTGCAGCGCTTCGGTGACGGCCGTGACCAGGGCTTCGTCGTCAAGGTCCTCAGGGTCGCGTAGTTCGGGATCGCCGACGTAGTCCTCGGCGGCGGCCGAGACCAGGCGAAGTGCGAGCGCCAGGTCATGGACGGGACGCTCTCCCGCCTCGTCCGCCCTGTGCGCCCGGTCCCACCATGCCTCGTCAAAGGCCGCGCCGGATATCTCGCCCTGGACCAGCCGGCGCATGAGCCGCAACTGTTCACCGGTGTGGGTGTCCGGCGGGACCTCCTCAGGCGTCCGCCAACCGCGCCGCTCCGGCATGGGTGCCTCCGTTCGCTCCGCTCGGACGTGCACAACGAGCCGTAGTCGCCGTTGGCGAGCTCTACGTTCAGCCGTATTGAGGGGCATCGCTCAGGAACCTTCGAGAAGTATCGATCAAGGTGCCGGAAGGCATGCGGCGATCGAGCTGGAACGGGACGCCCCGTGGCAGACGATCCGATGCCGAGCTGCGTTCGCCTTCGCTATCGGTAGTCGACAGCAGAACTGATCAACGAGATCCTCGATGCTCTTTCGCGCGGTCTTTCGCCGGGTGTGCTCCGGTGGACGGGGCCGCCCGTTCAGCGTGAGATGGACTGTGGAAGGACACCCTGCTCCCAAAGATCGTCTAGGAAGGAAAAGAATTTATCTTCTGTCTGGTTCAGGGCCGTGAACTCTGGGTCGGACATTGTGGCTAGCGGGTCTGATATTCGGACTTTGTCCGGGTGTGGTCCGCTCCACCCGGCGTAGCTACGGCAGTGAGGGCACCATATTTGTGTGAGAAGCCCGTCCTTGACTCTGGAGCCATACATGTAGATGCGCAAGGAACGTCGCCCGCAGTGCGGACATGTGTGTTCGGACAGTGGAGGCTCGAAGATGTGCCAATCGGAGAGTGCCGCAATCTCATCGGAACTGAATCCTCGCCACTGCGAAGGCGCTGTGTTCACAGATTTCTCCCCCTGCGTCGCCTCAGATATTCTTGGTACATTTTCTCTTCGTGCAAGTCCGCTGGCCCTTCGAGTCCTGGAACTCCACGTTTCGCGAGGTTCTGCTGATGCCAGCTTTCGTGGAACACCGTACGGACGGCCTGCTCCATATTCGAAAGACCGTGGTCGGATATTTCGATCATCGGCCTTCCGGTCGGCCCCAGCTTTGGCGTCCCGTCTACATTGTACGGGCTGTTGCCATAAATAATGCGTCCAGGAGGGCCGTCGATGGTCGGCTTGTGAACGATATCGTAATCGCGCACATGGTGCCACATTCCGGCTCGTCCCATCTCCTGTCGTAGTTGGTTGAGGCTTACCGGAGGTCCGGACTGTCCGCCAGGAGCTTCTTGAGATTTCCCTCGATAGGCATTTCGGGCATTGCTTCGACTCTGTCTTCCGGTTTCTGGCTTGTAGGCGGCCAAGCCCAGTGGGTCGGTCAGAGTGAGTGGATTCACCACGTAGGAGTGCGGTGCCGTTCCGCCCGCCAATCCAATGGGGTCGCTGCTCTCGTACCGACCCGTGGAGGGATCGTAATAACGCTGGAAGTTGTAATGAAGACCGGTTTCTTGATCATGATATTGGCCAGGGAAGCGCAATGGGCAGGGCGGGGCGTTGAGTTCGGTGGACGTTGTCGCCCCCCAGAGCGCCGCACTCTCCCGTTGGCTGACCTGACCCGCATGATCAATGAACTCGGCGGGTGAGCCGGTCAGGTCTGTCACGATCGCGTGAAAGGCGCGGTCGATCCAGTGCTTTGGTGCGTCCTTGGCAGGAAAGCGATCCACCTGCGCCAAAGGACGGAAGGTGTCAGGCTCGTATTCCCAGCAGGTTCCCCTCACGACCCACTCGCGTCGGGCGGCCACCCAGGTGGTGTGCGCCTGTTCGACGAGCACGGCGCCATCCCAGACGAACTCGACCTGTTCGACCACCTGTCCGTCGCCGGTCAGGCGCTGCTTGGCGATGCGGCGTCCGACCGCGTCGTAGCGGTAGCGCCATGATCGGCCGTCGGGGGTCTGCACGGCGACGAGACGGTCCTCGGCGTCCCAGTGGTAGCGCCATATCGAACGCCGGCCTGAGAGGGTCTGGTGCCGTCGCATGATGGTCCGCCCTTGGGCGTCATGCTCGTAACGAATGCCGCCGGCCCGGCGGATCAACGTGCCCGAGTACTCGCGGGAGCCGACGCCGTCGGCTTCGCGCCCGCTCTCTCCATGCCGCTTGGTGGGCCATTCGGCCCGGGTGATGTTGCCTGCGTCGTCGTAGGCGTACCGTTCTGTCCAATCTCGCGCGTGGACGGCGGTGATCTGGCCGATCCGGTCGAGTTCGTAGCGGCGATCTCCGGCGAGGCGGTCGCCTACGCCGGTCACGCTGCCGTCGGGACGGTAGGCATAGGAGCGGTGCTGAAGAAGGCGCGCCTGCGCACTGTGATGTCCACTGTGCACAGATGGTTCGGGAGCACCCCAGATTGTTTGGGTGGTCAGACGGTGAGCGCCGTCCCACTGCTGGGCGAGGATCGTCTTGTCATCGATGCATCGCTGGACCTCCCTTCCCACGGCGTCGTACTCGAACCGCATGGTGTGTCCCGCCATGCTCAAACTGCTCGGATGGCCGTCAGCGTCGTAAGTCCAGCGGCTCTCGGCGCCCGACGGCGTTCGGCGATGGGTGACGTTTCCCATCGCGTCATAGGCCACCGCCAGGACCCGGTCGTTGCAGATTTCCGCGACGACCCGACCGGAAACGTCGCGCTCCAGGCGTAGATCGGCATCGGCGTTGACCGCTCGCAGCATGCGGCCGACGCTGTCGTAGGCGAAGGTGGTGATCTGGTCGCCAAAACGTTTTTCGATGACATTGCCGGACAGATCACGGGTGAAGGTGATGGTCTGACCGGCGCCGTTCGTTCGTGAGACCAGGTGTCCGGCGACGTCATAGGCATAGCAAAGGGTGCGGCCGTTGAAGTCCTGCTCGGTCACGGGATTGCCGATTGCGTCATAGGCGTACCGCCAGACCAGTCCCTGGGCGTTGGTGACGGACGTGAGACGCAGTTCGGTGTCGTATTCGAATTCCAGCCGGGCGCCGTCAGGAGTGGTCCGGGCGGTCGGCTCGTCAAAGGGGCCGATCTCGTACCGAGTGGTCTGTCCCATCTCGTCGATGTGCTCGACCAGGTTGCCCTCGGCGTCGTATCGCCAGCGCTCGGTCGCTCCGTCGGCCCTGGTCCGCCAGGCGGGTAGGCCCTCAACGGTCCAGCCGTACCGGACGACTCCGCCGGTGGAGTCAGTGATCATGGTGATACGGCCCGCGGCGTCGCGGGAATAGTGGGTCACTTCTCCGCGAGGACCGGTGGCGGAGGTGGGCAGTCCGAGAGCGTCGAGGGCAAAGCGCGATGTCGCGCCGTTCGGACCAGTGACCGAGACGACCCCGCCGCCGGCCCCACGGACGTAGCGGACCGTCCGTCCGCCCGGGTCCACGGTGGCGGTCAGGTTGCCGGCCTCGTCGTAGCTCTGCCGCCATACGCCACCGGCGGCATCGGTGATCTCGACGGGCAGGCGCAGGGCGTTGTGGACGACGGTGGTGCGGCCGCCGTCCGGCCGCGTGATCGATGTCAGGACACCGCGATCGTCGTAGGTGAAGCGCAGGGGGCGGCCGGACGAATTGATGACCTCGGCGAGGTTGCCCTCAGCGTCGTAGCCGAAGCGGATCAGGGTGATGTCGTCGGCGTCGGGGACGAGCAGGCGCAGGGCCGTGAGGCGGCGTTCGGTGCGGGAGCTTTCGGCGTCCAGGGGCGCGCTGTCGACGGCGATCCGGTAGCCGCCGGAGTGGCGGACCTCCACCAGGACCTGGTCCTCGTAGAGGAAGTCGATGCGGTTGCCGTTGCGGTCGCTGATCGCGGTCAGCGGGAGGCGGGTCCAGCCGTGCTCCTCGCCTGGTGCGGGGAAGTGCAGGGTGCGGCCGAGCTGCGGGTCGGTGAGGGTGTAGCCGCCGTCCGAGGTCAGCACCAGCGGCCACTGCGGCCCCGCCACCGGGCGGAACTGGACGTTGGGCAAGAGCGCCTGCGGGAACTTCAGGACCCGTGCGTCCTCGGTGAGGTAGTAGACGCCCTCGGAGTCCAGTTCCAGGTGTTGGTCGAGTGTGGACGCCCAGGTCCGGCCGAACAAGTGGCCCGCGCCGTAGGTGGAGATGTGGGTGCGTTCGAGGAGCAGGGGGAGGACGCCCGGCAGGTCGACGTCGGTCTGGGAGAGCAGCACCTCGCCGGTGACGACGTCGATCGGATCCTTGGTGGTGCTCTTGGTGTCGTTCGGCTTGGCGTTGGATTGGTCGTTCCCTCGGCGGCGCTGGGAGGGGGTGTTGCCGTTCCGACGCCCGTTGGTGTTGCGGCCGCCGCCGCGCGGACCGCCTCCTTTGCCGCCTGAGCGGCCTTTGGGCGTGCGGAAGCTCTGTCCGGCGGCCCTTCCGATCGGACCGCTTATGGGGCCGCCGTCGCCGCGTCCTCCGCGCCGTCCCCGCCGCCCCGGTTTCCGCCTGGACGGCCACCGCCGCCCCGCCTGCGCGTCACAGTGGTCTCCCTAGCCGAGCAGGGCGTTGATGGCCTGGTCGATGAGCATGTCGATGATGAAGCCGGTGATCATCTTGAAGACGGGGATCTCCAGCAGCGACGCGCCCAGGGTGGGAACGGCGGTGGCGATGGCTTGCGCGATCTGGATGGCCAGCATGATCAGCTGCACGATCACGTTGATCTTCAGGAACAGCACGACCATCGCGCACAGGAAGAACGCCCCGCCCACGGCCATCGCGCCCATCGCGGCGTCGCCCAGGATCGCGGCGGGAGCGTCCTGCTCCTCCCAGGCCTTCTGGAACGCCTCGATGTCATCGCCCTCGTTGCCCGAGCCGGTGACCTGCTGGGCTGCGCCCGTTGCCTCGGAGATCACGCCCTGGACGGTGCCGCCGAACGACATCCACGTGGAGCCGAGTTCGAACAACTTGGTCTCATCGGCCTCGGGCCAGTCATAACCCAGCATCCCCAGCAAGCCGATCAGCTCGCCGGGCAGTTGCAGTCCCACGGCGTCAGACGTTCAGGACGGCGGACACAGAGTTGATCTCGCCGACCATCTGCTCCTGGGCCTTCTCGTGGTTGTTGGCCATCGTCGTGAGCTTCTCGCCGAAGGCCGACAGGTCCTCGGCCGCGCCGGTGAACGACTCGTCGGCCTGCGCCTCGACGGCCGTGTACGACTCGCCGATCAGCATCCCGATGTCGTCGCCGCCCCAGGGCTGGCCCATCCCCTGCACGGTGGACTTCAGGTTCGACCACTCCTGGCCCAGCCGCTCGCCGGCGGCCGACAGGCCCTTGGCGGCGCTGCGCAGGCTCTCGGGGGTGATCGTGGAGCGGTTGGTCACCGGTCGCCTCCGGAGGGATGTCGACAGCTTGATCAACAGGCAGGCAGGAGAATAGTGGTATTCGGGGGAATGGTGCTGCTGTTTCCTGGTTTGGCCTGGTGGGGGTGGCGGGGCGTCCGGGGCCGGTGTGATCGCGGCGTCGCGGGTCGCGGGTGTCTCGTAGGCTGGCGGCGAGGAAAGGGAGGCAGGTGTCCGACTCGAGCTGGCAGCAGTCCGTCCTGAGTGAACTCGGCGTGTCCCGGCGAGGGCTCGCGGCTCTGGAACCCGCCATGTCCGGGGTGGTGGGCCAGCCTGAGAGCGCGGACACCTCGCCTTGGTCCGGCCCTTCTCCGCAGCAGACCGTGGCTTCGGAGCCCGTGCACGAGCCGATCCCCGAGCCGGTGGCGCCGCAGCCTGTCGCTTCGATGCAGCAGCCCGCGCCTGATGCCTTCGCTCAGCCTCCTGTGCAAGGTGGGTTTGCTCAGCCGCCTGCGCAGGATGCTTTCGCGCAGCCTCCTGCGGTGGATTCCTATGGACAGTCCCCTGTTCAGGACGCGTTTGCCCCTCCGCCCGTGCCCGAGCAGCCCCAGGGCTTTGCTCAGCCTCCCGTTCAGGATGGGGTCGTTCAGCCTCCTGCGCCTGATGCCTTTGCTCAGCCGCCCGTGCTGGACGGCTTCGGGCAGCCGCCCGTGCCCGAGCAGCCCCAAGGCGACGCCCCCCAGATCTTCAACCCCTACGCCGGCACCAGCGGCCTCGCGCAGGACCCCTTCGGCGACGACGGGACCGCCGCCGCCCCTCCCGAGCAGCCCGCCGAGCAGCCCCAGCCCGACCCCTACACCGCGCCCCCCTCCCCGGCCCCCATCCCGCTCGCCAACCCCGACTTCGACCCCGAGATGGCCATCGCCCCCGTCGTCGGCGCCGCGCCCGGCATCCCCGACGCGCCGCCCGCCGAGGGGGAGGAGCAGGACGAGCGGCAGGCCCCCGCCGCGCCCGTTCCGCCGCCCCTCCCGCAGCCCCAGCAGGGCGGCGTGCCCGTCGCCGACGAGCTGGTCCGCAAGAACCAGCACGGCGACCCCCTCCTGCGGCGCGTGGGGCGCGGGATGCGCAAGGCCGTCGGGGCCTCCGGGGCCACGGGGATCAAGACGCAGGCCGAGCTGGTCGAGATGCTCCAGCGGCCCGTCGCCGGGTACCGGCAGCTCGCGGTGGCCAGCGTGCGCGGCGGCGCCGGCAAGACCAGCATGGCCGCCCTCGTCGCCACCGAGCTGGCCCGGCACCGCGCCGACCGCGTGCTCGCCGTGGACGCCGACGCCGAGCTGGGGTCGCTGCCGCTCAGGCTGGGCGTCCGCACCGAGCTGTCGCTGTTCGACCTGGCCGGGCGGCAGCCGCGCACCTTCGAGGAGGCCGCGCAGTTCCTCGCCCGCACAGAGTCCGGGCTCTGGGCGCTGTCGTCCACCCGGGGCGGGCGCATCGCGGGCGAGTTCACCGTGGACACCTTCCAGTCCGCGCTGAGCGCCCTGACCCGGTACTTCGCCGCGGTGATCGTCGACTGCGGCGCGGGCATCCTCACCGAGCTGCACCGCGGCATCCTCGCGCACACCCACGGGCTCGTCCTGGTCACGCCGGGCACGGTGGACGGCGCGCTGAGCGCGCGGGGCGCCCTGGAGTGGTTCGCCGGGAACGGGCAGCAGGCGCTGATCGCCCGGACCGTCATCGCCATGGTGTCGCACGCCCCGCAGGCCGGCGCCGACCTCGACCGGGCCCGGCAGATGCTGACCGAGTGGGGCGTGCCGGTCGTGCACGTGCCCTACGACCGGCACCTGGCCACCGGCGGCGCGCTGGACCTGTCGAAGGTGGGCGCCGACACCGGCACGGCCGTGGGGCGCATCGCGGCCGAGGTGTTCGCGCGGTCGATCGGGATGGTCCAGGGAGGTGCCCGGTGAGCTGCGACTTCGTCGCCCTGGTGCGGCGGCGGCCGGACGTGCACGCGGTCGCCGACGGCATGATCGCCATGGGGGAGCCGCTGGAGCTGCGCGGCGGCGAGCCCGAGGCGACGCGGCTGTACGACGCCGAGGGCCGGCTGCTGGTGTCCATCGAGGACGCCGTCCAGGTGTCGGTGCCGGGCGAGGTCGAGCGGCTGCTGGGCGCCGGTTTCGCCTCCCGCGTCGCGGCCCCCGTCTGGTGGGTCGACGTGCGCGCGGTCGGCGACGTGCCCGACGCCGAGCGCGTCGCCCGCGCGTTCGTCGAGGCGCTGGTGCACTGGACGGGCGGCACCTACTACCCCGACGGCGCCCCGGACGCGCCGGTCCGCAGCTGGAAGGCCGTCGAGAGCGACACCAGCGGCGTCATCGGGGCCTGACCGCGCGGAAGTGGGAGCGGCGCACCTCCGCCACCACGACGGTCAGCTTCTCGCCCGGGGCAGGGCCGGTCGCGTGCACGATGCCGTGCTGTCCCGTCTCGGTCAGCACTTTCACGCCTCGGGGAAAGCGCGATGTGACCCTGACCTCCACCTCGTCGCCGGGCCGCAGCGTCTCGCGGGCCGTCTGGGCGCGGGCCACGGCCCTGACGAGCGCCTCGCCCTCCAGGTCCTCGGCCGCTGCCGTGACCAGGCGCAACAGGTACTGGAGGCGGTGGACGGGGCGTTCGCCCGCTTCGGCGGCCGCGCGGTCCAGGGGCCACCATCTGTCGACGAACTCGGGTGCGGACAGCTCGCCTCTGACCAGGTTCTGGATGAGTTCGAGCTGCTGGTGGGTGCTGGTGCCCGGCGGTACTTCGTCCGGGTTTCGCCAGGCTCGCAACGATCCCCCTCGTGTGATCTGGGTCGCATGCGGCATGAGGCCGCCGACGGCGGGTACTAGGCGCGCGGGGTTGGATGTGGAGCAGGGGCCGCCGGGCGGGAAAGCCCGGCGGCCCCTGTGGGGCTCAGGCCCAGTCGCGTTTCAGGGTCAGGTCCCACGGCGTCTGCGTCCAGGGGCTGTACGGGTCGGACGCCAGGTGCGCCACGGCCTTCTCGTGGTCGGCCTGCGACGCCCCGCCCGACCACAGCAGGCGGCCCTGCAGGTAGCACGTCGCCATGTCCTGCCAGGAGGAGTAGCGGCGCTGGATGTCCAGCGCCAGCGGCAGCATCCGGTCCCAGCAGTACTGGTCGGTCAGCCAGCCCGCCAGGTGGCCCAGCCGGTACAGGAGCAGGGCGCGGCTGTAGTCCCAGATCAGGAAGCGGCCCACGTTCGCGCGCAGCGCCGGGTCGTCGGCCAGCAGCTTCAGGCGGTGCAGCTCCTCGGCCGCGTGGTCGCGGTCGTTGAACAGGCCGTGCAGGAACGCCGCCAGTTCCGCGCCCTCGGGGCTCGCGTCCGCGCCCGGCTCGTCGCGCAGCAGGGACGGCACCAGCTTGGCGTACACCTCGCCCATCACGCCGTAGCGCACCCGCACCAGCGCCACCAGGCGCTCCACGAAGGGCGGCTCCATCCGCTCCTGCGCGATCATGCCGTCCACCTCGCGCAGCAGCCGCCCGTACTCCTCGCGCTCGGCGTCGTCGCGGTCGGCCAGGTCGGCGTCCTGCACGAAGCCGGCCCGGTGGCCGTCCTGCACCAGCCAGTTGACCGCGGGCAGCAGCTGGTCGAGGTCGTCGATGTCCCACGGCTCGCGCAGCAGCCGGTGGGCGGTGTCCCGGTCGGTCTCGGAGGCGGGCCCCAGCCGGTCCAGCGGCAGGCCGTTGGCGGCCGCGCCGGGCGCGGCCGCGCCGATGATCCAGCGCTGCACGGGGGTCAGCTCGCTGCGCGACAGCAGCGCCCACAGGCCCTGGCGGAACTCCTCGGCGCGCGCCGCCTCCCCCTCGCCGAACTGGGCGAGGTCCGCGCGCAGCCCCGGATGGTCCAGCCGCAGCCGGTAGAAGACCACGCCCTTGCGCAGTACCAGGTGCTCGGGCCGCACCTCGGCGAACGGGAGCGCGACCGCGCCGCGGGCGATCTCGCGGGCGGCGGGGCGCACCTCCACCTCCGGGTGCGTCGAGACCATCACCGCGACCAGCGCGATCAGCAGCACCACCGCCAGGCCGAGCACCACCGTGCCCGACGCCAGCGCCACCGTCGCCGGGCCCGCCAGGCCCAGCAGCGCGAACAGGCCGCCGGTCAGCAGCCCGAGCACGCCGAGCAGCCCGCACCCGGTGATCCACAGCACGAGCCGGGGCGGCAGGCCCTGGAAGCGCAGCACCCCGTCCACCGCCCGCACATCGCCCTCGGCAAGGCTGCCTGCGACGGCCTTTTCGAGTGCTTCGGGCTCCATGGCCAGGACCTTAACCCATCCCCTTTACGGAGATCATCACCTGTTTTCAGGAGATGCCGCCGGGACGGGAGGGCTCAGCCCCGTAGGTGCTGAAGCAGCGCCCGGTGGCGCTGCCAGCCGTCGGGGGAGCGGCCGTCGCCCAGCGCGAACAGCGTCATCGGCGCCCGCGCGGGGCCGACCTGCTGGCCGGGAACGGACGCGGGGCCCGCGACCGTGCCGGTGACCGCCATCGCCACCGGCGCGGGCGCGCCGCTCCAGCGCGGCTCGACGGTGAGGTCGGCGCGGCCCGGCACCAGCTGCACGAACAGCGAGGAGACCGGCTGGTCGGCCGCCAGCGCCCCGACCAGCTGCGGCAGGTGCTGCAGCGGCGGCGGGTCGGCGGGCGCGTAGCCGACCGCGACCGTGCCGGTCTCGGCGACCGGGCCGGCCCCGGCGGCGGTGAACTCGCAGACCGCCTGGGCGGGGCGCGGGCCGTCCCCGGCGACGATCAGCCGGGCGGCGGCGCGGCCGCGCGCGTACTCGGTGTAGCGGTCGGGCCGCCAGGGGTGCGCCAGCGGCTCGGCCGGGCCGAACCCGAGCGGGGCCTTGCCGGTGAGCAGGTGCAGCAGGCGCTCGACGGGGCCGCCGAGACCGCCGTCGGTGCCGTGCCGGATGCGGTAGACCATGGTGAGCTGGGCGCCGATCGGCGCGGTGGGGCGGGTGGTGAAGCCGGGCGCGTAGTCGCGGGCGTCGGGCACCGGCGCGAACGTGCCGTCCTCCCAGCGCAGCGGCCGGCCGGTCAGCCCCTCGTAGTAGCCCTCGCCGTGCCGGACGACCCACTGCCCGGCGTCGCCGGCCACGACCTGGCGCAGCGCCGGGGACAGCCGCGACTCCAGCGGCGTCACCAGTTGCAGGGTGCGGCCGGTGTCGGCGCAGTCGGCCAGGACGCCCGCCAGCCAGCCGCTCAGCGGCACCACGGGCCGGTCCTGGAGCACGACCATCGCCTGCTCGGTCAGTGCGTCTACGGTGCTCATCCTCCCGAGAGTCTAGTCCCGTCCCACCGGCCCCACGGCTGCCCGGGAGCGCCGCCGAAGCCATGACTTTCCGGTGTCTGCCGTGGCGCATGTCCCATGTGTGCTGAAATGTTACGGATGCAGCGATCAGTCATGCCGCCGCGCGACCGTCCCGGGCCGCGCGCGCCGCAGCAGCACGGGACCCCGCCGCCGTACGGCCGGCCGGGCCCGGGCGCGCCGACCGAGCCGGAGCCGCCGGCCCGGGGGCGCGGCTGGCGCATGCTCGGGATCACCTCCATCGTGCTGTCGGTGCTGCTGGTGGCCGGCAGCATCGGCGGCTACAGCTTCTGGCGGCGGCTGGACGGGCAGATCACCCGCGAGAACGTGGACGGCAAGCTCGGTGACAACCGGCCCGCCAAGCTCAACGGCGCGCTGAACATCCTGGTCATGGGCTCCGACACCCGCGAGGGGGAGAACGCCCGCTACGGCCAGGAGGCCGGGCAGCGCTCCGACACCACGATCCTGCTGCACATCTCGCCCGGCGGCGACGGCGCGATCGGCATCAGCTTCCCGCGCGACTCGATGGTGCAGATCCCCGAGTGCAAGAAGGACGGCGGCGGCATGATCCCCGGCCGCCTCGACATGATCAACTCGGCCTACGCCCAGGGCGGCCCCGCCTGTACCTGGCGCACCATCGAGTCGCTGACCGGCATCCACATCGACCACTACGTCGAGGTGGACTTCTCCGGCTTCAAGCGGGTGGTGGACGCGCTGGACGGCGTGGAGATCTGCGTGCCCAAGCGCATCGACGACCCCAAGGCCGAGCTGCACCTGAAGAAGGGCCGCCAGATCGTGCGCGGCGACCAGGCGCTCGGCTACGTGCGCACCCGCACCGGCGGCCTCGGCGACGGCTCGGACCTGTCGCGCATCAAGCGCCAGCAGGCGTTCATGGCCTCGGTGGTCAAGAAGGCCACCGACAAGGGCATGCTGACCGACCCGGGCAAGACCTACGACTTCCTGACGGCGGTCGCCAAGTCGATCAAGGCCGACCGGCGGCTGAACCTGTCGGTCATGCAGAAGGTGGCCGGCAGCCTGAAGGGCATGAGCGCGGGCAAGGTGCGCTTCATGACCGTGCCGGTGGAGGCCTACCCGGCCGACAAGAACCGGGTGCAGTTCAGCCGGTCGCTGGCCAGGCCGCTGTTCGAGGCGATCCAGCAGGACAACGCGCCGCCCGAGCCCGCGCCGCCGGTCGTCCCGGCGCACCAGGGGGCCAGGCAGCCGCCGGTCCCGCCCGCGCAGGTGCGGATGGGCGTCTACAACGCGACGAAGGTGGACGGCCTCGGCAAGCGCATCGCCGAGCAGCTCGGCGCCAAGGGCTTCGACGTCGCCAAGGTCGGCACGCTCAAGCCCACCGCGGGCGCGCGCACCCAGATCATGTTCGGGCCGGGCGCGCAGCGGCAGGCGGCCGCGCTGGCGGCGGCGCTGCCGGGCCACCCCCCCACGCCCGCGCCCCGGGGGCGGGCGGGCTTCGTCTACCTGATCATCGGAAAGGACGGGCTGACCGTGCCGGGCAGCGCCCGTCCGGTCCCCAAGGTCGCCGGGGAGGTCCGCGCCGACCAGAACATCTGCGGTCTGGGCAGGGCGTAGGCCGGCCCGTGCCGGGGCCGCGCCGCGACCGGACCTGAGACCAGACCACCGCCGGACCAGGGCGGGCCCGTGCCGGGGCCCGCAAGAGCGCCGTTCGGTTACAGCTGGGTGAAATGACCCGTCTGCTCTGTTTAAACGGATGTACGGGACAAATCACACCGGTATCTTGGCGGCGCGCAACCATCAACCACGCCAAAGCGTCACATGAGTGGCGGGAAAGATCGTTTAGCCCCCCAGGTACGGAGTCCCCGCCTCCGCGCCCCCACCCCGGAAACGGACCGTATGCGCCCCGAACCCTTCGCTTTGCTGATGACCGTCTATGGCGGTGACCGGGAAGAGTACGTGCGGGAGGCGTTCCGCAGCGCGGTCGTGGACCAGCAGCTGCGGCCCGACCAGGTGGTGCTGGTGCAGGACGGTCCGGTCGCGCCGGAGCTGGCGGCCTGCCTGCGCCAGCTGATCGCCGCCAGTCCCGTCGAGGTCACCTTCGTCCCGCTGGCGCACAACCGCGGCCTCGGCCCCGCCCTGGACGCGGGCCTGGAGGCCAGCCGGTACGACATCGTGGCCCGGATGGACGCCGACGACGTGGCGATGCCGCACCGCTTCCAGCTCCAGGTGCCGCTGGTGCGCGCGGGGGCGGACCTGGTCGGCGCGGGGCTGCTGGAGTTCGGCACCGACACCGGCGACATCGTGGGCCGCCGCACCCCGCCCAGCGATCCGCTGGACATCGCCCGCTACTCGCGGCTGCACGACCCCTTCAACCACCCCACCGTGGTGTACCGGCGGAGCGCGGTGCTGAAGGCCGGGGGCTACGGCGACCTGCCGCTGATGGAGGACTACTGGCTGTTCGTCCGCATGATCGCCGCGGGCGCGCAGGTGGTGAACGTCGCCGAGCCGCTGGTGTACTACCGGGTCGGCGACGGCGCCTACGAGCGGCGCGGCGGCAGGGCGCTGCTGCGCTCGGAGCTGCGGCTCCAGCGGGAGATGCGGCGCGGCGGGTTCATCTCCCGCACCCAGTACTGGCGCAACGTGATGCTGCGCGGCGGCTACCGGCTGGTGCCGACGCCGATCCGCCGCCCGTTCTACCGGCTGATCGTGGCCCCCTACGGGGCCCGGCGCAACCGGGCGCGGAACGGCACGGACGTGGCCACGCAGGTGCGCGAGCAGATCCAGGAGGCGGCCGGGGCGCCCGCCATGAACGGGCGCGGGACCGTCCCGTACGTGCCCAGGCACGCCCGGCGCGACCCCGCCGACGACATCTTCTAGACCCGCGGGCCGGTCAGGGCACCGGCCGCGTCCACAGCACCGGCTGCTCGTCCTTGGGGCCGCTGGCGTGGCCGACCCCGACCAGCGTGTCCCCGAGCACCGCCATCCCGGTGACCTGCTGGTCGCCGGGGCCGCCCAGGCCCGGCCCGCCGGGCGTGGCCGTCTCCCAGGACACGCCGTCGGCGGAGGTCCACGACACCACGTCGGTGCTGCCCGGCCGTCCGGCGGTCCCCGTCGCGGCGAAGCCCTGGGGGGTGGCGGTCAGCGCCGTGGCGGCCGCCTTCGGGTCGCCGCCCGGCGCGGTGATCGGGCGCCAGTTCGCGCCGCCGTCGGTGGACACGTAGCCGATCCGCACCAGCCCCTGGGGAGTGGCGCCGACCCCGAGCGCGACCACCGTGGCGCCCTTGGCGGCGACATGGGTCAGGTGGCCCTCGGTCACCCCGCCGCCGGAGGGCAGCGGCAGTTCCCGGAAGGCCCAGGTCTTGCCGTCGGCGGAGGTCCACGCGCCGGGCCGGTTGGTCGGCGCGCCGCCGCCGCGGGACTGGCGGGCGCCGCCGACCGCGGTGAAGCCCGACGGGGTCGCGGCGACCCCCAGCAGCCAGCGGCCGACGCCGGACCGGGCCTCCAGGGCCTGCCGGTCGGAACTGGTGGCGCGCTGCCAGTTCTTGAGGTCGGTGGAGTGCCACGCGGCGGCCGCGGTGCCGTTGGTGCCGACGATCACGTATCCGGAGGGCCCGGCGGCGGCCGCGGCGGTGGAGGGCACGGCCCGGGCGTTGCCCCGGAAGGCGGGCAGGCCGTCCACGGCCTGCCAGGTGGCGCCGTCCGCCGAGGTGACCACCAGGGGGCGGCGCGGCGCGGTCTGGTCGTAGCCGACCGCGAGCCAGCCGGCCCCGCCGCGGGCGACGTCCAGCAGGCGCTGCGCGCCCGGCCGGGTGAACGCCGCGCCGAGGCCCTGGGCCGCCTGCCAGGCCGTGCCGTCCTGGGAGGTCCACACGGCCGCGTCGCCCCCGGTGCTCCCCACCGCCACGGCCCGCCCGGAGGCGGCCTCGACCGTCGTCACCCGGTGGTCGGTGCGCAGCGCGCCGGGCACCTTGGTGAGGTCGGCGGGCAGGGCGCGGCCGTTGGAGTCCCACACGTTCACCATGGCGTTCGTGTCGCCGCCGCCGGCCTGCTGGCCCACCATGACCGCCTGGCCGCCCGCCACGGCGGCGTCGCGCGGGGCCACCCCCTGCCGGAGCGGGAGCGAGCCCGCGTCCCGCCAGGAGCGGCCGTCGGAGCTGCGGCTCACCAGCAGGTCGCGCCCCCGCACGACGACGGCGGCGAAGCCGCTCGCGTCGGCGACGATCCGCTGGACCCGCCGGTACCCGAGGGCCTGGACGCGGCCCGCGGCAGACCACGACTGCCCGTCCTTGGAGACGAACGCCTGGCCGTAGGAGCGGCGGCCGGGCAGCTCGCGCACCGCCAGGAAGCCGGTCGGCCCGCCGCCGATCAGCAGGCCGCGGCTGCCCTTGGGCACCGGCACCGCCGAGCCCGACCAGGTGCGCCCGCCGTCGGTCGAGCTCCACACCCGCCGGTAGGCGGCCTGGCCCCGGCCGGGCGTGTGCACGCCCTCGATGAGCATGGTCTGGCCGCTCACCGCGGCCTCGGTCAGCTCCAGCTTGCCCTTGTCGACCTGGAGGCCGATCTGGCCCCCGACACGGGGCTCCCAGCGCCGGCCGTCGCCGGAGGCCCACACGGCGGGCTGCGCGTCGCTGAAGTCGCCCTTGGCGCTCACCTCGCCGATGGCGAGGAAGCCCGATGCGCCGCCCACGACCCGCCGCACGCGGGTGTGGGAGCCGAACACGTCGCCGACGGCGTCCGGCTCGCGCAGCCACGTCCCGCCGTCGGCGCTGGTCCACACCGCGCCGCCGCCCGGCCGGGTGCCGATGGCGACCCAGCCGCCCGCCGACCCGCCGACCACCTGGGGGATCTCGCCCGGCGCGGCGGCCTGCCCGTCGCGCATCGCGGCGGTGACGAAGGTCCGGCCGCCGTCGCTGGAGGTCAGGAAGATCCCGCGGCCGCCGTCGGCGTCGGTCTCGCCGCCGACCGCCACCAGCGTGGACCCCGCGCCCGCGATGCTGGTGATCGCCTGGTCGCGGCCGTCGGAGCGCAGCGTCGAGGCCGGCGGGAACGACGCCCCCGCCAGTTTGGCGCCGCCGCCCTCCTCGTCCTCACCGCCGCCGCCGGTCAGCACCACGAAGCCGCCCGCCGCCAGGGCGGCGACCGCCACGCCCGCGACCCCGATGAGCAGCGGCTTCTTGCTCCGCTTGGGACCGCCGCCCCGGTCGCGCTTGCGGGACTTCTTGGCCGCGCCGGGCTGGTCCGCGCCACCGCCGACGCGCCAGGGCTCGTCGATCTGGGGCGGCGGCGCGAACGGGCGCGGGGACTCCGCCGGGCCCTGCTGCTGAGGCTGCGGCTGGCCGGGGACCTCCTGCGCGTAGGGGAAGGGCGCGGGGGCCGCCTGGGCTTGCGGCTGGCCGGGGATCTCCTGGGCGTAGGGGAACGGCTCGGGAGCTTGGGCCTTGTTGTCGGGGATCTCCTGCGCGTACGGGAACGGCTCCGGCGCCTGGGCCTTGCCGCCGGGGATCTCCTGCGCGTAGGGGAAGGGCTCGGGGGCCGCGGGCTTGCTGCCCGGGATCTCCTGGGCGTAAGGGAAGGGCTCGGGCGCCTGAGGGGCCGGGGGCTGCGCGAACGGCGACGCCTCGGGAACGGGCGGCGCGGGCGGCTGCTGGTGGCCGGCCTGCTGCGCGTTCGCGATCTGCTGCGTCGTCGGCATCTCCGGACGCGGCGGCTCCTGCGCGTACGGGAACGGCGCGAGCGTCGGCGGCCCGGCGGGCGGCGGCCCGCCCGCCTGCCCTCCGTCGTGCTGCCCGCCGTCTGGCTGGGAGGGCGGCTGCGCGAACGGCGACGGCGGCTGGTAGTGGACGGTCTGGTCGGCCTGCGGGATCTGCTCGGTCGCGGGCGGAGGGGCCGGCTGGTAGTGCACCGTCCGGTCGGCCTCGGGCGCCCGCCCCTCCTGGCCGGACTGCGCCGCGGCGGTCTGCGCGTCGGGCAGCTGCTGCGTCGCCGGGGCCTCGTCGGCCCCGGGCGCCGGCGCGGGCCGCACCTCTTCGCGGGTGTGCTTGGCGCCCTGGCCGGGGTGCTCCCCGGCCGCGGGCATGAACGCCGACATGTCCGCGATGGTGGCGTCGGGGTTGTAGGGCTCCCGGCCGCCCTCGCCCGGCGACGGCGGCTGGGTGAACTGCTGGGCGGCCGGCTGCTGGGCGGCGGGCCGCCGCGCCCCGTTGGGGAAGACCTGCGTCCGCATCGTGCCGCTGATGTCGATGTCGCCGACGGTGCGCTCGCTCTCGGGCACCTCGGGCTCGGGCAGCGGCACGCCGAACTCCGGCAGCGGCGGCGCCTCCGGCAGCAGGTGCGGGCCCGGCGCGGGGGCCTGCCCCCACTGCGGCGGGGGCGGGGGCGGTGCGCCCCCGGGGCCGCCCGGCCGCTCCTCGGACCGCTCGCGGTCGTGGTGGTCGTCGGGGGTCCTGGGGTCAGTCACGCCAGTGATGATAGCGACGCACGGGGACGACTGATCCTCAATCGGACTTCAGCTGCCGGCCCATCCAGCGCATGATCTCAGGGGTGAGCCGCCGGAAGGTGCCGAAGTTGTGGCCGCCCTGCTCGGGGAACAGGGTGTCGGTGCGCAGCGGCGGCTTGGTCAGCTGCACGTACTTCAGCGCCTGGTCGTAGCCCTCCTCGCGCTTGCTGGAGGCCAGCAGCACCGACACCGGCGGCGGCGGCAGGTGCTCCAGCCGCCACAGCAGGTCGTTGTCGTCGCGCACGGCCTTGCTGCCGCCGTACAGGTCGCCGGTGGTCGGGTCCTGGATCGAGCGCAGGTAGCCGCCCAGCGACGCCGCCGCCGAGAACCGGTCGGAGTGCCGCATCGCCAGCTTGACCGAGCAGTAGCCGCCCGCCGACTGGCCGAGCACGCCCCACCCGGCCGCGGTGGTGGCCAGCCGGTAGGTCGCGCCGAGCGCCTGCGGGACGTCCTGGCTGAAGAAGGTCTCGGCCTGCGGGCCGCCGGGCACGTCGGTGCACTGGGTGTCGCGGGGCGGCGCGACCATCGTCCGGGTGATCACGTAGACGGTGGGCGGGATCGCGCCCGAGCGCATGTCCCGGGCGGCGGTCTTGACCAGCTCCTGGCGCTCGATGATGCCGCGCGGGTCGCCGGGGTAGCCGGCCAGCACCAGCGACACCGGGAAGCGGTGGTCCTTGAAGCGCTGCTGGAAGTACTGCGCGGGCAGGTAGACGAACGCCTTGACCTGCAGCCCGGTGCGCGGTCCGCGGATCACGGTCTGCTCCAGCTGGCCGTCCACGGCCGGGTCGCGCAGGCCCTGCTGGGCCGCCAGCGGCGACACCGACCGCGGCAGCGGGCCCGCCGCCGCCTTGGCCGCGCCGCGCCCGCCCTGCACGCTCACCGGGCCGCCGACGTTGCCGAGCAGGTCCGACCAGCTGTTGTAGAAGACGAAGTAGGCGTTCATGGCGGTGGCCAGCGCCAGCACGATGAACAGCTGGCAGGCCGCCAGCAGCCCGGCGCGGGCGGCCGCGCGCCGCCTCCCTCCGCCGTTGATCCTCGGTAGCAGCCACAGGGTCCCGGCGAACGCCGCCACCGCCAGCGCGCAGAGCAGGCCGACGAAACCCGTGCCGGTGAGCTGCATCCCATCCCTTTCGTCATGATCGGTACTGAGAGCGGCACACTATTGGGTGCGGCCCGCGGCCGTGCAGGTCCGCCCCGAGCAACGCGTCAGCGCGTACAGCAGCGCGGCGAGCAGTTCGCGGCGCGCGGGCGGGAGGAGTCCGGCCTGGTTGGAGAGCCGGGCGGGGTCGCGGACCAGGTCGTAGTACTCGCGCTCCCCGTTGGCGTACTCCACGTACAGCTCGTCGCGGGTGCGCAGCGCGTTGTAGGTCGGCGGGGCGCCGGGGCCCGAATCCTGCCGGTCGGGGTCGTCGGGCGAGGGCGGCGGCTTCACGTGCTCGATGAGGGCGACGTCCCGCCAGCCGGGCGGCCGCTGCTCGCCGCGGAGGAACGGGACCAGCGACCGCCCGTCGGGGACGGCCGGGGCGGCGGTGCGCGCCAGGTCCAGGAACGTGGGGGACAGGTCGGTGTTCTGCGCGAACGCCTCCACCGTGCGGCCCGCGGGGACGCCGGGGCCGACGACGATGTAGGGCACGCGCACGTCGGTGTCGTAGGCGGTCATCTTGCCGCCCGCCAGCCGGTGGTCGCCCAGGTGGAAGCCGTTGTCGGAGCCGAAGACCAGATAGGTGTCGGCGGCGCGGCCGGTGCGCGCGAGCGTCTGCCGCAGCCTGCCGATCATCTCGTCCACCGCCTGGACCATGCGCACGCGGTTGCGGAACCCCTCGTCCACGGCGCGCAGCCCCGGGGCGCGCAGCCGGGGGCGGGACCGGAGCCAGGACGGCTTGTCGGAGTTGTCGGCCTCGTTGAAGGCGGGCGTCCGCGGCGCCTTCAGGCCGGGGAACGCGGCGGCGTGCCGGGGCGCGGGGACGAACGGCCCGTGCGGCGCGAAGGTGGCGATCTGCAGGAAGAAGGGCTTGCGGTCCTTGGCCGCGCGCTGGACGAAGTCGTCGCCCTTCGCGGCCAGCACGTCGGTGAGGTAGTCCTCCGGGCGGTGGCCGTAGGAGACCAGCCGCCCGTTCTCGTTGAGCTTGTAGTCGTACTCGCCGTAGCCGTTGCCCGCCACGTGCCACTCGTTCCAGCCCGGCGGGACGTAGGGGGCGGGCCCGCCGTTGCGCTCGCCGGGCGTGTAGCCGTTGAGGTACTTGCCCATCAGGGCCGTGCGGTAGCCCGCGCGGCTCAGGGCCGGGGCGTAGGACGCCCGCTCCCCGCCGCGCGCCGCGAAGACGCCGTAGCCGCCGTCCGGCGGAAAGTTGGTGCGTACGCCCGTATTGTGCGGGTACTGGCCGGTAAACATGGTGGCGCGCGAGGTGCAGCACAGCGAGTCGGCCACGATGAACCGCGAGAAGGTCAGCCCGTCGCGTTGCATCTGCGTCACATTGGCCATGTGGGGAACCAGGTCCCAGGAAAGATCGTCGGTCAGGACGAAGATGATGTTCGGCTTGGCCGGCGCGGCCCGCCTGGACTCCTGCGGCGGCTCGGCTCCGCCGCAGGAGGCCGTCGCCAGCAGTGCCGCGAGGAGCAGCAGGACCAACGGCGGCCGATGTCGGATCAACGCCCGGTCTCCTTCGGGTAGACGCCGGCTGGCTAGCGTAGTCAGGTTGATGGTGATGTGCGTGATTGGCGGTATTCGAGGGTGATGCGTGGCAAGCCGGGCGCGTGGAGCCGGCAGGCGTGGTTCCCGGTCGTGGCAGGCGCGGCGATCTGCTCGCTGGTGGCGCTGGTCGCGGCGGTGTTCCTGCCGTCCGGCGAGCCGAGCGCGACCCCGGCGCCGGCCGGGACGTCCGCCTCCGCGCCGCCGCCGGTCCCCGCCCCGGCGGGCACGGCCACACCGCTCGCCGCCCCCGGGTACAGCCCGCTGAAGCCGGTGGTCCCCGGGGGGTTCGCCGACCCGATGGTCCTGAAGGTGGGAGAGGTCTACTACGCCTACGGGACCAACAACGGCGCCGCCACCCTGCCCGTCGCCACCGCTCCGTCGCCGACCGGCCCGTGGACGGCCTCGCCCGGCGACGGCCTGGCGCGGCTGCCGTCGTGGGCGGTGGGCGGATGGACCTGGGCGCCCGAGGTCGTCCCGCCGCTGCGCGACGGCGACCCCTACCTGCTCTACTTCTCCGCGCGCGCCCGCGAGGGGAACGTGCAGTGCGTCGGCGTCGCCACCGCCGTCTCGCCCGCTGGGCCGTTCACCCCTCGCGAGGGCGGACCGCTGGTGTGCCCCCGCGACCTCGGCGGCGCCATCGACCCCGCCTCCTACGTCGAGGCGGACGGCGCCCGCTACCTGCTCTACAAGAGCGACGCCCGCAAGACGGCGGCGATCTACCTGGTCCGGATGGCCCCCGACGGCCTGGCGACCGCGGGTCCGCCCAAGCGCCTGCTGGGCCGCGACGCGGACGAGCCGGTGCTGGTGGAGGCCCCCGACCTGGTCCGCAGGGGCGACCGGTACGTGCTGTTCTACTCGGCCGGCTGGTACTTCCAGCCCAACTACCAGACCAGGTACGCGACCGCGTCCTCGCTGGAGGGCCCTTACACCAAGGCGGGCGAGCCGCTCCAGTCCACCGGCGGCTACGGCGGGAAGATCGTGGGGCCGGGCAGCGCGGACCTGTTCAGCGGCGGCGACGGCGACCACCTGGTGTTCCACGGCATCGTCAAGCGGCACGGCGGGTCGAAGGTGGACCGGGCGATGTACGTGGCCGCGCTGGGCTGGGACGGCTCCCGCCCGGTCCTGCGCGGCGTCCCGGTGCGGTACGAGGCAGAGCGCGGGCGGACCAACGGGTGCGTGGGCACGCTCAAACGGCCCAAGGCGTCGGCGGACGGGGCGGTGGGGCCGTTCGACCGCGACGGCTGCCGGTACGAGCTGCCGGTCTTCGCCCCCGGGGCGGGCCGCTACGAGGTCCGCACCGGCTACGCCAACCGCTCCGGCGGCGCGTCGCTGCTGGAGCTGTCGGTGAACGGACGGGCGGCGGCGTCGGTGCCGATGCGCGCGACCAGCGGCGACGACTGGGCCTCCACCACGACCTCGGTCGACCTGGTCGCGGGCTGGAACACCCTGGGCCTGCGCCGCCTCCAGGGCCAGGGGCAGGTGGACTATATGGAGCTGCGGTAGTACCCGGCCCGCGTGTACAGGGTCATCTGCCCGCCCCGGTACCGCCAGGTGCCGGCCGCGCGCCACGGGCCGGCGGCCATGACCATCTCCTGGCGGCGCGCGACCGCCGAGCGGCTGCCGACCTGGACCGACCGGCTGGTCATCACCCAGACCCGGTCGGTGCGCGACAGCAGCCGGACGAGCTGGTACGGCGGCCGGTCGCGGCCCTTGATGTCGGAGGCCCGCACCGGGTCGACCCGCAGGCTCACGTCGCGCAGCCTGCCGAACGCGTCGGGGTAGGCGGCCGCGGCCCAGCGGACCACGCCCGCCAGGTACACGATCGCGTCGCCGTCCCGGGCCCGCTCCCGGATGATCTGGGCGGCGGCGCGCAGGTCGTCGGGCCTGCCGTCCTGCCGCCGGACGGCCAGGTGCCCCGGGACCGACAGCCCCGCCAGCAGCGCCAGCGCCGCGCCGATCGCGACCGGCGCGGCCGCGCGGTGCGCCGGGCGCGCCAGCCCCGCGAGCCGGGCCGCTCCCGCGCCCGCCAGCAGTGCCATCGCGGGCACGCAGAAGTACACGTACCGCAGCATGAACATCGGATCGCCGATGACCGAGACCAGGAGCAGCACCGCCGGCGGGAGCACCAGCCACGGCACCGCCACGGCGGTCAGGGAGACCGCTCCGGAGCCGGACCCGGACGCGGCCCGCCCCGCCGCCGCGCCCAGCACGGCGAGGGCGAGGACCGCGAACACCAGCCACTTTCCGCCGCTCAGGAACACCACGGTCTGCCACACGGTCCCCGGCTTCGGCGTCGGTATCCAGTCCACCTGGACCTTCTGGCCGAACGACGCCAGCGCGAAGGGCACCAGCACCGCTCCCGCGGCACCCGCCGCGACCAGCCAGCGCACCAGGGCGCCCGAAGGCCGGGAACGGGACAGCAGCAGAGCGCAGCCGTGCGCGGGCGCCAGCAGCGCGGCGTCCAGGTTGAGCAGGCACAGCAGGATGAGCGACGCGCCGTACCCCGTCCACCACAGGCGGCGGCGCGGCCCGTCGGCGTCCAGGGAGCGGATCAGCAGGTAGGTGGACAGCACCGCCGCGGCGGCGACCATGGCGTACGGGCGCGCCTCCTGGGCGTACATGGAGACGGTGACCGATCCGGCGAACACCAGCCCGGCCGCCAGGCCCGCCGGCGGGCCCGCCAGGCGGCGGCCGACGGCCACCACCCCCGCCGAGGCCGCGGCCGTCGCCAGCACGCCGGGCAGCCGCATCACCGACTCACCTGTCCCGAACAGCACGACCCACGGGCGCAGCAGCAGGTAGTACAGCGCGTGCACCAGGTCCAGGCGCTCGAAGACCCGCAGCATGTCGCCGGTGGACCGGCTGGTGACGCTGACGGTGGCGGCCTCGTCCAGCCAGTAGGACGCGCCGTCGATGCCCGCCGCTCCCACGGCGAGCGCGGTCCCCGCCGCCACGAGCGGGGCGGCGGCGCGTCCTCTGATCATCTGCCGTCCTCCGGCGCGCCTCCGGCCGCGTTCCCGCCCGCGTTCCCGTCCGCCTCGCCGCCCGGCCGCCCGGCCGTGCCGCCGGGGCCCGTCGCCGGGGCGCGGACGCCGACCTCCCGCAGCACCTGGGCGGTCGGCTTCGGCCGGGTCAGCAGCCCGGCCCGCATCCCGCGCAGCATCGCCCGGCCGAGGGTGCCGCGGTCGCCGGAGGAGACGAAGGTGCGCGACCAGCGCCGCACCGTCGAGCCCGCGTACAGCACCCGCTCGGCCGGGGCGAGCCCGGGGCTGGCGGTGAACAGCCAGATCTTGTTGCGCACCTCGTAGAAGAACCGGTCGCCCGGGTCGGTCTCGGTGCCGCCGAACACCCGCGTCTTGTGCACCACGAGGCTGTCGGGGCACAGCAGCCCGCGGCGGCCGCGCAGCAGGCGGGTGGTGAACTCGAAGTCGTCGTTCCACAGGAAGTAGTCGGCGACCGGCAGCCCGCGCTCGCGCACCGCGCCCGCGTCCACCAGCACCGAGACGAAGGAGGCCGACCGGATCGGCACGCACCCGGCGGCGCGCGCCGCCGCCCACTCGGCCGCGCCCGTCCCGGGCTTGGCGCGCGGGGTGTTCATCGGGTGGTCGCGGCCGTCGGTCCACACCACCCGGCTCGCCACCAGGACCGGCGGCCCGTCGGCGGCGGTGCCGCGGTCGCGGGCGTCCAGGAGCGCCGCGAGCGCGCCGGGCTCGGGCACGGTGTCGTCGTCCAGCAGCCAGATCAGGTCGGCCCCGGTGTCCAGCGCCCGCGCGGCGCCGGCGCCGAACCCCCCGGCCCCGCCCACGTTCCGGGGCAGCTCCAGCAGGTCCACCTGCGGGAAGCGCTCGCGGACCAGCCGCGCGGTGCCGTCGTGGGAGGCGTTGTCGACGACGATGATCCGGTCGGGGGAGCGGGTCTGGCCCAGCAGCGCCGACAGCGCCTGGACGAGCAGGTCGCGGCGGTTGTAGGTGACCACCACGGCCGTGACCGCCGGCGCGCTCACGGCGCCCGCCGTCCCGCCCGGCGGGTGGCCCGCTGCAGCGCCGGGGCGGGCTCGGCGGCCGCCTCCACCAGGCGGTCCAGGTTCTCGCGGACGCCGGCGAGCTGGCTGTGCAGGTGGGCGAGGCCGACCCGCTCGTGGGCCTGGGTCAGGCGGCCGAGCAGGTGGGCGACCACGCCGACCGAGGCGGTGGAGACGACCGCCTCGGGGACCCGGTCCGGCAGCCGGCCCGCGGCGGGCAGCCGCAGCTCGCTCAGCTCCTCCAGGTCGCCGACCACGTCGTAGTCGGCCGCGCGCAGCGCCTCGGCGACCCGCACCCCCTCGCGCCGGGCCCAGTCCAGGTGCCGCTCGGGCAGCGTCATCGGGTGCCGCCCGACCTGGTCGGCGGCCGCTTCGAGCCCGCCCCCGAGCAGGTACTCGCCGACGATGCGCTCGTAGTCGCGGCCCAGCATCGGGCCGATCCGCTCGTTCAGCCGGCGCAGCAGCTCGGCCTCCACCGTGGACAGCGGCGCGTCCTCGCCGATGCCGTCCACGTCGCAGGCCGCGGGGTCGATGCCGGTCAGCGCGCAGTACCTGGCCCACAGCACGCCGGGGCGGGCGCCGGGGGCGGGCAGGGTGATCACGTGGACGCGGTCGGCGCCGGCCGCCCGCGCCCAGGGGCCCAGCACGCGCGCGGCGTCGTGCAGGCCCCAGAACATCTCGCCGAACGGAGGGGCGGCCTTGTCGCCGTTCTCCACCAGGTCGTCGGTGAAGCGGTCGAAGGTGATGGCGTGGCCGTGCCGGACCTGCTCCTGCCAGTCGGCCAGCAGCTGCCAGCCCAGCGCGCGGGTGCTGAAGACGATGTGGACCTCGGCGGGCTCCAGCGAGGCGACCGCCCGCCGCGCCTGCTCCTCCGTCGCGCCGGCCAGCAGCGGCTCGGTCAGCACCACCGTGGGGCCGTCCCAGTCGTGGACGCGCTCGACCATCCGGTTCCAGGCGCCGTCCCAGGCCGGGTCGCGGCGCCCGCCCCAGGACATCTCGCGCAGGTCCATCGTCGCGCCGAAGTGCTCCTGCGGGCCGCCGAACGGGTAGCGGACGCCGCTGTCGCCGAGCCGCCGCCGGTTGGCCCACAGGGCCCGCCGCAGGAAGCGGCCGCCCGAGGCGGGGGCGCCGACGTGCAGGTAGATCTTCTTGATCACTTGTCGTTCACCTTCGCTTGAACCCGGCGGTAGGCGGCACGCAGCAGCCGGGTGGTCTCGGGGTACCGCTCGGTGACCTGGCGGACGGTGCGCCGCGGCAGCGGCGCGGCCTCGTGGACGAGCCGGTCGGTGCGCTCCAGCAGCGCCGCGAGGTCCTGCTCCAGCGCGTCGACCCGCTCGTCGCGGGACAGGCCGGCGCCGGGCACGTCCGCCGACCGCGCTTCGCGGGACCGGAGCCGCTCCAGCAGCGTCGCGATCGTCTCCATGCCGACGTCGGCCATCTCCGGCCAGCGCGGATCGTCGGGATGCCGCTCGGCCGCCCGCCCGCCGGCGGGGGCCTCGGGGACCAGCTCGGCGAGGTCGCCGTGCACCGTGTACGAGGCGGCGCGCAGCTCGGCGACGGTCCGGGCGGCCCATTCGACGGTCCAGGGCAGCTCCTCCGCCGGGAGCGTGATCTTCTCCGGGTCCGGCCGCCGGGTGAGGGTGTCCTGGGCGAGGAAGTGCTTGACCTCCTCGTTGTAGACGTGCCAGCCGACCCGCTCGTCCAGGGCCTGGTTGAGGCGCAGCAGGAACTGGGTCTCGGCCAGCCCCAGCGAGGGGTTGCCGAACGAGGCGGAGGGGTCGCAGACCTCCGGGTCCAGGCCGGTCGCCGCGCAGAACCGCCGCCACAGCAGGTCGCGGGGCGCGCCCGGCCGCGGCAGCGTCACCACGTGCACCCGCTCGGGCGGCAGCGCCGCGCCCCACCGCTCCAGCACCGCCACCGGGTCCTGGAGCCCCCAGAACAGTCGGGCGATGCGGTGGTCCCGCCAGTCGGGGCGCTTGATCTGCGCCACGAAGTCGGCGAAGTCGGTGGTGAACCGGTTCTTGACGTCCTCCTGCCAGTGCGCGGGGATCTGCCGGGCCAGGTCGCGGACGGTGAACACCACGTGAACTTCCGCGAAGTCCAGGTCGGCGAGCGCGCGCTCGATCTGGCCGGGCCCGGCGGGCGCGAACAGCTCCTGCGAGATGATCGAGGTGCCCGGCCAGTCGCGGACCTCGGCCAGCAGCTCGGGCCAGGAGCCGGGGATCAGCGGGTCGGAGGCCCCGGGGAAGAACGCCCGGCGCAGGTCGAAGGCGGCCCGCACGTGCGCGGCCACGTCCCGGCCCGGGTACAGCACCCCCGCCCGGCGCAGCCGGTCCCGGTTCAGCCAGAGGATGTTCTGCACGTAGGTGGTGCCGCTCTTCGCCGCGCCGACGTGCACGTAGACCACCGGGCGCGAGCGACGCGGCGCACCTGGGGGAGTGGGTGAGGCCACCGCGTTCCTTGGGTTCTCTGCGCCAGTACTGATCAGTTCAGGTATCTTAGCGAGCAATCTGCGGACTTATGTCGGAATGACCTGGCGGTATCCGCCCCTCCCCTTTCCTCTCGCGAGATGGACGACCATCTGTGAACGTTGACCTTGTCGTGGTCGGTTCCGGATTCTTCGGACTCACCGTCGCCGAACGCTGCGCGGCAGAACTCGGACTGCGGGTCCTGGTCCTGGAACGGCGCTCCCACATCGGCGGCAACGCCTACAGCGAGGCCGAGCCCGAGACGGGCATCGAGATCCACCGGTACGGCGCGCACCTGTTCCACACCTCCAACGAGCGGGTGTGGGAGTACGCCAACCGCTTCACCGCCTTCACCGACTACCGGCACCGGGTCTACAGCACCTTCAAGGGGCGCGTGTACCCGATGCCGATCAACCTCGGCACGATCTGCTCCTACTTCGAGCGGGCCCTGTCCCCCGACCAGGCGCGGGCGCTGATCGCCGAGCAGGCCGCCGAGGTGCGCGACCCGGCCAACCTGGAGGAGAAGGCGATCTCGCTGATCGGGCGCCCGCTGTACGAGGCGTTCGTCCGGGGCTACACGGCGAAACAGTGGCAGACCGACCCCCGGGAGCTGCCCGCCTCGATCATCACCCGGCTGCCGGTCCGCTACACCTTCGACAACCGGTACTTCAACGACGTGCACGAGGGCCTGCCGGTGGACGGCTACACCGCCTGGCTGGAGCGGATGGCCGACCACCCGAACATCGAGGTGCGGCTCGACACCGACTTCTTCGACCTGCGCGACGAGCTGGTGGGGACCGTCCCGGTCGTCTACACCGGGCCGCTGGACCAGTACTTCGGCTACGCCGAGGGCGAGCTCGGCTGGCGCACCCTGGACTTCGAGACCGAGGTCGTGCCGACCGGCGACTACCAGGGCACCCCGGTGATGAACTACGCCGACGAGGACGTGCCCTACACCCGCATCCACGAGTTCCGGCACTTCCACCCCGAGCGCGCGCACTACCCGGCCGACAAGACCGTGATCATGCGGGAGTTCTCCCGGGCGGCGGCGCGCGGCGACGAGCCCTACTACCCGATCAACACCGCCGCCGACCGCGACCGCCTGCTGCGCTACCGGGAGCTGGCCCGGCGCGAGGACGGCGTGCTGTTCGGCGGCCGGCTCGGGACCTACCAGTACCTGGACATGCACATGGCGATCGCCAGCGCGCTCGGCATGGTGGACAACCGGCTGCGACCCCATTTCGCCGAGGGCGCGCAGCTGATCAGCGGAGGTGTGGACGAGTGACCGGGCAAGGGCTGCGGGTCCTGCAGCGTGTGGTGATGCCGGCCGATCGCGACCTGGACGTGCTCAAGCTGTACGTGGACGGCGAGATCGTCCGCGGGGCCGACGCCGACGGCGGCACCGGCCAGGTGGACCGGCGCGGCGTGGTGGTGCCGATCGGGCGGCGGGTGTCGTTCGAGACCTACTTCAACGCCTTCCCCGCCGGGTACTGGCGGCGCTGGACCTCGGTCGACGAGGTGACGCTGCGGGTCCGGGCGCGCGGCGAGGGGCACGTGATCGTCTACCGGTCCAGCGCCAAGGGCCACGCGCAGCGCGTCGCGTCGGTCCGGGTGGACTCGGCGGAGGTCCGCGAGGAGACCTTCACGCTGTCGCTGGGGCCGTTCGTGGACGGCGGCTGGTACTGGATGGACCTGCTGGCGGGCGAGCAGAACCTGGTGCTGGAGCAGGCCGACTGGTGCACCCCGAGCGAGGTGCGGCAGGGCCGGGTGAGCCTCGGCATCACCACCTTCAACCGGCCGTCGTTCTGCGTGGACCAGCTGGTGGCGCTGGGCGAGGTGCCCGAGGTCCTGGAGATCGTCGACGAGATCTTCGTGGTGGACCAGGGCGACCAGAAGGTGCGCGAGCACGGCGAGTTCGCCCGCGCGGCCGAGGCGCTGGGCGGCCGCCTGAAGGTGATCGAGCAGCCGAACCTGGGCGGCTCGGGCGGCTTCTCCCGCGCGATGGACGAGACCCTGCGCAGCGACACCAGCGACTACGTGCTCCTGCTGGACGACGACGTGGTCACCGAGAGCGAGGGCGTGCTGCGCGCCGTCGCCTTCAGCGACCACGCCCGCACGCCGACCATCGTCGGCGGCCACATGTTCAACCTGTTCGTGCGCTCCCAGCTGCACGCCTACGGCGAGGTCATCCAGCGCTACCGCTGGTGGTGGGAGGAGGCGGCGCACACCCGCCGCGAGCACGACTTCGCGAAGCCGGCCGCGGCGCGCGCCGGCGCCCCCGAGGCGGCCGAGACCGCCAGCTCCGGCAGCCTGCGCGAGACCCCCTGGCTGCACCGGCGCGTGGACGTGGACTACAACGGCTGGTGGATGTGCATGATCCCAGTCGAGGTGGTCCGCAAGATCGGGCTGTCCATGCCGATGTTCATCAAGTGGGACGACGCCGAGTACTGCGTGCGCGCGGGCGCGGCGGGCTTCCCGACGGTGTCGCTGCCGGGGATGGCCGCCTGGCACGTCCCGTGGCAGGACAAGGACGACGGCATCGACTGGCAGGCCTACTTCCACGAGCGCAACCGGCTGGTCACCGCGCTGCTGCACTCGCCCTACGAGCGCGGCGGCAACCTGGTCAAGGAGAGCTTCATCATCTCGGTGAAGCACGCGCTGTCCATGCAGTACTCCACCGCCGAGCTGATGCTGACCGCGATCGAGGACGTGCTGAGCGGCCCCGACCACATGCACGCCGGGATCGGCGCGAAGCTGGCGCAGATCAGGGCGCTGCGCGAGACCTTCCCCGACGCGCGCACCAAGCCGAGCCACGAGGACTTCCCGCAGGTGCGCCGGCGGCCCGCCAAGCGGGGCCGCACGCCCAAGCCGCCCAAGGGCCGGGTCCGGCTGCTGAAGGGCGCCGCCGTCGGCACCCTCAAGCAGCTCCGGCCGCTGGACTCGGCGGTGCGCGGCAACCCGCAGACGGTGATCCCGCACATCGACCGGCACTGGGGCGTGCTGGCGCAGTTCGACAGCGCGCTGGTCTCCTCCGCCGACGGCGCCAAGGTCTCCTGGTACCGGCGCGACCCCGAGCGCTTCAAGGAGATCATGAAGCGCACCTCGCTGCTGCACGCGCGGCTGAGCCGGGAGTGGCCGGAGCTGAGCCGCGCCTACCGGGCCGAGCAGGACGCGCTGGCCGCGCCGGAGACCTGGCGCCGGACCTTCGAGCAGGCCGGCGGCCGATGACCACCATGCTCACCCCGCCGGCCGGGCGCATGCGCCCGCCCGGCGGTGACGGCGGCCTGCGCCAGGTGCTGCGGCACCGGTACCTGCTGCGGCTGCTGGTGCGCCGCGAGCTGCGGGCCCGCTACAAGGGCTCGGTGCTGGGCCTCGGCTGGTCGTACGTGCGGCCGGGCGTGCACTTCGCGGTCTACTTCTTCGTCATCGGCCTGTTCCTCGGCATGGGCAAGCAGGTCGAGAACTTCCCGGTCTTCCTGTTCTCCGGGATGGTCCTGGTCAACCTGCTCACCGAGACGCTGCACGCGGCGACCCGGTCGGTGACGGGCAACGCGCCGCTGGTGCGCAAGGTGTTCCTGCCGCGCGAGCTGTTCCCCAGCGCGTCCCTGCTGGTGTCGCTGGTGCACTTCGTGCCCGGCGTGCTCATCCTGTCCACCGGCGCGCTCGTCTACGGCTGGCGGCCCTCGTTCGCCGCGGTGGGCGCGGGCCTGCTGGGCCTCGCCATCGTGCTGGTCCTGGGGTACGGGCTGGGCCTGCTGTGCGCGGCGGTGAACGTGTTCTTCCGCGACCTGGAGCAGGCCGTGGACGTCTCGATCATGGTGGTCACCTGGTCGGTCCCGATGATCTACCCGTGGACGCACGTCCGCGAGCACGCCCCCGGCTGGCTGTTCGAGGTGTACCTGGCCAATCCGCTGGTCAGCGCGGTGAGCCTGTTCCAGCGGGCGTTCTGGTACCCCGGGACCGACGGGACGTTCGCCTTCCCGCCGCACCTGTACGCGCGCTCGCTCGTCGCGCTGGCGGTGTCGGTGGCGGTGCTGGTCATCGGGCGCGCGGTCTTCGCCCGCACCCAGAAGCGTTTCGGGCAGGAGCTGTGATCGTGGGCCCCTCGATCGTCGTCGACTCGGTCAGCAAGCACTTCACGCTGCGGCACGCCCGCTCCATCAAGGAGATGAGCGTGCGCGCGCTGCGCGGCCAGCCCCTGTCGGACCGCTTCACCGCGCTGGACCAGGTCAACCTGACCGTCCACCCGGGCGAGACGGTGGCGCTGATGGGCCTGAACGGCTCGGGCAAGTCCACCCTGCTGAAGATGATCTCCGGGGTGCTGCAGCCGGACACCGGCCGGGTGCTGGTCCGGGGCCGGGTGGCGGGCCTGATCGACGTGGGCGCCGGGCTGCACCCGGAGCTGACCGGCCGCGAGAACGTCTACCTCAACGGCGCGATCCTCGGCATGTCCGAGCGGGAGATCGAGCGCAAGTTCGACGCCATCGTGGACTTCTCGGGGGTGGGCCGCTTCCTGGACGACCAGGTGAAGTTCTACTCCTCGGGCATGTTCATGCGCCTGGCGTTCTCCATCGCCGCCCACACCGAGCCGGACGTGTTCCTCATCGACGAGGTGCTGGCCGTGGGCGACCCGCCGTTCCGGGAGAAGTGCCTGGCCCGCATCCGCGAGCTGCGCGGCCAGGGGCGGGCGATGGTGATCGTGGCGCACGACATCAAGATGCTCAGCCGCCTGTGCGACCGGGGCGTGATGATGCGGCAGGGCCGGGTGGTGTTCGACGGCCCGGCCGACCAGGCGGGGGCGCTGTGGCGCGAGGACCGGCAGGAGCGGCAGGCCCGGATTGTTGCCGGTAACGGGTGACTCTCCAGTATTGTCCGGTTGACTTCTGGAGACCCCAGTGAAAGGTGCCTCGTTGGCAACGCAGAAAACCGCCGGAACGCTTCTCGACGACGTCCGTCGCGTGATCGCCGACCAGTCCTGCGCGGTCCTGTCGCTGGACGTCTTCGACACCATCCTGTGGCGGCGCGTGCCGCGGCCGACCGACGCGTTCGCCCTGCTGGCGGCCCGGTTGCGCGCCGAGGGCCTGTGCCCGGCCTGGCTCACCGACGAGACCTTCCGCCGGATGCGCATCGCGGCCGAGGACCGGGCCCGGCGCGGCCGCGGCGCGCTGGGCTCGGAGGTGTCGCTGTACGACATCTGGGGCCAGCTCCCCGAGTCGACCTTCGGCGAGGTCCCGCTGGAGCGGCTCGTGGACGCCGAGGTCCGGCTCGAACGCGAGCTGACCGTGGTGGACCTGGACATCGCCGAGATCATCACGGCGGCGCGCAAGCGCGACATCCAGATCGTGCTGGTGTCCGACACCTACTTCACCGAGGACCACCTGCGCACCCTGCTGGACCGGCCCGGCCTGGAGGCGCTGCGGGAGGCGCGGATCTTCCGCTCGCACCAGCACGGCACCGACAAGGCGTCGGGCCTGTGGGAGATCGTGCTGCGCGACCTGGACCGCAGCCCCAAGCAGATCGTGCACATCGGCGACAACGAGGTCGCCGACTGCGAGGTCCCGGAAGCGCTGGGCGTGCGCACGGTGCACTACGTCCGGCTGGACAAGCCGTACCGGGCGGTGCTGCGGCGCGAGCGCGAGCCGCTGGACGGCTTCGGCGACGCCGCCCCCGACCTGGACGAGACCGCCGGCGACGCGGGCCTGACCAGCCTGCGCGCCAAGGCGATCCACTCCGGCTCCGCGCACGCCACCGCCTCCCTGGAGGTCGCCTGGCGCTACGGGGCCGCCGTGCTCGGCCCGGTGCTGACCGGGTTCGCCGAGTGGGCGGCCGAGCGGGCGCACCAGGAGGGCACGCGCACCCTGTGGTGCCCGATGCGCGAGGGCGAGCTGCTGGCGGAGCTGATCAACGAGGCGGCGCGCGCCCGCGGCCTGGCGGTCACCGCCAAGCCGGTCTGGCTGTCGCGCTTCGCCACCTCGCTGGCCGGCCTCGACCCGCACGACCTGGACGCGGTGCACGGTTTCGTGCGCACCGGCTACCGGATGACGGTCCGGCAGGTGCTGGAGGTGCTCGGCCTGACCCCCGGCGAGGTCCCGGGCCTGGCGACCGAGCTGAACAGCATCATCGACAACGGCGGCATCGCCGACCGGGTCGCGCGGACGGTCACCGAGTCCGCGCACCTGCGCAACCGCATCATGCTGACCGCGACCACCGCGCGCGAGCGGCTGATCGAGTCGCTGCGCGCCGCCGGCGCGCTGGAGGACGGCGACCTCACCCTGGTGGACCTGGGCTGGGGCTGCACCATCCAGCGGCAGCTCGCCCGCGTCCTGGCGATCGCCGGCATCGGCATCGCCCCGGCCGGGCTCTACCTGGCCACCGACCGGCGCTCCGAACGGGCCTACGCCGAGGGGCTGCGCGCCGAGGGCTACCTGGCGCAGGCCGGGCACCCCGCCGACGTCGCCGCCACCCTGACCCGGAGCCCGGAGATCATCGAGCAGTGCGTCAACGCCCTGTGCGGCTCGCTGGTCGGCTTCACCGAGGAGTTCGAGCCGGTCCTCGGGGAGGTCTCCGACAGCCCGTCGCAGGCCGCCGAGCGGCGCACCGTCCAGGACGGCGTCCGCGCCTTCCAGGGCCTGTGGAACCGCTACGTCGCGCAGGCCGACGGCTCCTGGCCCGAGCTGACCGGGCGGGCGGCCCGCGACCGGCTGTCGCGCATCCTGGTGTCGGCGCTGGAGTCGCCGACCGCCGACGAGGCGGCGGTGTTCGGCAACTGGACCCACGAGGACAACTTCGGCTCCTCGGAGACGACCACGCTGCTGCCGGAGGACATGAAGCGGGCGGTGCCCTACCTGTCGCCGGGCGGCCTCGCCGACCTGCACATGCGCGACTCGTTCTGGCCGGGGCTGATCGCCGCCTCCGACACCCACCTGGGCGCGCAGGTCCGGGCGATCACCGAGGGGCACCTGGACGCCGAGGCGCTGGAGCCGACCGGCGAGCCGTTCCACACCCGGCTGCGCTACCGGACCTCCGACGACGAGTGGCACCAGGTCATCCGGCAGCGGGTGCGGGTCAACCACAACGGGCTGTCGTTCAGCCGGCTGCGCTTCGAGCACCACGACACCGTGGACATCTCGCTGGCGGTCCCCGGCCGCCCCGCGATCGTGCGGATCGACTGGATCGAGGCGAAGGTCGTCACCGGCGGGCGGTCCCGGCAGCAGGTCCTGCGCTGGGAGACCCCCGAGGACTTCATCGGCCTGCACTACGCCGACTGCCGCTACCTGGGCGGGAACCTGGTCGAGTTCTTCGTGCCGCACGCGGCGATCTGGCTGCCGCTGGCCCGGCGCGCCGGCGCGCCGGCGGTGTCGTCGGGGGAGGTCAGCGTCGCGTTCGCGATGCTGCCGCAGTCGGTGACGGGGCGAGTGCAGCGTATGCCGGTGGACAAGAAGGCCACCGCCACCGCGCGGGCGATGCGGCTGACCGACCGCCTCGGCGAGGAGTACCGCACCGCGGGGGTCAAGGGCATGGTGGCCGGGGCGAGCCGGGTCGCCCGCCGCAAGCTGGGAGGGGAGCAGTGAGCCTCGACATCGGCCCCTCCGGCACCCGGTCCGACCCGCACCGGCAGGCGCGCGACGCCCGGCGCCGGCCTCTGCTGCTGCACTCGCTGGAGCTGTTCGGGGAGCTGTTCACCGAGCTGTTCGCCGCCCGCACGATCTCGACCGTGGTCGAGGTCGGGGTCGAGACGGGCGGGGCCAGCACGATCTACGCCGACCTGGGCGCCAAGGTGTACTGCGTGGAGCCCGCCCCCGACGACCGGCTGCGCGCCGCCGTCGCGGACGACCCGCGCCTCGCGCTGGTGGAGGGCCACTCGCCGGAGGCGCTCGCCGAGGTGCCGCCCGCCGACCTGTACGTGCTGGACGGCGACCACAACTACGCCGTGGCGCGCGCCGAGCTGGAGTGGATCGTCCGGAACGCGCCGGACGCCGTGGTGGTCATGCACGACGTGCTGTGGCCGTCGGGCCGCCGCGACTCCTACTACCAGCCCTCGCCCCTGCCGGAGCAGGACCGGCACCCCGACAGCCACGAGGGCCCGACCGTCTGGCACGAGGGGCTCACCGAAGCCGGGTTCGTCGGTGACGGGGCCTTCACCACGGCCGAGCGCGCGGGCGGCGAGCGCAACGGCGTGCTCACCGCGATCGAGGACGTCCTGGCCGAGGCCGGCGAGGCGGGCGAGGAGTGGCGCTTCGGCGTCGTCCCGGCGGTGTTCGGGCTGGGCGTGCTGGCCCGGCGGGACGCCGAGGGCACGGGCGAGGTCTTCAGGGCGCTGCGGCCGTACCTGAACTCGCCGCTGCTGACGGCCATGGAGAACAACCGGATCGCGCTCTACACCCGCGGGCTGCAGCTCCAGCACGAGCTGGAGCAGCGGGCCGCCGACGCCGACCGGCTCGCCGAGATCATCAGCGCGCAGCAGGAGGAGATCGAGCGGCTGCGCGGCAGCGAGCCGGAGGAGTACGCCCCGGTCCTCACCGGCTACGTCGAGTCGGTGTCGATGCACGAGCCGACCTGGGGCTCCTTCCTGGAGCCCGACCCGGCCCTGCACGAGGTGGAGGACCTGCCCGGGGCGCTGGGCATCGGGATCGTCACCGGGCACCGCGCGAACCTGGCCGCGATGGGCGGGCGCGACCCGCTGTTCGACCGGATCGCCGCCCGCATCGAGTTCTCCTCCGTCCAGGTCGAGGACCAGTGCAGCGCCGAGCACTACTTCGACGTCTTCACCAGGGTCCAGCGCGAGCACCGGCGGCTGACGCGGCTGGTGGACGTCGGCGTCTTCATGGGGTCGTCGGCGTGCCTGTTCGCCGGCTGCGCCGAGGCGATGGGCCTGGAGGTCGACCTGGTCGACGTCAACGCGCACTACCTGCGCTTCAGCTACGAGCGGCTGCGGCGGACCTTCCCCGGCGTCGCCGCGCGGGTCCGGATGTTCCACGGCGACCTGCCCACCTACGCCGCCACCGTGCTGGCCGCCGAGCCGAGCACCCGGGCGATGGTCCACCACGACGGCTCGCACCATTTCGTGCAGGTGGTGAAGGACCTGAGCGCGCTGTACTTCGTGCGCGACCGGGTGCACGCGCTGGCGGTCCAGGACACGCACCTGCGCGGCCGCATCCAGGAGGTCAACTTCGTCGACGCCGCGATGTCGGCGATGTTCGGCAACGAGCGGCCGCGCGAGCAGCTGGGGGTGCGCTTCACCGGCGAGTCGCCGCGCGCGGTGCTCGAACCCAACCCCTGGAACGGCAACTACTTCCTGCCCGGCCAGGCCGAAGGGCAGTTCCTGCTGCTGGCGGACGCGGACTGGAAGTACCCGCACCCGTCCATGCGGCTGGCGGACTTCCTGCCGGTGAAGGCGCCGCCCGCCCGCTGACGGTGGCCGGATGCGGTCAGGAGTGCTGCGAGCGATGTCCGATCTTTGCCGCAGGTGAGCCGGATGACCGAATTGGCGAACCAAGTCGGGCATCTGGGGTCCTGTTCCATTGAACGACGCGCGTCGCCCCGGGAACCTCTTTACTCTGTCGGGTGGAGGAACCCGGACCGACTACCACCAGACATGCCCAACGACCTCCCGAGCACCGACGGCCCCGCCACCGCGGGGTCGCGCCGCTTCCGGCGTTCCCCAGCAGCCCACAGCTCCCATCGGTCCTCCCGGGGGTTCCAGACGTGCCGGACATGGCGAGTGGAGCCGCGATGACGCGGTTCGTCCAGGCCGACCGTGTCTACGTCGGCTGGCGCTACGCGCAGGTGCACCCCGACCCGGGGCCGCCGCCCGCCGCGCCGGAGCCGCCCCCGTCGGTCCCGCCGGTCCCGCCGATGCGGCGGCCGGGCGAGACGATGGCGGGCCGCCCGCTGCGGGTCGCCGCGGTCGGGACGGGCGTCGGCGCGGCGCTGTTCCTGCTGTGCGGGGCACTGGGCGTGCTGCCTTGGGCGTTCGCGCTGGTGGCGCTGGTGGCGTGCGCGATCGTGCTGGGCATCACCGGCACCGCCCTGTGGCGCGACGAGCGCGGCGTGCGGGCCCGGCTGGCCGAGGAGCGCGAGAGCCGCCGCCGCGACGACCAGGCGGCCGAGCGGGCCCGCGCCGAGGCCGAGAAGCGGCACCGCGCCGCCTACCGCGACTGGGAGCGCCGCCGCCGCGCCTACGAGGACCAGCGCGAGTGGTACCCCGTCGCCGTGCCGCCCGGCGTGGACCGCGTGGACGTGGTCGGCGGCACCCTGGCCGGCTGGTCGGCGGCCGTCACGACCATGGGCGCGGCCCGCCTGGCCGTGGGGGCCCGCGTCACCGTCATCGACCTGTCGGAGGGGGCGGTGGCGCACGACCTGCTGCGCCTGGCCGCCAGCCGCGGCGACGACCCCCTGGTCTGGGTGCTGCCGGCCGACCTGCCCCGGCTGGACGTCACCCGGGGCCTGAGCCCCGAGGCGCTGGCCGACGTGCTGTCGCTGGTGGTCGGCGCGGGGGAGGAGCAGGCCAGCACCCGCGACCTGTCCTACGACAACTCGATCCTGGAACGCATCATCGAGGTGCTGGGCGCGGACGCGACGATCCCGCAGATCACCGCGGCGCTGCGCGTGCTGGCCCAGGTCGGCGACCCGCGCGCGGACCTGCGGCGCGGCCTGCTCACCGACGACCAGCTGGAGCGGCTGGCGACGCTGTTCGGCCGCAACGCGACCGACCGGATCGTGGTGCGGCACGCGTGGGCGCTGGAGGCCCAGCTCCGCAAGCTGGAGAAGCTCGCCACCGACCCCGTCCGGCTGCCGCCCTCGCGCCTGCACGTGGTCTCGATGGACCGCCGGGCGGGGGTGCTGACCAACCGCGTCCTCGGCACCTACGTGACCACCGCCCTGACGCACCGCATCCGGGAGTCGCCCCCGGGCGGCCGCTGGGCCCACACGCTGTTCCTGTGCGGCGCGGAGAAGCTGCGCGGCGACGTGCTGGACCGCCTGATCGACGCCTGCGAGGCCACGGGCACGGGCCTGGTGCTGATGTACCGCTCCATCCCCGCGCACGTCCGCGAGCGCCTGGGCCGCCGGGGCCACGCGGCGGTGGGCTTCATGCGGCTCGGCAACCCCGAGGACGCGCGGGTGGCGGCCGAGCACATCGGCGCCGACCAGCGGCTGCTGGTGGCCGAGATCACCGACACGGCGGGCCAGACCCTCTTCGACGTGGCGGGCGAGTCCTACGCGAGCACGGTCGCCTACGCGCGCGCACGAGGTGACGGCCTGACCGACCCGGCCTGGTCCCCGCTGCCGGGCCCGGCGGACGACGACGCCTTGGTCGAGGGCATCAGCTCCGCCACGGCCTGGGGCCGCACGATGCCGCCGGGGGCCTCCCGCCAGACCGTCCGCGAACTCCTGGTCGAGCCGCCCCAGCTCCAGGAGCTGCCGCCCACGGCGATGGTGTTCACCCACGCGGGCGCGGCGGGCCGCCGCATCCTCCTGGTGGACGCCAACCCCGGGATCATCACGCTCCCGACCGCGCACTCGATGCAGTTCGAGGAGTACCTGAGCGAGCAGGAGAGCCGCCCGCAGGAGGACCCGGACGACGAGCCGGAGGACGTCCCCGCCCTGGACCGGGACGACCGCCCGCCGGGCCCCCGCCACGCGCTGCCGCGCCCGTCCCGCCGCAAGCCCCCCGGCAAGCACGCCGCCGACCCGCCCGCCTGACGCCGGCGGCCGTTCCGGCGTCCTGTCCACATAACGGCCAGAGCGGTGGCGCGGGGGAGGGGGGCGGGTAAAGATGCTGGGGTGATGCCCCCCGGTATGCAGCCCCAGGTTCCGCCGCAGTACCCGCCCCCGCAGGGAGGGGCGGTGCTGCCGGGGCCATGGTTCCGGATACAGGCCATCCCCGCGCCCGAGCGGGCCTCCTCGGCCGAGTGGGACTTCGTCAGCGTCCTGCCCGCCGCGCTGTCGGCGGCCCGGCGGCGCGAGCCGTTCGTGGTCGGGTGGCTGTCGCCCGGCGGCGGCGCGCCGCTGGAGCTGATCACCAACGCCGGGGCGGTCGGGGCGCCGGCCGGGCGCGCGCAGGGGGTGCTGTTCCCGAGCGGGGCCCGGGGCGTGCCCGTCGGCGACGCGTGGCTGCGGCAGGCCGAGCGCATGACCTGGACGCGCTGCCCCGGGCGGCTCGCCCCGCAGGGGCCCGGCGACGGCGGCGGGGCCGGGCTCTTCGAGTCCACCCTCGTCACGCTGATGGAGCGGCCGTTCGGGTGGTTCGTGGTGGCCGACCCGTGCGACGAGCGGCTCATCGACCAGGAGATGCGCGAGCTCCACCACGAGCTGCGCATGCTGCGGCGCGGCGAGGACGAGCAGGCCCGGCTCGCGGTGACGCGCGCCGACCGGCGGCTGGCGGAGCTGGACGCCTTCCGCGAGGCCGGGCTCTGGCGCGTCCGGGTGCTGGCGGGGGCCGCCTCGCCGGAGGAGCTGAGCCAGATCGCGCCCGTGCTGGTCGGGTCGATGGAGCTGGGGCACCACCCCTACCGGCTTCGGTCGGGGTTCGGCAGCGGGTCGTTCGCAGAGGTGCTGCGGCCGGACGCGGTCCCGGCGACGCCGCGGCCGCTGGAGAACGAGCAGCGCTACCCGTTCGTCGCCACGGCCGGCGCGCTCGCCGCGCTGGCCGGGTTGCCCCGCCGCGAGGTGCCGGGCCTGCGCGTGCTGGACGCCGGGTACTTCGACGTCACCTCCGAGACCGAGGACGTCGGCAACGGCCCGCGCATCGAGCTCGGCGCCATCCTCGACGGCCAGGACCGCCAGGTCGGCCGGTTCACCGTGCCGCGCTCCACCATCAACCGGCACGTGTTCGTCACCGGCGCGACCGGCGCGGGCAAGTCCCAGACCGTCCGCCACCTGCTGGAGCAGCTCACCCGGGCCGGCATCCCGTGGCTGGCCATCGAGCCCGCCAAGTCCGAGTACGCCGCCATGGCCGGGCGCATCCAGGACCTCGGCGGCCCGGTGACGGTCGTCAACCCCTCCGACCCGGCCGCGGTGCCGCTGTCGGTCAACCCGCTCGCGCCCGAGCCCGGCTACCCGGTGCAGGCCCACATCGACATGGTGCGGGCGCTGTTCCAGGCCGCCTTCGACGCCGAGGAGCCGTTCCCGCAGATCATGGCGCAGGCCCTCCAGCGCGTCTACGAGGCCAACGGCTGGGACGTGGTGACCGGCGCGGGCGTGCCCGGCTCCCTCATCGAGCCGGCCGTCCCCACCCTGGAGCAGCTCCAGAACGCCGCCCTCCAGGTCATCCGGGACGTCGGCTACGGCCGCGAGCTGATGGCCGACGTCCAGGGCTTCGTGGACGTCCGGCTGCGCTCGCTGCGCATCGGCTCGGCGGGCCGCTTCTTCGAGGGCGGCCACCCCGCCGACATCGGCGGCATGCTGCGCGACAACATCGTGCTGGCCATCGAGGACGTCGCCAACGACGAGGACAAGGCGTTCCTCATGGGCACCCTCATCATCCGCATCGTCGAGCACCTGCGGATGCGCTCGCGCGGCGGCGCGACCGCGCCCGGCCTGCGCCACGTCATCGTCATCGAGGAGGCCCACCGGCTGCTGCGCAACCGCGGCCCCGAGCGCACCAGCTCGCACGCGGTGGAGCTGTTCGCCGGGATGCTGGCCGAGATCCGCGCCTACGGCGAGGGCATCGTGGTCGCCGAGCAGATCCCGACCAAGCTCGTGCCCGACGTCATCAAGAACACCGCGCTGAAGGTCGTGCACCGGCTGCCCGCCTTCGACGACCGCCACCAGGTCGGCGCGGCCATGAACCTGGACGAGGACCAGTCCCGCGAGGTCGTGTCGCTGCGCCCCGGCGTCGCGGCGGTGTTCGCCGACGGCATGGACCGGCCCCTGCGCGTCCGCGTCCCGCTCGGCGAGGGCCGCGAGGCCGTGCTGCCCGGCCCGCCGCCCCCGGTGGACGGCCGCCGCTCGGCCGCCTGCGGCTGCGAGTGCCGCTCCGGCCGCGCCTGCACGCTGCTGGAGCTGCGCGAGGCCGACCTGCTGGCGGGCCACCCCGACTGGGCGTGGCTGCGGCTGTGGTCCGACACGCTCGTGCTGGCCCACGTCACCAACCGTCCGATGCCCGCCGTCCCCGCCGAGCTGGGCCGCGCCTGGTCGCGGCTCGCGCCGCGGCTGCGCGAGTGCACGCTCGCGACCGTGCTGGAGCGCGCCGTCACCCGCCGCTCCCAGGCCCTGCGCGCCGCCTACCCGCCCGCCGACCTCACCGCCACCGTCGCGGGCGTCGCCCAGCAGCTCCTCGGCGGCTCCCACACCCTGCCCGGCACCCAGCCCGGCCCCCAGTGGGTCATCCCGCAGCTGCGCTGGCTGCACGAGCTGGACCGCCTGTTCCCCTACTACGGCGACGGCGCGCCCGACAAGCACGCGCCCGCGCCGCCGCTGGAGTACCAGCTCGCCGGCCTCAAGCAGCCGCCCGACCCCAAGCTCGGCCACCGCCTGCGCGCCCTGCGCCGCCACCCGCTGTCGATGGAGCTCGACCGCAACCGCCCGCTCGCCCTGGTCGCGCTCGGCGGCGACGACGAGCACGCCGGGTTCTACCGTGACCTCGCCGTGGTCGCGATCGGCCTGGCCGAGCACGAGCAGATCGCCGACGTGGCCGAGACGATGCGCGTGGGCTCCTGGCTGGAGCCGGTGCTCAGCTGGCCCGAGCGCCTCATCGCGCCGTTCGCCGACCCCGAGCGCGGACTGCCGTTCCTGGAGGGGTGAGCCCGGCGGCCACTTGAGGACGCCGGATCATCACGGTAATCGGCTGCCCCGGTGACCCTCCGGCTGCCATCGTCGTCACTGTCCCGTTCCGACCGGTCACCGTCCTTCGGGCACCGCGGTGGCCCCTTCCCGCGGAGGTGCGCCGATGGACCACGAGCAGTACGACGGCGCTCGCCCGTCCCGGCCCTTCTTCACGCACGCCCGCAGCTTCACCGCCGCCGGCCAGCCCCTGCAGCACGCCACCCGCTACCTCGCCGCCGGGACCTACCTCCGGCGCGACTTCGAGGACCTGGTCATCTCGGAGTTCCTGCGCGACCGCCACCGGGCGGTCGTCCCGTCCTTCGGGTTCGACCTGGAGGTGGTGCTGCGGCACGCCCTGCGCGCCCGGCGGCTGCGGCTGTACCGCGACCTGATCCTGATCGGCGTGTGGATCGTCGGCTGGCTGCTGTCCCCGCTGGCGGCGATCGTCATCGGCGCCACCCTGGCGACCGGCGTGGTCACGGCGGCGGTCCTGGGGCGCCGGCTCGGCGGCGGGCTGCTCCCGGCGATGGTGGTGGTGGGCGCCGTCTCCTTCGTGCTGCCGCTGGTCGGCGGCCTCGGCCTCGCCGTCACCGTGCCCCTCATGCGACTCGGCCTGCTGGACGAGGAGGACATCCTCAGCGACGACATCTTCGGGCCGGCCTTCGTCGTCTCGGCGGTGCTGCTGATCCTGTCCCTGGCCTGCGTCGTCTTCGGGCACCTGGCGCTGGTGCTGCGGGCGCTGTCGCACGACCTGGCGCCGGGCGCCACGGGGCCGGGCCCGGCGGCGCCGGCGGCCGACACCCCGCGGCTCGCCCGGGTCGCCGCCGCGCAACGCGGCAACATCACCCTCTACTCGGGCGACAACCCGTTCCTGGGCGGCGGCAGGGTCGACTCGCCGTGGACCAGGGCCTGGTCGATCGTGCTGGAGCTGGACCGCCCGGCGGGCGAGGGGCTGGCCGGCCCGCGCCCGTCCGCGCCGGTCGATCCGGTGGTGATGCACCAGCGCGTCCGGGAGGCGATGAAGGCGATGCGCGACCAGCTGCCGCCGGCCGACCCCGGCGCCCGCCCGCTGCCGCCCCACGAGCGCGTGGTCAGCCTGCTCATCGACGACCACATCGTCGGCCGCGGCCTGTGCGACCAGCGCGGCATCGCCCGGGACGGCGGCCGGGCCGCGCACCCCCTGATCGACCCCGGCGGTCCGGCGCCCTACTCCTGGGTCACCGATCCGGCCATCGACGCGATCAAACGCCACCCGCAGGGCACCCTGCGCTACTACCAGCGCATCAGCGTCGGCGCGCAGTCCCAGCCGGTGACCGCCGCCGACGGCCGGCCGGTCATGCCGGCCGAGGAGCAGGACTTCTCGGTCAACACCTTCGTCTACCTGGCCGTCGAAGGGCGCATGCTGTACGGCCAGTTCGTCACCCTGGCGCTGCCCCCGATCCGCGCGGACTTCCGGATCGTGGACACCCTGCCCGCCTGGGACACCGCCGCGCTGGTCCGCGAGTCGGTCCGGGTCGGCTGGTCGGAGGCCGGCTCCGCCGCCCTGCTCGCGGTCCCGCGCGCCGTCCAGGCCGGCTGGTGGTGGGTGAGCGAGCAGCTCGGCCTCGGCGCCCTGAACCCGGCCGCGCTGCCGCTGTACGACTACGGCGCGCACTTCAGCCTCCGCGAGGTGGCGGCCGCCCCGAGCTTCGCCACCTACCTGCAGGAGCTGGACACCACCAAGTACACCCGCCTGGTCCAGCAACGCGTCAACGACGCCCTGCTGGACCACCTCGACCGCGAGTGCGGCATCGACGTGTCGGCCTACCGCGCCCAGGCCGAGCAGATCATGAACCAGGGCGTCATCATCACCGGCGGCGACGTCAGCGGCCAGGTCGCCGTCGGCGGCGGCGTCCGCCAGCAGCAGGCCGGCCGGCCGTCCGGCGGATCGGCCCAGCGGAGGACATCATGACCGAGCACAGCGGCGACCGGGGCATCAGCATCGGCGGCAACGCCAGCGTCTCCGGCCAGGTCGCCACCGGCGACAACGTCACTCAGACCCAGCACCAGGGCGGCGCGGCCGAGTCCGGCGCGCTGACCGGGCTGGCCCGCGTCGAGCGGCTGCTGGACGAGCACGCCGACCGCGTCCCCGAGGCCGGCCGGGCGCGCCGCGACCTGGCCGACATCCGCGAGGAGCTGGAGGGCGACGACCCCGACCCCGAGCGCATGGAGGGCGCGCTGGGACGGCTCGCGCGCCGCGTCGCGGGCGTGGCGGTGCTCGCCGAGGCCGTGCAGAACCTGGCCGGGCGGCTCGGCCTGAACTGACCGCGCCCCGCCGTCCGGTAGCGGGTCAGATGCCGCCCTGGTCGCGGCTGGTGAGGCCCTGGTCGCGGGCGACGTCGTTCCAGTACCCCAGGAACTCGCCCTTGGCGCTGGTCGCGCGCTGGTCGGCGGAGCGCGGCTCGGTCGGGCAGCCCTCGGACTGGTAGAGCCGGTTGGACTCCACCGACGCCTCCAGCGCCCTCACCAGCGCGGACTTCATCTCGGCGCCGTTGTCCAGCGCCCCGGTCTCCAGCCCGCGCGCCTGCTCCAGCTGGTCGGCGCGCTGGGTGCCGACGCGGCGCAGGATCGTCTGGTCGCAGTCGCCCTCGGTCGCGGTGGCGAGCTCGGACCGGGTGGCGGCCATCTCGCCCAGCAGCGAGTCCAGCGCGCGGGCCTGCTGTGCCTTGTCGCCGGACGCGGTGGGCTCCGCGGACTCGCTGGGGTCCTCGGTGGGCGACTCGGAGGCATCACCGGTGGGGTCTTCGCCCGCGCCCCCGGTGCCGGGGGCGGGCTGGCCGGTCTGCTGCTTGGCGTCCCCGGCCTGGTCGGCGCCCCGGTCGTTCCCGGTCGGCCACAGCACGATCGCCGCCGCGACCATGGCGAGCACCACGGCGCCGGCGGCGATCAGCAGGTAGGGCCTGCGGCTGCGGCGCGCGGGCTCGGGCGGCTGCCAGATGGCCGGCTCGTCCCACGGCTCGGGCGACAGCGCGATCGAGGTCTCGCCCGGCCCGGCGGGCGGCGGGGGCGGCGGCACCTCGCGCGGCGGCGGGGGCGCCGACCAGCCCGGCGACTCGGCGGGCGGGGGCGGCGTCCAGGCCGGCGGCTCGGAGCCCGGCGGCGGGCCCGCCGGGGACTCCGACCACGGCGGCGGCAGCGGGTGCCGCGGGTCGGGGTCGGGCGTGGTCGCCTCCTGGGCGCCGTCCAGGGGGGTGTTGCACCGGGTGCACCGGGGCAACGCAGGGGTGGTGTCGCTACCGCATCCCGGGCACCGTATCGTAACCCCCCATGTCAGGTTCCAACGCAGACAAGATACTGCGCGGTGCCCTATCACCGGCGGTTCCGGACGAGGTCGCAATCCGGTTGTGATCGGACGCCTACCAGCCGTTCCACTGGCGGGTCGGCTGCCCGGTCTTGGTGGCGACCCGGTTCCACAGCACCACGAAGCGCTTCTTGGACAGGGTCGCGCGGCGTTCGGCGGGGGCGCGGCCCGGCGCGTGGGCGGCGTCCGGGCGCGGCTTGCCCTTGCAGCGCCGCTGGTTGCGCTGCGCCCAGCTCAGCAGCGACTGGTCCACCTGGAGCGAGGCCTGGAACGACTGCCGCAGGTAGGAGCGCATCCGCTCGCCCTGCTGGAGCTTGTCGAGCTTGAGCCCGGCGGTGCGGCGGAGCTGGTTCTGCCGCCGCGTCGCGACCTCCTGGAACCCGCTGACCGCCTTGGGCAGGTCCTGGCACTTGCCGGTGAACGCCAGCGACCGGGCCAGCGTGCGGCGGGTGTCGGAGCTGGCGTTCAGCAGCAGGTTCACCTGGACGGCCTGCTCGACGGCCGGGTTCTGCCGCTTGGTCGGCCCCTTGCCCGACACCGGGCCGGTCGGCGTGGCCGGCGGCGCCTTCTTGTCACCTTCGGGCCACATCACCATCCCCACGGTGATGACGGCGACCAGCACCAGCGCGCACACCCCGATGACCAGCGGCTTGCCGGCCCTGCCGCCCTTGCCGCCCGGCGCGGGCGGGGCGCCCTGCCCGCCGAACGGGCCGCCGAACTGGTCGTGCCCGCCCATCGGCGGCTGGGTCGGCGGACCGTACGGCCCCTGGCCCATGCCCTGGTGGACCGGCATGCCCTGCTGGACGGGGTCGTTCGCCCCGAGCACGGCGGTCGCGCCCCACTGCGGCGGGGCGGGCTGGGCGGACTGGGCGTTCCAGTCCATCTGGGTGGCGGCCGCGGCCGGGGCGGCGTCCCAGCCCGGCCGGCCGGCGGGCTCGGGGTTCCAGGTGGGCGGGTCGGGCTCCGGCTCGGGTTCGGGCTTGCGCGGCTTGGCGTACCAGGAGTCCGGGACGATCGACTCCGAGCCCGGCGTCCCGGCGTGCGGCTGCGCGGCCCACGCGGGCGGCGGCGCGATCTGCGTCGCGTCGGCCGAGCCCGGCGTGGCGGACGCCGAGGGGCGCGGGGGCTCGTCGTCGGCGTCCGGCTCGAACACCCACGCGGCGGTCGACTCGGGGTCGACCGGCGCGCCGTTCAGCGGTCCGGTGCCCTGCGCGGGCGGGGGAGCGCCCATCGGCCCGGAGTCCTGCGCCGGGGCGGACGCCCACGACGGGGTCGGCGGCGGCATCAGCACCGTTCCCTCGCCCAGCCCCTGCGCGGCGTCGGGCGCCGCGACCGGGGCGCCCAGCGGCTCGTTCAGCGCAGCGCCGCAGTTCGAACACTTGCCGAGCGTCCCGGGCGTGTCGCCACCGCACGTCGGACACCGCATAGTCCAGAACCTCGCCTCGTCGCCTGATTCGCCCTCGTTCCCGGGCCCGCCCGCCCGTCGCGGGCGCCGCTTCCCCGCGTACTGGCAGGGACCCCGACAAAAGTACTGCGTGCCGCCGTTTCGTGACGCCGCGATGGAGACTTCGCGGCCGACGGACGGCGTCCGCCGGGGCTGGCACCGAACCACGATCGTTCTGTCAAGGTCAAGACCGGCGCTCCCGGTTTACCCGGCGCCCATGTGATCCTCGTCGCAATCGGAGCGCCCGCGGGAGGCGGTGCGTCCCGCTTCACCTGGAACGGGTCCGGTGATCGGGCGGTCGACGCCAAGCAGAGGGGTAGAGCGGTTAGGCTCGGGCAAGGTTTCGAGGCGCTTCAGATGCTCAACCGGAAGAAGACGAACGTTTATGAGCAAGCTTCCGCTGCGTTCGCAGCTCGCGGTCGCGCTCGGTCGCACGGCCGCCTCCATGTCCCGGCTGGCCGGCAAGGGCGACGGCTCGGTGATCGGCGGCCGGATCGGGCTCCGCCTCGATCCGGAACTGCTGACCCGGCTGGCGGCCGACCGCAAGCTCGTCCTGGTCAGCGCCACCAACGGCAAGACCACCACGACCCGGCTGATCACCTCGGCGATGACGCCGCTCGGCGAGGTCGCCACCAACGCCTTCGGCGCCAACATGCCCACCGGGCACGTGTCGGCGCTCGCCTCGGCGCCCGGCGCGCACTACGGCGTGCTGGAGTGCGACGAGAAGTACGTGCCGATGGTGCTGAAGGAGACCGGCGCCAACCTGGTCGCGCTGATGAACCTCAGCCGCGACCAGATGGACCGGGCCGCCGAGATCTGGCTGCTGGCGGGCAAGTGGCGCCGGGCGCTGGAGGCCTCGCCGCAGAGCCACGTCATCGCCAACTGCGACGACCCGCTGGTCACCTGGGGCGCGGCCACCGCCAAGAGCGTCACCTGGGTCGCGGCCGGCCAGCACTGGCGCGAGGACTCCTGGTGCTGCCCCGAGTGCGGCGGCCCGCTGGACCGCCAGGACGGCGAGGAGAACAGCGACTGGCGCTGCCGCCAGTGCCACTTCTCCCGGCCCCGCCCCGACTGGGTGCTGCGCGGCGACCACGTCGTCGACCCGCACGGCCGCGCGATCCCGCTGTCGGGCCTCAACCTGCCCGGCCGCGCCAACCGCTCCAACGCCGCGATCGCGCTGGCGGTCGTCGCGCAGTTCGGCGTGCCGCCCGAGCAGGCGCTGCCGCTGATGGCCGAGGTCAAGTCGGTCGCCGGCCGCTACACCACCGTCGAGCACCAGGGCCGCACCATGCGGCTGCTGCTGTCGAAGAACCCGGCCGGCTGGCTGGAGGCCTTCGACGTGCTGCAGCCCGCGCCCGGCCCGGTCGCGCTGTCGGTGAACGCGCAGGGCCCCGACGGCCGCGACACCTCCTGGCTGTGGGACGTGGACTACCGCATCCTGCGCGGCCGCCCCGTGTGGGTGACCGGCGAGCGGCGCATCGACCTGGCCGCGCGGCTGGAGGCCGCCGAGGTGTCGTTCACCGTGGTGGACGACTTCGAGCAGGCGGTGCAGGCGGTCCCGCCGGGCCACCTGGACGTGATCGCCAACTACACCGCCTTCCAGAACATCCGAACGAGGTACGGCCGTGTCGTCTGACCACATCAAGATCGTCTGGATCTACCCCGACCTGCTCAGCACCTACGGCGACCAGGGCAACACCATCGTCCTGGAGCGCCGGGCCGCGCTGCGCGGCATCCCGACCGAGACGGTGCACCTGCGCTCGGACGAGCCGGTGCCCCAGGACGGCGACATCTACCTGCTGGGCGGCGGCGAGGACCGGCCGCAGATCCTGGCCGCCCAGCGGCTGCGCAACGACGGCGGCCTGCACGCCGCCGCGCGCCGCAACGCGGTGATCTTCGCGGTGTGCGCGGGCTACCAGATCATGGGGCACGAGTTCGGCGGCGAGGAGGGCCAGCCGCTGCCGGGCCTCGGCCTGCTGGACATCCGCAGCTACCGGGGCCAGCAGCGCGCCGTGGGCGAGGTCGTGTCCGACGTGGCCGCCGAGCTCCAGGTCCCGCGCGTCACCGGCTTCGAGAACCACATGGGAGCGACCACGATCGGGCCGAACGCGCGCCCGTTCTCCAAGGTCGTCTCCGGCGTCGGCAACGGCGACGGGCAGGGCTTCGAGGGCGCCTACCAGGGCCACATCCTCGGCACCTACATGCACGGCCCGGCGCTGGTCCGCAACCCCGGGCTGGCCGACCTGCTGCTGACCTGGGCCCTCGGCCGCGAGCTGCGGCCGCTGGAGCCCTCCTGGTCCGAGCGGCTGCGCGACGAGCGACTGAACGCCGTCCTGACCTCCTGACGGGAGAGACCGACGCCGCGCGACCCTCCCGGGCCGCGCGGCGTCGCCGTGTTCAGGCCGCGGTCTCGGCCGGCTCCTTGCGCTTGCGCTTGCACCGGGCGTGCGCCTTCTGCTCCGGGTGCGAGCGCGTCCGCAGCAGGCTCGCCACCGCCGTGACCACCAGCACGCCGAGGATGACCGCCAGCGACACCGGCGTCGGGATGTGCGGCACGGCCTCGGTGACGTCCTCGTGCAGGAACGCCATGATCAGCTTGACCCCGATGAACGCCAGGATCACCGACAGCCCGATCGACAGGTAGACCAGCTTGGTCAGCAGCCCCTCGATCAGGAAGAACAGCGAGCGCAGCCCCAGCAGCGCGAACGCGTTGGCGGCGAACACGATGAACGCCGACTGGGTGACCCCGAACACCGCCGGGATCGAGTCGAGCGCGAACAGCAGGTCGGTGCTGCCGATCGTCAGGAAGACCAGCAGCAGCGGCGTCATGACCCGCTTGCCGTCCTCGTGCGCCAGCAGCCTGCCGCCGTGGAAGTCGGTGCTCACCGGCATGACCTTGCGGGCCCGGCGCACCAGCCAGTTGTCGCCGACCTCGGGCTCGTCGCCGCGGTGCCGCACCAGCTGCACCGCCGTCCACAGCAGCACCAGCCCGAAGACCAGGAAGGTGAACGAGAACAGGCTGATCGCCGCCGCCCCCACCGCGATGAACACCGCCCGCAGCACCAGCGCCGCCGCGATCCCGAACAGCAGCACCCGCTCCTGGTACTCGGCCGGCACCTGGAAGCGCGACATGATGATCAGGAAGACGAACAGGTTGTCCACCGACAGGCTCTTCTCGACCACCCACCCGGCGAAGTACTCGGTGCCCGCGTCCCCGCCGACCAGCACCCACACCGCCACGCCGAACAGCAGCGCGAGCCCGACGTAGAACGCCGACCAGAAGCCCGCCTCCCGCAGCCCCACGGCGTGCGGCCGCCCGACGGCCACCACGAGGTCGAACACGAACAGGGCGAGGACCAGGCCGATCGTCGCCCACCAGGCCCACATCGGTATCTCGACCACGCAGCGCTCCTCCGGCAGGGGACTGTCGCCCTGTTATCTCCGCTCCGCGCCGGTCAAACCGGTCAGTACACCAGCGCCTGCGCGCCCTCGGCCGTGATCTCCTCCACGAACGTGGGCGCCCCGGCGATCCGCACCCCCGGCAGCACGTCGTCGGGCCCGATCCCCCGCCGCGCCGCGCACTGCGTGCACAGGGTGACCCGCCCCCCGGCGAGCACCACCTCCAGCAGGTCCTCCAGCGGCGTGGCGTGCGGCAGCTTGAACTCCCCGGCCCGCCCCGGCAGCGCGAACCACGCCGACTCGCCGGTCAGCCACAGCGACACCGGCACCCCGCTGGCGACCCCGGCCGCCGCGACCGTGAACGCCTGGTTGCACCGCTCGGCGCCGTCCGCGCCCGCCGTCGCCTTGATCACCAGAGATCTCGCCATACCGCGCACTCTAACCCGCCGCCCGCCCGCCGATCCCCTACGATCACGCCCATGGGCGGCATGGTGAGCGCGGGTGTCCTGGTCCTGTTCCTCGGCCTGGTCGCGGCCGCCGCGATCGCGCTGGTGGTGCGGCTGGCCCGGCTGAAATAGCCGCTACGCTCTGTTGCCATGGAGTTTGAGCTGCACCCCGACCTGAAGCCGCTGGAGTTCCTGCTCGGCACGTGGAAGGGCGCCGGAGTCGGCGACTACCCGACCATCGAGGCGTTCAACTTCGGGCAGGAGATCTCCTTCACCCACATCGGCAAGCCGTTCCTGGTCTACTCCAGCAGGAGCTGGCTGATCGAGCCGGACGGATCGGTGGGCCGCCCGCTGGCCACCGAGACCGGCTACTGGCGGCTGCACGGGGGCAAGCAGATCGAGCTGACCCTGGCCCACCCGACGGGCATCGTGGAGATCTACGTCGGCGACCTGGCCTTCCACCGCGTCCAGCTGCAGACCGACGTGGTCGCGCGGACCGCCACGGCCAAGGAGGTCACCGCCGGCACCCGCATGTACGGGCTGCTGCCGGAGAAGGACGGCAAGCGCGACCTCGGCTGGGTCTACGAGATGGCGGCCGTGGGCCAGCCGCTCCAGGTGCACCTGTCGGCGCAGCTCAAGAAGGCCGGTTAGACGGCAAAAGGTCCCCGGACATTCCCGCTCGGTGCGGGGGATGGGAGGACTACCCATCAGTCCGGGGACCCGGTGTCTGCCTGGTACTCGCCGGTCGCGTCGCGACCGGTCCACCCCCTGAGGACGGCTAGCACGTCCACGGAAAGGTGGTGCCGAGGCGGACGGCGACCTAGCGGACAGCCACCTCGCAAGTCCTACTGTCAACCATGCTGAGGACCACCTCCTTTCCTGCGTGCCTGCACGTTATGCGAGACCGTTTCGAGTGGGCAAATGAATTTTCCGCGCCCCCTGTGAGAGGGGTCCCGCGGGCGGCGGCGCTCTGCCGCGCCCGGTCCCGCGCGGACCGCCCGCGGCCGGGCCGCGCGTTCGGCCCCGCGGTGGCCGGCCGGCCGCGCCCATAGCGTTCACCTTCAATGTGATGCAACGAATGACGCCTGCTCTGTTGCGTTAAACCGCAACGAGTTGCAACGATTATCGAGTATCTACCTGCATAAACGCTTCTTCAAAGCAAAGATCTTGTTGTGCAGACTTGGAAAGCAACGTAGCGTTTCCAATGTCAGAAACGACGAGCTGCAAGGAGCGCACGATGCAGACCTTCACCACCCCCGCCCCCGTCACCGCCGTCCTGGACGTCCCCGCAGGCCGCGTCCGCCTCGTCGCCGCCGACCGCGCCGACACCACCGTCGAGGTCATGCCCGCCGACCCGGGCAAGGGCCGCGACGTCAAGGCCGCCGAGCAGACCGCCGTCGAGTACGCCGACGGCGTCCTGCAGGTCGCGACCCCCGGCGGCAACCGCGTCCTCGGCCCCTCCGGCGCCGTCGAGGTGACGGTCCACCTGCCCGCCGGGTCCCAGGTGCGGGCCGTCGGCATCGACCTGCGCGGCACCGGCCGCCTGGGCGAGGTCTCCTTCCAGGGCCACGGCGACGTCGAGCTCGACCAGGCCGCCGCCGTGCGCCTGACCACCGAGGCCGGGGACGTCAACGTCGCCCGCCTGGACGGCTCCGGTGAGATCACCACCCAGAAGGGCGGCATCACCGTCGCCGAAGCCGCGGGCGGGACGCTCACCCTGCGCACCCAGGCCGGCGACATCACCGTCAACGCCGCCGCCGGGGTCTCGGCCTCCCTGGACGCCGGAACCTCCATGGGCCGCGTCGACAACGCCCTCGCCAACAGCGGCCCCGCCGGGCTGACGATCCACGCCACCACCGCTCAGGGCGACATCACCGCCCGCAGCCTCTGACCCGCCCGTACCGGACCCGCGCGACACCGAAGGGAGGTGACGGCAGATGCGGGGAGCAGTCCTCAACCTCTGGAACTCGACCCTCTGGAACCTGGCCCCCATCCGCCTCACCGCCCGCGCGGTCGGCGCGGGTCTCAACCTCGTCACCGCCCGGGAGCTGGTCACGGCCCTGGTCAGCGCCGACCTGGGCCCCGCGCTCGTCGCGACCGCCTGGCTCGTCCCCTGGGTGAAGGTCGTCCTGCTGGCCTGCCGCCTCGTCCGCGGCGGCTCCGGCGGGCGCGCCCCGGGCGCGGACGGTCTCCGGTTCGCGCGCCCCTTCCGCCGCCCCGGGGCGCATAGACTTCGGGCATGGCCGAGACGTGGCAGGAGGAGCTGCGGGCGAAGGGCTACCGGGTCACGCCGCAGCGCCAGCTCGTCCTCGAAGCGGTGACCAACCTGGAGCACGCGACCCCCGAGGAGATCTGCACCGAGGTGCAGCGCACCGCCAAGGGCGTCAACATCTCCACCGTCTACCGGACGCTGGAGCTGCTGGAGGAGCTGGGGCTGGTCAAGCACGCCCATCTGGGGCACGGGCCGCCCAACTACCACCTGGCCGCCGACGCCGAGCACATCCACCTGGTGTGCCGCGACTGCGGCACGGTCAACGACGTCGACCCCGAGGCCGCCGCCGGTCTCGCGGCCGGGCTGCGCAAGGAGTTCGGCTTCGAGACCGACGTGCACCACCTCACGGTGTACGGCCGCTGCGCCGCCTGCCACGCGTCGTAGTGTGGGGGGCATGGAGAGCCCGCTGCTGCAGTTGAAGGGCGCCGTCGCCGGCGACGCGCCCGACCAGGAGATCGCCGCGCACTACGGGGAGCCGTCGCAGGAACAGCGCGCCCTGGAGGCGGGCACCGCGTACGTCGACCGCAGCAACCGGGGAGTCGTGCGGATCGCGGGGCCGGACCGGCTGCGCTGGCTGCACAGCCTGACCAGCCAGCACCTCGAGGGCCTGCGGCCGGACGAGCCGACCGAGGCGCTGCTGCTCGACGTCAACGGCCGGGTCGAGCACCACCTGCGCCTGGTGGACGACGGCGAGGCGGTCTGGGCCCACGTCGAGCCGGGCACCGCGCCCGCGCTGGTGGAGTTCCTCGACCGGATGCGCTTCATGCTGCGGGTCGAGGTGGCCGACGAGTCCGAGCGCTTCGCGGTGGTGACGCTGACCGGCGAGGCCGGCGCGTCCTACCCGCACGGGGAGCGCGGCCTGGCCGACCCGGTGACCGGCGGCACCGACTGGATCGTCCCGCGCGAGCGGCTGGCGACGCTGCCCGACGACGTCCCGGGGCTGCGCCCGGCGGGCATGTGGGCCTACGAGGCGCTGCGCATCGCCGCGCACCGGCCGCGCCTGGGCCTGGACACCGACGCCAAGTCGATCCCGCACGAGATGGGCTGGATCGAGGTCGCGGTGCACCTCAACAAGGGCTGCTACAAGGGCCAGGAGACGGTCGCGCGGGTGCACAACCTGGGCCGTCCGCCGCGCCGCCTGGTGTTCCTGCACCTGGACGGGAGCGTTGACCGGCTGCCCGCGCACGGCGACCCGGTGGAGATCCCCGGCGGACGTACGGTCGGGTTCGTGGGGTCGGCGGCCCGGCACCACGAGCTGGGGCCGGTCGCGTTGGCGCTGGTCAAGCGCACCACCCCGGTGGACGCCGAACTGCTGGCCGGCGGGGTCGCCGCCGCCCAGGAGGTCGTGGTGTCCCCCGACACCGGCGCGAACGCGCAGATCGCCCTCCGGCGGACCGCCGCAAACCGGGCGTAAAACCTCGCCCAGGCGGGCAGACTCGTCTGTCGTGGAGGAAGTGCGATCGGCCGCCGCCAGGGGAAGGTGGGTCCCGACCGATGGTCGCGAACCTGGGCAACGAGGAACCGCCGCTCGCGGGCAAGAAGGGGACGATGGGCCGGCGGCGCCGCCGCAGGCGTGAGTCGGCGCTGCTGTGGTGGGCCCTGTTCGCGGGGATCGCCGCGGCGGCCTGGTGGTTCGGATCGTGGCGGCTGGCGCTGGTCGGCCTCGCCCTGTGGTGCCTGTACGAGTTCGTGCTCGTGCCGACGGTGTGCCGGGTCATGACGCGGCAGGGCTACTCGTGCCGCGAGCCCGCCCGGGGCCGGCTGTTCGCCTGCGCCGAGCCGCACCAGCGGATCAAGAGCGACGCGGTGTGGCGGCTGGTCGGCCTGCACGACCCGTTCCGCAGGCGGGCGGCGCCGGACCCCGATCGCGAGACCGGGGTCGTGCTGGTCTCGCCGAAGGTGCGGGGCAGGCTCTCGCAGACCGACCGGCTGATGATCCTCGCGGCCGCGCTCGGCACGGCGGTGACGCTCGCCGGGATGGTCTACGGCTTCTAGATCTCCAGTACCAGCGTGATCGGGCCGTCGTTGACCAGGGCGACCTTCATGTCCGCGCCGAAGACGCCGGTCTCGACCTCGGCGCCGAGCGCGCGCAGCTCGGCGACCACGGCGTCCACCAGCGGCTCGGCGACCGGGCCGGGCGCGGCCGCGATCCAGGTGGGGCGGCGGCCCTTGCGCGCGTCCCCGTAGAGCGTGAACTGGCTGATCACCAGCAGCGGCGCCCCGAGGTCGGAGGCCGACCTCTCATCGGCCAGGACGCGCAGCCCCCACAGCTTGGCGGCCAGCTTGCGCGCCTGCTCGGGGGTGTCGTCGTGCGTCACCCCGACCAGGACCGCCAGGCCCGGTCCGTCGATCCGTCCGACGACGCGACCGTCCACGGTCACGCTCGCCTCGCTCACCCTCTGGACGACTGCTCGCATGACCCTGCATTCTGCCTGGCATGGGAGCAACGACGCTCATTACGGTGGCGCCCACGGGCGCCGAGTCAGCGAAAGACGACGTCCCGGCCCTGCCGGTGACCCTGGAAGAGCTGGTCCGCACGGCCAAGGAGTGCGAGGCCGCGGGGGCGGCGGTGATCCATGTCCACGTCCGCGACGACGACGCGCGGCCCACGCTGGACCTCGCCCGCCTGACCGACACCGTGCGGGCGCTGCGGGAGGGCACGGGCCTGATCGTCCAGCTGTCCACCGGCGGCGCGGTCACCGACTCCTACGAGGACCGGCTGCGGGTGCTGGAGGCCGGGCCGGACGGCTGCTCGCTGACCTGCGGCACGGTCAACTTCGGCGACGACGTGTTCATGAACCCCTGGCCGTTCATGGTGGAGCTGTACCGGCGCACGCAGGAGTTGGAGATCGTCCCCGAGTTCGAGCTGTTCGACCTCGGGCAGGTCGCCGCGCTGCACCGCCTCCTGGACAAGCACGGCCCGCCCTACGGCGGCCGGGTGCACTGCGACCTGGTGATGGGCGTGCCGGGCGGGATGCCCGGGGACGCGCGCACGCTGGTGGCGGCGGTGGAGGCGCTGCCGGAGGGCGCGACCTGGTCGGCGACCGGCGTCGGCCGCACGGGGCTGCCGGTGCTGTTCGCGGCGCTGTCGGCGGGCGGTCACCTGCGGGTCGGCATGGAGGACACCCTGACCTACGCCAAGGGGCAGCCGGTCGCCTCCAACGCCCAGCTGGTGGAGCGGGCGGGCGCCCTGGCCCGCTTCGCGCAGCGGCCGCCGATGCCGCCGGCGGAGGCCCGGGACTTCCTGGGGGTCAAGAACCGCTGATCCTGCTGTTCGCCGCCCCCTTTTGCGGTGAATATCCTGGGAAGGATGATCGTCGGGTGACGGCGCGAGGGGGGCGGGCGTGAGCGGTCCGGTACTGGTCGAGGTGGAACGGTCCGGTTTCGTCGAGTCGCGGCACCGCGGCTCGGCCGTGGGGCTGGCCGCCGACGGCTCGGTGGCGGTCGGCGTCGGCGCCCCGGACGATCCGATCTTCCCCCGCTCGGCCAACAAGCCGATGCAGGCGGTCGCCATGGTGCGCTCGGGCCTCGGCCTGACCGGCGAGCTGCTGGCCATCGCGGCGGGCAGCCACTCCGGCGAGGACTTCCACGTGGAGGGCGCCGAGCGCATCCTGGCCTCGGTCGGACTGGGCGCCGAGGACCTCCGGTGCCCGGCGCAGTGGCCGCTGGACCCCGAGGTCGGCCTGGAGGTGGCCCGCAACGGGGGGAGCGCGTCCCGGCTGCGCATGAACTGCTCGGGCAAGCACGCCGCGATGCTGGCCACCTGCGTCGCGGCGGGCTGGCCGACCGCGGACTACCTGGACCCCGCGCACCCGCTCCAGGTCGCCACCCGCGAGGTGGTGGAAGAACTGACCGGCGAGAAGCCCGCGGCCGTGGGCGTGGACGGCTGCGGCGCGCCGCTGTTCGCGGTCTCGGCGACCGGGGTGGCGCGGGCGTTCCGCGCGCTGGTGGTGGCCGCCCCCGGCACCCCCGAGCGGCGCGTCGCCGACGCCATGCGGGACTTCCCGCAGTGGACCTCCGGGACCCGCCGCGAGGAGCGGCGGCTGATGGACGCGGTGCCGGGCCTGCTGGTCAAGTGCGGGGCCGAGGGCGTGGACGCGTTCGCGTTCGCCGACGGCCGCGCCGGCGTCATCAAGATCGACGACGGGGCGATGCGGGCCCGCACCCCGGTGACGGTGGCGCTGCTGCGCGCCCTCGGCGTGCGGCCCGCCGACCCGGCCGCGCTCGACGAGCTGGCCGCCGTCACCCTGTACGGCGGGGACGAGCCGGTCGGCGCGATCCGGATCGTCCCCGGCGTCTTCGACGGCTGACCCCGCCGGAGCCCGGTCCGCCGGAAGAACTTCCAGCAGGCTATTTACTTAGCGTCACCGGCTTGCCACTCTGTGTTGGTCAAGGGAGTGGCGGGCTCGACATCGACCCTTCGATAACGCGCTCCTCGGGATCGGACGTCGATGGAGACGTGATGAGGAAGTACAGATCAGTGGCCGCCGCGGTCGCCGGAGCCGTCACGTGCACGGCACTGGCCGGGATCGCCCCTCCGGCGCACTCCTTCGGCACCCTCACCGACAAGCTCGGCCAGCGCGCCGAGCACGAACGCATCACCCGCGCGGCCCTGGCCTGCCCCACCGGGCGGGCGCCCGACAACTACTGTTTCGAGCCGAAGTCGCTGGAAGAGCTGGCCGGGGCCGAGGGCAAGGGCGGCGGCATCGGCGCCCCCGACCTCGGCCGCGAGGTGCTCCAGCCGGCCGCCCACTGCGACAACGCCGACTACCTGCACCAGAAGGGGTACCCGCAGAGCCGCGCCGACGCCACCAAGAACCTGCTGGGCTGCATCGGCCACGTGCGCACCCGCATGAACAACGCGCTGAGCGACGCCGACCGCCTGCTGCAACGCAACGGCACGGTCGCCCCCGGGCAGGTCGACCTCTCCTTCCGGTGCGTGTACAACCAGGCCAAGGGACGCGCCAAGTGCGACGTGTTCGAGCAGTTCGGCCGGGCCATGCACGCGGTGCAGGACTTCTACTCCCACAGCAACTGGGCCGACACGGCCGGGCCCCAGGCCCTCGGGGCGACCAATCCGCCGGGCCTCGGCAACAGCACGCCCTTCCCGCTGTTCCATCCGTTCCGCGATCCCCAGCCCACGGCCGCCGACGTCCCGTTGAACCTCAGCACCGGGTGCTTCGACGGCGCGGCCGCCATTTCGGGGGAGAAGCGCGGCTGCTCCGGCGGCAAGCGGATCAGGCACCGCGTGCTCAACAAGGACAACGGCCTGATCGACCCGGTGACCGGGGCCGCCTCCGACCCGACCACCGACCGGGGCCGGATCGGCACCAACTTCGCCAGCGCGGTCGCCCTCGCCATCGCCGACACCCGCCGCCAGTGGCGGGACCTGGTGGCCGCCCTGGAGAAGCGCTACCCCGCCGGCGGGAAGGGGCGCCGCATGGCCTGCGCCGTCACCCACGACAACCCCGCCCGCGACTGCCGGTAGGGCATGGGGCGGGGGCGGTCCGGTCGGCGCGGCCGGACCGCCCCCGCGCTCTTGGACGGCTAGAGGCGCGTGGCGCCCGGACTCCTCGTGGGACGGGCGGCGCTCGCGTCCTCCTCGACCTTCGCGGCCTGCGTGGCCTGCGCGGTCTCCGCGGTATTCGTGGTCTCCGTGGTGCGCGCGGCCTCTGTGACCTTCGCGGTCCTCGCGGCTCTCGGCGTCCGGGCCGTCCTCGTCGCGGTGTCCACGTCGCTGTGCGAGAACATCCCGGGCCGGTAGTGGTACATGCCGCCCTCGACGGGCCCCCGGTGCGGGGACTGGTCGTAGCCGCGCGGCGGATGGGCGCCCGGCCAGGACGCGAACCCGACCAGGGACAGCCAGGTCACAAGCGCGAGCGCGACGACCAGGGGTCCGAACAGCAGGGAAACGCCCACGCCCGTGGGGTTGCCGTAGCCCGGTGTGGGGGCCGCGGCCGCCTGCGCCAGCACCATCGTCGTGACCATCTGATCCTCCGATCGAGCACGGAAACGTCGGATGGGGCCAGCGTAAGCAGCCGAAATGCGACTTTCGGCGCACGTTCCACCAAAATGGCGACGCGTTGCCCGGGTGTTTGCCGGGTTTACCGAAGCGCGGGGGAGGGCTCGGCCGCGGGGTCGCGGCCGCCCTCCGGCCCGCCGACGGTCCGGTCGCGCCCGGCGGCCATGCCCGGCACCACCAGCGCCACGGCGATCACCAGGACCACCGCCATCGGCACCGTCCAGCCGTGCGTGGCGTCGTGCAGCGCGCCGATCGCCAGCGGCCCGAGCGCGGCGATCACGTAGCCGACGCCCTGCGCCATGCCCGACAGCTGCCCGGCGATCCGCGCGTCGTGCGAGCGCAGGCCGAGGAACGACAGCGCGGCGGCGAACCCGGCGCCCTGGCCGAGGCCCAGCACGACCGCCCACAGCCACACGGTGCCGATCGGGGCCCAGGTGATCCCGGCGAACCCGACCACGCACAGCGCCACCACGGCCAGCACGAGCGGCCGCTGGTCGCGGGTCCGCCGCGCCACCACCGGCACCGCCAGCGACCCCACGGCCTGCAGCAGGCTGGACAGCGCCAGCACGTACCCGGCCGGGGCCTCGGCCATGCCGCGGTCCTGGCACAGCGTCGGCAGCCAGCCGATCACCACGTAGGCCAGCAGCGACTGGGTGCCCATGAACGCGGTGACCGCCCAGGCCAGCGGCGAGCGCCACACCACCCGCGCCACCGCGCGGGCGGGCTCGGCGGGGCCCTCCGGGGCCGCGCCCGCCGACCTGATCGGCCGCCGCGTCCGGGGCAGCCACACCAGCGCCGCGAAGGCCGCCGGGATCGCCAGTAGCGCCAGCGGCCAGCGCCAGGAGCCGCCGGCCAGGTGCTCCACCGGCACCGCCAGCCCGGACGAGGCGGCCGCGCCGACGGTGACCGCGACCGAGTAGACGGCCGTGACCGCCGGGATGGAGCCGGGGTGGTCCCGCTTGATGATCGCGGGCATCGCGATGTTGCCGACGCTGATGGCGATCCCGGCCACCAGCGAGCCGGCGAACAGCGCGGCGGGCGCGTCGACCAGCCGCAGCAGCAGCGCCGCCACCAGCAGGGACATCCCGCCGACCACCAGCGTCTCGCTGCGCGGGACGCGCCGCAGGAACGGGGCGACCAGGCCGTAGGCGCCGAAGCACACCAGCGGCAGCGTGGTCAGCGCGCCCGCCGCGGTGCCCGACAGGTGGAACTCGCCGCGGATCTCGGTGAGCAGCGGGCCGACGGCCGTGATGGCGGGCCGCAGGTTCAGCGCGACCAGGACGATCAGGGCGAGCTGCGCGAGCGTCGTCGCGCGCCGCCCGGTCACCGCCCGCCCCGCTGCCCGTGGCCCGCCATGAGCTCCTCCAGGGCGGCGAGCGTGGGCTCGACCACCGCGGCGGCGGCGCGTCCGGCGGCGTCGGCGTCGCGCGCCACGATGGCGTCCAGCACGTCCTGGTGCGCCTGCTGGCTGGCCTCGGGGACCTGGTGGTCCAGGCGCAGCGTGGCCATCGAGTCGCGGAGGCGGCGCAGGAAGTACCGCACGGCCTCGATCAGCACCGGGTTGCGCCCGGCCTCCACCACGCCCATGTGGAACCGGGCGTCGGCGTCGCCGAACTCCACGGCCCCGCTCGCGGCGGCCCGCGCCTCCAGCAGGCCGGTCAGCCGGGCGATGTCGTCGCCCGTGCGGCGGCGCGCGGCCAGCCGGGCGGCCTGCACGTCGTAGGCGAGCTGCACCTCGAACACGTCCCGCAGGTCGGCGCGGCCGACCCGATTGAGCAGCGGGCGCGGGTCGGCGCTGCTGCGCACGTAGGTGCCGTCGCCGCGCCGCACCTCCAGCACGCCGACGTGCGCCAGCGCGCGGATCGCCTCGCGGACGGCCGGGCGGCTCACGCCGAGCTGCGCCGCGAGGTCGAGTTCGCCGGGTATGCGGTCGCCGACCCGCCAGCCGCCGTCGCTGACCTCGGCCTGGAGCTGGGCGAGCACGGCGTCGACGGTGGAGCCGCCCGGGATGGGACTGAGGGCCACCTGAGCCTCCTAGGTAAGATGTCAGACATCTTACCCAGAGCGCGGACCGCCCCGATCCCCAGGCGGGGACCGGTGGCCCCGCGCGGGGCCGGCGGACCGCGTCAGGGCTTGCGCTGGCCCGGGTCGCCCTTGATGATGCCCCCCTCGACCGGCCCGCGGTGCCCGGTGGCGTCCGGGTCCGGCGGCCGCTTCTCCACGTGCTTGCGCGCGGCCGAACGGGTGATCGCGATCCAGGCGACGATCACGATGGCGATGATGATGGGCGCCAGGACCAGCCAGTAGTTGGTGCCTGTGGGCGCTGCTTCGGCGAGCATTGCGGTCACCTCCTCCTGAGGGGCCCCTACCCGCCTGGCGGGGATCAACCCGATGACCCGCCTCACAGCCCCCGGGACTGGGAGATCGAGCCCGAGGTGGCGAGCGTGAAGGTCCGCATCGACTCGGCGAACCCCGACAGGTCCCACTCGGCCGGGCCCTCGTACCAGTACAGGTTGTCGGCCCCCTGGGCGCGCTCGCCGGCGTCCTTGACCGTCTCGGCCCACTTCGGCACCACGCCGAACACCACCGCGTACGGCAGGAACCGCGAGAACAGCGCGATCCGCTGCTGCCCCGCCATGCCGTCGCCGGGCACCTCGCCGCGCTCCAGGAACGCCCGGAACCCGATCGTGTGCGCCAGCACCGTCGAGCCCCGCGCGGTCTTGGCCGGCATGTACTGGCCCGCGTACGCCATCGCCGCGCCCGCGATGATCACCGCCAGCCCGGCCAGCGCCAGGTCGGTGGTCAGCGCCAGCGCCACCGTCCCGGCGACGCCGAGCGCGGTCAGCACCGAGCCGATGACCGTCCAGCGCGAGCGCACGGTGTCGGGCCGCCGGGCGAACCAGCCCTGCGCCACCACGTCGTCGTACATCGCCGACCGCACCTCGGCCAGCCGGGTGGCGAACGTCCCGCCGAGCTCCGACAGCCGCACCTGCGCGCGCGGCGCCCCGTCCGGCGCGGTGAACAGCGCCTCCAGCAGCAGCCGCTCGTAGGTCAGCAGCTCCTCGGTGGCGGGCCGCTCCAGGCGGCGCAGCACCCAGTCCAGCTTGCGGACGGCGGTGGGCTCCTCCTCCTCGATCAGCAGGTAGCCGCGCACCGCCAGGTCCACGATGGTGGCGGTGACGTCGATGACGTCGGCCTGCTCGTCGATCAGCGTGCCGATCTGGCCGGGGCGCACCCCGTCCGGCGGCTCGAACGCCTCGCCCGCCACCGGCGCGTGGTCGCCCTCGGCGGCCTTCTTGCCGACGACCCGCGCGTCCCGGCCGCGCAGCAGGTACAGCCCCGCGAACCCGCCCAGCAGCAGCACCAGCAGGCCGAGCAGCGCCGCGCCGGTGACGCCGTTGACCGAGAACGCGGTGGCCAGGGTGTGCCGCCGCTCGTAGACCGGCTTGCCGCCGGTCGCGCCCGCGGGCATCCCGGCGACCACCGTCAGGTACTCGCCGGGCAGCATCCCCTGCTGCACGTACAGGCCCTGCGCGCGGGTGTGCGCCATGGAGAACTGCGAGCAGCCGATGGCGCTGGCCAGCGGACCGGCGAAGCAGTTGACGCTGCGCAGCGGCACGCCGCTCACGGTGGCGCGGGCCTCGTCCACCGGCACCCGCCAGCCGCCGACGGCGGGCCAGCGGAACTCCTCGGTCGCGCCCAGCGGGGTGACCGCGCCGCGCACGTCGTACTCCAGCACGACCGTGCGGTCGCCGCTGATCGCGCCGCCCGCCCTGACCCTGACGGTGGTCTCGGTGTCCTGCTCGGTGACGGTCACCTCGGTCGGGCCGCCGTCGGGGCTGGAGGCGCGCACGTTCTCCAGCCCGAAGACCCGGTCGCGGGTGATGCTGTCGTGGTCGCGGGTGACGAAGCGCCGCTGGATCTCGCGGCCGCCCGCGAAGCGGTAGGTGACGGTCTCGCGGACCTTGGCGAGCCCCCCGCGCCCGAGGGTGAGGGCGACCTCGTCCTTGACCACCCGGCCGTCGGCGGCGCTCGCGCCCGTGCCGCCCGCCGGGCGCTGGTCGGCGGACGCGGTGGCGGGCAGGGACAGGGGGAGGAGGGCGGAGACCGCCAGGGCGGCGCACGCCGTCCGCGCGCGCCCCGGCGCCGCAAAGCCAGACATGGCCGCAAATGGTAGCGGCAAGCCGTGCGATGATTTCCGGCTATGGCAGGTCAACACCCCCCACCGGCACCGCCGCGCGTGCCGCCGAGCGGCCTGCCCGCCCCAGGGGGGCCGCGCTACCACTACGCGCCGCCGCGCAGGCCGCCCCGCCGCAGCGCGGGCGGAACGGCCGCCGGCCTGATCGGCGGGCTGGCCGCGCTGGCGGTGCTCGCCGTGCTCGGCTTCGCGCTGTTCGGGCCGGGCGAGGGTGGCCCGATCCGGCCAGGCAAGGCCGCGCCGGTGGCGCGGGAGAAGGCCACCGCCAACCGGCTGTACACCACCGGCGCGCTCGGCGGCACCGGGTGCAGGCTGCCCGCGATCACGCCCGGCCCCGCGTCGATGCGGCGCTTCATGGACACCCTCGGCGACTGCCTGGACCGCGTCTGGGTGCGGCAGTTCGGCAAGGCGGAGCTGCCGTTCGACCCGCCGAAGCGGGTGTTCTGGGACCAGCCGGGCACCAGCCCCTGCGGCACCTACCCGACGCCGGGGGCCTCGGCGTTCTACTGCCCGGCCAATAACACCATGTACGTGGGGCTGCGGCACATCGTGGAGACCTCCGGCGGCGAGCCGCTGGCGCACTTCGCGGTGTTCGCGCGGGTCATCGCGCACGAGTACGGCCACCACGTGCAGGACCGCGCGGGCATCCTCGCCTACGGCCAGCAGCAGATGGAGAACGCCGGGTCGCTGGCGCGGGTGGAGGTCAGCCGCCGCATCGAGCTGCAGGCCCAGTGCCTGGCGGGCGCGTTCCTGGGCGCCGAGCGCCGCACGCTGCCCATGACGCGCCTGCAGTACCTGGCGATGATGGACGACGTGCAGGGGCGCGGCGACGAGCGCCAGCCGCCGGAGCTGCGCGACCACGGCTCGGGCCGCGCCTACGCGGGCTGGGTGCGCACCGGCTACCTCAAGCAGCGGCTGGCCCACTGCAACACCTGGACGGCGGCGGCCGACGCGGTCTCCTGACCGCCGCCCCTATTTCGGATGGGTGTGAAACCCGCTTTTCAGCACCTCCGGAACGGGCCCAGCAAGCGCTCTGCCACGGAGGACGCCATATTTATCGAGGTTGTGAGCGGCGTCACGGCCGCAGTGCTAGCTACGTGCTTGCAATTGCAAGCACCCTGACGCAAGGTGGAACCATGGCGAGTTCGAAGGTCGGCTCCATCGGCGAGTACATCCGGGAGCAGCGCACGCGGGCGAAGATCTCGCTGCGCCAGCTCGCGGACGTCTCCGGGATCTCCAACCCCTACCTGAGCCAGATCGAGCGCGGGCTGCGCAAGCCGAGCGCCGAGATCCTGGCCCAGATCGCCAAGGGGCTGCGGATCTCCGCCGAGGTGCTGTACGTGCAGGCCGGAATCCTCGAAGAGCGCGATTCCGACACCGACGTGCAGGCCGCGATCCGGGCCGACCTTCTCCTGACGGAGCGGCAGAAGCAGGTTCTGCTCGACATCTACGAGTCGTTCCACAAGGAGAACCAAGCCAACGGCATGACTTCCGAGCACGAGCAGACCGCAGGAAAGGACGAGGCAGGATGACGCTCTCCAGCACCCTCCGTGACAACAAGGCCGTCTACACCCTCGCCGGCGCCGGCGACTTCGCGGTGGAGAAGCTCCGCGAGGTCCCCGAGCAGGCCGGCAAGGTCCAGGGCGAGGTCCGCGGCAACCTCGACAAGTACCGCGGCGAGGTCCGCAAGACCGTGGACCGCTACCGCGTGCAGGCGCGCCAGAACGTGGACAAGTACCGCGGCGAGGCGCGCGACAACGTGGCCCGCATCCAGGACAGGATCGAGGTCAAGGACATCCCGGGCGCGGCCGTCGCCTACGCCACCCACTTCGGCACCCGCGCCGTCGGCTTCATCGACGAGCTGGCCGAGCGCGGCAAGAAGGTCGTGCACCGCACCGCCGCCGAGGTCGCCGAGTCGGCCGAGGAGGTCGCCGCGGTGTCCGCCGGCGACGCGGGCAAGCCCGCGTCCAAGGCCAAGGCGGGCCAGGCCCGCAAGACCGCCCAGGAGCAGGCCAAGTCGCCCGCGAGCAGCACCAAGAAGAACTCCTGACCCCAGGGGCGCCGCACGGGACCCGGCCGGGAACGTCCGGCCGGGTCCCGTCGTCTTCCCTAGACACGACGGTGCTCGCGGTGACGGCGGCCGGGCGCATAGGGTGGGCGCACGTGCACGGACCCCGCGGCAGCGCGCGCCGCCCGAGACGGACAGGAGCGTTGATCACCAGTGGCCGCCTTCGGTGTACTGCACTTCTTCTTCTGGCTTCTTCTGATCATCGCTTTCGTGATGGAGCTGTGGGCCCTGGTGGACGGGCTGACCACGCCCGCGCCCGCCTACGAGGCGGCCGGCAAGCTCAAGAAGAACCTGTGGCTGGCGATCCTCGGCGTGGCCGCGGTGCTGGGCGCCGCGCACGCGGCGGCGCCGCTGACCGGCGCGTCCCCGATCATGCTGCTGCTGGGCATCCTGCCGGTGGCCGCCTTCATCGCCGCCGCCGTCTACCTGGCCGACGTCCGCCCGGCCGTCAAGCCGTACAAGGGCAAGGGCAAGGGCGGCCGCTCCAACAGCGGCCCCTACGGCCCCTGGTGACCCCCCGCCCCGGCCGCTACCCGGTGACCGGCGGGCGGCCGAGCATCGGCCGGTCCAGCTTCCGCGCCCGCAGGTCGGCGACCAGCCGTTCGGCGATGTAGCGGTTGCCCGCCTCGTTGGGGTGGGTGCCGTCGGAGCGGATGTAGCGCGGCGCGTTCCCCGCGCGGCGCCGCACGTTGCCGGTGATCCAGCGCTCGGCCAGCGGGTCGATGAACGGCACCCGCAGCCCCGCGGCGGCCTCGCGCAGCACGTCGCGCACCGTCAGCGCGGTCGGCCCCGGGTCGCCGCCCCACATCGGGCCGACCAGCGCGAGCTGCGTGCCCGGCCAGCGCTTGCGCATCTTGGCCAGCAGGGTGCGCGCGTTCTGCTGCACCAGGCCCGGCGGGTACCAGACGTCGTTGTGGCCGCCGGAGACCAGCACCATGTCGGGGGCGGGCCGCCAGGCGAGCTGCTCCTCGTAGAGGGTGGCGAAGGTCTTGCCGGTGCCGCCGGTGCCCGCGAAGCCCGTGCCGGCGTGCCCGGCGATCACGACCTGCCAGCCCAGCGCGCGGGCGGTCTGGGCGGCGTAGGCGCGCTCGGGGGTGATGCCGCGGATGCCGGTGGTGTAGCTGTCGCCGAGCACCAGCACGACGGGGGCGCGCCGCTCGCCCGCGGCCTCGGCCGTGCCGATGGCCCTGCGGACGGGATCGGAGGCGACGCAGGCGCACAGCACCAGCGCCGCGGCCAGCACGGCGGAGAGCGGACGGGGCAACGCGGAGGTCTCCCTCGGAAACGGGCTTAGCGGGGAAACCGCATCCTATGGGAGCCGGGCACCGGCCGGCGGGCGCCACCGCCGGCCGGTGCCCGGCGTTCTAGGAGGCGGCGGCGGCCCCGCCCGCGCCGCGCATGGCCTCGACGGAGCCGAGGCCGTTCTCCACGATGTTCAGGGTGCGGTCCAGCGCCGCGCGCATGGCCGCCGGGTCGTAGCCGTTGCGGCGGCAGTGCACGATGACCGACTGCATCGCGCCGACGGCCATGCCGGTGGCGGCCACCGCGTCGATCTCGTCGATGCCGGGGCTCAGCTCGCGCAGCCACGCCTCCAGCTCGGCCTGGGTGTCCGACAGCCGCTGCAGGGCCTGGGCGCGCAGCGCTGGGCGCTCCAGGACCAGCCGCACCTGCACCGCGCCGTAGGAGCCATGCTCGGTGACCAGCGCCTCCATCACCGCGACCATCGCGTGCCGGACGGTGACCAGCGGCGGCTCGCCGGGCGGGCGGGCGGCCAGGCGCTCGCCGACCTCGGCGAGCCGGTCGTCCATCTCGGCGAAGACCACGTCCTCCTTGGACGGGAAGTAGCTGAAGAAGGTGCGCGGGGAGACGTCGGCGGCCGCGGCGATGTCGGCGATCGTCGTCTCCTCGTAGCCGCGCTCGGCGAACAGGCGCAGCGCCGCGGCGGCGAGGGCCTGCCGGGTGCGGCGCTTCTTGCGCTCGCGCAGGCCCGGCCGCGGAACGTGATCCATATCACCGGAGATTACCATGACTGCATTTTTGCATCTATTGCAGAAATGCACCCAGCGTGTTTTTCTTCGGGCATGGCGCGCATTCTGGAACGACTGGGCCGCTGGTGCGTGCGGCGGCGACGGCTCGTGTTCGCGGCCTGGCTCCTGGTGATCGCCGGCACGGTGGTCGCGGGCTTCGCCGGCGGCGGCATGTTCGTCCAGCAGAGCACCCTGCCCGGCACCGAGACCCAGCGCGCCATCGACACCTTGCGTAAGGACTTCCCGGCGATGACCGGGCCGACTGCGACGGTGGTGTTCACCGGCACGCCGGAGGTGAGCCCGGCGGACTGGCGGGCCGCGCTCACGATCGGCGAGTCCATCGAGAACATCGCCCGGCTGGACCGCGTGGCGTTCACCGAGAACCCCTACGCGCAGGGCCAGGGCGGCATCAAGACCGCGCGCGCGGTGATGATACGCGTCAACCTGACCGGTGACATGGGCGACGTGAGCTCCGCCGACCTGGACAAGCTGAACACCGCCGTCGAGCCCGCCCGGATGGCGGGCCTGGACGTGAAGTTCGGCGGCATCGTCGCGATGATCCTCAACCAGCCCAAGGGCGGGCCGCAGGAGGGCGTCGGCATCGCGCTGGCGATGGTGGTGCTGCTGCTGGCGTTCGGGTCCTACCTGGCGGCGGGCATCCCGATCCTGGTGTCGCTGTGCGGGATGGCGGTCGCCTACTCGGTGATCCACCTGGCGGCCGCGCACACCGAGGTGCACCCGACCGCGCCGATGGTCGCCGCGATGCTCGGCATCGGCGCGGGCATCGACTACGCGCTGTTCATCGTGACCCGCTACCGGCAGCAGCTCGCCGACGGCGACGACCCGGAGACCGCCGTCGGGCGCGCGATGGCCCACTCGGGGCACGCGGTGCTGTTCGCGGGCGGCACGGTGGTCTTCGCGATCTGCGGCCTGTTCCTGTCGGGGATCGAGTTCATCGGACGGATCGGGCTCGCCTCGGCGCTCGCGGTCGGCCTGATGGTGCTGGCCGCGCTGACGCTGCTCCCCGCCCTCCTCGGCGCGCTCGGCACGCGCATCGACCGCTACCGGCTGCCGCGCGTGCGGCCCGACCGCGCCTCCGAGCGGTGGGCGCGCTGGGGGCGGCACGTGGACCGGCGGGCCTGGCCGTACGCGATCCTCGGCACGCTGCTGCTGCTCGTCCTCGCGATCCCGACGCTCAGCCTGCGCTTCGGCGTGATGGCCGACAGCCTCAACTCGCCCAAGACCGACGCGCGGCAGGCGTACGACGTGGTGGCCGAGGAGTTCGGGCCGGGGCACTACAGCCCGTTCCTGGTGGTCGCCAAGGTGCCGGGCAAGGTCGAGCGGATCGAGAAGCCGCCCAAGGTGAAGCTGCCCAAGGGCGCGCCGGACATCACCAAGAAGCCCTCCCGGGAGGCGACGCTGCTGGGGCAGGAGCTGCGGCAGCGCTTCTCGGAGGTGCCGGGGATCGCGTTCGTCGGCGACCCGGTCGTGTCGGGCACCACGACCACCCTCACCGTGATCCCCGAGACCGCGCCGCACGCCGAGCGGACCACCGACCTGGTGCACCGGCTGCGCGGCTCCGACATCCCGGCGGTCAAGGCCGGGCACCCGGGCGCGGCCGTCTACCTGGGCGGCGAGAACCCCGCGATCATCGACATGGCCGACACCGTGGGGGACCGGATGCTCACGGTCGTGGTGGCGGTGGTCGGGGTGGCGCTGCTGCTGCTGGTGATCGCGTTCCGGTCGATCCTGGTGCCGCTGAAGGCCGCGCTGATGAACCTGCTGTCGATCGGGGCGTCGTTCGGCGTGGTGACGGCGGTGTTCCAGTGGGGCTGGGGGGTGGAGTTGCTGGGCGTGGACCAGGCCATCCCGATCATGTCGTTCGTGCCGCTGTTCATGTTCGCCCTGATCTTCGGGCTGTCCATGGACTACGAGGTGTTCCTGCTGTCGCGCATCCGCGAGGAGTACCAGCGCACCGGCGACCCGCACGAGAGCGTGGTGACCGGCATCGCCGCCACCGCCCGGCTGATCACCTCGGCCGCGCTCATCATGATCTTCGTGTTCGCCTCGTTCGTGCCGCAGCCGGACCCGACGGTGAAGATGATGGCGCTGGGCCTCGCGGTCGCGGTCGCGGTGGACGCGACGATCGTGCGGCTGATGCTGGTCCCGGCGCTGATGAGCCTGCTCGGGCACGCGAACTGGTGGTGGCCGGGCGCGTCCCGTCCCGTCCCGGAGGCCGTGCCGGAGCCCGCGCCCGAGGCCGTCGAGAAGCGGGAGCTGGAGCACGTCTCCTGAAACGGGGAAGCCCGCCTCACGGGCGGGCTTCCGAGGACGGATGCGGCGTGCCGGGAGCGTGGTTGCCGACCGTGACGCCCGGCACGCCGCAAGCTTTCAGCGCGTCTCCGCCTGCTGCGGGGCGCCGCGCTGGAACAGGACGAACAGCCAGGCCATGGACGGCACCAGGATCAGCGCGCCCGCGCCGAGCGCGACGAACACCACCTGGAGCACCGCGTCGTGCGCGGCGGCCGATTCCAGGTCCAGGCCCGACATCTCGGCCGCGCCCCACAGCACCGTGACGACCGCGAGGGCGCCCGTCACCCGCACCGCCAGGAAGTTGCGCCGCACCACCAGCACCAGCGACACCAGCCCGGCCGCCGCCGACGCCAGCATCAGCGGCGAGTGCACGCCGAACGACACCGCGCCCGGCAGCGCGAGCAGGCCGACCGCCACCCCCGACAGGATCGCGTAGCCCCGGAACCGCAGCATCACGTCGCCGCCGGGCGCGAGCCGCCGCGCGTCCCAGATCAGGTAGACCGCCGCCAGGTAGGCGCACAGCGCGGTGGTCAGCACGCCGCCGTAGACGCCGGCGGCGCTCAGCCAGGACGTGCCGCCGGTGGCGACGGTGGTGGCGACCGCGCCGAAGCAGTACGGCGTGAGCACCGAGGAGACGCCGAAGATGGGCGCGTGCCAGCGCTGGTCGGGGGCGGCCTTGGCGAACACGAACGTGCTGCCGCGCGCCACGATGCCGAGGGCCGCCAGCGACAGCGGCACCCAGTGCGCGGACATCACGTCGGCGAACACCGGCGGGAACGCCGTCCAGGTCATGACCATCACGAAGATCAGCCAGACGTGGTTGGCCTCCCACAGCGGGCCCATGGCGTGCTCGATGACCTCCTGGTCGGAGCGGCGGCGCGACACCATGTGCCACAGCCCCGCGCCGAAGTCGGCGCCGCCGAACAGCAGGTAGGCCGACAGGCCGAGCAGGATCAGCCCGAGGGCGACGTCGGGGTAACTCATGCCGGGACCTTCTCCTTGGGGGGTTCGGCGAGGGCGGGCGGTTCGGGGCGGCGGCGCATCCGGCGCAGCACGCTGACGGTGGCGACGGCGAGCACGGCGTAGACGACCAGCACGACGTAGAGGCCGAAGCGCAGGCCCGGGTTGGGGTTGACGGCCTCCTCGACGCGCATCACCCCGTACACGATCCAGGGCTGGCGGCCGACCTCGGTGACGGTCCAGCCCGCCTCCATCGCGATGACGGCGGCGAGCCCGGCGACGGTGGCCGCGCGCAGGAACCACGGCTTCCACGGCAGGTCCGCGCGGGCGTTCAGCTCGCCGACGCGGCCGGCGGCGCGGCGGCGCAGGAACCAGGTGAGGGCCCACCAGGCGGCGAGCGCCAGCAGGAACATCCCCATCACGATCATCAGCTCGAAGCCCAGCCGCACCACCTCGGCGGGCGGCCGCTGGTCGGCGGGGAAGGAGTCCATGCCGCGCAGCGTGGCGTGCGCGTCGAACTTCAGCATCAGCGACAGCGCGTTCGGGATCTCGAAGATCGCGAACTTGAACGGCTGGCCCGCCTGGGTGTGCTCCACGCCCTCCATCGCGGCGAACTTGATGGGCTGGTTGTCGGCGACGAAGCGGGTCGCCCAGTCGCCCACCAGCACCTGGAGCGGCGCGCAGACCGCGCCGAGGCTGAACGGCACGGCGAAGCCCAGCCGGTTGTAGCGGTCGACGCGGCCGGCCTTGCGGTCGCGCAGCAGCGCCACCGCGTACACCGACGCGACCAGGAAGCCGCAGACCATGAGCGAGGCCAGGATCAGGTGCACGGCCTGCACGGGCGTGGCCGGGTTGAACATCGCGGCCAGCGGGTCCACGTCGGTGACCTCGCCGTTGACGAGCTTGAAGCCGCGCGGCTGGTTCATCCAGGAGTTGACGGTGACCACGAACGAGGCCGAGGCGATCCCGGCGATCACCACCGGGATGCCGGTCATGAAGTGCGCGCGGGGCGACAGCCGGTCCCAGCCGTACAGGTAGACGCCCATGAAGATCGCCTCGATGAAGAAGGCGATGCCCTCCAGGGCGAAGGCGGCGCCGAACACCTGCCCGTACTTGTCCATGAAGCCGGGCCACAGGGTGCCCATCTCGAACGACAGCACGGTGCCCGACACCGCGCCGACCGCGAACAGCACCCCGGCGGCCTTCATCCAGCGCCGGGCCAGCTCGGCGTACACCGTGTCGCCGGTGCGCAGCGAGCGCCACTCGGCCAGCAGGGTGATCGCCGGGAGGCCGATGCCGATGGAGGCCAGCACGATGTGGAAGCCGAGGGTGAAGGCCATCTGCTGGCGGGCGGCCATGAAGTCGGCCGGGGACGCCGCGCCCCGTGCGGCGTCGGCGACAGGCGCGACGACGGGGGCGTCGGCCAGGAGCAGGAGGAAGCTCATACGACTGAATGTAGTACTACGACTTGTAGTACTTAACTCGGTAGTACTACCTGGCGTGGTGACATCGGTCTCAGTCGGATAACCTGGCAGGCGTGAAGGGTCTGGGAGAGCTTGAACGCACCGTCATGGAGGTCCTCTGGGCGCGGGAGGACGCGGGTGTCGAACCCGCGACCGCGCGCGACGTGAGCCGCGCGCTGGCCGGCGACCGCGACCTCGCGCACACCACCGTCATGACCGTGCTGGACCGCCTCGCCAAGAAGGGCTTCCTCGCCCGCGAGCGCGACGGCCGCGCCTGGCGCTACCGCCCGGTCGCCAGCCGCGAGGGCTACGTGACCGAGCTCATGCTGGGCGCCCTCAACGAGACCGGCGACCGCGACGCGGCGCTGGCCCACTTCGTGCGGTCGGTCTCCCAGGACGAGGCCGCCGTCATCCGCCAGGCCCTGGCCGACCTCCTCTCCGCTAAGGAGCCACCGGCATGACCGGAACGGCCCTGCTCGCACTGCTCTCCTTGGGAACCGTAGGCGGGGCGCACCTGCTGTCGAAGGCCCGCTGGACCTGGCGGGCCCCCCGCCTCGGCATCGCCCTGTGGCAGGCCCTCGGCCTGAGCTGGGGCGTGGCCACCATCGGCGCGCTGCTGGGCGCGGCGCTGCTGCCCTACCGGAAGGGCGTCGCGGGCGGCGTGCCCGGGATGTTCGCCGACCAGGCCGGCCGCCTGGACACGGTGCACCTGGTGGCGCTGCTGGCCGCTGTGAGCCTCACGGTGGTGCTGGTGGTGATGCTGATGTACGCGGTGATCCGCGTGGTCCGCGCCAGGCGGCGCCACCGCGCTCTGCTGGCGCTGGTCTCCCGCAGCGACTCCGCCGCCCCCGGCACCCTGGTCCTGGACCACCCGGGCGCGGCGGCGTACTGCGTTCCGGGGGTGCGCTCGTCGAAGGTGGTGGTGAGCGCCGGGACGCTGGCGCTGCTGGACGCCGACGAGCTGGCCGCGGTGCTCGCGCACGAGCGCGCGCACGCGCGCGAGCGGCACGATCTGGTGCTGCTGCCGTTCACCTCGCTGCGGCAGGTGTTCCCGCAGATCCACCTGGTCGGGCGCTGCCTCGACGCGGTCGAGCTGCTGATCGAGATGGCCGCGGACGACCGCGCGCGCCGCCACCGGCCCCCGAGGGAGCTGGCGACGGCGCTGCTGCGCTTCGCGGCGGCCCGGCCGGGCCCGGCCCCGTCGGGGACGCTGGGCGTGGCCACGGCCGACGACATCCCGGTCATGGCGCGGGTGCAGCGGCTGCTGGAGCCCAAGCCCGTGCGCCGGTGGGTCCGCGCGGTCGTGATGGCGGCGGTACCGCTGCTGGCGGGGCTGCCGCTGCTGCTGTACGCCATCCCGCACTAGGAGATGTCCAGGGCCGTCCCGTAAAGGCGGCCCACCTTCATGCGCACGACCAGCCGGCGGTCCTTCACCATCTGCTCCAGGAACGCCCGCTCGTCGGCGGGGTCGGGGAAGCCCGGCGTCAGGGCCAGCAGTTCGCGCCCGACGGCGTCCCCCGGCTCGGTCGTGACCTCCGACAGCTCGGCGTCGCCCTCGGCGGTGGCGAACGACCAGACGTTCCCGCCCGGCACGTGCAGGGCGACGCGGGGGTTGTTGCGCACCTGGCGGACCTTGAGCCGGTCCTCGGTCGTGGAGATGCGGATCACCCGCTCCCGGGCGTCCCAGTTGTAGGCGACGGTGGACAGGTGGGGGTGGCCGCTGCGCTTGACGGTGGCCAGCGTGCCGAAGGTCTGGGCGCCCAGCAGGGCCGACAGCTCGCCGTCGGTGAGGACGCGGGGGGCGGGACCGTCTCCGGGGCCGTACTTCTCGCTCATCGGATCGACCTTTCTTCGGTGGGAGAGGGTCGGGAGCCCGTGGACCGGGCTCCCGACGGGGGTCGTGCGGAGGGGCAGGGGATCAGGCGGCCACGAGGACCGGGGCGTCGCCGGCCTCGTCGGCCGGGGTGCTCTTGGGCTTGCGGAGCACGGTCAGGGTGAGGACGATCGCGGCGGCCAGCAGGCCCGCCCCCACGTTGAAGGCGAAGTGGTAGCCGTCGTTCAGGGCCGCGGGGGCGGTGCCACCGCCGCTGCGGGAGGCGGCCAGCGTGGCGAGCGCCGCGACGCCGAGCGCCCCGCCGATCTGCTGGGTGGTGTTGAACAGGCCCGAGGCGACGCCGGCGTCCTCGGCGCGGGCGCCGGACATCGCGAGGCCCGTCAGGGCGGGCATCGCGAGGCCGAAGCCGCCCGACAGCAGCATCAGCGGCAGCACGTCGGCCAGGTAGTCGCCGTCCAGCGGCAGCCGCATCAGGAAGAACCGGGCCGCCAGCAGCAGCACCAGGCCCACCAGCAGGATCGTGCGCTCCCCGAACCGGGTGATCAGCCGGGCCGACAGCAGGAGCGAGGCGACGCTGATCGCGAGGGCGGCGGGCAGCATCGCCAGGCCGGTCGCGGTGGCGTCGTAGCGCAGGACGTTCTGCAGGTAGAGCGCGATGAACATCTGGAAGCTGAACAGCGCGCCGAGCATCAGCATCTGGATCGCGTTGGCGCCCCAGACGTTGCGCGAGCGCAGCACCCGCAGCGGCAGCAGCGGGGCCTCGGCCGTCGCCTGCCGGGCGACGAACCCGGCGATCAGCGCCAGCGACAGCGCGCCGAGCCCCAGGGTGGCCGGCGACCCCCAGCCGCTGTGCTCGGCCTGGACGATGGCGTAGACGCCGGTCATGACGCCGGCGGTGACCAGCAGGGCGCCCAGCGCGTCGGCGCCGCCCCGCAGCCCGAGCCCGGTGTCGCCGTCCAGCACCCGGACGGCCGCCACGATCGCGACCAGGCCGATCGGCAGGTTGATGTAGAAGATCCAGTTCCAGCCCAGGGCGTCGGTCAGCACGCCGCCGAGCACCTGCCCGATGGAGGCGCCGGCCGAGCCGGTGAAGGCGAAGGCCCCGATGGCCTTGGCCCGCTCGGCGGGGTCGGTGAACAGCGTGATGATCATGCCGAGGCCGACGGCCGAGGCCATGGCGCCGCCCACGCCCTGCAGGAATCGGGCCGCGATGAGCGTCCCGGGGCTGACCGCCAGCCCGCACAGCAGCGAGGCCAGCGTGAACACCGCCAGGCCCGCGACGAACATGCGCTTGCGGCCGACCAGGTCGCCGATCCGCCCGGCCAGCAGCAGCAGGCCGCCGAACGCGATCACGTAGGCGTTGACCGTCCACGACAGCCCGCTCGCCGAGAAGCCCAGGTCCTGCTGGATGGCCGGCAGCGCCACGGTGACGATGCTGCCGTCCAGAATGATCATCAACGTTCCGGCGCAGAGGATGGCCAGCGCCAGCCATCGGGACCGGTGGGGGGTGGTGGAAGTCATCGCCGTCTCTCCTGTTCGAGGGGAACAGGAGAGACGTTAGCAGATGGTTTTGTAGCAGACGATCTCCAGACGGATAATTTTCGAGGAGATCGCCTCAGGCGCTGCGCTGCCGGGCCCGGCGCACCCCCTGCGGAGCGGGCGCGGGCGTGGCCAGATGCCCGGTGGCCAGCCGTTCCATGGCGCGCACGAAGACCTTCCGCTCGTCCTCGGGCAGGGCGCCCAGCAGCGAGTCGTGCACGCGGTCCACGATCGCCTGGCTCCGCTCGGCGATCTCGGCCCCCTTCTCGGTCACCGCGATGATGCGGGCCCTGCGGTCGGTGCTGGAGGGCCGCCGCTCGGCGTAGCCGGCCTTCTCCAGCGCGTCCACGGTGACGACCATGGTGGTCTTGTCCATGTCGCCGATCTCGGCGAGCTGGATCTGGGTGCGCTCCTCCTCCAGGGCGTGCACCAGGACGCAGTGCATCCGGGGCGTGAGGCCGATCTCGTCGAGCGCGGCCGCCATCTGGGTGCGCAGGACGTGGCTGGTGTGGTCGAACAGGAACGACATGTCCGGCGGACCGCCGCTGGGCGAAAGAGTGGTCATGCCTCCAGGCTAGCAAGTAGTAAGTTGATAGATAATCCATCACCAGATCGGTTGTGGGCGGCTAGGCTGGGGACATGACCCGCGCGTGCCGTACCTGGTGGCCGTCCTAGGACGGCCGGACCGAGCACGCACGAGGGCCGTCCACCGGACGGCCCTTTCTCTCTTCGGCGGGGTCCGCTCCGGGGGACGCCCGGACCCCGAGGAGAGACACCATGCGAACCGCCCCTACCGACGTTCTCGCCCCCGCAGACGCGGATGCCGACCTGGAAGAGCGCATCGCCCGGGACCCCGGCGCGTTCCGCGTCCTCACCGGCGACCGCCCCACCGGCCCGCTGCACCTCGGCCACTACTTCGGCACCCTGGCCAACCGCGTCCGGCTCCAGCGGGCCGGCGTCGAGCTGTTCGTGCTGATCGCCGACTACCAGGTGCTCACCGACCGGGACGTGGCCGACCGGCTGCCCGAGCACGTGCTGGGCCTGCTGGCCGACCACCTGGCCGTCGGCGTGGACCCGGCCCGCTCGACGGTCTTCGCGCACAGCGCCGTACCGGCCCTCAACCAGCTCGTGCTCCCGTTCCTGTCCCTGGTGACCGACGCCGAGCTGCGCCGCAACCCCACCGTCAAGGACGAGATCACCGCCTCCCGGCAGGCGGCGGTCAGCGGGCTGATGCTCACCTACCCGGTGCACCAGGCCGCCGACATCCTGTTCTACAAGGCGAACCTGGTCCCGGTCGGCCGCGACCAGCTCCCGCACCAGGAGCTCACCCGCACGATCGCGCGCCGCTTCGCCGAGCGCTACGGTCCCGTCTTCCCGGTGCCGGACGCGCTGCTGTCGGCCGTCCCGAAGCTGCTGGGCACCGACGGCGGCAAGATGAGCAAGAGCCGGGGCAACGCGATCGCGCTGTCGGCCACCGAGGACGAGACGGCCCGGCTGATCAGGCGCGCGAAGACCGACGCCGAGCGGCGCATCGCCTACGACCCCGGGACGCGACCCGAGGTGTCCAACCTGGTGCTGCTGGCCGCGCTCTGCCAGGACCGCGACCCGCACGAGGTGGCGGCCGGGATCGGCGACGGCGGGGCGGCGGCGCTCAAGCGGGTCGTCACCGAGTCGGTGAACGAGTTCCTGAGGCCGATCCGCGCCCGCCGCGCCGAGTACGCGGCCGACCCGGGCGAGCTGCTGCGCGTGCTGGCCGAGGGCAACGCGCGGGCCAATGCCATCGCTGACCGGACCCTGGCCGAGGTGCGGGAGGCGATGGGGATGGACTACCTGCGTTGAAGGAGGGGCGGCCGGGTGGGGCGGTCAGCCGTCCCGCGGGGCGATGCCGTGCAGGACGGCGGCGACCACGGCGGGCACGTCCACCGGCTCGGCCCGGCCGCCCAGCAGCAGCGACAGGACCGTCTCGTGGCAGACGCCGACGATCATCCGGACGGCGGCGTCGATCCCGGCGTCCGGCGCGAGGCGGCCCAGCTCCGCTTCGGCCTCCAGGTAGTCGCGCAGCCGGTCGCGCCACTCGGGCTCCGGCCCGGCCAGCCCGGCGAACCGGGCCAGGACCGCCGGCTGCCCGGTGAGCCCTGCCAGCGCGGGCAGGATGCCCCGGTGCAGCGCGAGCCCGTAGTCGAGGTGGGCGCGCAGGTTGGCGGCGACCGTGCCGGCGCCGGGCTCGGGCAGCCCGCCGAGCCCGCTCTCCACCGCCTGGAGGTGGGCGCACAGGGCGTAGGCGAGCAGCTCCTCCTTGTCGGCGAAGTGGTTGTACAGCACCCCGTCGGCGACGCCCGCCTCGCGCGCGATCATGCGGACGGTCAGGCCCGCCGTGCCGCGCTCGGCGATGAGGCGCGCGGCGGTGCGGACCAGGTGGTCGCACAGGCTGGGCCCGTCGTCGCGCAGCGCCGCCGCTTTCCGTGGAGACATCAATGGGCATCGTAGTGAACCAGGCCGAACCCGGCACCCGCCAGCGTCGCAAGGTAGGGGCCGGGCTCGATGACCTGGTCGATGTGCCGCACGCCGGCCGGCAGGCCGGGCAGCCGCCGGACGACCTCGGCGGCCGCGAGCCCCGTGGCGCGGCTCTGGAGCCGGCCGCTGAACGCGACGGTGTAGCCCTCCGCCGTGGCCGACACCGCGAACCCGTCCCCGCCCATGTGCACTCTGGCCAGCACGGCTTCGACCGCCTTGCGGACCCGGGGCCGTTCCATCGGGCGCACGGCCCGGGGGAGCGCGGCGGTCAGGGGACGCGAGTCGAAGCACAGGCCCGTGCGGACCCGGACGCCGAGCGTGCGGGGCAGGGTGTGCTGGTCGGAGAAGGGGAACCGGTGCACGGTCCGCGTCCCGTACGGCGCGGGGAAGCGGGCCCGCCAGGACGGCCCCAGCTCGGGCAGCGCGTCGAGCGTCCACCCGATCGCCGCCGCGCCGTGCCGCTCGCCGGAGCCGAGCAGCGCGGCGATCTCCACGTCCCGGGCGCCGGTCCGCTCCACGCAGAGCCGGGCCAGCAGGTTGGACACCCCGGGGATGAGCCCCACGCTCAGCACGGCGGCGGCGTCCTCCGCCTCCAGCCGCTCGATCTCGGTGAGCGGCCCGACGGACGCGGTGACGTCCGCGTAGTGGACGCCGCGCTCCAGGCAGGCCCGCGCGACGCGCGCGTTGTCCTGGTCGACGCACATGAGCACCGCGTCCACGCCGTCCAGCGCCCGTTCGAGCGCGGCCTCGTCGCGGACGTCGAGCCGGAGCGGCCGTGCCCCCGGCACCGGCCGCGCCCTGTCCGGGTCCCGCCCCGCCACCGTCACGGTGTGGCCGGAGTCCGCGAGGGAGGCCGCCGCTTCCCGGCCCACCGCGCCGTAGCCGCCCAGGATCAGGACGTTCATGCCGGACGCGCCGCGGTGACGATGCGGGCCGTGCCGCGCAGGCGGACGCCCTCCGGCGAGCCGAACGGGCGCAGCTCCTCCGCCGCTATGGCCTGCACCTCCGGGCCGTTGCCGAGGTTGTAACGGATCGGCCCCCAGTCCGCCAGGAAGCGGGCGGCGTCCTGCACGTCCCGGCCCCAGACCTGGTCGGCCTCCACGGGGACGGAGTCGATGCCGGTGTACCCGGCCGCGCCCAGGATCTCGCGCACGCGCGCGGGGTCGGCCAGCGAGGTCGGGCCGGTGCCGTCCGCGCCGGTGGCGGGCTCGCCCGCGCCCATGCGCCGCGACAGCGCGCCGAGCACGCCGCCGAGGTCGGTGCCGTCCAGCCGGTCCATGACCAGCAGCGCCAGCCGCCCGCCCGGCCGCAGCGCCCGCCCGATGTTGGCGAAGGCGGCCACCGGGTCGGCGAAGAACATCACCCCGAACCGGCTGATCGCGACGTCGAGGCTCCTCTCGGGGAACGGGTGGACCTGCGCGTCGCCCTGCTCGAACGCCACGTTCGCGACGCCCTCCTCGGCGGCCAGGGCGCGCGCCCGAGCGAGCATCGGGCCCGACAGGTCCAGCCCCAGCGCGCCCCCGAGCCGCGCCCGCCGCGCGGCCAGCCGCGTCACCTGGCCGTTGCCGCAGCCCACGTCCAGCACGCGGTCCCGCTCGCCGATCGCGGCGGCCTCCAGCAGCGCGGCGTTGAAGCCGCCGTTCACCGCGTCGTAGCGGTCGTGGTGCGCGGCCCAGTGCTCGCCCTCGTACCCGTTCCACGCCTCAGCCTGGCCCGTGTTGACGATCTCCGCCATGTGCGCCTCCTTATGAACGCTCGTTCATGAACGTGTGTTCATGATGACCGGGCGGCGCCCTCCCGTCAACGGGTTGACAGCCGGTCGATCAAGCGTCCTATTGTGCTAGGTAACTAGATGAATGGAGCGCGCATGATCGAGTTCCATCTGGACGGCGGTTCCGGCCTGTCGCCGTACCAGCAGCTGGTGCGCCAGGTCAGGCAGGCCCTGCGGCTCGGCACGCTGCGCGAGGGCGACCGCCTGCCCACCGTCAAGGAGGTGTCGGCGGCCCTCGCGATCAACCCCAACACCGTGCTCAAGGCGTACCGCGAGCTGGAGCACGACGGGCTGGTCGCCGCCCGCCCCGGCGTCGGCACCTTTGTGACCGGCACCCTCGCCGGGGCCTCCCCGGCGGTGCAGGAGCCGCTGCGCCAGGAGCTGCGGCGCTGGATCACCAAGGCCCGCCGCCACGGCCTGGACGACGAGGGCATCGAGGCGCTGTTCACCGCGGCCTTTCGCGAGGCCGCCCGGCGGGACATCGCATGACCGCCGCGCTGCGGGCCGCCGGGCTCGGTAAGCGGTACGGGCGGCGCTGGGCGCTGCGCGACTGCGACCTGGACGTCCCCGCCGGGCACGTGGTGGGCCTCGTCGGCCCCAACGGCGCGGGCAAGACCACCCTGCTCGGCCTGGCCGCCGGGCAGACCGCGCCCACCGAGGGCGACATCACGGTGCTGGGCGGCCGCCCCGGCTCCGGGACCGCGCAGCTGGCCAAGGTCGGCTTCGTGGCGCAGGACGCGCCCCTCTACGCCGGGCTGAGCGTGGCCGACCACCTCAAGCTGGGCGCCCGGCTGAACCCCGGCTGGGACGACGCGCTGGCCCGCGAGCGCGTCGGGCGGCTCGGCCTCGACCCGGGCCGCCGCGCCGGGCGGATGTCGGGCGGCCAGCGCGCCCAGCTCGCCCTCACGCTGGGCCTCGCCAAGCGGCCCGAGCTGCTGCTCCTGGACGAGCCGGTCGCCGCGCTCGACCCGCTCGCCCGGCGCGAGTTCCTCGGGAGCCTGATGGAGGCCGTCGCGGACCAGGGCATCAGCGTGGTGCTCTCCTCCCACCTGGTCTCCGACCTCGAACGGACCTGCGACTACGTGGTCGTGCTCGTCGACTCCCGGGTGCGCGCCGCCGGGGAGGTGGACGAGCTGCTGGCCGCCCACCGCCGGGTCACCGGCCCGCGCCGGGACGCCTCCCGGTACCCGGCCGACTGGCTGGTGGTCTCCGAGAGCCGCACCGAGCGGCAGACCAGCCTGGTCGTCCGCGCCGAGGACCCGATCCACGACCCGTCCTGGACGGTCGGCGAGATCAGCCTGGAGGACCTGGTCCTGGCCTACATGAGCGCTCCGGCCGCCGCCGGCCGCCGTCCCGTCCTGGAGGTCCAGCGATGACGTGGCTGTCCTGGCGCCAGTTCCGCGCCCCGGCGGGCGCGGTGTTCGCCGCCCTGGCGCTGCTGGCGGCGGTCCTGGGGCTCACCGGTCCGGGCCTGGCCGACGACTACGCCGCCGGGTCGGCGAACTGCGCGGCCGGGGGCGCCTGCGAGCGCTTCGCCGAGGACTTCTTCGAGGACCACCAGGTCTGGTTCCTGGCCTCGCTCGCGGTCATGCTGCTGCTGCCCGCCCTGATCGGGCTGTTCTGGGGCGCGCCGCTGATCGCCCGCGAGCTGGAGGCCGGCACGCACCGGCTGGTGTGGAACCAGGGCGTCACCCGCACCCGCTGGCTGGCCGTCAAGCTCGCCATGGCCGGGCTCGCCGCCGTCGCCGCCGCGGGGCTGGGCAGCCTGATGACGACCTGGTGGGCCGAGCCCATCGACGCGTCGGCCGCCGGGGAGTTCGCGCGGCTGGACCCGCTGCTGTTCGGCGTGCGCGGCGTCGTGCCCGTCGGGTACGCGCTGTTCGCCTTCGCGCTCGGGGCGACCATCGGGATGCTGGTCCGCCGCACGATGCCCGCCATGGCCCTGACCCTGGCCGTCTTCGCCGCCGTCCAGATCGCCATGCCCCTGCTCGTGCGGCCCCACCTGCTGCCGCCCGTCCGCGAGACCCTGCCGCTGGCCATGCGGAATTTGGACCTGCTGGGAAGGGAGCCGGGGCCCGGCGGGAAGCTGAAGGTCGAGATGCGGGCGCCCCAGGCCGGAGCCTGGGACCTGTCCAACACGATCGTCGACGCGTCCGGGCGCGCGGTCGAGGACCTGGGGCCCGCGCCGACCTCGGGCCCCTGCTCGCTGTCGCAGGGGAAGCGGGAGGCCGACGCCCGGGTCTGCCTGGCCGACCTGACCGGACGCGGCTACCGGCAGCGGGTCGTCTACCACGAGGCCGGGCGCTACTGGACCTTCCAGTGGCTGGAGACCGGGATCTACGTCGCGCTCGCCGCCGGCCTGTCGGGCCTGTGCTGGTGGTGGCTGCGCCGCCGGGTCTCCTGAAGCGGTGCACCCCGATAGTAGAACGGAATTCTTCGTTCCCTTACTATGGGTCGCATGGAGAGCACCCAGGCGCCCATGAGCGGGCGCAAGGCCCAGGCGGCCCGCAACGACGAACTGATCCGCGAGGCCGCGCGCGCGGTCTTCACCGCCGACCCCGGCGCCCCGATCTCGGCGGTGGCCGAGCACGCCGGGGTCGGGATCAGCGCCCTCTACCGGCGCTACAAGAGCAAGGAGGAGCTGCTCCAGCGCCTCGCCGACGAGGGCATGGACCGCTACCTCGGCCTGGTCCGCGAGGCGCTGGACGACCGGGGCGACGCCTGGGAGGTGTTCGCCTCCTTCATGCGCAGGTGCCTGGACATCGGGGCCGGGTCGCTCACCATGCGGCTGGCGGGCAGCTTCCCGGTGACCGAGGAGATGAGCCGCAAGGGCCAGGAGAGCCACGCCGCGACGCAGCGGCTGCTCGACCGCACCAAGCAGGCGGGGGCGCTGCGCGCGGACGTGGAGGTCGGCGACGTGTCGGTGCTGCTGGAGCACCTGCACACCATCCGCATCGGCGACCCGGAGCGGATGAACCGGTTGCAGCACCGCTACCTGGCCTTGATCCTTGACGGACTGCACGTTCCGGACGCGGAGGAGCTGCCGGGCCCTCCTCCCAACTGGCTCGAACTACGGGGGCGCTATGACGGCTGACCGAACGGTGCTGGACCGGAGGGCGCTCAACCGGGCGCTGCTGGCGCGGCAGATGCTGCTGCGCCGCGAGCGGACGACCGTGCTCGACGCCGTCGAGCGGCTCGCCGGGATGCAGTCGCAGGCCCCCAACCCGCCCCACGTGGGGCTGTGGACGCGCCTGGAGGACTTCGACTTCGCCGAGCCGGGGCGGCTGCTGCACGACCGCCGCCTGGTGCGCATGGTGCTGATGCGCGGCACGATCCACCTGGTCGGCGTGCGGGACGCGCTCGCCTGGCGGCCCCACACGCAGCCGCTGCTGGAAGCCTGGGCGACCGCGGCGGCGCTGTCGGCCCTGCCGGACGGCGTGGGCGTCGCCGACATCGCCGAAGCCGCGCGCCCCCTGCTGGAGGAGGGCCCGCTGAGCGACAAGGAGCTGCGGGAGGCCCTCGCCGAGCGCTGGCCGGACGCGCCGGGCGACATGCTGGTGCGGGCGGTGCGGGGCGGCCTGACGCTGGTGCAGGTGCCGCCGCGCGGCGTCTGGGGCTCGTCCGGCCTGGCCCGGCACACCACGGTCGAGCAGTGGCTCGGGCGGGCGCCGGAGCCCTGCGCGGCCGAGGAGATGCTGACCCGCTACCTGGCCGCGTTCGGGCCCGCCACCGTGCGGGACGCCCAGCACTGGTGGGGCGTCACGCGCCTCGGCGAGGTGATGGAGCGGCTGGCGCCCCGGCTGGCGACCTTCACCGACGAGAACGGCCGCGTCCTGTACGACCTGCCGGACGCGCCCCGCCCCGACCCCGGCACCCCCGCGCCCGTGCGGTACGTCCCGGAGTTCGACAACCTGACGCTGTCGCACGCCGACCGGGCCCGGATCGTCAGCGAGGAGCACCGCAGGCGGATCTTCACGGTGAACGGGATCATCCGCGCCACGGTGCTGGTGGACGGCTTCGTCCACGGCATGTGGAAGATCGAGCGCAAGCGCAAGGAGGCGGCGCTGCGGGTGGAGCTGTTCGGGCCGGTCTCGGCGGCCGACCGCCGGGCGCTGCTGGAGGAGGGCGAGCGGCTGCTGGCCGACGCCCACCCCGAGGCGACCGCGCGCACGGTCGAGCTGGCCTGAGCGGAAGGCGCGCGGACCGCCGCGCAGGCGCGGACCCCGCGCGGGCGGGGGTCAGCCGCCTTCCTCCAGGTAGCGCAGGACGGCCAGCACCCGGCGGTGGTCGGTGGCGGCCGGGGGCAGGTCCAGCTTGGTGAAGATGCCCGCCACGTGCTTCTCCACCGCGCGGTCCGACACCACCAGCGCCGCCGCGATCGCCGCGTTGCTGCGCCCCTCGGCCATCAGCCCCAGCACCTCGCGCTCGCGCGGGGTGAGCGCCGCCAGGCCGTCGTCGCGCCGGGGGCCCCCGAGCAGGTGCGCCACGATCTCGGGGTCCAGCGCGGTGCCCCCGGCGGCGACCCGGGCCAGCGCGTCCACGAAGTCGTCCAGGTCCGACACCCGCTCCTTGAGCAGGTAGCCGACGCCGCGCGGCGAGCCGGCCAGCAGCTCGCGCGCGTACCGCGTCTCCACGTACTGCGAGAACAGCAGGATGCCCACGTCCGGATGGTCGCGGCGCAGCTCCAGCGCCGCGCGCAGGCCCTCGTCGGTGAACGTCGGCGGCATCCGGATGTCCAGCACCGCCACGTCCGGCCGGTGCTCGGCCACCGCCTCGCGCAGCGCGGACGCGTCGCCGACCCCGGCGACCACCCGGTGGCCGCGCACCGCCAGCAGCTGGGCGAGGCCCTCGCGCAGGATCACCGCGTCCTCGGCGAGCACGACCCGCAGCGCCGCGCGGCCGGTCATGCCGACAGGGGGAGCGTGACGGTCACGGTGGTGGGACCTCCCGGTGGGCTGGACACGTGCAGATCGCCGTCCACGGTGCGCACCCGCTCCGACAGCCCGGTCAGCCCGCTTCCGGCGCCGATCCGGGCGCCGCCGCACCCGTCGTCGGCGACCCGCAACCGCAGCGTACCGGCGGGCTGGTCGGCCCGGATCGTCACCCGCCGGGCCTCGGCGTGCTTGCCCGCGTTGGCCAGCAGCTCCGACACGCAGAAGTAGGCGATCGACTCGATCGCCGGCGCGGGGCGCTCGGGCAGGTCGGTCTCCAGCTCGGCCGGTACGGGGCTGCGCGCCGCCAGCGTGGCCAGCGCGACGTCGAGCCCCTTGTCGAGCGTCGGCGGATGGATGCCGCGCACCAGCTCGCGCAGCTCGGCGATCGCCTGCCGCGCGTCGCCGTGCGCCGACTCCACCAGCTCCCGCGTGGACTCCGGGGCGTCGGCGGGCAGCAGCTCCCGCAGCATCGCCAGCCGCATCGTCAGCGCGATGAGCTGCACCTGCGCGCCGTCGTGCAGGTCGCGCTCGATCCGGCGCAGCGTGGCGACCGCGTCCTGCACCGCGAACGACCGGCTCTCCTCCAGCGCGCGGATGCGCGCGGTGCCGGGACGCGGCCCCAGCAGCGCCCGCGCGGTCGCGAGGTCGAGCCGGACGGCCGCCCGCATCACCCACGGCGCCACCAGGAGCAGCACCAGGCCCACCGCGCCCACCAGCAGGCTCTTCGCGAAGTCGTCGAAGTAGAGGCCGCCCAGATGCATCCCCTCGCGCACCTGGCCCGCCGAGTCCCGCGAGACGATCCGGTTGAGGCCGAGCTGGAAGTAGAACGGGTAGCCCAGCAGCAGGACCCCGCAGATCCAGGTGAAGTACAGCACCACCGCGCCGACGATGCTCAGCGGCAGCCGCGCCGCCAGGTACAGCAGCGTGCGGAGGCCCGGGTCGTCGCGGGCGATCGGCTCGTGCAGCAGGGACGCCGCCAGCCGGCGGTGCCGGTCGCCGATCCGCCGCGCGCCCCGGTGCACGCCGCGCGTCACCGGCCCGCCGATCCGCGTGACCGAGAACACCAGCGACACCGCGCTCCCGGCGACGGCGTAGAGCACGCTCAGCACCGTCAGCGGGAGCCCGGCGAGCACGTAGAGCACCTCGGCCCAGGCCCGCCGGGAGAACGGGGCGCGCAGCACGCCTTTCATACGGCCATTGTCCTGCGCATCAGCCGTTCCTGGAGAGCCGTGACCCCCTTGAGCGCGTACGCGAGCACGACCAGGAGCGCCAGGCCGCCCGCGCCGTGCACCGCCCACGCCCCGGCGAGCGTCGGGCCGCCCCAGGCGTCCTCGTAGGAACCGTCGCCCATTCCGATGAAGGGACGCACCGGATAGAAGACGTTCAGCAGCACGAGCGACCACCCGTACACCGCCGCGACCAGCGATACCAGGCCGAGCGGCAGCGACACGAGCGCGTGCAGGGCCACCCGGTGCCGGGCGGCGCGGGTCGCGTCCAGGCCGAGCAGGCGGCGGGCGAGCAGCGGCTGGACGCGGGTGCCGGGCAGCGAGGCGAGCGCGGCGGGCAGGGCGGCCACGGCGTAGGCGCTGCGGCGCGGCAGGGCGGCGACGGCGGAGGCGGCGTGCCGGACCGGAGCGGGCACCGGGCGGCGGGCCAGAGTGTGCGAGGTCATGCTCAAATCCTCGCTCGACGGCCCTGACCTGGTCGATCGTGCCAGTACGGAACCGGGGGTTCGGTTTACCCCACCTCCGGTTTAACAGCAGTCCCATGGGCACCTCTGACATAGGGGAACAAAACGTTGTCACCGGGGGGCCGTTCATGAGCGTCACGTCGCAGCAGATCCATGCCAAGGGCGCGGGGGGCGTCAAGCGCGACGTGCCGCGCGCCTCCGTCCTGGACACGCTGCGAGTCGGCGGGCTGGTGCTGGTCCCGGCGATCGCGCGCGGCGTCCTGGCCCGGCGGCCCAAGGTGGTGGCGCTGGCCGAGGCCGTGGACGCCGACCGCCACGCCGGGCGGCTGCTGCAGCGCCTGCGGGCGCGGTACGGGCCAGGCCCGCTGCGGCTGGCGGTGCCCGGCCGCTCGCTGGCGATGGTGCTCACGCCCGGCGATGTGGAGCGCATCCTGACCGGGTCGCCCGAGCCGTTCGCCGCCGCCAACTGGGAGAAGCGCAAGGCGCTGGAGCACTTCCAGCCGCACGGCGTGCTCGCCTCGCACGGGTCCGAGCGCGCCGACCGCCGCCGCTTCAACGAGGAGGTCCTGGACACCCCGCACGAGGTCCACTGCCTGGGCTCGGCGATCTCCCGGAAGGTGCACGAGGAGGCCGCCGCGCTGCTGGCCTCGGTGGACCGTTCCGGCGCCCTGGACTGGGACGCCTTCCGCGTCGCCTGGTGGCGCGTGATCCGCCGCGTCGTGCTGGGCGACGCCGCGCGCGACGACGACGAGATCAGCGACCTGCTCACCACGCTGCGGATGAACGCGAACTGGTCGTTCGCGCACCCGCGCCGCGACCGCGTCCGGGAGCGCTTCCAGCGGCGGCTGCGCGGGCACCTGGCGCGCGCCGAGCCCGGCAGCCTCGCCGAGCTGGTCGCCCGCACGCCCAAGACCGAGGTGACCGAGCCCGCCGACCAGGTGCCGCAGTGGCTGTTCGCGTTCGAGCCCGCCGGGATCGCCGCGTTCCGGGCGCTGGCGGTGCTGGCCGCCCGGCCCGTCGCCGCCGCGCCGGCCCGCGACGAGATCGAGGGGCTCGACCTGTCGGCCCCGCGGGACCTGCCCTACCTGCGGGCCTGCGTGCAGGAGTCGGTGCGGCTGTGGCCGACCACGATGGCGGTGCTGCGCGACAGCACCACCGAGACCGAGTGGGCGGGGCGGCGGCTGCCCGCCGGCACCGGACTGATCATCTACACGCCGTTCCTGCAGCGCGACGACCAGACCCTGCCCTACGCCGACGACTTCGCGCCCGGCGCCTGGCTGGACGGGACGGCGGAGGCCGACTGGTCGGTGATCCCGTTCAGCGCCGGGCCGGTGGAGTGCCCGGGCCGCAACCTCGTCCTGCTGGTGACGAGCCTGTTCCTCGGGGCGCTGCTCCAGGGGCGCGACTTCCGGCAGGACGGCGGCAGGCACCTGGGGGAGGGGGCGCCGCTGCCGCGCACGCTGAGCCCGTTCCGGCTGCGCTTCGCGGTGTCCAGGATGCCGGCGAGGGTGTGACGCGGACGCGTCCGGGCGGGACGGGAGGGGCGAGAAGCCCGGGGCCGCTCAGCCCCGGTCGCGGTCCATGTCGGCGAAGCCGGAGCGCCAGGAGGCGATCAGCGGCTTCCAGCCCAGCTCCTTGGCCCGCGCGTTGGACACCGCGCGGCCCGTCGCGGCCGCGTGCCGCGCCGTGCCCGGGGTCGGCGCGCCCAGCGCCGCGCTGTAGACCGGCAGCCACTCCGCGGTGGTCGCGGGCTCGTCGTCCACGACGTTGACCGGCCCGGACGGCCACTCCAGCGCCGCCAGCGCGGCGGCCGCGGCGTCGTCCACGTGCACGAACGACGTCCACGCCGGGGTCAGCGCGAGGCTCCCGGCCCGCACCCGGTCGGCGATCGCGCCGTCGGGCGCGTACCAGGTGCCGGGGCCGTACAGCGCGCCGTAGCGCAGGACCACGCCGCGCGGCATCTCCGCCACGGCCTCCTCCAGCGCCGCGATGCCCTGGTACGGGGGCAGCGTCGGGTCGAGCGGGTCGGTCTCCACGGCCGGGGCGTCGCCCGGCCGGTACAGCCACGCGATGCTCTGCGCGACCATCGTCTCGACGCCCGCGGCCTTGGCCGCGTCGACCAGGTTGCGCGTGCCCTCGACGCGCAGCCGCGAGTTGGCGGCGAAGTCCTCGGCGCTCAGGTCGGTGAGCTGGTGCACGACCGCGTCCGGGCGGGCGGCGGCGACCGCGACGGCCAGCGCGGCGGCGTCCAGCGCGTCGACCACCACCGGGTCGGCGCCCAGCGCGGACAGGTCGGCGGCGCGCTCGGGCCGGCGGGTGGTCCCGACGACCCGGTGGCCGGCCTCGACCAGCGAAGGGATCAGCTGACGGCCCACGACGCCGGTCGCTCCGGCAAGAAAGATCTTCAAGGGGGAACCTCCACGACTTACACGTCATTGTGGTCGTCTCGACGGCAGCATAGTCCCGTATCAGCCCACGTTTCCTTGCCCCGCCGCCCGGTGCGGACCGCAGATCGTCAAGATGGGGGCGACCGGGGTCAGGACTCCGGGCGTGTCGCGGGCAGCCGCGCCTCCAGCAGCGCGCCGCCGCCCGGCGCCGCGCCCGCGACGAGCGTACCGCCGTGCGCCCTGACCAACTCGCGGGCGATGGGCAGGCCGAGCCCGGCGCCGCCGTCGTCGCGGCTGCGCGCGTCGTCCAGCCGCACGAACCGCTCGAAGACCCGCTCGCGGTCGGCGGGCGGGATGCCGGGCCCGTCGTCGGTGACGCGTATCACTGCCGTTCCGCCGGTTTCGGTCAACTCCACGCGCACGTGGCGGTCGGCGTGCCGGACGGCGTTGTCCAGGAGGTTGCCCAGCGCGCGGGCGAGGCGGCCGCGCGAGCCCGGCACCCGCGGGGACGCCTCGATCACCGCTTCCACGCCGGGCCGCCGCCCGGCCTCCTCGCGCACGAGGTCGGCCAGCTCGACGGGATGCGGTTCGGCGGGGCGGTCCCCGGCGTCCAGGCGGGCGAGCAGGAGCAGGTCGGCGGCCAGGTGCTGGAGGCGGACGACCTCCTCGGCGAGGCCGTCGACGTCCAGCAGCTCCGGGTGCGCCTGCGCGACCTCCAGCTCGGTGCGCAGGGAGGCGATCGGGCTGCGCAGCTCGTGCGAGGCGTCGGCGACGAAGTCGCGCTGCCGCGCCACCGAGCGCTCCAGCGCCGCGAGCGTGGCGTTGGTGGTGGCCGCGAGCGCCGCGACCTCGTCCCCGGAGCGGGGCACGGGGACGCGCCGGGCCAGGTCGCCGGCGGCGGTGATCTCCGCCAGCTCCGCGCGGATGGCCGCCACCGGGCGCAGCGCGCGGCGCGTCACCAGCCAGGTGACCCCGGCGACCACCGCCAGCAGCAGGGGGAGGCCGACCAGCATCGCGCGGGTCACCGCGCCGACCGCCTGGCGCTGCGCGTCCAGCGGGGCGCCCGCGTAGACGGTCAGGGCCTCGCCCGAGGGCGCGGTCACCGCCAGGGCGGCGAAGCGCTGGGCGGTGGTGTCGCCGTCCACGTCGGCGGTGCCGGTGGACATGCGGACCTGAGAGGAAACCTGGCCGGGGCGAGCCGGGCCGTCGTCGTCGCCATCGCCGTCATCGTCGTCGGGCTCGGCGGAGGGGCGCGCGGCGCCGTTCAGCGAGCGCAGCTCCGAGTCGGCCGCGCGGACGCGCCCGGCCGCGTCGACGACCTGCACCGGATGGTCCTCGGCGTCGGGGAGGTCGAGCCGGTCGAAGGGGACGCCGGACGCGAGGCGGCCCGCGACCTCGCGCGCGGTGACCTCGGCCTGCAGCCCGGCGCGGCCGGTGAGCTCGGCCCGCAGCAGCAGCACGACGGCGGCGCCGGTCGCGACCAGCGCGGCGGCGACCACCGCGGTGGCCGCCAGCGCGGTGCGCGCCCGCACCGATCGGGGCCCCACCTCAGCCGGTCCCGCCGTCGGCGGCCAGCCGGTAGCCCGCGCCCCGCACCGTGCTGATCGAGCGGCGGCCGAACGGGGCGTCCAGCTTGCGGCGCAGCGCGCTCACGTACACCTCGACGATGTTGGGGTCGCCGTCGTAGGCGAAGTCCCACACGTGCTCGATGATCTGTGCCTTCGACACCACCCGCCCGGCGTTCACCGCCAGGTGCTCCAGGACGGCGAACTCCTTGGCGGTCAGCTCGACCTCGGTGCCGCCGCGCCGCACCCGCCGCGCGGCCGGGTCGACGGTGAGGTCGCCCAGCACGATCGCGGGGGCGCCGCCCCGCGTGCGGCGGCGCAGCAGGGCGCGGACGCGGGCGAGCAGGACCAGGTAGGAGAACGGCTTGGTGATGTAGTCGTCGGCGCCGGTGTCCAGCCCCTCGGCCTCGTCGTACTCGCCGTCCTTGGCGGTGAGCATCAGCACGGGCGCGTCGACGCCGGCGGCGCGCAGCTCGGCGCAGACCCGGTAGCCGTTGAGGCCGGGCAGCATGATGTCGAGCACGATCAGGTCGTAGTCGTGCCCGAGCGCGCGGTCCAGGCCGGTGACGCCGTCGTGGGCCACGTCCACCGCGAACCCCTCGGCGGCCAGCCCCTTGGCCAGGGACGCCGCGAGCCTGCGCTCGTCCTCCACGATCAGCAGCCGCATGCCGTCCAGGCTGCCAGAACGAACCTGAAGCCGCCTTCAGGCGGCTTCAGCCGCGCTTAAGGATCGTCGGCGAGGCTGGGGCCGTCCGTGCGCAGAGCCGAGGAGGAACCCCCATGACATCCGTGCTGACCGGCCGCCGCCTGCTGGTGACCGCCGCCGCCGGGGCCGTGCTGGCCGCCGGCGGCGCCGCCACGGCGTACGCGGCGCAGGACGGCGAGGGCCCGGACCGCCCGCCCGCCGTCAAGATCACCGCGGAGCGGGCGGCGGACGCGGCGCTCAAGGCGGCCCCGGGCCGGATCGCCGAGCTGGACCTGGACGAGGCCGACGACGACGGCGACGACAAGGGCGGGGCCGCGTGGAGCGTCGATGTGCTGGCGGCCGACGGGTCGCGGCACGAGGTGCGCGTCGACGCCGACAGCGGCAAGGTGCTGGCGTCCGGCAAGGAGAACGCCGACACCGGTGACGCCGACGACTCCGATGACGACGGCGCCGACACGGGCGCCGACCAGTGGCCCGGCAAGGCCAAGGCGCTGAACGACGCCAAGCTCACGGCGGCGCAGGCGGCGGCGTCCGCGCTGAGGACCGCGCCCGGCGTCGTGACGTCGGTGGACTTCGAGAACGCCGACGGCCAGCCGGTCTGGTCGGTGGAGGTCGTCGGCAAGGACGGCGCCGAGCGCGACCTGACCCTGGCCCCGGCGGACGGCCGCGTTCTGAGCAACGTCGCCGACCGCGACGACGACTGAGCGGAGCCGCTCCCAGGGCGCCCGGCCGCGCGGCCGGGCGCCCTTTCCGAAATTAGCGAGACGAATCGTCTCGTTCCCCCCTTGACGAGACGGGACGTCTCGTCTAACTTGGGGGCATGTCCTTCCTGTGATCCCGCCGCGCCGAGCGCGCCGCAGCCGTCCGACCCGCCACCATCGGCCTTCGCGCCGGGAACAGGAGCCGCCCCTATGCGCACCCCATCAGCCCAACTGGCCCTCGCCGCGGTGACCAAGCACTACGGCGACCGCCCGGTCCTCGACCGGGTCTCCTTCACCGTCAAGCCCGGCGAGAAGATCGGCGTCATCGGCGAGAACGGCTCGGGCAAGTCCACCCTGCTCCGCCTGATCGCGGGCCGGGAGCGGCCCGGCAACGGCGAGGTGACGGTCCGGGCCCCGGGCGGCATCGCCTACCTGGCGCAGACCCTGGAGCTTCCGGCGGAGGCGACGGTGGCCGAGGCGATCGACCTGGCCCTCGCCGACCTGCGCGCGCTGGAGGCGCGCCTGCACGAGGCCGAGGCCGCGCTGGCGGAGGCCCCCGAGGCCGCCCTCCAGGAGCGGATGGCCGAGTACGGCGCCCTGCTGGCCGAGTTCGAGGCGCGCGGCGGCTACACCGTGGACGTGCGCGTGGACGCCGCGCTGCACGGCCTGGGGCTGCCCGCCCTGGCGCGCGACCGGGAGATCGGCACCCTGTCCGGAGGGGAGTCCTCGCGCCTGATGCTGGCCGCCACCCTCGCGGGCGCGCCCGAGCTGCTGCTGCTGGACGAGCCCACCAACGATCTCGACGACCAGGCCGTGGCCTGGCTGGAGGACCACCTGCGGGCGCACCGCGGCACGGTCGTCGTGATCACCCATGACCGCGCGTTCCTGGACCGCGTGACCACGACCGTCCTGGAGGTGGACCATGCGACCCGCGGCGTCCGCCGCTACGGCGACGGCTACACCGGGTACCTCGCCGCCAAGGCGGCCGAGCGCGCCGAGCGGCTGCGGCGGCACGAGGAGTGGGCCGCCGAGGTGTCCCGGCACGCCGGGATCGCCGAGACCGGCGGCAGGTGGCTGGCGTCGATGTCCCGCAAGGGGCCGCACGCGTTCAGCGGCGCGGGCGCGCACCGGTCGCGGTCGTCCTCGACGGGCACCGCCAACCGGGTCCGCCACGCCAACGAGCGGCTCCGCCGGCTCTACGCCGCGCCCGTCCCCGCCCCGCCCGACCCGCTGCGCTTCGCTCCGGCCGCGTTGACGGACGACCGGGCGGGCGACGGGCCGGGCGAAGAGGGCGGGCCCGTTGCCGAGCTGCTGGGCGTGCGGGTCGGCGACCGGCTGGACCTGCCGGCGCTCCGGCTCGAACGCGGCGAGCGGCTGCTCGTCACCGGCCCGAACGGTGCCGGGAAGAGCACGCTGCTGCGAGTCCTGGCCGGCGAGCTGCGGCCGGACGCGGGGCGGGCCGCCCTGCCCCGCCGGATCGGCTACCTGCGGCAGGACGGCCTGCCGGGGCGCGCGGAGCAGACCGTCCTCGCGGCCTTCGCCGCCGGTCGTCCGGGCCCGCCCGACGACCACGCGGACGAGCTGCTGGCGCTCGGCCTGTTCGAGCACGGCGACCTGCTCCGCCGCGTCGGCGCCCTGTCGGTCGGGCAGCGCCGCCGCCTGGAGCTCGCGCGGCTGGTGTCGCGTCCGGTGGACCTGCTCCTGCTGGACGAGCCCACCAACCACCTGTCGCCGACCCTGGTGGACGAGCTGGAGGAGGCGCTCGGCTCCTTCACCGGCGCCCTCGTGCTGGTCACCCACGACCGGCTGATGCGCCGCCGCTTCACCGGCTCCCACCTGGAGCTGCGGGGCGGCCGGATCGCCGAGGAGGTTCCCAGGGCCTCCTGAGCCGGGGGCCGGTCCCGCGCCCGCCGCGGGACCGGCCCCTCACCCCGTGCACCGCCTCACGCCGTGCACCGCCTCACGCCGTGCACCGCCTCACCCCATGGACAGCGCGAACGCGCTGAGGAAGCCCGCCACCGTGATCAGCCCGGTCCACAGCCGGGCGTTCTCGAACGCCTCGGGGATCATCGTGTCCGCCACCATGGTCAGGATCGCGCCGCCCGCCAGCGCGGTGATCGCGGCCTGCGCCCGCGCCGGGGCGTCGCCCAGCGCCCCGTAGCCCAGCATCGCCGCCAGCGCGCTCACCACCGCGATGCCGCCCCACAGGCCGAACACGTACGCCGGGCTCCGGCCCGCGCGCCGCATCCCCGACGCGCTCGACAGCCCCTCCGGCACGTTGCTGATGAAGATCGCCGCGACGGTCGCGGTGCTGACCGCGCCGCCGCCCAGCAGGCCGACGCCGATCACGATCGACTCGGGCACCCCGTCCAGCAGCGCGCCCAGCGCGATCGCGCCGCCCGAGCCCGACCGCTCCTGCTCCGAGGGCTGCTGCCCGCCCGACCGTTTACGGTGCTGCGCGCCGCGGCGGGCGAGCACCGCGTTGGCCCCGGTGTAGACGGCCGCGCCGATCGCCGCGCCCAGCGCCGTCGCCGCCAGGCCGCCCTGCTCGTGCGCCTCGGCGAACAGCTCGAACGCCACCGCCGACATCAGCACCCCGCTGCCGAACGCCATGACGCCCGCGACCATCCAGGTCGGCACCTTGGCCAGGTATCCGACCAGCGCCCCGATCACCAGCGCCGATCCCGCCAGCAACCCCCACATGCCCGCTTGCAGCATCGGTCCGCGCCCCCCGCCTTCCGGTCCGTTTCACGGTTACCCGCGCCGACCGGCGGGAAACCGCAGGGACGATCATTCGGACAGCGCCCGCGCGAACGCCCGCAGGCGCGCGGTGGCCCCGTCGGGCGGCCAGACCAGCGTCAGCGCCGAGTCGGGCAGGCCCGTGACCGGCACCGCGGCCAGGTCCCGGCGGCGGTGGTAGCGCGCGGTCGCCGCGCACAGCAGCATCCCGCCGCGGTTGACGGCGGCCGCCGTCAGCCCCTCCTGGAGCGTGGCGACCTCCGGGCCGCGCGGGATCGGGCGGCCATGCGGCGTCGCGGCCGGGGCCTGGGCGTCGCGCCAGTAGCGCGGGGCGGGCCCGGTGACGCCGATCAGCGCGCATCCGGCCAGGTCCTCGGCCGTGATCGACTCCCGTCCGGCGAGCGGGTGGCGGCTGGAGACCACCAGCGTCTGCGGCTCGACGGAGAAGACCGGCCCGGTCGCCAGCCCCGCCTCCCGCACCGGGGTCAGGACGATCGCCGCGTCGATCTCCCCGCGCCGCACGGCGCCGAACGGGTCGGACAGCGGCAGCTCGACCGCCTCCACCACGCACCCTTCGTACGTTTCCTGGAAGGCGGTGACCAGCGCCAGCAGCCGTTCGTTCAGCGTGCCCGCGAACCCGACGCGCAGCACTCCCGTCACCCCTCGCGCGTCCTCGCGCGCCCGCGCGAAGGCGTCGTGCAGCGAGTCGTAGGCGGGACGCAAGTCCGCCAGGAAACGTTCGCCGAGCGGCGTCAGCCGGACGCGGCGGCTCGTGCGCTCCACCAGGCGGCCCCCCACCCGGTTCTCCAGCGCGCGCAGAAGCTGGCTGACCCGCCCCTGCGAGATGTACAGGCGGTCGGCGGTGCGGCCGAAGTGCAGCTCCTGGCTGAGGGCCAGGAAGCACTCCAGCTCCCGCATGTCCAGACCGGTCACGAGTCCTCCGCGCATCGATGAGCCCGGCTAATCCAAGGATGCGATCTTCGCCGTTGTTCCGCGGCCGGGCCCGGCCGGAGGCTGGGGCCATGGTGATGATCACTCGTACGCCCCTGGTGGGGTGGCTCGCGGTGGGGGCGGTCGCGGCCGCGACGTTCTCGGTGGTGACGACCGAGATGCTGCCGGTCGGGCTGCTGACCGCGATGGCGGGGACGTTCGGCGTCTCCACCGGGACGGCGGGGCTCGCGATGACGCTGCCCGGCGTCGTGGCGGCGGTCGCCGCGCCGGCGCTGGCGGCCGCGGCCGGGCGGCGGGACCGGCGGCCGGTGCTGGTGGCCCTGGTCGCGCTGCTGGCGGCGGCCGACCTGGTGTCGGCGCTCGCGCCCGGGTTCGGGCTGTTCCTGGCGGCGCGGGTGCTGGTCGGGGTCTCGATCGGCGGCGTCTGGGCGATGGCGGCCGGGCTGGGCGGCCGGCTGGTGCCCGAGCGGTCGGCCGGCACCGCCACCTCCGTGATCTTCAGCGGGATCGCGGTCGCCTCGGTGCTCGGCGTGCCCGCCGGGACGCTGATCGGCGGCGCGGCGGGCTGGCGGGCCGCGTTCGGCGTGATGGCCGCGCTGGCGGCGGTGGTGGCGGTCGCGCTGGCGGTGCTGCTGCCGCCGCTGCCGGTGGCGGAGCCGGTCCGGCTGCGCGCGGTGCCGGGGCTGCTGCGGGTGCGGCGGGTGCGGACCGGGCTGCTGGTCACGTTCCTGCTGGTCACCGGGCACTTCGCGGCCTACACCTACGTGCGGCCCGCGCTGGAGCAGGTGGCGGGCGTCGGCGCGGGCCTGGTCGGGGCGCTGCTGCTGGCCTACGGCGTCGCGGGCGTGGCGGGCAACTTCGCGGCGGGCGCCGGGGCCGCCCGGAACCCGGACCGCACGGTCCTGGCGATCAGCGGGGCGCTGGTGGTGTCGGTGGCGCTGCTGCCGCTGTCGGGCCCGGTCGCGATGGTCGCGTGGGGGCTGGCCTACGGGGGCGTGTCGGTGACCCTGCAGAGCTGGCTGCTGGCGGCCGTCCCGCGCGCCCCGGAGGCGGGCTCGGCCCTGTTCGTGGCGGCGTTCAACATCGCGATCTCGCTGGGCGCGCTGGTCGGCGGGCGCGTCGCCGACGGCGCGGGCGTCGCGGGCGTGCTGTGGGCCGGCGGCCTGCTGGCGGCGCTCGGCGGAATCGCGGTGGCGCGGGCCCGGTGAGGGTGTTTACGCTCTGCCCCCGCGGAGCAGGCTTCCAGTCCGGCGGCGAGGGAGGGCGGGGTCATGGAGATCACTCTGGTGCGGGGCGACATCACCCGGCAGGACGTGGACGCGGTCGTGAACGCGGCCAACTCCTCGCTGCTCGGCGGCGGCGGGGTGGACGGCGCGATCCACCGCCGGGGCGGCCCGGCGATCCTGGAGGAGTGCCGCAAGCTGCGGGCCTCGCACTACGGCGGCGGCCTGCCGACCGGGCAGGCGGTGGCGACCACCGGCGGGAACCTGCCCGCCCGGTGGGTGATCCACACCGTCGGCCCGGTCCACTCCGGGACCGAGGACCGGTCGGCGCTGCTGGCCTCCTGCTACCGGGAGGCGCTGCGCGTGGCCGACGACCTGGGGGTGTCCTCCATCGCGTTCCCGGCGATCTCGGCCGGGATCTACGGCTGGCCGATGGAGGACGCGGCGCGCATCGCGGTCGGCACCGTCCGCGCCACCCCCACCAAGGTCGCCGAGGCGCGGTTCGTGCTGTTCACGCAGGACGCCTACGAGGCGTTCGGGCGCGCGCTCGGCTGAGCGCTCAGTCCCCGGCTCGCGGCACGATCAGCACCGGGCGGCGGGCGTGGTGCAGGACGCGGTCGGACACGCTGCCCAGCAGCACCGACCTGGCCTTCGACAGGCCGCGCGAGCCGGTGACGATGAGCGAGGCGTCCACCTCGTCGGCCACGTCCACCACGGCCGGCCAGATCGCGCCGCTGCACCGCTCGGCGCGCGCGGTCGCCTCGGGCAGCCCGGCCTCGCGGGCGATCCGGACCCCCTCCTCGGCCATCCGCTCGGCCTGGTCCTCCTCGGCCCACTGCTCGCCCTGCTCGTCGACGGCGGCGGGCATGGCGCCCACGCCCGCCAGGGGCGCCCACGCGACCTGCGTCAGCAGGGGCTCCCAGACGGTGAGGACGACGGCGGGTTCGGGCTTGAGGTGCCGGGCGGCGTACTCGATGGCGGTGCGGGCGTCGTCGGAGCCGTCGAAGGCGATCAGGATGGTCATGACCTGGACCTATCCATGATCGGCACGGGTGTAACCGGCGCCGCCGCGACAGTGCTCAACCTCTCATCGGCGCCCGCCCCGGGCCGGGCGGGCCCGCGAACGCCTGCGCGAGGTCCAGCCAGCGGTCGGCGTCGGGCCCCTCGGCCGTCAGGGCGAGGTCGGCGCGGTTGCGGCGCTGGGTGACCAGCAGGCAGAAGTCCAGCGCGGTCCCGGTGACCGACTGCGGCCCGTCGTCGGGGCCCCAGGTCCAGACCTCGCCGCCGGGCCCGGTGAGGATGACGTGGAAGGGGTCGGCGGGCGGCTCCAGGCCGCGGTTGAGGTAGGAGAAGTCGCGGGTGCGGACGCCGATGTGGGCGACGTGCCGCAGCCGGGCGGTCGGCGCCCGCTCGACGCCGAGGGCGTCGGCGACGTCCTGGCCGTGCGCCCAGGTCTCCATCAGCCGCGCGGTGGCCATGGAGGCCGCGCTCATCGGCGGCCCGAACCAGGGGAGCTTCACCCCCGGCATGACCTCGGCGAGCGCGTCCAGCACCTTGCGGCGCCCGGCGCGCCAGTCCTCCAGCAGGGCGGCGGGCGGCTCGGCGGCGCCCTCGGCCGCGCCCGCCTCCACGAAGCCCCCGGGGTCGGCGATCGCGTCGGCCAGCACGGCGTCGAACGCGGCCGCGTCGGTGGCGGCGGCGATGGTCTGCCGGTCGGTCCAGGCGAGGTGGGCGACCTGGTGCGCGACCGTCCAGCCGGCGGCGGGCGTGGGCATGGCCCAGCCGCCGTCGGGCAGCGGGGCGACCAGGGCGTCCAGGGAGTCGCCCTCGGCGGCCAGGTCGGACAGCAGGGTGCTGAGATCGGGCATACCCGCCAGCATGTCCGGCGGAGTGGATCTTGTACAGATCCCCCAGAACCGGATTCGGCCGACGGTCCCGTGTCGCCGGGGGACATGCCCGGGGCCTCTTCTCAACAACCTCAACCGTCACGCGAGTGCCAGATCGCGAAGCGATGTGGCACTCGCAAAGCGACGGTCAGGGGTGCGAGCCGCCAGGCGAGCACCCCTGGGCCGGGGCTTCGACTACGGTACGGGCCGCGGCGTAGTCGGCCTTGCCGTTGGGCAGGCGCAGCCCGCCGGAGGTGCGCAGGAACGCCTTCGGGATCTTGTACCGGGCCAGGTGGGCGGCGCAGCCGGCGCGCAGCTCGGCGTCGGTGGGCCCGCCGGCCCGCCCGGTGGGCCGCAGCACCGCGACGATCTCGGTGCCCCACCGCTTGCTGGGGCGGCCCACCACCAGCGCGTCGGCGACGCCGGGCAGGCCGCGCAGCACGGTCTCGACCTCCTCGGCGAACACCTTCTCGCCGCCGGTGTTGATCGTGGTGGCCTCGCGGCCGTGCACCTCGACCGTCCCGTCGGCCAGCAGGCGGGCCCGGTCCCCGGCCACGACCAGGCGCTCGCCGCCGACGGTCAGGAAGGTGGCGGCGGTCTTGGCCGGGTCGTTCAGGTAACCGAGCGGGATCGCGTCGCCGCCCTTGGCCAGCCAGCCCATCTCGTCCTCGCCGGGCGCGAGGCGGCGGGTGCGGTCGGCGCTCACGACGGCCGTGCCGGGGGCGGCGGAGAAGGTGCGCGGGCCCGCCCCGTCACGGGTCACCTGGAAGCCGGTCTCCGACGAGCCGAGCACGTCCACGATCCGGGCGTGCGGCAGGCGCTCCAGCAGCCGCGCCTTGACGTCCGGGCTGATCCCGGCGGCGGAGTTGAGCATCGTGCGCAGCGCGGACAGGTCGTAGGAGCCGCGTTCCAGCTCCTCCAGGATCGGGCGCGCGAAGGCGTCGCCGACCAGCGGGACGCGGGTGACCCGCTCGCGCTCGGCGGTGCGCAGCAGGTCGGCGGCGTCCAGCCGGTCCACGACGTCGGGGAAGACCACGCACGCGCCGCCGCACCAGCCGCCCAGCGCCGACCAGGTCCCGGCCCCGTGCATCATCGGCGGCCCGACCAGCACGCGGTGCCGTCCGCGCGCGGCGCGCTCGACGGCCTCGTCCAGATCGGTGACGGGGGTGCCGTCGCGGCGGCGCAGGCCGAGCGGCCCGACCATCAGGTCGCCGATCCGCCACAGCACGCCTTTGGGCAGGCCGGTCGTGCCGCCGGTGTACAGGATGTGCAGGTCGTCGGCGTGCGGGCGCACGTCCAGGGGCTCGGGGGAGGCGTCCGCCAGCGCGGCCTCGTAGTCGAGCGCGCCGGGCAGCAGGTCGGCCCCGGACTCGTCGGCGACCTGGAGCAGGAGCGCGGGCGGGCGTTCCAGGCGGCGCACGACGCGGTCGATGGCGGCGGCGAAGCGGGCGTGGAAGACGACCGCGCCGGGCCGGGCGTCGCCGAACAGCTGCGCCAGCTCGTCGTCCACGTACCGGTAGTTGACGTTGAACGGCGCGACCCGCGCCTTGTGCGCGCCGAGCAGCCCCTCGGCGTACTCGGGCCCGTTGTGCAGGTAGAGCGCGAGGTGGTCGTGCGGCGACTCCCAGGCTTGCCGCGCGCCGCCCCCGTCGCGGACCCCGAGGCCGTGGGCGTGCAGGACGCGGGCCAGCCGCCGGGACCGCTCGGCCACCTGCCGCCAGGTCAGCCGCCGGTCCCGCCAGACCAGGCACTCGCGGTCGGGGACCGCGGCCGCGACGGCCTCGTGCAGCGTCGCCAGATCGAGCCGGGGCATCGGCGCTCCTTCCGGTGCGGACACGGAGGGATCACCGTAACCGATCGCTTACCGAATCTCGTTCAGCAGGTGGCCGGATTGGCGCCGCCGGGGAGCGGGGAAGATCCACAACGCCCCCCGGCCGGCTACCGAAGGGGAAGTGCGATGGTCTGGCTGGTCCTGGTGCTCGCGGGCCTGATGGAGACGGTGTGGGCCGCGGCGCTGGAGAGGTCCGAGCGCTTCACCCGGCTCTGGCCGACGCTGCTGTTCCTGGTGGCGCTGGCGGCCAGCATGCTCGGCCTGGGGCACTCCCTGCGCGAGCTGCCGCTGGGCACCGCCTACGCCGTGTGGGTGGGCATCGGCGCCGTCGGCACCGTCGTCTACGGCATGCTCTGGCTGCACGAGCCCGTCACCACGGCCCGCGTGATCTGCCTGCTGCTCATCGTGGGCGGCGTCGTCGGCCTCCGGCTGCTCACGCACTGACCGGCGGAGGGCCGCCCGGGAACCGCGACAATGAACGCATGGCCCGCACGCGCAGCAAGCCCCAGGGGGAGGTGACCCGGGGCACCACCAACCCCAACCGGCTGCGCCGGGTGGACCGCTGGATCGCCGCCACCCAGGCCCCGGCGCTGCGCTCCGCCGAACGGCCGCTGGCGATCGACCTCGGCTACGGCGCGTCCCCCGTGACGGCCGTGGAGCTGTACACGCGGCTGCGGGCCGTCGAACCGAGGCTGGAGGTCGCCGGCATCGAGATCGAGCCCGACCGGGTCGCGGCGGGCCTCGCCTTCCTGGAGCGCTCCGGCGGCGCCCACCCGGGCCTGTCGTTCCTGCGCGGCGGCTTCGAGCTGCCGGTCGACCGGCCGCCCGTGCTGGTCCGCGCCTTCAACGTGCTGCGCCAGTACGACGAGGACGCCGCCTGGCGGGCCTGGGACGGCCTGCGCTCGCGCCTGGCGCCCGGCGGCGTCCTGGTCGAGGGCACCTGCGACGAGATCGGCCGCCGCGCTGTCTGGGCCGCCCTGGGCCCGGAGGGGCCGCGGACCATCACCTTCGCCGCCCACCTGCCGACCCTCGGCCGCCCCTCCGAGCTGGCCGAGCGCCTGCCCAAGACCCTGATCCACCGCAACGTCCCCGGCGAGCGCGTCCACGCCCTGCTCGCCGACTTCGACCGCTGCTGGGCCGTGGCCGCGCCCCAGTCGGTGTTCGGGCCCCGCGCCCGCTGGACCGCCGCCGTGTCGCTGCTCGCAGGCGTCCACCCCGTGCTGGACCGCCCCCCGTTCGGCGGCCGGGCCCGCACGCGGCTCGGCGAGGTCACCCTGCCGTGGTCGGCAGTCGATCCGCGGACCTGACCACCCGCACCGTGCCCGCCGCGCCGTCCACCCGCACGCGATCGCCGGTCCGCAGCCGCATGGTGGCGTCGCCGGTCCCCACGACGGCGGGCAGCCCCAGCTCGCGGGCCACCCCGGCCGCGTGCGACAGCGGCGCGCCCACGTCGGTGACCAGCGCTGCGGCGCGCGGGAACAGCGGCGTCCAGCCGACGTTGGTCACCGGCGCCACCAGGATCTCGCCCGGCCGCAGCGTGTCGCCCTCCTCCGGGGAGTGCAGCACCCGCACCCGGCCCTCGGCGGTCCCGGACGCGCCGGACGCCCCCGCGACCGCGTCCCCGCCCGGCGGCGCGCCCCCGGGCCCGGCATAGTCGGTGCGGCGGCCGGGGTCCGCCGACCACGCGAACGGATCGAACGGCCCCCGCACCAGCGCCGGGCAGGCCGGCAGCGTCCGGCACCGCTGGTGGGCCCGCCGCCGCGCCGGCACCTCCGCCAGCGCCTCCTCCCGCCCCCGCAGCACCCCGACGATCTCGTCGATGTCCAGGAAGTACAGGTCGGAGCCGTGCCCGGTCATCTCCCCGGCCCGCAGCACGAACGCGCGCAGCACCCAGAACGCCCGCGCCGCCTCCGACAGCGCCGACTCCCGCAGGTGCGCCGCCCGCGCCCAGCGCCCCACCGCGCGGCGCGTCGCCGTCACCTTCGCCGGATACCGGGCCCGGAAGCGCCCCCACGCCTCCCGGCTCTCCTCCCGGCGCCGGGCGCGCAGCGCGGCGGCGTCCAGGCCCGCCTCGCCGAGCGCCATGAGCTGCCGGTCGATCCAGCCCGGGTCCTCGGCCGGGCGCGGCATCGCCACCTCGAACTCGTGCGCGCCGCGGTGCCCCCATTCGCGCAGGTAGGAGGAGCGGTCCAGGGTGCCGTGGGCCAGCCGCGCCAGCCCGACCACCGGGCCCATGGCCGCCAGCTCGGCCTCCCTGATCGCCGACCGGGCCGCCGGTTCGCCCCCGTCGGGCACGCGCAGCCCGCTCAGCATGGCGTCGGCGTCGTCCGGGCCCGCGAGGCCGGCCAGCTCGGCGCGGACCCCGGCCGGGCCGACGGGCGCGGCCGCCAGCATGTGCCCGGCCTCGGTGAACAGCGAGCCCAGCGCGTCGCGCCACAGCCGGGTCAGCTCCTCGGGGTACCGGGCCTGCCCGATCCGGTGCCGCAGCGCGGCGCACCGGCCCGGCGACGCGGCCAGGTAGTCCGGCAGCCGCCGCCGGTCGAGCAGCGAGCGCGCGGCCGCCGGAATCCGCGACGCCGACGGGCGCTCGCGCGGCAGGGCCACGTCCGGCGGCAGCTCGCCGTAGACCTGTTCCAGCGTCCCCCGGCGCGCGAACGCCGCGGCCTGGCCGAGGTTCAGGTACAGGCGGCCGCCGATCTCGGCGTACGCCGGGCCGCCCGGCAGCGCCGCGTCCAGCATCCGCTCCACCAGCGACAGGCTCACCGGCGTCAGCACGTCCGGCACGGCCTCGCCCAGCCCCGCCCGCGTCCACAGGTGGTCGCCCTCGGGGACGCCGCGCCCCAGCGCGTCGCCGCGCGCGTCACCGGTCGCGGGCGGCCCCAGCTCGGGCCGCCCCTCGCCGGTCAGCGGCCGCGCCTGCAGGATGTGGGGCCCGTCCCGCCACGCCCACTCCACGACCATGGGGCGGCCGCACCACCGCTCCGCCCGGTCCCCGAGCCGCGCCAGCTCCGCCGCCTCCGCCGGGGACAGCGCGGGCCGGGCGCGCAGCTCCGGCGGCACCGGCTCCACCGTCCCGTCGGCGGCGGTGCGCTCGGCCTTGTCGGCGACCGACTGCGTGATGATCGCGCCGGAGCCCTTGTCCAGCACCAGCGTGTCCGGGTCGACCCGCCCGCCGACCACCGCGCCGCCGAGCCCCAGGGAGGCGCTGACCACCACCTGGTCGGCCGCGCCGTTCACCGGGCCGGAGGTGTACATCAGGCCGGAGGCGTGGGAGTCCACCATGTTCTGCACCACGACCGCGAGCGCCGCGTCGGCGTGCGGCAGGCCGTGCCGGTCGCGGTAGGCGATGGCCTGCGCCGACCAGAGCGACCGCCAGCAGCGCCGCACCGCCTCCAGCAGGTCGGCCTCGCCCTCCACCTGGAGGTAGGTGTCCTGCCGCTCGCCGAGGCCGGGGTCCGGCAGGTCCACGGCGGTGCCCGACGGGCGCACCGCCACCGCGTGGTAGCGGTCGCCGGTGTCGGCGTAGGCCCACCTGATCGGCCCGGCGATCTGGGTCGGCAGGTCGTGCTCGGAGAACAGCTCGGAGATCGCGCGCTCGGCCTGCTCGGGCGGGTCCTCGGCGGCCGCCGCCAGGACCCTCCCGTCCAGGCCGTGGTGCTCCAGGTACCGCCGGTAGGCCCCGGCGGTCACCAGGAACCCCGGCGGCACGGGCAGGCCCGCGCCCGTCAGCCCCGCCAGCGTCGCGCCCTTGCCGCCCCCCACCGCGGGATCGACCCCGGTGCCGTCCAGCGGCAGGACGTACATCCGCTCCCAGTCATCGGCCATCAGCGGCTCCCCCCGAACGCGGACCCCTGTCCGGGGCCGCCACCTGGGGCAATACCCGGCCGACGGCCAGATGATCCCTACCGGCGGGGCGGTCCCGGCGGGGCGGGGCCGGTCAGACCCGGTGCAGCTTGTACGGGGCGGCCTGCACGCGCGGCTGCACGTCGATGCGGTCGATGTTCACGTGCGCCGGGCGGGTCACCGCCCACGCCACGCAGTCGGCCACATCGTCGGCCACCAGCGGCTCGGGCACGCCCTCGTAGGGCTTGGCGGCCTTCTCCTCGTCGCCCTTGAAGCGCACCAGGGAGAACTCCTCGGTCTTGACCAGGCCGGGCGCGACCTCGGTGACCCGCACCGGCTCGGCCACCAGCTCCAGCCGCATGACCTCGTTGATTGCATACGCGGCGTGCTTGGCGGCGTTGTAGCCCGCCCCGCCCTCGTAGGCCACGTGCGCGGCCAGCGAGGTGATGTTCACCACATGCCCCGCGCCGCCGGCGATCAGCTTGGGCAGCAGCGCCTTGGTGACCCGCAGCAGCCCCAGCACGTTGGTGTCGTACATCGCCTGCCAGTCGGCCGGGTCGGCCTGCGCGACCGGCTCCAGACCCACCGCGCCGCCCGCGTTGTTGACCAGCACGTGGCAGGAGTCCAGCCCGGCGGCCAGCGCGTCCACCGACGCCTGGTCGGTCACGTCCAGGGTGACCGCCACCACCGCGCCCGCGCCCGGCACGTTCTCGGCGATCTCCTCGGCCAGGGCGTCCAGCCGGTCGCGGCGGCGGGCCGCCAGCACCACGTTGAACCCCTCGGCCGCCAGGCGCCGCGCCGTGGCCGCGCCGATACCGCTGCTTGCTCCGGTCACTACCGCCGTCTTACGCATGGCCAAAGCCTCCCAGGTCGCCCCCGCGCGCCCGCTCGCGGCCCGGGTGAAGTCGATCACGCCGGCGGGGCGCCGCGGTTGCGGCCCGTCGTACGGGAACACCCCATGCAGTCGGTAGGTTGCATGAACGGAGGTGGTGTCCGGTGTCGCGTCGTATCAACCGGGTTGCGACGATCAGTGTCCATACCTCGCCCCTCGACCAGCCGGGCACGGGCGACGCGGGCGGCATGAACGTCTACGTCGTCGAGGTCGCCAAGCGCCTCGCCGCCCGCGGCGTCGAGGTCGACATCTTCACCAGGGCGACCTCGCGCGCCCTGCCGCCGGTCGTCGAGCTGGCTCCCGGCGTGCTGGTGCGCAACGTGGTGGCGGGCCCCTTCGAGGAGCTCGACAAGAGCGAGATGCCGCGCCAGCTGTGCTCGTTCACCTCCGAGGTCCTGCGCACCGAGGCGTCCTACGACCCCGGCCACTACGACCTGCTGCACACCCACTACTGGCTCTCGGGCCAGGCCGGGTGGGCCGCCAAGAAGCGCTGGGGCGTGCCGCTGGTGCACTCCATGCACACCATGGCCAAGGTCAAGAACGCCGCGCTGGCCGAGGGCGACAAGCCCGAGCCCGAGGAGCGCGTGCTGGGCGAGGAGCAGGTCGTCGCCTCCGCCGACCAGCTGGTCGCCAACACCGCCAAGGAGGCCCGCGAGCTGATCGGGCTCTACGGCGCCGACCCCTCCCGCGTGGCCACCGTCAGCCCCGGCGCCGACCTCGCCGTGTTCCAGCCCGAGTCGCCGCTGATCGCCCGCAGCACCGGGCTGCTGCCGCACCGCACCGGTCCCGCCCGCCGCCGCCTCGGCCTGCCCCGCGACGCCTACGTGCTGCTGTTCGTGGGCCGCATCCAGCCGCTGAAGGCCCCCGACGTGCTGCTGCGCGCCGCCGCCCACATGCTGCGCCGCGACCCCTCGCTGCGGTCCCGGCTGGTGGTCGCCGTCGTCGGCGGCCCCTCCGGCAGCGGCCGCGCCCGCCCCGAGCAGCTCCAGCGCCTGGCCGCCGAGCTGGGCATCACCGACGTCGTCCGGTTCGAGCCGCCCGCGCCGCAGCAGGTGCTGGCCGACTGGTACCGGGCCGCCGACGTGACCGTGGTCCCCTCGCACAACGAGTCGTTCGGCCTGGTCGCCGTCGAGTCGCAGGCGTGCGGCACCCCGGTCGTCGCGGCCGCCGTGGGCGGGCTGTGCACCGCCGTGCGCGACGGCGAGTCAGGCCACCTCATCCGGGGCCACGACCCCGCCGACTACGCCGCCGTGCTGCGCCGCCTGCACGACGAGCCCGGCCTGCACGCCCGCCTCGCGCGCGGCGCGGTACGGCACGGGCGCACGTTCGGCTGGGACGCGACCGTGGACCGGCTGCTGGAGGTGTACACCGGTGCGATGGCCCAACCGGCCCGCATTCCTTCCCAGGTCACAGCGGAGGTCCCAGCATGAGCAACCCCGTCGAGGTCATCGAGGAGACGCTGCGCGCGGCGGAGCTGGAGTACGACAGGCCGCGCGAGGGCGCGTTCTTCGTCAAGCTGCCCGGCCAGCACAAGCTCGCCACCATGACCTGGCTGATCGTCGGCGACCACAGCCTGCACGTGGAGGCGTTCTTCTGCCGCCGCCCCGACGAGAACCACGCCGAGTTCTACCGCTTCCTGCTGGAGCGCAACGGCCGCATGTACGGCGTCTCGTTCGCGCTGGACGAGGTCGGCGACGTCTACCTGGTCGGCCGGGTGCCGCTGGCCTCGGTCAGCCCCGAGGAGATCGACCGGCTGCTCGGCTGCGTGCTGACCTACTCCGACGAGAACTTCGACAAGGCGCTGGAGCGCGGCTTCAAGACCTCCATCCAGAAGGAGTGGGACTGGCGGGTCAAGCGCGGCGAGAGCCTGGCCAACCTGAAGGCGTTCGCGTCGTTCGCCGACCCGGCCAACCGCTGACCACCCGTCCTCGCGGGGCCGGCGGGCGGGCCCGATAAGCTCTGGGCCATGGCGACCCTGGTATTGCTCCGGCATGGCGAAAGCGTGTGGAACGCGGAGGGACTGTTCACCGGCTGGGTGGACGTCGACCTGTCCGCGAAGGGGGAGAGCGAGGCGACCAAGGGCGGCGACCTGCTGCTCGACGCCGACATCACCCCCGACGTGGTGCACACCTCGCTGCTGAAGCGGGCCATCCGCACCGCCAACATCGCGCTCGACGTGGCCGACCTGCTGTGGATCCCGGTCGAGCGCTCCTGGCGGCTGAACGAGCGCCACTACGGCGCGCTGCAGGGCAAGAACAAGGCCCAGACGCGCGAGGAGTTCGGCGAGAAGCAGTTCATGACCTGGCGGCGCTCCTACGACATCCCGCCGCCGCCGATCAAGGACGACGACCCGCTGTCGCAGGTCAACGACCTGCGCTACGCCGGGCTGCCGTCGGAGCTGATCCCGCGCACCGAGTGCCTGGCCGACGTGGTGGACCGCCTGCTGCCCTACTGGTACGACTCGATCGTCCCGGACCTGGCCGCCGGCAAGACCGTCCTGGTCGCCGCGCACGGCAACTCGCTGCGCGCCATGGTCAAGCACCTGGACGACGTCTCCGACGACGACATCGTGGGCCTCAACATCCCGACCGGCATCCCGCTGGTGTACGAGCTGGACGACGACTTCGCCCCGCTCAAGCGCGGCGGCGAGTACCTCGACCCGGCCGCCGCCAAGGCCGCCATCGAGGCCGTCAAGAACCAGGGCGCCGGCAAGAAGAAGTAACCGGCGAAGGACCCCAGGGCCCGCCCGCGCCTCCGGGCGCGGGCGGGCCTTTCGCCTGCGCGGGCGCCCCCTCCTACTCTCGTCCCCCGCCCGCGACGGCCCGAGCTGTCTCCTCCGGGTGGGTGAGCTGGGGGAAGTGCCCGGCCCCCTTGATCACGGCGGTGGCGGCGCCCGAGGGTGGGGCGTGCACGGCGGGGTCGGCCTCGCCCGTCACGACCGCCAGCGGCACCGTCACCTCGGCCAGCGCCCGCCGGAGCGCGGGACGCCCCTCGGCCGCGGCGTGCGCGGCGGCCGCCGTCCGGCGGGCGACCCCGGGGCGGCGCAGGGACGCGGCCGCGCTCTCCACCGCCTCCCCGTGCGGGACGCCGAGCAGGGCGGCCAGCCGGGCGGGCGACGCCCGGCGCAACATCAGCGCGGTCAGCGCCGCGGGCTTCCGGCGGGCGGCCGGGGCCAGCAGGAACGGCGGCGCGACCAGCACCAGGCCCCTGATCTTCTCGGGGTGGCGCGCCGCGTACCGCACGGCGGGGCCGCAGGCGTAGGAGTGCGCGGTCAGCAGCGGGCGGCCCTTCACCGGGGCCAGCAGCGCGGCGAGCCAAGCGTCCGCGGAGGCGTTCGCGGGGCCGGACCGGCCGAGGCCGGGCAGGTCGGCCGCCAGGACGGGCCCGTCGAGGTGCCGGGCCGTCTCCGCCCACGACGCGCCGTCCAGCGGCAGGCCGTGCAGCAGGACGTGCTCGGGGTCGTCGCGGTCGCCCTCCAGCCAGGTCCGGCCGCCCGCGACGTCCTGGAACCCGTACGGGCCTGCGGGCGCCGCCACCGCGCCGAAGCGGGACGCGACCAGATGATCGGCCCAGTCCCGCAGCGCCTGCTCGACCGGGGGCGCGTTCAGGCCCCTCGCGCGAGCGAAATCGTCGGCCGGGCCGGTCGGGTAGCGGTCCTCGGACAGGAACGGCAGCGTCTCGGGATCGGCGTGGGTCAGGAAGCGCGGCAGCGCGCGCACGAGCGGCACCGGGACGTGCCCGCGCGGCGCGCGCACGCCCAGATGCCCGGCGAGCAGGCCGAGCATCCGGGGGAGTTCGGGGGTCGCGTCGTCCAGGACCCAGTAGTCGCGCCCGGCCGTCTCCGGCGCGGCGGGCAGCTCGGCCAGGAAGCGGGCGAGGTGGCCCAGCTCGACGACCGGCACGAACGTCCGGGGCCCGCCTGGCACGGCCGGCAGCCGCCCCCGCCACAGCTCCCCGACCATCGAGGAGAGGCCGATGTACTGGCCGGGGCCGATGACGGAGGCCGGGTTGGCGATGGTCGTGGGCACGCCCAGCGCGGCGGCGCGGCGGCGGACGGCGGCGTCGCCCTCGCGCTTGGACGACTCGTAGGCGCCCAGCCGCGCGTCCGGCCCGTCCGTCCCGGCCACGCGGTAGCCGCTGAGGTGCACCAGGCGGCGCGCGGCGGGGAGCTCGGCCGTCCATTCGAGCACGTTCAGCGCGCCGGTCACGTTGACCGCGCGGGCCTCCACGGGGTCGAGGCCGAACGCGTAGCGGGCCGCGCAGTTGTAGACGTCGCGGACGCCGGGCATCGCGTCCAGGCCGAGTCCGGGGCGGGTGACGTCGGCGGTGACGACGGTCAGCGCGCGTGCGTCGGCGCCCTGGGCCTCCAGCCACGCCCGCAGCGGCCCGGAGGGACCGTGGACGGCTGCCGCGACGGCGTGGCCGCGCCGCAGCAGTTCCGCGACGAGCGCGCGGCCGAGGAACCCGGCGGCGCCGAAGACTGCGGAGTCGGGGGACAAGTGCACCTCACTTAGTAGACCGGTCTACATATTTTTAGGGCCGCGAAGAGCGCGCCGCGAGGCGGGCGCCCGAGGGGCGGATCAAAGCAGCAGCGCGATCGTCCGGGCGGCCTTCTCCAGCGGCTCCCGGCTGTGGTGCGCGCGGGCCAGCATGAGCGCCCCCTCGATCAGCGCCAGGACCGACACGGCGGTCTCGCCCGGCGCGGGGTGCCCCTCGGCCTCCAGCAGCGCGACCAGCCCGTCCTCCCAGGACCGGTAGACCTCCGAGCACGCCCGCTGGAGCGCCTCGTTGCCCGCCGCCGTCTCCAGCGCGACGGTGGCCACCGGGCAGCCCTTGCGCCACCCCGACGCCTCCAGCCGCTCGCCCAGGACCTCCAGCAGGCCCCTGAGCAGCCCGGCGGCGTCGTCGGCGGGCAGCTCGCCCAGCAGCCGCGAGACCTCCGCGCCGCCCCGCCGCACCGCCTCCTCCACCAGCTGGTCCTTGCCGCCGGGGAAGTGGAAGTACAGCGACCCCTTCGGCGCCCCGCTGGCCGCGATGACCTGGTTGAGCCCGGCGGCGGAGTAGCCGCCGGACTCGATGAGGTCCTGCGCGGCGTCCAGCAGCCGCGCGCGGGTCTGCTCGCCCTTCTGTCCCATCCGACAAAAGTAGACCGATCGACATATTTTCTCAACCGGCCGCGCCCGGGGACCCGGCGCGGGTCCCCGGGCGGCGGGCTCAGGAGGCGTCGATGATCTCTTCGGGGCGCTGCCCGGTGACCAGGTAGACCACGTTCTCGGCCACCACGACCGCGTGGTCGGCGAACCGCTCGAAGTAGCGCCCGGCCAGCGTGATGTCCACCGCCGGCTCGACCCCGTGCTTCCACTTGGGCGACAGCAGGATGTCGAACAGCTTGCGGTGCAGGCGGTCCATCGCGTCGTCGTCGGTGTCCAGCTCCAGGCCCATCTCCACGTCGCGCGAGGCGATGACGCTGCCGGCCTTGGCCACCATCCGCTCGGCGATCTGGCCCATCTCCAGCACGGTGGACTGCAGCTCGGGCGGCACGGCCGACTCGGGGTGGCGGCGGCGCGCGGTCTTGGCGATGTGCACCGCCAGGTCGCCCATGCGCTCCAGGTCGCCGCTCATCCGCAGGGTGGTGATCACCGTGCGTAGGTCCCCGGCCACCGGCTGCTGGCGGGCCATCAGCTCGAAGACGGTCTCCTCGATCTCAGTGTCGATCTTGTTGACCTGCTCGTCGGCGCTGATCACCTCCTCCGACAGGCGCAGGTCGGCGTCCAGCAGCGCCGTCACCGCGCGGGCCATCGCGGAGCGGACCAACCGGGTCATCTCCACCAGCTTGTCGGAGAGGGCGTCGAGCTCCTCGTGGTAGGCGTCGCGCAATTGGGGGTCCTTGCCGTGGTCGGGGCGAATGTGGTCAAAAGAGGGGACAGGGCGGTGTTCCCGGACGGACTCGCCCACGCCACACCCTGCCCGACCGGCATGAACTGTCCCGGAGAACCAGGTGAACTTTGGGCGAACGCGGTCCGGTTATGCCCCCCCATGGTGCAGGAACGCCGCGAATCCCACCTACGATCCGAAGTGTGGAGGTCGAGATAGTCGCAGGCCTGACCGGGCTTGCCGGGCTCGCAATAGGGCTCGCTACGGGATTGGCGGTACGTGTGAGCGAGCGGGCCCAGCAGGTCGTGACCCCGGCCAAGCCGCAGGGCGGCCTGCCGCCGGGGATCGCCTCGGTGCTGAGCGTGCTGCGCTCATCGGCCGTCGTGGTGGACGCCGAGGACCGGGTGGTGCGGGCCAGTTCCGCCGCCCGCGCCTTCGGCATGGTCAGCGGCGACCGACTGGTGGCCGACGAGCTGCTGGCCCTCGCCCGGCTGGTCCGCCGCGACGGCGAGATCCGCGAGACCGAGGTGCAGGTCGGCCCGTCCCGGGGCCGCACCCGCGCCGACGGCCGCTGGTTCGCCGTGCGCGTCGCGCCGCTCGGCTCGCACGGCCTGGTGCTGGTGCTGGCCGAGGACCTCACCGAGATGCGCCGGGTGGAGGCCATCCGCCGCGACTTCGTGGCCAACGTGAGCCACGAGCTGAAGACCCCGGTCGGCGCGCTGGCCCTGCTGGCCGAGACCGTGGAGGGCGCCGCCGACGACCCCGAGGCCGTGCGCCGCTTCGCCGGCCGGATGCAGCACGAGTCGGTGCGCCTGACCAACCTGGTGCAGGACCTGATGACGCTGTCGCGCGTGCAGGGCGAGGAGCCGCTGCCCGAGCTGCGCCCGGTGGCGCTGGACGAGGTCGTCGCCGAGGCCATGGACCGCAGCCAGATCAAGGCCGCCGCCAAGGACATCGAGATCGCCGCCGGCGGGGAGCCCGGCCTGAAGGTGCGCGGCGACGCCGAGCTGCTGGTCACCGCGTTGCGCAACCTGATCGACAACGCCGTGGGCTACAGCCCCGAGGGCACCCGCGTGGTGGCCGCCACCCGCCGCACCGACGACGGCCAGGTGGAGATCACCGTCACCGACCAGGGCATCGGCATCCCCGAGCAGGACCTGGAGCGCATCTTCGAGCGCTTCTACCGGGTCGACCCGGCCCGCTCCCGGCAGACCGGCGGCACCGGCCTCGGCCTCGCCATCGTCAAGCACGTCACCACCAAGCACGACGGCGAGGTCACGGTCTGGAGCAAGGAGGGCTCCGGCTCGACCTTCACCATCCGGCTGCCGCTGCTGCACCCCGCCGGCCCGCTCGCGCCACCGGTCACCGGTCCCGGCGTGCCGCCGGTCAACGGACCCGCGGGCACCCCGCCCGTCCACCCGACCCCCGGCGCGTGATGGGGGGCCGCAGGGCCCCGCGCCGCACCGCAACCGCCCAGGAGGCAACACCGTGACCCGTGTGCTCGTCGTGGAAGACGAGGAGTCCTTCAGCGACGCCCTGTCGTACAACCTGCGCAAGGAGGGGTTCGAGGTCGCCGTGGCGGCCACCGGCCCCGACGCGCTGGACATCTTCGAGCGCAACGGTGCCGACCTCGTGCTGCTCGACCTGATGCTGCCCGGCCTGCCCGGCACCGAGGTGTGCCGGGAGCTGCGCGCCAAGTCCAACGTCCCGGTGATCATGCTGACCGCCAAGGACAGCGAGGTGGACAAGGTCGTCGGCCTGGAGCTGGGCGCCGACGACTACGTCACCAAGCCGTTCTCCACCCGCGAGCTGATCGCCCGGATGCGCGCGGTGCTGCGCCGCCAGGGCGAGGTGGACGAGCTGGCCCCCGCGACGCTGGAGGCCGGCCCGGTCCGGATGGACGTGGAGCGCCACGTGGTCAGCGTCGGCGGCGAGCCCGTCCAGCTCCCGCTGAAGGAGTTCGAGCTGCTGGAGGTGCTGCTGCGCAACGCCGGGCGCGTGCTGACCCGGATGCAGCTCATCGACCGCGTGTGGGGCGCCGACTACGTCGGCGACACCAAGACCCTGGACGTGCACATCAAGCGGCTGCGGGCCAAGATCGAGGCCACCCCGTCCACGCCGCGCTACATCGTCACCGTGCGGGGGCTGGGCTACAAGTTCGAGCCGTAGCGGACCGCCGTGCCCCGCATGTCCCCTCACGATCATTCGCCGAGGGCGCATGCGGGGCACGCGCGTCCCCGGCCCCGTCCTGTGGTCAAGGGGCGGCGGCGCTCTGGCCGCTGCGCGGGCGGAGGGCCGCCAGCGGCCACGTACCAGGGCCCGTTGCGCGGCGCCTGGCGCGACGGCGTCCGCTACTCGCTTCTGCGCACCGACCCCCGACCTTGACCTGAATCCGACGCCCGCTCCGTGTCCCGCCCAGCGTTCCCCAGCCCCGCGTCCCGCCTCGGACGCGGAGCGACCGCGCGGAACCCCCGGAGCGCGGGGTTGGCGTCCCCGCGCCGCCACGCCAGGTGCAGCGGAACGCCGGTGACGTCCGGGACCAGCCGCCGGAAGACCACGTCGTCGCGGCGGGCCCCGGCGGCGACCGGCCACGGGACGACCGACACCCCGATCCCGGCGGCGACCAGCCCCACGATGGTCTGCATCTGCACCGCCTCCTGCACCACCCGCATCTCGAACCCGGCGGCGCGGGCCGCGCCGGTGACCGCCGCGTTCAGGGCCGGGCCCAGCTCGCGGGGGAACAGCACGAACGCCTCGTCGGCCAGCAGCGCCAACGGCAGCGGATCGCGGTGGGCGTGCGGATGCGTGCGCGGCAGCACCGCCAGCAGCCGCCCGCGCGAGAACTCGCGCGTCTCCAGCTCGTCCCGGTGGACGGGCGCGTACAGGATGCCGACGTCCAGGGTGCCCGCGACCAGCTCCTCGACCTGGCGGGCGCTCGGCAGCTCCCGCAGCCCCAGCTCGACGCCCGGATAGCGGTCCCGGAACCGCCGCAGGACCGGCGGCAGCAGGGTGTTGGCCGCCGACCCGACGAACCCGACCACCAGGTTCCCGCTCTCGCCCCGGCCCAGCCGCCGCGCCGCCCGCACCGCGCGTTCGGCGTGCTCCAGGCTGCGCCGGGCCTCGGCCATGAACGCCTCGCCCGCCGGGGTCGTGCGCACCTCCCGGGTGGTGCGCTCGAACAGCCGGACGCCCAGCTCCTCCTCGACCCGGCGCACCTGCCTGCTGAGCTGCGGCTGGCTGAGCCCGCACCGCTGCGCCGCCCGCGCGAAGTGCAGTTCCTCGGCGAGTGCCAGCAGGTAACGGAGCTGGTCGAGATTCATGGCCGATCCGCATCATGTCATGTCAACCGGGTGACGAATGCGGCCGGGAACGGTACCGCCGTCGATCTTCTGAAGTATGCGTCATATCGCCTTCGCGGCGCTCCTGGCCGTCCTGACCCTGCTGACGGGCCCCGCCGCCTTCGCCCACCACGGCTGGGAGGAGTTCCGTACCTCCCGGCCGCTCTACCTGTCCGGCACCGTCACCGACGTGCGCTGGGGCAACCCCCATCCCGAGGTGCGCGTGCGGGTGACCGCCCCGGTGTCCCTCCCCGCCTCCCTGGCCACCCGGCCGATCCCCCGGGAACTGGAGGAGATCGGCGGCCGGGACGTGCTGCGCCGGACCACGCCCCACCCCGACCCCTCCGGGGAGGTCACGCTGGTCCTCGCGCCGCTGGAGCGGCTGTCGGCCTGGGGGATGCCCGACCGGGTCCGCCCCGGCGAACGCGTCGAGGCCGTGGGCTACCGGCACCGCGAGGAGGAGGCCGAGTTCCGGCCCGAACTGCTGGTCCGGCAGGACGGCCGCGCGATCCGCCAGCGGTCGGTGCCGCTGCCCGCCACCGACGCCGCCGACGCCTCCGGCTCCGGGAGCGCCGACGGCGAAGCGCGCTCGGACGGCGGGGCGGCGAACCCGGCCCTGTGGGTCCTCGGCGGGGTCGGGGCGCTGGCCGTCGCGGGCGGGGCGGCGTACCTGGCGCGCAGGGGCTGACCGGTGGAGTTCCTGCACTGGCTGGAGCGGACCGCGCTGGCCGAGACGGTCCGTGCGACGCCGTGGGCGTACTCCTCGCTGGAGATCGTCCATTTGCTCGGCATCGCGCTGCTGGTCGGTCCGGCGGCGCTGTTCGACCTGCGGCTGCTGGGGATGGGCCGCCACCTGGTGCCGGTTCCGGTGGCTGCGCGGCTGCTGCTGCCGGTGGCGCGGTGGGGCCTGGCGCTGGCGGCGGCGTCCGGGACCGCCCTGTTCGTCTCGGGGGCGGTCGAGGTGGCGGGCAGCGGCGCGGCCCCGGTCAAGCTCGCGCTGCTGGCCGTCGCCCTGGCGAACGTCCTGATCTTCCATCGGGGCGCCTACCGGACCGCCGGGACCTGGGGGAGCACCACGCCCCCGGCGGCACGGGCCGCCGCCGTCGTCTCGCTGGCCGCCTGGGCGGGCGTCACCGCCTGCGGACGCCTGATCGCCTACACCTAGGAACGCGGACGGCCCGCACGGCGTGCTGCCGTGCGGGCCGTCGGAGGCGTTCAGCGGGTGCGGGTCAGTGCCCGCCGCCGGTGGCCGGCTCGTGCGAGCCGCCCTCACCGGCCGGGGAGCCGCTCGGCGACGGCGACGAGGCGCCCGGCACCGGGACGCCGGTCGACACCGCGGTGAAGGACGCGTACTCGCCCTGCTGCGGGATCACCGGGACCGGCACCTCGATGGAGCCGGCGTTCTCGAACTTCAGCGTCACGTTGACCGTCTCGCCGCCCAGCAGGGTGCGCTTGAGGCCGGTCAGCACCACCAGCGGCGCCTTGCCCGAGGTGGCGGCCGGGGTGTCGGCGGCCGTGGCGGGCGCGGACGGGGTGTTGCTCGACTCCGAGCCCGGCTTGGCGCTCGCGCTCGCGCCCTCGGACGGGGTGGCCCCCATGCCCGTGGGGGTCGGCGAGGCGGTCGGCTTGGCGGTCTTGTCGCCGCTCGGCTTCGAGGTCGGCTTGGCCGTCTCGCCCGCCGCGGCGGTGCCGCCCGGGGTCGCGCCGGCGCTCGGGGAGTCGCTCGGGGAGGCGCCCGCGCCGTCGCCCACCAGCGACACCAGCGAGCCCTCGCCGGACGGCTTGGCCGGCGGCACCGCCACGGCGCCACCGGTGATCTTCACCTGGGCGAAGTCCGGGGCCTCGACCGAGACCAGGCGGTCGCCGCGCTCCTTGACCTGGTTGATGATCCAGGCGTACAGCGGCACCGAGCTGCCCGCGTTGAAGGTGGTGTCGGGCTTGGGGCCCAGCAGGAACATGTTGCGCACGTCGATCTGCGGAGCGGCGGCGCCCTTGGGCAGCGAGGCGCTGACGCCCTCGGTCAGCCGGGTCGGTGCGGCGCTCTGCGGGTTGGTCCCGGCGCCGCAGCCGGAAAGCACCGGCGTGATGGCGACGGCGCCCGCGATGGCGAGCGCGACCACTCGACGGCTGTTTCGGATCACGGCGTCGATTCTCCTCGCGAACAGGTGTGGTGTGCAGGGGGCTGGCATTTCGGCGAGAGAAACGCCAGGAGCAGCGTAGCGAGACCTGGTGGCCGACCTCGCTGCGGGGGTTGTTTTCCCGTGTCGGCGTGTGCTGCGCGCGACCCGCGCGCGGGCGCGCGGGCGGCCGGTGGTCAGCTCAGGGCCTTGATCTTGTCGGCGAGCGCGGGGCCGGGCCGGGCGTCGCGCACCACGTCGGTCACCACGCCCTCGTCCTCCACCAGCACGGCGGTGAGGCCCGGAGCGCGGCCCTGGGGCGCGTAGGCGGCGGCCAGCAGGCCCTTGCCGTCCAGGACGATCTGCGGGGCGCCCTTGTGCGCCGCGCCCCGCAGCGAGCGCAGCTCCTTGCGCACCTTGTCGGGCGCGCTGCCGCGCGGGTCGCCCACCAGCCAGAAGTTCAGCTCGAACTCGCGGGCCTTGCCCGCCAGCTCGTCCACCGCGCGGGCGCAGCCGCAGCCGGGCGCGGCGATCCCGATCACGCCGGGCCGCAGCGACGCGCGGACGTCGACCGGCTTGGGCCGGGCCCCGTCCAGCTCGACGCGGCCCTCGGGCAGCCAGCCGCCGACCTGGCCGGGGCTCGCCGACGGGTGCGGGTTGAGCAGCGCGGCCGTCGGCCGGGGCATCGGGCGGGGGCCGAACGCCGTCATCAGCGCCCCGCTGACCAGCGCGACCAGCAGCGCCCCCGCGATGATCGGGACGATCAGGCCGAACCGGGTGACCGGGCGCAGCAGCCGCCGCGCCCGGGCCCGCCGCCGCAGCCGGCGCCGCTCGCGCTGGTAGGCGAGCACGTCGCGGGCGAGCTCGCGGGCGTCGTCGGGCACCACGACGTCCACGCGGGGGAGCCCGTAGTCGTCGGGCTCGGGGTCGCCGTCTGGCCTCACGCCGCACCTCACCGTCCTCGGAACCCGCCGGACCCGCAGCGCACCGTTCGCACCCTCACGGGCGCTTCGTACCCGGCGCGCCCGGCATGTTCACCTCTCAGTATGAGCCGCTCGCGGGCCGTCGGCAGGGGGGCGGCGGGAACCGCCGCCGATCGCTCCCCCGATCACCCGGTGATCTCCCCGCGCGGGCGAAACGGGAGCCGGACGCACCATTAAGGGTCTTTGTCAAGACCCCAATTAGTGGGTTGACCTGCGGATATGTCTGGAAGGCCGGTGCAGTCACCACCCGGCCCGTGCTATTCTGGGTTTAGCGGAAGGGGTACTTGTCACATGACTTTCCAGGTCGGCGACACCGTCGTCTACCCCCACCATGGGGCTGCTCGGATCGAAGCCATCGAGACTCGCACCATCAAGGGTGAGGAAAGGACCTATCTGGTCCTGAAGGTCGACAAGGGCGACCTGACAGTGCAGGTTCCGGTCGAGAACGTCGAGGACGTGGGCGTCCGCGACGTGGTCGACCAGTCGGGCCTGGAGAAGGTGTTCGAGGTGCTGCGCGCCCCCTACACCGAGGAGCCGACCAACTGGTCCCGGCGCTACAAGGCCAATCTTGAGAAGCTCGCCTCCGGCGACGTCAACAAGGTCGCCGAGGTCGTCCGCGACCTGTGGCGGCGCGACAAGGAGCGGGGCCTGTCGGCCGGCGAGAAGCGCATGCTCGCCAAGGCCCGGCAGATCCTGGTCAGCGAGCTGGCGCTCGCCGAGAAGACCAACGAGGACAAGGCCGAGGCCCTCCTCGACGAGGTCCTGGCCGGCTGAGCGGTTGAACGAGCAGCTTCCACGGGTGGGCGTCGGCACCGACGTCCACCCGTTCGCTTCCACCGACCGGCCGCTGTGGGTGGCCGGTCTCGAATGGCCCGGCGAGGGCCCCGGCCTGGCCGGGCACTCCGACGGCGACGTGGCCGCGCACGCGGCCTGCGACGCGCTGCTGACCGCCTGCGGGCTGGGCGACCTCGGCGCGGTGTTCGGCACCGCCGACCCGCGCTGGTCGGGCGCGTCCGGCGTCGCGCTGCTGCGGGAGACCGCGCGCCTGGCGGCGGAGGCCGGCTTCGTGATCGGCAACGTCGCGATCCAGGTCATCGGCAACCGCCCCAAGATCAGCAAGCGCCGGGACGAGGCCGCCAAGACCCTCTCGGAGGCCCTGGGCGGCGCCCCGGTGAGCGTGTCGGCGACCACGACCGACGGCCTCGGCCTCACCGGGCGCGGCGAGGGCCTGGCCGCCATCGCCAACGCCCTGGTCGTCCGGAGGGGCTGACCTCCCGGCGGCACGACGGACGCGCCCAGACCACCCCTGGTGGCCGGGGCGCGTTTTTTCGTCGCCGCCGTCACTCCGCGGGCGGGGTGGGGGAGCTGCGGAACGAGCCGGACGGCGGGTTCCAGTCCCAGATCGGCAGATCGTCGTCGTCGGGCGGGGTGAAGCCGTTGGGGTCGGTGACCTCGCTGGCGGACGCGTCGGGCCCGGCGGCGCGGGAGCGGCGGCGCAGGCGGTGCCTGCCGCGGCTCGCGTGCTCCTCGTCGTCGCCGGCGTCGGGGTCCTCGGCGCGGTCCACGGCGGGGGCGTCCAGGTCGTCGTCGGTGTCGGGCGCGACCCGGTCGGACCGGGCGGCGGTCGACCGGTGGACCAGCTCGACGTCGCCGGGCAGGAGCGCGGGCGGGGGATCGTCGGCCTCGGCGGCCTTCACGGGGACGGTGTCGTCCGCATGGTCGGCGTCTCCCTTGCCGGCGTCCTTCCGGTCCCGCTGAGGGGCGTCCTCGGCGGCAGCGGCCGAACTGCCGTTCACGCTGGGCTCGGGAGCGTGCTGGAGCGGCTCTGTGACGGGCTCGCGCTCCGCGTCCCGCTCCTGGACGGTGTCGGACTCCTGAGCGGGCGTCTGGGCGCGTTCGGCGGCGGCGGCCTTCCCTGAGTCGGCGGCGGGCAGCGGGACGCGCTCGGTGACCGCCTCCGCGTCCTGGACGGGCACCGCGTCGGACGCGGCGGCCCGTTCGGCGCCCTCCGCGCCGGGCTCGCGGGCGTGCCCCAGCGCGGGACGCGGATGCGGGGCCCGCAACTGCTTGAACATCGTCAGCCACAACCACACCGCCAGGATCAGCATGGCGTGCGGCGCGACCGCCACCCCCGCCTTGACCCGGTCGTCCGGCAGCGACCCGAACCCCCACACCGCGTGCTGCACGCCCAGCGCCGCCCCGCCCGCCAGCAGCGCGGCCAGCAGCGTCCAGCGGACCGCCCGCGACCACCAGCGCGCGTGCCGGGCCACGATCAGCGCCAGCACCACGATCACCACCAGCGCGTCGGCCATCACCGGGTACGCCGGACTCCAGCGCCGGCCCACGCCGCCCGCCACGGCCACGTCGCGCAGGGCGTCGTAGGAGGCGACGAACACGCCCGCCGCCAGGACGAGCACGACCAGGCCGGTCGCCGCGGCGAGCAGGCGGCGCTGCGCCGCGCCGTGCCGGGAGGGGGCGGTGGGGTCGTCGGGACCGGGGGGATCAGCGGGCATCGGGCACTCGTCTCGGGGGAAGGGGGCGGCCACGTGCTTGTACGGGAGGTTAACCAGCCGCGCGGCCGCTTACTCCTCCCTTTTCAGCGATCATGCTGCACCGGGTCGGAAAGCGGCGCCCCGCCCCCTGGGAAGGGAGTCCGGCCCGGTGGGCGCCGTTAGGAGGCTGGCGCCTTTTGCGGCGATTTTCCGCGCGGTTCCCGGGGTAGGCGGATATCCGTGCCCACTTCGCAGAGCACTCCGGAGCAGGCGTCGGCGCACCGCCTGGGCGACCCGGTGCGGGACTTCGACGCCCGGCCCGGCCGCCGCCGCGCGCTGGCCTGGCTGGTCCTGCTCGGCCTGGCAGGAGCCGCGCTGGTCCCGGCCGCCGCCGTCTACCTGGCGGCGGGGCGGCTGCTGCTCGGCGTCCCGGCGGCGCTGCTGGCGGTCGGCTACCTCGGCGCGACCGCCTGGATACTGTCGCGGGGCGCGCTGCGCGGGCGGGGCGCCGTCGTCACGCTGCATAACGGTGGCCTCGCGGTGACCAGATCCGGACGGTCCGATGCCTACGTTTGGGACGACCTGATCGCGGTCACCGTCTCGGGCGTGCAGCGCGCCCGGCACGCCCGGACGCGCTGGCGCTTCACCGTCGCCACCGCCCGCGGCGGCGCGCTGGAGTTCGGCGACGAGCTGCCGGACGTGCGGCTGCTGGGGGAGGCCGTCGTCGCCGAGGTGACCGCGCGGGCCGTCCCCCGCGCGCTGGCGGAGCTGGAGGCGGGCCGCACCGTGCGGTTCGGGCCGTTCGCGGTCGGGCCCGGCGGCGTGGACAAGGAGGGCAGGCGGTTGCCCTGGGCCGCGCTGCGCGACGTGGTCATCGCCAACGGCGTGGTCGCGGTCCGGTCGGCCGACGGGGTGCGGGAGCTGACCGCGCTCACCGGGCGCACCCCCAACGCGGTGGCGCTGGCCGAGCTGTGCCGCCGGATCACCGCCGGGCGGCGCGCCTGACACACCGGGCCTGACTCATGGGAAGATCACCTGTCATAGGGTGATCTTGACACCGGCCCGCAGACAGGGGGACACACCACGATGGCGCAGCTCAACGACAAGGCCCGCGCACTGTTCGACACCACCAACTTCGTCACGCTCGCGACGCTCAACCCCGACGGCGCGCCGCAGGCCAGCGTGATCTGGGCCAAGGTGGACGGCGACGACATCGTGTTCTCCACCGTCAAGGGCCGCCGCAAGCACCGCAACATCGAGCGCGACGCGCGGGTCAACCTCACCACCTTCGACCTGAGCAACCCCTACGTGTACGCCGAGGTCCGCGGCACCGCGACGATCACCGACGACCCCGACGGCGCGCTGATCCAGGAGCTGTCCCAGCGGTACATGGGCGAGCCCTGGAAGGAGCACGGCCCGGCCGAGCGCGTCATCGTCCGCGTGACGCCCGAGCACGTCTACACCCGTTGACCAGGCGCGGGTACGCGGCGATCCAATAACCTGGGACCGTGAGCCTGCGCCTTTACGACACCAGCACCCGTACCGTCCGCACGTTCGAGCCCCTGGAAGAGGGCCGCGTGGGGATGTACGTCTGTGGTGCGACACCGCAGGCCACCCCGCACATCGGCCACCTGCGCTCGGGCGTCATCTACGACGTGCTGCTGCGCTGGCTGCGCGCGTCCGGGTACGAGGTGACCTTCGCCCGCAACGTCACCGACATCGACGACAAGATCCTCGACGTGGCCGCGAAGCAGGGCGTGCCCTGGTTCGCGGTCGCCGAGGGCAACCAGCGGATCTTCACCCGCGGCTACGAGACGCTGGGCTGCCTGCCGCCCACCGTCGAGCCGCGCGCCACCGGGCACGTCCCGGAGATGATCGTGCTGATGCGGCGGCTGATGGAGAACGGGCACGCCTACGCCGCCGGCGGCGACGTCTACTTCGACGTGCGCTCCTGGGCCGACCGCTACGGCGCGCTGTCCAACCAGAAGATCGAGAACATGCGGTCGGCCGCCGACAGCCCCAACGAGGACTGCAAGCGCGACCCGCGCGACTTCGCGCTGTGGAAGGGCGCCAAGCCCGGCGAGCCCTCCTGGGAGACCCCGTGGGGCGCCGGCCGCCCCGGCTGGCACCTGGAGTGCTCGGCGATGGCCACCAAGTACCTGGGGCCGGCCTTCGACATCCACGGCGGCGGCGTCGACCTGATCTTCCCGCACCACGAGAACGAGATCGCCCAGTCCCAGGCGGCCGGCGACGGCTTCGCCCGCTACTGGATGCACAACGGGCTGCTCACCATCGACGGCGAGAAGATGAGCAAGACGCTCGGCAACGTCGTGCTGCTGACCGACCTGCTGGGCCGGGCCCGCCCCGCCGAGGTGCGCTACTACCTCGCCTCGGCGCACTACCGGTCGCTGATGGACTACACCGACACGGCGCTGGCCGAGGCGGTGTCGGCCTACCAGCGCATCGAGGGCTTCGTGACCCGCGCCGCCGAGGTGGCCGGGGCGGGCGAGCCCGCGGCGGAGCTCCCGCGGCGGTTCACCGACGCGATGGACGACGACCTGGGCGTCCCGCAGGCCCTGGCCGTGGTGCACGAGACCGTCCGGGAGGGCAACAACGCCCTGGCGGCCGGCGACCTGGAGGCCGTTCGCGGCCACCTGGCGGCGGTGCGCGCCATGACCGGCGTGCTCGGCCTGGACCCGCTGTCGCCCGAGTGGGCCGCCGGCGGCGAGGACGACCTGCGCCCGGTGGTGGACGCCCTGGTCAAGGTGGCCCTGGAGCAGCGCCAGGCGGCCCGCGCGCGCAAGGACTACGCGGCCGCCGACGCCGTCCGCGACGGCCTCACCGCCGCCGGGATCGCCGTGGAGGACACCCCGCACGGCCCCCGCTGGGAGCTGAAGCGCGGCTGACGGACGCTTCACCGCGAGGGGATCGGCGCGTACGGTCGAGGCGACGGCCCGCGCCGATCCCGCCGAGGTGGTCAGCTGTGTTCGAACGCTTCACCGACCGAGCCCGCCGGGCCGTCGTGCTGGCCCAGGAGGAGTCGCGGCTGCTCGGCCACGACCACATCGGGACCGGGCACCTGCTGCTGGGCCTGGTGCGCGATCCGGACCCGGTCCTGGCCGGAGCGCTGGAGGTCGACCTGCCCGCCGTGCGGGCGAAGGTCGGGGAACTCGTGGGGGAGGGCGCCGGGCCGCCCGGGGCGCAGATCCCGTTCACCCCGCGGGCCAAGCGCGTGCTGGAGCTGAGCCTGCGCGAGGCCATGCTGCTCGGCCACGACCACATCGACGCCGGGCACCTGCTCCTCGGCCTGCTGTGCGAGCCCGACGGCCGCGCGGTACAGGCCCTGGCGGCGCTGGAGGTGTCGCCGCCGCGGCTGCGCGAGGCGGTGCGCACGGCGCTGAACGCGCGGCCGGGCCGCTTCGTCCGGCAGCCCCGGCCGGACCGCCTCGCGGTGATCGAGGACCGCCTGACGGCGATCGAAGCGGCCCTCGCCGAGGTGCTGAAGCGCCTGCCCGACCCGGGCGCTCCGCCCAGCGCATAAAATCGGGTGTTTGGGGGAGCAGGCCACCGCGCCGCCCCGAGATCTTCCGCCGCCCGTCAGCCACGAGGGCGAGCAGGGCCGCAATCGTCGCGAGGGGCGTACCGCACAATGTCACCACGTAAGGGCAAGGGACCCACTCCCAAGGCCGAGGACCGCCACTGGCACGGCAAGCGCCAGAAGGCCCGCGCCGCCAAGAACTCCAAGCGCACCGGCACCCCCACCAAGGGGCCGGGCCCCCGTACGGGCCGCCCGGACGCCGAGCAGACCCGCACCGGCCGTCCCGCCGGGGCCCGCCGCGCCAACGGCGAGGTCCCCGAGCTGGTCACCGGCCGCAACCCCGTCCTGGAGGCGCTGCGCGCCCGGGTGCCCGGCACCGCGCTGTACGTGACCGACGCGCGCGACGACCGCATCCGCGAGGCCATCCAGCTCGCCGCCGACCGCAAGATCCCGCTGCTGGAGGCCGGCACCCGCGAGCTGGACCGCCTGACCGACGGCGCCGTCCACCAGGGCATCGCCCTCCAGGTGCGGCCCTACCGCTACGCGCACGCCGACGACCTGGTGCGCGGCGGTGCGCCGCTGATCGTGGCGCTGGACGGCATCACCGACCCGCGCAACCTGGGCGCGATCGTGCGCTCGGCGTCGGCGTTCGGGGCCAGCGGCGTGGTCGTCCCCGAGCGCCGCGCCGCCGGGGTCACCGCCGGAGCCTGGAAGACCTCGGCCGGCACCCTGGCCAACCTGCCGGTCGCCCAGACCACCAACCTGGCGCGCCAGCTCAAGGCCTACCAGAAGGCCGGCTGCTTCGTGGTCGGCCTGGCCGCCGACGGCGCCGCCACCATCGCCGACATGGAGGTGGCCGACGGCCCGTTCGTGCTGGTGGTGGGCTCGGAGGGCAAGGGCCTGGGCCGCCTGGTCGCCGAGAGCTGCGACATGCTGGTCAACATCCCGATGCCCGGCCAGGCCGAGTCGCTGAACGCGGGCGTGGCCGCGGGCATCGCGCTGTACGAGGTCGCGCGCCAGCGCGGCCAGGGCTAAGCCCACACGGTGCCGTCGGGGGTGTCGCGCAGTTCGACGCCCCCGGCGGCCAGCGCCGCGCGGACCCGGTCGGCCAGCGGGTAGAGCCCCCGCCGCCGCAGCTCCTGCCGGACCTCCACCAGCTCCGGCAGGACGGCCTCCAGCGCGGCCGCCCGCCCCAGCCGCACGATCATGTCGCGCATGACCGCGCGGGCCCAGTCGGCGCCCTCGTCCTCCTCGGTGTCGGCGCCCCACTCGGCGACCGCGGCCTCCACGGCGAGGATGGCCTCGACCCGCTCACCGGCCTCGAACCGCCGCCGGCACCCCAGCACGACGTCCTTGAGCGGCACGCTCTCCTCGACGACAGGCGGCTGGGCGCCAGCACGCGCAGACGCGCCGCCGCCCCGCAGCAGGGCGCGCAACTCGTCCAGCTCCATCACCGTCCCGGACGGGACGGCGGTGCTGTCCCCGTGCCGCCGCACGGTCATCCACCCCCGCCCCCGCACCTCGACGCGCCGTTCCCCGATCAGCACGGCGGTGTGCTCGTCGATCCCCAGGACCGCCGTCCCTTCGGGCAGCTCCCGCTCCATCACCCGCAGGCGCCGCTCGCCCAGATACGAGTAGCGGGTGTCGTGGGTCCCGCCCTCGGCGTTGTCGTAGTGCGGGATCACCACGACGTCGAGCCCGTACTCGGCCAGCAGGTCCAATCCGGGCACCCAGTGCGGATCGGCCCCGACCTTGTAGATCTCGTAGACCGGCACGGCGAACCGCCCCAGCGTGCACGCCGCCGCCGAGGCGAACACGATCGTGGCCTCCCGCCCCCGCACGTGGTCGCGCAGCGCCGAGGCGACGGCTCCCTCCCACTCCCGCAGCGCGTAGGTGGGACTGCCGGGCCCCGAGAAGATCCAGGACGCGTTCCGCAGCGCCGCCGGGTCGGGAGCGACCTCGACCTCAAGCCCGACACTGCGCGCGAAGTAGGCGCGGGCCCGGGCCGAGATGTCGGCGACGTTCTCCTGGAACCCGTAGGGCGTGTCCAACAGCACGGCGGGCCCGCGGGCGACGTCCTTGTGCACGTTCACCATCGTCGGGCTCGTCTCCCCGGAGCCCATGATCACCATGAGTTGCCGCATACCTGTACGACAACATCCCGCCGCCCCGCCCTCAAGACCGCCCGGCGAGCCCCGGCGCGCAGGAGGCCAGCACCGCCGCCAGCCCCGCGTCGCGCCCGACGATGTCCCCCACGTGCGGATCGTGCTCGACGAGAAAGGCGAGGTGCCGGGCCGCGTGCAGGGCGACCTGCGCGAACCCGACCCGCACCGGAGAGGGCCGGTCAGCGCTCTCCCCGTAAGCGAGTCCGACGTCTCCGACCGGCACGGCGACCCGCCAGGGCTCAGGATCGGGCACCACCGCGTAGGTCAGCACGACCCGCCCGTCGTCCCCGCAGCGCCAGCTGGTCGAGTGCACCAACGCGCCACCGGAAACCCCGGCCAACCGCCGCGCGGCGGCATCAGGATCTTCCCGCGCCCCCAGCGCCCCGGCGCACCGCCGGTAGGCGAGCCCGCCGCCCTCGGCGCGCAGCAGGTAGACCTCGACCTCCACAGCACGCCCGGTCGCCGCATCAAGCCGCATCCTGCAACGCTAGCGCTGTTGCGACTCACATGCGGTAACCGCACCCCGTCCGGCCGCCCGGATAAGCCGACGCGCAGGACCCGTATCCTCGACTACCATGCGATGAGCCCGCGCCGGCGTAGCTCAATTGGCAGAGCATCTGTCTTGTAAACAGAAGGTTAGGGGTTCAAGTCCCCTCGCCGGCTCCCAGGTCAGAGCCCCCTCCCGATGCCGGAAGGGGGCTCTTTCGACCTCCGTGTGGCCATGGCGGCCTGGCACCGTGACGTGAACGCATGATTCACGTTGCAAGTCTCGATGGCCCGTCCGGCGCCAGTCGTGAAGACGAGCCCGCTCTCGTTCCGCTCTTCGCCGGCCGCCTCACGCGCCGAAGCTTCTCCCAGCGGAGCCCTATCACCAGGATGAAGACCCACCCGGCATAGGGCGGGTCACCGATCTTCCGGGAGCGTTTGAGGAAGGCTCGGGCCTCTTTCACGGTCCCATGTGGACGCCTTCCAGTTCCGCTTACACGCGGCGGTCGGCGACCCTCCGTACGTGGGGATTTGAATAAGCGAGGTCGTTCCGGGCAACCCGTCGGCTCGCCCTTTGATCAGGTGGCGCTACAACCGGCGGAAGCAGCCAAGGAGCCTGAGCGCACGGCTTTCAGACGTTGGCGTATGAAGCGGTCCTGGTGCTCGCGCCATGTATCGATCTTGGTGGCGTGGGTGCTTTGATCGGGGTGCTTGCGGTAGAGCCAGGTCACGGCCTGCTCCTGGTAGCCGTCGAAGATCTCGCTCAATGCGATGAAGAGGGCCACGTCCTGAGCACGAGGAAGCGCGCCCCAGCCGCCGAACGCGCGTATCAGCTCAGTAGGAGCGACCAGGCCGGCGCAGGCGGCTTGGCATAGACCGGTTTCCTCGTACAAGCGGCCGATCGTCCCAGCGGGGACCAGCCCGCACGGATACATCAAGGGATAGGGCACTCGGCGGCCGTCGATCAAGTCGTCTGCCTGTCCGATGGCCCATCCGATGCCAGGACGTTCCTTGAAGACGTTGATGAGCGTCCCGAGGCCGTTTGGGAGAAGAACGTCGTCGTAGTCGAGGACGGCGACCAGTTCGCCGCGGGCCCGACTCAGCGCGAAGTTCCGGGTTGTGCCGGTTCCGAGTTGGGCGCCGTTCGCCTCGTAGAGCGCACCGGGACAAAGATCGCCGGCTGTCGGCGCTTCACCGTCCTCTTGAACCAGCCACTCATACTCCCAGCCTGATGGCAGACGCTGAGCTGCAACGCTGTCTGCGGCCTGCCGGAAGTAGGCGGGCACCGGTGCCCGTACGGCGGTGATGATCGAGATCAGCGGCATGACAACTCCTCCACGAAGATCGGCGCCAGGCGTCCGGCTGATCGTCACACATGCCGAGACGGGGACGGCCCCGGTCGGCTCCTCCGCGTACTCGTACTTCGCGCACCTGCCCGCCGTGAGACTACGTACTGCTCCGAAAACACATACGGCACGGGCGCCCCCTGCGCCTTCATCAGCGCCTAGATGGTCCAGCGCTCGTGATGCGCGGTTGAGCGTGCGCGAATCAGAGGGCGCGCCGCCCTCTGGTCCGGAGTGGTCATTCGCGCGAACGAGCACTCCGGAGCGTTGTCACGGCGCGGCGATGCGCCCCTTACGGTTCTTCCATGGACATGGGCGAGATGGTCAAGGCGTACGCCTACCCGGACACGGCACCCTGGCTCAGGGCGAACATGATCGCGACGCTGGACGGCGGCATCCAGTACAAGGGCAACACCAGCGCCATCGGCTACGAGGCCGATTGGCAGCTCATGCAGCAGCTACGAGGGCTTGCCGACGTGGTCGTCATGGGGGCCACCACCATCCGGGAGTACGACGAGTTCCCGTCGCCCACTCCGCTGGCCATCGTGTCGCGCAGTCTGGATCTCGACTTTGACGGTCCGGTCTTCACCAAGGCCCAGCGCAAGCCGATCGTCATCACGTGCGAGGCCGCCCCGCCGGAACGGCTGCGCGTCGCCCAGGAGCGCGCCGAGGTCATGATCTGCGGCACTGCGTCAGCCGACGTCGGCCAGGCGCTCGCCGAGCTGGCGGCGCGCGGTTTCCAGCGGATGCTGTGCGAAGGCGGCCCCGTGCTGCTGGCCGAGGTCGCTGCCGCCGGATGGCTGCATGAGCTGTGCCTGACGCTCAGCCCGATGGTCACGGCCGGAGACGCCGCGCGCATTTTGAACGGCCCCGTCATGGACGTGCAGCGCATGAAGCTCTGCCATGCCATCCAAGACGGCGACTACCTGTACTTGAAGTACCAGGTCCAGCAGTAGCCGGAAGGCGGACAGGGAGGAGCGCCGGCCCCTCCCTGTTCGTCACGCCAGGTTGTGGCGCGCGTAGGCCGGAGGGCGCCAGCCAAGGATGCTCTCGACCATGCGCACGGCGGACACCACTTCGCGGACATCGTGAACGCGCACGATGCGCGCGCCCTGCAGGATGCACACGGCCAGGGTCGCGATCGTGCCCTCTACCCGCTCCTGCTGCTCACGGTCCAGGGTCTCGCCGATGAAGTCCTTGTTGGAGACGGCCGCAAGCGTCGGGTAGCCGATGGCAGTGATCTCCGACAGCCGCCGGGTCAGCTCCAGCGAGTGATACGTGTTCTTGTTCAGGTCGTGGCCCGGGTCGATGATGATCCGGTCAGCCGGAACACCACGGCCGAGCGCCAGCTCGACGCGCTCGCGCAGGAAGGACGCGACCTCTCCGGCAACGTCGTCGTACCGGGGACGCGGGAAGTGGGTGCGCGGAGCCGCGAGGCTGTGCGTGATGATGATCCCGGCGCCCGTCTCGGCGACGACGTCGGCCAGGGCGAGGTCATGGAGGCCCGTGACGTTGTTGATGACGTCGGCGCCGGCGACCACTGCGGCACGAGCGACCTCGGGGTCGTAGGTCTCCACCGAGATCACGGCGTCCGTGCGTTCGCGGGTCGCCTCCACCAGCGGGAGAACGCGGTCCATCTCCTCCTGCTGGGACACAGGGGGTGTGTCCGGGGAGAAGGGGACACCGCCGATGTCCAGCCAGTCGGCCTCCTGGACGAGGGCGTTCTCGACAGCCTGAACGGCACTGTCGAGGGCGTAGGTACGCCCCCGGTCGTGGAACGAGTCCGGAGTCCGGTTGACGATCGCCATCACCGCGACCTGCCGCGAGAAGTCGAAAGACCGCTGTCCGATGGTCCTCTTGGGGCTGATGAGGTCCGGACAGAAGATCTTCGAGTTCGCTTCTTCGGTCAAAACTGGCCTACCTCGCGGTGATTGCCCGGATGGTTCCGGTCAGCATAACGCCTGGTGCACATCGGCCTACGGAGCCGAAACGGCGATCATGAGGAGGCTCCGGCCGTATCGCGCTGCCGGCGGCGGACACCGAGGACGACCAGGCGCAGCGCCAGGAAGAAGACCAGGGCGCCGGCTACGATCAGCCCCATCGTGGTCGCCCGTTCGTCGAAGGTCTTGGCCTTGATGGCGACGGCTCCGGAGCCGATCAGGAAGCCGAGCAGGGACACGAACAGGCCCAGGATCTCCACCATCTTGAGCAGGCCCTCGGACACCATCTGCTGAGCGATCGTGACCCGCTGGGTCAGCTCGGTGGACGCCTCGTTGACCCTGGCCTCCAGCCCCGCCGCCGCTTGGCTGATCCGTTCGTCCACGCGAGCGGAGATCTCCGCGTCGAGGCGCTCGGCGTCCTGGTCGGCCTGCCGGCGCATGTTGCGAGCTGTGATGATCGAGCGACGTTCCTGCGCGTACTGCTCGTGGACGAGGATGTTGCCGACGCCGAACAGGTCGATGGCGAGGTCTATCTCAGTGAGGGCTTCGTCGTAGCGGCCGAGGCGGCGAAGCGCGGCCGCCCGCCGGTAGTGGACGTTCTCGTTGACCTCACCGCGGGCCATCATCTCTTCGGAGAGGCTGAGCAGCATCTCGGCCGAGCCGTCGATGTGGTCGGCGAACCAGATGGCCGTCAGGGCGAGCTGCCGGCTCTTGTCGTCCCCGTCGGGGGCTTGTACGGCCCGGTTGTAGAGGTCAAGGCCGTTGGAGGCGCGGCAGCCGAGGGCGGCGAAGGCTGCCAAGCTCAGGACCAGGGCGTCGTCATGGAACTCGGCCAACCACTCGTTGCACCGCTCTCGGAGCTCCCGGAATCGGTAGTCGAAGCGCAGGCGCTGGCCGTGGACGTAGGCGAGGACCAGGCGGTGACGCGGCGAACCGGCGATGCTGCGGGCTTGCCCCCACTCCAGCTCATCCGGGCACCGCTGTTCCGCAAGGCGGGCAACCCAAGCGAGGTCGGTCGCGGCCCGGCGAAGCTGCGGGACCGTCAGGCCGTACTCATCGGAGGCCGCCACCAGCTCAGCGATCCACCCCAGGTTCGGCGACGAGGCGTCAGCCGTGAAGTGCTCGATCAGCACCGCCGGGCGTTGCTCCGGGGAGGTCGCGTTCATCCTCTCCGCGAGGGGCCGGGCCGGAGGCGGGGTCTCCTCCGGAGAGCGGCCGCCCTGTGGGGGGATGGGGCGTTCCATGTTCCTCCTTGCGGATGCTGAGCACAGCGGACAACGCGGCTCAGTCTCGCGGTAGGTCGCGGCAGGCGTCTAGATCTCCGAAGCCATAAGCGATCTTGAACACGCGTGCCCTGGCCAGTGACGGACCGCGCCTACGTTAGGGCGGCGGACAGCGCTCAGGAGGAGAGAGCCGGATGACGCAGCCCGCCGGCCGCAGCCCGGACGGCGTGGTCTGGGTCGTGATGACCCACCTCGCGGACGAGAAGAACAAGACTGAGTTCACCGTCCCCGAAGCGGACCCGATTCGGGCGCGACAGGCCGCCGCTGAGTTGCTCCGGGCGCTGGGCGTCGTGCCGACTGGTGTCGAGTGACCTGTTCGTTTCCTGGCGCGCGATCCGTCGCGTGGTTCATTGGAAAGCAATGAACAGGGAGCGGACGTGGTGGATCAGCGCGTCTTGAACTCGACCGGGCCGACGCTCATCTTGAAGTTGCCGTTGGAGTACAGCATCGGCCGCGCCTCCTGGTGGTTGCCGCTGTACTTCTCCACGTGCCTGATCTCCGCCCCGTTCGGGACGGTGAAGTCGATGAGCGCGATCGCCACCCAGTAGGACAGCCGCCGCTCGTTGAACAGGGGGACGGTCACCGTCGAGCCCCGGCCATCAGTCACCACCGCCCGCGCCCCGTAGGACTTGAACGAGCCCACGCCGTTCTCGACCGCGCTGTAGGCGCAGATCAGCACGTAGCCCTGCCGGTCGGGGCGGTGGATGGTGATGGTCTCGCGGCCCGGCGTGCGAGCGTCGCCGTCCAGAGCGATGTACGGGGGAATCGTCGGGGAGCCCAGGTTCCGGTAATAGACGGCCTCACTGGACTTGTTGGTGCGCGCGCCCTTCGGCGTGACCAGTTCGCGGGGGATGAAGAGCGCGTACAGGTCCAGGTCGGCGCCCGACTGGCGGCGGAAGCGGCTGCCCCCGTTCCACTCCAGGGAGGCGGTCACGACCAGGCTCGGGTCGTCCTTCCGCATGTTGATGGTCGCCTGGCCGCCCTTGGTCAGCGAGATCTTTCCCAGCGGCGCTGGTGCGGGACCCGGTCGAACGGGCTGAGGAGGCGGTGCGGAGGCGTACCGCCGGGCAGGTTCGGGGACGGGCGTCGCCGGGCCCGGGTCGTCCACGACGATGCCGAAGTCCGCCGCCAGTCCCGCCAGGCCGTTCGACCATCCCTGCCCCACCGCCCGCACTTTCCAGGAGCCTGCGCGCCGGTACAGCTCCACGGTGATCACGACGGTCTCGCCCGCCGTCATCGCAGGGGGTGTGAACGACAGCGTCGTCGTGCCCGCCGCGACAGTCGTGCTCGGCGTACCGCGGTCGTCGAAGCGCGCGCCCGGGTGTGCGACGTCGATGCTGGCGACCACCGCGATCCGGTCGATGGCTGCTGGCACGCGGGACAGGTCGGCGGTCACGACCGGTCCCGCCACCGTGACGCCGTCCTGGGCGGGGTGGTTGTAGAAGACCAGGTCGTTGTCGTTGCGGACCTTGCCGTCCGCGCCGAGGAGGATGGCCGACACGTCCACGGGCGTGCCCGGTGAGGTGATGGTCACGCGACATGGGCCGCCGGGTAGAGGGGCGTTCCCTCCTTTGGGAAGTGCGACGCTCATCGGGGCCTCCTGCGGAAGTTTCGCCATCATCTCGCCAGGGACGCCAGTTTGATGGAGATCAGATGCGTTTTCTTGGCAAAGGAGAAATCCCGCTCCAAGTGCGGCCCGGTTCCGGCAGGTGTGGTCACATGGGGGAGTGACGAGCTTGCGCGATCAGGTCGAGGATGTGCTCCGGGCTTGGGACGCCTACGAGGTGGGGCGCGGGAGTGCGCCGGTCATCGATTTCGACTGCTTTCCCGGTGGGGGCGAGGTCGTGCCCGCTTCGGACCGGTTGTTGGTGTATCGGCGGTTGAGCGAGCTGCGGAGTCAGGCTGACGGGGGTCTGGCCGTTCGGCTGGATGCCGACCTTGCTTATCTGGGGGCTCTGCTGGGGGAGCGGCCTCCGTTGGACGCTTACGTGCGCGCCACTCAGGGGTGTGGGGCGCGCGGGTGGTCCCCGGAGTACCTCGCTGAGCGTCGGGAGGTCGCCGAAGCCGCCTTGGGCGGGGTCGGGGTCGCCTGGGGCGCCGGGGCCAACGAGGAGCTGCGGCGGGTCGAAGGAAGGCTCGATATCGCGGACGCGCCCAGTGCCATTTGTGATGCGGTGGTCGAGTTGGAGCCGTTGGTAAGGGCTCTCGCCGAGACGGACGCTCCTTATCGGCTCAGTATTGAGAACGTCGAGCTTGAGGCCTATTGGTCTTTCTGGTTGGACGGGGCCGGAAGTGATGTCCGGCTGCGGCTCAATCTGCCGAATGTGGACTTCACGCGGGTCGGGGCCCGGCAGTTCGCTTTGCACGAGGTTCTGGGGCATGGGTTGCAGAGCGCCAGTTTCTCGGCGCGGGCCGCCGGGGCGCCCTGGGTCCGGCTGCTGTCGGTGCACGCGCCCCAGCAGGTCATGCTCGAAGGGCTCGCCCAGGCGCTGCCCCTCATGGTGCTGCCGGGCGACAAGGTGCTCGCCGCCCGCACCCGGCTCGATCACTATGTTCAGCTCGTGCGCGCGCAAGTGCATATCGACCTCAATGCGGGTGTGCCGGTCATCGAATGCGCCGATTTCATGCGGAAGGCCGTTCCCTGGTGGGACGACGCGCGCATCGCCGCCCAGCTGGCGGATCGCGGGGCCGATCCCCTTCTGCGCTCCTACCTGTGGGCCTATCCGGCCGGCATCGACTGGTTCGCGGCGTTGGCGGGCGCCGGGGACGCCGTTGTACGGAGAGTGATCAAAGCCGCCTACCGCGACCCCCTGACGCCGGAGGACCTCATGCGCCTGTGGCCCGGGGGACCCGCTGTCGGCGGCGACGCACGGTAGCCGTTCCGGGGCCGCAACGGGCAGGGGAGCACGCTCTTCCCGGGCCGCGACATTTCGGTTTCGGAGGCCGTGGAAAGGACGAGTTGGGCTTACTCCGCGGCCATGCTGGCCTTGCCATGGCGCCTTTTTCTTGCATTCTCGCTAAGTGGCCACTATCCGCCTTCATTCTTTGATCTCATAGTGATGTAACCACTACAGAGGGTCATGATGAGTCAGGGGAGGGCCGCATGGTCTGGGACTCAAGACCGCCCGAGCGTCGGGGTGACGGCCGCGTCCGGCAGGGGGCCGGCGGACGTTACGCGGCGATGGCGCACGACGAGCGTTTCCTGTTGCTGCGATCCAGGTTCCGGCGGCTCGCTTCGGCGATCGTCGCCTCGTTCCTGGGCTGGTACCTGCTCTATGTCCTGTTGTCGGCGTTCGCGCGGGGCCTCATGGCGCAGCCGCTGATCGGCAACGTCAACGTCGCGCTGGTGCTCGGCGTGCTGCAGTTCGTGTCCACGTTCGCGCTGGCCTGGTGCTACGCCTCCTACGCCCGCAAGACGCTGGACCCGCTGTCGGCCGAGCTGCGCGCCGAGGCGGACCGGGTGCCGTACGCGCTGCCGCCGCAGCGCGCGCCGCGCGACGCGGGCGCCGACGCGCGGCCCGAGCGGGGCCTCGGCACGACGGGCAACGCGGCCGAGCGGCCGCGCGAGGGCGAGCGGGGCCAGGGCTCCTGGCCGGGGGCCGTCCGTCCGGATCCGGGATGGCTTCAGTGACCACGGTCGCGACGGAGACCGTCGCAGCCGCCGAGACCGGAGGCGGGCGCGCGCTGACGTTCGTGCTGTTCCTGGTCTTCATCGGCATCACGCTCGGCATCACGTTCTGGGCGCGCGCCAACACCAAGGGCGCGGTCGACTACTACGCCGGGGGCCGCAGCTTCTCCGGCCCGCAGAACGGCACCGCCCTGGCCGGCGACTACATGTCGGCCGCCTCGTTCCTCGGCATCGCGGGCATCATCGCGCTGTCGGGCTACGACGGCTTCCTGTACTCGATCGGCTTCCTGGTGGCGTGGCTGCTGACGCTGCTGCTGGTCGAGCTGATGCGCAACGCGGGCCGCTTCACCATGGCCGACGTGCTGTCCCACCGGATGCGCCAGCCCCCGGTGCGCACCGCCGCCGCGATCTCCACGGTCACGGTGTCGGTGTTCTACCTGCTGGCGCAGATGGTCGGCGCGGGCGCGCTGGTGTCGCTGCTGCTCGGCATCCACGAGGGCGAGACCTTCCTCGGCATGGACGCCGGCACCGCGCGCACCCTGGCGATCGTCGCGGTGGGCGCGCTGATGATCGTCTACGTGATGTTCGGCGGCATGAAGGGCACCACCTGGGTGCAGATCGTCAAGGCGGTGCTGCTGATGTTCGGCGCCACCGTGCTGACCCTGCTGGTGCTGGCCAAGTTCGGCTTCAACCCCAGCGCGCTGCTGGGGTCGGCCGCCGACTCCAGCGGCAAGGGGCAGGCGTTCCTGCAGCCGGGCCTGAAGTACGGCAAGGAGGTCGAGGGGGACCCCTGGCAGACGGTGGTCAACAAGCTGGACTTCATCAGCCTGGCGCTGGCGCTGGTCCTGGGCACCGCGGGCCTGCCCCACATCGTCACCCGGTTCTTCACCGTGCCGGACGCGCGCGCCGCGCGCACCTCGGTGAACTGGGCGATCGCGCTGGTCGGCGCGTTCTACCTGATGACGCTGGCGCTCGGGTTCGGCGCGGCCGCGCTGGTCGGCCGGGACGCGATCGTCGCCCAGGACCCGGCCGGCAACACCGCCGCCCCGCAGCTCGCGCAGGCGGTCGGCGAGATGGTCGGCGGCCCGGTCGGCGGCGAGATCATGCTGGCGTTCATCGCGGCGGTCGCGTTCGCCACGATCCTGGCGGTGGTGTCGGGCCTGGTGCTGGCCTCCTCCACCTCGCTGGCGCACGACTACTTCGGCCACGTGCTGATGTTCGGCCGCCCGCGCGAGTCGCAGGAGGTCGCGGTGGCCCGCTTCTCCGCGCTGCTGATCGGCACGCTGGCCGTGGTGCTCGCGGTGATCGCCAAGAACCTGAACGTCGCGTTCCTGGTGGCGCTGGCGTTCGCGATGGCCGCCGCCGCCAACCTGCCGGCGATCACGTTGTCGCTGTTCTGGAAGCGGTTCAACACCCGCGGCGTGGTGGCCGGCATCTACGGCGGGCTGCTCAGCTCGCTGGTGCTGGTGTTCTTCTCGCCGGTGGTGTCGGGCAAGGTCGACCCGGTGACCGGCAAGAGCCTGTCGCTGTTCCCGCTCGGGGTCGACTTCCACCTGTTCCCGATGGAGAACCCGGGCCTGGTGTCGATCCCGTTCGGCTTCCTGTGCGCGGTGGTGGGCACCTTCCTCGGCCGCGAGGAGGCCGACGAGGAGCGCTACGACGAGCTGTCGGTGCGCTCGCTGACCGGGGCCGGCTCCGCCTGACCGGACCGGTCCCCGCCGACGGCCCCCGCTCCCGCTCCCGGGACGGGGGCCGTCGGCAGTGATCCCTTACGTGGGCGGGCTAACACCGCCATCCGGCCTTAAGTTACTTATGGGTACGGCATGCTTGTCGGCATGAAGTCCACGTCCCTGCTCGCCCTGGCCGGCGCGGTCGGCGGCACCGTCCTCGCCACCGCCGGGGTCACGCTGTTCGTGCTGGACGACGATCCGGCCGAGACCCGGCCCGCCGCCAGCGCCGGTGCGCAGCAGGACACCACCGCCATCGCCGCGGCGCTGCGCAAGCACGGCGCGTCCGACTGCTCCGACGACGACCCGACGCGCGTGGAGTGCCGATACACCGGCCGCTACGTGGCCGGCGCCGTCCTCACCCCCAGCATGGGCATGTCGATGGACTCGGCCGCCAGCAGCTGGCAGACCGGCGTCGGGCAGAGCAGCCTGGGGGAGCAGGGGCCGTTCGCGCTCCTGCAAGGGCCCAACTGGCTGGTCACCGGCCCGCGCGAGCTGGTCGACAAGGTGCGGGGCGACCTCGGCGGCCGGGCGCTGCACTGCGACCGCCCCTTCGGCACCTGCTCCTGACCCGCCGCCCGACTGAGGCACTGCCCACAGCGCGGGGAGGTGTACCGGGCTGCGGGGCAGGTCGGACGGGGGGAGGAAGATCCGCGCTGTCCCGTACCGTGCCCGAATGTGCCGAGTGCCCGAGCCGGGGCGACTTGGCGTGGCAGAATATCGGGACGCGCCCTCCGAGTACGCTGGGGCGCCGGTAGGGGGATGGGCCTCCCGCGACGTCCGGGGCGCCCGACGCCGTCCGCGCCCGGCCCGCCGGTCGGCGGGGAGGACCCCGCCGAGCACGGCCGACTGCCGGGAGGAGGTGCGGTGGCGTGTCCCAGGCCCGACGCCGAGTGCGGCCTGCGCGGATTCTCCCCAGCATCGGCGTTCGCACCGCCGCGACCCTCACCGGGCTGACCCTCGTCGCCGCCGTCGCCGTCCCGGCCGCCCTCGCGCCCGACGGCCGCGCCCCCGTCAAGGCGCCCGAGCGCACGGTGCGCGGCGCAGCCGCCGGAGCGCTGCGGGCCGCGCCGACCGACCAGATCCGCGCCCGGCAGTGGCACCTGGACGACATGCACGTCCCGCGCGCGTGGCGCTGGTCCAAGGGCTCGGGCGTGACCGTCGCGGTGCTGGACACCGGCGTCGACCGGCGCCACCCCGACCTGTCGGGCCGGGTCGTCAACGGCCCCGACCTCACCGGCGGCGCGCGGCGTCCGGGCGGCAAGTACTGGGGCCTGCACGGCACCTCGATGGCCAGCATCATCGCCGGCCACGGGCACGGGCCCGGCCTGCAGGAGGGCGTGATGGGCGTCGCGCCGCAGAGCCGCATCCTGTCGGTCCGCGTCACCTGGGAGAACGACGACCCGATGCGCCGCAACGGCGGCGAGGTCGGCCGCAACCGCGACGCGGTCGCCCAGGGCATCCGGTACGCCGTCGACAACGGCGCCGACATCATCAACATGTCGCTGGGCGGCGGCAAGCAGTTCTACAACGGCAGCGGCACCGAGGAGAGCGCGATCAAGTACGCGCTGTCCAAGGGCGTGGTGCTGATCGCCTCGGCCGGCAACGACGGCGCGGGCGCCAACCGCAAGAACTTCCCCGCCGCCTACCCCGGCGTCATCGCCGTCGGCGCGCTCGACCGCAAGCTGAAGGTGTGGAAGGACAGCAACCGCCACCCCTACGTCGCGGTCTGCGCCCCCGGCGTGGAGATCGTCAGCGCGGACGCCAGCAGCGGGTACGTGGTCGGCACCGGCACCAGCCCGTCCTCGGCGATCGTCGCCGGGGTCGCCGCGCTGGTGCGCTCCCGCTACCCCAAGCTCACCCCCGACCAGGTCCGGCAGGCGCTGGTGCAGGGGTCCCCGGCGCGCCGCACCCCGACCGGCTCGGCCAACTGCCCCGGCCCGCTGGACGCCACCCGCGCACTGCTGGCCGCCCACAAGCTCAACAAGACCGCCGGGGGCGCGCCCGCCGCGACGCCGGAGTCGTCCTCGCCGAGCCCGGCCGCCGCGCCCGTCGAGGCGGAGGGCGACGGCACGCTGTTCCTGGCGATCATCGGGGGCGGCGGGGTGCTGGTGCTGCTCGGCCTGGTGCTGGGCTGGCGGCAGCGGCGGCGTCCCGAGGAGCGTCCGGACGACCCCGGGCCGGCGCTCGGCGACCCGCGCGACCCCGTCCCGGCGATGGCCGGCCGGCCGGGCCCCGAGGCCGTGCAGGGCGCCGCGCCGGTCGAGGCGCCGCTGTGGCAGAGCAACGACGTGGGCCTCGCCGGGACGCGCGCCGACATCTCGGTGCCGCACGGCGAGCCGCCCATCGCCCAGACCGGCCTGCCCGCCTGGCCCGACCAGCCCGGCCCCGAGGCCGAGCGACCCGAGCCGCCGCGGCCGCCGAGCGAGCTGCGCCCCTTCATCGTGGGCGAGGGCGGCGCGCGGCACCGCCCCGAGGCCAACGGCACCGCCCCGCACAACGGCCACGCGCCAGAGCAGCACGGCTCCCTGGGCAACGGGCGCGCGCCCGGCGGCTTCGAGCGCCTGCCCGAGGAGCACGACCCGCTGGGCATCGGCGGCGTGCCGGAAGAGCCCGGACGGCCGGGCGCCGGGCACACGCCGGAGGGCCACGGCCTGCCGGGCGCCGGGCCCCTGCCCGAAGACCACGACCCCCTGGGCATCGGAGACGCGCCCACCACCAGCGACCCGCTCGCCCACGGCGTCCCGGGGCTGCACGACCCGTTCGACGGGAGCGCGGCCACCGCCCCCCGCAACGGCCACGACCCCCGGGGCGAGCGCGCGCCGCTCAACGGCCACGACCCGCTCAACGGCCGCGACCCCCTCGACCCCAACACCACCGCGCCCCTGAGCGAGATCCCGCCCGAGGCCGGCAGCCCGCTGTACGGCTCCGGCCCGCAGGCCGGCCGCGACGCCGGCGACCACGACCCCCTCGACATCGGCGCGGCGCCGACGGTCGGCGACCCGCCCGCCTCCGGCGAGGTGTTCGACGACAACGCCACCTTCGACGACGACGAGTGGGAGAGGTTCCGCCGCAGCGCCCTGGGCGAGCCGCCGGGCGGCACCACCGGCACCCAGCCGGTCGTCCCGCCGGAGGAGCTGCCCACCGGCGCGTTCCCGGCCGCGCCGCCGCCCGGCCTGGCCGAGCGCCCGCCCGCCGCCGACCCGCTGGAGGACGACCCGCTGCGGCAGTCCCCGCGCAGCCGGCGGCCCGCCGACGAGGACGACTACCGCCCGCCGTGGTGGTGACCCCGCCGCTCCTACTCCGGCGGGCGTAGCGCGGGAGCCTCCGGACGTGGGACGACGCGCCCCGAACCCGTGACCGAGCATCGACTCGTCCGCACAAGAGGAAGAGGTCGATGACGATGATGACGACGCTGCTCGCCCACCCCGGTCCCTGGCAGGACGGCGCCCACGACGCCCCCGCGTTCTGGCCGGTGGTCCCCGTCACCTTCGGGCTGTTCTGGCTGACGGTGCTCGCGGGCGCCTTCTACCTGATCCGCCGCCGCATCAGCGCGGGCGCGGCGGCGGCCGCAGCCGAGAACGACCCGCTGGCGCAGGCGCTGGCGACGCTGGCCGACCGGTTCGCGCGCGGCGAGATCGACGAGGACGAGTACCACGCCCGCCTGTCGGCGCTGCGCTACGGCGCCTGAGCCGCCTCGAAGATCTTGTCCACCCCGTCCGGGTCCATGGGCGACCGGGCGGCCGCGTCGGCGAACCGGGTCAGCAACCGCGCGAACTCGCTCCGCTCCGCGTCCGTCCAGTCGCCCATCAGCTCGGCCAGATAGGCGCGGCGGAACCGGTCGGCGACCTTCTTGACCCGGGCCCCGGCGTCGGTGAGCCCCAGGTTGGCGCGGCGCGCGTCCACCGGGGACGGCCGCCGCGAGATCAGGCCCGCGTCGATGGCGTGCCCGACCAGGCGGCTGGCGGTCGAGGGGTCGATCTCCAGCCGCTCGGCGACCGCGCCGACGGTGACCTCCTGGTCCGGCGCGCAGCTCAGCGCCGCGACCGCGTGCACCACCATCAGGTTGGACAGCTGCAGCGGCCGCGCGCCGGGCCCGCCGGAGGTCTGCGCCCGGATGCGCTTCATCAGGTCCGGCTTGGCCCACACGCGGCGCAGGTGGAACAGGGCGACGGCGATGTCGGACAGCGCCGGGTCGAACGGCTCGGCGGACGAGCGCTCGGTCGTCATGGTCTACGGCTCCCTTCCGCACCGCTCGGATACCGGACGGTACTGATGCCCTTGCCGACTCTAACGCGTGCAGCGTGCATAGGTTCCCGGTCGCCCGCCGTGTCCGGCCCTTCCCCGAGGGGCGGGTGTGATGCACTGGGACACCGTCACGCTCCCGGGACGAGCAGCGGAAACGCGCTCCCGCCGTTCCCCGCGAACCGCCGGACGCTGTCGGCGCGGCCGGTTAGCATGGCACCGGCCGAACCCGGACGACCCGGGATTACTGACCACAGAGGGGATGCGACGTCGGGCTTCTCCGCCGCGACGGGGCCCCCGACAGGACGGCAGCATGAACGATGGCCCAGCTTTGGAACCGGTGAACTCCGGCCTGGAGGACGACGAGCACGCCTTCCCGGCCGACCTGCTCTCCGAGCGCGACCGCCAGATCCTCGCCTTCGAGCGGCAGTGGTGGAAGTACGCCGGAGCCAAGGAGCAGGCGATCCGCGAACTGTTCGACATGTCGGCGACGCGGTACTACCAGCTCCTGAACATCCTGATCGACCGACCCGAGGCGCTCGCGCACGATCCCATGCTCGTCAAGCGCCTGCGCCGGATGCGCAGCCAGCGGCAACGGCAACGCGCCGCGCGCCGACTCGGCATCCGGCCCTGATGTGACCAACACTGGTCACGTGACTACTCCCCAATCCCAGACGGCCGCCGGCGCGGACGGCCTCGACGCGATCCGGACCATCCCTTCCGGAGCCGTGCTCGGCTTCGACTTCGACGGCACCCTCGCCCCGATCGTCGACGATCCGGCGGCGGCCCGAGCCCATCCCCGGGCGGCGGCGGCCCTGGCCCGCCTGGCCCCGCACGTGGGCTCCCTGGTCATCATCACCGGCCGCCCGGCCGCCGTCGCCGTCGAGTACGGCGGCTTCGACGGCATCGACGGGCTGGTGGTGCTCGGCCAGTACGGGCTGGAGCGCTGGGAGTCCGGCGAGCTGACGGCGCCGGAGCCGCCGCCCGGCGTCGCCGAGGCGCGCGCCAAACTGCCCGAGGTCCTGAAGGCCGCCGGGGCCCCGGCGGAGGTCTTCGTCGAGGACAAGGGCCAGGCCCTGGCGGTGCACACCCGCCGCTGCGCCGAGCCGCAGGTGGCCCTGGACCGGCTGCGCGGCATCATGGACGCCCTCGCCGAGCGCACGGGCCTGGTGGTCGAGCCGGGCCGCTACGTCCTGGAGCTGCGCCCGCCCGGCATGGACAAGGGCCGCGCGCTGCGCGACTTCCTGGCCGCGCGGGAACGCCCGTCGGCGGTGCTGTTCGCGGGCGACGACCTGGGCGACCTGGCGGCCTACGACGCCATCGACGCGCTGCGCGAGCAGGGCGTGCCCGGCGTGAAGGTGTGCAGCGGCTCGACCGAGGTGACCGCGCTGGCCGAGCGCGCCGACGTGATCGTGGACGGCCCGGCCGGGGTGGTGGACTTCCTGGACGGCCTGCTCGCGCCGCCGTCCTGAGCCCCGTTCCGGGGGCCGCTTGTCAACTGAGCATCCAATTGCGCAAAACTATGGTGATTTGTGATGCTTAAGTGACCATGGGGCCTGGGGACGAGAACGGGGAGCGCTGACGGTGGACACTGATCCTGGAATGCCGCCGAGGCCGGGCGACCCGCGCGGCGGCCCGGAGCCGCGCGCCGTGCCCGCCCCGGCCCGGCAGGCGGCGCCCGCCGACCACGTCCCGAACCCGATCGACGGCATGGGCGTCCCGCCTGCGCAGAGTCCCGTTCCGCAGGGGTATCCGGGTGGCGCGGAGTTCACGGGCGGTCAGCCGGTGGTCGGGGGCGTGGGGCACCCCGGCATGCCGGGCGCGGCCGCCGGTGCCGCGCAGCCGGGCGTTCAGGACGCCCTCGGCGGCGCGAGCCGCACAGGCGGGCAGCCGGTGGTCGGCGGTGCCGAGTTCACGGGCGGGCAGCGCATGGTCGGGGGTGCGGAGTTCTCAGGCGGGCAACCCGTGATCGGTGGCGCTGAGCACACCGGTGGCCAGCATGTGCTGGGCGGTGCCGTGCAGCCGGGTGTTCAGGACGTCTTTGGCGGCGTGAACCGCACCGGCGGCCAGCAGATGGTCGGCGGTGCGGAGTTCGCAGGCGATCGGCACGGAATCAGTGGCGCGGAGTTCACGGGCGGCCAGCAGGTCGTCAGTGGTGCCGAGTTCACCGGTGGCCTGCCCGCCGTCGGTGGCGCGGGGCACCCCGGTGCGCAGGACGCCGGATACACCGGTGGGCAGCCGGTGGTCGGCGGCGCGGAGCGTTCCGGCGGGCCGGACCCCCTCGTCGGCGCGGGCGGCGCGCAGGGGCTCGGCGGGGCCGGGCGGACGGGGCGGCGCGACACCAGCGGCGTCCAGGTCCGGCTCGGGTCGCGCAGCGCCCGCAGCCGCGAGCGGCGGCAGGCGCGCAGCGGGCGCCGCCTCGGCATCATCGCCGGGTCGTTCGTGGGCGGGCTCGCGGTCGTGTCGGCCGCGGCGCTGCTGCTGATGCCCGGTTCCGAGGGCGGCGAGGCCACCGTGAGCCCGGAGCCGCAGACGGCCCAGGGCACCGCGCCCACGACGACGGCCAAGGCCCGGCTGCCGCGCGGCGGGCCGCCGGTGGACATCTCCACCGCCGACGGTTCGCGCTACCGCGTCCAGGCCGTGACGGGCGGGACGGTCAACGGCGTCACGACCCTCCAGTCGTCGCCGCCCTCCGGAACGGCGTTCCCGTACGTGGAGTACATCCTGACCAACCCCTCCAAGGAGAAGGTGCTGCTGGACTTCCCCGGCGACGTCTTCGTCCGCCGCGACCAGGTGGCCGCCAAGGCGCGCGGCCGCTGCATGTACCAGGCGGGCGCGCCCGAGACCATGTGCACCCCGCCCGCCACGAGCACGGTCGTGCGCCGGCTCGCGGGCGGCGCGCTGACCGCGGGCGACGGCGGGGACAAGTACCTGGCGCCCGGCGGGTCCTACCTGGTCCGCGCCACGGTCGAGGTGCCGGTGGACAAGCGCATCCGGCGCAGTGACCTGCGCCTGTACATCTGGAAGAAGCTCTACGTGGCCGACCAGTACGCGCGCGAGGCGCCGTTCCCGCGCTGATCCGCACACGAGAACGCCGGGCCCGTGCGAGGTGCGTCCTCGTACGGGCCCGGCGCTTTGGTGGGGCTCACTCTGCTTCGGGGTCGTCGGCCAGGATGCCGTAGAGGCGGCGGCGGGCGTCGTTGACGACGTCCAGGGCGCGGGCCCGCTGGGCCTCGCTGCCGACGCTCATGACCTGGTGCAGCGCGCCCATCAGCTGGCCGACCGCCTCGCGGCCGCGCAGGACGTTCTCGCCCGCGGCCTCGGTGACCTCCTCCCAGGGGGCGGTCTCCTGGCGGGACGCCTCCTCGGTGCCGGTCTCGGTGAGGGAGAACAGCCGCTTGCCGCCCTGCTCGGCGCTGGTGACCAGGCCCTCGTCCTCCAGCATCTGGAGGGTGGGGTAGACCGAGCCGGGGCTCGGCCGCCAGACGCCGCCGGTGCGCTCGTCCAGCTCCTGGATCATCTCGTAGCCGTGCATGGGGCGCTCGGTGAGCAGGGCCAGCAGCGCGGCGCGGACGTTGCCGCGCTTGGTGCGGCCCCGTCCCCCTCCGCGCGGGCCCCGGCCGCGCCCGCGTCCCGGTCCGCCGGGACCGAAGCCGGGGGGCGGGCCGAAACCGGGGCCGCCCCAACCGCCGAACGGGTCGCCGCGGCGGGCGCGCTCCTCGAAGTGCGGATGTCCGTGGTGATGCTGTCGCATGATGATCTCCTTGATCTGTCGTCGATGTATTAACGATATATCGATGAACGCTCGCGATGCAACTCCCATTCCCTTGACAGTTATTTCATCATGTGATGAATTAATGGGAGGAGGTGGTGACGATGACCGAGCGCACCACATGCTGCGTCGCCGGCGGCGGGCCGGCGGGAGCCGTCCTGGGCCTGCTGCTGGCCCGTGCCGGCGTCGAGGTGACCGTCCTGGAGAAGCACGGGGACTTCCTGCGCGACTTCCGCGGCGACACCATCCATCCGTCGACCCTGGACGTCCTGGACGAGCTGGGCCTCGGCGACCGCTTCGAGCGGATGCCGCACCGCAAGGTGACCGCCCTCAACGTCGTCACCGACGAGGGCACGGCCGTGCTGTCCGACCTGGGCTCGCTGCCCGGCCGGCACCCCTACATCGCGATGGTGCCGCAGTGGGACTTCCTCAACATGATCACCGAGGAGGCCGCCCGGTACCCCTCGTTCCGCCTGCTGATGAACGCCGAGGCCACCGGCCTGCTGCGGGAGGGCGACCGGGTCGCGGGCCTGCGCTACCGCGACGCGGCGGGCGCCGAGCACGAGATCCGCGCGGACCTGACGGTCGCGGCCGACGGGCGGCACTCCGCCTTGCGGCGGGCGGCGGGGCTGCGGCCGAGGGAGTTCGGCGCGCCGATGGACGTGGCCTGGTTCCGGCTGCCGCGCCACGGGAGCGACCGGCCCGACTCGTTCCTGCGGCTGAGCGGCGGGCACATGATGGCCGCCATCAACCGCACCGAGTACTGGCAGCTCGCCTACCTGGTGCCCAAGGGCCGCTACGCGCGGGTCGAGGCGGCGGGCGCGGAGGCGCTGCGCCGGTCGGTGGCGGAGCTGCTGCCGTTCCTGGAGGACCGCGTGGGCGGGCTCGACCTGCCCGACGTGCGCGTGCTGGACGTGCGGGTCGACCGGCTGCGCCGCTGGCACCGTCCGGGCCTGCTGTGCATCGGGGACGCCGCGCACGCGATGTCGCCGGTGGGCGGCGTCGGCATCAACCTCGCGGTCCAGGACGCGGTGGCCGCCGCGAACCTGCTGGCCGAGCCGCTGCGCCGGGGCGCGGTGACCGAACGGGAGCTGGCCGCCGTGCAGCGCCGCCGCCAGTGGCCGACCGTCGCCGTGCAGGGCTTCCAGCTCGCCGCGCAGCGCCTGCTCATCGCCCCGACGCTGCAGGGATCACCGTCGCCCGCCCTGCGCCTGCTCGCCCGCAGGGCGGCGGGCCGGAGGAAGCCCTCCGGCCCGCTGCCCCGCGTCATGGCGCGCCTGGTCGGCTACGGCCCGCGCCCCGAGCACGTCCGAATCCCGGCCCGCCCGGCGGGCGCCGCCGACCCGTCGGGGGCGGCGAAGGGCTGACACCTCTGCTCGGGGCGGTCGGGTCAGGGGGCGCCGAGCTTGAGGTTGTTGAGGATGTCCTTGACCACGTTGCGGTCGTCGGTCTCCTTGACGCGGATCCACACCCCGTACTTGCCGGTCCTGTCCTTCAGCCCCACCTCGGTGACGGTCGGGGTGCCGGCCTTGCAGGCGGTGAAGCGGGTGATGGTGCCGCTGAGGTTCCCGTCGGGGGAGGTGTAGTTCTCCGGCGTGCCCTTGGTGCACCGCGGGTGCCCGGCGATGTTGGCCGGGGGGAGGGGGCCGTTCTTCAGGTCGGTGGTCAGGCCGATGAAGACGCCCGGGCCCTTGCCGTTGCTCTTGAACTGCGCGACGTCGGGGGCCGCGCGCAGCACCGGGCGCTGCTGGGCGTCGCCGGGCAGGCCCTGCGCGGCGGGCGACCAGGTGTTCTCGCCCTGCGCCTTGGGCCACGCCTTGGGGGCCGCGGCCTGGATCTTGCCCGAGGCGTCGGAGATCCGGGCGAAGTCGGCGGGCAGCGACGGCTTGGCCGGGCCCTTCTCGTCGTCGCCCCCGGAGAACAGGTTGCCCAGCAGCAGCCCGCCGATGACCGCGACGGTCAGCAGCGCGGTGGCGATGATCAGCGGCAGCATGTTCTTCTTCGGGGAGCCGCCGCCCGGCTGCGGCGGCCCGCCGCCAGGCCGGGGCGGACCGCCCGGGGCGCCCTGGCCGGAGCCCGATCCGCTCTTGGACGCGCCCAGGCCCTTCAGCTTGCCCAGCAGGCCCTGGCCTTTCCCCTGCCCCTGTCCCCGCGGGGGCGGGGGCTGGAAGCCGGTGGGCGGCGGCCCGTGCTGGTACCCCTGCGGAGGCGGGCTCTGCTGCGGCGCGCCCTGGCCGGGGAAGACGGCGGTCGTGCCGTCGTCGCCCGCCTGGCCGTCGTAGGGGCGGCCGCCGGGGCCGGACGGGCCGCCGGGGTGGAAGTTGGGCGCGGGGACGGAGACCGTGCGGTCCTGGTCGGGGTCGCCGGCGGGGGCGGACTGCTGGGGCCGGTAGTGCGGGTTCGGCTGGTCGACGATCGTGGCCTCGTCGCCGCCGGGCGGCCGGCTCTGCGGGCGCCGCATCTCCGAGGTGTGGACGTCGTCCTCGGCGGGCGCGTCCTCGCGGGTGGGCGCCTCGGGCTCGGCCCGGCGCGGCGGGCGCGGCGGCACGACCGGCGGCGGCACGGGGGCCTGCGGCGGCTGCGTCCCCTGGCCGGGGGCGAGGTCGTGCGAGTAGCTGGGGCCCTGGTCGTAGCCGGGGAACGGGCTCTGCGCGCCCGGCTGGGCGGGGGACGGGCGCGGCCCCCGGTACTCGTCGCTGACCGTGGCGTCCGGCTCCTGCTGCGGGACCGCCTGGCCGTACGTCGGCGCCACCGAGCCCGGCGCCAGGGTCGGGCGCAGCGTCGCGAGCGCCTCGGCGAACGCCTCCGCCGTCGGCCAGCGCTTCTCGCGCTCGACCTCCAGCGCCCGCAGGATGACGTGGTCGAACGCGGGTGTCAGGCCCTCGCGCAGCTCGCTCGGCGCGGTCTTCACCGGGGCCGGGCCCGGGGGCCGCCCGGTCAGCATGTGGTAGGTCAGCGCGCCCAGCCCGTACACGTCGGCGCGCACGTCCAGGCCGCCGCCGAAGCGCGCCTGCTCGGGCGACATGTAGCCCGGCGTGCCGACCGGCAGCGTGAACGCGCCCGACGCGTGCGCCAGCGCCTTGGCCAGCCCCAGGTCCGCGATCAGCAGCTTCTCGCCGCCGTCCGGCGTGGACTGGAACAGCACGTTGGAGGGCTTGAGGTCGCGGTGGATGACCCCGAGGGTGTTGATGACCTCGACGCCATAGGCGATCTCCTCCGCCAGGACCAGGGCGTCGCTGACCGGAAGTGGCCGCTCGCGCATCCGGTCGGCCAGCGTCCCGCGGTCGGCGTAGGACATCACGAAGTAGGGGCGCCCGTCGGGCAGTTCGCCGATGTCGTGCACGCGCACCAGGCGCGCCGAGTCGGCGCGGCGCAGGATGCGCGCCTCCTCCAGGAAGCGGTTGCGCACGTCCAGGTCGTCGATGAGGCTCCCGGCCAGCACCTTGATGGCCACCTGGGAGTCGAGCGCGTCGTCCTGCCCGAGCCATACGGAGGCGAACGCCCCGGATCCGAGGACGCGATCGATTCGGTAACGGCCGACAGTCGGTGGGAAGGACACTCCCGTATCATGCCCAACAAACGGGGTGCGTGTGCGAACGAGCATTTGAGGCGCGGCGATGGCATTCGATGTGAGGACCGAGGAGCTGGCGGTCAGGGCCGCCCAGGGCGACCAGAACGCCCTGAACGAGCTGCTCCGCAAGATCGAGCCCGACGTGCTGCGGCACAGCTCGCGGTTCCTGCCCTGCCGGCAGGACGCCGAGGAGGCCTGCCAGGACGCGTTGATGCAGGTCGCGCGGAACATCCACCGCTTCGAGGGCCGGTCGCGCTTCAGCACCTGGCTGCACGTGGTGGTGTCCAACTCGGCGCGCTCCACCTACCGCTCGCTCAAGCGGCGCTCGGTCGAGCAGGCCGGCGAGCTGCCCCAGCAGCGCCCCGACCCGCGCCGGACCAGCGTCATCGCCGGGTCCCGGGTGGACATCCTGGACGCCATGGAGGACCTGGAGGCCCGCAAGCCGGACCTCATCCAGGCGCTGGTGCTGCGCGACGTCTCCCAGCTGGAGTACGCCGAGATCGCCGAGCAGCTCCAGCTGCCGCTCGGCACGGTCAAGTCGCGCATCCACGAGGCGCGCAAGCAGGTCCGCCAGACGCTGGGCGAGTCCTACACCTGATCCGCCCGCCCGGTGGAAAGGCGCTGGTCAGGCGGGGTCAAGGCTGGGCAATGGACGGGCAAGGACGCCGCCAGTCCACCGGTGCGGCGCGCGCGCGTCGGCCAGCATCTGCAGGCATGGCCACGCACTCGGACCGCCCGATCTTCGTCATCGGCTGCCCTCGGTCGGGCACCACGCTGCTGCAGCTGATGCTGCACTCGCACCCGCGGATCGCGATCCCCGCCGAGACGCGGTTCCTGCTGCCGGCCTATACCGCCAGGTGCGAGTTCGGTGACCTGAACGACAGGGAGAACAGACGGGCGCTGGCCGACTGGATCACCGGGCGCAAGGCGACCAAGTTCGGCGACCTCGGCCTGGACGCCGCCGAGGTGACCGCCGAGATCGTGGACGGGCCGCCGACGCTCGGCTCGGCGCTCGGCACGGTGTTCCGCGCGTACGCGCGCAAGCACGGCAGCCCGCGCTGGGGCGACAAGCGGCCGAGCTACTCCAAGCACGTCGGGACGCTGCTGCGCATGTTCCCCGACGCGCAGTTCGTGCACCTCATCCGCGACGGCCGCGACTGCGTGGCCTCGCTGAAGGAGATGCCCTGGTACAAGCACGACGTGCACCACGCGGTGGCGGCGTGGCGGGAGGCCGTCGACGGCGGGCGGCGGCACGCGGCGCGGCTCGGTCCGGACGCCTACTACGAGCTGCAGTACGAGCGGCTGGTCGCCGACCCGGCCGAGGAGCTGACCCGGCTGTGCGCGTTCCTCGGCGAGGACTTCGACGAGGCGATGACCCGGCCGCAGGCGATCGCCCAGCGGACCGTGCCGCCGCAGAAGAAGTGGCACGACCGCACGCGCGGTGCCGTCAACGCGGGCCGCGTGGGCTCCTGGGCGACCCGTCTGGAGCCGTGGGAGGCGGGCCTGGCCGAGGCCGCGTTCGGGGAGCGGCTGGTGGAGTACGGGTACGAGCTGAGCGGCGCGCCGCGTCCGTCCCCGTCGCAGCTCGCCCGCTACGCCAAGGTCAGCGCGCACCGCAAGATGGCCTTCCGCAAGGCCGAGCTGCGCGAGCGCTGGCAGCGCCGCTACGAGCCCAACCCGGTCGCCTGCCTGCTGACCGCCGAGGAGCTGTGCGCCCCGAGGCCCTGACCGCGCGGCCCGCCGGCGCGCCCCGTCAGTCGAGCGCGGCGAGCTGGTCGGCGAACCACCGCTGCGGCGGCAGCGCCATCGCCGCCTCCGCCAGCCGCGCGCAGTGCCCGGCCCGCTTCTCGCGCGGCATCAGCAGCGCCCGGTGCAGCGCCTCGGCGGTCTGCGACACGTCGTAGGGGTTGACCATCAGCGCGTCCTCGGCGAGCTCGGCGGCCGCGCCCGCCTCGCGCGACAGCACCAGCGCGCAGCCGCTCTCGGAGACCACCGGGCCCTCCTTGGCGACCAGGTTCATGCCGTCGCGGATCGGGTTGACCAGCAGCACGTCGGCCAGCCCGAACGCCGCCAGCGACCGCGGGTAGTCGTCGTTGACCTGGAGGATCAGCGGGGTCCAGTCGGGCGTGCCGAACTCGGCCACGATCTGCTCGGCGGTGCGCCGCACCGCGTCGGTGTAGGCGCGGTACTCGGGCAGGTCGGTCCGGGACGGGTAGGCGAACGCCAGGTGCACCACGCGCCCGCGCCACTCGGGGTGGTTGACCAGCATCTCCCGGTAGGCCGCGAGCCCCCGCACGATGTTCTTCGACAGCTCGGTGCGGTCCACGCGCACGATGAGCCTCCGGTCGCCGACCTGCTCGCGCAGCGCACGCGCGCGCTCGGCCACGTCCGGCTCGGCGGCGCGCCGCCGCAGCGCGGGCCCGTCCACGCCCAGGCCGTGCACGCCGACCCTGGTCACGTGCCCGGCGCGGGTGACGGTGCGCGCGTGCCGGTCGACCTTCGCGCCCGGCAGCAGCTGCGCGCAGCAGTCCAGGAACGCCTCGGCCCACCGGTCGGCGAGGAACCCGGCGTGGTCGGCGCCCAGGATGCCCTCCAGCACCTGCGCGGCCACGTCGTCGGGCAGCAGCCGGAAGTACTCCGGCGGCGCCCACGGCGTGTGCGAGAAGTGCACGATCTTCAGGTCGGGGCGGCGCTCGCGCAGCATCGCCGGGGCCAGCGACAGGTGGTAGTCCTGGACCGCGGCCTTGGCGCCGGGCGCGGCGTCGCGGGCCAGCGCGTCGGCGAACGCCGCGTTGTAGGCCTCGTAGGACTGCCAGTCGCGGCGCGCCCGCGCGTCGAAGTGCGGCACGCGCGGGGTGTCGTACAGCAGGTGGTGCACGAACCACAGCGTCGAGTTGGCGACGGCGTTGTAGGCGCGGTGGAAGGTCGCCGCCGGGATGTCCAGCATCCGCACGGCCGCGCCGCCCAGGTCGTAGCCGGCCTGGTCGAGCCGCCCGTCGGGGGCCTGCCGGGCGGCGGCGCGGTCGCCGTCGCCGAGCGCGGCGCACACCCACAGCACCTCGGGGGAGCCGGCCTGCCCGGCGGGGACGGCCCCGCCGCGCCCGGCGGGCCGCCCGGCGCCCGGATCGCCGGGGCCGCCGGTGACCGAGGCCAGGCCCGACACCAGGCCGCCGCCGCCGCGCCGCAGGGTCAGCGCGCCCGGATCGTCGGCCGGGCCGGACAGGGAGAACGAGACCGGGCCACGGTTGGACGCCACCAGCACTTGGCTCATATCCGAAGGGTCTCAGTTGTGACCCCTGCGCATCAAAGTGGCCCCGGTTATTCGGCGGACCGAAGACCGGTGTACCGGCATGTGCCGATACGAGGCGGATTAGTCCGCCGCGGCAGGGGTACCGGGGCCGCGTGAGCAGGGCAGAGACCACCAAGACCGTACTGGTCGCCGGCGCGGCCAACCTCATCCTCGCGGTGACCAAGCTCGTCGCGGGCGCGCTGGCCGGATCGAGCGCGATGCTGGCCGAGGGCGCGCACTCGGTCGCCGACACCCTCAACCAGGGCTTCCTGCTGGCGTCGCTGCGGCGCAGCGAGCGGCCCGCCGACCGGCGGCACCCGTTCGGGTACGGCAACGAGCGCTACTTCTGGTCGCTGCTGGCGGCGTTCGGCATCCTGGTCGCGGGCGCCGGGTACTCGATCTACGAGGGCGTCGAGACGATGCTGGGGCACGGCGGCCAGGGCGAGCATGTGTGGCTCGCGTTCCTGGTGCTCGCGCTGGCGGCGGTGCTGGAGGGCGGCTCGTGGCTGCGGGCCTACACCCAGGCGCGCCGCGAGACCCGCGACAACGGCCGCGACCTGGTCGACCACGTCAAGCGCTCGCCGGACGTGACCTTCAAGGCGGCACTGTTCGAGGACACCGCGGCGATGGTGGGCCTGGTGTTCGCCGCCGCCGGGCTGACGCTGCGCGAGCTGACCGGCTCGGCGTTCTGGGACGGCCTGGCCTCGGTCCTGATCGGGCTGCTGCTGGTGGTGGTCGCGCTCGCGCTGGGCCGCGAGAGCAAGGACCTGCTCATCGGCAAGGCCGCCGACGTGGAGGTGCAGTCGCGCATCCGCGAGGAGATCTGCTCCTCGCGCGGGGTGGACGGCGTGGACGAGCTGTTCACCATGCACTTCGGCCCCGAGGCGATCCTGGTGGCCGCCAAGGTGCACTTCTCCGACGACATCAGCGCCGACGAGGCCGAGGACATCGCGGGCGAGATCGACCGGCGGCTGTGCGAGCGCGAGCCGCTGGTGCGGCACGTCTTCCTGGACCCGACCCAGCGCGAGGAGCCGGCCCGCGTGCCCGCGCAGCGCCGGGCGAGGGGCAACGGGCTGCTGCGGCGGCGCGCGCACGGCGCGGCCCGCGCGGGCTCCGGAACCGACTCCGGCGCAGGTCACGGGACCGACCGGGGCGTGGCCTCCGGCACCGGCGGCGACGCCAACCGCGACGTGGTCGGCGGCCCCGGAAGACCGTCGGCGTGATCAAGACCACTGCCGGGTAACGTCTCATTCGGCGAGACCCGGCTGTCCGGCAAACGGTCAGTCGATGTAAAGTCCTCGCATACAACTTCATATCGCTCATCCAGAGGGGTGGAGGGACCGGCCCTACGAAGCCCCGGCAACCACTCGGTGACGCGCTCGCGACCCTGCGAGGCCGGCCGAGAGATGGTGCCAACTCCGGCCTGCGACCAAGGTGGCGCAGGGAAGATGGGGGAAAGGCCTCGCATCATGGCAACCACGCCTGCCGCCGATCTCGGACCCGCTACCGGCCTCAGCTGCCGCGAATGCGGACACACCCGCGAACTCGGCCCGCACTACGCCTGCGAAGAGTGTTTCGGCCCGCTGGAGATCTCCTACGACTTCGGCGGCATCACCCGCGCCGACATCGAGGCCGGGCCGCGCAACATCTGGCGCTACCGCGGCCTGCTGCCGGTCCCCGGCGACATCGCCGACACGCCCAACACCGAGCCCGGCTTCACCCGGCTGGTGCGCGCCGACCAGCTCGCCGAGTCGCTCGGGCTGGAGCGGCTGTGGGTCAAGGACGACAGCGGCAACCCGACCCACTCGTTCAAGGACCGCGTGGTCGCGGTCGCCCTCGCCGCCGCCCGCGAGCTGGGCTTCAAGGTGCTGGCCTGCCCGTCCACCGGCAACCTGGCCAACGCCGTCGCCGCGGCCGCCGCCCGCGCCGGCATCCGCAGCGCGGTGTTCGTGCCCTCCGACCTGGAGAGCCAGAAGATCATCACGACGGCCGTGTACGGCGGCACGTTCGTGACCGTGGACGGCAACTACGACGACGTCAACCGGCTCGCCTCCGAGATCGCCGGCGAGCAGGAGGACTGGGCGTTCGTCAACGTCAACGTGCGCCCCTACTACGCCGAGGGCTCCAAGACCCTTGGCTACGAGATCATCGAGCAGCTCGGCTGGCGGCTGCCCGACCAGATCGTGGTGCCGGTGGCCTCCGGCTCCCAGCTCACCAAGATCGACAAGGCGTTCCAGGAGTTCGTCAAGCTCGGGCTGGTCGAGGACAAGCCCTACAAGGTGTTCGGCGCGCAGGCGGCCGGGTGCGACCCGGTGGCGGCCGCGTTCAAGGCCGGGTACGAGGTGTTCCGCCCGGTCAAGCCCGACACCATCGCCAAGTCCCTGGCCATCGGCAACCCGGCCGACGGCACCTACGTGCTGGACGTGGTGCGCCGCACCGGCGGCGCGGTCGAGGACGTCACCGACGAGCAGGTGGTCGAGGGCATCCGGCTGCTGGCCCGCACCGAGGGGATCTTCGGCGAGACCGCGGGCGGCGTCACGGTGGGCTGCCTGAAGAAGCTGGTGGAGACCGGGCAGCTCGACCCGTCGGCCGAGACCGTCATCATCAACTCCGGCGACGGGCTGAAGACGCTGGACGCGGTCGCGCCGGTGGTCGCGCCCAGCGCCAACATCAAGCCGTCGCTCGACGCCTTCCGCGCCGCGAACCTCGCCTGACCTCGCCTTCCTGGACCACCCGAAACACCAGAGGAGCCAGCATGAGCACCGTTTCCGTGCGGATTCCGACCATCCTGCGGACCTACACCGGCGGCGAGGCCGAGGTGAAGGCCGAGGGCGACACGCTGCGCGCGGTCGTCGCCGACCTGGAGGCCAACTTCGCCGGGATCGCGGCCCGCATCCTGGACGACAACGGCAAGATCCGCCGCTTCGTGAACGTGTACGTGGGCGACGAGGACGTGCGCTTCGCCGACGGCCTGGACACCGCCACCCCGGCCGGGGCGCAGGTCTCGATCATCCCGGCCGTCGCCGGCGGCTGACCCCGGCTGGCCCCGGCGCCCGGCGGGCGGCCCGGCACCTCCTGACAGCGCCCCCTTTACCGGCCTGGCCGTCGGTAAAGGGGGCTTTGTCCTAGTGGACGGGGGTAAAGGGCCTGCATGGGAATAGCGGAGGACATCGCGGGCGCCGTGGCGGCGCATCCCAGGGTGTGCGCCGTCGAGCCCGTCGGATCGCGGGCGCGCGGCACCGCCACCGAGGTGTCGGACTGGGACTTCCACGTCACGGTCGAGGACTTCGGCGAAGTGGCCGCCGACCTGCCCGAACTGGTACGGCCCGGCGAGCCGCTGGCGGCCCGCTGGGACCCGCTGGCCGACCGCGCCAGCTACCTGCTGATCTTCACCGGGCCGGTCAAGGTGGATCTGATCTTCCCCGAGGTGCCGCGCGGCCCGCACCCGCCGTGGCGGGTCGGCCCCGACACCCTGGCCGCCATCGACGACCACTTCTGGGACTGGATGCTGCGGCTGGTCAGCAAGCGGCGGCACGGCATGGCCGACCGGGTGCGCGGCGAGCTGCTGCTGATGAACGACCACCTGCTGGCGCCGCTCGGAGTGCGGCCGCCGCCGGGCACGCTGGCCGAGACCGCCGCCCGCTACACCCGCGCCCGCGACCGGCTGGAGGCCCGGTACGGGATGCGGCTGTCGCGGCGGCTCGAACAGGAGATCCTTCCCCTGGTGGGGGCCGGTCATGATGACCGCTACCGGCCGACCGGACTTCGCTCCTGATCCCTGTCGCCCCCTTCCGGGGCGCTTGTAGGGTCGAGCCGATCACGCCGGGCCTCGCCCCGCCGCGGCCCACGGGCCCGGAGGTCCGGAGGCGATCGCCGATCCCCGCGTGCGAAGGGGCGGGGACCCGGGGTTGGCGGCCGTGGCCCGGGGGCCACGGGAGAGCGGCGGGGTTCGGTATGGCGCAGGGCATCGTCAAGTGGTTCAACGCGGACAAGGGCTACGGCTTCATCGAGATGGACGGCGGCCGGGACGTGTTCGTCCACTACTCGGCCATCCAGATGGACGGCTACCGCAGCCTGGAGCAGGGGCAGCGGGTCGAGTTCGAGGTCACCCAGAGCGACCGGGGCCCGCAGGCCGACATGGTGCGCGCCGTCTGACCCGCCGCCCGGCCCGGTGTCCGGCCCGGCGTCCGGCCGCGCCGTTCAGGGCACCGAGCCGATGAGCGCCTGGTTCTGGGCGTCGGCGCGACGCAGGCGCGCGGCCAGGCTGCGGGCCATCGCCCAGTGCAGCGCCTCCACCACCTGCGGGTGGTCGTCCTCCAGCGCCTTGACCGCCGACGCCGGGAGCACCCGGCACACCGTGGGCTCCTCGGCCACGATCCGGTAGGCGCCGCGGTCGTCGGCGACGGTGAGGCCGGTGACGGCCGTCCCCGGCCCCATGGACGCCAGCCGCACCGGTTCGCGCGCGCCGCCGCCGAGCCGCTGCAGGGCCAGGCTGCCCGACACCACGAAGTACAGGGTCTCGTCCAGCGCGGTGCCCGGCTCGAACAGCACCTCGCCGGGCTCCAGCGCACGCTCGGCCAGCAGCGGCGCCAGCACGTCGATCATGTCGGCGGGCAGGTCGCGCAGCAGGTCCTGCTCGTTCAGCGGGACCGCCGCGTCCAGGTCCAGCTCGCCCTCCGGCGCGGCCGCGCACGCCGCCGCCACCAGGGCGTCCTCGCACCACTCCAGGGCCTCGTCCAGCGTCCCGAACGCGGCCTCGGCCGCCGCCAGCGGCGAGCGGCCCTGCTCGACCGCGACCGCGGTGGTGACGCCGAGGCCGCGCAGCTCGGCGGCGAAGGAGTCCAGCAGCTCGATCGCCACCGGCTCGGCGCGCGGCACCCGGTGCAGGTCCAGCACCAGCCACCGCACCCCCTCCAGGTCCTCCGACACCGCGCGCACCGCGACGTCGGCCGCCGCGAACCCCAGGTCGCCCTGCAGCTCGCAGACCGCGATGGCGCGCGCCTCGCGCCGCAGGATCTCGCGCTCGGCGTGCCGCCGGGTGCGCTGCGACCCCAGCGCGTCGCCGCGCAGGAACCGGTGCAGCACCGGGGCGGTGCGGTTCACCGGCCGCATCAGGTGCAGCCCGAACCGCGACGACAGCTCCTGGCAGGCCGCGATGGCGCGCACGCTGGTGCCGCGCCGGTCCAGCGGCGGGCTGTAGACGCCGATGCCGAGCTGGGACGGCAGCGCCGCCATCAGCCCGCCCGACACCCCGCTCTTGGCGGGCAGCCCGGCGCGCAGCAGCCATTCGCCGGCGAAGTCGTAGGTGCCCGAGGTCGCCATCACCGCCAGCACGTGCTCGCAGGTGTCGGCGCCCACCACGCGCCTGCCGGTGACGGGGTTGACGCCGCCGGAGGCCAGCGTCACCGCCATGACCGCCAGGTCCCGGGCCGTGACCACCACCGAGCACTGCCGGAAGTAGACGCCGACCGCCTCGTCGACGTCGCCCTCCAGCGCCCCGGCGTTGCGCAGCAGGTAGCCCAGCGCCCGGTTGTGGTCGCCGGTGCGCTCCTCGGAGGCGAGCACGCCGTGGTCCAGGCGCAGTTCGCGTCCGGCGAACGCCGACAGCCCGTCGATGACGCGCTGGAAGCGCTGCCCGTAGTCGTCGCCGGTCACCAGCGACGCGGTGACGATCGCGCCCGCGTTCACCATCGGGTTGAGCGGGCGGCCGGTGCCCGGCTCCAGCCGGATCGCGTCGAAGCCCTCGCCGGTGGGCTCGACGCCGACCTTCGCCAGCACCGCGTTCAGGCCGCGGTCGTGCAGCGCCAGCGCGTACACGAACGGCTTGGACACCGACTGGATGGTGAACGGCGTCGCGGCGTCGCCGGCGCTGTAGACGTGGCCGTCCTCGGTGGCCAGGGCCAGTCCGAACAGCGCGGGGTCGGCGTCGCCGAGCGCCGGGATGTAGGTGGCGACGGTGCCCTCGGTCACGCCTTGGACGCGCCCGTGCAGCTCGTCCAGCAGCGCTTGGACCGGGCTCGCCACGGCCCCCTGTGCGGTCACGTCCACCCCCGGCCGCCTCTGGCCGCTCGCGGCCACCCCCGGTTCCGCCCGGCGCCGATCCGGGCGGATCATGCTCATCGCACCCGTACCCGGCCGTCGATTCGATCAATCGCGGGCTACGTTCCGTGCAAATCCTCTCAAAGCCGTCATGGCGCCGAATGTCGGGCCACTAGCGTGACCTGGGGTGGAGCGTCCCTCGCTTGCACTCGCCGGGGTAGAGTGCTAAACAAATCATTGGCACTCGGCTGTGGAGAGTGACAGCTCCACGGTCCCTGGGTCGGGACGACGAGGTCTCGCGTCCGGCGGCGGAATGGCAGCCGCAGGCCGGGGCCGTCCGTCGCGGGCGTCGGCTCGATCCGTCATGGCCACCTGTTCCGGGAGGACTGGAGCCCCTATGGCTGCAAAGATGATCGCGTTTGACGAGGAGGCCCGGCGCGGCCTCGAGCGGGGCATGAACCAGCTCGCCGACGCCGTCAAGGTCACCCTTGGCCCCAAGGGCCGCAACGTCGTGCTGGAGAAGAAGTGGGGCGCCCCCACGATCACCAACGACGGTGTCTCCATCGCCAAGGAGATCGAGCTCGAGGACCCGTGGGAGAAGATCGGGGCCGAGCTCGTCAAGGAAGTAGCCAAGAAGACCGACGACGTCGCGGGTGACGGCACCACCACCGCCACCGTCCTGGCCCAGGCGCTGGTGCGCGAGGGTCTGCGCAACGTCGCCGCCGGCGCCAACCCGATGTCGCTGAAGAAGGGCATCGAGGCCGCGGTCGAGCGCGTCTCGGAGGAGCTGTCCAAGCTCGCCAAGGACGTCGAGACCAAGGAGCAGATCGCCTCCACCGCCTCCATCTCCGCGGGCGACGCCCAGATCGGCGAGATGATCGCCGAGGCGATGGACAAGGTCGGCAAGGAAGGCGTCATCACCGTCGAGGAGAGCAACACCTTCGGGCTGGAGCTGGAGCTCACCGAGGGCATGCGCTTCGACAAGGGCTACATCTCGCCCTACTTCGTCACCGACCCCGAGCGGATGGAAGCGGTCCTGGAGGACCCCTACATCCTGATCGTCCAGGGCAAGGCGTCGGCCAACAAGGACCTGCTGCCCGTCCTCGAGGGCGTCATGCAGTCCGGCAAGCCGCTGCTGATCATCGCCGAGGACGTCGAGGGCGAGGCCCTGGCCACCCTGGTCGTCAACAAGATCCGCGGCATCTTCAAGTCCGTCGCCGTCAAGGCGCCGGGCTTCGGTGACCGCCGCAAGGCCATGCTGGGCGACATCGCCACGCTGACCGGCGGCCAGGTCATCAGCGAGGACGTCGGCCTCAAGCTCGAGGGCACCACCCTCGACATGCTGGGCCGCGCCCGCAAGGTCGTCGTCGCCAAGGACGAGACCACCATCGTCGACGGCGCCGGTGACGCCAACGAGATCGCCGGTCGGGTCAACCAGATCCGCACCGAGATCGACAACACCGACTCCGACTACGACCGCGAGAAGCTCCAGGAGCGCCTCGCCAAGCTGGCCGGCGGCGTGGCCGTCATCAAGGCCGGCGCGGCGACCGAGGTCGAGCTGAAGGAGCGCAAGCACCGCATCGAGGACGCCGTTCGCAACGCGAAGGCGGCCGTCGAGGAGGGCATCGTCCCCGGCGGTGGCGTGGCGCTGCTGCAGGCCGGCACCAAGGCCTTCGACAAGCTGGAGCTGCAGGGCGACGAGGCCACCGGTGCCAACATCGTCAAGCGCGCTCTGGAGGAGCCGCTCAAGCAGATCGCCGTCAACGCCGGCCTCGAGGGCGGCGTCGTGGTGGAGAAGGTCCGCAACCTGACCCCGGGCGAGGGCCTCAACGCCGCCACCGGCGAGTACGTCAACATGTTCGAGTCGGGCATCCTCGACCCGGCCAAGGTGACCCGTTCGGCGCTGCAGAACGCCTCGTCGATCGCGGCCCTGTTCCTGACCACCGAGGCCGTCATCGCCGAGAAGCCGGAGAAGAACCCGGCCCCGGCCATGCCGGACGGTGCGGGCGGCATGGACTTCTAAGTCCTCGTACGACCCAGCACGCCTGAAAGGGGCGGCCCCATCCGGGGCCGCCCCTTTTGCGCTGAACGTCGGATTTTGCGCTATACATCGCGGATGATCTTCGCCTTCCGGGAGCCGCCCGTGTCCCCGCTCTACGGCGCGCCGCTGCTGCGCGTGCACCGGGGCTCGGTGACCGACGGGGACGGCACGCCCCTGGCGGTGCTGCGCGACCGGGACGCGACGGGCCGGCGGCGCCCGCTGGACGAGGTGCCGCCCGGGGGCGCGGCGGGCTTCCGGCGCACGGTGGACGCCTTCGACCCGTGGCACCGTCCGCTGTTCACCGTCACCAGGAGCCCCGTCGACCTGCGCGCGGCCCTGACCCACATCGTGCGCCCGGACGGCGCCGCGCTCGGCGCGGTCGGCGGCGGGACGCGCCGGGGCCGCCCCTGCCACCCCATCTACGACGCGTACGGCACCCACGTCGGCGACGTGCGCGTGGTCGGCCCGCGCGAGGCCGCCAAGGGGCTGCGCGCCATCGCCGGGGTCCTGGCGAGCGGGACCCTCGACGTCACCGACCGGCTCGGCACCGTCTACGGACGCATCGACCACGAGCGGCAGTGGGCGCCCAGCGAGGACGAGCCGCACACCGTCCGGTTCGAGGCCGCGACCCCCGAGCCGCTGCGCAGCCTGGGCCTCGCCGCCGCGATCTGCCTCCACGTCGTGCGGGGACACGGAAGCTGACGGGCCCCGGTGGCGGCATGATGCACTACGGGAGTGGAAGGATCTGCCCGAACCGCCCCGACGGACAGGAACATGCTGTGAGCGCTCTTTCCCGTACCTCGTTCCTCCGGGTCGAGCAGCCCCGCCGGGGCCCGTTCGCCCGCACCCAGTACAAGGTCCTCGACGAGTCCGGCACGCTGCTCGCGCTGGCCGCCGAGCCCCGCGACCGCACCCGCATCGAGCACCTGAAGAAGGTGTTCCCCGGCAAGTCCGAACTGGACGCGCGCGTGGTCGACGTGACCGATCCCGAAGGCGAGCCGCTGCTGGTGATCGCCAAGCAGCAGGGCCGGCTGCTGACCACCCTGCACGACGCCGACGGCGAGCCGATCGGCACCATCAACACCGAGCGCGTGGCGCGCCGCTACCTGCTGCGCGACGTGGCCGGGGCCAAGCTGGGCGAGATCGAGGGCGACGTGCCGCGCCGCAACTTCACCGTCACCGACCGGGAGGGCGTCCGCGTCGCCCGCGTCGAGAAGAAGTTCGCGGGCCTGGCCACCCACCTGCTGACCACGGCGGACAAGTACACCGTCGAGATCGACGACCCGGTGCCCGAGCCGCTGCGGACCTTCGCGATGGTGACGGCCATCGTGATGGACATGACGCTGCACGAGTCCAAGGACCTGACCTGACCTGACCGGTCCGCGGGCGGCTCAGCCGATCAGGCCGGACTCCCGCAGCGCCGCCAGCACCAGCGCCGTCGCGGCCGACGCCCGCCCGGCGTCGCCCGAGGAGAGCCAGGCCAGCTCGGCGATCTCGGCGGCGGGCCGCGGCGTGCCCGCGTGGCCGGCGGTGTAGCAGGCCATGCGCACCGTCGCGCCGCCGGAGCGCCCGTCGGCCGCGGCCTCCCAGGTGCCGAGGTGGACGGGGTCGCCGGTCAGCGTGACGCCGAGTTCCTCGCGGACCTCGCGGGCCAGCGCGGCGGCGTCGTCCTCCCCGGCCTCCGGCTTGCCTCCGGGCAGGTAGAAGGCGTCCTTGCCGTGCGAGCGGACGGCGAGCGCCCTCCCGTCCCGGACGCAGACCCAGGCGACCTTGTCGATGACCTCTCCCACGCGCCCGACCCTACCCGCGGGCGAGCCGGAGGCCGGCCACGCACGTCCCGGGCCCTGCCGCCTCGTTTGCGTGGCCTCCTAGGCGTGGCGCCCTCCCGCGTAGCCCGCTTCGTGCTGCCTGCCTCCTGTCGCGCCTTCGCGCCGCGACTTCCGTGCTGCTCGCCTTCGTGCCGCCCCCTTTCAACGGCCGTCGGCGCGAGGTACCTTCCGTTGCGTGCAGGCCGTTCCGGGACGCCGATCCAGCGGCTGGTGGATCTCGCCGGCCATCCCGACGATCGCCAATGCCGTGCTGGCCCTGCTGTGGGCGTTCTCCGCCCCGGGCGGCTGGGGGACCGCCGCCTTCTGCGGCGATCCGGGGCAGCGCGACCTGGATTGCGCCGACCGCTACGACCTCGCCGTCCTAGTCTCGGTCCCGCCCGCGGCGGCCGCCGCGGCCCTGGCGGTGGCGGCGTGGGCGATCCCCGCCGTCCGCCGCTCGCCCGACCGTCTGGACGCGCTGCTGACGGCCGCCGCGCTGCTGTGGGTGGCGGCGGAGGCGGTGCTGTTCGTCGGCGGCTACCTGGCGCAGTCCTGACCGGGGCCCGCCGAGGGCGGGCCGCCGGTCACGCGTACCGGTCCGCCGGTCGCGGGTCCTGCTCCGGGGAGCCTTCCGGGGCGTCGTCGAGCGCCTCGCTCAGCGAACGCGTCTCCAGGTCCGATTCCGGCGGCGTCTCACCGGCGGCCTCCTGGGCCTCCACCGGGTCGGCGGGCGCGGCGCTGACGCCCTCCGCGACCGCCAGGACGTCGTTGTGCGAGCTGATGGCCGCTCCGGCGCTGCGCAGGTCGATGCGGTGCAGGACGCGGTCGGCGACCTCCGGGTCGGCGCCCGGCTCGGCGCGGGCGGCCAGCACCGCCGCGCGCGCCGCGCCCAGCATCTCCTGGTAGAGCCGCTCCACCTCGGCCATGTGGCGGCGGCGCTCCTCCATGCGCTCCTGGTAGTGGACGGGCCCCTGGTCCTGCGCGATCTCCGCCAGCAGCGCCTCCTGCCGCCGCCGCAGCGGGTCGACGACCTCGGCCGGCGCCTCCCCGGCGTGCTCGGCGCGCCGCAGCCGGTCCAGCGCCGCCTCGTGCGCGCGGACGGTCACGCGCCGCTCCTCGGCCTCCTCGGCGTCGTCCTGTACACCCAGCACGCGCACCAGCGTCGGCATCGTCAGCCCCGGCACCACCAGCGTGCCCACGATCACCATGCAGGCGATCACCACGATCTCCGACCGGCCCGGGAACGGCTCGCCCCCGGCGGTCGTCCACGGCAGCGCCAGGGCCAGGGCCAGCGTCGCCAGCCCGCGCATCCCGCACCAGGTCATCACGACCGCCTCGCGCCGGTCGCGCGGCGCCCGCTCGCCGTCGCGGCTGTGCCGCAGCAGCCACACGTGCCCGAGCATCCACGCCATCCGCACGCCGATCACCAGCGCGAGGACGGCCAGGGAGTTGACCAGCATCGGGCCCAGCCGCTCGGAGTTGTCCTGCAGCGCCATCCGCAGCTCGGCGCCGATCAGCCCGAACGCCACCCCGGTGACCAGCAGCTCGACGACCTCCCACAGCGCCCGCTCCGACAACCGCTCGGTGAAGTCGGCCTCGCCCGCCCGGCTGGCCAGGAACAGCGCGATGACCACCACGGTGATCACGCCGGACGCGCGCACCTGGTCGGCCAGCACGTACCCGGCGAACGGCACCACCAGCGTCAGCGCGCTGCCCGCCATCGGCTGCACGAGCCGCCGCATCGCCAGCCGGGTCGCCCAGCCGATCGCCAGCCCGATCACCACCGAGGCGACCGCCGCGTAGGCGTACCAGGCCAGCGCGCCGGCCGGCGACAGCCCGCCGGTGACGGCGGCGGCGACCGCGACCTGGAACACGATCAGCGCGGTGGCGTCGTTGAACAGGCCCTCGGTCTTCAGCACGGTGATGATCCGGCGCGGCATCCGCAGCGGCCCGGCGACCGCCTCGGCCGCCACCGGGTCGGGCGGCGCGACCATGGCGCCGAGCGCCACCGCCGCGGCCAGCGTCGCGCCCGGGATCAGCGCCCACGCCGCGGCCGCCACGGCCGCGGTGGTGACCAGCACCAGCACCACCGCCAGCGCGAGCACGCTCCACATCCGCCGCCGGAACAGCGGCCATGACAGCCGGTGCGCCGCCGCGTAGATCAGCGGCGGCAGGAACAGCGGCAGGATCATGTCGGGGTCGATCCTGATGTCCGGGGTCCACGGGATCGCGGCGAGCACGAAGCCCAGCAGCGTCATCAGCACCGGGTAGGGCCGCCCCACCCGCGGGCCGACCGCCACCAGGGCGACGGTGCCGAGCATCAGGGCGATGATGATCGTCAGGGTGTCCACGCGCCCCCTTCCCCGCGGCCTTCCACGGCGGTGCGGTCGTCGGTCGGTCAATGCGGCGCCGGACTGCGCCAAGTTGCATGGAACCATGCGGAACACCGCAAATAGTTCAGGTGTTCGCGCAGCTCAGCGGGGGCGCGAAACGGTCGGCAAGGCAAAAGTTGGACGCCGGTTGAAAGTGCGCCGGAGCCATTGGCGCGCCCTTTGCGGACGCCGGGCATACCAAAGCGATCCATGCCCGCCGTCGGCACGATTTTGGTGCCGCGCCGGGAGGGTGATCCTGCGCACGATCGCCGCCGAACCCCGCTCCCGACCGGCCGTGGTCGTTCGCGGGGATGACGTACGCGGGCCCGATGCGCCCGCCGCCCGCCGCTTGCGACAGTGCGGGGATGTTGCAGATCAGGGAGCTGACCAAGAGCTATCGGCACGGGACGGCCGTCGACCGCCTCACGTTCGACGTGCCCGAGGGAAAGGTGACCGGCTTCCTCGGCCCGAACGGCGCGGGGAAGTCGACGACGATGCGGATGATCCTCGGCCTGGTGCGGCCCGACCACGGACGTGCGCTCGTCCACGGCCGCCCGTACGCCGAACTGGACGCCCCGCTCACCCGGGTCGGCGCGCTGCTGGAGGCCACCGCGCCGCATCGGGGCCGCACCGCCTACCACCACCTGCTGTGGGTGGCGCAGAGCAACCGGATCGGGCGGCGGCGGGTGCGGGAGGTCCTGGAGGAGGTCGGGCTGGCGGACGCGGCCGGGCGGCGCGCCGGCGGGTTCTCGCTCGGCATGGCGCAGCGCCTCGGGCTCGCCGCGGCGCTGCTGGGGGACCCGCCGCTGCTGGTGCTGGACGAGCCCGCCAACGGCCTGGACCCCGAGGGCGCGCGGCGGCTGCGCGGGCTGCTGCGCCGGCTGGCGGGCGAGGGCCGCACGGTGCTGCTGTCCAGCCACCTGATGGCGGAGACGGCGCGGACCGCCGACCACCTGATCGTCATCGACCGGGGGCGGCTGGTGGCCGACACGGGCACGGCCGCCTTTGTCGCGCGGCACGCCGCCTCCCGCGTGCGGGTGCGGGCGCGCGAGCCCGAGCGGCTGCTGCGGGCGCTGATCGCGGCGGGGATCGCGGTGACGGGCACGGCCGACGGGGCGCTGCTGGTCGAGGGCGTCGGCGCGGACAGGGTCGGTGGGCTGGCCCTGGCCGCCGGCGTCACGCTGGACGAACTCGGCACCGCCGACGCCTCGCTGGAGGAGGCGTTCCTGCGCCTGGTGGGAGGCCCGCGTTGACGCCCGCCATGACGCCCGCGCCGCTCCGCGCCGAGCTGACCAAGATCTGCACGCTGCGCGGGCCGCTGGCGGCGCTGGCGCTGATCCCGCTGGTCAGCGTCGGCATCGGAGTGCTGGGCGGCTGGTCGGCGCGCAACGCGATCGAGTCCCGCAGCCCGATGCTGCGCGCCGACTTCACGGCCGCGCAGGCGGGGCTGGACGGCGTCCAGTACGGGCAGCTCGCCGCGATCGTGTTCGGGGTGCTGGCGGTGACCGCCGAGTACGGCGGAGGGATGATCGGGACGTCGCTGCTGGCCGTGCCCCGGCGGAGCCGCCTGTACGCGGCCAAGCTCGGCGCGGTCGGGCTGGCGGTGCTGCTCGCCGCGGTCCCGGCGACCGTCCTGAGCGCGGCCGGGACGCAGTTCGCGCTGGGCCCGCACGGCGCGTCGCTCCTGGAGCCGGGCGTGCCGCGCGCGATGGCGGGCGCGGTGGTGTACCTGACGCTGATGGCGCTGCTGGCCGCCGGTGCGGCGGTGCTGGCGCGCAACGCGCTGGTGCCCCTGGCGGTGCTGCTGCCCCTCGTGCTGGCGGGCTCGCAGATCCTGTCGGTCCTCGGCGCGACCAAGGAGGCGGCCCGCTACCTGCCCGACCGCGCGGGCGCGCAGATGCTGGCCGTCCGCCCGAAGCCGGAGGACCTGGCGCCCGGCGCCGGCCTCGCGGTGCTGCTGGTGTGGGCCGCCGCGCTCCTGGCGGCCGCCCACCTGGCCTTCCGCCGCCGCGACGCCTGACGAACTACGCTGCTGCGCACCACCCCATCGCAGACATGACGGAGACATGCCGAACGCCCCGGTCCGCGTACTGATCGCCGACGACCAGGCCCTGCTGCGCGGCAGCTTCCGCCTGCTGGTCGACTCCGCGCCGGACCTGGCGGCGGTGGGCGAGGCGGCCGACGGCGCGGAGGCGGTCGAGGCGGCCCGGCGGCTGCGGCCGGACGTGGTGCTGATGGACGTGCGGATGCCGGTGCTGGACGGCGTGGAGGCGACCCGCCGCATCTGCGGCGACCCCGGCTGCGCGGGGACGCGCGTCCTGGTGCTGACGATGTTCGACCTGGACGCGTACGTGTTCGCGGCGTTGCGGGCCGGGGCGAGCGGCTTCCTGCTCAAGGACATCCGGCCGCCGGACCTGCTGGAGGCCGTGCGGGTGGTGGCGGCGGGGGAGGCGATGCTCGCGCCGTCGGTGTCGCGGCGGCTGATCGAGGCGTTCGCGCGGCGCCCCGGCGCCAAGACGCTGGCGGGCGTCACCGACCGGGAGCGCGAGGTGCTGACGCTGGTCGCGGCGGGCCTGTCCAACACCGAGATCGCCGGGCGGCTGCGGCTGAGCCTGCCCACGGTGAAGACGCACGTCAGCCGCCTGCTGACCAAGCTGCACGCGCGGGACCGGACCCAGCTCGTGATCGTCGCCTACGAGACGGGCCTGGTCACCGCGGGCGCGGCGGCCCCGCCGGACCCATGAGCCGCCCCCGCCCCGCGGACGCCCCGGTCGCCCTGCTCCTGACCGGGCTGCCCCACCTCATCGGCATGCAGCCGGCGACCCCGGCGGCGGCCGCCCTCTCGGCCGCGACCGCGCTGGCCCTGGCCTTCCGCCGCGCGGCCCCCGCCGCCGCCTTCGCCGCGGTCTTCGCGGCCGCCTGCGTCGCGCTGCTCTACGGCCCCGGCCTCCTCCTCGCGGCCGCCTGCGCGCTCTACACGGTCGCGGCCGAACGTCCCGCCCCGCGCCGCCCGTCCCTGCACCAGGCCGGAGCCCTCACCGCCGCGGGCGCGACGGTCCTGCTGGTCAGCGGCCCGGCGGGCGGCGGCCGTCCCGCCGTCTCCTGGGTCCTGCTCGGCATGGTCCTGCTGGGCGGCGCGTGGACGACGGGCCGCGCCGTGGCCGAGCGCCGTGCGGCGACCCTCCGCGAGATGGAGCGGGCCCGGCTCGACGAGCGGCTGCGCATCGCGCGGGAGATGCACGACGTGGTGACCCACGGGATGGGCCTGATCGCCGTCCAGGCGGGGACGGCCAACCACGTGGCCGCCGAGCGTCCCGAGGAGGCCGCCCGCGCGCTGGCCGTCATCGAGGAGGTGAGCCGCCGGTCGCTGGCGGAACTGCGCACGATGCTCGGGGTGCTGCGCGCTGACGGCGGCGAGGCGGGGCTGACGCCGTCCCCGCGCTTGACGGACCTGCCCGACCTGGTCGCGTCGGCCCGCGCCTCCGGCGTGGAGGCGGAACTGACTGTCCGCGACGCGGCGGACGTCCCCGAGGGCGTGGAGTTGGCGGCGTTCCGCATCATCCAGGAGGCGCTTTCCAACGTGGTGCGCCATGCCGCCCCCACACGCTGCCGGATTTCGGTGGAGGGCGCTCCGAGCGGCCTGACGCTGGAGGTCTCCGACGACGGCCCGCCCCGAACGTCCGCGCCGGGCGGCGGCTACGGGCTGATCGGCATGAGGGAGCGCGCCCTGGCCCACAACGGCGCCTTCACCGCCGGGCCGCGCCCGGACGGAGGCTTCACCGTGCGCGCGACGCTCGGCTTCTAGTGTCGGTGGCGCGTGCGACGCTGGCCTCCCGGCGCCCGAAAGGAGCGGCCCCATGCCCGGCGTCACGATGGAGGACGTCCTCCGGTTCACCTCCGGCGAACCGCTCGGCGACATCTTCTGCCTGACCTTCGTGAAGAACGTGGGCGCGGCTGAAGCGCTGCGCCGCATGGGCGCGCTCCCGGAGACCGTGCGCACCCGCTCCCTGGAGGAGGGATGGGAGGCGCAGACCTCCTACGAGGCGGGCTACCCCGACCTCGCGTGGGCCCTGGACCTCGGCGACTGGACGGTGGTGATCGAGCCCAACGGCTTCAACGGCACCTTCGCCTCCTGCCTGCCCGCCCTGTCGCAGGGCACCGAAGCGGTCTCGGTGCTGCGCCACGACTACGCGGAAGACACCTTCGACTACGCCGTTGACGGCACCGTGGTCACCGGCTTCGAGCTCCTCGCCCCGGAGTATCGCTACGGCAACGACCCCGACCTCCTGCTGGAGCACATGCGCGCGGCCGGCCTGCCCACCGAGGAGGGCGAGGACGAGGCCGGCCACGACATCTCGCCGAGCACACGCGGGCTGTACGTGGCCGGGCAGATCACCGGCGTCATGCTCCACCCGGAAGCACTGGACGGCGAGCTGCTCTTCGCCGAGGTCCAGCCCTGGTTCAGCCCGGCACCGCCGCCCTACGACCGGCTCAGGGACGCCGCGTTGGCCGTCGCGATCAGAGCGGCCCCGCCACGGCGAGCGCAGCACCTGGCCGTGGCGGAGATCCGCCGCCTGGCGGCCCTGCTGGACCTCACCGACGCGCCCGGCCTGTCCGAGGCGCTGGCCGCCGCCGAGAACGGTGAGCCGCGGATCGTCACGCCCGACTCCGAGCTGGGCCGCCAGGTGCGTTCGTGGCTGACCGCTTCGGTCCGGGCGGGCAGTTCGCTCAACGATCCGGGCGCCCGCGACCAGATGACCGAGGACGAACGCCAGCACGCTTTCCACCTGGGCTGGTTCGCCAAAGCGTTGCGCCCGGTGTTGTGGCAGCGGCCGAAGGACGCCTTCGTTCCGGTGACGGACGGCCCGCCCCCGCTGGGCGACCAAGCCCGACGCGACGCGATACTCGCGGCCTTGCGCCGATGAGCGCCCCGGCGCGGGCATGGAACCGTCCCCGGAGCTGTAGGCGAAGCCGCCCTGGCCTACCGACCGGCAGCGCTGTGGCCGCCCGGGCGTGACGCCCGCCCTGCCGGGAAGCCGTAATCGGCCCACCCGGCCACGACGTGGTCCCGCAGTTCGGCGGGGAAGGAGTTCTCGAACGACGCGGTGACGCCCCGGTGCGCGCCCTCCAGCTGCTCGGGCAGCAGGCAGCTCGTCACCGACTTGCCGCCCCGGGCCGCGCGCGCCTCCTCCTCGGTCAGGTAGGGCACCATCGGGATGCCCGGCGCGTCCGGGTAGACGTACTCGCCGGTCCCGGGGTGGTAGCGCGTGGCCATGGCCCACACCACCTGGTCGATGTCGGTGACGTCGACGTCGTCGGCGACCAGCAGCACCTTGGGCACCAGCCATCCGGCGTGCGAACCGAACAGGACCTCCGCCACGGCGTCGGCCAGCCCCCGCTCGCCCATGCGCGCCGCCGCGAGCCGTTCGATGTCCACCGCCACGACGATCCAGCAGGTCGCGGCCTCATAGGAGCACCAGGCCATCGTGACCGGCAGGCCGCTGGAGCGCAGCACGTCCCAGGCCACCGCCGAGATCATCGTGCCCCAGATGGTGTGGTTCTCCTCCGGCGGCAGGCCCGCCACGCAGATCGGCAGGATCGGGTCGTCGCGGAAGGTCACCGCCTCCACGTGGAAGACCGGCTGCGGCTTGCCCTCGGCGAACGCGTACCCGTGGTACTCGCCCATCGGGCCTTCGGGGGCGGTCTCGTCCGGGCTGATCCACCCTTCGAGGACGATCTCGGCGTTGGCGGGCACGTGCAGGCCGTTGGTCTCGGTCTCCACCACCTCCACGGCGCTGCCGGTCAGCGCGCCGACATATCCGTCCTCGCTGACCTGCGCCGGGAGCGGCATCCCCGCCGCGGCCAGCGCCGCGGGCGGGGCGCCGAGCACCATGGCCCACGGCGTCGGCTCGCCCCGGTCCCGCCACATCCGGTGGATCATGCCGATGTGCTGCTGCGGCATGGCCGGGCCGACCAGGGTGTCGCGGCCGTTCAGCATGGTGCGGGCCACCGACCAGCTCGTCCACCCGCCGTCGGGGGAGCGCACGACGTGGAAGCCGTAGGTCCCGAAGTACCGGCCGCCGTCCTGCTGGTGCAGCAGCGGGACCGGGAACCGCTCAAGATCGACGTCCGCTCCCGTCAGCACGTTCTCCTTGCAGGGCCCGGTCTCCACCACGCGCGGCGCGACCGGCTCGGCGTGCATGGCGGAGATGAGGTGCTCCAGCAGCTCGCGCGGCCCGGTGCCGTCCGGCAGGCCGAAGTGGGCGGCGATCCGCCCGTAGGCCGCGCCTTCGCGGCCGCTCAGCCCGGCGGGCGCGCCGAGGATGCGGCATCCCGGCGCGCCTTCGGTCAGATTGCCGAACAGCGGGGCCGGGCTCCGGGTGTCGTAGGAGCGGCGGGTGACGGCGGCCGCCTCCAGCGTCGGGCTCACCGGCCTGCGGACGTCCACCGCGTCACCGGTGGCCAGGAGGTGTTCGACGAAGTCGCGGAAGTTGAGCGCGTTGCCGCGTTGGGTCATGACGGGTCCTCTCCCTGTGCCCGCGCGGCCCCGACGGCCGGCCCCATGCCCTGCCAGCGCCGGGCGGCGGGCATGTCCAGGCCGAACTGGTCGAGGATGCGCGCGACGATGTGCTCGACGACGTCGGCGACGGTCGCGGGCCGGTGGTAGAACGCGGGGGCCGGCGGCATGATGACCACGCCCAGCCGCGCCAGCTCCAGCATGTTCTCCAGGTGGACGGCCGACAGCGGCGCCTCCCGGGTGACCAGGACCAGGCGGCGCCGCTCCTTGAGCGCGACGTCCGCGGCCCGGCCGATCAGGCCGTCCCCGTACCCGGTGCGGATGGAGGCCAGCGTCTTCATGCTGCACGGCACCACCGCCATCCCGTCGGTCCGGAACGAGCCGCTGGAGATCGACGCGCCCTGGTCGTCCGGGCCGTGCCACGCCGACGCCAGCTCCCGCACCTCGCGCACCGAGTAGCCGGTCTCCTGCGCGAGCGTGGCGCGCGCCCACCGGCTGACCACCAGGTGCGTCTCGACCTCCAGCTCCCGCAGCGCCTCCAGCAGCCGCACCCCGATGGGCGCGCCGGTGGCCCCGGTCATCGCGACCACAAGCCGCATACCGCCCCCCGCATGTCGTCACCGAAGTTAGGACGTACACGTCCTAACCGGGCCGACGATATAGTACGTACACGTCCTAGTCCAACCGAAGGATGGCGCGACATGACCCGGCACGACCCAGAGGCCGCCGCCCTGCTCGCGGCGATCGGCGGCATCGGCCCGCTCGCCCGCCGCCTCCACCAGGCCCACACCCGCCTGTGGCACGAGCGGGTCGACCGGGACGTGACCGGCCCGCAGTTCACCGTCCTCAGCCTGCTCCGCGCCCACGGCCCCTTGGACCAGGGCACGCTCGGCGCGCTCGCGAGCCTCGACAAGTCGACCGCCGCGCCGCTGCTGGAACGCCTGCGCCGGCGCGGCCTGATCGACATCACCAGGGACGACCGCGACCGGCGGCGCAAGCTCGTGAGCATCACCGACGCGGGCGGCGAGCTGGCCCTGCGCCTGGCCCCCGCCGTCCAGGAGGTGAACGAGCAGATCCTCGCCCGCTTCGCCCCCGACGAGCGGGCGCAGCTCCTCGCCCTGATGCAGCGCGCCGCGCAGAACGACCAGGAGTGAGACCACCCGTGCCCCGCCCACCCGGACCAGGCGGCCGACCTGCTCGGCCCGCCGGCCGAGGCGGGCGCCACCTGGCGGGACGAACGACGGCGCAAGGCCCACCGACGGGATGACCCATGACATGACCGCCCGCCGATACGTGTTCCTCGACCCCGACGGCACCGCCGACGGATGGCTGCACGTGATCGTCGAAGCCGGGACCGGCGTCGTCTACCAGCACCAGTACGGCGGCACGGCCAACCGGCAAGGGGAGGCGGAGGGCTTCCTGGTCCCGCTGTCAGGCCGGGCCGCGCTCGCCGCACTACGGGATCTGTTCGAGAAGAGGTTCCGGGGAGCCGGCACGTGGGGCCTTTCCTGGCCGGAGGCCGAGCGCGAAAGGCTGCGCGGAATCGTGGAAAGCGTCTCCTACTGGTCGTGCGACGGACGCAACGAGAAGCCGTACCCCCTGCGCCTGGACGAGAGCCGCGCCACCGAAACCGACGAAGCATGGGTGCCCGTCCTCACACCAGACGGCCCGGGAACGCTGGTGTGGCACAACTCCGACTGACACCCCACACGGCACGACCAAACTGCTCACGTCCCGTCCGGGGAACCTCAGCCCGGCGTCCTCACCCTCCTGGCGGGTGGCCGTCGAGGACTTCCCGCACGGCCGGCACGTCACGGTAAGGCCGCAGGCGCTCCAGGACGATCCGGGCGCGTTCGGAAGTGCGGTCGCTGGTCAGACCCGCCGAGATCTCCAGCATCCGGGCCGCCGCTTCGGCGGCCTCTTCGGCTTCGTTGGCGTCGAGCAAGGCGACCACCAGCCACGACAGGTAGAGCGCCAGCTCCCGCCGACGGGCCGTGTCGTACCGGCTCAGCACTCTCACCAGCAGGGGCACGGCACGGAGCGGACGGTGCAGCTCGGTGTAGGAGCGCGCCTCCATGATCTGCAGCTCGCCCTCGTCCACCCAGTACAGGTAGTCCGGATCGGCGGGACCGGTGCTGTTCAGCGCGGCCTCGGCCTCGCCCAGCGCCAGCACTGCGGCGGGGCCGTCCTGGACACGCGCACTGGCCCACGCGACACGGTCCCAGGCCAGGGCCCGCGTGCGGGGAGGAGCGTCGGGACCGGCCGCCAGCAGCGCGGCCTGGGTGAGGGCGAGCCCTTCGCCGTGCGCGCCGAGGTTGGTGGTCTGGTAGCCGAGCAATCCGATCAACTGGGACAGCAGCGCCCGGTCCCCGGCCTGGCGGGCGGCGGTGATGCCGAGGCGGTACGCGGCGACCGCGCGATCGTGCTGCCCGGCGTCACTGGCGATCCACCCCGCGATCTGCGCCAGCTCGCCGACCACGGCCAGCAGCGCGCGCCCCGTCCGTTCACTGTGGGACGCCTGCCGGTAAACGCGCAGGGCACCGTCCAGCTCCCGAAAGGCGGGACCGAGGAGGTCTTCCCCGGACAGCACGTCGTCGGCGAGGCGGAGGCGGTGGGCACGCGCGGCGAGGGCCGCGACGTCGTCGGCGCCGAGGCGGCGGCCGGTGACATCGGCGAGGCGTTCGGGCAGGTCTCCGTCGGGAAGCTCTGGGGCACGGCCGGACAGCGGGACGTCGATACCCGTGCCGAACAGGTCCGCCTCGCTCAGGCTGGTCGCCTGCGCGTACAGCGGGCGGTAGCGGCGGCCGGGCGTGTACCGCCCGGCCTCCCACTGCTTGATCATGCTGACGAGGGACGCGACGTGCGGGATGTCGGGCAGCTCCCGCGGGTCGGCGGCGGCGCGCAGGCGCCGGGCCATCTCGGCGCGCGACCAGTAGGGAGGTGCTTCTCGGGCGGCGCGCAGACGCGCGCCGATGCTCTCTTCGTCGGCGGGCATATCGCGAGGTACCTCTCGCCGGTGACGGGGGCCGAGGCCACCCCCTTCCACCTCCATCCTCCCTCTGCCCCTGCGATTCCCGCACCGCCTTCACTGGACGTGACCGAATCGCTACGGTTCAGAGGACGGGTGCATGAGGGTCCCCGAGGATGTGCAGGACACCAAGGCGCGGTTGCGGGCCGAGTTCCCCGGCTGGTCGATCATCGTCACGAACCGAGGACGCTGGTGGGCCACCCGCGGACCGCTTCCGGAAGAGCGGATCGACGAAATCTCAGACCTGGAGGCCGACGACCCGGAAACCCTGCGCGCACAACTGCGAGAGGTGACGGGGCGGTGAAGACCACCGCAGTGGACGTCCTCGATCCCGCCCCGCTACGACGGCAGGCGATGCGCGAGCTCGAACGCCGATACCCGGGCGTGCTCGCATGGTGGGGGAACGCGACCGGTTCCTATTGGGCCTTCGTACCGATCAGGGGAGGTCTGCTCCTGGAAGGGGCCCATCCCGAGCAACTCGGTGGCGCGATCGCGCGCATCTGGTGGGGAGGTACGTGGTGAAGGACGAGCGAGAAGAACGACTGCGCATCGCGCGCAAGGCAGCCGCGTTCGAAGTGTGGCTGGCCAACCTGCCGACCGCCGCGCACCCCCACCGCGGCGATCCCGACATCCTCCGGCGCGCCAAACAGATCCTGGACGAACCCGGGGAGGAGAGCCCCGGCAGTCCGCCAACGTGGACGGCGGACTGACACGAACGTTCTGAGAAGATGCCGCCAAGATGTGCGTACTCTGCGGCGGGACCGTCGCACCCGACGGGCACTGCTGGGACTGCGGCAAGGCACAGCCCGCCTTCCGATCCCATCTGGAAGTCGTGACCGACCAGGGCGCCGCAGGTGTCAGCGACCGGGGCAAAAGACGGGACGTCAACGCTGACGCGATGGCCCTGACCACCACCGGCACCTGGACGATCGGCGTCGTCTGCGACGGCGTCTCCATGTCCCCACGCGCGGACCGCGCCGCCCAGCTCGCCGCCGAGACCGGAACGACGACCCTGACCGCACGCCTGGAAGCCGCCGACCTACCGGAAACCGCGCTCATCGACGCCGCCATGAGCGCGGCCCGCGCCGTGACGGCCCTGGCCGCCTCGGTGAACGCGGCTCCTGCCTGCACATATGTCGCGGGCATCGCCGGCCCGGACGGCATCTGGACCTGCTCCGTCGGGGACAGCCGCGCCTACTGGCTTCCCGACGAGGGCCCGGGAATGCCTCTCACCCAGGACGACGTTGGTCACCATGAGGTCCTGGCCGGATGGCTCGGCGCCGACGCGGGCGAAGTGACGCCCCAGGTGCGGAGCTATCGGGCCCTGGACCCGGGACGTCTATTGCTGTGCACCGATGGACTGTGGCGCTACCTGCCCGACGCCGAAGCGTTGAAGGCAGAGCTGGTTCTTGGCCCGGTCGGCACGCTCAGCGGGGGCGACCTACTGGAGGACGCGCGAGCGCTGGTGCGCTACGCCTTGGACGCGGGCGGGCATGACAACGTGACCGCCCTGCTCATCCCGGTTCCTGGAAGTTTTTCGTAGAACCGGGAACAACCCCGCCCTCCAGGTGGTTACACCTACTGATGGCACGGCCATCGACAAGGACCGAACAACCGGCTCAAGACGTCGCCGCAGGTCAAGCTCCTTCAGGGGCGGATGCGGCCGAGAAGCCCGAACGACACGCGACAAGAAGTTTCCGCGACTGGTTTGACGTGGACCCCGCGTGGGCATACTGTTCACTTCGCCCCACGGGGAGCGGGACGCCGAAAGGCGGCCGGCCCGGAGGGGAACCACCTGCGAACCAACCGACACGGTCTGACCGTGCGCGCGGTGCTGCGGTGGGTCGGAAAAGCCCGGTTTTGACAAATCGAGCGGATCTGATGGAATGGCCATCGCCCGAACGGGGAACGCGAAAGCGGGAACCGGGAGAGCGAATCAGGGTAAAGCCGGGAAATTGACAGTCCGGCCGGAACTGATAAAGTAAATGAGTCGCCCCGGGGCGAGAGACGCGAAAGCGGATCGAGCGCGGTGGGTGTCCGTTTCTTGAGAACTCAACAGCGTGTTAAAAGCCAGTGCCTTTATAGGCCAGGTCATTGTGCCTGGCCGCCCCGTGCCGGTGTCGGAAGATGCCGGTGGGGATTTCTTTGAGGCAAGTCGGCCCTTCGGGGTCGCATTTGCTGGGATTGTTTCCAAGGTTTGGCGGTTCCGGGTTCGCCCCCGGGGTCGTCGTATGGACCTTAATGGAGAGTTTGATCCTGGCTCAGGACGAACGCTGGCGGCGTGCTTAACACATGCAAGTCGAGCGGAAAGGCCCCTTCGGGGGTAC
>JBITGK010000001.1:632722-724153 GCA_044456955.1 Spirillospora sp. NPDC050679 | reverse complement strand
TGCACCGTGGGCTGCACCGTGGGCTGCACCGTGGGCTGCACCGTGGGCTGCACCGTGGGCTGCACCGTGGGCTGCACCGTGGGCTGCACCGTGGGCTGCACCGTGGGTCACGCGGTGGGTCACGCGGTGGGTCACGCGGTGGGCCGCGCCGTGAGCCGCGCCGTGAGCCGCGCCGCAGGCCACGCCGCAGGCCACGCCGCAGGCCACGCCGCAGGCCACGCCGCGGGTCAGGCGGTGGGTCGCGCGGTGGGTCGCGCGGTGGGTCGCGCGGTGGGTCGCGCCGCGGGCCACGCGGTGCAGCCCGTTCCCACCCAGCCGCCCTCGTCGGCCACCAGTGCGTGGTCCACGCACTGGTGGCCCCCAGCCGCCCCACGACCACCCGCGCTAGGGAGTCACCTCACCAGACGGCAACACTTGACAACGCGAGTGAAATAAGAAGCGGTGGCCGCTTTAATGGGCGGATGTCGCTACAGCGTCCGGCCCCCAAGCAGAACGCCGTGTTCCTGGCTCTGATCGGCGGTGGGATCGCCGCGCTCCTGATCAGGTTCCTGGCCTCCATCATCGTGTCGGAGGTGGTGGGGAAGAACCTGGCGATCTCGTCGGCCGACACCTACCGCTTCATCGATCTCGTGGTGGCCCTCGCTTGCGGAGCGGTGGTCGGCGGCGCCGTCATGATGGCGCGGGTGCGCGGGCCGGTGGCCCCGATCGGCGCGGCCATCGTGGCGCTCGGTGCGACGGAGCTCGCCGGGCTGCTCCTCTGGACGCTCTACATACCGCTGCGGCACAGTTCCCTCAGTCCGCTGGACGGCATCGAGGGGTATTTCGAGAGCTGGACGCATCTGACCCTGTTCGGGCTGCTCATCACGCTGGCGGCGCCGGCCGTCGCCGCGCTGATCGCGTTCCTCGGCTCCAACCGGAGCCCTGCGGCCCCCGGGCAGCCCGCGCCATGGGGCGGCCCTCAGCAGCCCGGTTTCGGACAGCCCGCGCCAGGCCAGCCCGGCTACGGTCAGCCCGGCTACGGTCAGCCTGCTTTCGGTCAGCCGAACCCTGGTCAGCCCGCTTACGGCCAGCCGAACCCCGGTCAGCCCGCTTACGGGCAGCCCGCCCCCGGCCAGCCGCCCTACGGCCAGCCCGCGCCAGGCCAGCCTCCGTACGGTCAGCCCGCCCCCGGCCAACCCGCGCCGGGGCAGCCCCCGTACGGCCAGCCCATGCCCGGCCAGTCCCCGTACGGCCAGCCCGCCCCCGGCCAGCCCAGCCACCCCGGCTACGGCCCCACCGGTTACGAGCAGCCCGGCCAGCACCCGGGACAGCACCCCGGACAGCACCCCGGCGGCCAGTACCCCCCGCCCCCTCAGGGCTGACCCGGACCCGCCCTCAGGGTGCCCCTCCACCTGGGGACGGGACCCAGGTCGTTCCACGGAGTGATGACACCCGTCGCCCCCGCCGCATACGGTGATCGCATGGGTCGGACAATCCTGACAATCATTGGTGTCGTACTCGCGCTCTGGCTGGCCGTCACGGCGCTGGGCTGGCTTTTCTCGCTGGTGAAGTTCTTCTTCTTCATCGGCCTGGTGGCCGTGGTGATCTACCTGGTGGTGACCCTGGTGGCCAAGGGGTCGAAAAAGAGCTGACCGTCGCCGGCTTTCCCCTTGTCCCGCGCGCGCCGATGACCGCATGATTCCCAGACAACTGGCGGTCGTCGGCGAAAGGGGTCTTTCGTGCAGGGCCTGACCGAAGTACTACGGGACAAGGCGCGGTCTCATCCCGACCGCATCGCTTTCCACGCGGGCGACACGTCCGTCACCTACCGCGAGTTCGATCAGCGGGCCGACCGCGCGGCGGCGGCGCTGGCCGCCGCCGGCGTCGGTCCCGGCGACCGGGTCGCGATCCTCGACAAGAACTCCCTCGAATACGCCGAGCAGCTGTTCGGCGCCGCCCGGATCGGCGCGGTCCAGGTGCCGATCAACTACCGGCTGGTGGCCGAAGAGGTCGCCTACATCGTCAACGACGCGCGCGCCAAGGTGCTGATCGTCGGCCCCGAGTTCGTGCCGGTGCTGGACGCGATCGCCGGGGACCTGAAGCACACCTCGCTGACGCTGGTGGTGGGCGGCGAGGGCCACGGCCACCGCGACTACGCCGAGTGGATGGCCGCGCACGAGCCCACGCCGCCCGACTACCGGGTCGATCCCGACCAGGTGTTCGTGCAGCTCTACTCCTCGGGCACCACGGGCCTGCCCAAGGGCGTGATGCTCTCCCACGCCAACTTCCACGCGGTGCTGCCGCTCACCAACGACGTGTGGGGCATCGGCGACGACACCGTCCTGATGGTCGCGATGCCGATGTACCACGTGGCGGGCAACGCGCTCACGGTGTGCGTCGTCTACGACGGCCTGACCGGCGTCATCTCGCGCGAGCCGGACCCCGTCGGGATCGCGCGGCAGATCGAGCGGCACCGGGTCACCCACATCTTCCTGGTGCCGGTGCTGCTGCAGTTCATGCAGCTCATCCCCGAGGTCGCCGAGAGCGACATGTCGAGCCTGCGGCTGCTGCTCTACGGCGCCTCGCCGATCAGCGACGACGTGCTGCGCGGCGCGATGGAGATGTTCCCCGGCACCGGGTTCATGCAGGTGTACGGGCTGACCGAGACCACCGGCGCGATCACCTACCTGCCGGTGGAGGACCACGTCCCCGACGGCCCGAACAGCCACCGGCTGCGCAGCGCGGGCATCCCCAACCCCGGCTGCGAGCTGAAGATCGTCGACCCGGCGGGCGGCGCCGAGCTGCCGCCGGGCGAGGTCGGCGAGATCTGGTGCCGCACGGCGCAGAACATGCAGGGCTACTGGGGGCTGCCGGACGCCACCGCGGCGGCGCTGCGCGAGGACGGCTTCTTCCGCACCGGCGACGTGGGCTACCTCGACCAGGACGGCTACCTCTACATCCACGACCGGGTCAAGGACATGATCATCTCGGGCGGGGAGAACATCTACCCGGCCGAGGTGGAGAACGTCCTGATGAGCCATCCGAAGGTCACCGACTGCGCGGTGATCGGCGTGCCGGACGCCAAGTGGGGGGAGACGCCCAAGGGCCTGGTGGTGCTGAGCGAGGACGTGTCCGAGGCCGAGCTGGTCGAGTACTGCCGGGGCATGCTGGCGGGCTTCAAGTGCCCGACCTCGATCGAGCGGCGGGAGGCCATCCCCCGCAACCCCACCGGGAAGATCCTCAAGCGGGAGCTGCGCGAGCCCTACTGGAAGGGCCAGGAGCGCGGCGTCCACTGAACGCGCCGCCGTGGCCGGGGCGGGGACCCCGGCCACGGCGGGCGGGCCGCCTCCGGTCCTGCGAGGGAGGGGTCAGCGGAAGCGCACCCGCGCCGACATCGGCCGGTGGTCGGAGAACTGGGTCGGGGTCGTGGCGACGCCGCAGGAGACGCTGGCGCTCTTGGTCGTGAACAGGTAGTCGGTCTTCTCCACGGCCCGCCCCTGCCAGTCCTGGAGGGTCTTGGCGCCGTCGCGCGGGTCGGGCCCCTGGTCGCACTCGGCGTAGTCGCGGTAGAGCGGGTCCAGGGTCTTGCTCTGGGGCCGCTCGGTGAAGTCCCCGGCGATGACGACCCGGCCGTGCCCGACCAGGGTCGCGAGCTGCCGGACCTGCTTGCGCCGCCACTCGCCGCGCGGGTCGTCGTCCCAGCGCGCCGAGCTGAGCTGCGTCGAGCACAGGCGGGTGCGCCAGGCCTTGACCGTCGCGCAGACGGTGGCGCGGCCGTGCGCCTGCGGCGCGGGCAGCCGCACCTGGCGGACGTCCGTCATCGGCCTGACCCGGACGCCCAGCGCCACGCCGTACTGGCCCTGCCCGTTCACGCAGGCGCGGGGCTTGCCGCCGGCCTTGCCGTTGGACGCGAACGCCCACGTCCAGCCGTCCATCGAGGCCGTCTTGCCGAGCGCGGTCAGGTGCCCGGAGCAGACCTCCTGGAGGAACAGCACGTCCGGCCTGACCTTGCGGCCGCCGACCACGGTGGTGCGGGCCTGCTGGGCGATCCGCCGGGTCAGCTCGGCGGGCTGGGAGCCGAGGCGGCAGCCGGGCTCGGCGTCGCCGCACACGTTCCAGGTGACGGCGGTGACCGAGGCGGGCGCCGGGGCGCGCCCGCCGTCGGCGTGGGCCGGGCCGAAGGACGGCAGTTCCTTGATGGCGGCGCCGGCGCCGGCGGCCGCGAGCACCGCGGCAGCACCGCCGACCGCGAGCAGGGGGATCAGAGCGCGGGGGGCTCGCACACGTTCTCCAGAGGATGTTGCAGCGGGGTCAACAGATCACATCACAAACAAGATCCACACCGCCACCGGTTCGCGACCGTCCGGTCACCCTTCGCCGGGAAAGGGTCACCGGGGGGGCGAGCCCGGCGGGCGGCGCCTCCGGCCACGAACCGGGCCAAGACCCCGGTTGCGGACCCGACGGCGGCCCCGGATGTGAGCCCGGCCACGCCCCCGGCTGCACGCCGCCCAGCCCCAGCCCCGGCCTCGGCCCCGGTCCCGACCCGGACCCGTCGCCGTCCCCCGCGAACGTCCCGGTGCGCCGGATCACCTGCCACCGCAGCCGCGCCCCCAGCACCGCCGTGACCAGCGACTGGATCACCACCAGGTACAGCAGCTGGCGGTAGACCACCTGTTGGAGCGGCAGCGTCCACAGCGGCCGCAGCCGCTCCCCGTCCAGCCACAGCGCGTACCCGCCCGCCGCGACCTGCGCGGCCGTGAACGCCGCCCACATCAGCAGCGGCTGCACGGGGTCCAGGAACACCACGCCGTACAGCGCGAACAGGTCCACTGCGGGCGCCAGCAGCGGCAGCGCCACCTGGAACAGCGCCAGGTAGCCCAGGCAGCGGCGCCCGAACCGGCCCGACGCCCCGCCCTCGACGACCGAGCGGCGGTGCTTCCACATCGCCTGCAGCGTGCCGTAGCACCAGCGGTAGCGCTGCCGCCACAGCTGGCGCAGCGAGGCGGGCGCCTCCGTCCAGGCGAGCGCGCCCTCCTCGTAGACCACCCGCCATCCGGCGCGGGAGATCGCCATGGTGAGGTCGGTGTCCTCGGCGAGGGTGTCGTCGTGGACGCCGCCGACCGACAGCAGCGCCCGGCGGCGGAACGCGCCGATCGCGCCGGGGATGGTCGGCATGCAGCCCAATACGTCGAACATGCGCCGGTCCAGGTTGAAGCCGATCACGTACTCGATGTGCTGCCAGCGGCCCAGCAGCCCGCGCCGGTTGGCGACCTTGGTGTTGCCGCTGACCGCGCCGACCGCCGGGTCGGCGAGCGGGGCGACCAGGCGGCGCAGGGTGTCGCGCTGGAAGACGGTGTCGCCGTCCACCAGCACCAGCACCTCGGCGCGCGCGGCGGCGATCCCGGCGTTCAGCGCGCCGGGCTTGCCGCCGTTGGGCTTGCGGACCAGGCGGACGCCCGGCAGGTCCAGCGCGGCGACGATGTCGGCGGTGCGGTCGGTGGAGCCGTCGTCCACGACGATCACCTCCAGCGGCCCGGGGTGGTCGGTGTCCAGCAGGGACCGCACGGTCGCGGCGATGCCCAGCTCCTCGTTGTAGGCCGGGACGATCACCGACACGGCCGACGCGGGCCCGCCCGGCTCCGGCCGCCGGGCCCGGCGCACCCGCCGCATGTGCACGTGCGCGAACACCAGCAGCCAGACCAGGCGCAGCGCGCACAGCACCCCGACCACGCCGAACAGCGCCTGGAGCCACTCGGTCAGCCACCCGCCGGCGCGCTGCGCCGCGACCAGCGCGCCGCCGACGACCTTCTCGGCGAGCCCCGCGGGCACCTCGGCGCGCGGCAGCCGCAGCGCCTCCGACACGGTGGTGAACCGGTAGCCCTGCGCGCCGAGCCGCCGGACGACCTGGTCCACGGCGGCCAGCGTCTCGGTGCGGTCGCCGCCGGAGTCGTGCAGCATCACGATCGCGCCCTGGCCGCGCCGCTCGGCGGCGGTCGCGCGCCGGACGATCTCGGCCGCGCCGGGCTTGGCCCAGTCCTCGGTGTCGCGGTCGGTGAGCACGACCACGTACCCGTCCTCCCCGGCCTGCCGGGCGGCGCGCCACTCGGGCGCGGTGAGGCCGTCGGGCCGCGAGGAGTAGGGCATCCGCATCAGCCGGGTGTGCACGCCCGCCGCGCCCGCCAGGGCCCGCTGGGTGAGGTCGAGCTCCAGCCGGTTGCGCCAGGCGGGGGCGGCGGCCATGTCCACGTGCGTGTAGGTGTGCGAGCCGATCTCGTGGCCCTCGCGCAGGACGCGCCGGGTCAGCGCGGGGTGCTGGGCGATGTTGGAGCCGGTGGCGAAGAAGGTGGCCTTGGCGCCGTGGCGGCGCAGCACCTCCAGCAGCTTCGGCGTCCACTCGGGGTCGGGCCCGTCGTCGAAGGTGAGCGCGATCGTCCGGGACGGCATCCGCAGGCTGCGCGGCGCGCCGCCGGACACGCTCACCACGGGGCCGCCCTCGGTGACCTGCGCGGGCGCGGGCACGGGACGGTCGGGGGCCTCGCGCGGGGCCTCGCCGACGGCCCCTCGCGCGAACCCGTCCAGCAGCAGCAGCGCGGTCAGGACGAGCCCGCCGAGCAGCAGCAGGAGCCAGTGGCCCCGGGGCTCGGCCCGGCGGCTTCGGCGGCTTCGGCGCACGGTCACCGGTTCTTCTTGGGCTTGTCCCGCCCGTGCGCGGGCGGGCTGGCCTTGGAGTTCCCCGGCCGGGTCGCGGTGGGGGCTGGGGTGGTCGGCGCAGGGGCGGCGGGGGCCGTGGTCGCCGTCGGCCGCGGCGTCGCCGTGCCGGTGGCCCTGGGAGCGGGCACGACCAGGGCGCGCGAGGGCCGCACGCCGACCGGGGCCACCGGCACGGCGTCGTCCGGCGCGGCGGATCCCGCCCCGCCGGTGCCGGCCTGCGCCTTCTTCGGGTCGAGGCGCAGGATCTTCTCGCGGCCCTGGACCGGCTCGTCGCGCCGCTCCGACCACGGCGTGAGGGGCACGTCCGCGCCGGTCGCCATGCCGACGCCCATCAGCACCAGGAATCCGGCCAGCACGCCGCCGGCGGCCAGGCCGATCCGGCGCGCGATCCGGTGGCGGCGGCCGGAGGTGTCGACGAAGACCGGCGGCCGGTCGGCGGCCGGCCCCTGCGTGATCGTGTCGCTGCTCATGTCGCCCATCGGGGGAAGAGGGATGTTCGGGATGTTCAGCGCCGTCCTCGGCGCTTGTGTCACACCCGGGCGGGATTGACCGCACAATGTCCCGGTGACCTATGCGGCCGGGGACGGCGAACTCTCCCGCGCCCTCGCGGCCGCCCGCGACGGCGACGAGGCGGCGTTCCGCCTGCTGTACCGCGACACCCAGCCCCGCCTGCTGCGCTACGTGCGGGTGCTGGCGGGGGCCGACGCCGAGGACGTGACCTCCGAGGCGTGGCTGCAGATCGCGCGCGATCTGCGCACCTTCCGCGGGGATCTGGACGGCTTCCGCGGCTGGGCGGCGACGGTGGCCCGCAACCGGGCGCTGGACCTGCTGCGCCGCCAGTCCCGGCGGCCGGTGGCCGACCTGCCGGTGGACGCGCTGGAGGCGCTGGCCGCCGACGGCGACACGGCCGCGCTGGCGCTGGACGGCCTGGCCACCGAGGCGGCCCTCGCGCTGATCGCCGAGCTGCCGCGGGAGCAGGCGGAGGCGGTGCTGCTGCGGGTGGTGATGGGCCTGGACGCCAAGACGGCGGGCCAGGTGCTGGGCAAGCGCGCCGGAGCGGTGCGGACGGCGGCCTACCGGGGCCTGCGCGGCCTGGCGGCCCGCCTGGGCGGCCCCTCCGGCGCCGCAGGTGACGAATCGGCCGCTTCCGGCGCTGAAGGGGTGAGATGAAGGACGAGCAGCACCCCGGCGGGTGGGACGACCTGCGGATCGACCGGGCATCCGGCGATTCCGCGGCCCTGTCGCGCCTGCTGGCCGCTGCGGCGGCCCCGGGTTCCCCGCCCGAGCTGGCGGGCGAGGACGCGGCGCTGGCGGCCTTCCGGGCCGCCGCTCCCGCGCCCGCCGAGGAGGGGGCCGTCCCGGACGGGCCGCTTCCGGGACATGCGGCGGGCGGTCCCGGCACCGGCGCGGGCGGCAGGGCGCGAGGGTCCGGCCTGCGCCTGGCGCGGCGGCCGGGGCGCGGAAGGCCGATCGGGAAGCGCGCCGTCAAGATCGCCGTGGCGGTGTGCGCGCTGCTGTCGGCGGGCGGCGTGGCCGTCGCCGCCGGGACCGGCACCCTGCCCGGCACCGAGCCCTCGCGGCCGCCCGCCACGCGGTCGCCCGCACCCGCGCAGCAGGACGGCCGGCTCGCCCCGGCGCCCGGTGGCGGCGCACCGTCCCGGCAGGGACCCGCCACCGGACCGTCCGGCACCGGCGGGGCGACGCCCGGCTCCACGCCCAAGCCTCCGTCCGGTGAGGAGCACGGCAAGGGCAAGGACAAGGACAAGGACGGGCACGGCAAGGAGAAGGACCGCGGGCACAAGGGCGGCCGGCACAAGGGCGGCCACGATGACCGCGACGACGGCCGGCCGGGCAACGGCCATGGCAGGCCCCAAGGCCCAAAGAAGCCCAAGCACACCGATAAGCCCGGCAAACCCGACAAGCCCGACCGGCAGCCCACCGCCAAGCCGCTCAAGACCTCCCGGCCCAAAACCGAGAACGGCCGTGGTCCGCGTCCGAGCGAACCGCGGCCGTCCCGGAGGAACGCCGCCCCGTCCGGTGCCGCTAGTCCAGCAGCTCGATGACGGTCCCGGCGCCGACCGTCCGGCCGCCCTCCCGGATCGCGAAGCCGAGGCCCTCGGCCATCGCGACCGGCTTGCCCAGCTCCACCGCCATCTCGACGGAGTCGCCCGGCAGCGCCATGCCGCCCTCGCCGCCCAGGTCCACCCCGCCGACCACGTCGGTGGTCCGGAAGTGGAACTGCGGCCGGTACCCGTGGAAGAACGGCCCGCTCCGGCCGCCCTCGGCGGCGGTCAGCACCCGCACCCGCGCCCGGAAGCGCAGGTGCGGCCGGATGGTGCCGGGCGCCGCGACCACCTGGCCGCGCCGGATCTGCTCCCGGCGCACCCCGCGCAGCAGGACGGCGGTGTTGTCGCCCGCCTCGGCGCGGTCCATCGCCTGCCCGAAGGTCTCCAGCCCGGTCGCGACCGAGGTGAGGCCCTCGCCGAACCCGACGACCTCGACGGCGTCGCCGAGCCGGAGCGAGCCCTGCGCCACCACGCCGGTCACCACGGTGCCGCGGCCGGTGATGGTGAGCACGTTCTCCACCGGCAGCAGGAACGGCGCGTCCAGCAGGCGCGGCGGGACCGGCACGTGGGCGTCGATCGCGTCGAGCAGGTCGCCGACGCGCGCGGTCCAGTACGGGTCGCCCTCCAGCGCCCGCAGGCCCGACACCCGCACCACCGGCACCCGCTCGCCGTCGAACCCGTACTCCGACAGCAGGTCCCGCACCTCCAGCTCGACGAGGTCGAGCAGCTCGGGGTCGTCCACCGCGTCGGCCTTGTTGAGGGCCACCACGATGTGCTCGACGCCGACCTGGCGGGCCAGCACGATGTGCTCGCGGGTCTGCGGCATCGCGCCGTCGGTCGCCGACACCACCAGCACCGCGCCGTCGATCTGCGCCGCGCCGGTGATCATGTTCTTCACGTAGTCGGCGTGGCCGGGCATGTCGATGTGGGCGTAGTGCCGGGTGGCGGTGGAGTAGTGCACGTGCGCGATGTTGATGGTGATGCCGCGGTCGCGCTCCTCGGGGGCGCGGTCGATGCCCTCGAACGGCACGGCCGAGGCCAGCCCGCGCCCGGCCAGCACCTTGGTGATGGCCGCGGTCAGGGTGGTCTTGCCGTGGTCGACGTGGCCCATGGTGCCGATGTTGAGGTGCGGCTTGCCGCGCTCGTACGACTGCTTGGCCATGGTCTTGCGTCCTCACTCCTGGAACGGAAGGTGAGAACCTCCGCCGCCCGCGCGAAGGCGCGGCGGCGGTCGGGCGTTCCACCCCCCTCCGCTGGTTCTCCGGACGGGGCGGAGAGGGGTCAGCGTCGCACGCCGTCGATCGCGGCCGCGGCTGCCAGTGCGAGGAAGGCAGCCGGCACCGCGCTCAGCAGAGCGGACTCTGCGAGCATGCGGGTGCCGGCTGCGAAGAACATGCCTCAGAGCGTACGAACCGGACGTACCGAAGTCGAAGGGTTTTTCACCTGGCCGGACTCCGCCCGCTCGGCTCCGCCGCCCGCGCCCTCGTCCCCGGGCGCAGCATCAGCCATCCCAGCGGCACCGCCACGGCCTGGACACCGGCGATGGCCAGCAGCATGCCGTCGGCCCCGAACGTCCCGGCCAGCGCCCCGGTCAGCGCCGCGCCGATCGCCGATCCGCCGATCTTCAGGCTGCCCGCGGTCGTGTTGACCTGGCCGAGCCGGTCGGCCGGCGACTCGCGCTGCCGCAGGATCAGCGTGGCCGCGAACACCGGCCCCTCCAGGAAGCCCGCCACCGCGAATCCCGCCGCCGCCCAGCCCGGCGACGGCGCGAACGCCAGCGCGGCCAGCGCCAAGGCGAGCCCCAGCAGCCCGAGCAGCATCACCGTCTCGGCGTGCCGGGCGGTGAGCAGCCGCGCCGCCGCCAGCGACCCGGCCAGCGCCCCCAGCGCCATCGCCACCAGCAGCCGCCCGCCCCAGTCGGGCGCGGCCCCGAGGTCCTGGGCGAGCAGCACGGCGGTGACCGGGATGCCGCCCCAGCCCATCCACGCCAGCGTGGTCGTCGCCGTCAGCGCCCGCAGCACCCGGTTGCCCGCCAGGACGGGCAGCCCGCCGGTCAGCGCGTCCAGCATCCCGCGCCGGGACGCCTCCGGCGGGTCGGCGGAGGGGCGGCTCTGCGGGTCGCCGGACGGCCCAGGCGGGTCGGCCGCGGGGCCCTTCAACGGCAGCAGCGGCAGCGTGAGCAGGCCCAGGACCGCGCTGGCCACGATCGCCGCGCCCGCGTACCCGCCGCCCGCGGTCGTGGCGAGGAACGCCGCCAGTCCAGGCCCGGCGATGCCCGCGATGTCGTAGCTGGCCGATTCCAGCCCGTACGCGCGCGACAGCCGGTCCGCCGGGACGAAGCGCGGCAGCAGCCCGGTGATCCCCACCACGATCGGCTCGGCGCAGCCGACCACCACCGCGACGGCCAGGGCGAGCAGCAGCGGCGTCCGCCCGGCCACCGCCATCAGCAGCGCGGTCGCCGCCGCGTAGCCGAGCGCCAGGCCGACCGCGACGCGCCGGGGCCGGGCCGTGCGGTCCAGCACGTGCCCGATGACCGGTCCGCTCAGCACGTAGGGGAGCGTCACCGCCGTCTGCAGGAAGCCCGCCTGGGCCGCGTTCCCCGTCCGGGCCTGGACCGTCAGCACCAGCGCCACCGCCATGCCCTCGGCGGAGACCCGCAGCAACGTGGCGCTGGTCAGATGAAGGGGGAGCGCAAGGTTTCGGCCAGACACCCCAAAAGGGTGACACAAGGAACGCGGATGTAGATCATCGCCGCCTAGACTGCTGGTGTGGTGGACACGACGGCGTACGAACACCGGGTCACCAGCGAGGTCGGCCGGCTCCGCACGGTGCTGCTGCACCGGCCGGGCGCGGAGCTGAAGCGCCTCACCCCGCGCAACAACGACAAGCTGCTGTTCGACGGCATCCCGTGGGTCGGGCGCGCCCAGGAGGAGCACGACGCGTTCGCGCAGGCGCTGCGGGACCGCGGCGTCGAGGTCCTGTACGTCACCGAGCTGCTCCAGGACGTCCTGGAGTACGGCGAGGCCCGCGAGCGGGCCATCCGCGAGGTGATCGACGATCCCCGGATGGGCGACCAGCTGCGCGGCGTCGTGTCGGGGTACCTGCACGACCTGGACCCCGAGCGGCTGTCGCACGTGCTGGTCGCCGGGCTCGCGCACGAGGAGCTCAAGACCGCGCACGGCCTGGTGTACCGGCTGATGGACCGGCTCGACTTCATCATCGACCCGCTGCCCAACCTGCTGTTCATGCGCGACAACAGCGCCTGGATCGGCGACCGCGTGGCGGTGACGAGCCTGGCGATGGAGGCGCGCCGCCGCGAGTCGGCGCTGACCGGCCTGATCTACGCGCGGCACCCGCGCTTCGAGGGCGTGCGGCCGCTGTACGACCCGTCGCTGGAGCACGTCGAGGGCGGCGACGTGCTGCTGCTGTCCCCCGGCGTGCTGGCGGTCGGCGTCGGCGAGCGCACCACCCCGGCGGGCGTCGAGCGGCTGGCCCGGCAGGTGTTCGAGGCGGGCGCGGCGCACACCGTGCTGGCCGTCCCGATCGCGCAGGAGCGCGCGACCATGCACCTGGACACCATCTGCACGATGGTCGACGTGGACACGGTCGTGATGTACCCGCCGGTCGCCCACTCGCTGACCGCCCACACCGTGACCGCCGCCAACGGCGACCTGCGCGTGTCGGAGGCCGCCCCGTTCCTGGAGGCGGCCGCCGCGGCGATGGGGCTGGAGCGGCTGAAGGTCCTGGACACCGGCCTGGACCCGGTCACCGCCGAGCGCGAGCAGTGGGACGACGGGAACAACACCCTGGCCATCGCGCCGCGCGTCGCGGTCGCCTACGAGCGCAACATCGAGACCAACGCCCATCTGGAGGCGGCCGGGATCGAGGTCGTCCGGATCAGCGGCAGCGAGCTGGGCAGCGGGCGCGGCGGCCCGCGCTGCATGTCCTGCCCGATCCTGCGCGACGACCCGCCGGCTCAGCCCTGACCTGCGGTTCCACCGCGAACGTGAAAACCCCTGGCGCCGGGAGGGCGGCCAGGGGCGCACGCGTTGGTGCTCGGGCGGTGCCGACGGGGGCACGACAGCGCCCGAGCTTGAAGAGGACCATACAAGCAACGGGCGCCGTCCGACTAGCCGGGGTACGCCCGACTTGATGCGGCTTCGTGGCGGGGACCGGCGCACAGGTCCCCGTCGGGGTTCGGCGGATCGTCGGGCCCCTCCGCGAGACCGGGCAGCGCGGCGTGCGCGGCGCGGGGCGCGCCGCCGGCCGAGGCCATGCGCGGGGCGTTCAGCAGCGCCCAGACGGTGGTGGTGCCGTCCTCGTCGTGCCGGACGCCCCAGCCCTCGGCCAGCGCCTCGACGATGCCGAGCCCGCGGCCGCCCAGCGAGGACAGCGTGCCGGGGCCGCGGCGCGGCTCGGTCATGGCGCCGCCGTCGCTGACGGCGAGCTCCAGCAGGTCGCCGCGGCGCGTCCAGGACAGTCTGATCTGGCCGCCGGGCAGCGAGCGGGCATGGCGCAGCGCGTTGCTGAGCAGCTCGCTGACGATCACGTTGGCGTCGTCGACGATCGAGTCGAGCACGCCCGACTCGGCCAGCTCAGAGCCCAGGCGCCGGCGGGCGACCGCGACGCTCGACGGCGCGTGCGGCAGCAGTACGGCGCTCGTCGCCCTCACCTCCCCGTCGTTCCCCGACCCGGACAGTCCCCGTCACCCCGTTTCCGGTACGACCGAAATGCCCTGAACCCGACATCCCGAAACCGGGTCGCCCCAGTTTGCCCGACACCCCAAGCGACCACCCCAACCCCGTCACCGGCAAAGGTCAACAGATGACCTATCCAGCCACCGCCGTATTACTCCTCACGCGCACGTTTCCTCCGTCACACTGCCGGGACACCCCACTTTTCCGTCAGCGCCTCCCCAGGACGCGGCCAAGACCACCGCAAGATCCCTCGCAGCGCCCCCGAGTTGGCCACATCCGGCCCGGTGCGGCGCGGTTCAGCCGTCGCAGGCCAGGACCAGGCGCATGCAGGTGCCGGTGCCGGGCCCCGGGGACGAGGCGCGGCCGTGCCGCAGCGGCCCCGCGTCCACCTGCCCCGACGGCACCCCGGAGTAGGGCCGCCCGCCGACCGCGGGCGCCGGGACGCGGCCCTGGTCGGCCGGCGGGGCCCCGGCCGAGCGGGCGGCGGCCTCCGCGACGGCCGAGGTCGCCGGGTGGGCGGAGATGGCGCCGCCCTGGGCCTCGGTCAGCCGTTTGACGATGTAGAGCCCGAGGCCGATGCCGCCGAACCTGCGGCGGTCGCCGGCCTCCCCCTGCACGAACCGCTCGAAGATGCGCTCGTGGTCGCCGGGCGCGATGCCGATGCCCTCGTCCTCCACCGTGACGATCACGTTGCCGCCGTCCGGCCAGGCGCGGACCAGGACGGTGCCGCCGTCGGGGGAGTACTTGAAGGCGTTCTCCAGCAGCTGGCCGAGCACGATGTCGGTGGCCATGGCGTCGCCGCGGGCCGGGGGCAGGTCCGGGGCGACCTCCAGCTCGACCCGGTGCAGCGGCGACAACGACCGGAACCCGGCGACGACCCCCTCCAGGACCCGGCCGAGGTCGAAGGTCTCGATGGTGACGGGCAGCTCGTCGGCCCCGGCGCGCGAGCCCAGCAGCAGGTGCTCCACCAGGCGGCCGAGCGACTGGGCGCGCTCGGCGATGGTGGCGACCGCGGCCCGGCGGGCGTCGTCGGCCAGCTCGTCCCACCGGTTGACCAGGGTGCTGGAGAAGCCCTGCACGACGGTGATGGGGGTGCGCAGCTCGTGGCTGGTGGTGGCCAGGAACAGGTCCTTGGCCTCCTCCAGGGCCTTGGCCTCGGAGACGTCCCGGAAGTCGACGACCCGCTCCCCGGTCTCCTCGATCTCGGCGGCCAGCACGCTCAGCCAGACCCCCGAGGGCAGCGCGACGGTCAGCTCCTCCCCGGGCGGCGGCGGCTCGAAGACCAGCCGGGCGCCGATCGCCTCCTCGGCCGGCACCCCGGTCAGCGCGTGGGCGGCCGGGTTCCACTGCCGCACGACGCCGTCGCGGTCCAGCACGGCGATGCCGTCGGCGCTGGCGTCGATGACGGCGCGCTCGTGGGCGCGCTGCCGGACGACCTCGGCGTAGGCGACCGCGTTGCCGACCGCGACCCCGGCGTGCCCGGCGAGCAGCTCCAGCAGCTCCAGCTCGGTGTGCCCGACCTTGCGGCCCGAGAACAGGGCGTACAGCGCTCCGTAGGGCCGGTTCTGCAGGTAGGAGAGGCCGAGGGTGATCGTGTGCAGCCCCGGCAGCTCCGACCAGATCAGGTCGCCGAGCCGCTGCTCCCCGCCGGCCAGCTTGACGGTCTTGCCCGTCCGCAGCAGCTCCCCGACCAGGCTGGACCGCAGGTCGGCGGTGCTGCCCCGCATGTGCTCGGGCAGCCCGTGCATGCTGACCAGCCGGAGCCGGTCGTCCTCGATGCGGACGAAGCCGCCCGCGTCGGCGCCGGTCAGCTCGATCAGCGCGGCCGTGATCCGGTCCAGCACCTCCGACAGCCCGAGCTCGGTGTTGAGGTCGGCGACGATGTCGTTCAGCCGGCGCACCAGTCGGGCCCGCTCGGCCATGTGGTGCTGGACGACCTCGTCCTCCTCCACCGGGTGGTAGACGCCGACCCAGCCGAGCAGCGTCCCGGCCCCGTCCTTCAGCAGGCTGGTGTCGATGCGCACGTCGATGAGCCGCCCGTCCCGGTGGAAGCGTCGGGTGGCGATGGAGATCTGCCCGCTGCCGTCGCCGTTGCGGCGGGTGAGCAGGCGCTCCTGGACGGCGTTGTGCTCGGCCTTCAGCTCGTCGGGCACGATCGGCGGGACGCGCCCGACCATCTCCTCGGCGCTCCAGCCGAACATGCGCTCGGCGGCGGGGTTCCACACCGTGACCCGGTAGCGGTGGTCGACGGCCACGATGGCATCGGCCGCGCTCTCGATGACGGCGCGGGCGATGGGGTCGTGGACGGGGTGCACGCCTGCAATCGTGCCACCGGATCGGGGGGCGCCGCCGGGCAACCACCACCGAAAGGTCTTCACGACCGCCCGGTCACCTCCGGACGGAAAGCTTTCCGATCACCAGCGCGGCGGCCCCCGCGACCAGGAAGGACAGCAGCGAGGCGCTCATCCAGCCCTGCGGGGTGAAGCGCAGCAGGTCCTGCGCGCCGCTCCACAGCTCCTTCCACCAGCCGACCTGGCCCGGGTAGATCAGCTGGTACGTGACGAAGCCCACCAGCCAGGCGGCGATCATGCCCCAGCGGGAGGGCGCGTCCCGCCCGGTGTCCCAGCCGCGCCGGCCGCTGCCGAGGAAGAAGTCGGCGGCCAGCACGCCCAGCATGGGGACGAACACCGAACCGATCAGCGACAGGAAGCCGGCGTAGTCGCCGATGTCCAGCGCCAGGGCCAGCACGGTGATCCCGATCCCGAGCGCGACGGTCAGCACCCGCCGGTCGGCGCGCGGCACCAGGTTCTGGATGGAGACGGCCGTGGAGTAGACGTTGGCGAACGACTGGTCGGCCTCCCGCAGCACGAAGACCGCGAAGAAGACCACGCCCAGCGTGACGTGCAGGAACGGGTCGAAGACCTTGGTCGAGTCGCCCGCCACCAGGGCCAGCGCGAGCAGCCCGAGGACGTAGGCGACGATCTGGGTGATCGAGTAGCCCAGGGCGGCGGCCCCGAACGCGCCGCGCGCGCTGCGCGCGTGCCGGGTGTAGTCGGCCGCGACCGGCACCCAGGAGATCGAGACGGCGAGCGCGGCGTCGGCCCCGATCCAGAACCCGCCCCAGGACCCCTCGGTGAGGTCGGGCAGCGGCTCGCGCAGCAGCTGCACGTAGAAGTAGACCAGCGCGACCATGACGGCGGCGGTGACGTAGCGGCGCAGCAGCCGGACCGAGCCGAGCGGCCACAGGGTGAGCGCGGTGGTGAGCACTCCCGCGGCGATCACGTAGGCGGCCCGCGGGATCTCGTCGTACAGGGCCTGCGCGGCCCCCGCGATCACGATCAGCTCGAAGGTGCCCCAGCCGATCAGCTGCGCGATGTTGAGCACGGTGGGCACGTAGGACAGCCGGGCGCCGAACAGCCCGCGCAGCAGCACCATGGCGGGCTGCCCGGTCCGGGCGCCGGGCGCGGCGGCCAGCCCCAGCATAAGGCCGCCGAGCGCGGTACCGACGATCATGGCGACGATCCCCGCCGCGATGGACAGGGTCGGCCTGCCGTCCTCGTCGGGCGCCAGCACGGTGTAGGCCCCGGAGAAGGCGAACAGGCTGACGCCGAGGTTGGCCCAGAAGGCCCCCTGGTCCCAGAACCCCAGCACCCTGGGCGCGGGCTCGTCGAGGGTGTAGGGCACCTCGTCGGCGGGCCGTCGCTTGACCACGGACGTCATGGGTCACACTCCCTACGCCGGCATTACCCGGACAGGTTCATGCGGTCGGCGACACCGAGTGCAGTCGCCCTCTCAGCCCGGTCGGTCCGAGCTCCCGCGGATAACGGTCGAGACGAATCGTACAGTCGGAACAATCCTGTTGAATTCGCGCCCCGTACGGACGCCGGGGCGTCCGGCTCAGGCGGCGGCCGCCCGGCGCAGCACCGGGTGGTGGGAGCAGCGGAAACCCCCGGCGAAGGGGGTGACGGCGTCGAAGTCCAGCGTGTGGACGGTGACGTCGTGGCGGGTGAGGGCGTCGGCCAGGTGCGGGACGCGGCTGTCGACGACCACCTCGCCGGGCGCCAGGACCAGGACGTTGGCCGCCAGCAGGTCCAGGGCCTCGTCCAGGCCGACCTCGACCAGGTCCCAGTCGGCCAGCAGCGGCGGCAGCCCGTCGAGGAACAGCTCGGGGGCCACGATCGCCAGCCCCTCCCGGACGGCGGCCAGCCCGTCGTCCAGGTGCAGGGCGCGCCGGTGCAGCCGGACGGGGTGGACGCGGCGCTCCCCGCCCAGCTCGGCGCGCAGCCAGTCGCATCCGGCGTTGTCGGTGGCGAACCGGCCCGTGCCCACGCCCAGCAGCAGGTCGGGGCCGAACAGCAGCACGTCGCCGCCCTCCAGGAAGGGGCCCCGGGCGGTGGCCACCCGGTCCAGCGGCACCGGCCGGCCCGGCGGGACCACCACGTGCCGCGCGCCCCGGCGCACCATGTCGGCCATCAGCGGCCGCAGCCCGAACCGCTCCTTGAACCGGTGCGGCAGCCGGAGCGAGGACTCGATCACCCGGTCGCCGATGACGATCATCGGGTCGCGGACGAAGATCTGCAGCGACAGCGGGGCGAACTCGGCCAGCACCGCCTGCTCGTCCTCGGTCAGCTCCACCGGCCGGTGCACCACGACCCCGCGGTCCGCCAGGAAGCCGGCCAGCGCGTCGAGCTGGTCGCGGCAGCGCGCGTAGCCGTCGGGATCGGCCTCCGACCAGCGCCGGCCGCCCGCCCCGCGCCACCGCTCGGCGAACTCGGCGGGCAGGAACGCCAGCGTGGACAGGCTCTTGAGGAAGTCGGCCGGGAAGGCGAAGTCCAGCGGGCGCCCCACCACCACCTCGGCCAGGCGGTCCCACTCGCGCTCGACGCCGATCTGCAGGTCCCGCCCGACGTCCGGTGTTCCGTCCGCGTTCAGGCCGTCCGTCGTCAGGCCGCCCGTGCCCGGACCGCCCGTGCCCAGACCGTTCGTGCCCGGATCGCCCGTGCCCGGACCGTCGTCCGCGCCCGGCCGCCCGCCAGCGCCCAACTCCATGTGCCGCCTCCACCGATCAGTTCGGAGCACAGATACATTTGGCCCGATACCCCTGGTCAGAGGCCGGTTAGCCCACCTGGGCCCCAAACTTCCCCCGGCGGGAGGGCACCTCGCGGGACCGGGCACGCCCCGGTCCGCGCGCCGGCGCTAGGCCACGTAGGGCGCCCCGTCGCGGTCCGGTCCCGCCTCCATCGGGCGGCCCGCCTCGGCCCAGCGCTTCATCCCGCCGGTCACGTTGCGCGCCAGCCAGCCCGCCTGGTTCAGCGCCACCGTCACCTGGGCCGAGCGCATGCCCGAGCGGCAGATCACGAAGACCTCCTGGTCGCGCGGGATCTCACCGGCGCGGTCGCTCAGCTCCCCCATCGGGATGTGCACCGCCTCGGGCGCGTGGCCCGCGTCCCACTCGTCCTGTTCCCGCACGTCCAGCAGGTAGGCGCCCTGTGAGACGTCGGCCGCGTCGACCGCCGGAACCTCATCCCCGAAAAACATCACACCTCCATGGAACCGCGCGGAACCCGCCCGCGTCGAATCACTCATGCGGTATCGGACGCTCCTTTTCACCACGCCCGGCCTAGTCACGATCATGGCACTGGCCGGTTGCGGCACCGAGCAGGCCACCGGTGGCGCCGCCGAGCAGCCCACCGTCTCCGTCCAGCCGACCAGGGCCGCCGCGCCCGCCCAGGCCGACCGGCTCACCGTCAAGGTCAGGGCGTCGGAGCAGGCGCCCGCCAAGACCTGGACGCTCACCTGCGACCCCGTTGGAGGGGACCACCCCCGCAAGGACCAGGCGTGCGCCGCGCTCGCGCAGGCCCAGGATCCCTTCAAGGCGCCGCCCGCGCAGCAGATGTGCACCAAGATCTACGGTGGCCCGGAGATCGCCACCGTGCAGGGCACCTGGCGCGGCCGGCCCGTGCAGGCCAAGTTCACCCGGGCGGACGGTTGCGAGCTGGACCGCTGGACGAAGCTCAAGCCCCTGTTCGGGGACGTCCCGAAGGTCCGCTGAGCCCCTCCGGCGCGGCTACTTCAGCAGCCGCGACATCCGGCGGTCGGCCAGCGCCTTCCCGCCCGTCTGGCAGGTCGGGCAGTACTGGAGCGCGGAGTCGGCGAACGACACCTCGCGCACGGTGTCCCCGCAGACCGGGCACGGCTCCCCGGCCCGGCCGTGGACCCGCAGGCCCGTGCGCTTCTCGCCCTTGAGGTCCTGGGCGTGCAGCCCCTCGGCCCTGGCCACCGCCTCGCGCAGCGTCGTGACGATCGCCGCGTGCAGGGCCGCGACGTCGGCCTCGTCCAGCGTCGCCGCCACCTTGAACGGCGACATCCGGGCCGCGTGCAGCACCTCGTCGGAGTAGGCGTTGCCGATCCCCGCGATCACCTTCTGGTCGCGCAGCAGGCCCTTGATCTGGGTCCGCCCGCCCGCCACGATCGCGCCGAGCGCCTCGGGCGTGAACGCCTCGTCCAGCGGGTCGGGCCCGAGCGCCGCGACGCCCGGCACCTGCATCGGGTCGCGGACCAGGTAGACGGCCAGGCCCTTCTTGGTGCCGGCCTCGGTCAGGTCGAACCCCGACCCGTCGTCCAGGTGCACGCGGACGGCCAGCGGGTTGCGACCGCCGGCCCGGCCGGGGCGGGCCGGCAGCTCCTCGTGCCAGCGGAGCCAGCCCGCCCGGGCCAGGTGCACGACCAGGTGCAGGCCGTCCACGTCGATGTCCAGGAACTTGCCGCGCCGGACCGCGTCGGTGACGATCAGGCCGCCCAGGGCGGTGATCGGCGGGTCGTAGGTCTTGAGCGCGGAGATCGCGAGAACATCGGTGCGCGCGACGGCGTGCCCGGTGGCGCGCTCCCGCAGGAACGCGGCGAGCGCCTCCACCTCAGGTAGCTCAGGCATGTGCCAAGTATCGGCGATGAGTTCGTCCACAGGGCTGTGGAAAGCTGTGGACAACCCTGTGCACAACCCCGAGAACAGCCGGGAGATCGGGCTTTCCGACCCCCTTACCTCTACAAAAGTAGACAAACAGCTAAGGAGATCGGGTCTGCGACGTCACACAGGCTGTGGATAACTTCCTTGTAACGTCCCGCCCAAACCGGCCCCATCTCACGCGGCCTCCAGGGCGGAGCGCGCCGCGACGGCCCGGCGCAGCCGGTTCAGCTCCTTGGGGAACGCCACCGCGACCGCGCCCACCAGGACGTCGTCCCGGGTGAAGGCGATCGCGAACTTGTCGTCCTCCACCCTTCCGGCGACCAGGTGGTGCGCGTCGCTTAGGCGGGGCAGGCCCGCCCACTGCACGCGCGTTCCGTGCACGCGCGTCCCCAGGCCCGGCACCTCGGCGTACGGCTCGGCCCCGGCGGGGCCGCGCAGCAGGTTGCGGGCCGCGAGCAGGCCCTGGTCGTTGGCGTTGGCCCAGTGCTCGACCCGCACCCGCTCCCCGAACAGCTCGTGCGGCCAGCGCGCCACGTCCCCGGCCGCGACGACGTCGGGCGCGGCGAACAGGGCTCGGTCGGTGACCACGCCGTCGTCCAGGGTCAGTCCGCTGCCCTCCATCCACTCGGTGTTGGGGACCACCCCCATCGCCACCACGACCAGGTCGGCGGGCACCTCGCGCCCGTCGGCCAGCAGGACGGCGCGCACCCGGCCCCCGGCCGCCCGGCCTTCGCCACCCTCACCGTCGCCCTCGCCGTCGCCCGCCAGGCCGACCACCCGGGTCCCGGTGATCAGCTCGACGCCGTTGCGGCGGTGGTGCTCGGCCAGCCACTCCGCCGCCGCCTCCCCGACGACCCCGGCCATCGGCAGCCCGCCCGCCTCGACGAGGGTCACCTCCCGGCCGAGCGAGCGCGCCGTGGAGGCCACCTCGCCCCCGATGAAGCCCGCCCCGACGACGACCACCCGGCCCGCCCCGCCGGACGGGGCGGCGAGCTCGGCGCGCAGCGCGAGCGCGTGGTCCACGGTGCGCAGGACGTGCACGCCCGCGTAGCCCATCTGCTCCTCGGGCAGGCGGCGCGGCCGGGCGCCCGTGGCGATCACCAGCCCGTCGTAGGGCAGGTCGGAGCCGTCGTCCACCGCGACCGTGCGCGCGGCGGCGTCCAGGCCGATGGCCCGTCGCCCGCCCAGCCAGCGCGCGTCGAACCCGTCCCCCGGCAGGGTCACGTCGTCGTCTCCGGTCAGCACGCTCTTGGACAGCGGCGGCCGGTTGTAGGGGCGGTGCGGCTCGGCGCCGACCAGGGTGAGATCGCCGGTGAACCCCTCGGCGCGCAGGCTCTGGGCGGCCCGCAGGCCCGCCAGGGAGGCGCCGGCGATCACGATGCGGCGCGGTTGCGGAGGAACGGTCATGACATGGCTCCAGACATCAGGGGAACGGGACCGCCGGAGGCGGCGGGATGCCCGGAACCTTACCCCCGTGGGGTATTAATCGGGACTGTGACCTGGATCATGAAATAACCCCTAGGGGGTAGGGGTTGCAACGGACGTCCGACTATGCCAGCATGAGGACCGCGAGATACCCCCCAGGGGTACATCCGGAAGAGAGCAGAGGAACGATCATGAGCACTGCCACCTACACCGTCGCCGGCATGACCTGCGGGCACTGCGTCGGCTCGGTCAAGCAGGAGGTCGGCCAGGTGGCCGGCGTCACCGCCGTGGACGTGGACCTCGCCAGCGGCCAGGTCACCGTCACCAGCGACGGTCCCCTTGACGACGCCCTCATCCGGGACGCCGTCGAGGAGGCCGGTTACGAAGTGAAGGCATGAGATGAACACCGCGACCAAGCTGGGGGCGTTCACCCTGGGCCTGGCCGCCGTCTTCGGTGGCGCCGTCGGGGTCGGCAGTCTGACCGGCCCCGTCGGCTCCACCGCCGAGGCGAGCTCCGGCGGCCACGGCGGCGGGCACGGCGGCGGGAAGGCGGCCGGCGCCGAGTCCGGCACCGATACCCCTACCCCCGTCCCCGGCGGCCTCCAGGTCTCCCAGGACGGCTACACGCTGACCCCGGTCACCACCACGGTCCGGCCGGGCGAGAAGACCGACTTCCGGTTCACCGTCAACGGCCCGGACGGCAAGCCCGTCACCGACTACCGGCCCCTGCACGGCAAGAAGCTGCACCTCATCGTCGCCCGCCGCGACCTGTCGGGCTTCCAGCACCTGCACCCGGTCGAGGCCGGGGGCGGCGTCTGGTCGATGCCGCTCACGCTGCCGAGCGCGGGCGCCTACCGCTTCTTCACCGACGTCCAGCCCGCCGGGGCCGAGAAGCAGCTGACCCTCGGCACCGACGTCGTCGCCCCCGGCGACTACCAGCCCGAGGCGCTGCCGAAGGCGGAGCGGGTCGCCAAGGTGGACGGCTACGAGGTCAGGCTGAACGGCGACCTCGTTCCGGGCAGGACCAGCAAGCTCACGCTGTCGGTCAGCAAGGACGGCGAACCGGTCACCGACCTGGAGCCGTACCTGGAGGCGTACGGGCACCTGGTCGCCCTGCGCGACCGCGACCTCGCATACCTGCACGTCCACCCCGACGGTGAGCCCGGCGACGGCAAGACCAGGCCCGGACCGGAAATCACCTTCTACGCCGAGGTGCCGAGCACCGGCGCGTACCGTCTCTACCTGGACTTCCAGCACAAGGGCAAGGTCCGCACCGCGGAGTTCACGGCACTGGCGGGCGGCGCGCAGGCGCCGCAGGCCCCGGCCGATGAGAAGTCCGGCGGGCACGACGCCGACGGCCACACCCACTAGACGTCCCGCACGACCACGGAGAGGAGCGAGCGATGGGCACCGGCAGCACGTCCGGGCAGCAGATCGAGCTGGCGATCGGCGGGATGACCTGCGCGTCGTGCGCCGCCCGCATCGAGAAGCGGCTCAACAAGATCGAGGGCGTCACCGCCACGGTCAACTACGCCACCGAGAAGGCCAGGGTCGAGTTCCCCGAGGGGGTGACCCCTGAGGACCTGATCGCCTCGGTCGAGAAGGCCGGCTACACCGCCGCGCCGCCCGCGCCGCCCAAGCAGGAGAACGGCGAGGCGGCCCCGGCCGGGGAGGCCGACGAGCTGCGCCCGCTGCGCCAGCGGCTGACCACCGCGCTGGTGCTGTCGGTCCCGGTCATCGCGATGGCGATGGTCCCGGCGCTGCAGTTCGAGTACTGGCAGTGGCTGTCGCTGACGCTCGCCGCCCCCGTGGTCGTCTACGCCGGGTGGCCGTTCCACAAGGCCGCCTGGACCAACCTGCGGCACGGCGCCGCCACCATGGACACCCTGGTGTCGGTGGGCACGCTCGCCGCGTTCGGCTGGTCGCTGTGGGCCCTGTTCCTCGGCACGGCCGGCACGCCCGGGATGCGGCACGGCTTCGAGTTCTCGATGACCCGCTCGGACGGTTCGGCCAACATCTACCTGGAGGCCGCCGCCGGGGTGATCGCCTTCATCCTGGCCGGGCGCTACTTCGAGGCCCGCTCCAAGCGCCGCGCCGGCGCGGCGCTGCGCGCCCTGCTGGACCTCGGCGCCAAGGAGGTCTCGGTCGTCCGGAACGGCCGCGAGGAGCGCGTCCCGGCCGACCAGCTCGCCGCGGGCGACGTGTTCGTCGTGCGCCCCGGCGAGAAGATCGCCACCGACGGCGTGGTCGAGGAGGGCTCCTCGGCGGTGGACGCCTCGCTGCTCACCGGCGAGTCGGTCCCGGTCGAGGTCGGCCCCGGCGACACCGTGGTCGGCGCGACCGTCAACGCCGGCGGCCGCCTGCTGGTGCGGGCGACCCGGGTCGGCTCCGACACCCAGCTCGCGCAGATGGCGCGGCTGGTGGAGGAGGCGCAGACCGGCAAGGCGCAGGTGCAGCGGCTGGCCGACACCATCTCCGGCATCTTCGTGCCGATCGTGATCGCCATCGCGGTGGCCACCCTCGGCTTCTGGATCGGCACCGGCGCGGGCCTGGCCGCCGCCTTCACCGCCGCCGTCGCCGTCCTGATCATCGCCTGCCCGTGCGCCCTGGGCCTGGCCACCCCGACCGCCCTCATGGTCGGCACCGGCCGCGGCGCGCAGCTCGGCATCCTGATCAAGGGCCCGGAGGTCCTGGAGTCCACCCGCACGATCGACACCGTCGTGCTGGACAAGACCGGCACCGTCACCACCGGCCGCATGGCCCTGGTGGACGTCGTCACCGTGGACGGCGAGGACGAGGCCGAGGTGCTGCGGCTGGCCGGGGCGCTGGAGAACGCCTCCGAGCACCCCATCGCCCAGGCCATCGCCAAGGGCGCGGCCGAACGCGCCGGCGGGCTCGGCACCGTCGAGGACTTCGCCAACGTCGAGGGCCTGGGCGTGCAGGGCATCGTGGACGGGCACGCCGTCCTGGTCGGCCGCCCGCAGCTGCTGGCCGACTGGTCCCAGCGCCTCACCCCGGAGCTGGAACGGGCCATGTCCGAGGCGCAGGCGCTCGGCCACACCGCGGTCGCGGTGGGCTGGGACGGCGCGGCCCGCGCGGTGATCACCGTCGCGGACCAGGTCAAGCCGACCTCCGCCGAGGCGATCTCCCAGCTCAAGGCGCTCGGGCTGCGGCCGGTGCTGCTGACCGGCGACAACGGGACCGTCGCCCGCACGGTGGCCGACGCGGTGGGCATCGACGAGGTCATCGCCGAGGTGCTGCCGCAGGACAAGGTCGAGGTGGTCAAGCGGCTGCAGGGCGAGGGCCGCGCGGTCGCGATGGTCGGCGACGGCGTCAACGACGCGGCCGCGCTCGCCCAGGCCGACCTCGGCCTGGCGATGGGCACCGGCACCGACGTGGCCATCGAGGCGTCGGACCTGACCCTGGTCCGCGGCGACCTGCGGGCCGCCGCCGACGCGATCCGGCTGTCGCGCCGCACGCTGCGGACGATCAAGAGCAACCTGTTCTGGGCGTTCGCCTACAACGTGATGGCGCTGCCGCTGGCGGCCGCGGGCCTGCTCAACCCGATGATCGCCGGTGGGGCGATGGCCTTCTCCTCGGTCTTCGTGGTGAGCAACAGCCTCCGGCTGCGCCGCTTCAAGCCGCTGAACGGCGACGCCGGGACCGTCGCCGCGCCGCGCGCCGCCGCCCGCGAGGAGGTCGCGGCCGGCCGCTGACCCGCCGCTCCGACCGCGAGCGCCGCCCCCGGAAGGCCGGGGGCGGCGCTCGTTTCCGCGTGCGGGGTCAGCGCTGCGGCGGGATCAGCTTGCGCGACCCTCCGGGCAGCGCCTTCACCTGCAGGCCCTGGCAGGTCGGGCAGATCGGGTCGGCCCACGGCGGCAGGCTGGCCTGGCCCTCCACCCGCCAGGCGACCGCGGCGCCGCCGTGGCCGTCGTCGGAGTGCCACGCCTCGTACACGCGCTCCCACGAGCGCAGGCAGTTCATGCAGTAGAAGTGCCACTTCTCGTTGATGACGTGCAGGTCCCGGACTCTCATGGATTCCCGCTCCTTGTCCTGGTGCGAACGACGGATCTCTGCGGGCGCGGGCGTCCTGGGGCAGGCCGGACATGAGGTCCGGCCGTGCGCACGGCACGGGAGACCCCGGCGGACACCGCGCCGGGGGTCTAGGTGCGGGAGATCCGCAGGGTGATGAGCAGGCGCGCGCCGGGCGCGCGGCCGGTGTGGCCCGCCAGCCGTGCGGCCGGGGGCGAGGAGCGGACGGTCGCGGGATCGGGACCGTCCCGCCATGCGAGGTTCCCGGCGAGCGGCGGCACGCGCACGAGCGGCCCGGAACGGGCGGCGGTGTGGCGCACGGCCGGGCGCATCCGGGTGGCGTTCTCGTCCTCGGACTGGGCTCCGCGGCCGTGCTCGCCTCCGGAGCGGGCGGCGGACTCGGCCGCGCCGCCGGCCTGCCCGGCGACGGCGCCGAGGGCGGCGGAGGCCGCCGGTGCGACGAGCGCGACGGGGGCGGCGGGCACCATGAGCACCGCGGGAGCGGGCACGGCGGCCTCGGCCGTCGAGTCCTGCGCGGTGGGCGTGCCGGCCCGCGAGGTGGCGGACGCGCTGTCGAGCGCACCGGAGACGGCGGTCGCGGCGGGCGTGTCCTCCATGCCTTCAGGGCCGCACAGGCAGGTCAGGAAGAGGGCGGCGGCGAGCAGAACCGGCCCCAGCCAACTGGCGGGGCGGCCGGCTGATACCAAGCGGTATCGACTCGCGCGCACAACCCGAACCCTACTTCACGATGCGCTCAGGAATAGTGACTGTTAGTAATCAAATACCTTTCCACCTGCGTTTCTTGCCTCACGCAAAGGGTGACGCGCGCCACATGGGGCGATCTTGCCAGGTACCCCCCGGGGGTATATATTTCCAGGCATGGAACACACCGCGCACCACCACAGCGCCCACACCGCCCACCACAACCACGGCGCGCACGCCGGGCACGCCGGCGCCGCCTACACCCTCGATTTCCCCGTGACCGAGTTCGCGCCGGGCGAGACCACGCTCAGCTTCCGCGTGCTGGACCCGCACGGCGTCCCGGCCACCGCCTACACCCCGATCCACGACCGCGAGCTGCACCTCATCGTCGTGCGCGCCGACCTCACCGCCTTCTGGCACGTGCACCCCGAGCGGCAGGAGGACGGCACCTGGACGGTGCGCCTGGACCTCCCCGAGGCCGGGCCCTACCGCGCCTTCGCCGACACCGCGCCCCAGGGCGCCGGCGGGACCCTGACCCTGCACACCGACCTCACCGTCACCGGCCAGGCCGAGCGGCGGCCGCTCCCCGAGGCCGCCCGGACCTTCACCGTGGACGGCTACGAGGTCGCCCTCACCGGCGACCCCGCCGCCGGCGCGGGCGGCCACCTGGTGCTGACCGTGCGCAAGGACGGCGTCCCGGTCACCGACCTGGAGCCCTACCTCGGCGCGTACGGGCACCTGGTGGTGCTGCGGGCGGACGACCTCGCCTACGTCCACGTGCATCCGAGCGGCGAGCCGGGCGACGGGGTCACCGAGCCGGGACCCGGCATCGCCTTCCACGTCGCCGTCCCGGGTCCGGGCGAGTACCGGCTGTTCCTGGACTTCAAGCACGAGGGCACGGTCCGCACGGCGGCCTTCACGGCCACGGCGCGGTGAGCGCATGCGATGTACCAGGGCCCTTCACCGCCGCGCGGTGAAGGGGAGCGACGCCGGACGGGCCGCGTCTCCACTAGGGGACGCGGCCCTGTCATTTCCCGCCGGTCATCCCCTCTCGCCGGGCGTCGGCCAGGACACGTCGAACCGCATGGCGGTCACGGCCCCGTAGCCCATCAGGCGCCGCAGGTAGGGCGTGCGGACCGTACCGGCGGCCACGAACCCGAACCGCTCGTACAGGGCGCGGGCGCGCGGGTTGGTGTCCACGACCTCAAGGTGGACCTCGCGCAGGCCGCGCGCGCGTGCCTCGGCCACCACCGCGTCCAGCAGCGCGGTGCCCACGCCTTTGCCGCGCGCCTCGGGCGACACCGCCAGGCTGTCCAGCATCAGCGCGCCGTCGGCGGGCGGCGACGAGGCGGCGAACGTGCTGAGCAGCCTGCGCCACCAGCCCGCGACCGCCCCGAACTCGTGGACGAAGTCAGCGGCGCTCAGCCTCAGCACCGGCTGCGGCCCGTCCATGACGAACGCGACCCCCAGCAGCCGGTCCCCGTCCCAGGCCCCGATCACCTTGTCGGCGGCCAGCGCCCGGGCGATGATCTCGACCGGCCTGCGGCCGCCCAGCACGGGCCGCATCTTGCGGGAGAACCCCGCCCAGTACAGTTCGGCGGCGGCGCGCCGGGCGCCGTCGGGCAGGCCCTTCCTGATCTCAAGCACACCGGTGGTCATATCCCCGGAAACGCCCGGCCACGGCCCGCCGATGCCGACGCGCCGGTCCGGATCGGTTCAAGGAACCGTCAAAGCGGCACGTCCCAGAACGCGAGCTCGTGCCGCATCCCCTCCAGGAACAGGCGCTCGGCGGTCCGCCGGTCGCCGCCCGCCTCGTCCAGCATCTGGGCGCAGCGGCGGGTCAGCTCGGCGAAGCCGGGGTCGGCGTAGGTGTCCACCCAGCGCCGGTAGCGCGGCTCGGCGGGCGGGTTTTCGGCCAGCCGCGCGCCGAGGGTGGAGTAGCCCCACATGCACGGGTAGAGCGCCGCGAGCCCGGCGGCGTAGTCGGCCGCGGCGTCCAGCAGGAACGCGGTGTAGGCGGCGCAGGCGGGCCCCTTCTTCGCGCCCTCCAGGTCGGCCCCGAACTCCGCCGACAGCGACCGGTGCAGCTCCAGCTCCTCGTGGAAGGTGGAGTGCGCCAGGTCCACCAGGTCGCCCACGTGCCCGTCCGGCGCCTGCCAGGCCAGCCGGGCGAAGACCCGCACGTAGTCGTGCAGGTAGAGGTAGTCCTGCTCCAGCCAGGACCGGAACACCGCCTCGTCCAGGTCGCCCCGGGCGATGCCGGCCACGGTGGGGTGGGCGAGCTGCTCCTCGACCAGCGGCCGGCCGAGGTCCTCCAGGTGTGCGGCGAGACTCATGGCGGAAAGTCTGCCATCGCCCGGAACATCCGGAGGTCCGCCGCGGGCCAGGTCCGGGCCGGGACATGCCGCGGCCCCGCCGGACACGGGGTCCGGCGGGGCCGTCGGCTTCGAGTCGGTGTGTCGGGTCGCCTCTCGGCGAAAGGCACAACACGGCTCCTGCCAGGCTCCGGGTCCGCTCGCGCGGGCCGGCGCCCACGGTATTCCGTGAAGGCGATAGGTAGGGCCCGGGGACTCCAGGCACACCGACCGTCACATGTAACCACCCCGCCCCGCCGGATGTTCCCCGACCCGCCGGGGGCCCTTTATGTAGCGCTCGATACAGATATGCGCTACGGTCCTTTCTGTAGCAAGCACTACAGAAGGAGCATCCGCCATGCCCTCCCCCGCGACCCCCGCGCTGACCTCGCCCTTCGCCCGCACCGTCGCCGGTTCCGGACCCGGCCTCGCCCTCGCGCACGGCGCGGGCGGCGGCGTGGCCGCCAACTTCGGCCCGATCCTGGACGGCCTCGCCGCCCGGCACACCGTGGTCGCCGTCGACTACCCCGGCACCGGCGACACCCCGCGCTCCACCGCGCCCCTGGAGCTGGACGACCTGGCCGACCAGCTCGTCGCCGCCGCCGTGGACGAGGGCCTGGAGACCTTCGCGGTCGCCGGCTACTCCCTCGGCGGCGCGGTCGCCGTGCGGACCGCCGCCCGCCACCCCGAACGCGTCTCCGCGCTGGTGCTGAGCGCCGCGTTCGCCCGTCCCGACAACCGTTTCCGGCTCTCGGCGCGACTGTGGGCCGGCCTGCTCGCCGACCCCGATCCGGCGCGCCTCGGCGCGTTCCTCACCCTGGCCGCGCTCAGCCCCGCCGCCCTGGAGGCCCTCAGCGAGGAGGAGCTGCGGGCCGCGGCCGAGGGGCCCGTCCCGCCGGGCACGGCCGAGCACGTCGACCTCGTCCTGAACCGCGCCGACGTGCGCGCCGACCTGCCCGCCGTCACCGTCCCCGCCCTGGTGGTGGTGACCACCGGCGACCAGCTGGTGTCGCCCGCCCTCCAGTACGAGCTGGCCGCCGCCCTGCCGAACGCCCGCGTCGCCGAGCTGGACACCGGCCACCTGCCGTTCGCCGAGCGCCCGCGCGAGTGGCAGGACCTGATCACCGGGTTCCTGGCCGAGGTCGGGGGGCGGCCGCGTCCGGCGGCCCTCTAGCGGCCGGGCGGCGGGACGCCTTACGGTGGCGGCCACCCCTGAAAGGATCTCCGATGAAGCTCTCCCCGAGCCGCGCGGCGGCCCTGCTGCTGGCCCCGGCGCTGTTCCTGGCCGCGTGCGGCGGCGACGACGAGCCCGGCGGCGCGGCCGAGGCGCCGCAGCAGCCCCCCGCCGCCTCCGGCGTCCCGTCCGGGGCGGGCTCCCCGACGGTGCCCGGCGGGGCGGTCGCGCCGTCCGGCTCGCCGGCGCCGGGCGCGCCCGGCGCCTCCGCCCCGCCCGGCGGCACGGGAGCGGGCTCGGGGGCGGGCGGCGGCGCGGGGACGCAGCCCACGCCCAAGGCGATCACCGACTTCGTCGCCTGCATGAAGCGCAACGGCATCGACCTGCCGCCGGCGGGCCAGTCCATGCCGCCCGACACCGACAAGGCCAAGATGCAGAAGGCCACGATGGCCTGCGTGAAGTACATGACGGCGGCCCCCACGGCCCAGTGACCCCACAGCCGTCCCACCCGTCCGCAATAGTCCCGCCGTGACGGGGTAGTGCGCAGGAAACGACGCCGACCATCGCACGGAGTGAGACGGCATGATCCGAGACAGGGCGCCCGCCGGTGACGACATGGAGTTGCACCGGCGGGTCGAGGGCGGCTGGGTCGTGGTGGCCGTGGCCGGGGAGCTGGACATCTCCACCGCACCCGCACTGGAGGAGGCCCTGTCGGTGCCGGCCCTCCCCGGGGGGCGCACCCATGTGGCGGTGGACGCCTCCGACCTGCGCTTCTGCGACTCCACCGGGCTGAACGTGCTGGTGCGGGCCTGGAAGCGGCTGCGGGAGCGGCAGGGGCGGCTGATCGTGCTGCGACCTCCGGCCTTCCTGGTCGAGCGGCTCAACTGGATGGGCCTGGACCGCATCCTGACCCCCGCCCAGTCGCTTCCCGAGGACCCGGCGCCGGGCGAGCGCAAACCCACCGCCTGGCACGTCACGCCGCGCGAGCGGCGGCCCGCGACCGGGGACGGGTGACCGTCCGCCTCTTCACCTCGCAAGATCCAAGGGCGATCATGAGGTGTCGTGAGATACGAGAAGGCCACTCCGGGGACGTGCCGGGCCCGGGACCGCCTCGCCGGCCGCGCGCGCAACACGCTCGCCGCGGCCGGTCTGCCGCTCATGTCCGGTGACCTGGAGCTCGCGCTGGGGGCCGGCGCCGAGGTCGAGGTGGACTACGGCGCGGACGCCGCGGGCGGGGTCTACGCCACCTGGCGGCTGCATCCGCAGCTCGCGCGGGCCGCGGCCTTCGCCGTGAGCGCCGAGGACGCCGACGACGCGCATCCGGCGCTGCTGTTCAGCGGAACCGTCGCGGTCGCGATGGCCCGCGCCATCGGCACGATCCTCACCGCCGCCGGGTTCGCGGTGGAGGAGGCCGACGGCGAGTACCGGCCGTTCACGCTGCGGATCACGGGCGGGCCGCCGAACGGCCCCGCGCCCTGGTCCGACCCCGATTGATGATCTGGCGCGGGCGCTATCGAACGCCCTGCCCGGCGCTTTCCCGCCGCGCTCGCGCGGCGGGCGAAAACCTCAGCCGCCTTCCCCGAACTCCAGATCGGCGCTCTGGACGACCTTTCCGAAACGCGGAAGGTCGAGCGTCACCGCCGCGCGGTGCTCCTCGGCGCTGAAGGCGCTCATCGCGTCCTCGACGTAGACGGTCGCGTAGCCGTGGTCGTCGGCGGCGCGGCCGGTGGACTCCACCCCCATGTTGGTGGCGATGCCCGCCAGGACGAGCGTGTCGGCGCCGTACCGCTGGAGCAGGTCGTGCAGGCCGGTGCCGTGGAACGCGCCGACGGTGCGCTTGACCACCACCGCGTCGGCCAGGGCGGCGACCTGGTCGGCCAGGTCGCTGCCGGGCGGCTGCTCGGCGACGCCGGGCCGCTCGACGCGGACCGCCACCACCGGCGCGCCCGCCCCCTGGAACCGCTCGGCCAGCGCGACCGAGGCGTCCAGGACCTCCACCCCGGGTCGGGGCGCGAGCGGCGCGGTGACCATCCGGTCCATCAGGTCGACCAGCACGAGCGCGGTCCGGCGCGGATCAACATTGATCATGAAATCACTGTAGTACGCCGCGCCGGAGGCGCTCAGACCGCTCCCGCCGCGACGAGCAGCCGCATCCAGGAGTCGCGGTGCCGCCCCTTGCGGTCGCGCCGGTCGGCGGCCCCGGGGCCGAGGAACGAATCGACCAGCAGCGGGTACCCGCCGCCCAGCACCGAATCGTTGACGAAGGTGACGACGTCGGGGGCCAGGTCCCGCGTTTCCACTTCCCCGTCCACGCTCTTATAAGCGAACACGTAATCGTCGGGATCGCAGGTGTAGACGCTGCCGTCGTCGGTATCGAGAAAGACCGAGTGGTTTCCGGCGTCCATTGGCGCGGGCATCCCGTACTGCTCGTAACCGATGCACAGCGGCGCGCCGAGCGGGCAGTAGGGGTCGATCTCCCGCTCGGCCCACGCCCGCGGACTCGCGATATCGGCGGGGCGCAAGAACAGGAAACAGCTCCCGCGCAGCCGCGAGAACAGGCTGAAGACTTCGACGACCCCGTCCGGCAACTCCGGAATGGGCTCCAGCTCTCCGCCCTCTTCCAGGAGGACGTCGAACCGGTGTTCGACCTGAATGCGCTTGAGCAGTTCCAGCTTCGCACGGATCTCCGCGAGACCGGCCGCCTGCTTCTCGTTCACCGGACCCCCTCCGGAGGCGACGAAAGGCGGAAGATCAGCACGTCGGCCACCCCGCCGGACGGAATCGGCGATGCCGCACTCTCGAACACCGGCCGTCGAAGGCGGCTCATTCCCGGAACGAGAGGCCGCGTTCGGCGAGGGTCTCGCGCAGTATCCGCACCGCCTTGGGGCCGACGCCGTGCAGCTTGAGCAGGTCGCGCTCGCTGACCTCGGTGAGCTGTTCGAGACTCCGGTAGCCCGCCAGGGTCAGCGCGCCCGTGGCCGGAGCGCCGATGCCCTTCGGGAGTTCGGTCGCCATGGGTTCCTCCTCGCTCGTGATCGCTAGCCACAATCGAAACATGCGACTGTTCCTGGGATCAGCCGGATTGGGGGCATTGCCCGATTGGTTGCCGCCGGTGCGGCGCGCGGTGCTGGTGCCCACGGCGTCGGTGCCGCTGCCGTCCGCGCCGTTCGTGGAGGACGCCGCCGCCCTGCTGCGGGCCGCCGGGGCCGTGGTGGACCGCCTGGACCTGGCGGGCGCGTCCCAGGCCCAGGTCGAAGCGGCGCTGGCGGGCGCGCAGGTGGTCTTCGTGACCGGCGGCTATGCCATCCACCTGCTGGAGCACGCCCGGCGCAGCGGGTTCGACCGGGTCGCGGGCGCGGCGGTGCGCGCAGGGCGCCTGGCGTACGCGGGGATCTCCGCGGGCGCGGCGCTCGCCGGGCCTGAACTGGCGCTCTTCCAGGACAGCGACGACCCGGGCACGGTGGCTTCCACCGAAGGGCTCGGGCTGGTGCCGTTCACCGTGCTCGCGCACCGCAACCGGGGCCGCGCCGCCCGGCACGACCGGCTGACCGGGGTGTCCATCAACGACGACCAGGCGGTGGTGGTGGAGGACGGCGCATGGCGGATCGTCCGCTCGCCGTAGCCGCACGCGGGCCCGGTCAGCGCAGGCGGAGTTCGAACAGCAGCTCGCGCCCGTCCTCCACGTCCCACTGCTCGCCGACCTCCTCGAAGCCGTGGCCCGCGATCGTCGCCAGCGAGCCCGCGTTGTCCGGGCTGATCGCGGCGCGCACGACGCGCACCTCCGGCTCCTCCTCCGCGCGGGCCAGCAGGGCGCGCAGCATGGCGCGGGCGTGCCCTCGGCGGCGGTGCGCCGGGTCCACCGCGTAGGCGACCTCCACACGGCCGTCGCCGTCGGGGCGCGCGTGGAAGCCCGCGTGGCCCACCACCGTGCCGTCGGCCGTCACCCCGGCGCGGGCGATCCAGCGCGCGTCCTCAGGGTCGGCGGCGATCTGGTCCAGGCGCCGCTTCCACACGGTCTTGGCGTCGGCGGTGACGAAGAAGCCGGTCAGCCGCACGCCGGCGATCCGGCTCGCCTCGGCGAGGTCGTCGGCCAGCAGGGCGGCCAGGGCGGCGGGGGACAGCTCGACCAGCCGCAGGGCCGGATCGCAGTCGCGAGAGGTCATGGCGGCGCAGCCTAGGCAACTCAGGCGTAGGCGCGCATCGCCATTTCCGCGATGCGCTCCAGGTCCCGGCGGGACGCGCCGTCCTGCGACTGGCGCGACATCCCCTGCACCACCGCGGCGTAGTAGGCGGCCAGGCCGCCCACGTCGGCGTCGGGCGGCAGCAGCCCCGCGCGCACGTCGCCCTCGATGCGGTCGGCGAACGCCCGCTTGGTCTCCTCCCGGAAGGCCCGCAGCTCCCGCTCGACCTCCGACGACTCGGGGGCGTGGTTGGCGGCGGCCGTGATGATCAGGCAGCCCGGCGGGTGGGACGGGTCGGTGTAGACGGCCGCGGCGTCGTACAGGACGTCCCGGATGCCCTCGCGGCCGGTCGGCGCCTCCCGGAGCTTGCGCGCGGTGACGGCCCCGTAGGTCTCCTGGTAGCGGCGGACGCACTCGGAGAACAGCCTCCGCTTGTCGCCGAACGCCGCGTACAGGCTGGGCGGCCGGATTCCCATCGCGGCGGTCAGCGTCGCGATCGAGGTCGCCTCGTAGCCGTGCCGCCAGAACTCGCGCAGGGCCTTCTCCAGGGCCGCGTCGCGGTCGAAGGAGCGCGGGCGGCCCGCCGTTCTGCTCATGGCCCCAATCTATAGCGACTGATACAGATGCCCGGCCGCCGCGACGGTTGACCTCAAGTTTCGTTGAGGTACCAGTCTGGTGCCCGGACCGCCGGTCGGCGGCACCAGTCATCCGACAGATGCCCCCGGTCACCGGCGATCCCTAGCGTCATCGACAACGCCGGACACCGCTGAGCAGGGAGAGCACACCATGACCGAGAAGCTGCGCGTCGCCGTCGTCATCGGCAGCACCCGCGAGGGCCGCTTCGGCCCGACCGTCGCCGAGTGGACCGCCGCCGAGGCCCGCCGCCACCCCGAGATGGAGGTGACGGTGCTGGACCTGGCCGGCATCCCGCTGCCGCACGCGCTGGGCGCCCGGCCCGCCGACCCGGCCGACCTGGACGCCGCCTCCGCCGTGCTGGCCGGCGCCGACGCCTTCGTCATCGTGACCCCCGAGTACAACCACAGCTTCCCGGGCGTGCTGAAGAACTTCATCGACACCCACTACGACCAGTGGCGCGCCAAGCCGGTCGCGTTCGTGTCCTACGGCGGCATGGCGGGCGGGCTGCGGGCCGTCGAGCAGCTCCGGCTGGTCTTCGCCGAGCTGCACTGCGTCACCGTCCGCGACACCGTCAGCTTCCACAACCCCTGGGGGCGGTTCGACGACGACGGCCGCCCGCACGAGCACGAGGCCGCCGCCACCGCGGCCAAGGGCATGTTCGACCAGCTCGCCTGGTGGGCCCGCACGCTGCGCGAGGCCCGCGCCGACCGCCCCTACGCCGCCTGACCGGCCCCTCACCTCCCGGAGACCCCGATGACCACCGCCGCCGAACCGCGGACCCGGGCCACCCCGCCCGGCCCCGCGGCCGGGTCCGCCGCCAGTCCCATGACCGTCGCCCTGGTCCTCGTCCTGGGCTCGATCATGGTCACGCTGGACACCACCATCGTCAACGTCGCCCTGCACCGGCTGTCGCAGGACTTCGACGCCTCGCTGTCGTCGATCCAGTGGGTGGCCACCGGCTACTCGCTGGCGCTCGGCGCGGTCATCCCCAGCACCGCCTGGGCGGTCGGCCGCTTCGGGGCCCGCCGCCTGTACCTGCTGGCCGTCGCGCTGTTCGCGGTGGGCTCGGTGCTCGCCGGGCTCGCCTGGAACCTGCCCTCGCTGATCGCATTCCGCATCGTGCAGGGGATCAGCGGCGGCATGGTGATGCCGGTCGGCATGACCATCCTGATCCGCGCCGCCGGGCCCGACCGGCTCGGCCGGCTGATGAGCACGCTGGGCCTGGCCATCCTGGTCGGCCCGCTGGCCGGACCGGTGCTGGGCGGCTACCTGATCGACGAGGTGTCCTGGCGCTGGATGTTCTTCGTCAACGTGCCGGTCGGCGCGGCCGTGGTGGTGCTGGCCGCGCGGCTGTTCCCGCGCGACGGCGCGCCCGAGCGGCGGCCGCTGGACGTGTTCGGCCTGCTGCTGCTGTCGCCCGGCCTCGCCGCGCTGATCTACGGCGTGACCGCCGGCGGCGAGCGCGGCGACTTCGGCTCGGCCGGGGTGCTGGCGCCGATGCTGGGCGGGGCGGCGCTGGCCGCGGCGTTCGTCGTGCGGGCGCTGACCGCCCGGAACCCGCTGATCGACCTCGGGCTGTTCCGCGACCGGGCGTTCGCGGCGGCGGCCGGGACGCTGGCGCTGTTCGCCACCGGCTACTTCGGCACGATGATCCTCCAGCCGCTGTACTTCCAGGTGGTGCGCGGCGAGAGCGCGACCATGGCGGGCCTGCTGGGCGTGCCGTTCGCGCTGGCGTCGGGCACCGCGATGCAGGTCGCGGGCCGGTTCGTCGACAAGACCGGGCCGGGCCGGATCGTGGTCGGCGGCGTGCTCACCGCCACCGCCGGGTTCGCGCTGTTCACCCTGCAGCTGTCGGCCGACGGCCCGTACTGGGGGCTGATGGGCGCGATGCTGCTGATCGGCGCGGGCGGCGGCTCGACGATGATGCCGGCGATGACCGCCGCGACCCAGCGGCTGGCGGCGGGCCAGGCGGCGGCCGGGAGCACCACCGTCAGCATGGTCAACACCACCGTCTCGGCGATCGGCATGGCGGTGATGTCGGTGCTGCTGGCCGCGCGGCTGCCCGGCGGGTCGCACGCGGTGCGCGACCTCGCGCCCGCCGAGCGCGCCGCGCGGGGCCCCGAGCTGGCCGACGCCTTCCAGGGCACCTACGTCTGGGCGATCGCCCTGGTGGCCCTGGCCCTGGTGCCCGCCCTGCTGCTGGTCCGCACCACCGCGAAGCGGAAGGGGGGCTCCTGAACGGCAGGGTTCAGACCACGGCCGCTTCCTCCGCCGCCGCCCGCAGATCGTATTCCGCGCGGGCGGCGGCGATCTCCATCTGGTGGTCCTCGGTCCAGGTGACCAGGGCCTTGATGGTGGCGTGCAGGCTGGCGCCCAGCGGCGTCAGCGCGTAGTCCACCCGGGGCGGGACGACCGGGTGCACGGTGCGCTCGACCAGCCCGTCGCGCTCCAGGTGCCGCAGGGTGCGGGTGAGCATCCGCTGGCTGATCCCGTCGATCAGCCGCTTCAGCTCGGTGAAGCGCAGGCTGCGCTCCTCCAGCAGCGCGATGACCAGCAGCGACCACTTGTCGGCCACCCGGTCCAGGATCTGCCGGACCTCGCAGCCCTCGCGGACGTCCCAGTGCGCGACGTCGAAGGCGGAACCGGTATCACAGCGGTTACCGGGGGACTTGAAAGTGCCGTCTTCCATGCTCAGAGATGGTGCCTCAGGATGAGGCCGGTAACAAGAGGGAACCGACTCCCTCTCCGATAACCGACCTGTGACGAGGAGTCCCCCATGTCGGAGCCATCCCTGCCGCGGCCGACGCCGCCCGGCGTCATCACGACGATGTCCGGGCGCGCCTGGGGCGTGCTGCTGGTGCTCTGCGGAGCGATCTTCCTTGAGGGCATCGACGTGGCGATGCTGAACGTGGCGCTGCCCTCGATCCGCGCCGACCTCGGCCTGTCCACCGGCGTGCTGAGCGGGGTGGTCTCGGCCTACGTGCTGGGCTACGGCGGCTTCATGCTGCTGGGCGGGCGCGCGTCGGACCTGCTGGGCCGGCGCCGGATGTTCCTGTTCTGGCTGACGGTGTTCCTGCTGTTCTCCGGCCTCGGCGGGTTCGCCACCGAGGGCTGGATGCTGCTGACCGCGCGGTTCGCGACGGGCGTGGCGGCGGCGTTCATGGCCCCGGCCGGGCTCTCGCTGATCACCTCCGGCTTCGCCGAGGGCCCGGTGCGCAACAAGGCGCTGCTGGTCTACGCCGGGGTCGGCGCGGGCGGCTTCTCGCTCGGCATGGTCGTCGGCGGCGTGCTCACCTCCTTCGGCTGGCGCTGGGTGTTCTTCGCGCCGGTCATCATGGCGGCGCTGATCCTGGCCGCCGCGGTCCCGCTGCTGCGCGACACCGCGCCCCGCCCCGCCGGCCGCCAGGGCTTCGACCTGCTCGGCACCTTCAGCGTCACCGGCTCGATGCTGCTGCTGGTCTACGGGGTGGTGCGGCTGGAGCACCCCGGCGACGGACCGGGCCTGACCGCCGCGGTGTTCGCCGCGGGCCTGCTGCTGCTCGCCCTGTTCGTGCGGACCGAGCGGCGCGCGGCCGCGCCGCTGGTGCGGCTCGGCATCCTGCGCTCGGGCGCGCTGGTGCGCACCGACCTCGCCGCGCTGCTGTTCATGGCCGCGTTCGCGGGCTTCCAGTTCCTGGCCACGCTCTACTTCCAGGAGCTGCGCGGCTGGAGCACGATGCAGACCGGCCTCGCGATGGCGGTGATGGGCCTGGACGCGATCCTGGCCCCGACGCTGACGCCCCGGCTCGTGCAGCGCTTCGGCAACGTCCGGGTGATCTTCGGCGGGACGCTGGCGGCGGTCCTGGCCTACGCGCTGTTCCTGCCGGTCGGCCTGGGCTGGGCGTACACGCTGATGCTGCCGACGGTGCTGCTGCTCAGCGTGGCGTTCGCGCTGGTGTACGGGCCGCTCACCATCGCCGGCACCGAGGGCGTGGCCGAGGAGGAGCAGGGCCTGGCCGGCGGGCTGCTCTACACCGCGATGCAGTTCGGGATGGCGCTCGGCATCTCGGCGGTCACCGCCGTCTACGTCGCCGCCGGGCCGCCCGGCATGGACTCGCTGCGGACCGCGCTGACGGTGCCGGTCGCCGCCGCCGTCCTCGCCGCCGCGGTCACCGTCTTCGGCCTGCGCACCCGCCCGGCGGCGGTCCCCGCCGACGCCCCCGAACCCGCCCGCGCCGCGGCCTGACCAGCGAGGAGCACCGCCATGGCCACCAAAGTGCACGACTTCGCCGCGATCCGCGAGCAGTTCGACGCCTACGTCGGCGACATCGTCTACGCCACCATGACCACCGTCGACAGCAAGCACCGGCCCCGCGCCAGAGTGCTGATCCCGGTCTGGGAAGTGGTGGACGGCAAGCCGGTGGGCTGGCTGGCCACCTACCGGACCCCGGTCAAGGAGGCCCACCTGGCCGGCAACCCGCACGCCACCTTCTCCTACTGGACGCCCCGGCAGAACGCCGCCTCGGTGGACACGGTCGCCACCTGGGTGGACCTGGACGACCTGGCGACGCGGCGGCACGTGTGGGATCTGTACCGCCGCACCAGCCCGCGCGGCGCGGGCTACGACCTCGGGCAGTTCTGGAAGGGCGTGGAGGACCCCAAACTGCACGTGCTGAAGCTGGAGCCCTGGCGCGTACAGGTGATCCGGGGCACCGACCTGAACAGCAGGATCTGGCAGGACGAGGCCGCTTGAGCAGGACGCGAAGCCCCCGCGAGGAAGACCTCGCGGGGGCTTCCGCCTACCGGCTCAGAGCCCCTTGAGGAAGCCGCCGTCCACCACGAACTCGGCCCCGGTGGTGCTCGCCGACCGCGGCGAGGCCAGCAGCACGACGGCGTCGGCCACCTCCTGCGGCTCGACCAGCCGCCCGGTGACCAGGTTCATCATCTGCGGCGCGACGGTGTCCATCACCGCGTCCCGGTCCGAGCCGGTCGCGCCCGCCAGCACGTCGGCCGCGCCGCCCTCCTCGGTCCACCAGGCGGTGCGCACCGGTCCGGGCGAGATGGTGTTGACCCGCACGCCCTGCGGCCCGTACTCCTCCGACAGTCCCTTGGTGAGGTTGTTCAGCCCCGCCTTGGCGGCGTTGTAGTCGTAGTTCATCGGGCCGGGCTGGCGGGCGTTGCCGCTGGAGACGTTCACGATCGCGGCGGCGTCGCTCTCCAGCAGGTGCGGGAGCGCGGAGCGGATCAGCCGCACCGGGGTGAACAGGTTGAACTCGAACATCTCGCGCCAGTCGTCGTCGGTCGGCGCCGTGAACCCGAAGCGGGGCAGCGTCACCCCGGGCGGCGGGCCGCCGGCGTTGTTGACCACGATGTCGAGCCCGCCGAACCGCTCCACGGTGCGCTCCACGACCAGCGCGGGCGCGGCGGGGTCCATCAGGTCGGCCGGCACGTGCAGCAGGTCCGGGCCGGCCAGCGCCGACAGCTCCGGAGACTCCTTCCGGGAGACGGCGGCGACCCGCGCGCCCTCCTCCAGCAGGGTCCGGACGACGGCCAGGCCCATGCCCTTGGAGGCGCCGGTGACGATCGCGACGCGTCCGGTCAGTTGCAGGTCCATGGGTTCCTTCTTTCTCGGGGGGATGAGCTCGCCCCGCTGAACCCCGCCCCGCGCCCGCCGGTTGCAGGCGTCCCGCGACTTCTTGACCTCGACCAAAGTCGAGGTTCTACGGTGGCAAGCCCGGAGAGACGAGGACGGACGATGACCGACGCGAACCGGCGGACCACCGCCTTCATCCGGGCCGAGCTCGTCGGGCTCGGCCTGACCCAGCCCCAGTACTGGGTGCTGCGCAACCTGTCCCCGCACGACCTTTCCCCCGACGGCCGGGGGCGGACGGTGGCGGAGCTGGTCGAGCTGATGGCCGGCTACCTGCTGCCCGAGGACGACGTGCGGCTCGAATCGCACGACCTGCTGGCCCGGGGCCTGCTGCGGCCGGACGGGGACGAGCGCCTCTGGATCACCGAGGCGGGCGAGGCCGCCCGCGCCCGCGTTAAGGAGCACGCCCCCGCCATCGGCGACCGGATCCGCGCGGGCGTCAGTGACGAGGACTACGCCGCCGCGCTGGCCGTCCTCCGCGCGACGGGCGGGGACGCCGCCTTCGCCTGAGGCGCCGTCAGGCCGGATCGCCGAGCCGCTCCAGCACGGTGCTGCGCACGTGCTGAAAGATCACCGAGGTGCGGAAGCCCCCGATCTCCGGCCGGCGGCTCAGCCGTTCGAGCAGGAACGCGTGCAGCTGGTCCAGGTCGGGGACGGCCACGTGCAGCACCAGGTCGTCGCCGCCCGCCACCACGAAGACGCTCAGCACCTCCGGCATCCCCGCCACATCGCTCTGGATGCGGTCGATGACCGCGCGGCTCAGCGGCCGGACCTGCAACGACACCAGCGCCTGCACGCCGCGGCCCAGCGCCTGGAGGTCGATGTCGGCGTGGTAGCCGCGGATGACGCCGCGGCGGGTGAGCGCGCGGACCCGCTCCAGGCAGGTCGAGGGCGCGACGCCGAGCCGCCGGGCCAGCTCGCGGTTGGAGAGCCGGGCATCCGTTTGGAGAAGCCGCACGATCTCCGCATCTAGTTCGTCCATGACCGGATTATCGTCCCGATTCCGGCCGTACGTTCGGCCGAAAGCCTCTCGAACCGCTCATCTGTCTACTTTCAAGGTGCCCCATCGACCTTGGAGGAGACCGGTTGAGCACCACCCTGCGAACCCCGCCCGCCGTCCGGAACGGCCTGGGCCTCGGACAGGGCACCGCGCTGTTCGCGGGCGCGGTGCTGGGGCCGGGCGTGCTGGCCCTGCCCCACCTGGCCGCCGCGGCCGCCGGACCGGCCGCGATCGTGGCCTGGGCCGCGCTGCTGGCGCTGAGCGTGCCGGTGGCCTTCACCTTCGCCGCGCTCGGCGCCCGCTTCCCGGACGCGGGCGGCGTCGCGGCGTTCGCGGCCCGCGCCTTCGGCCCCCGGACCGAGCGGATCGTCGGCTGGTGGTTCTTCGGCGCGGTCCCCGTGGGCGTCCTGGCCGGCGCGCTGATCGGCGGCGACTACGTGGCCTCGGCGACCGGCTGGGGCCGGCCGGGGGCGGCGGCGGTCGCCACCGGCCTGCTGGCCGCCGCGTTCGCCGCCAACCACGCGGGCCTGCGCATGTCGGGACGGGTGCAGCTGGTCCTGGTGACGGCGCTGACCGCCCTGCTGGTGATCGCGATCCTGACCGCCGGGCGGCACGCGCAGGCGGCGAACTTCACCCCGTTCGCACCGCACGGCGTCCAGGGCGTCGCGCACGCCGCCGGGGTGCTGTTCTTCGCCTTCGTCGGCTGGGAGGCCGCCAGCCACCTGTCGGCCGACTTCGCCGACCCGCGCCGCCTGCTGCCGCGGGCGACCGCGCTGACCCTGCTCATCGTGGGCGCCCTCTACCTGGCCCTCGCGCTGACGGTCACCGGCGTGCTCGGCGACCGCGCGGCGACCTCGCCGGTGCCGCTGGGCCTGCTGATGGAAGAGGGCATCGGCCCGTTCGCCAAGGCGGCAACGGCCGCCGCGGCCGTGGCGCTGAGCTTCGTGGCCATGAACACCTACGTCGCCGGGGGCTCGCGCCTCGGCGCGGCACTGGCCCGCAACGGCGCGCTGCCCCGCCCCTTCGCCAAAGGCGGGGACCCCGGCCGGGTGCCGCACCGCAGCCTGCTGCTCCTGGCCGCGCTCACCGCGCCGCTCGCCGTCGCGGCCCTGGCCGCCGATGTCGGCCTGGACCCGCTGATGCGCGCCACCGCCGCGTGCCTGGCGTCGGTCACCGTGGTCGGAATGGCCGCGGCGACCAGGCTCCTGCACGGCGGGGCCCGCCTGCTCGCCCGCGCGGGGACGGTCTTCACCGGCGTGGTGCTGCTGTCGTGCGGCCTCTACCTGCTCGCCCCGGCGGTGCTGGCCGCGCTGGGAACGGCGGTGCGGCGCACGACGCGGCCACGCGGCCGTTCAGCCGCGCCGCCGAATATGGACTAGGGACATCCCGACGGGGGACAGTAGGGGCATGCCTCCGCGCCCCAGCACATGGCAAGTGTGGGCGGGCTCACACAAAACGGCCACCCCAGGCCCCCTGAAGAGCGCCCGACCACCCCGCCACGCCCCGGATTTTTCTCCGATAACAACAAAGATGACCTCGCAAAAGCCGGCGGGCGCGGTAGACGAGGCACTCCATCTGATCAGGAAGAGCCTGCACCCCCGGCCGGAGAAGACCTTGCAGGCGGTGGGGGGCGCGGGGGGCGAAGCCCCTCGCCCCGGGGGTTTCAGGGGGTCGTCCCCCTGGGCGGGCACAACGAAAGAGGCGGCGGCTCACGTTTTCCGTGAGCACACCGCCCCTGACTCTGAAGTGGGCGAGGAGGGATTTGAACCCTCACGTCCTTTCGGACACACGGACCTGAACCGTGCGCGTCTGCCGTTCCGCCACCCGCCCCGGGTGTCGCCCCGTTTCCGGGTGCTCGAAGAGATTAGCACGGTCGCGGGGGTGGATAGGAACTCGGATACTTCTCGCGAACCTTCGCACCGATACGATCGTCTACCAGTGGGGAAGGGAGGTGCCCGTGGGCGTCATTCAGCGCTTCGAGCGAAGGCTCGAAGGCATGGTCGAAGGAGCCTTCGCCCGGGCCTTCAAGTCTGAGCTGCAGCCGGTCGAGGTGGCCAGTGCTGTGCAGCGCGAGATGGACGACCGAGCCGCCATCGTGGCGCAGGGCCGCACGCTCGTGCCCAACGACTTCGTGGTCGAGATCTCGCAGCAGGACGGGCAGCGGCTGCAGGTGTACGCCGACAGCCTGAGCCAGGAGCTGGCGAATCTGGCCCGCGAGTACGCGAAGGAGCAGGGGTACTCCTTCGTGGGGCCGGTGCGGGTGCGCTTCGAGAACGCGGGCGACCTGGCCACGGGCATGTTCCGGATCCGTTCGGGCGTGATCCGGGGGTCCACGGTGGAGGGCGGCGAGATCCGCCGGCCGGTGAGCGACGTGCCGCAGGGCGGCCGGGCGGGCGCCTTCGGCGGCCACCCGCGCCTGCTGGTCACCACCGCCGTGGAGGGGTCCGACACCACCCAGCGCACATATGAGATCAACACTCCGGTGACGCTGCTGGGCCGCGGTACCGACTGCGACCTGCGGCTCGTTGACCCGGGCGTGTCGAGGCACCATGCCGAGATCCGCGTAGAAGGTCCCGAAATCGTCCTCGTGGATCTAGGGTCAACCAACGGCTCCTTCGTGAACGGCCAACCGATCCGGCGGGTGACGCTGGTGGACGGGTCGCGGGTCACGATGGGGCGGACAACCCTGGTCTTCCGCCGCGATAGGGAGTAACCCCGACTCCGATGTCCGAATTCACCCTCACGCTGATCAAGCTGGCGTTCCTCGCGGTGCTCTGGCTCTTCGTCATCGCCGCCGTCGGCGTGATCCGGGCCGACCTGTTCGGCTCGAAGGCCGCGTCGCGGGCCGCCGAGCGGGCGGCCGCGCCGCCGCGGCCGGCCAAGGCGTCCCGGCAGCCCAAACCGCCGCGGGCGCAGCGCAGCGGCAACGCCCCGACCCAGTTGGTCGTCGTCCAGGGCGAACGGGCCGGCACCGTGATCGACCTGACCGGAGTGCCCATCACCATCGGTCGGGCCAATGACGCCACGCTCGTGGTGACCGACGACTACGCTTCGAGCCGCCATGCCCGTATTTACGCGCAGGACGGTCAGTGGATCGTGGAAGACCTCGGCTCGACCAACGGGACCTACCTCGGCCGCACCAAGGTGACCCGGCCCATGTCGATCCCGCCGGGCGTGCCGGTGCGGATCGGCAAGACCGTGATCGAGCTGCGCAAATGAGCCTCGGAATCCGGTACGCCGCGCGGTCCGACGTGGGGATGCTGCGCGAGGGGAACGAGGACTCGGCCTACGCGGGCTCCTACCTGCTCGCGGTGGCCGACGGCATGGGCGGCCACGTCGGCGGTGAGATCGCCAGCGCGGCCGCGATCGACGCGCTGCGCAAGCTGGACAAGGACCTCCCGGCGACCGAGCTGCTGGCGGCGCTGGAGCACACGGTCAAGACCGCCAACGACAACCTGCACCGGATCGTGGAGTCCGACCCGGCGCTGCAGGGCATGGGCACCACGCTGACCGCGATGCTGTGGGCGGGCAACCAGGTCGCGCTGGTGCACATCGGCGACTCGCGCGCCTACCTGCTGCGCGACGGCAGCCTGTTCCAGATCACCCACGACCACACGCTGGTGCAGTCGCTGGTGGACGAGGGCCGGATCAGCCCGGACGAGGCCGCCTCGCACCCGCAGCGCTCGCTGCTGCTGCGCGCCCTGGACGGCCGCGGCGAGGTCGACCCCGACCTGTCGCTGCGCGAGGCCCAGGTCGGCGACCGCTACCTGCTGTGCTCCGACGGCCTGTCCGGCGTGGTCACCGCCGAGACGATCTTCCAGGTGCTGACCGACACCGCCGAGCCCGAGCAGGCGGTGCGCCAGCTCATCGACCTGGCCAACCGGGGCGGCGGCCCGGACAACATCACCTGCGTGGTGGCCGACGTGGTCGAGCTCGGCCAGCAGCCGCCCCGGCAGCCGGGCGCGGGCCACGCGGTGGGCGCGGCCGCCAACACCGCGCCCCCCGACCTGCCGGGCGGTTCCGGCGGGCCGGGCGGCCCCGGGGGTCCGGGCGCCGCCGCCGACACCCCGGCCGGGCGCGCCGCGCAGCTGCGCGACACGATGCCGCAGCAGCCGGTCGCGGTGGACGAGATGCCGCCGCCCGCGCCCATGCCCGTGAACCAGCACATGGACGGCTCCCCCATGGGGAGCCCCAACACCACGCTGCCGCAGCCCGAGGGGCGGCGCGGCCGCCGAGCCGCGCGGGGCGGCGGGGGCGGCATGCGCCGCTGGGCGTGGCTCATCGGCTTCGCCGGCGTGGCGATCATCGGGATCGCCGCGGTCGGCTTCGTGACGCTGCAGAACATCCGCGACGGCTACTACATCGGGGAAGAGGACGGCAAGGTCGTGCTGTTCCGCGGCACCAACCAGGAGGTGCCGGGCCTGGACCTGTCGCGCAAGGCCGCCGCCGACGAGCAGCCCAGGACCCCGATCCTGGTCGCCGACCTCCCGCAGACGACCCAGGCCAAGGTCCGCGAGACCTACTCGGTCAAGGGGCGCAGCGGCGTCACCGACCTGGAGAAGCAGGTCTGCAAGTACTCCCTCGCCGAGGAGCGCGGCCGGGTCGTCATCCTCAAGGGCGCGGGCCAGCGCGACTGCGGCAAGCCGGTCAAGATCACCGACAGCGCGATCGCGCTGGCCGAGCTGCCCGGCAGGGACCAGACGGCCGTGCGCGGCGGGAAGCTGGCGTTCATCGGCAAGCCCGCGGCCGAGGCCGCGCTGCGCACCCTGGACCAGCACCGCAACGACTGCAAGAAGGCCGAGCCCGCCGACCAGGACTGCCCGGCGGGAGGGAAGTCCTAGATGAGTTCGATCGGGGACCAGATCCGCGCACAGCTCCCCTACAACCGGCGCGGCGCGGCCTCACTGGCCCTGCTGATCTTCGCGATGGTGCTGACGCTGTCGGCGTTCGCCGAGGTCGGCCTGGCCCGCGACGGCCGCCTGCCGCTCGGCCTGCCGCTGTACGGCGGGGGCCTGGCGGTGCTGGCGTTCGCGGCCTACTTCGTGCAGGCGAAGTTCGCGCCCTACGCCGACCCGGTGCTGCTGCCGCTGGCGGTGGCGCTGAACGGCATCGGCCTGGCGATGATCTACCGCCTGGACCTGGACACCAGCCGCGCCAAGCAGGCGGCGCTGTCGTCCGGCAAGGCCCTGGAGGACGCCGCCGACGCGCCCGGCCAGCTGATGTGGACCTTCGTCGGCATCGCGCTGTTCGTGACCGCCATCCTGATCATGCGCGACACCAACCGGTCGGACGCGCCGCTGTCGTTCACCCCCAAGACCGCCCAGCGCTACACCTACCTGATCGGCCTGGGCGCGATCCTGCTGCTGGTGCTGCCGGTGGTGCCGGGCATCGGCCGCGAGATCAACGGCGCCAAGGTCTGGATCTCCATCGGCGGCTTCTCGGTGCAGCCGGGCGAGTTCGCCAAGCTGCTGCTGGTGGTGTTCTTCGCCGGCTACCTGGTCAACAAGCGGCAGGCGATGTCGCTGATCGGCAAGAAGATCGGCCCGTTCAGCCTGCCGCGCGCCCGCGACCTGGGGCCGATCATGGTCATCTGGGTCTTCTGCCTGGGCGTGCTGTTCATCCAGAAGGACCTCGGCACCGCGCTGCTGTACTTCGGGCTGTTCGTGTCGATGCTCTACATCGCCACCCAGCGGGTGTCGTGGGTGATGATCGGCGTCGGGCTGCTGGCGGTGGGCGTCTTCGTCGCCACGCTGCTGCCGTTCATGGGCCACGTGAACCAGCGCATCAGCATCTGGCAGCACCCCGAGCCGTACTTCGACGGCGGCTGCATGATGGAGAGCGGCAAGGTCGAGCCGGTCAACCCCAACACCGCCATCTACAAGAAGAACAAGATCGTTCTCGAGGAGAAGGCGAAGCAGTACGAGAGCCAGGGCAACACCGCGCGGGCCAAGAACACCCGGCTCATCGCGCCCGGCTGGTACGCCTGCACCAACGAGCTGAAGGGCACCTACGCCGACAGCGCCCAGCTGATGCACGGGCTGTTCGCGCTCGGCCAGGGCGGGGTGCTCGGCACCGGCCTCGGCCAGGGCAAGCCGTGGATCATCCCGCTGTCGTTCAGCGACTTCATCTTCGACTCGCTGGGCGAGGAGCTCGGGCTCACCGGCCTGATGGTGCTGCTGCTCATGTACGCGCTGATCGTGCAGCGCGGCATGAAGACCGCCGTGGCGGCCCGGGACCCGTTCCTGAAGCTGTTCGCCGGCGGCGTGTCGTTCGTGCTGGCGCTCCAGGTGTTCGTGATCGTCGGCGGGGTCACCAAGCTGATCCCGCTGACCGGTCTGACGACGCCGTTCCTGTCCCAGGGCGGTTCGTCGCTGATGGCCAACTGGATCCTGATCGCCATCCTGGTCCGGATGAGCCACGACGCCCGCAAGCCCGCCCCCCAGGCGATCCAGGACGAGGGCATGACCCAGATCGTGAGCACGAGGTGACTCCCCCCGAATGAACACCGAGCGAGCCGGTGCGTTCTGGACCGAGGAGCGCGCGGGGCGACCAGGCAGTGCGCACGCGGCGAGGGCGGGACGCGCCCCCTCGGGCTCGCCGGGGGCCGACCGGAGGGAGGCAACATGAACATGGACAAGCCGGTCCGGCGCGTCGCGATCTTCGGACTGCTGCTGTTCTTCGGCCTGATGGCCCAGGTCAACTACGTCCAGGGCAGCCAGGCCGAGAGCCTGCGCACCAACCCGCTGAACACCCGCCGCTTCTCGGAGGTGTTCAACAACCCGCGCGGCCAGATCACCGCCGACGGGCAGGTGCTGGTCAAGTCGTTCCCGACGGACAAGAGCAACCCCAAGTACGGGCGCACCTACCAGGACGGGCTGCTGTACTCGCCGGTCACCGGCTACTTCAACGGCGGCGCGTCCAAGGTCGAGATGGCCTACAACTCGCTGCTCGGCGGCACCGACAAGCGCATCACCCACCAGCGCTGGTTCGACACCTTCATCGGCAAGAAGCCCGAGGGCGCCGACCTGGAGCTGACGCTGAACACCGCCGCCCAGAAGACCGCCTACGCGCGGCTCAAGGCGCAGACCTCCCAGGGCCGCCGCGGCGGCGTCGCGGTGATCGACGTCAAGACCGGCGCGGTGGTGGTGCTGGCCTCCTTCCCCTCCTTCGACCCCAACGAGGTCGCCCCGCAGACCGGGCTGAAGGGCGGCCGGCGGCTGGAGCAGCTCGACGCGCAGACCGGCGTGGTCAAGCCGCTGATCGACAACGCGATGAGCCAGACCTTCCCGCCCGGCTCCACCTTCAAGATCGTCACTTCGGCGATCGCGATGGACGGCGGTGAGATCAACAGCCGGTCGCAGGTGCCGACCGGGCAGCTGATCCTGCCCGAGTCCAACCAGCCGCTGCGCAACTCCCACGACACCGGCCAGTGCGGCGGCACCGCCACGCTGCGCGGCGCGTTCGCCGAGTCCTGCAACACCACCTTCGGCAAGCTGGCGATGGACATGGGCATCGAGAAGCTCAACCAGGGCGCCACCAAGTTCGGCTTCAACCGCAAGTTCGAGATCGAGCCGGACGTGCAGCCCGCCGAGAGCGACGTGCCGGTCGAGTTCTTCGACCCGGCCACCAAGAAGAAGATCCGCACCGGCCGCGACGGCACCGCCCGCTCCGGCATCGGCCAGGAGAACGTGCGCGCCACCCCGCTGCAGATGGCGATGGTCGCGGCCGCCGTCGCCAACAACGGCAAGATCATGAAGCCGTACCTGGTGGAGCGGGCCCGCGCCAAGGACCAGAGCGAGCTGTACAAGGCGCAGCCGCAGGAGTACGCGCAGGCGATGAAGGCCGACACCGCCGACCAGCTCGCCGACATGATGCGCGCGGTGGTCACCGAGGGCACCGCCAAGAACCTGGCCCAGTTCGGGATCGCCGGCAAGACCGGTACCGCCGAGCAGGGCGAGGGCGACCCCAACGCCCGCTGGTTCGTCGGGTTCGCGCCGATGCAGAAGCCGCGCTACGCGTTCGCGGTCGTCACCGAGGGCCCCGAGAGCGGTGGCGCCAACGCCGGTCCGATCGCCGGACAGGTGATGGCGCAGGTGCTGAAAAAGTGAGACCCGGCCTCGCCCCCGGCGACCGGTCCCTGCCGCGCGTGCGGCCGGCGACCGGTGGCACGGGCGGGGCCGGACCCGTTCCGGGCGGGGCCGTCCGACCGGTCCCGCCGCCTCGCATGACCGTTTTGCCGGAATTTGACGGCGTCCCGGCTCCGGATACCCTCGGCTCCGGGCCGCCGCCCGCGCGAGGACGCCGGGCGGCGCCGGAGCGCACGTCAACGCCGGGCACCTCCGGCGCGTCCCCTTCAGCGAAGGCAACCAGCAATCCGACCAGGGCGACTGCCACCGCCCCGGAACCAACGACACCCACCCCGGCGGGGAGCACCACGACTCCGTCAACTCCGAGCCCGGCTCATCCGCCCACGCGCGGCGGAGGGCTAGGTTCGGAGGACAAGGTGTAGAGGTACGAGGGAAAGTGCACATATGAGTCAACCTCGGCTGCTCGGCGGTCGCTACGAGCTCGATTCGGTCATCGGGCGCGGCGGCATGGCCGAGGTCTACCGTGCCCGGGACCTGCGCCTGGACCGCATCGTCGCGATCAAGACGCTGCGGTCGGACCTGGCCCGCGATCCCACGTTCCAGGCCCGGTTCCGGCGGGAGGCGCAGTCGGCGGCCTCGCTGAACCACCCGTCGGTCGTCGCGGTGTACGACACCGGCGAGGACACCATCGGCGACAGCCAGATCCCGTACATCGTGATGGAGTACGTGGACGGCAGCACGCTGCGCGACCTGCTGCGGGAGAACCGCGCGCTGCGGCCGGAGAAGGCGCTGGAGATCACCGACGGCATCCTGCGGGCGCTGGACTACAGCCACCGCGGGCAGATCGTGCACCGCGACATCAAGCCGGCCAACATCATGTTGACCCGCAACCACGACGTGAAGGTCATGGACTTCGGCATCGCCCGCGCGATGCACGACGCCGCCTCCACCATGACCCAGACCGCGCAGGTCATCGGCACCGCCCAGTACCTGTCGCCCGAGCAGGCGCGCGGCGAGCGCGTCGACGCCCGCAGCGACATCTACTCCACCGGCTGCGTGCTGTACGAGCTGCTCACCGGCAAGCCGCCGTTCACCGGCGACTCCCCGGTCGCGATCGCCTACCAGCACGTGCGCGAGGAGCCGGTACCGCCGTCGCAGGTCGACCACGAGATCCCGGCGTGGGCCGACGCCATCGTGCTGAAGGCGATGGCCAAGGACGCCGACCACCGCTACCAGTCGGCGACCGAGTTCCGGCAGGAGATCCAGCGGGTCCTGCAGGGCCAGCAGGTGCACTCCACCGCCGCCTCGACGATGCTGATGGGCGGCGTCCCCCAGGGCCAGCACACCCAGGTGATGGGCGGCCAGCCGCAGCACACCCAGGTGCAGCGCCCGATGGGCGGGCAGACCGGGTACGACCTGCCGCCGGTCCGCTACGACGAGCGCCGCGACGACTACGACCGCGGCGGCAACGGCAAGAAGATCGCGCTGTGGATCGCGCTGGTGGTGGTGCTGATCGGCGGCGCGGGCCTGGCGGGCCTGGCGCTGTCGGGCGGCGGGGACGACGACAAGACCAAGACCCCGGCCAACGTGAAGGTCCCGTCGGTGGCCGAGCAGTCCGAGCAGGAGGCCGCCCAGGCGCTGACGGAGGCGGGGCTCAAGGTCAACCCCACCGTCGAGCGCGCCTTCGACGAGAACGTGGACAAGGGCGACGTCATCAAGACCGACCCCGCCGCCGACACCGAGGTCAAGCCGGGCTCCTCGGTCACCCTGACGGTGTCGCGGGGCCCCGCGCCGCCGAAGATGGTGGTGGTGCCCAGCGTGCGCGGCGACCAGATCGCCGACGCGCAGCAGAAGCTCCAGGCCAAGGGGCTGAGCTTCACCATCCGCAAGGTCGGCTCGACCTCGGCCTCGCCGGGCACGGTGCTGAAGACCGACCCCGACGGGGGCAGCAAGGTCAAGCCGAACTCCACCGTCACGGTGTACGTGGCCGAGGCCGCCCAGGACGTGAAGGTGCCGACGCTGATGCGGCTGCCCAAGGACGCCGCGTGCGCCCGCCTGCGGCAGCTGAAGCTCCAGTGCGACGCGCGCGAGCAGGCGGCGCCGGACGCGTCCTTCCCGCCCGGCACGGTGTTCCAGGTGACGCCGCAGGAGGGCACGACGGTCGCGCCGGGCTCGCTGGTGACGATCCTGATCGTGCCGAAGCCGTCCGCGCCGCCGACCGGCCCGAGCGGCCCGCCGCCGTCGGGCGACGGCGACTAGCCGGACATGCGAAGGGCCCGGCCCCCACGGGGGCCGGGCCCTTCGGCGTCCGGGCATGACAGGAGGGCTTCCGCCACTCGGGGGCAATGGCGGAAGCCCTCGCTATGGTCTTCGGAACCGGGCATCCGGGTGTTACCGGTTTCTCTAGATTTTTTCACCACAAAGCGGAGCGAGTTCTGCTCAGCGGGCGGAGGCGCAGGTCAGCAGCCAGTTGCCGAGCAGCTCGTGGCCGGCGACCGACAGCACCGACTCGGGGTGGAACTGCACGCCCTCGATCGGCCGGTCGCGGTGCCGCAGCCCCATCACCACCCCGTCCACCGTGCGCGCGGTGATCTCCAGGGGGTCGGCGACCGTGCCGGGGGCGACGGCCAGCGAGTGGTAGCGGGTCGCGGGGAAGCCGTCGGGCAGCCCGGCGAACACGCCGCGGCCGTCGTGGTGGACGCCGCTGGTGTAGCCGTGCACGACGTCGGGCGCGCGGCCGACGTCCGCGCCGTACGCCTGCGCGATGACCTGGTGGCCCAGGCAGACCCCCAGCAGGGGCGTGCCGCGCTCCTCGGCGTCGCGGACCAGGTCCAGGCAGACCCCGGCGTCGGCGGGGTGGCCGGGGCCGGGGCTGAGCAGCACCCCGTCCGCGCCCGCGGCGTCGGCGACGGCGACCTGCGAGCGGTCCCGGACCGCGCAGTCGGCGCCCAGCTCCCGCAGGTACTGGACGATGTTGAACACGAAGCTGTCGTGGTTGTCCACGACCAGGACGCGCACCGGCGGCTCAGCCCCGCGTGGGCGGCGCCGACGGGGTGCCGTCGACGACGCCGTGGTCGAACTGCACCTTGGGCTCCAGCCAGGGGAACACCAGGTACCACAGGACCGCGGCGACCACCGCGACCAGGACCAGGGCCAGGGCGGACTTGACCGGCCATCCTCCCGGCAGCGCGCGCCAGATCCAGGCGTACACGGCGACCTCCTACTTCCGCTTTCCGGACGCTTGGGCGGCCGCCCGCGGCAGCTCCCCGGTCAGCTCACCGAAGATGATCAGGCGCTGGGCGGCGGAGTACTTGGGGTGGCAGGTGGTCAGGGTGATCAGGCGCTCGGTGGGCCGCGCCCGGGGCTTGAACGGCACCGGCGCGGTCACCTCGACCGCCGAGGGCCGGACCACTTTGCGGTCGGTGACCTGGTAGACGTACTGCTTCTCGCGCGTGTCGATCAGGATCTTGTCGCCGCGGCGCAGCTCGCCGGCCCGGTTGAAGGGCGCCGAGTAGGTGGTGCGGTGGCCGGAGACCACGAAGTTGCCGACCTGGCCGGGCAGCGCGCTGCCGGGGTAGTGGCCGGGCCCCTTGCGCAGGTCCGACAGCTCCACGCCCTCGATCACCACGAACCGGTAGTCGGGTCCGAAGCGGGGGATGCGGATCATCGCCAGCCCCTTGCCCAGCCGCACCCGCTCGGTGGTGACCCTGGGCGCCTCCCAGGATTTGATCATCTCCTGGCCCAGCGCGTCCTGCTGCTTCTGGGTGTAGCGGCCCGTGCCCCACAGCCCGTAGGTGACGAACAGCAGCAGGACCAGGCCCGCGGTGATGCACAGCTCGCCCAGCCCGCGGATGAGCATCCGCACCGCGTGTACCCCCTTGCTCGCACGCTCCCGGTCAGGGAGCACCGTCCGGCACGGCGTCGGCCGGCACCGTCGCGTGGTCCATGGTCACGTTTCCGGTGTAGGCGGGCAAGCGGACCCTGTCGAGGGGCCGGACCGCGTACCCCAGCCCGTACTCGCGCACGTACTTCCGGTAGAGCGCCAGCTCGGCGGAGGCGTCCAGCGCCGCGCGCAGCCGCCCCGGGTCGCCGACGGCGGTGATGCGGAACGGCGGCGAGTAGACGACCCCCTGGAGGATCAGGGTATTGCCCACGCACCGGACGGCGCTGGTGGAGATCACCCGTTGGTCCATAATTTGCATTCCGTCGGCGCCCCCGGCCCACAGCGCGTTCACCACGGCCTGCACGTCGGCCTGGTGCACGACCAGGTCGTCGGGGCCGACGCCGCGGGGCGGCCCGCCCGGACGCGGCGGCGCGTCGTCCAGCGTGACGCGGACGCCGGAACCGGCCAGCGGGGTGAAGCCGGCCCCGGCGGCGAGCCGGTCGGCGCGGGCCTGGGAGCGCCTGACGCGCTCGTCGTGCCGCCCGGCCCGGCGGGAGATGCCGTCCACCTCGCGGCGCAGCTCCTGGTAGTGCTCGCGCTCGCGGCGCGTGCGGCGCTGCTCGGCGGTGATCAGCTCGGTCAGCCGGGTGCGGCGCTCCTCGCGCAGGTCGGTACCGCGGGCCGTGCTGGCGCTCGCCGCGAACAAGGTTCCCGCAACAAGCGTGAGGGCTGGGATGATGCTTCCCCACGTTCGACGCCGTACGCTGCTCACCAGCGACTACGCTAACCGACAAAACGACCATGCGCGGACCGGCGCTCCGGCCGCCAGCCGCCCGAGGAGATCGATCCCACCGTGGCCAAGTCCAAAGTGCGCAAGAAGGCCGTCTACACGCCGCCGCAGAAGTCCAAGGCACCGGAGGTCAGCCCGCGCTGGCTGGTGCCGCTGATGGTGTTCTTCTGGCTGTTCGGGCTGGCCTGGATCGCCACCTTCTACGTCACGGCCAGCACCGGCACCGACGTGCCGGGGATGTCCGACCTGGGGAACTGGAACCTGGGCATCGGGTTCACCTCGATCATCCTCGGGGTGATCCTCTCGACCCGCTGGCGGTAGTCCCCGCCGCCCCTGGCGCGGGCGCCCGCCCGTCGCGTCACGGCCCGGCCGGTGCGGCTCGCCTTCGCGCCGCCGCACCGGCCGTGCCGGGCACTCGCGCAGTGGCCGGGGCCACCAGTGACAGCTTCTGGGCCATGCCCACTTTTCGGGCCGGCGAATCCACGGGTGTTATCCACATGATGGGGATCGCCGACCCCGGCTTTCCCCAGGTTTTCCACAATCGGGTGTTCGGCCTGACGGCCGCCGCGCGCGGCGGCCGTCAGGCGAGCCCCGAGGTCAGCTCCTGGACCTTGAACACCATCAGCCCGACCAGCACGGCCAGGGTGAGCACCGAGGCGGCGACGTGCACGGCGGGCCGCCGCGCGTAGGCGAAGACCGCGGCCAGCAGCCCGCCGACCACCAGCCCGCCGATGTGCGCCTCCCAGGAGATGGCGCTGGCGCCGAAGGTGATGATCAGGTTCAGCACCAGCAGGAACACGATCGGCCCCATCGGCGCGCCGACCTTGCGGCTGTAGACGAAGAACGCCCCGAACAGGCCGAAGATGGCCCCGGACGCCCCGATGGCGGCGCCGCCGGGCGCCACCAGCAGCAGCAGCGTCGAGCCGCCGATCCCCGCCAGCAGGTACAGCGCGAGGAAGCGCCAGCGGCCGAGGATCTCCTCCAGCTGGGGCCCGATGGCCCACAGCGCCCACATGTTGAACAGGATGTGGACGGGACCGAGCCCCTGGTCGGGCGGCTGGTGCAGGAACATCGAGGTGACCGGCCGCCACCACTCGCCCTCGGCGACGCCGCCCGGCGCCCCGCCGTCGAGGGGGACGTACAGGCCGACCATCGCGAGCTCCCCGATGACGCGGGGCCACACGACCTCAGCCGCGTAGGCGAGCACGCACAGCCCGATCAGCGAGTAGGTGACCAGCGGCCGGCCGGGAGTGACGTTCCTCGCCCGGCGGACGCCCCTGTTGCCCTCGGCGACGCACTCCACGCACTGGTGGCCGACGGCCGCGTCCCGCATGCAGTCCGGGCAGATGTACCGGTCGCAGCGGGTGCAGCGGACATAGGTCTCCTGGCCGGGGTGCCGGTAACACGTGGGCACCCCGGTGGCGGGTTCGTTGCTCATGGCGGGCTCCGTCCGGGGTCGGTCTCCCTCGTCAACGGTCAGCGGCGCTCGATCGTCACCGACTCGATGACGACGTCGTCCACCGGCCGGTCCAGGCGGCCGGTCTTCACGCCGGAGATGGCGTCCACCACGTTGGTGCCCTCGATGACCTTGCCGAAGATGGTGTGCTTGCCGGTCAGGTGGCGGGTGTGGGCCACGTTGGTGGTGATGAAGAACTGCGAGCCGTTGGTGCCGGGCCCGGCGTTGGCCATCGCCAGCAGGTACGGCTTGTCGAACTTCAGGTCCGGGCTGAACTCGTCCTTGAACTCGTAGCCCGGGCCGCCGGTGCCGGTGCCCAGCGGGTCACCGCCCTGGATCATGAAGTCCGGGATCACGCGGTGGAAGACGGTGCCGTTGTACAGCGGCTCGTTCGACTCCTCGCCGGTGGCGGGGTGCCGCCAGGTGCGGGTCCCCTCGGCGAGCTCGACGAAGTTGGCCACGGTCTCGGGCGCCTGCTCCGGGTAGAGCTGGACGACGATCTTGCCCTTGTTGGTGTTCAGGGTCGCAAAGACTTCGTTGGCCACGACGGCCCCCTCCTCGTCGGATGGAATTGTGCGGTCCGTTCACCGATGTCCGCCCACCCTGCGTGACGGTGTGATCGCACGCACAGGGTTTACCCCCCGCTCGGTGGGAAGGCTGCTTGGCAGGACCTCGCAAACAGGGAGGTTAGCGTGTCCCTAAAGATGAGCATCCGCAAGCCGCAGGATGAGGCGCTCTCACGGATGAGCCGCGCCCAGGATGCGTACCGGCAGGGTTTCGAGGCCTGCCGGAACGGAGCCTTCCTCGCGGCCGAACGGATCGGCCCGGCGGCCCAGCACACGCGTGACGTGGCCGCCGAACGCGCTCTGGCCGCCCGCGGCTGGAGCGCGCCCCGGCTGGAGTACGCCGCCCGCTACGTGGAGGCCGACCTGGCCCCCCGGGTGAGCTCGTTCCTGTCCGGCATGGCGAACCGGGTGGAACCGGAACCGCCGCCCCAGCGCGGCAACAAGGCCATGGTCGGCATGGTCGCGGCCGTCGCGGCGCTCGGCGTGGCCGGCCTCATGGCGGTCCGCCGCGGCAACGGCCAGGAGTTGGTCTACGAGTCCGACGAGCAGAAGTCGGACTCCAAGGCGCACACCCCGTAGCGCCGCGCGGGAGCACTCCGAGTGAGCGGAATCCGAAGGGCCCGGCCTCCGGTCGGGCCCTTCGGCCTGCCGATTCACCGCCAACCGGTACGGTGGGCGCCATGTCGCCGAAACCCCCTTCGCTACGGCACCTGCTGAGGGACCGGGCCCGCAGGGAGATCCACAAGGCCGTGCACCGCGGCTGGGAGTGGGTCCAACGCCACGGGGAGATCACCCCGCACACCCCCGGCAAGCGGCGGTTCGCCCACCTCGGCGAAGGGGTCTGCATCGGCTTCCCGGTCGGCAGTATCTACGGCGAGCCGTGGATCTCCATCGACGACCACACGCTGGTGGGCACGCACGTGACCATCTCGGCGGGCTTCGTGCCCGGCCTGGACCTGGGCCCCGACACCATCGTGAAGATCGGCAAGAGCTGCTCGCTGGGCCGCGGCACCCACATCGTGGGCCACCAGTCCATCGAGATCGGCGACGACGTCTTCACCGGCCCCAACGTCTACATCACCGACCAGAACCACACCTACGCCGACCTGGACACCCCCGTCGGCCGGCAGTGGCCGGAGAACAACCCGGTGGTGATCGGTCCGGGCTGCTGGATCGGGACCGGCGCGATCATCCTGCCCGGCACGCGGCTGGGCCGGAACGTGGCCGTGGCGGGCGGGGCCGTGGTGCGCGGCGAGTTCCCGGACCACTCGGTGATCGGCGGCGTCCCCGCGAAGGTGCTGCGGAGCTACGACCGGTCGGAGGGCTGGCAGCCCCCGCTGCGCAACTCGCCGCTGGTCTCGCTGGACGAGCTGGCGGCGCTGTCGGTGGACGGCCTGGCGGGCCTGCAGATCCTCCAGGACAAGCTGCGCGAGGAGGCGCGGCTGAACGAGACGCTGCGCGAGGAGGCGGGCTGAGGCCCTGACCGGTGCCCTGGACGGCCCGTTCCAAGCCGGAGCGGCCCGTGTGCGGGCCTAGGACGCGAACAGGCCCCCTGCCCGGAGTCCGGGCAGGGGGCCTGCTGTCGCTCAAGCTGGGCGCGGATCAGCCCTGGCGGGCCGGGCGCCGGTCGCCGCCGTCGCGGCGCGGGCCGTAGGAGCCGCCCCGGCGCTGGCCGCCGTGGCCGCCGTCGCGGCGCTGGCCGTAGCCGCCCTCGCGCTGGCCGTAGCCGCCTTCACGCGGGCCGCGGTAGCCGCCCTCGCGGCGCTCGCCGCCGTTGAAGCCGCCTTCACGGCGCTCGCCGCCGTTGAATCCGCCCTCACGCGGGGCCCGGTAACCGCCCTCGCGGCGCTCGCCGCCGCCGTTGAAGCCGCCCTCGCGCGGGCCGCGGTATCCGCCGCCGCCCTCGCGGCGCGGCCCGCGGCCACCGCCGCCGCCGAAGCCGCGGCCGTTGCCGCGCCGTCCGCCGCGGCCGTCCTGCCGGCGCGGGCGCTCGGGGATGATCGGCTCGACGATGGGCTCGAACGACGGCACCCGGGCGCCGGTCAGCCGGGCCAGGGTCTCGTCGCCGGAGGCCACGCGGGTGCGCGGGGCCTCGATGCCCGCGCGGCGGGTCATCGCGGAGGTGGAGCGCACCTGGTGCGGCAGCACCAGGGTGACCACGGTGCCCTTCTCGCCGGCGCGCGCCGTGCGGCCCGCGCGGTGCATGTAGTCCTTGCTGTCGGCCGGCGGGTCGACGTGCATGACCAGGCTGATGTTGTCGACGTGGATGCCGCGCGCGGCGACGTCGGTGGCGACCAGCACGTTGAACGAGCCCTCGTGGAACTCGGCCAGCGTCCGGGTGCGCAGGCCCTGGCTCTTGCCGCCGTGCAGGCCCGCCGCGCGCACGCCGGCGTCGGTGAGCTGCTTGGTCAGCCGGTCCACGCCGTGCTTGGTGCGGGCGAACAGGATCGTCCGGCCCTCGCGGTTGGCGATCTCGGCGGTGATGGCGGCCTTGTCCTTGGGCGCCACCAGCAGCAGGTGGTGCTCCATGGTGTCGACGCCGGGCTCGTCCACCGGGCCGATGGCGTGGGTGACCGGGTCGTTCAGGTAGCGCTTGACCAGCACGTCCACGTCGCGGTCCAGCGTGGCCGAGAACAGCAGCCGCTGGCCGCCGACGCGGGCCTGGTCGAGGATGTCGGTGACGTCGGGCAGGAAGCCCATGTCGGCCATGTGGTCGGCCTCGTCCAGCACGACGATCTCGATGTCGGACAGGTCGGCGGCGCCCTGGCGCATCAGGTCCTTGAGGCGGCCGGGGGTGGCGACCAGGATCTCCACGCCGCGGCGCAGCGCGTCGATCTGCTTGAACATCGAGGTCTGGCCGATGACGGTCTTGAAGTGCAGGCCGACGCTGCGGCCGAGCGGCTCCAGGTTGGTCTGGACCTGCTGGGCCAGCTCGCGGGTCGGCACCAGGATGAGGCCGAGGGGGCGCTTGGGCGCGGCGCGGCGGCCGGCGAGGCGGGCCAGCATCGGCAGGCCGAAGGCGAGGGTCTTGCCGGAGCCGGTCTTGCCGCGGCCGAGGACGTCGCGGCCGTTCATCACGTCGGGGATGGCGGCGGCCTGGATCGGGAACGGCGCCTCGATGCCGGCGCGGGAGAGGGCGGTGACGAGCTCGGCGGGCAGGCCGAGCTCGGCGAAGGTGGGAACGACCGTCTCGTCGGTGGACGGGGTGAGGTCACGGGCAGCAGGAACGTTGGTCACGCAATACCTTCCGAGAGGGGGGCACGTCTCGGGAGGCACCGCGGAGAGAGTGTGCGGGCTGCAAGGACGAGCCGGACGCGTTCAGCGTCGTAAGAGTGATTTGTTCAGTCTAACGTCGCCGACGGCCCAGGTTATGCCCCGTCCCGCATGATGAACTCCATCACAGGTCCATATTTGGCTACTTTCATCCCTCCCGGCGCCGCCCCGCGGAGGCCGCCGCGGCGGGCCCGGAGCGCCCCCGCCCGCTTCGCGCCGAACGCTCCGCACGGCCCTGGGGGCAAGGGTTCCGGACGTGTCGCCCGCCGCCGGGACGGGCGGTCGGCGCGGCCGCTCCGCAGGGACGACCGGCAGGTCCGGGGCGTGCCGGAGCGGCGTCCGGAATTGGTTCGCGCGTTGTGGGTCACGCCGGGCGGCGGCGCCCCGGTACGGACGTCTTCCCCAGGGCGCCGATGACCGGCGGGGGCCGGTCCCGGCGACTGGGGACGCGGCGGGGCGACGAGCGGCTTCCGCCCCGGCCACACTGTTTTTCGCTGCGGCGTGTCGGCGCACCGCGGAGCCCCGGCGCGCCCCGCACCGAGGCTCCAGGTCGTTTCAGCAGGCGCAGGAGATCCCGGAGACCGGCATGATCAGCGGGTCGGGGGAGCGGCGGGTGACCGAGCCCTGGCCGTCCTCCACGGGGAAGCCCTCCCGCGCGTAGTACTCGAACCCGCCGATCATCTCCTTGACCGCGTAGCCGAGCCTGGCGAACTCCAGCGCGGCCTTGGTCCCGCCGTTGCAGGCCGGGCTCCAGCAGTAGACGACGACGGTGGCGTCCCGGGGGACCAGGCCCTCGGCGCGCTCGGCGATCTGCGCGGTGGGCAGGTGGACCGCGCCGGGGACGTGGCCCTGGTCCCAGCTCTCGGCGCTGCGCGAGTCCACCACGACGACGCCGGGGGAGCCGGCCGCGAGGTGGGCGGCCACGTCGGAGACGTCGGTCTCGAACGCGAGCCGGGCGGCGAAGTGCGCGACCGCCTCGGCTTGCGGGGCGGCGGGCACGGCGGTGACGGCGGACACGGCGCGAACCTCGGACACGGGGGTGGGGGACATCCGGAACTCCTCTGACCTGCGTTCCCATCGGCTGACAGGACGATCATGGCGGGCACCGCCGCGACTCCCCCAGTGGCAGGAACGCCCGATACCGCTAATATCCCGCCATGCGCCTGGTCTCCCCCGCCCGCCGGCACACCGTCTCGGTGCTGGCCTTCGACGGCATGAGCCCGTTCGAGCTCGCCGCCGTCGTGGAGGTGTTCGGGCTGCCCCGGCCCGAGCTGCGGGTCCCCTGGTACGACCTGCGGGTCTGCTCGCTGGAGCGCGGTCCGATGCGCGCGGTCGGCGGCTTCACCATGACCGCCGAGCACGGCCTGGACGACTTCGCCGCCGCCGACACCGTGATGGTCGTCGCCGTCCCGGACGTGCGCGGCGCCGTGCCCGCCCCGATCGTGGCGGCGCTCCGGGCCGCGCACGCCCGCGGGGCGCGGATCGTGTCGATCTGCTCGGGCGCGTTCGCGCTGGCGGCGGCCGGCCTCCTGGACGGCCGCGAGGCCACCACGCACTGGCACTACGCGGGCCTGCTCCAGCGGCGCCACCCCCGCGTCCGCGTCACCCCCGACGTCCTCTACGTGGACGGCGAGGACGTGCTGACCGGCGCGGGCAGCGCCGCCGTCCTGGACATGTGCCTGCACCTGGTCCGCAAGGACCACGGCGCCCGGGTGGCCAACGCCGTGGCGCGCCGCCTGGTCGTCCCGCCGCACCGCGACGGGGGACAGGCGCAGTTCGTGGAGGCCGCCGTCACCGCGCCCGAGGTGGACGACGCGGTGGCCCGCGCCATCGGCTGGGCGCTGGCGCACCTGGCCGAGCCCATCACCGTGGCCGACCTGGCGCGCGCCGCGTGCCTGGCGCCCCGCACCTTCATCCGGCACTTCAACCGGCAGACCGGCACCAGCCCGCTGCGGTGGGTGATCACCCAGCGCGTCATGGCGAGCCTCCCCCTGCTGGAGGGCACGGCCACGCCGGTGGAGGAGGTCGGCGCGGCGGTCGGGTTCGAGAGCGCGGCGACGTTCCGGCACCACTTCACGCGCGCGATGAAGACCTCGCCGTCGGCGTACCGCCGCACCTTCCGCGCGGCGTCCTGAGGCGGCTTCCGCGCCCGGCCTCCGCCCGCACGCCCGCGGCCCCGCCCGTCCCCGTCCCGGGAATCCCGCGAGGCATGGCGGCGGCGGCCCTGGGTAGGTTCCGCGGTCAGGCGATGATCCCTTGGGGGCAGTGATGGGGCGCACGGTGGCGGTCGCGCGCGGGAGAGCGCGGCGGACCTGGCTGCGGGTGCTGGGGACGGGGCTGCTGCTGTGGGCGGCGACCGTGGCCGTCACGGTGCTGACCGCCAACGCGAACCTGCTGCCGACCGTCGTGCTGCTGGGCAGCTTCGCGGTGCCGGTCGCCTTCGCGATCTGGGCGTACGAGCACGGCACCGCCGACGAGGTCACCGTGCCGCTGCTGTTCAGCTCGTTCGTGGTCGGCGGCGTCCTCGGCATCCTGGGCGCGTCGCTGCTGGAGACCTACCTGCTGCACCCCTCGCCGTGGATGTACGCGGGCGTGGGGCTGATCGAGGAGGGCGTCAAGCTCGTCGCGCTGATGGTGGTGGCCCGGCGGCTGCGCGGTTACGGCACCCGCGACGGCATGGTGCTGGGCGCGGCGGTCGGGTTCGGGTTCGCCGCCTTCGAGAGCGCCGGGTACGCGTTCAACGCCCTGGTCACCGTGGAGGGCCTCAGCATCCGCTCGATGGTGGAGACCGAGGTGCTGCGCGGCCTGCTGACCCCGCTCGGCCACGGCCTGTGGACCGCGATCCTCGGCGGCGTGCTGTTCGCCGCGGCGCGGCGGCACGGGCGCTGGCGGCTGGACGCCACCGTCCTGGCGACCTACCTCGGCGTGTCGCTGCTGCACGCGCTGTGGGACTCCATGCACGGGCTGGCCATCGCCGCGACCCTGGTCATGACGGGCGCGCCCTGGCAGTTCCAGCTGCTGGAGCGCGGCTACCTGCCCGAGGCCACCCAGGAGCAGGACCACCTGATCACCGTGTTCAACTGGGTGGGTCTCGCGGTCATCTCGGTGGTGGCGCTGCTGTGGCTGCGCGCCCTGGCGGCGCGCTCCCGCGAACTGCCCCCGCCGCCGCCCCCGGAGCAGCCGCTGCCGTGGGGCCCGGCGAACCCGTGGCAGGGCTGAGCGCCGGGCTCCGTCAGGAGCATCCCTCGAACTGCGGGACCGACTCGGTGAGCCGCAGCCGGGAGGCCCCGAACCAGGTGCGCAGCAGCCGCGCGGCGGTGCCGTCCTGGTACATCAGGGTGATCGCCCTGTTGACGGCCTCGCAGCCGTCGATGTCGCCCTTGCGCAGGCCGACGCCGTAGGGCTCGTCGGTGAACGGCGCGTTGACGATCCGCACCCTCCCGGCGGCCTGGGCGGCGAACCCGGCCAGCACGAGGTCGCCGGTGGAGACGGCGTCGACGTCCCCGGCCAGCAGCCTGCTCAGGCAGGCGCTGTAGGAGGGGGCCGGGACGGCGCGCACCGCGATGCCCAGCCCGGCGGTGACGCGCTCGCCCGACACCGACCCGGCGGCCTGGCAGACCCGCCGCCCGGCCAGGCCGCGCACGTTCCTGATCCGCCGCTCGCCCCGGCGGACCATGATGTCCTGGCGGGCGAGGTAGTAGGGGCCGCCGAAGGTCACCTGCACGGCCCGCTCCGGGGTGATGGAGTAGGAGGCCAGCACCAGGTCCACGGCGCGCGCCTCCAGCCGCCGCTCGCGGTCGTCGGAGGTGACCGCGCGGAAGGTGACCTTGGACGCGCCGAGGCGGCGGGCGACGTAGCGCCCCACCTCGACCTCGAAGCCCCGGAAGACGCCGTCCGGCCCGCGCACGGCGAGTCCGGGCTGGTCGGCCTTGACGCCGATCACCAGTTCCCCGCGCCCGACCACCGAGTCCGCCCGGCCGGAGGAGCATCCCGGCAGCCCCAGGACGAGGACCAGGCAGCAGATCACGCGTACGCCGACAGATGCCACACCTCAGGGATAGGAGGCCGAGGCGGCCTCCGGATGAACGCCGGGCCACGGCGGGGGGACGCTCTCCGGTCGCTCCCCCGCGTCGCCCCGTTCAGCGGGCCGGACACAGGGAGCGTCGCGCGGCATCGCCGAGCAGGGCCACCTGCTCGGCGCTCGGTTCGGGGGCGACGCCGGTCACCCAGAGGCGGCACAGCTCCTGGGCCGGGCCGAGCCAGAGGACGAACGCGAGGGTGAAGTCCAGCGGGCGCAGGGCGCCGTGGTGCTCCTGGATGCGCCACCACGACCGGACGGCGCCGAAGAAGCGCCGGTTCTGCTCGGTGAGGGCCGCCATGCCCGGCTCGCCGTCGACGGGGCGGCGCTCGGTCAGCAGGAACCGCGCCAGGTCCGGGTTGCGGACGCACCAGCCGACGTGGCGGGCGACGACGGCCGGGACCGCCTCGCCGGGGTCGGGGTGGCGGTCCAGCTCCTGGACGATCTCGTCCTGGTAGCCGCGCAGCGCCTCGGCGAACAGGGCCGCGACCACCTCCTCCTTGCTCTGGAAGTGGTGGTAGAAGCTGCCCACGCTGACGCCGGCCTCCTTGCGGAGCGCGGTCAGCGTGGTGGCCGCCGCGCCGTCCCTGCCGAAGCAGGTGAGGGCCGCGCGCAGGATCCGGTCCCGTCCCGAGTCGCCGTTCATCGTGGTCGAGTATCCCCTTGCGAAACATTTCTCGGCAGTAACAGAATAATGTTCTGTCGAGTTACCGACCGAAGGAGCACCGCATGTCCCTCACCTACACCGACATCGTCGAGCAGGCCCGCGCCGAGACGCGGACGCTGGTCGAGGTGGAGCGGCACGGCCCCCGCGCCGTGGTGACCATGACCGATCCGGGCAGGCTCAACATGCTGAGCGCCGCGCTGACCTTCCAGCTGCGGGAGCGGCTGGCCGGGCTGCTGACCGACCCGACGGTGCGCGCGGTGGTGCTCACCGGCGCCGATCCGGGCTTCTCCGCGGGCGGGGACCTGAACCTGATGGCCGAGACGATCGAGCGCATGGCCGCCCCCGAGGACGAGGAGGGCTCCACCCAGGCATGGCGCTGGATCCGCTACCAGTTCGGCGGGTGCGTGCGGCTGATCGCGGGCAGCGACATCCTGGTGGTGTCGGCGCTCAACGGCGCGGCGGCGGGCGTGGGCCTGGCGCTGGCGTTCGCCTCCGACCTGGTGGTGGCCTCCGAGCGGGCGACGATCGTCCCGGCGTTCGGCAAGCTCGGCCTGCTGCCGGAGGTCGGCACGAGCTGGCATCTGACCCACCGGCTCGGCTACCAGCGCGCCGTGCAGTACCACCTGTCGGGCGAGCACCTGGACGCGGCCAAGGCGCTGGAGTACGGCCTGGTCAACGAGGTCGTCCCGCACGGGGAGCTGCTGGAGCGGGCCCGCTGGTGGTGCGAGCGCGCGCTGGAGATGCCCGAGGCGGCGCAGCTCATGGCGGTGCCGCTGCTGCGGCAGGCCGCCGGGATGACGTGGGAGCAGTCCCTGGTGATGGAGGAGTTCGCCGAGCCGAACTGCTTCACCACCAAGGGCTTCGCCGACTCGGTGAATGCGATGCTGCACCGCCGCAAGGCGTGACACGACGCTACGTCAGGGCCGGGATAGGGCGTTGCTACGGGGTGAGGTGTTCACGAGCGCCTCCCATCGGGGGTGGTGGAAGGCGCTAGAGATCGCTCCCCAGGCGGGCGAATATCGTTTCCCGGCTCTGGACGCCCCGGTTAGCGTTCTGACCCATGGCTGCAGGCGGACGAGGGCGCGGTCGGTTTCGTGATCCCGGGAGCTGGGTGAGCCAGTTCGCCGACCGCGTGCTCGTACGGTGTCCACGCTGCGACGGCTGCGCGCTCGTCTTGGCCTGCTTGGGCGCTCCCGAGTCCATGCGAGACGCCGACGGGACGCTCAGGTACCGGCGTCGTATGCGTTGTCCGGACTGTGGGCTGTTCAAGGACGCCTACCCAGCGGGCGCCCCGTTCGGCGTGCCCATCGATCCCTATTTCGGGTCTCCGCTGTGGCTGCGGGCTCGATGCTGCGGGCACACTCTGTGGGCCTACGACCTCGACCACCTGACCATGCTGCAGGCTTACGTCTCGGCCGGTCTTCGCGAGCGGGGCCCTGATCCCGACAGCATGCTGTCGAGGCTTCCTGCCTGGATGAAGGCCGGCAAGCATCGTGATGACGTCATGCGCACCATCGACCGTTTGCGCAGATCGATGCCTGCCGGCGTCCTGATCCAGGACCAGCGGATCCCAGTGCTCGGAGCGGACGATCACCTCGCGCGGTTCCGCGACACCGGACGGGAGCGTCAGAGCTCATGAGGCACTGCTGCGAGGTGATGGAGCGTCAACTCGATCACCGAAGCGATCCGCACGCCGACCCCTACGAGTGCGCGGACGCGCTCGTGAGCTACAGCGAGCGGTTCGACGAGTACGGACTGATCATCCACGACGGCGGGTCCTCGGTCTCCCTCATCTCGTTCTGTCCCTGGTGCGGGGCGGAGCTGCCCGAGTCGTGGCGCGACGCGTGGTTCGACGAGATGGAGCGGCTCGGGATCGACCCCTGGGAGGACCAGGTGCCGCCCGGGTTCGAGACCGGGGCTTGGCGGGCCGGGCGCACGCGTCCTGGCAAAGGCTAGAACGCGGGGTCACCGAGGTTGCTGCCGGACGCCCCCTACCGCGCCGCGGAGACACCCCCGTTCCGGAAATGCCCTCCACTGTTCCCCCACTCCGGGGACGCAACAGCGCCCTATCCCGGCAGGGACAGGGCGCTGATCTGGGGTGGAGCCACGGGGATTCGAACCCCGGACACCCGGCTTGCAAAGCCGGTGCTCTGCCAACTGAGCTATGGCCCCGAGATCGGGCGCGACCAGCTTACCGGTGCCCGGCGGGGCGCGCGGCACCCCGCGCGCGGGCGGGAGGCCGGCCCGGACCGGCTCCGGAACGTCGCGCAGGAAGCAGTGGACCCGGCGGGATCGAGGCGGGCGACGTCGTCGGCTCCGCTCCGGTCACGCCGGGGCCCTCTTCACAGTCGGCTCAGCTGTCGGAGGACGTGGCCTCGGTCCACAGGTCCAGCTCGGCGCGGTCCTGCTGGAGCCGACGCCAGACGGCGAAGCCGCCAAGAGCAACAACGGCGAGAACAAGCAGCTTCTTCACGGTGGGGACCCCTTCACCTCGACTATGAAGCCAATGCCCGGGGAAACGATCGGACCGTGTTCGAGAGTTCCCCCAGGTTCTTTGCGCAGCCTAGCAACCCGGCCACGGCGCTCCGCACCCCCTCGCCGGTATCGGACTCAACGTCCAATCCGGGCGGGCGCCGGTGCGGGTGGTGTGGCGATCGCGCCACCTCGCCGGACGCCACGGGCCGCCGCATAATCGCAGGGGTGAGCGCAGAGGACGACTTCGGGCTCTGGGAGCGCGAGCTGCGCGGCCCGGCCCCGGAGGACGAGCGGGGCGACCGCGGCATGCCGCTGGTCGCCGCCGGGACCGCCGCCGGATGCGCCCTGCTGATCTTCTTCGGCGACGTGCGGCTCGGCGTGGCGGGCCTGGTGCTGGCCGCGTTGATCCTGCTGCTGTGGCGGATCGGCCTTTGATGCGATGATCCCGGCATGGAGATCGCCGACGCACGCATCCTGCTGACCGGCGCCAGCGGCGGCATCGGCCGGGCGCTGGCGGTCGCGCTGGCCGCCCGCGGCGGCCGGGTCGTCCTCACCGGACGCCGCGCCGACGTGCTGGAGCCGCTCGCCGAACGGCTCGGCGGCACCGCCGTCGCCGCCGACCTCGCCGACCGCGCGGCGGTCGAGGACCTGCTGGCCTAGGCCGGCGACATCGACGTCCTGGTCGCCAACGCGGCGCTGCCCGCCTCCGGCCCCCTGGACGACTACTCCATCGACCAGATCGACCGCGCCCTGGACGTCAACCTGCGCGCCCCCATCGTCATGGCCAAGCTGGCCGGGGCCGCGATGGCCGCGCGGGGCCGCGGGCACCTGGTGTTCGTGTCGTCGCTGGCGGGCAAGGCCGCTTCCGGTCAGGCGTCGCTCTACAACGCCACCAAGTTCGGGATGCGCGGCTTCGCGCTGGCGCTGCGCGAGGACATGCGGCCGCACGGGGTGGGCGTGTCCACGGTGTTCCCGGGGTTCATCCGGGACGCGGGCATGTTCGCCGACGCCGGGGTGCCGCTGCCCCGGGGCGTCGGGACCCGCTCGCCGCAGGACGTGGCGCGCGCGACAGTCCGCGCGATCGAGAAGAACCTCGGCGAGGTGGACGTGGCCCCGCTCGGCCTGCGGCTCGGCGCGCTGCTGGGCGGCGCGGCACCCGCGCTGGCCGCCGCCGTGCAGCGCCGCGCCGGCGGCGACAGGATCACCGAGGGGCTGGCCCGCGGCCAGCGCGCCAAGCGCTGACCGCCCCCGCCCCGCGGGCGGCGCCGGCGACGATGATCCAATGGGCCCACTGACGAGCTGAGGGGGATTCCCATGACCGACGCCACGGCCGCCGGCACCTTCGAGATCGGCGGGGACCTGCCCGTCCACCGCCTCGGGTTCGGCGCGATGCGGATCACCGGCCCCGGCACCTGGGGCGAGCCGCGGGACCGCGACGAGGCGCTGCGCGTGCTGCGCCGGGCCGTCGAGCTCGGCGTCACCTTCATCGACACCGCCGACTCCTACGGCCCCTCGGTCAGCGAGGAGCTGATCGCCGAGGCGCTGGCGCCCTACCCCGCGGACCTGGTGATCGCCACCAAGGGCGGCTTCACCCGGCAGGGGCCGGACCTGTGGGCGGCGGTCGGCCGCCCCGAGTACCTGCGCCAGTGCGTCGAGATGAGCCTGCGGCGGCTGGGCCAGGAGCGCATCGACCTGTACCAGCTGCACCGCATCGACCCGCAGGTGCCGCTGGAGGAGCAGCTCGGCGTGCTGCGCGACATGCGCGACGAGGGCAAGATCCGGCACATCGGCCTGTCGGAGGTGTCGGTCGCCGAGATCGAGGCGGCCCGCGCGATCGTCCCGATCGCGACGGTGCAGAACCTGTACAACCTGACCGAGCGCAGGTCCCAGGACGTCCTGGACCACTGCGAGCGCGAGGGCATCGGCTTCGTCCCGTGGTTCCCGCTGGCGGTCGGCCGGCTCGCCGCGCCCGACGGCGTGCTTGCCAAGGCCGCCGAGCGGCACGGCGCGACCCCGGCGCAGCTCGCCCTGGCCTGGCTGCTGCACCTGTCGCCGGTGATGCTCCCGATCCCCGGCACCTCCAAGGTCGCGCACCTGGAGGACAACGTCGCCGCCGCCGGGATCGCCCTGTCCGGCGACGAGGTCGCCGAGCTGGGCGACCTGGTCACGGACTGAGCCGCTCCGGCTCGGCCTCCCCGGCCGCGAACGCGGTCTCCGGCGCCGGCGCCGCCCCGGCCGCCGGGGTCCGCGCGGTCGCCAGCACCGACCCCGACAGGATCAGCGCGAACGCGGCCAGGACCGTCCCGGTCAGCGGCTCGCCCAGCAGCAGCACGCCCGCCGCCACCGCCACCGCCGGGTTCACGTAGGTGAACACCGGCGCGCGGGCGGCGCCGACCTCGTGGATCAGCTCGAAGAACGCCACGAACGCCACCGCCGTGCACACCGTGCCCAGCACCGCCAGCGCCACCAGCACCCGGCCCTCCGGCAGTTCGGCGGGCCGGGTCACGGCCGCCGGGACCGCGTAGACCAGCGCGGCCACCCCCAGGCACACCGTCGTCAGCGGCAGGCTCGGCACCTCCCGCAGCTTCCGCGCCAGGATCAGCGGCGCGGTGGCGTAGCCGAGCACCACCAGCCCGACCTCGCCGACCGCCCAGGCGCTGCCGCCATCCAGGTGCGGCGCGGCCAGCACCCCGACCCCGATCAGGCCCAGCAGCAGCCCCGCCAGGCGCGCCGGGCCGAGCCGCTCGGCGTCGCCGGTCAGCCGGCCCGCGACCACCGCGACGATCGGGACGGCCGCGATCAGCAGCCCCGTCATCCCGCTGGACAGCGTGCGCTCGGCGTCCGACAGCAGCGCCCACGGCCCCAGGATCTCCAGCGCCGCGAACGCCAGCAGCCACTTCCAGTGGCCGCGCACCGCCCCCAGCCCGCCGGCCCGCAGCGCCAGCGGCAGCAGCAGCAGCGCGCCGAGCGCGGTGCGCGCGAACACCACCATCGGCACCGAGATGCCGTTGTCCACCGCCACCTTGATCAACAGATAGGGGATGCCCCACAACACGCTCATCAGCGCGAACAGCATCCAGCCCCGCCGGGTCACCGCCGCCTCCACTCGCGTGCGCCGCCCTGGCGCACCGGCGTCAGTCTGGACGCGACCGGCGGGCGCCGTCTTGAACGCTGTTGCGGTAGACCCCCGGCGTGACCCCCAGCACGCGCCGGAACCAGCGGGTCAGGTGCGCCTGGTCGGCGAACCCGACCGCCGAGGCGGCCTCGGCGGGCCGCCACCCCGCCTCCAGCAGGGCGCGCGCCCGCCCGACCCGGTACTGGGCGAGCCACGCGTACGGCGGCATGCCCATCGCGTCGCGGAACGCGCGCAGCACCTGGTAGCGCGACAGGCCGAGGTCGGCGGCCAGGTCGGTGAGGGCGGGCGGCGCGGTGATCTCGTCGGCGAGGCGGGCGGCGACCAGCCGCGCGACCTCGCCGCCCGGCCCGCCGTCCGGTCCGGCGGGGCGGGCGGCGGTCTCGGCGTGCCGCCCGACCAGCGCCGTCAGCGTCCACAGCAGCCGCGACTCGCCCTCCAGGGGGTCGTCGCCCCGCATGAGCGCCCGGTGCGCCCGCCACAGCTCGCACCCCAGCATCGGGTCGCGCACGATCGGGTCGCGGAAGTGCGGCATCCGCCGGCCGACCTCGGCCAGGAAGGACGCGCTCGGGTACATGACGCGGTAGGCGAAGCCCTCAGCGCCCGCCGGGCCGCCGGTGTGCGGCTCGCCCGGCTCGACGACCACCAGGTCGCCCGGCCCGGAACTGATCGTCCCGCCCCGGTAGCGCATGACCTCGCACCCGGCGGTGGTCACGCCGATGGCGAACTCCTCGTGCACGTGCGGGGCGTAGTGCAGCCGCTTCAACCGGGCGGTCATCAGGTCCAGCGGCGTGTCCTGGACGCCCTCGACGCGCGCCCACACCGCCCGGTCGGGCGAGGCGGCCGTCTCGCCCGGCCCCGGGGCGGCGCGGTGGGGCGCGGAGGAGGCGGTGGGCGCGCGGTCAGGCGGAGAAGACGTGCCGGAGCCGCCAGCGGTCGGCGTCACGGCCCAGCTCCGCCACGGCGGGTCCGGCCGCGCCGGTGATCCGCACGCGGTAGATCCGCGTCTCGGCCGCCGCGCCGTAGGTCTTCAGGACCGCGTCCACGGTGTAGCGCGCGCCCCGCCACTCGTACGCCGTGAGCCGTCCGGCGGGGTCGTGCTCGGCGCGGATCGGCTCGTTCAGAAGGTGCCCCATGGGGCCCCGACCTTAGCAGCGGCTCGAACGCCTGTTCCCTGCCCGAGGGGCGCTTCCGTGCCTGGTCAGCGCCGTTTTGCAGGGCGGGTCCGCAGGTGTCGGCGAGGCGTTCGGGGCGCCGCCCGGGCGTGTCCGCGCCGCGCCGCACGCGCCCGCCGCCGCCCGGGGAACTCGACCTCATGTCGACATTAAGTCGCAGCATCGCCCTCCGTGTCCACATCGGCGGCCACGGCGCCCGCCCCGGGGAGATATCCACAGGCTGGGGGCGGCGCTATGCACAGCCGATGACCAGCAGGGGAAGGCCCGCACCCCCTGTCATTCCACAGCGAAATCCCCAGCTGCCAGGGTGTTTCGCCTTCGCCGTCCACCGGGTTTCCCCAGGCTTGACCCGGCCGGGCGGCGCCCCGGCTCCGTCCACAGAATCCACAGGCTGTGGATAACTTCCGTGCACAACCTGTGGTTCGCGCGCGGCACCGGTGTCCACCGCCCCTTCCCCAGGTGTTCCCCAGGACCCGCGAACGTTGTCCACGTGGTGGAAAACCCGGTGAGCAGGGGGAAAGCGGCCCCCTGTACATCGTTGCTCACAGGCCGTGCACAACCTGTGGGCAACTCGCCTCCACAATCGGCCGAAGCCGGTGGACGGCGTTGCCCACCGGACATCCCCAGGCTGTCCCCAGGAAGGACCTTTCCTGTGCACGACACCTTCGTGGGCGATCGGCCCCGCGCTCCAGCCGACACACCGGACAAGGACCCGAGACCGTCCGGACCAGACAATGCGCCCCGCCGCGGGCCCCGGTCAGAGCGACTTCGGGTCGACGGCCCCCGCGACGGCGTGCTGGCCCGCGTCGTTGGGCACCGGGACGCCGGGCGTCGCGTAGCCGGGCCGCAGCCGCTGCGGGTCGGCCGGATCGGCCAGCGCCCCCGCGACGTCCGCCACCGCGTCGTACTCGCCGCCCTCGCGGATCCAGCGGTTCAGCTCCTGCCGCACCCGCTCGCGCTCCGGCGTCCAGGCCGGCGCGCCCTTCAGCGGCGGCAGCGTCATGCCGATCGCCTTCACGCCGTGCGACCGCGCCGACTTGATCAGCTCGCGGTGCGCGGCGATGAGGTCCCGCGCCGTCGCCTCGTCCGCCGGGCACGGGTCGGTGATGTCGCCGGTCCCCAGCTGGACGAGCACCGCCCGCGCCCCGGGCCGCCCGAGCACGTCCCGCCGGAACCGCTCCAGCCCGCCGTCCCCGCCGCACGCCGGCCCGCCCAGCAGGCGGCTCGCGCCGATCCCCGCGTTCACCACGCCCCACGCGCGGTGCCCGGCGGCCAGCCGCTCGGCCAGGCGGTCGGGGAAGCCCGCCCCGTCGGCCAGCGAGTCGCCGAGCACCACCGCCGTCCGGCGCGGCCCGCCCACCGCCTCGACCCCGGCCAGGAAGTACCAGGAGGGCGACGACTCGCGGTAGGCGTCCCCCCTGATGTCCGCCAGGCGGTCGCCGGAGGCCCGGTAGGACGGCGCGGCCGCCATCCGGTGGAAGGTCGCGGGCCCGGTGGCCTCGCCGAACCGCAACGTCACCGCCAGCCGCTCCAGCGGCGCGATCGGCAGCGGCACCGGATCGCTGAGCGCCTCCGCGCCCGGCGGCACCACCGTCCCGGTCGCGCGCCCGAACGTCACCGCCGCCGCGCCCGGCCGCACCGCCGCGCCGCCCGCCGATCGGCCGACCATCGCGCCCGTCACGCGCAGCGGCCGATCGCCGTAGCGGTTGGACAACCGCAGGCGCAGGCGCTCGCCTCCGGCGGTGACCCGCACGACCTGGCGCACCGACTGGTCCACGAACCCCTCGCGCGCCCAGCCGCCGTCCGTCGCGCCGGGCCGCTGCGGGGCCGCGCCCCACACGCCCGCCCAGTGGTCCTCCGACGCCCCCAGCCGCGCGGCCGCGTGCCGCGCCGGGGACGTCTGGACCATGCCGGCGATCAGCGCCGCGCCCACCATCGCCCCGACCGAGATCTTCGCCGCGCGCAGGAACATCATGTGCCCGATCGCATCATCGCGGCGGGGTCGGAGGCATCAGGGGACGCCCCCGAACCGGGGTAGGGGAAGCCCTACCTTTCCCTGGAGGCGGGCTACGGGAGGGACCTGCCGGCGTCGAGCATCCAGTGGCCGCCCACCGCCCAGCCGGTGAACCGCCTGCCCCGCGTCACCGCCCCACCCGCGGCGACCTCGTCCAGCCCCGCCAGCACCGGCGCGAGCCGCTCCTGGACGTGCCCGGCGCGGCGGGCGGCCTCCTCGTGCAGCCACCCCGTCCGGGTCGTGCCCGCCATCGTGAGGAAGAACAGCGTCTGCCGCCACGCGTACGCCGCGTCCTTGACCGTCCGCAGCGGCCGGGGGTCGTGGGGCACGTGCCCCAGCAGGCGGCACACCGCCGCGAACGACCGGCGCGCCAGGTCCTCCCACCCGGGCGCGGGCCGGGCGCCCACCGGCCCCGCCAGCGCGGCGAGGTTGTGGGTGGTGATGATCTGCGCCTGCTCGATGACCGCGCCGCCGGCCGCCGCCGAGCGGCTCCCCGGCTCCACTCCGGCCAGGGCGTGGCACAGCTCCGAGAACCCCTCCGAGGAGGAGGCGCGCAACCACCGGCGTCGCTGAGCGTCGTCGATCCGCCCGATCGCGGCGTAGTCGACGCCGTAATAGCGCGCGTACAGCGACCCGGTGAGCAGATCCGCGGCGAGCTTGGCAGCGCGCAGGAACTTGGCGGAGAAGGTGCCCGTGAAGATGTCGGCGGCCAGCTCCTCCACGAACGGCACGTCCAGGCCCGCACGCCAGGCCAGGGCGTCCAGCTCGCGGACCAGCGGATTCGGGAGGATCGTCGCCGGGAACCCTTGGAGCGCCAGTTCCGCCACCTCCCTCAGCGCCGCGTGCGCCGTGCCGTTGACGGCGCGGCGATGCGTCTCCACCGCCCGCACCCAGGGCAGCTCCTCGATGCGCACCTGGTGGTCGAGGTTCTGGAGCAGCAGCGACCTCCTGTTGCGGAACGCCCGGTAGTGGGCCGCCATCAAGGCGCGCAACGGTTCATCGGCGTACGTCTCGGCGACGGTGGAGGCCACGATCTGCGGAACGAGGTGTGCGAGGACCTCCGCCGAAGGAACGACGCCGCGCTCGATGAGGGTGCCCGGGGGTGCGCACAAGGCGAGCTCGGCGATGCGGCGGAGCCGTACGGGAATCTCGCTCCCGGCGGGGACGCCCGTCACGTCCTCCTCTTCGCCGGTGACGGGCTGCACCAAAGGCTCCACCGCGTCCACACCCACATCCTGGGGAAAACCGGAGAGACGGCTGAGAAGGATCTGGACCAGCGCATGATGCGTGGGACGTTCCGCAATTTCCCGCTGCTGCTTCCGCAACGCGGCGAGCTGCTGCGAACCGGGACGCCCGCGCTTTGCGACCATCGCATTCACCGCGCTCCGCAACAGTCCCCTACGGCGCGCGTCGATTCCCCCGCCTTCCACGACATCCTCCAAGGCGGCACGGAGAATCGTGATGTTCGCCTTAGGCTTCCGGTGCTTGGCACACAGGGTGTGGACGGACGCCAGATCGCGGTACCGCGCGAGCAATTCCGCCGCCCGCCCCCGCCACGCCGCAGAGTCCTCTTCCGCCAGCCACAACTCCAGCAACTCATCGGCGAACGGATTCCACACCGAAAGAGCCTCGTTCATGGCCTCGATCCGCCGATCAGACCGTCTGCCGGCCATAGCCGCCCGAACCTGCCCGACCGTCTCACGACACACGAGCCCGGGACCCGGCACCGGCGCACCACCCGGCCGCGGCGCGAAGCGCAACCGCCCCGCATAGGGCTCCACGGCCTCCAGCAGGCCCAGCGCGCCCGCGATGTCCCCCGCCCGCACCAACCAGGCGACCACCAGCAGCACCGCCTCCTCGGGCACCTGGACCTCGTAGCGGCCACTGTCCAGCAGCCCGCCCAGCTCCGCGAGCCCCGCATCGCTGAGGTAATGACCGAACAGAGCCTGCCGCTCGGCGGGCACCCCGGCACGGCGCGCGGCTTCGACCTCGTACGCGGCCAACGGGCCGCCCGCGACGGCGTCACCAGTCGCGAACCCGCCCCGTACGACCTCCGGCGTGGCCCAGACGGGCAGACCCTCGACGGGCGCGCGCTCCCCGATGGACAACGTCCCGTCCGCAATGCCGTCGAGGACCCGCCGCCACCGCCGCACGCGCCGCTCGGCCAGCCGCCGGACATCGGCGTCCTCATGGGTCAACGCCGTCACGAACGCCTTGGCCAACTGCGCCGAGGCATAACCGCCCGGCCCGCGCTTCTCGTCCATAGCCAGCGTGGCGGGTCCCGCCCCCGCGCCCTCCGGGTAGGAGCCCGGCGCTCTACTGCTGAGCTACACGCTGATCGCTCTTCAGGTTATGAACCCGCCGCGCCGCACCGCAATCGCATATGAACGCACTCGTCTGCGTAACCTCGTGCCGGGGAGGGCGACATCGGACGAGTCGCGATGCGCACCCTTTATCCACAATCTGTGGATGAATGGCATTCCGCACCCCTACCAGCAGAGAAAGCCGCCGGACGCGCAGCCGATCCACCACGAAATCCCCAGCCCGCCGACAGGGGCCCAAGCCCGCGCCGTCCCCTCCCTTTCCCCCGCCCGGCGCAGCGATCTCCGTTCCGCCGCTCCCACGCCCCGGCGACCGGCCCTGTCGGACGAACGCCCTTGACGCACGGAACCGCTGGGGGAGACTGGCCAGGTGATCGTCAAGACTCTCCGGCCTCGCGACTACAACGAGGCGCTGCACGTCGGCCACTTCTTCCGCAACAAGCGGGTCCCGGTCGTCATGGACCTCACGGCGCTCTCCGACGACGTGGCCAGGCAGTTCATCGACTTCGCCGCCGGCCTGGTGTTCGGCCGGGGCGGCGACATGGACCGCCTGGGCCCCAAGGTGTTCCTGCTGGTCCCCGCCGGCCTCGCCAAGCCCGCCGTCGTGCCCGACCGAGGCGAGCCCGGCGCTTTCTGAGACAGGACGCACCAGGACGCCGACTGCTCGCAGCCGACGGATGGGCGACGGCCGCGGGCTCCGGACCGATGGCCGGCTTTCGGACGGCTTCCCCGGCAGGTGTTATGGACTGCTTACGTGATCACTGCGAGCGGTGACGCACCGCCCGCCGCCATGGTGGACTCCGAGCACCAAGATTTTTGATCTTCGCGAGGAGAGTTCGATGCGTAAGGCGATCATGACGGTGGCGTGTGCGGCGGCGGCTTTCGCCGGCCTCCCCTCGGCGGCGTCCGCGGCGGCGGCGCCCGGCGTTCCCGAAGCCCTGCGCATATCCACCGGCTTGAACTCCGGGTTCCAGCAGTGCTCGCCGACCAGCTCCCCCCAGTTCGACACGGCGGTGTCGCCGGAGTTCGCCGCCAGCGTCGCCGGAGGGCCCAACGAGGGGCTGACGGGCCGCATCGAGGTGGCGAGGCCCGGGGGCGACCCGTTCATCCGGCAGGCCACGCCGGTCCAGTCGAGCGGGACGACCTTCGTGATCGGGACGCCGCCCGGCAGCTTCAGCCCCGGCAGCTACCAGTTCCGGTTCCGGGCCGAGGACGGGAACCAGATGTCGGCCTGGTCGGCCTGGTGCTCGTTCCAGGTGACCGGCTCGGCGTTCCCCGCCGCGGCCTACAGCCCGGACGGCGGCCGCCACTGCCTGGACGTCGCGGGCGCCAGCAAGGCCGAAGGCGCCAGGGTCCGGCTCTGGCGCTGCAACGGAACGGACGCGCAGAAGTGGCGGCGGTTCGCCGCCGGCACCTTCGTCAACGCCGCGTCCGGCAAGTGCCTGGACGTCATCGGTGACGCCGGCTTCGCCTTCGACGCCAAGACCGAGCAGGCGACCTGCGACGGCACCCCGAACCAGACCTGGCAGTCCGTGGCGGGCTCGGGCCTGCGCAACGGCGCCTCCCGCAACGTCCCGGTGTGCCTGGACATCCCGGCGGGCTTGCTGATCAGCGGCAACGCCGTCCAGGTGCACGCCTGCAACGCCAGCCCCGCCCAGCGCTGGGAGCCCGTCACCGCCTCCTGACACGTCCCCGTGGCGGGTCCGCGGCCACCGTGGACCCGCTATCGCCGGTTGAATGCCGAAAGCCCCCGTCGGATATCCGGCGGGGGCTTCGAGGTGGTGGGCGTACCAGGACTTGAACCTGGGGCCTCATCCTTATCAGGGATGCGCTCTAACCGACTGAGCTATACGCCCTCACCTGCGCCCCCGCTTCCGGCGGCGCATGGAGAGATTACCGCATCTCGCGAGCGGACCGGTAATCCTTAAACCGGGCCGTTACTCGGCCTCCTTCAGCGTGACCTCCACGCCTCCCACCAGGTCGGCGGCCAGGTTGTAGATGACCGAGCCGACCGTGGACAGGGCCGTGACCAGCAGGACGTTCAGGGCGCCCACCAGGACCGTGTAGCCGAGCACGCGGGTGAAGGAGAACCAGCTGCCGGCGTCCAGGCCGCCGTCGGTCTGGCCCTGCTGCTTGGTGAGCTCGTTGACGGTGTCGCTGATGGCCGAGAAGACGCCGAGGCCGGACAGGATCGACCACAGGACGATCACGGCGACCAGCAGGACCACGAAGCACACCAGCGACATGACGAAGCTGAACTTCATCACCGACCAGGGCTCCAGGCGCGCCAGCTGCAGCTGCGCCTTGCGGGCGGGCTTGCCGCCGGCCGCGGGCGTCTTGGCTCCGGGTTTGGCGGAGCCGGCCGCCGGGCGGTCCTTCAGGACGGTGCCCGCGAAGCCGCCCGTGCCGTTGCCCGAGGCGGCCGGGGCGGACCCGGCGCCGGGGGTCCCCGCGGCCGCCGCCGGGGAGGCGGCGGGCTCGCGGGTGAACGGCGTGTCGGTGCGGCCGGTGGAGACCGATCCGCCGGGTTCGGCGGGCTTGGTCCAGTCCTTCTTGGCGGGCTCCTTGGCGGGTTCCTTGGGCGTCGCGGCCTGGGGCGTCGCCGCGGGCTTGGGCGCGGTGGCCTTGGGCGCGGCGGGCTTGGCCGGCTGCTCCTTGGCGGGCCGGTCCTTCTGGTCCTTGACCGGTGCGATCGCCTTGTCCTCGACGGGGTCGAGGTCGGTGTCCTTGACCGCCTCGAGGTCGGGCGTGGTCGCGTCGGAGACCACCGGGGTGATCTCCACGGTCGCCTCGTCCCGGGCGGGCTTGGCGGATGCGGCCACGGTCTTCTTGGGCTTGGCGGTCTCGGCGCCCTTGTCGGACCCGCCCTTGCTCTTACCGGGCTGCGTGCTCACGTGTCCTCCTGGGCTGAGGGAACGTCACTCGCCGTGCCCCCTTCGTCCGTGTCGGCGTCCGAGTCCTCCATGGACTCTACGTTCCTCGCGATGGCGACGATGCTGCCCCCGTCGGCGAGGCTCATCAGACGCACGCCCATGGTCTGCCGGCCGGACTGCTTGATCTCCGCCGCACTGGTGCGGATGACGCCTCCGTTGGACGTCATGGCGAAGACCTCGTCGTCCGGGCCCACCATCAGGGCCCCTACCAACCTGCCGCGAGATTCCACGATCTTAGCGGTGAGGACGCCCTTACCCCCACGACCCTGGACGGGGTATTGGTCCACCGGGGTGCGCTTGGCGTAGCCGCCCTCGGTGGCCACCAGCACGTTCTGGGTCTCGTCCTGGACGACGAGCATGTTGAGGACCTCCTGGTCCTCTTCGAAGCGCATGCCGATGACGCCGGAGGTGGCGCGGCCCATGGGGCGCAGCGAGTCGTCGTCGGCGCGGAAGCGGATGGCCTGCGCGCCGGTGGAGACCATGAGGAGGTCGTCTTCGGTGGAGACCAGGCGGGCGGCGATGACCTCGTCGTCGTCGGCGAGGTTGATGGCGATGATGCCGCCGGAGCGGGGCGAGTCGAAGTCGCGCAGGGCGGTCTTCTTGACCTTGCCGCCCTTGGTGGCGAGGACGAGGTAGGGCGCGACGTCGTAGTCGCGCAGGTCCATGACCTGAGCGATGTGCTCGTCGGGCTGGAAGGCGAGGAGGTTGGCGACGTGCTGGCCGCGCGAGTCGCGTCCGGCGTCGGGGAGCTCGTAGGCCTTGGCGCGGTAGACGCGGCCCTTGTTGGTGAAGAACAGGATCCAGTGGTGCGTCGTGGTGACGAAGAACTGGTCGACGATGTCGTCCTGCTTGAGCTGGGCTCCGCGGACGCCCTTGCCGCCGCGGCGCTGGGCGCGGTACAGGTCGGTCTTGGTGCGCTTGGCGTAGCCGCCGCGGGTGATGGTGACGACGACGTCCTCTTCGGCGATGAGGTCCTCGTAGGAGACGTCGCCGTCGAAGGGGATGATCTCGGTGCGCCGGTCGTCGCCGAACTTGTCCACGATGGGGGCGAGTTCGTCGGCGACGATCTGCCGCTGCCGCTCGGGCGAGGACAGGATGTCGTTGTAGTCGGCGATCTCGGCCATGAGGCGGTCGTGCTCGTCGGTGATCGCCTGGCGCTCCAGGGCGGCGAGCTTGCGCAGCTGCATGTCGAGGATGGCCTGCGCCTGGATCTCGTCGATCTCCAGCAGGTCCATCAGGCCCTGCTGGGCCTGCGAGGCCGACGGGGAGCGGCGGATGAGCGCGATGACCTCGTCGATGCGGTCCAGGGCCTTGAGGAGGGCGCGCAGGATGTGGGCGCGCTCTTCGGCCTTGCGCAGCAGGAAGCGGGTGCGGCGGACGATGACGTCGATCTGGTGGGCGACCCAGTGCCGGATGAACTGGTCGAGGCGCAGGGTGCGGGGGACGCCGTCGACGAGCGCGAGCATGTTCGCGCCGAAGGTCTCCTGGAGCTGGGTGTGCTTGTAGAGGTTGTTGAGGACGACCTTGGCGACGGCGTCGCGCTTCAGGACGATCACCAGGCGCTGGCCGGTGCGGCCGGAGGTCTCGTCGCGGACGTCGGCGACGCCGTCGAGCTTGCCGTCCTTGACGAGTTCGGCGATCTTGAGGGCGAGGTTGTCGGGGTTGACCTGGTAGGGCAGTTCGGTGACGACCAGGCAGGTGCGGTTCTGGATCTCCTCGACCTCGACCACGGCGCGCATGGTGATGGAGCCGCGGCCGGTGCGGTAGGCCTCTTCGATGCCCTTGCGGCCGACGATGAGGCCGGCGGTCGGGAAGTCGGGGCCCTTGACGCGTTCGATGAGGGCTTCGAGGAGTTCCTCGTCGGAGGCGCCGTAGTTGTCGAGGTACCAGCGGACGCCGTCGGCGACCTCGCGGAGGTTGTGCGGCGGGATGTTGGTGGCCATGCCGACCGCGATGCCGGCCGATCCGTTGACCAGCAGGTTGGGGTAGCGGGACGGCAGGACGACGGGTTCCTGGGAGCGGCCGTCGTAGTTGGGCGTGAAGTCGACGGTCTCCTTGTCGATGTCGCGCAGGAGCTCCATCGACAGGGGGGCCATGCGGCACTCGGTGTAGCGCATGGCGGCGGCGGGGTCGTTGCCGCGGGAGCCGAAGTTGCCGTTGCCGTCGACGAGCGGGTAGCGCATCGACCAGGGCTGGGCGAGGCGCACCAGGGCGTCGTAGATGGGGGAGTCGCCGTGGGGGTGGTAGTTGCCCATGACGTCGCCGACGACGCGGGCGCACTTGAAGTAGCCGCGGTCGGGGCGGTAGCCGCCGTCGTACATCGCGTACATGACGCGGCGGTGGACGGGCTTCAGGCCGTCGCGGACGTCGGGCAGCGCGCGCGAGACGATGACCGACATCGCGTAGTCGAGATAGCTCTTCTGCATCTCGACCTGGATGTCGACCGGCTCGATCCGGTCGGTTGTCCGCCCGCCCTCGGTGGTCATGTCCGTCACTGTGGAAGTCCTCTTCTACGTAGTGGAAACTCGCCGGCCGGATCTCCGCGCTGTCCGGGCCGTGCCCGGGCGGGCTCCTGGCCGGCGTTCCTCGCCTCGTCGCCTCGCGGCGGCCGGCCGGTGTCCGGCCCGGGGCGGCGCCCCGGGCGCCGGTGCCGGGCGGGTCGCCGCGCCGGCCGCGTCAGATGTCGAGGAACCGCACGTCCTTGGCGTTGCGCTGGATGAACTCGCGGCGCGGTTCGACCTCTTCGCCCATCAGGACGCTGAACAGTTCGTCGGCTTGGGCGGCGTCGTCGAGCTGGACCTGGAGCAGGACGCGGTTGTCGGGGTCCATGGTGGTGTCCCACAGCTCGTTGGCGTTCATCTCGCCGAGGCCCTTGAAGCGCTGGACGAGGTCGCGGGAGCGGGGGTCGCGCTTGCCGGCGGCGATCCCGGCCTCGATGATCGAGTCGCGTTCGCGGTCGGAGTAGGCGTAGTCCACGTCCGTGCCGCGGGTGTCCCACTTGATCTTGTAGAGCGGCGGCTGCGACAGGTAGACGTGTCCGGCCTCGATGAGCGGCTTCATGAAGCGGAACAGCAGGGTCAGCAGCAGCGTGTTGATGTGGTGGCCGTCCACGTCGGCGTCCGACATCATGATGATCTTGTGGTAGCGCAGCTTGTCGATGTCGAACTCGTCGTGCACCCCGGTGCCCAGCGCGGTGATGATCGCCTGGACCTCGTTGTTCTTGAGGATCTTGTCGATGCGCGCCTTCTCGACGTTCAGGATCTTGCCGCGGATCGGCAGGATGGCCTGGTACATCGGGTTGCGGCCGCCCTTGGCCGAGCCGCCGGCCGAGTCGCCCTCCACGATGTAGAGCTCGGACTTGACCGGGTCGGTGGACTGGCAGTCCGACAGCTTGCCGGGCAGCGAGGTCGACTCCAGCAGGCTCTTGCGCCGGGTGAGGTCGCGGGCCTGGCGGGCCGCCATGCGGGCGCGCGCCGCCTGGGTGGCCTTGTTGATGATCTCCTTGGCCTCGCCGGGGTTGCGCTCGAACCAGTCGCGCAGGTGCTCGTTGCAGGCCTGCTGGACGAAGCGCTTGGCCTCGGAGTTGCCGAGCTTGGTCTTGGTCTGCCCCTCGAACTGGGGGTCGGCCAGCTTGATGGAGATGATCGCGGTCAGGCCCTCGCGGACGTCCTCGCCGGTGAGGTTGTCCTCCTTCTCCTTCAGGAGCTTCTGCTCCTTGGCGTACCGGTTGACGATGGTGGTCAGCGCCGCCCGGAAGCCCTCCTCGTGCGTGCCGCCCTCGGCGGTGTTGATGGTGTTGGCGAAGGTGTGGACCGACTCGGCGTAGGAGGAGTTCCACTGCATGGCGATCTCCACCGACATGCCCTCGGTGTCGTCGCCGAAGTAGATCACCGACTCGTGGACGGGGTCCTTCTTGGCGTTGATGTAGCGGACGAAGTCCTCGATGCCGCCCTCGTAGTGGTAGACCACCACGCGCGGCTCTTCGTTGACGTGGTCGGGCCGCTCGTCCCGCAGCGTGATCGACAGGCCGCGGTTGAGGAAGGCCATCTCCTGCATGCGGCGCGAGAGCGTCTCGAAGTTCCAGTCGAGCGTCTCGAAGATCTCGGGGTCGGGCCAGAAGGTGATCCGGGTGCCGGTCTCCTCGGTGGGCTCGCCCTTCTCCAGGGGGCCGACCGCGCCCTCCCAGGTGTAGGACTGGCGCCAGTGGTGGCCGTCGGTCCTGATCTCGGCGTCCAGCCTGGTGGACAGCGCGTTGACCACGGCCGAGCCGACGCCGTGCAGGCCGCCGGAGACCGCGTAGGACTTGCCGTCGAACTTGCCGCCCGCGTGCAGCGTGGTCAGCACCAGCTCGACGGCCGGCTTCTTCTCGACCGGATGCTCGCCCACCGGGATGCCGCGCCCGTTGTCGAGGACGCTGACGCCGCCGTCGGCCAGCAGCGTCACGTCGATGGTGTCGGCGTAGCCCGCCAACGCCTCGTCGACGGAGTTGTCGACGATCTCGTAGACGAGGTGGTGAAGGCCGCGCTCCCCGGTCGATCCGATGTACATGCCGGGGCGCTTGCGTACCGCCTCCAGACCTTCGAGGACGGTGATCGAACTAGCGTCGTACGCCAAAGGAGATCCTCCTGCCGGGGACGCGTCGCCGCCCCGCGCCGTGGTGAACGCGGTGTGCCCCGTAACACACGTAAGGGCGCCCACGTGCTCTGGTCGTGTCGGTCAGAGAACCCGGGCTACCCATGGCGGTACAGCATCCTGAACCCGCATTCATTCTACCGGGTGATGCGCCGAAAAGTGGCACTGACGGACGCTGTGTGGCCGTGTGGCGGCTCGGCAGGCGCGGAGGCACATCCCCCCATTCGCCCTAGGGGCTTCTCTGGCCTACGGGGCGCTCGACGCGGATGGCCGTGCCGAACGCTCCGAACAGATGTTCTCACCGGCCACTGACAAATCGCGGCATGCCCTGCGGGGACGGGCGAGCGGCGTTGCTCAGCGGCGCGCGAAGACGCCACCCGGCGGCGGTTCCACGGGGTCCTCGCAGGTCAGCGGACGCGCCAGGCACCGGTGCGGCGCGGCCCGGCGGAGGGGCCCTGCACCTTCACCTGGCGGACGGTGCCCTGCCCCAGCTCCTCGTTCAGCCGCCGGACCAGCGTCGCGGCCAGCAGGCGGAGCTGGGTCGCCCAGGTCGTGGAGTCCGCGACGACCGTCAGCACGCCGTTCTCGAACCGCTCCGGGCGGGTGTGCTCGGCCAGTTCGGGGCCGACGATGCCGGGCCAGTTGCCGAAGACGCCGCCGACCGCCGCGCGCTGCTCCCAGCCGCGGGTGGCGAGCAGGTCGCGGATGGCCGCGCCGAACGCCTTGGGGTCGCCGCCGCGCCCGGGGTCGCGGACGGGGGCGGGCCGGGTGCCGCGCTTCTTCTTACCGCCCTGGCCGGGCAGGGTGCCGCGCTTGAGGGCGTCGGCCTTGGCCTGGGCGAGGGCCTCGCGGGCGAGCTCGATGCCGGTCTTGGCCGGGGGAGCGGGCGGGCCGGGCGCGCCCGCCCCGTCGGCGGAGTCGTGCACATCCTGTGGATCGTCGGTCATGTCACGCTCTCCCTCCGCGAACGCCGTGTCAGTCCCGGACGACCTGGCCGTCGGAGACGGTGAAGGCCGCGCCGGTCAGCTCCTCGGGCACGTCCGCCGGCACCGCCGCGGTGATCAGCACCTGCTCGGCCGGGGCGACCATCCCGGCCAGCCGGCGGCGGCGCCCCGCGTCCAGCTCGGCGAACACGTCGTCCAGGATCAGGATCGGGTCGTCGCCGTCGGCGCGCAGCAGGTCGAACGCCGCCAGCCGCAGCCCGAGGGCGAACGACCACGACTCGCCGTGGCTGGCGTAGCCGCGGGCGGGCAACTCCCCCAGCCGCAGCACCAGCTCGTCCCGGTGCGGACCGACGAGGCTGACGCCGCGCTCCAGCTCCTGCTTGCGGGCCTCGCCCACGCCCGCCAGCAACTGCTCGGTGAGCTGTGCACGGTCTGTGGACAACTCGGCCGCGCCCAACGAGCTCTTGTAGATGAGGTCGGCCGCCCCGCCGTTGGGGGCGAGCGCCTCGTACGCGCGCGCGACGAGAGGACGCAGTCCCGCGACCAGGTCGAGGCGCGCGGCCAGCAACTCGGCTCCCGTGCGGGCCAGGTGCGAATCCCACACGTCCAAGGTGGCCAGGACTTCGGCGCCGGGCGCGCGGCGGTGGGCGGCCGCCGATTTCAACAGGGCGTTGCGCTGCTTGAGGACGCGCTCGTAGTCGGCGCGCACTCCGGCGAAGCGCGGCGCCCGCGCGGTGAGCAGCTCGTCCATGAACCGGCGGCGCTCCCCGGGGTCGCCCTTGACCAGGGCGAGGTCCTCGGGCGCGAACAGCACCGTGCGCACCATCCCCAGGATCTCCCGGGGCCTGGGGACAGGGGAGCGGTTGAGCCGGGCGCGGTTGGCCTTGCCGGGGTTGATCTCCAGCTCGATCAGGGCCTTGCGGTCGTCCTTGACGACCCCGGCCCGCACGATCGCGCGCGGCGCGCCCTGCCTGACCAGCGGGGCGTCGGTGGCGGCACGGTGGCTGCCGTGGGTGGCGACGTACCCGACGGCCTCGACGAGGTTGGTCTTGCCCTGCCCGTTCGGGCCCACGAACGCGGTGACGCCCGGTTCGAGCGGCACCTCGGCGGTGGCGTACGACCGGAAGTCCTGGAGCGAAAGGTGGGCGACGTGCACGGAACATGAGGGTAGAGCCTCGAAGCCGCCACGGCTGCCACTGCGGAACCAGGAACCGCCCGCCGACCCGCGAAAAACCCGCCCTCCCAGGAGGCGACCCCACTTCCATTGTCCAACGCCATGCCCGGGCCGTGGAGGAAGTGTCCACTGGCTGTGGATAACCCGCCGCGGGCCGCCCTGGGGAGGGCGGCCCGTGCGAGGCGTGCCGGAGATGTGCCGGAGGAGCGGCGGTTCCGAGGGGCTCGAGTCAGACCTTCGGCGGGGTCACGTCCGCGCCCGGGGAGTCGGCGCCCTTGGCGCTCTCCACCGCGTGGCCGCCGAACTGGTTGCGCAGCGCCGCGACGACCTTCATCGCGGGCGAGTCGTCCTGGCGCGAGGCGAAGCGGGCGAACAGCGAGGCCGTGATCGCCGGCAGCGGCACCGCGTGGTCCACCGCCGCCTGGACCGTCCAGCGGCCCTCGCCCGAGTCGTTGGCGTAGCCGCGCAGCTCGTCCAGCTGCGGGTCCTCGGCCAGGGCGCGGTTCATCAGGTCCAGCAGCCAGGAGCGGATGACCGTGCCCTCCTGCCAGGAGCGGAAGGTCTCGGGCACGTTGGTGACGATGTCGGCGGCCTCGATCAGCTCGTAGCCCTCGCCGAACGCCTGCATCATCGCGTACTCGATGCCGTTGTGGACCATCTTCACGAAGTGGCCCGCGCCGATCTCGCCGCTGTGGACGAAGCCGAACTCGCCCTCCGGCTTGAGGGTCTCGAAGATCGGCATCAGCCGCTCGACGTTCTCCTTGTCGCCGCCCACCATCAGCGCGTAGCCGTTCTCCAGGCCCCACACGCCGCCGGACACGCCGCAGTCGACGAAGCCGATCTGCTTGGCCGCCAGCTGCTCGCCGTGCTTCTGGTCGTCCACATAGTGCGAGTTGCCGCCGTCCACGACCAGGTCACCGGGTTGGAGCAGTTCCCCCAGCCTGTTGACGGTCTCCTGGGTGGGGCCGCCGGCGGGCACCATCACCCACACCGCGCGGGGCGCGGACAGGCGCTCGACCAGCTCCTCCAGCGAGGCGACGTCGCTGACCTTCGGGTCGCGGTCGTAGCCCACGACGGTGTGGCCGCCGCGGCGCAGACGTTCGGCCATGTTGCCGCCCATCTTGCCCAGCCCGATGATCCCCAGTTCCATGCTCACTCCCCTGTGGATAGCTCCCTGTGCACACCCGCGCGGGCGTCTCCCGCGCGGGCGGGTCCCCCTGGTATGCCCCTTTGACGGTACTTACCCCGTCAGCCGCACCGGCATGATCAGGTAGCGGTAGTTGGGGTTCTCGCCGTCCTGCGGGGGCTTGCCGGTGAGCACGGCGGGCTTGGTCGGGGTCGTGAACGACAGCCGCGCCACGTCCGAGCCGATCGCCGACAGGCCGTCCAGCAGGAAGCCGGGGTTGAAGGCGATCTCGATGTCCTCGCCCTCCAGGCTCGCCTCCAGCGCCTCGACGGCTTGGGCCTCGTCCCCGGTCCCGGCCTCCAGGACGACCTCTCCCTGGCGGAACGAGAGCCGTACGGGGGTGTTCCGCTCGGCGACCAGGGAGACGCGCTTGACCGCCTCGATGAACGGGGCGGTGGAGACCTCGGCGAGGCCGGCGTACTCGCTGGGCAGCAGCGACCGGTACTTGACGAAGTCGCCGTCCAGCAGCCGCGAGGTGGTGCGGCGGCCGCCGCCCGCGAAACCGATCATGCCCTCGCCGGCGCCGCCCGCGCCGCCCAGCGCGATCGACACCTCGGCGCCCGCGGTCAGCGACTTGGCGGTGTCGGCCAGCGTCTTGGCGGGCACCAGGGCGACCGCGGAGAAGTCCGGGCGCTCGGGCTTCCAGTGCAGCTCGCGGACCGCCAGCCGGTAGCGGTCGGTGGAGGCCAGCGTGACGGTCTCGCCCTCGATCTCCACCCGCACGCCGGTGAGCATGGGGATGGTGTCGTCCTTGCCCGCGGCGATGGCGACCTGCGCGACGGCGGCGGCGAACTCGTCGCTGCCCACCGCGCCCGCGGCCGGCGGCATCTCCGGCAGCGTCGGGTAGTCCTCCACAGGCATGGTGAGGAGTGTGAACTTCGCGCTGCCGCAGCGCAGCATCACCTTCGCGCCGTCGGTGGTCACCTCCACAGGGTGGGGAGGAAGGCTGCGGCAGATCTCGGCGAGCAGGCGGCCCGACACCAGCGCGGTGCCCGGCTCCTCGGTGTCGATGTCGGTGGACACCTGCGCCGAGACCTCGTAGTCGAACGCCGACAGCTTCAGCCGGTCGCTCGCCTCGATGTGCATTCCGGCCAGGACCGGCACCGGGGGCCGCACCGGGAGGGTGCGCGCCGTCCAGGCCACGGCGTCGGCCAGGGCGTCTCTGTCGATGCGGAACTTCAAGGGACCCGCCTCCTGCAGGTGTCGGACAAGGGTGAGGTGCAGCGGGCCGGGTCGCGCGCTCGGGGCGCGTCGTCCCCAGGCCCTGATTTGAACTGGATCTTTTCTTGGTTAGAACACAGAGGTAGTACTAGTCATAGGGGCGGTGGATAGTGTGGACAGACCTCGTTTGCGCAGGTGAGACCGCGAATTTCTATCCACCGGCGGTGTGCATGGACGGTGGACGGCGCGGCGCGGCCTGAGGACGGCGAATCTGTCCCCACAGCTCCTCCCCACCTTCTCCCCCGGTTGTCCACCGGTTGTCCGCAGGTTTTCCCGGGGCGCCGGGCCGGTGCCGGGCCGGCGGGTGCGGACGGCGGCTCCGTCCCCAGGTCTTCCCCAGGTCGTCCACCGGGTCGTCCCCATGATGCCGGGTGGTCGTCCCCAACCGGTCCCCAATCCATCCACGAGTCGTCCCCAAGTTCTCCGCAGGTTGTCCCCCGGGTTATCCACGGAATTCCCCGGGGTTTTCCCCAGGCGGTGTGAACCGATCTTCCGGTGGGCAGGGGCGCGCGGCGCGGTTCAGCGCTTGCGCGCCTGGTGCTTGATGCGCCCGGTCAGCTCGGTGACCTGGTTGTAGATCGCCCGGCGTTCGGCCATCAAGCTGCGGATTTTCCGCTCGGCGTGCATCACGGTGGTGTGGTCGCGGCCGCCGAACTGCTGCCCGATCTTGGGCAGCGACAGGTCGGTCAGCTCCCGGCACAGGTACATCGCGATCTGCCGGGCGGTCACCAGCATGCGCGAGCGCGACGGTCCACAGAGGTCCTCGATCGTGGTGCCGAAGTACTCCACAGTCTGAGCCATGATCATCGCGGCGGTGATCTCTGGTCCGGACTCGTTGGGGATGAGGTCCTTCAGCACGATCTCCGCCAGCTTCATGTCCACCGACTGGCGGTTGAGGCTGGCGAACGCGGTGACGCGGATCAGCGCCCCCTCCAGCTCGCGGATGTTGGAGGCGATCTGCGAGGCGATGAACTCCAGCACGTCCGGCGGCGCGGCCAGGCCCTCCTGGCGCGCCTTCTTCTGCAGGATCGCGATGCGCGTCTCCAGCTCGGGCGGCTGCACGTCGGTGGTCAGGCCCCACTCGAACCGGTTGCGCAGCCGGTCCTCCAGCGTCACCAGCTCGCGGGGCGGCCGGTCGCTGGAGATGACGATCTGCTTGCTGGCGTTGTGGAGGGTGTTGAAGGTGTGGAAGAACTCCTCCTGCGTCTGCTCCTTGCCCTCCAGGAACTGGATGTCGTCCACCAGCAGGATGTCGACGTCCCGGTAGCGGCGGCGGAACCCGTCGGCCTTGCCGTCGCGGATGGAGTTGATGAAGTCGTTGGTGAACTCCTCGGAGCTCACGTAGCGCACCCGCGCCCCGTTGAACAGGTTCTGCGCGTAGTGGCCGATGGCGTGCAGCAGGTGCGTCTTGCCCAGGCCGGAGTCGCCGTAGATGAACAGCGGGTTGTACGCCTTGGCGGGCTGCTCGGCGACCGCCACGGCGGCGGCGTGCGCGAACCGGTTGGACGAGCCGATGACGAACGTCTCGAAGGTGTACTTGGGGTTCAGCCGCGCGTGCTCGGCCGAACCGCCGCCCCCACCCTGTGGACGGGGCTCGGCGCTCTCCTCCTCGCCGCCGCCCCGGTACTGGTCGGCCGGCTGGTAGGAGTCCTCCGAACGGCTCGGCGCCTCGTGCTGCCGCTCGTCGCGGCCCTGCGGGTCAGGGCGGCCCGGACCGCCTCCGGGGCGCTGCGCGCCCAGCGTGCGGTCGTTCAGGTGCGACGGGGCGTGCCCGCGGGGCGCCGGGGGCATGTCGGAGGGGCGGCCGCCCATGGAGTCGTAGCCGTCGGTGCCGCTGGAGGACGGGCCGCCGCCGGAGTCGCCGCCGAAACCGCCGTTGCCCGAGTCGCCGTAGCCGGGGCCGGTGCGGCCGCGGTTGGGACCGGTGTAGCCGTTCTGCTGGCCGCGCCCCTCGAAGGGCGAACGTCCGCCGGGGCCCGCGCCGTAGGCGGGCGGCCGGGGAGCGGCCGGAAAGGCGCCGCCGTGGTCGTTGTCGCGCTGCGGCCAACCGCGCTCTTCCTCAGCCTGGGGATAACCGCCGGGGCTGTGGGAAACCCCGGGCTGCGCGCGCCCGCCGTAGCCCTGCTCCCCGTAGGGCTGGTCGGGGTAGGAGCGGTCGGAGTACTTCTTCTCCCCGAAGGAGCGCTCCTCGTACGAGCGGTCCTCATAGGGGCGGTCCTCGAACGGACGGTCCTCGTACGGCTCGTAGGGCTGCTCCCCGTAAGAGGGGCGCTCTCCATAGGAGTCGGGGCCGCGCTCGTGATGCTGCTCACCGGGGCCGGCCGGCGGTTCGGGCTGGACGGTCACCGCGACGCGGATCTCGCGGCCCAGCTCGCGCGACAGCGCCTGCGTGATGAGGTTGCGGAGCCGGGTCTCCAGCGCGTCCTTGGCGAACTCGTTGGGGGCCGCGAGCAGCGCGGTGCCCTCCACGAGGGCGAGCGGACGGACCATCGGGAGCCAGGCCCGGTAGCTGATCGGGAGGTCCCCGTCAGAGAGCGCCGTGAGGGTGCGGGCCCAGACCGATCCGAGATCCTGTCCGTCCATGCGCAAGGTCCCCTCCTGAAAACTCCGTAGACCGGCACACCGGACCGCCCCGGTTCAACCACGCGCGAGGCCCGTCCCAGTGAGCACGGCGGCGCCGCGAGAGACTTACTCTCTCACGAGTTGTCCACAGAGTTGTCCACATGCTGTGCATGAGCGCGAGATCCCTGTGCAAAAGCCCGGAGGGCGCACGGGATCACTCGGTGCCGTTCGAAGGGGAGTCCCAGGTGCCGCCATCCGCGGTACCCGAAAAAGAAGGCCGACGCACAGAAGGGTCGGCTACGGCCAGAACCCTAGCCGCTGCCGTCGCCCTCTCGCAACACGAACCGGATCCGCCCCAAGGTCATCGTCTCTCACCTCCGTCCACCTCCCTACCCGCTCCTGATCAACCCATCACGTGCATGACCTGCGAATACTCGGTCACGATCCGGTGGCGGAGCGGGTCGGACGGCCCGTCCCACCTACTGTGGGCGCACGTTCCGGCCGCCACGCCGGGGCGTTCGGGAACTGGGCGGGGGCGCTAGGGAATGGCGGTGGACAAAGGCTTCGGGGAAGCGCGCCGCGCGGCTTCCGGCGCGAGGCGGGCGCACATGGTTGTCCACAGGGATATCCACGTCGCGATTCGCTGAGGGCGAAGCGGGCCAGGGCGGGAGGAAGGGAGCCGGAACGAGGGCCGTGAGGGTGCGCGGCCGGATTGCGGGGAGCGCCCTCGGAGGCGGAGGGGTTTTTCAGGGGACCGCCTCGCCGGCGATGTGGCCCTTCACTCTTCGGACGGGAGAAGGCGCCGGGAAAGTGCGTTAGCGCACAAAACGTCGCCCATCGGACAGCGTCTCCGTGAAATGCGCGCGGCCCGGCGCGTCCGCTGGCGGAGCGGCCCTCCGTTTGACCTGATGGGCAGCCAGCCCGTAACGTGCTGAGGTCGAGTCGTATCGACGGAGATGACGCGTGCCCGCCTCCATTGCCCGGGTGGGCCCCCGCTGCGGGGGACCGGACGCGGCCCTCGATGCGATACATCGCGCTTAAGACAACCCGACCGCAGCACTGGAGCCTCAAGTGAGCAAGCGTACTTTCCAGCCGAACAACCGTCGTCGCCACAAGAAGCACGGCTTCCGGCTGCGCATGCGCACCCGGGCCGGCCGCGCCGTCCTCTCCGCGCGGCGCGGCAAGGGCCGCGCCCGCATCGCGGTCTGACAGACCCCTCACATGCTGCCGTCCGGACACCGGATGCGGCGGCGGGACGAGTTCACGTTGGCCGGGCGGCGCCCGGCGCCCCCCCCGCCGGCCACCGGGCGG
>JBITGK010000001.1:599986-632712 GCA_044456955.1 Spirillospora sp. NPDC050679 | reverse complement strand
GCGCGTCGGGGCCGCCCGCGCCCGGGGGGACCCACCCCCCCGACAGAGGCGCGGCCGGCCCCCCGGGGGGGGGGGGGGGGTGGCCGCGGGGGGGGGCGGCGGGGGGGGGCCCCGCCCCCCCCGCCCAACTGTCGTCGTGCACCTGCTGCGCCGCGAGGACGCCCAGGCCGACCAGCCGTCGCTGGTGGGCTTCATCGTGTCCAAGGCGGTCGGCAACGCCGTGGTGCGCAATCGGGTCCAACGCCGGCTGCGCCACCTGGTGCGCGCGCACCTCGATCGACTTCCGCGGGGTAGCCTGCTGGTAGTGCGCGCCAACCCCGCCGCGGGGACGGCGCGCCACGACGATCTGGCTGCGGATCTGGAGTCGGCGCTCGACCGGCTGCTGCGGCCCACGTCCAAGGGGCACAGATGACCGATCGGCCAGGGGCGCCCGCCCCCGGTGACCAGGCGGCCGACGCGCCGAGCCCGGCCACCGGGCCGGACCCGGCCGACGCGCCGCCGAGCCCGGCGGCGCGAGCGCTGATCCTGCTGGTCCGTGCCTACCGCCGCTTCTTGAGCCCCCTGCTCGGGCAGCAGTGCCGCTTCCAGCCCACCTGCAGCGCCTACGGCCTGGAGGCCCTCCAGACGCACGGGGCGCTGCGCGGCACGTGGCTGACCGCCCGCCGGATCGGCCGGTGCCACCCGTTCAACCGCGGCGGGCACGACCCCGTGCCGCCGCGCCGGAACAGGGACGCGGCACCCACCCACACCTCCGGCCGCGAGGAGAGCGGCCCCGCCCTAGCAGAGCCCAAGGAGCTGCCCGGTGCTTGATTGGTTGTACTCGATCGTCGCTCAGCTCATCGTGTGGATCCACACGGGTCTGAGCTCCATCGGCATCGACAAGGACAGCGGATGGGCGTGGGGCGGCTCGATCATCCTGCTCACCGTCCTGCTGCGCCTGTTGCTGGTGCCGCTGTTCGTCAAGCAGATCCACGCATCGCGCAAGATGCAGGAGCTGAACCCCAAGGTCCAGGCGCTGCGCAAGAAGTACAAGAACGACAAGCAGCGCCTCAACCAGGAGGTCATGAAGCTCTACCAGGAGAACGGCGCCAACCCGCTGTCGGGCTGCCTGCCGCTGCTGGTGCAGATGCCGGTGTTCATCGGCCTGTTCCAGGTGCTGAAGCGGATCTCCGACGCCAAGCCCGGCGAGGGCGTGTTCGCGGTCACCCCCGACCTGGTGTCCAGCGCGCAGAAGGCCAACATCTTCGGGGCGCACATCCCCGACACCTTCCTGAACGCCTTCGGCGCCGACCCCAAGAGCTGGAGCGCGATCGTCATCACCGGCATCGCGGTGATCATCAGCTCCTGCACCACCTTCTTCACGGTGCGGGCCAGCATGAAGCGCCAGCCGGTCACCGACGAGAACAACCCGATGATGCAGGCCCAGAAGATGATGGTCTTCCTGGCCCCGCTGTTCGGCCTGTTCGGCCTCGGCTTCCCCCTGGGCGTGCTGATGTACTGGGTGACCTCCAACAGCTGGACCCTGGTGCAGCAGCACTACATCTACTCCAAGTACCCGCCGCTGGGCACGGACGGCGCCAACGGCAACGGCAACGGCGCGGCCCCCGCCAAGGGCGGCAAGGGCGGCAAGGCGGCCCCCGCGCCGACCGGCATCAAGGGCAAGCTGAAGAAGGAGCCGGAGCCGGCCCCCGAGCCCGAGAAGCCGAAGGTCGTCCGCAACCAGCCGACGCGCAAGCCGCGCAGCAAGCGCAGCGGCACCCCGAAGCGCTAGTTTTGACCCCGGTCCCTGCCGAAGAAGGAGATCCCGTTGAGCCAGACCGACACCACCGAGGTCGACGTCCAGGCGCTCGAGCAGGAAGGCGAGATCGCCGCCGACTACATCGAGGGTCTGCTGGACATCGGTGACTACGACGGCGACATCGACATGGACGTCGAGGGCGAGCGCGCGCTGGTCGCGGTGGTCGGCGGCTCGCTGGACGAACTGGTCGGCAAGCGCGGCGAGGTCCTGGAGGCCCTGCAGGAGTTGACCCGCCTGGCCGTGCACCGCCAGACCGGCAACCGCACCCGCCTGATGCTCGATATCGGCGGCTACCGCGAGCGCCGCCGCGCGGAGCTGACCAAGCTGGGCCAGGACGTGGCCGACGAGGTCAAGCAGAGCGGCGAGGCCAAGCCGCTGGCGCCGATGACCCCGTTCGAGCGCAAGATCGTCCACGACGCGGTCGCCGCGGCGGGACTGCGCAGCGAGTCCGAGGGCGAGGAGCCCGACCGCTACGTGGTGGTCCATCCTTCTTAGTTTGAAGCCCCGGCCCAGGGGGCTCGCCTGGCGGCTCGCCCCCTGACCGTTGCTTTGCGAGTGCCGCATCGCTTCGCGATCTGTCCCGGTGGGGCTCGCCTCCGGCTTTGCCCCACCGGGACAGTTAGGCACTCGCGTGGCGGTTGAGGTCGCAGAACCGCACTGAACGGCTTCGGCCCCGCACCTGATCAGGTGCGGGGCCGAAGCCGTTTCTTCGTCCGGACGGGCAGAGACCCCGCCCCCAAATCTGGGATGCGGGGCCTCTGCGGGGGCTCGGTGTGCACCGCCGCCGTAGCACACCGAGCGTTCTGGGAAACCGGCCGTCGGCGGCGTCAGGCCGGCTTCGTCATCCTGTTCCCGGGACGCGCCTGCCTCCTGCGTGGGAAGCCTGCGGTTCCGGGGCCGTCATGGGAGGCGGTGGTCTTCGGGTGCGCTGCTCGCACGAGCGTTCAGTCCGTTCGGTTGCGACCGTCAGGTGGGGCGATCTGGGCCGGGCGGTTCAGCTCCGCTTGTGGGGAGCGCGGCGCTCCGGCGGGATGGGGGTGACGTTCTGGATGGCGGGGTCCTGCGCGACGGCGGGATCCTGCGCGACGGCGGGGTCCTGGGCGCTGTGGCCGCCGGCGGGGGTCGCGGGGCGCTCGACCACCCGCTCGACCCGCTCCACGGGCGCGCCCGTCGCGGCGTCTACCGGACGCTCGATGATGCGCTCCTCCTTGACAACGGTCTCCACCGGAGCACCCTCGTCACCGTAGGCGGGGTCGGCGCCCACGATCTGCCCGGCGCGACGGCGCGGCCGGGTGTACAGCAGCGTGAAGGCCATGCTGATGGCCCCCACCAGAATCAGGATCAAGCCGACCATAGTGATGTTGACACCGCTGACGTCGACGTTGAGGGCGAAGGCGAGGATCGCGCCGATGGCGATGAAAGCCAGACTGACTCCGATACCCATGGCTCGGAGCCTCCTTCCGTGAAGGGCGGGCAGCACTGGTCTCCCTCTACCCCTGCAGCGGCGAATATGCGTGGCTTCGGGCACGCTCGGGCCCGGCGGGGCCGTCCGCGCGGCCGCCGCCAAGGTCATCCCCGAGGTCATGGGCCCGTTTCGCGGGTACGTCCCCGTGGGGTTTTGTGGAACGATTCGTTCGGTGGGGACTGCACGTGAGGTATTCGGTGACACACTGCCCATCGCGGAGCGTTATGCGGACTTCCTGGCCGGGCCGGGCGTCGAACGGGGGCTGATCGGCCCGCGCGAGGTCGATCGCCTCTGGGAGCGCCATCTGATCAACTGCGCGGTGGTGGCCGAGGCGATCCCGCGGGACGCCACCGTGGTGGACATCGGCTCGGGCGCGGGGCTGCCCGGGCTGGTGCTGGCGATCGTCCGCCCCGATCTGCGGATCACGCTCCTGGAGCCGCTGCTGCGCCGGACCACCTTCCTCGACGAGGCCGTGGAACTGCTCGGGCTGAAGAACGTGGAGGTGCGGCGGGGCCGGGCCGAGGAGGTCGTCAAGGACTTCGCGGTGGACGTGGCCACCGCCCGTGCGGTCGCCCCGCTGGAGCGGCTCGCCAAATGGGCCCTTCCCCTGTTGCGCCCGGGTGGGGAGTTGCTCGCCCTCAAGGGAGAACGGGCCGCCGTGGAGCTGGAGGAGGCACGCCCGGTTCTGGAGCGTTTCGGTGTGCGTACTACCGAACTGCTCCAAGTCGGGCGCGGTAAGGTCGACCCGCCGACAACGCTTGTCCGTGTGGTCGCCGAACGCGCGCCCCGGCGTGCTAAAGGGTCGAGGAAGAGGTCTTCATGAGCACGGGACCAGGAGTGGGCCGGCCTGACGGCGCCGGCGAAGCCCCCGACGATTCCGACTCCGGCCTGGACCGGCCGGACGCCGCGGCGGAGCAGGACGCCGGGGAGGAGGGGGCCGCGGGGGAGGCGGCGCCCGCGGCCGCCCCGTCCGGGCACGCGATGTGGGCGGGTACGACGTCCGGGACGGCCGACAACGTCGGCTACGTCCCGAACGGGGGCAACGGCGGCGCGCAGCCGCCGGGACGTATCTCTCAGGGGGAGTCAGAACTCGTGCGCGAGGCGCTCAAGGACGCCAAGGTTTCACGTGGAACCGGAACGACGGCACTCAAGGCGCAGGCGGGGGGCCGGGACAAGGAGTGGCCCCGCCCCGGCCGGTGCCGCGTCATCACGATCGCCAACCAGAAGGGCGGCGTCGGCAAGACCACCAGCTCGGTGAACATCGCCGCGTCGCTGGCGCTGCACGGCGCCCAGGTCCTGGTGGTGGACCTGGACCCGCAGGGCAACGCCTCCACGGCGCTGGGCGTGGACCACCACGCGGAGATCCCGTCGATCTACGACGTGCTGATCGAGGACACCCCGATGGCCGACATCGTGGTGGCCGCGCCGGAGATCCCCAACCTGTACTGCGCGCCCGCCACGCTGAACCTGGCCGGCGCGGAGATCGAGCTGGTCTCCAAGGTGGCCCGCGAGTCCCGGCTGCGCCGCGCGCTGGACGCCTACGACACCGACAAGTTCGACTACGTCCTGATCGACTGCCCGCCCTCGCTGGGCCTGCTGACGGTCAACGCGCTGGTGGGCGGGGACGAGCTGCTGATCCCGATCCAGTGCGAGTACTACGCGCTGGAGGGCCTCGGCCAGCTCATCCGGACCGTGGACCTGGTCAAGGCGCACCTGAACCCGGCGCTGAACGTCTCCACCATCCTGCTCACCATGTACGACGCCCGGACCCGGCTGGCCGCGCAGGTCGCCGAGGACGTGCGGCAGCACTTTGGAGACATCGTCCTGAAAACCGTGATCCCCCGCAGCGTGCGCGTCTCGGAGGCGCCGAGCTACGGGCAGTCCGTCATCACCTACGACCCGGGCTCCAGCGGCGCGCTCGCCTACCGCGAGGCGGCGTCCGAGATGGCCCACCGCAACGCGGGAGCCGCCACGTGAGCCAGCGGCCGCGCGGCCTGGGCAAGGGCCTGGGCGCGCTCATCCCCACCGCTCCGCCCCCGCCCGCGCAGGCGGAGCCGGAGGCGCCCGGGAGCGGCCACGGCGCCCACCCGGCGGGCTCGGACGGCGCGGCCGCGTCCGTCCCCGGCCTGGAGCCGGTCGCCGGGGCGCACTTCGCCGAACTCCCCCTGAAGGAGATCCGGCCCAACCCGCGGCAGCCGCGCAAGCACTTCGAGGACGAGGCCCTCGAAGAGCTCGCCGAGTCGATCCACATCGTCGGCCTGCTGCAGCCGATCGTGGTGCGGCGCAGCGACGACGCCGAGCACCCCTATGAGCTGATCATGGGGGAGCGGCGGCTGCGCGCGGCCAAGCAGGCGGGCCTCACCGCCATCCCGGCCATCATCCGGGACACCGGCGACGACGACATGCTCCGGGACGCCCTCCTGGAGAACCTGCACCGCCAGCAGCTGAACCCGCTGGAGGAGGCCGCCGCCTACCGGCAGCTGCTGGACGACTTCGGCACCACGCACGAGGCGCTGGCCGCCCGCATCGGCCGGTCCCGCCCGCACATCACCAACACCCTGCGGCTGCTGAACCTGCCCCCGAACGTGCAGCAGCGCGTCGCGGCGGGCGTGCTGTCGGCCGGCCACGCCCGCGCCCTGCTGGGCCTGGACAGCGCCGAGGCGCAGGAGCACCTCGCCAAGCGCATCGTGGCCGAGGGGCTGTCGGTGCGCGCGGTCGAGGAGATCATCACGCTGCGCGAGGTGGAGGACGGTCCCCCCGAGCCGCGCCAGGGGCGGGCCAAGAAGCAGGTCTCGCCCGCCCTGCGCGATCTGGCCGACCGGCTGTCGGACCGCTACGACACCAAGGTGCGGGTGGACCTCGGCCGCAACAAGGGCAAGATCGTGGTGGAGTTCGCCTCGCTGGAGGACCTGGACCGCATCATCAAGTCGATGGCCCCCGACGACGAGGGCGTCGGCGAGTCCGAGGACTGAGCCCCCGAGGAGCGCTGACGCCAACGCCCCGGCCCGTCACGGACCGGGGCGTTCGCATGTGCGGTGAACGCCGATGGCAGGCACCGGGCGGGACGTCGCCGATCTCACCGCCGGGGACGGCCCCGGGACTCGGAGGACCGCCCGCCCTCGTGTGGCGGCCGCTGAGGTCGCGTCCTGCTCGGCCGAGCCAGCGCACTCCCCTGGCGGCCACTTCGTGATCATCTATTTCCCGCTGCGCGCCCCTGAAACCCGACCTGCCACTGCGGGATCTTTGGTGTCTCGGACCGCCGCCTTCGCTCGTTTCCCGTGAAACGTCAGCCCTTCGGCCAAGGGGCTGGGAATGACGTTTCACGGGAAACGAGGGACCGAGATGCGGGCGAGCGTTTCACGGGAAACGTCGGTGCCGCCGCCTCGGGGCATGTTTCACGGGAAACCCGCAGACGCGGTTTCCCGTGAAACGTCGGGCTCTCAGCGGAGGCAGCGCACGATCAGGTCGCGGCAGAGCTCGCCCATGTCCAGCCCGGCGGCGCTCACCGCGCGGGGGAGCAGGCTCGTCTCGGTCATCCCGGGCGCCACGTTCACCTCCAGGAAGTGCACCTCGCCGTCCGCGGACACGATCATGTCCGTCCGGGACAGGTGGCGCAGCCCCAGCGCCCGGTGGGCGGTCACGGCGGCCGCCGTCGCCCGCTCGGTCGCCTCGGGCGACAGGCGCGCCGGGGTGACGAACTCGGTGTCCCCCGCGTCGTAGCGGGCGGTGTAGTCGTAGCGTCCCCCTGGAGCCACGATCTCCACCGCGGGCAGGGCGCGGGGCTCGCCGGCGCGCTCGATGACGCTGACGGCGATCTCGGCGCCCTCCGCGTACTGCTCCACCAGCGCCACGTCCCCGTAGGCGAAGCAGCCCACCATCGCGGCCGGCAGGTCGCTCGCCTCCAGGACGACCGACGCGCCCAGCGCCGAGCCGCCCTGCGCGGGCTTCACGAACAGGGGGAGGCCCAGGTGGCTCAGGATGCGCTCCAGGACGGCGGAGGCCCCCAGGTCGTGGAAGACCTCCTTGGGGAGGGCGACCGAGGCGGGCGTCCGCAGGCCGGCCCGCTGGACCACCGCCTTGGCCGTCGGCTTGTCCCACGCCACCCGGCACGCGTCCGGGCGCGCGCCCACGTAGGGGATGCCGAGCAGTTCGAGCACGCCCCGGATCGCGCCGTCCTCCCCCGCCGCTCCGTGCAGCACCGGGAACACCGCGTCCGGCGGGTCGTTGCTGAAGGAGTCCAGCAGGGTCGCGTCGGCGTCCCGCAACTCCACCGGGACGTCGGCCGAGCGCAGCGCGTCCGCGACGCGGCGGCCCGAGCGCAGGGACACCTCCCGTTCGTGCGACAGTCCCCCGGCTAGCACGACGACGTGACCGAGTTCCAAATCCGCTGCCCTCCTGTGAGATGGGAAACGCCCGGCTCCCCGTGGGGGAGGCCGGGCGTTCCGTTCGGCGTCTCAGAGTCTCAGACCGTGTCCGGACCCGGCGTGTGGACCCCGCCGGGGGACCGCTGGTGCTCGACTCCCCCGAAAGTGTCCCGCAGCTGGAGCTCCTGCTCGACCACCCCGGCCAGGCGGCGCACGCCCTCGCGGATGCGGTGCGGCTCGGGGTAGCAGTAGGAGATCCGCATGTGCCGCCGTCCGTCGCCGTCGGCGTAGAAGCCGGTGCCGGGGACGTAGGCGACGCGCTCGGCCAGGGCGCGCGGGGCCATCGCCTTCGCGTCCAGGCCCTCGGGCAGGGTCAGCCACACGAAGAAGCCGCCCGCCGGGCGCGTCCAGGTGCAGCCCTCCGGCATGAAGGACTCCAGCGCCTCCAGCATCGCGTCGCGCCGCTCCCGGTACAGCTCGCGGAAGTCCTTGATCTGCTCGCGCCACGGCTGGGTGGTGAGGTACTCGCGGACGGCGAGCTGGGAGAAGCTCGACGGGCACAGGATCGCCGACTCGGCGGCCAGCACGAGCTTGGCGCGGACGGCGTGCGGCGCCAGCACCCAGCCGACCCGCAGGCCCGAGGCGATGGTCTTGGAGAACGAGCCGAGGTAGATCACGCGCTCGGCGTCGTCGGCCCGCAGCGCCCGCATCGGGTCGCCGTCGAAGCCCAGCAGGCCGTAGGGGTTGTCCTCGATGACCAGCACGTCGTACTCGGCGGCGATCTCCAGGACCTGGGCGCGGCGCGCGGCGGTGAGGGTGACGCCGGCCGGGTTCTGGAAGGTGGGGACGGTGTAGAGGAACTTGACGGTGCGGCCCTCGCGGCGCAGCCGCTCCAGCGTCTCGCGCAGCGCCGAGGGGATCAGGCCGCCCTCGTCCAGCGGGACGTGCACGACGTCGGCCTGGTAGGAGGCGAAGGTGCCGAGCGCCCCCACGTAGGAGGGCGCCTCGGCGAGCACCACGTCGCCCGGGTCCACGAAGATCCGGGTGACCAGGTCCAGGCCCTGCTGCGCGCCCACGGTCACCACGACGTCGTCGGCGGACGCGGCGATGCCCTCCAGGGACATCACCTCGCAGATCCGCTCGCGCAGCACCGGGTCGCCCTGCGCCGAGGCGTACTGCAGGACCTCCGCGCCGTTGCGCGCCACCAGGTCGCCGACCATCCGGCCGACCTCGTCCAGGGGCAGCGCCGACACGTACGGCATCCCGCCCGCCAGGGAGACCACCTCGGGGCGGGCAGCCACGGCGAACAGAGCCCGGATCTCCGAGGCCACCATGCCGGCGGCACGGGCGGCGTAGCGATCTGTGTAGGCATCCGTGCGCGTGTGCTGTTCCACGAGGCACCTCCAGGGGTGATCGGAATGTCTCTGCAAACTACGGCATCGCCGCCGGCGGGATGGGCCGAACCCCCCGCGCCTCGCCTGCCGGGGGCCGCGCCCCCTCTCCGATACGATGCCCGAGGGTCCCGGTCTGTTCCGGGATTTTCCGTGAAGTGGCGTACCGCCCTGGGGGTGCCGAGCAGGTGTCGCGTCGTCTCGTCAACATCACGCTGGACAATCTGGGCGACCTGCCGCGTCGCTGCCGGCGCTGCGTCTTCTGGGAGCTGGACCCGGTGAGCCGCGACCGGGCGGTGGAGGCGGGCGCTCCGGAGCTGGAGAAGGAGGCGTGGATCTCCTCGACCCTGCTGGAGTGGGGCGGCTGCGGGAAGCTGGTGTACGTCGACGACGTCCCGGCGGGGTTCGTGCTCTACGCGCCGCCGCTGTACGTGCCGCGCTCGGTGGCGTTCCCGACCAGCCCGGTCAGCGCGGACGCGGTGCTGCTGATGACCGCGCACATCCTGCCGGACTTCACCGGCGGCGGCCTCGGCCGGATGCTGGTGCAGGGCGTGGCCAAGGACCTGACCCGGCGCGGCGTGAAGGCCATCGAGGCGTTCGGCGACCTCAAGGGCGAGGAGGGCGGCTGCATGGTGCCGGCCGACTACCTGCTGTCGGTCGGCTTCAAGACGGTGCGGCCCCACCACCGGTACCCGCGGCTGCGGCTGGAGCTCAAGTCGGCCCTGTCGTGGCGTGAGGATGTCGAGGTGGCCCTGGAACGGCTGCTGGGCTCCATGACCCCGGAGGGCGCGCTCCGGCCCGTGTGAGGCCGTGTCAGAGCCCGCTGAACGGAACGGCCCGCACCTCGGCGAGGTACGGGCCGTTTTCCACGCGCCGGGCCGGACGCGGAACGGCCCGCACCGGTGCGTGGTGCGGGCCGTTCTCTCACGGGCACTGCCCGGGCGGACCGGTCAGATGAACTCGGCCAGGTCGCGCAGCAGGGCGGCCTTGGGCTTGGCGCCCATGATCTGCTTGACGACCTCGCCGCCCTTGTAGACGTTCATCGTCGGGATCTGCATGACGCCGTACTGCGCCGGGACCTTGGGGTTCTCGTCGATGTTGAGCTTGACGATGTCGAGCTTGTCGCCGTGCTCCTTGGAGATCTCCTCCAGGATGGGGGCGACCATCCGGCACGGGCCGCACCACTCCGCCCAGAAGTCGACCAGAACGGGCTTGTCGCTCTTGAGGACCTGGGCTTCGAAGTCGGCGTCGGTCACGGCCTTCATGGTTTCTCCTTCGTGTTCCCCGCGGCGGCGGTGGGTTCCGCCGACGCGCGCTGGACGGGTCGTCAGCCCTCGCCGGCCAGTTCCTTGGCGGGCTGGGGCACGATCTCGGCCTCACCGCGGTCCTGGAGCCAGCGCTCGGCGTCGATGGCGGCCGAGCAGCCGCTGCCGGCGGCGGTGATGGCCTGCCGGTAGATGTGGTCCACCACGTCGCCGGCGGCGAACACGCCGGGGATCTTGGTGGCGGTGGTCGGGTGCTCCACCAGCAGGTAGCCGTCGGGGTCGGTGTCGAGCTGCCCGGCGAACAGCTCGCTGCGGGGGTCGTGGCCGATCGCGATGAACAGCCCGGTGACCTCCAGGCGGGTCTCCTCGCCGGTCACCCGGTCGCGCAGCTGCACGCCCTGGACGCGGTCCTCGCCGTGGATCGCCACGACCTCGCTGTTCCAGACGAACTTGATCTTCTCGTTGGCGAACGCGCGGTCCTGCATGATGCGGCTGGCGCGCAGCTCGTCGCGGCGGTGCACGACGGTGACCGAGCGGGCGAACTTGGTCAGGAAGATCGCCTCTTCCATCGCGGTGTCGCCGCCGCCGACGACCACGATGTCCTGCTCGCGGAAGAAGAAGCCGTCGCAGGTGGCGCACCAGGACACGCCGCGGCCCGACAGGCGCTTCTCGTCCGGCAGGCCCAGCTCGCGGTAGCCCGAGCCGGTCGCGACGATCACCGCGTGCGCGCGGTAGACGTCCTCGCCCACCTTGACGATCTTGGGGTCGGCGGTCAGGTCGACCTCGGTGACGTCGTCGGTGATCAGCTCGGCGCCGAACCGCTCGGCCTGCTTGCGCAGCCCGTCCATCAGGTCCGGGCCCATGATCCCGTCGGGGAAGCCGGGGAAGTTCTCCACGTCGGTGGTGTTCATCAGCGCGCCGCCGGCGGTCACCGAACCCTCGAACACCAGGGGCTTGAGGTCGCCGCGGGCGGCGTAGATCGCGGCCGTGTAGCCCGAGGGGCCCGAGCCGATGATGATGACGTTGCGGACGTCGCTCACAGTTCTGTCCTTCTCCTTGTTCGCCTTCGGTGCCAAGGCCCGCCACGGCTCACGCCGGGGCGCCTCGCCCTGCCGCCTCACCGCTCTGCCGCCTCGCCGCCTCCGGCTCAGCCCGCCCTGTCGGTGGCGTCAACCGATCCTAGGCCCCAGGGATTCCCGGGCCGCCGCAGCGCTGGTCGTAAGCTTGCCCCATGGCTCGGATTCTTCTCCTCCACTCGGTCTACGGGCTGCGGCCCGCCGTCCACCAGGCCGCCGAACGGCTGCGCGCGGCCGGGCACGAGGTGCACGCTCCCGACCTGTACGACGGGCGCACGGCCGACACGCCGGAGGCCGGCCGCGAGATCAAGGAGGAGATCGGCCGGGACGAGCTGCTGCGCCGCGCGGTGGCGGCGGCCGCCCCCCTGGCCGGCGACGGCCTGGTGTACGCGGGCTTCTCGCTGGGCGGCGCCATCGCGCAGAACCTCGCGCTGGCCGACGAGAAGGCGCGCGGGCTGCTGCTGATGCACGGCACCTCCGACCTCGCCGAGGACGCCTCCACCGAGATCCCCGTGCAGCTGCACGTCGCCGACCCCGACACCTACGAGCCGGTGGACTGGCAGAACGCCTGGTACCTGCGGATGCGGCGGGCGGGCGCGGACGTGGAGGTGTTCCGCTACCGGGGCGCCGGCCACCTGTTCACCGACCCCGACCTGCCCGACTACGACGCCGAGTCGGCCGAGCGGGCCTGGAGCATCGCCGAGGACTTCCTGCGCGAGCTGAGCTGACCGGACCGCGCCGGCCCCCGCACGCGGAAGGGGCCGCTCCCGAGCGGGAGCGGCCCCTTTTCCGTGCCTGTATCCGTATATGTCGGGCGCTGGTCAGCCGCCGGCCACCGTGTGCTTGAGCTCGCGGGAGTCCTGGGCCGAGCAGTCGGGAGCGACCACCCAGATCTCCCAGGCGTCGGGCTTGGCGGCCCGCACCGCGATCACCGTGGCGGGCCCGCCCTCGTACCTGGCCGAGTCCACCAGCGCGGGGGACTTGCCCCGGGTGACGTTCGCGACGCACTCCGACAGGCGCGCGTCCGGCGCGCGGCCGTCGGTGCGCAGCTCCGAGCCCTTGCCCAGCAGGTCGCTGACCTGCGGGCCCAGGGACGAGGCGCGGTAGTCGGTGCCGCTGGCCGCCACGGTGAACGACAGCGGGGCGACCAGGGCGCTGCGGTGCGGCGACGCCTCCTTGGGGGCGACGCCGGGCGCCCGGGCGGAGCCGTCCGCGGACGCGCCGGCCGAGGCGCGGCCGTCGCCCGCGTCCATCACGGGTGTCTTGGCCGCCGTCTTCGCGTCGTCGCCGGAACCCTCCATCGCGGCCTTGCCGATCATCGCTCCGCCGCCGAGCACGACCACCGTCGCGGCCGCGGCCGACAGGAGCTGCCAATGCCGTCGTCCGCGCCGCTGCTCCAGGCTCACCACCTGGGCGTTGTGCAGCGATTCGGCGGCGATGGCCGAGTCGATGCGCGACGCCAGGTCGGCGGGCATGGGCGGTACCGGTGCCTCCGCCAGGATCCGGGAGACGTCCGCAAGGTCGGCGGAGCGTTCCCGGCAGTCGGCGCAGGATTCGAGGTGCGCGTTGACGGAGGCGGCCTGGTCGTCTTCGAGCAGACCCTCGGCCAGGTCGGCCAGAGTGTCGTGGTCAAGATGCGCGGGGTTTTTCATCTTGGTGTGCCACCTCCTTCCACACCTCCGACGTTCCGGGGGGCCGGACGGTTCCGGTGGTGGGTCAGCAGGGGCGCGAGCCGGGCGCGGCCGCGCGCGCAGCGGCTCTTGATCGTGCCGGGCGGGACCTCCAGTACGCGGGCGGCGTCGTCGACCGAGTAGCCCATCATGTCGACCAGCACCAGCGCGGCCCGCTGCTCGAACGGCAGCGCCGCCAGCGCGGCCTGCACGTCCAGGGCGACGCCGTGCGCGTCGGTGGGGTCGGGGGCCTTGGGCGCGACGGCGTCGAAGGTGGCGTCGTCGCCCATCGGCGTGGCGGGCCGCACCGCCTTGCGGCGGATGCGGTCCAGGCAGGCGTTCACCACGATCCGGTGCAGCCAGGTGGTGACGGCCGCGTCCCCGCGGAACCGGCCGGCCGCGCGGAAGGCCGACAGGCAGGCGTCCTGCAGCGCGTCGGCGGCCTCCTCCGGGTCGCCGAGCGTGCGCACCGCGACGGCCCACATGCGGTCGCGGTGCCGGTTGACCAGCTCGGCGAAGGCATGGGGGTCCCCCGCCGCGTGCCGGGCGAGCAGCTCCTTGTCGGGGGTCTCGTCCACCGGGCGCGTGCTCACCGACGCCATGGGCGGCGGCCTTCGAGCACGGCGGGACCGTTCAGCGGCGGACGTCGGCGGCCGGAAACGCCTGCTGGGGTGCGCACCACAGATTCCTGAGGGGAGGGGACATTCTGCTCACAGGCACGATACCGACTGATCCAGCCCCACGTCACAGCCCGTTCGCCCGGGACCGGATCGCCGCCGACTCGTGACCCGGGGAACGATCTTGTAAGTCAGTTCGCGGGAGTGCCGAAGACGGTGACCTCGCCCAGTTTGGCCTTGAACCCCGACGGCACCGGGGTGGTGAACCAGACCAGCACGTACTGGCCCGTGGCCTGCTTGGCCGGGGTGAGCCTGACCTGGCCTCCCGAGGACTGCTGCTCGGCGACCTTGTCGAGCGCGGTGTAGGGCCCCTGGGAGTTGCCGATCCGCAACTGCAGGGGCCCGCCGGAGGAGGTCAGGACCTGGACGTGGTCGACCTGGACCGGCCTGCCCATGTTCAGGACGACGCCGAAGCCCTTCGACAGGTTGCCGTAGTCGGCCGACTTGTAGGTCGCGGTCTCCCACTCGGTCTGGGGCTTGCCGTCGGTGACCGCGTCCAGCCGCTTGTTCATCTGGCTGTCGTGGTCGCCGCGCAGCGGGGCCTCCAGCGCCGAGACGCCGGACACCTTCAACTCGGTCGGCTTGGGCTTGGGCGGCGGGGCCTGCTTGTTGGGCCGGCCGCCGGTGCCGGCCTGTTCGGTGTCGCCCTTGGGGGCGGGGTCCTCGTCGCCCGTCAGGGCCCACGCGCCCAGGCCGACGATCACGGTCAGCGCGGCGGCGGCGACGCCCAGCAGCAGGCCGCGGCCGCCGCCCTTGGCGCCGGAGGGGCGGGTGCCGGTGGGGGCGGTCGTGGGCGGCGCGGGGGTGTGGTGGGCCTGGGGCTGCGTGCGGGGGTGCGGCTGCGGCTCCTGGCGGTGCTGCTGGGGCGCGGGGGCCGCCGGGCGGGCCGGGGCCGGACGCGCGGGCGCGCGCCTGGGCGGCGGCGGGGCGGCGGCCAGGCCGGCGAACAGCGGCAGCGGCGTGCGCGGCACGCCGCGCAGCGCCTTGGCCAGGCCGGCGGGCGTGGTGATCGGCTCGCCGTCGCCGATGCCGAGGCAGCGGCACACGATGTCGTTGACGCCCTGGGCGATGCCGGCCTGCACCTGGCGGGGCGCGTGCGGCACGTCGTCGGTGCGGGGCGCGGCGGGCAGCGCCGAGCGGGCCGGGTCGCCCGGCCAGTGCGCGGTCAGCGCCGCGTACAGCATCGCGCCCAGGCCCTGGACGTCCTGGACTGCGGGCTCGTCGGAGTAGCAGTCGCGCAGCGCGGCGTCGGTGGCGATGCCGAGCAGCTTGACGGTGCCGCCGGTCGTCCACACCAGGTCGCGCGGCGACAGGCACAGGTGGGCGAGGTCGGCCGCGTAGGCCGCGGCGATGGCCTCGGCGGCCTCGTACAGCAGGGTGGCGGCGCGGCCGGGCTCCAGCGGGCCCTTGCCGAGCATCTGCTCCAGGGTCTCGCCGACCACCCACTCGCTGACCACGTAGGCGTTCTCGCCGGAGTCGTCGGCGTCGAAGACCTGGGTGAGGCGCGGGTCGGTGAGGCGGCTGGCGGCGCGCGCCGAGGTGATCACCTCGGCGATGCGCGGGAACTTCTGGTCGAAGGTGCGCACGGCGACGGCGCGGGCGAGGATCTCGTCGACGGCCTTCCACAGCGAGGATCCGCCGGAGTCGCTGATGCGTTCTTCGAGGCGGTAGCGGCCGGCGAGTCGCGTGCCGGGCTCGATGACAGACGTGCTCACGGCAACGTCCTGCGCAGGTGGTCAGATCCCATGTTCGTGGCGTGGCAGCTTACGCCTCCGACCCTCCTCTTTGCGTTCCCCAGGGTGTCGCCCCGCAAGCCGTAGTCCCCCACATGGTAGTGGTTACTCGGAAGGGCGGCCGCCTTATCGCCGCGCGTCCCGAGTACTTTGCCACGCTTTACCCGACCGATCGCAGATCACCCCCGGCCGGGGATGCGCCGCGCGAACGTCGAGACCATCGTCTGCACCTCCCCGACCCGAAGCAGCTTGGCGAACAGCAGGTACAGCGCGAACCCGCCGACGCTGCCGACCACCAGCGCGACCAGTCCCTGCCACAGGCCGACGCCGAGCCCGGCCTCCACGACGGCGTGCACCGCGTAGCCGAAGCCGAGCAGCGGCCACAGCGCGACCGCCAGCTTGACGTAGCTGGTGAGCACGCGGCGGCCGTCCATCCCACCCAGGCGGCGGCGCAGCACGAGCCAGCCGACCAGCGCGCCGACGGTCTGGGCGAGCGCGAAGCCGCCGGCGATGCCCACGATGACCTTGTCGGTGGGCAGCACCGCCGAGACGGTGAGCGCGGCGGCGATGTTGGTGGCGACCACCGCCACGCTGACGTAGGCGGGGGTGCGGGTGTCCTGCATGGAGTAGAAGACCCGCAGCATCAGCTGGTAGGCGGCGAACGGCACCAGCGCGATCGCGAACATGCGCAGCACCTCGGCGATGACGTGCGCGTCGGCGACGCTGGTGTTGCCGTGCGCGAACAGCACCGTGGTGATCTCGGGGGCCAGCACGCCCATCAGCGCGGCGGCGGGCAGGATCACCACCGACGACAGCCGCAGCCCGCCGGAGAAGTCGTCGCGGACCTCGGCCATGCGCCCGGCGGCGGCGTGCTCGCTCATCCGGGGCAGCAGCGCGGTGATCACCGAGACGCCGATGATCGCGTAGGGCAGCTGGAACAGCTGGTAGGCGTTGAAGTAGGGGGTGTAGCCGACGTCGCCCAGCTGCTCGGCGCGGCCCCGCACGCCCGCCGCGTTGGCCAGCCGGGTGGTGATCGCGAACCCGATCTGGGTGATCACCACGTAGGCCAGCGTCCAGACCGCCATCTTGCCGATCTGGCCGAGCTCGCCCTTGCGGAAGTCCAGCCGGGGCCGCCACCGGAAGCCCGAGCCGCGCAGCGACGGCCACAGCGCCAGCGTCTGCAGCGCCATGCCGCCGATGGTGCCGCCCGCCAGCAGCGCGATCTGGCCGTCGGAGATGTTGTCGGGGGTCACCTTGCCGGTGGCCAGCAGGATGAACGCGCCGGCGGTGCAGCAGATGACGATGTTGTTGAGCACCGGCGCCCACATTGGCGCGGCGAACCGCTTGCGCGTGTTGAGGATCGCGCCGGAGAACGCGCTGACGCCCAGGAAGAAGATCTGCACCGCGAACAGGCGGGCGAACAGCACGGCGAGGTCGCGCTGCGCGCCGTGGAAGTCGCCGCCGTAGATGGTGATGAACACCGGGCCGAGCGCCACCGCCACGGCGGTCATCACCGCCAGGCCCAGGACGGCGAGGGTGAACAGCCGCTGCTCGTAGCGCGCGCCGTACTCGGGGTCGCGGTCGCGCGCCCGCACGATCAGCGGGACGACGACGGCGGTCAGGACGCCGCCGAGCAGCAGGTCGTAGACGATGAACGGGACGGTGTTGGCGGTGTTGTAGGCGTCGGCCAGCGCGCCCACGCCGAGCGCCGCCACCAGCATCGCGGTGCGCAGGAACCCGGTGATGCGGGACGCCAGCGTGCCGATGGCCATGACCGCGCCGGACCGGAGCAGCGCCGCCGCGCCGCCGCCCTTGCCGCCGCCCTGCGGAGCGGAGGGCGGGGAGGCGGTCTCGGGCAGGGGCAGGTCAACCGCCGTTTCCGCCGCGATGCTTGCCCCCGGCGTGGCGCTCTGGGGCGTCCCCGGGTACGGGGGCGGCGCCGGTATCGGGGCCCTCGGCGGAGGGGGCGGCTGGGGCGGACCCGTAGGGGCGCTCCGGTACGGCGGGCCCTGGGGCGGCCCCGGGTGCGGTGCCTGAGGGGGCGGTGCCTGCGGGTGCCTCGGCGGCGGTCCCTGGCGGTGTCCCGGGGAGGGTGCCTGCGGGCGCGGCGGGGGCGGTCCCTGCGGGCCCTGTGGGCTGGCCGGTCGGCCAGAATCCCGCCGACCCGGCGCCGGGGGTCCCTGGTCCCAGGGCTCCGTCGGCCGTTGGTTCCGATCCGCTTCCGACACCGGCTGCCTCCGCTTCCCGGCGGCGCCTTGCTCTGATGGCCCGCACTCCGACGCCCACGAAGAGTACGGCAAGTCCGCCACCGGTGATGAGCACCGCGACGCGTCCGTACCCGGTGGTGCGCACGGTGATGACCTGCGTGTCGCCGAACTTCTTGCCGCCGTCGACGGTCAGCAGGTCCACGCGCAGCCGGAAGGAGCCGTTGCCCAGCGCCTGCACCGGGACGCGCGGGCTCTCCTTCTGGTCCGGGCCGAGCTCGATCACCTCGTCCCTGGCCTGGAGCTCGCCGACCTTGAGCTTGGCGGGGGACTCGGCGGTGACGCGCAGCCGGAAGCGCACCTTCTGGTCGGGCAGGTCGTTGGCCAGGGTGATCGGCAGCCGGCCCGAGGCGCCGGCCAGCCCGGCGCGCTTGGACAGCAGGCGGATCTTGTCCATCCGCTCCTTGAGCTCCAGCGCCAGCTCCTGGCGGGCCCGCTGGGCGGGGCCGGGCCGGCCGCGCCAGGCGGCCGACTGCAGGCGCAGGATCGCCCGGTCGTAGGTCATCGCGTAGGGCCGCACCATGATCGCGGTGAAGCCGCGGGCCCGGCGGCCGATCGCGTACACCTGGTCCAGGTACTTGTCGCCCAGTTCGAAGCGCTGGTACTCGTCGGGGTAGCCGCGGTAGGTGCGCGGCTGCGGCGCCGTCCCGCCGACCTCGGCCAGCGGCTTCGCCGACAGCCAGGGCGCCCTCGCGGAGTAGTCCAGGAACATCTTGGCCTGCTTGGGCGAGGGGTTCCAGTGCCGGTTGGGCGCGACCACCACGGTGCGCCGCGCGTTGGGGCTCTCCATGGTGATCATGGCGGTCTCGGCGAGGAAGCGCTGCTGCGCCAGCACCTCGCCGCCGGGCGACCTGGCGCTGCTCTGGGAGACGATGCTGCTGAGCTTCTGGTCGTAGGCCAGCACGGGCTTGGCGCCCTGCGCCGTCTGCACGTTGGTGCGGGCGACGGTGGTGACGTTCTGCGGCTCGAACATCACGTCGCTGAGCAGGAACGACCCGCCGTTCTTGAGGTTCAGCCGGGCGAGCTGGCCGAGGGTGCCGTACCCGGCCAGGCCCGACGGCGGCCAGGCGATCTGCGTGGTGGGCTTCTGGCCGAGGACCTCGGCGGCGACGCCGGTGTGGTCGTAGGCCATGTTGAGGGGGGCGGTCAGCTTGTAGCGGACCAGCGACATCACGTCGGGGTCGGCGTAGGGGAGGGTGAAGTACGGGTCGCCCTTGGCCGCCTCTTTCAGCGCCTTCAGCCAGTCGACGGCGGCCTGGCTCTTCTGCTTGTGCACGGTCTTGCGGGGCCGCTGCTCCTGCACGTTGTAGCCGCCGGCGTCGGTCATCGCCCTGACGTCGTCCAGCAGCGCCGGGTCGATCGCCCAGGTGACCGGCGTCCTGGTGCCCTGCGCGGCGTCCACCAGGCCGCGCAGCCGGCCGCCGGCGGCCATGCCGGCGGCGAGCTTGTCGTCGATGAAGGTGCGGTCGTCGGCGCGGTGCATCCGGTCGACCAGCGGCCAGACCCAGCTGATCTGCACCGGCTTGAAGGTGGGCCGCTTCGGGACGTAGGTGATGAACGAGGTGACGCCCGCGACCGCCTGCCCCGAGCCGTCCACCACCTCGACGCCGACGGGGTACACGCCGAACCCGTACCGCTCCAGGCCCATCACGTCGGCGTCCACGCTCAGCGCGAAGGTCTGCCGCCCGCCCGAGCCGGCGGTCTGGGGGAGCTGCGCGACCGCGTTCGGCGGCGCTCCCGTCAGGTTGCCGGGCGGGGCGGCGGCGTACTGGTCGAGCTCGCCGCGGCTGGAGACGGGGGTGCCCCGGTAGCGCAGCCGCACCGACAGGCCGGGCATCGACTGGCCGGACCGGTTCTGCACCACGCCGGTGACGTTGATCTTGGATTTGGGGCCGGCCTTGGCCGACATCGAGGTCAGCGAGAGCGCGACCTGCTGCCGGTCGCGCTGCGGCGCGCGGTCGGCGGCGCCCGGCGCGTCGGGCAGCGCCGCGTCGGGCGCGGCGGCCAGGGCGGCGTCCACCGAGGTGTCGACGGAGGCGCCGAGGGCGGTCGGCGCGGCCAGGGAGGCGCCCGGGACGGCGACGGAGGCCGCGGTGGCGGTCCTGGGCGTCATGCCGGCCAGGAGGCAGGGCAGGAGGGCGGCCAGCGCGGCCGTGCGTTCGACCCGTCTCACGCCATGCCCGCCCGGGGGCGGCCCGCCGGAGGGGCCGCGTGGGGGCGGCGGGCGTCGTATTCCCGCACCACGCGCTCGATGGTAGTCGCGTCGCCGCCGCCCTCGGACCCCTCCCGGCCGTCCCGCGCCCGGAAGATCTGCTCCACGGTGTGCTCAGCGCCCCCCTCCGGCCCGGAAAGGGGCGTCAGAAGAAGGCGGACCCCGCCCCCGTCCGGTCGGGGATCCGCCCCGGACCGAACAACCCGACCGGCTTGGCCCCGCTCAGCGCGTACAGGTCCAGGGCCCGGATGCCCAGCGCCGTGGACGCCTCCCCGGTCGCGGTGTAGACGACCTCGTCGGGCGGCAGGCCGTCGATGACGCGCTGGTCCACCAGCAGCGGCATCCCCTCGGGCAGCAGCAGGGGGCACACCAGTCCCGCCGCGTACGCGGTGACCTTGTTGACCAGGTCGGCGCGGGCCGGGCGGATCAGCCGCGCGCCCACGGCGTGCCGCACCGCCTCGGTGGGCGGCCGCACCCCCGCCGCGACGATCACACCGGCCAGGAAGCGCTGCCCGCGGTACACGTCGTTGCAGGCGAAGACGCGTGTCACCAGGCACCGGTCCGCCGGCAGACCGAGCGCCTTGGGCAACTCGTCGGCGTGCGCGATCGCGAGGGGCAGCCGCACGATCTCGTGCTGGGTCTCCCGCTCCAGCAGCGCCCGGTGGATGGTGAGAGCGTCCTTCATGTCCGGCTCCGTTCCGCGGGGTCGTGGCCCCGCTCGCATCCCCCCGGTTGCCTGTTCCGCGCCCCGTGGTCGTGCGTCCCCTCCGCCGGTGCGGCCCCGCCCGGCGGGTCTGTTGGAATACCCGCCGAAACGAAGATCATCCATAGGGCGGCGGCGGCCGCCTCCGTCGCCCGCCGCGCGCGTCGGTGCCCTCCGGCGCCCCCGTCGCGGGCCGGCCCGGCCGGGCGGTGGCCCGAGCTGCGGCGGCGTCCCGCTACCGTTGGGGGGCAGGGGAGGCTCGGCCGACGGCCGCGCGGGTGTTCACCGGGGTGTCCAGAACGTAACCCGGGGATCGCGGGATGTGAAGAGCCTTCAATCCCGTCTTCGGACGGTCGCGGGTCCCGCGGGACGCGCAAAGTCCTTTGTCAGCGAACCACCAAGGAAATACGCTCGATGGCCGTGCCGAACCAGAACGCCTCCCCCGAGCCGCAGGCCGCCCCCTCGACGGCCCAGCGCGCCGCCGTCGCCGACCTGCTGCGCCGCGTCGCGCCGGTCGCCGACGAGCTGGGGGACCGCTTCGCGGCCGCCGGGCACGAGCTCGCGCTGGTCGGCGGACCGGTCCGGGACGCGCTGCTGCGCCGTCCCACCAAGGACGTGGACCTGACGACCGACGCGCCGCCGGAGAGGATCCTCCAGATCATCGACGGCTGGGCCGACGCGGTGTGGACGATCGGCATCGAGTTCGGCACCGTGGGCCTGCGCAAGGGCGACCACCAGCTGGAGATCACCACCTACCGCAGCGAGTCCTACGACCCCAAGTCGCGCAAGCCCGAGGTGTCCTACGGCACCTCGCTCAAGGAGGACCTGCGCCGCCGCGACTTCGCGGTGAACGCGATGGCGGCGCGGCTGCCCGGCTACGAGCTGGTCGACCCGTTCGGCGGCCTCACCGACCTGCACCGCAAGGTGCTGCGCACGCCCGGCCGCCCCGAGGACTCCTTCAGCGACGACCCGCTGCGGATGATGCGCGCGGCGCGCTTCGCCTCCCAGCTCGGCTTCGCGGTCGCGCCCGACGTCGTCGAGGCGATGACCGGCATGGCCGACCGCATCGGGATCGTGTCGGCCGAGCGGGTGCGCGACGAGCTGTCCAAGCTGGTCTGCGGCGAGCACCCGCGCGAGGGCCTGGCGCTGCTGGTGGACACCGGCCTCGCCGCGCACGTGCTGCCCGAGCTGCCCAAGCTGCGGCTGGAGATCGACGAGCACCACCGGCACAAGGACGTCTACGAGCACTCGCTGATCGTGCTGGAGCAGGCGATCGCGCAGGAGGAGGACGGCCCGGACCTGGTGCTGCGGCTGGCGGCGCTGCTGCACGACATCGGCAAGCCCCGCACCCGCCGCTTCGAGGCGGGCGGCCGGGTGTCGTTCCACCACCACGAGGTGGTCGGCGCGAAGATGACCCGCAAGCGGCTGACCGCGCTGCGCTACCCGAAGGAGGTCGTCTCCGACGTGTCGCGGCTGGTGGAGCTGCACCTGCGGTTCCACGGGTACGGCACCGGCGAGTGGACCGACTCGGCGGTGCGCCGGTACGTGCGCGACGCGGGCCCCCTGCTGAAGCGGCTGCACAAGCTGACCCGCGCCGACTGCACCACCCGCAACAAGCGCAAGGCCGACCGCCTGCGCCGCACCTACGACGACCTGGAGGTGCGGATCGACCGGCTGGCGGAGGAGGAGGAGCTGGCCTCGATCCGCCCGGAGATCGACGGCAACGAGATCCAGGAGATCCTCGGCATCCGGCCGGGGCCCGCGGTGGGCCGCGCCTACAAGTTCCTGCTGGAGCTGCGCCTGGACCGGGGAATGATCGGCAAGGAGGCGGCGGCGGACGAGCTGCGCCGCTGGGCCGCCGAGGAGGGCCTGACGGGCGACGGCGCCGCCCCGGACGCCGGCCCGGACGCCGGTGGGCGCGGCGCGGACGGCGGCGCGGCGTGATCGACCTCAGGCTGGGCCGGATGAGCCCGCAGCAGACCGAGCGGATGCTGGAGTTCGACCGCGAGCACGTCTGGCACCCCTACGCGCCGATGCCGGCGACCGCCCCCGCGCAGCCGGTGGTGTCGGCCTCCGGGACGCGGCTGACGCTCGCCGACGGCAGCGAGCTGATCGACGGCATGTCGTCGTGGTGGGCGGCGGTCCACGGCTACAACCACCCCAAGCTGAACGCGGCGGTCACCGCGCAGCTCGGCAAGATGGCGCACGTCATGTTCGGCGGGCTGACCCACCCGCCCGCCGTGCGGCTGGCCGAGAAGCTGGTGGAGCTGACGCCCGCGCCGCTGACCAAGGTGTTCTTCACCGACTCGGGGTCGGTCGCCGTCGAGGTCGCGATCAAGATGGCGCTCCAGTACTGGCGCTCGCAGGGGCGGCCCGAGCGGCACCGGCTGCTGACGGTGCGCGGCGGCTACCACGGCGACACCTTCGGCGACATGGCCGTGTGCGACCCGGTCAACGGGATGCACCACCTGTTCAGCGACGTGCTCGCCCGGCACCTGTTCGCCCCGGCCCCGCCCGGCGGCTACCTGGACGAGCCCGACGGGGACTACCTCGCCGAGCTGAAGCGGCTGGCGGCCGAGCACTCCGGCGAGCTGGCCGCGATCATCGTCGAGCCGATCGTGCAGGGCGCGGGCGGGATGCGCTTCTACGCCCCCGAGTACCTGCGGGCGCTGCGCGAGCTGGCCGACGAGCACGGCCTGCTGCTGATCCTGGACGAGATCGCCACCGGCTTCGGCCGCACCGGCGAGTTCTGGGGCTGCGACCACGCCGAGGTCGCGCCCGACATCATGTGCGTGGGCAAGGCCCTGACCGGCGGCTACCTGACGCTCGCCGCGACCCTGTGCACCGACGAGGTGGCGCGCGGCATCTCCACCGGCGAGGCGCGGGTGCTGATGCACGGCCCCACCTTCATGGCCAACCCGCTGGCCACCGCCGTGGCGGCCGCGTCGATCGACCTGCTGCTGTCGCGGGACTGGCGCGCCGAGGTGGACGCCATCGAGGCCGTGCTGACCGCCGGGCTGGAGGGCGCTCGCGGGCTGCCGGGCGTCGCCGACGTGCGGGTGCTCGGCGGCATCGGCGTCATCGAGGCCCGCGAGCCGGTCGACGTGGCGGCGGTGCAGGAGGTCGTGATGGAGCACGGCGTGTGGCTGCGGCCCTTCGGCAAGCTGATCTACACGATGCCGCCGTACGTGAGCACCGAGGACGACCTGGAGCACATCGCCGACGCCATGTACGCCGCCGCGGCCTCGCTGACCGACGCCGACGGCTGACACCGACCGACGGCTGACGCGGGAGCGGCCCGTCAGCGCGCGGCAGTGACCGCGGCCGCCTCGGCCCGGCCCGACAGGGCGCGGTACACCAGCGCGCTCACCGCGTAGGCCCCGATCACCAGGGCGAGGGACGGGTAGGAGACGCCGTCCGCGGGCAGCCAGGTCGCCGCCGCGGCCGCCGCGGCGGCGAAGGCCGCGTTGAAGAGCATGTCGTACACGGCGAAGACGCGGCCCCGGTAGGCGTCGTCGATCGACTCCTGCAGCACGGTGTCCACGCACAGCTTCACGCCCTGCGACACCAGCCCCAGCGCGAACGCGCCCGCCGCCCACAGGGGCTCGGCGAACGGCGTCGCCAGCAGCAGGAGCGACACCGCCCCGGCCCCCAGCAGCACCGTGACCCACGCCTGCTTGCTGATCCGCCGCACCACCGGCGGGGTCGCCAGCGCACCGGCGAAGAAGCCCGCGCCCGACACCCCCAGCATCAGCGCGAACGCCGCCAGCCCGTCCTCGGCGCCGGCGGTGAAGTGGTTGCGGCACAGCAGCAGCGTCATGATCAGGATGACGCCGTACAGGAAGCGGTGCACCGAGATCACGCCCAGCGCCAGCGCCGCCTGCCGCCGGTGGGCCAGATGCCGCGCCCCGTCCGCCAGGCCGTGCAGCACGTTCCCCAGCGCCCGGCGCGTCCGCTCGGGGGCCTCCGCCAGGTGCGGGCCCAGCGTGCGGCGCGGCAGCGCCGTCGCGACCAGCCCGGCCGCCAGGAACAGGCCCGCCCCGCACAGCAGGATCAGCGCCGTCCCGTCGCGGCCCGCGCCGAACACCGACCGCAGCAGGTAGCCGAGGCCCGCGCCCACGAACGCGATCACCGTCCCGGAGGTGACGGCGAACGCGTTGGCCGTCACCAGGTGCTCGCGCCGCACCACGTGCGGCAGCGCCGCCGACAGCGCCGCGAGGAAGAACCGGTTCACCCCCAGCACCAGCAGCACCGCCAGGAAGAACACCGCGCCGTCGTGCCCGGCGGCCACCAGCGCGGCCACCGCCGCGACCAGCGCCGCCCGAACGACCGGCGTCCACACCAGGATGCGGCGCCGCGACCAGCGGTCGATCAGCACCCCGGCGAACGGGCCGAGCGCCGAGTAGGGCAGCAGCGTCACCGCGAACGCCGCGGCCGCCTTGCCCGCCGACGCCTGCCGCTCGGGGGAGAAGAACACGTAGCCGGCCAGCGCGACCTGGAACACGCCGTCGGTGAGCTGCGAGGTCAGCCGCGTCGCGTACAGGCGCCGGAAGTCCCGGCCCCGCACGATCGGACGCAGTTCGCTCGCTCTCACCCGATCACCCTATGCGGCCTCCCGCGGGCCCCGACCGGGTCGGCGCCGGGCCTGCGCCGGAACCGGCGTCAGGGCGCCAGCCACACGTGGGTGTAGTCGTAGGACGCCGCGGTCGGCAGGAACCGCAGCCCCCGCACGCGCTCGGACACGTAGGTGGTCACCGCGCGCTGCATCAGCGGCACCACCGCCGCGTCCTCCATGATCTTCTGGTCGGCCTGCTGCCAGTACCCGGCGGCCTGGTTCGGGTCGCTCGCGGTGAGCGCGGCGTCGATCGCGCCGTTGACCTGGAAGTTGTCGTAGCCGCCGTAGTTGGTGGAGCCCGGCCCGTACAGCCGCCCGTCGAACAGCGGCTGGATCATCGAGCGGCCGTTGTTGCCGTACCAGTCCGGCGTCCAGCCGGGCGCGGCGATGTCCCAGTGGCCCGCCTTCGCCTTGTCGGGGTCGGAGATGGTGCCGCTGTAGAAGGAGTTGCCCGCGTCGGCCGACAGCTCGGTCTCCACGCCGCACGCGTCGAGGTCGGCCGCGATCGACTGCGCGATGAGCTTGTGCAGGCCGTTGGTGCGGTAGGGGAAGCGCAGCTTCAGGCCCGGGTGCCCGGCCTTGGCGAGCAGGTCGCGGCACTTGGCGGCGTCGCCGGCCTCGCCGGGCGTCCGGTAGTGCGGCAGCGCCGAGTGGCCGGGCAGCCCCGCCGGGATCACCGTGTGCAGCGGCTGCGCCACGTCCGGCCCGCCGACGATCTTGATGAGGGCGGCGCGGTCCACCGCGTACTGCAGCGCCTGCCGCACCTCGCGCTTGCCGAGCGCGCCGCCGTTGTTGGGGCTGCGGGTGTTGAACACCAGGTAGGGGTTGGTGTTGGGCACGTCCCTGATCGCGAACCGGTCGTCGCGGCGCAGCCGGGGCAGCGCCGAGGTCGGCACGGGCTGGTCCCACGCCAGGTCGGCGCCGCCCTGCTCGATCTGGCGCTGCACGGCCTCGGCCGAGTCCTGGCCCAGCGTGATCTCGATCCTGGCGACGTGCCGGGACCGCAGCGGATCGGCGTCGGCCCGCCAGGCCGGGTTGTGGCCCAGCGTGTAGGACCGGCCGGGCCGGTAGTCGGTGATCTGGTACGGGCCGTCGGAGACGGTGTTGCGCCGGAACTCGGCCGAGTCCGGCACGTACCGGTCGTACTCCTTCGGCGCGGCCGCCGACGACTGGAGGGTCAGCAGGTTCAGGAAGTCGCTGGCGGGCCGGCGCAGCGTGAACACCAGCGTGTCGTCGTCCTCGGCGCGCAGGCCCGCGACCTGCCGGCGGTCCTGGTAGGCGGCCTGCGCGGCGGCGTCCTTGGCGTCCACCTCGGCGAAGCCCCGGCAGAAGGAGTCCATCCCCTTGATCGTGGAGATGTAGTAGCCCTTGCTGGAGGACGGCGCGGCCGGGTTGCACAGCCGCTTGAGGCCCCGGACGAAGTCGTGCGCGGTGACCGGGCGCGGCGGGCTGGTGTTCCAGCGCACGCCCTGCCGCAGGTGCACGGTGTAGGTGCGGCGGTCCTTGCTGATGCCGCCGTTCTCCCGGGTGGGGACCTGAGCGGCCACGTCGGCCTGCACCGGGATGGTCTCGCTGAAGACGTTGGAGGCGCGGGTGCCGAACAGCGCGCGGGCGAAGACGCGGGTCAGGCCGTAGGAGCCGACGCTGCTGACGGAGGCGGTGTCGAGGTGCTCGACGTCGGCGGACCCGAGGACGCGCAGCGTGCCGCCGTCGCGCGGCGGACCCGACGCGGCGCCCATCGAGCGGTCGCCGCCGCCGCACGCCGCGAGGCCCGCCGTGGTCACCACGGCCCCCGTGAGTCCCGCCGTCAGCCTGAGCACCACCGGTGCCATGCGTCTTCCTCCGCTCGGCGATCGGACCGTCACTGGAGGTGTCACAGTAGGGCCAGAGCGTGACAACGGCCGCTACATCACCATTTCTTGTCTAGGAATAAGCAAGCCCTGACAGTGTGTCCACTGTCAGGGCTTGCTTGGTGAGCTTTGTGACCAGGCTCTCAGACGTTTACCGTCCCGTGCCCGTCCCTTGCCCGGCGCTTACCGCTTGGGCGGTGCGCAACGTCGATCGATCAGCGCCCGGCGTCACTCGCTCGCTCAGCGCTCGATGTCACCGCGGATGAACGCCTCGACCGCCTCGCGGGCCTGGTCGTCGTTGTACTGCTCCGGCGGCGACTTCATGAAGTAGGAGCTGGCCGACAGGATCGGGCCGCCGATGCCGCGGTCCTTGGCGATCTTGGCGGCGCGCACCGCGTCGATGATGACGCCGGCCGAGTTCGGGGAGTCCCAGACCTCGAGCTTGTACTCCAGGTTCAGCGGGGTGTCGCCGAAGGAGCGGCCCTCCAGGCGGACGTAGGCCCACTTGCGGTCGTCCAGCCACGGCACGTGGTCCGACGGGCCGATGTGCACGTCGGCCTTGGCCATCTCGTGCGGGATCTGGGAGGTGACCGACTGGGTCTTGGAGATCTTCTTGGACTGCAGGCGCTTGCGCTCCAGCATGTTCATGAAGTCCATGTTGCCGCCGAAGTTCAGCTGGTAGGTGCGCAGCAGCTCGACGCCGCGGTCCTCGAACAGCTTGGCCATCACGCGGTGGGTGATGGTCGCGCCGACCTGCGACTTGATGTCGTCGCCGACGATCGGCACACCGGCGTCGGTGAACTTCTGGGCCCACTCGGGGTCGGAGGCGATGAACACCGGCAGCGCGTTGACGAAGGCGACCTTGGCGTCGATGGCGCACTGGGCGTAGAAGCGGTCGGCCTCCTCCGAGCCCACCGGCAGGTACGACACCAGGACGTCGACCTCGGCGTCCTTGAGGGCCTGCACCACGTCGACCGGCTCGGCGTCGGACTCCTCGACCATGTCCAGGTAGTACTCGCCGAGGCCGTCCAGGGTGTGGCCGCGCTGCACGATGACGCCCGAGGGCGGCACGTCGGCGAACTTGATGGTGTTGTTCTCGCTGGCGTGGATGGCCTCGGAGAGGTCCATGCCGACCTTCTTGGCGTCCACGTCGAAGGCCGCCACGAACTCGACGTCGCCCACGTGGTAGTCGCCGAACTGAACGTGCATCAGGCCGGGGACGCGGGTCTCGGGCGCCGCGTCCTTGTAGAACTCGACACCCTGGACGAGTGAAGAGGCGCAGTTGCCCACACCCACGATGGCTACGCGCACCGAACCCATCCGGTTGCTCCTTCTCTCTTGCGGAACATGTGGTGTTTCGTCACCCGACCCCGAGGGGGGTGGGCCGCCTTGCGTCAGCGGCCCGTCTCCCGAGGCATGTCCTGAGTCGTATTCGAAGTCTTGTTGGCTAGCAGTTCCTGCTCCGCCCGCTCGCGTCCGATCAGCTCGTTGAGCCAGCGGACCTCGCGCTCGACGGATTCGAGCCCATGGTTCTGGAGCTCCAGGGTGTAGGTGTCCACCCGCTCGCGGGTGCGCGCCAGCGCGGCGCGCAGCCGCTCCAGCCGCTCCTCCAGCCGGCTGCGCCGGCCTTCCAGGATGCGCAGCCGCACGTCGGCGCGGGTGTGCGAGAAGAAGGCGAAGTGCACGCCGAACCCCTCGTCCTCCCACGACGCCGGTCCGGCCTCGGTCAGGAGCTGCTGGAGCCGCTCCTTGCCCTCGGCGGTGAGCTTGTAGACGATCTTCGAGCGGCGGCTCTGCAGTGCCAGCGGCACGTTCGGCTCCTCGGGCCGGTCCTCGACGATGAGCCCCTTGGCCAGGAGCTGCTTGAGGCACGGGTAGAGCGAGCCGTACGAGAAGGCGCGGAACATCCCCAGCAGGGTGTTGAGCCGCTTGCGCAGCTCGTACCCGTGCATCGGGGACTCGTGCAGCAGACCGAGGACCGCGAGCTCAAGAACTCCCGTGCCCTTCTTGCCCGCCATGCCGCGTCCCACTTCCGCAGAGCCGATGTCTCAACTTGATGTATCGAGCGAATGTATCGGTTCGATACATCGCCAAGATACGTACCGCGATCCGTCCTGGCAAGTCGACCTTGCGGCGAAGGGTTCCGGCGCGCCCGATTCGCGATCTTCCCTGGCGGGCACGGGCGGCTTACCCTGCTGGCATGTGGGCCGGCAGGCGGGCCCGGAGCCCGCGCCCATGAGACGCCGGCTGGTCGTGGACTACGGCCTGGCCAGGCGCGCGGCGCTGGCCGGGCTGCGGACCGGCCGGCTGTCGCGGGACGACGCCTGCGACGCCCACCCCTACCTGCTGCGCGCGGCCCGGCACCACGGCGAGCCCACCGAGCACGCCTGCCCGGTCTGCCGGCGCGAGCGGCTCACCCACGTGACCTATGTCTACGGGGCGGAACTGGGCCGTTACGAAGGGCGCGTGAAGGCCACCGCGGAGCTCGCGGAGATGGCGCAGGAATACGGTGAATTCAGGGTTTATGTGGTGGAAGTGTGCCAAGGTTGCGCCTGGAACCACCTGACGGTCTCCTATGTCCTCGGCCATCGGGATCACCCCTCTGACCTGTGAGGACGCGCCCCAGTGCGGGCAATGTGAGCGGCTTCGTGGCACACTGCCTCCGGCGGTCCCGCCAGGCCCGTCCCTCCCCCGCTCACCAACCCGCCCAGTAATCTTCGGGAATCCAGTCCCCCTGTTGATCGAGGTCGCGTGAGTCATCCAAGCCAGCCCCGACCGGAACCCGGGTCGCCGCGGCCGGGCGGGCAGAACTTTTCCCGTCCCGGTCCGTCCAACGGCCCCGGCATCCCCGGACCCCCGCAGGGGTCCCCGACGCCGGGCCGTCCGGACGCGCCCCCAGGCGCCCCGGGCGGGCAGCGCAACGTCCCCGGGGCGCACCGCTCCGGCGGCCTGGGAGCACCGGCGGGCCCCGGCGGCCCCGGTGGTCCGGGAGGCCCCGGTCCGGGAGGGCCCGGAGGGTTCGGTGGTCCGGGAGGCCCCGGCGGACCTGGAGGTCCCGGTGGTCCGGGCGGCCCTGGTGGTCCCGGCGGCGGACGCCGCGGGCGGCGCGGTCCGCAGGACCCGGCGAAGCAGGGATGGAAGCGCCACTTCCTGTCGCGCACGACCGGCTGGCGCCGCTTCCTGCCGTCCTGGAAGGTCGTCACCGGCCTGTTCGTGCTGCTGTTCGGCAGCCTCGCCGCGATGGTCAGCATGGCCTACGCGGGCACGCCGGTGCCGGAGGAGCCCTCGGTCAAGGGCGTGGAGGACCAGGCGTCCATCTTCTACTACGCCGACGGCAAGGAGATCGGCCGGATAGGCAAGCGGCGCGAGAGCGTCGAGCTGGCCAGGGTGCCCAGGCACGTCCAGGACGCGGTGCTTGCGGCGGAGAACCGCACCTTCCGCAGCGACAAGGGCGGCATCTCCATCAAGGGCACCGGCCGCGCCGTCTGGCTGAACCTGACCGGCGGCAAGGGCGGCGGCTCGACCATCACCCAGCAGTTGGCGAAGAACTACTACTCCGACCCGCTCAACCGGACCTACGGCCGCAAGGTCAAGGAGATGTTCATCTCCATCAAGCTCGAGGACAAGTACAAGAAGGAAGAGATCCTCAAGCTCTACCTGAACACCATCTACTTCGGCCGCGACACCTACGGCATCCAGGCCGCCGCGCGCGAGTACTTCGGCACCGACGTCTCCAAGCTCACCAAGAGCCAGGCGGCGGTGCTGGGCGGGATGATCCAGGACCCCAACCGGGAGATCACCAAGAAGGAGAACCAGGCGTACCTGAAGGAGCGCTACGCCTACACCCTGAACGGCATGGTCGAGCTGAAGGCCCTCAGCCAGGCCGAGGCCGACTCGCTCAAGAACACGCTGCCGAAGATCAACACGCCGGACAAGCGCGGCCAGCTCTACAAGGGGCAGCGCGGCTACATGCTGATGCGGGCCAAGACCGAGCTGATGCGCAAGGGCATCACCGAGCAGGAGCTGACCACCAAGGGCCTCCGCATCACCACGACCTTCGACGAGCGGAAGATGCGGGAGGCCAAGCAGGCGGCCGAGCACGCCGTCCCGCAGGTGCACCCCAAGCAGCTCGCGACGAAGAAGATCCGGGTCGGCCTCATCTCGGTCAACACCGCCAACGGCGAGGTCGAGGCGTTCTACGGCGGCCCCGACTACCTCACCCAGGCGTTCGACAACGTCTGGAGCGGTTCGGCGCAGGCCGGGTCGGCGGTCAAGCCGTACGTGCTGGCCACCGCGCTGAAGCAGGGCTACCACCTCAACAGCCGGCTGGAAGGCCGGTCGATGGCCCCCATCGACGGCAACGGCAACGTGGTGTCGCCCAACACCCCCGGCACCATCAAGGTGCCCAACGGCCACACCAGCGGCCCGACCGTCACCATGACCGACGCCACCGCCGACTCGGTCAACACCGCGTTCGTGCAGCTCGGCTTCAAGGTCGGCCACAAGGAGCTGATCAAGACCGAGACCGACGCCGGCATCGCCCCCGACCTGCTGGAGCCCTACAAGGGCCAGGGCGGTATCGCCCTCGGCATCAACAACATCCGGCCGGTCGAGCAGGCCGCCGGGTACCAGGCGTTCGCCAACGGCGGCACCTGGTACGAGCCGCACGTGCTGCGCAAGGTGATGGTCCGCGACGAGGGGAACAAGAACAAGCTCGTCCAGTACAGCACCGAAGAGTTCAAGCCGTCCGAGCTGAAGCCCAAGAAGCGCGAGGTCTTCTCCTCGGCCGTCGCCGCGGACGCCACCTTCGCCATGCGGCAGGTCGTCCTGCGCGGTACCGCGAAGGCGGCGGCGCTGCCCGACCGCCCCGCGGCGGGCAAGACCGGCACCACCGACCACAACGTGGCGACCTGGTTCGTCGGCTACGTCCCGCAGCTCTCCACGGCGGTGACGCTCTACAACGACGAGTTCGACAAGAAGCTCAAGCGCAAGAAGTCGCTGATCCTGCCCGAGATCGGCGAGGTCGAGGGCGGTAGCGTGCCGGCCCGCATCTGGCGCGCCTACATGGTCGAGGCGACCAAGGGCATGGAGGTCAAGCAGTTCCCGCCGCCCGCCAACGCGGGCCGGATCGAGCTGTGGGCCAAGCCGCCGGTGCCGAAGAAGAAGAAGGAAGAAGAGAAGAAGGACGACAAGCCCAGGTTCTGTCGCTTCCCCGCCTTCAAGGACCACCCCAGCTGCAAGGACGGCAAGCCCGGGGACCAGCAGCCCGGCGGCCCCAAGCCGCCGTGCCCGGACGGGATCCCCAACGGCAACTGCGACCCCAACAAGCCGCCGCAGAACCCGCCGAAGAACGGCGTGTGGTGCCGCCTGCACCCGAACTACCCGGCGTGCCGTAAGAACGGCCACGGCAACGAGCAGGAGCAGGGACAGGGGCAGGGCGATCCGGCGACGCCGAACTCGCTTCCCGAACGTCTGCGCATCACGCTCGGTTCGAGCAGGCCGCGGGACTGATGTCCCATGGCACGGCGGCGGGGGGGGGGGGCCCCCCCCCCGGGGGGGGGGCGGGCGCCCGCCGCCGGCCGGGGGGGGGGGGCGGGGGGGGGGGGTTGGGGGAGTAGCACGGTGCGCCGCCGCGCGCCGCGC
>JBITGK010000001.1:124830-599976 GCA_044456955.1 Spirillospora sp. NPDC050679 | reverse complement strand
CGGCCGCGCACACAGCCGCCACCCCTCGTGCTCCCTCCCGGGGGGGTTGGCGGGGGGGGGGGGGGGGGTGCCGGGGGGGGGGGGGGGGGCCGCCCCCCCCCGGGGGGGGGGCCCCCCCCGCCGCCGTTCCGGCCGGGTTTGTGCAGAGATTGTGCGGGTTTCTTTCAGGAACGCGGCGGTGCGGCACGGGCCGGCCGGAGAGCGCCCGCCGCCGTCTTGATCGAGGATGGTGCCGTCCGCCTCCATAGCGGCGGAGCAAGGTCCAGCGGACGCACGTTTCCGCTGGTCAGGGCAGAAGATCGGACAGCGACTGACATCTCGCGGCGGACCCGGACGGACCGTCTGGATCGTTCCCCGGCCTTCCCGGCACGGGCCGCGGACGACCCCCGTGCACCGACGTGCGCAGTACTCTCGGACGACGCACAGCCGTACCCCCAGTTGATGAGGACGCGTGAGTTACCCAAGCCAGTACGGACCGGAAAACGGAGACGGCCCCCGCTCACGGGGCCCGCGCCGACCCGGCGGGTCAGGCACGCCCCGCAGTGGCAGGGGAGCGCAGGGCGAGGCTCCCGGCGGCTCGCCCACCCCGGGCCGGCCGGCCCGGCCCGGAGGGCGCCCGCCCCAGCGCGGCGGCCGCCCGCCCGGCGGTGGCGGTCGCCGTCGTGTGGGAGCCCCGCCGCAGCGCCGTACGGCGGTCTCGCCGACGCCCGGCGTTCCGGGCGGCCCCGGAGGCCCCGGCGGGCCGCCGCGTACCGGCGGGCGCGGGCCGGGTGGCCCGGGAGGCCCCGGTGGACGCGGACCGGGCGGTCCCGGAGGCCCTGGGGGCCCCGGCGGGCGCGGTCCCGGCGGACGCGGCCCCAACGGGCCGGACGGTCCCGGTGACGGTTTCTGGGGCGAGGCCGAGAAGCGCCCCCGGCGCGGCAAGGGCGACAAGAAGCCGTCCGCCAAGGAGGGCTGGCGCCGCTACGTCCCGTCCTGGAAGATCACGGCGGGCGTCTTCGGCGTGCTGGTGCTGGCCGGCTTCACGCTCCTCACCGTGGGCTACATGATGACGCCCGTGCCGGAGAAGCCGCAGGACGGCGTGACGGCGCAGGGCTCGACCGTCAGCTACAAGGACGGCAAGCCGATCGTCCGCATGGGCGCGCGCCGCGAGTCGGTGCCGCTCGGCAAGGTTCCCAAGCACGTCCAGGACGCCGTGGTGGCCGCGGAGGACCGCGACTTCTGGACGAGCCAGTGGGGGGTCTCGCCCAAGGGCCTGGCCCGCGCCGTCGTGAAGTCGGCGACCGGCGGCGACATCGAGGGCGGCTCGACCATCACCCAGCAGATGGCCCGCAACTACTACAAGGGCCTCAGCAAGGACCGCACGGTGAGCCGCAAGTTCAAAGAGATCATGATCTCGGTGAAGCTGGGGCAGAGCGGCAAGAAAGAGGACATCCTCGAGAAGTACCTGAACACCATCTACTTCGGCCGCAACGCCAACGGCATCCAGGCGGCCGCGCGCGCCTACTTCGGCAAGGACGTCGGCAAGCTCGACAAGGCGGAGGGGGCGATGCTCGCCGCGATGATCCAGCGGCCCGCCTACTTCGAGACCAAGGGGAACGGGGCGCCGGCCCGCGCGCTGCAGCAGCGCTGGAACTACGTGCTCGACGGCATGGTCAAGATGGGCAGGCTGAGCGCGGCCGAGCGGCAGCAGGTGGGGCAGAAGTTCCCCACCACCACCACCAACTGGGACGACACCGCCAACAGCCAGACCAGCCAGACCGGCTTCATCCGGGAGCGGGTCAAGGTCGAGCTGGCGCAGATCGACCCCGAACTGGCCAAGCTGGCCGAGTCCGAGGGCGGCGTGCGGATCACCACCAGCCTGGACGAGGGCTGGATGCGCGACGCCTACATGGCCATGCGCGACGCCAGGGCCGGCGACTGGCCCAAGAACATCAACGGCGGGCTGATCGCGGTCGATCCCCGCAACGGCGAGATCAAGGCGTTCTACGGCGGCAGCCCCAAGCGCAGCCAGGTGGACACCGTCTTCCACAACGGCGCGCAGGTCGGCTCCTCGTTCAAGCCGTACGTGCTGGCCACGGCCCTCAAGGAGGGCCAGAGCGTCAAGTCCACGATCACCGGCAAGTCGCCGCTGTGCATCAACACCTCCACCGGTGAGGCGCAGGCCAGGGGCACCGGCTGCTACGTGGTCAACAACGACGAGGGCGACCCGCCGATGAACGTCATCGACCTGGTGACGGCCACCGAGAAGTCGGTCAACACCTCCTACGTGAAGCTCGGCGTCAAGCTCGGCCTGGACAAGGTCGTCAAGACCGCCGAGGAGTTCGGCGTCCCGCACGAGGACCTCAAGCCGCACCTCGGCAACGCGTCGCTGTCGCTGGGCGTGGCCAACATCTCGCCGGCCGTCCAGGCGGCGGGCTACGCGCCGTTCGCCAACGGCGGCCACACCGTCAAGCCGCACCTGATCAGCAAGGTCGAGAAGCTGGACTTCAAGTCCGGCAAGTGGAAGACCGTCAACCTTCCCTGGGACGACAAGGACGCCAGGAAGCAGGTCCTGACCAAGGACCAGGCCGCGCAGGCCACCTACGCGATGCGCAAGGTCGTCACCAGCGGCACCGCGCGCAAGGCGGCGCTGTCGGACGGCCGCCCGGTCGCGGGCAAGACCGGTACCACCGAGAAGAACGCGGCCGCCTGGTTCGTGGGCTACGTGCCGCAGCTCTCGTCGGCGGTGACGATGTACAACATGGACAGCGGCAAGCCCATCTCCAACATCCCGGGCTTCCAGGGCAACAGCATCTACGGTGGCACGATCCCGGCGCAGATCTGGAAGAGCTTCATGGAGCGCGTCATCAAGCGCTCCAACATGGAGCAGCAGCCGTTCGACCTGCCGACCTACAGCGACAGCCAGCCCAAGGCGTGGGACGCGCCAGCGCAGACCGAGCGGCCCGAGACGCCGACGCCGACCGACACCCCGACGTGCGGGCCGGGCGCCCCGCAGCAGCCGGGCCAGGAGTGCGAGACCGAGACGCCGACCACGCCGACCACGCCGCCGTCGTCGCCTCCGCCGTCCGGCGGCGCGGGCAAGCCGTGCACCAGCCCCGGGGTGCCGATGGGATGCGATCCGAAGATCCCGCCGACCGGCAAGGACGCCCTGGAGCGCTGGTGCGCCTGGCACCCGGGCAACCCGAACTGCCGTGAGACCGAGGAGCCGGACCCGACCGATCCCGACCCGCCCAACCAGCCCAACCACAGGGAGCGCGGCCGCGAGGTCGGCACCTCCTGACCCGATGGCGTCCGAGCCCCGGTCCCGCCAGGACCGGGGCTCACCTCTTCGCGGGCCCGGGTCCGCGCGGCCAATAGTGTGGTGACCATGCCGTCGCCCTCTCCGCAGACCGAGGAAGCCCCCGACTCCGAGGGCGCGTCCGGCCGCCTGGTACGCCTGGCGCCGGTGCTGGCGGGCGCGACCGCGCTGGTGTGCCTGCTGGGGTGGTTGCAGAAGCAGCCGTGCGCCGTCGCCGGGTTCGACTTCGTGAAGACGACGACGCGGGCCTGCTACACCGACATCTACCCGCTGTACTACGTGCGCGGGCTGCAGGACGGCCTGGTGCCGTACTTCGACTCCTTCCCCGGGGGCGGCGACCTGCGGTACGTGGAGTACCCGGTGCTCAGCGGGTTCTTCATGCAGCTGGTGAGCTGGCTGGTGCGGCCGTTCGGCGCCGACGTGCGCGGCATGGCGTTCTACAACCTCACCGTGCTGCTGCTGGCGGTCATGGCGATCGTCACGGTGCTGGCCACCGCGTACGTGGCGGGCCGCCGTTCGCTCCGCACCGGGCTGATGGTGGCGCTGTCCCCGGCGCTGCTGCTGACCGCCTACATCAACTGGGACCTGTTGGCGGTGGCGCTGTCGGCGCTGGCGCTGGCGGCATGGTCGTCGCGGCGGCCCGCGCTGGCGGGCGTGCTGTTGGGATTGGCGATCGCAGCGAAGTTCTACCCGCTGCTGTTCCTCGGGCCGCTGTTCCTGCTGTGCCTGAGGGCCGGGCAGTGGCGCGCGTTCGGACGGCTGGCCGCGGGGGCGGCGGGCGCGTGGCTGGCGGTCAACCTGCCGGTGATGGTGTTCGCGTGGGACGGCTGGGTCGAGTTCTACTCCTTCAGCCGCAAGCGCGGCATCGACTGGGGCTCGGTGTTCTTCTACCTCCAGGACCACGGCGTTTCCGGGCTGACCGACACCGGCAGGCTCAACCTGTACGGCACCGGCACGTTCCTGGTGCTGGCGCTGGGCATCGCGGTGCTCGCGCTCACCGCGCCGCGGCGGCCCCGGCTGCCGCAGCTGATGTTCCTGGTGCTGGTCGCGTTCATGCTGCCGAACAAGGTCTGGTCGCCGCAGTACGTGCTGTGGCTGCTCCCGCTGGCGGTCCTGGCCCGGCCGAAGCTGCCCGCGTTCTTGGTGTGGCAGGCCGGCGAGGTCGTCTACTTCTTCGGCATCTGGTGGTACCTGCTCCAAGTGTCGCTGCGGGGCATGGGCGCCGGGGAGGGCGCGACCCTGCACGAGACGGTGTCGGCGCTGCTGGGCCTCGGCGTCCCGGACGGGGGGATCGGCACCGGCGTCTACCACCTGGCGCTGTTCGCGCGGTTCGGGACGGTGCTGCTGATGGCGCTGCTGATCGTGCACGAGATCCTGCGGCCGTCGGCCGACGCGGTCCGCGAGGACGGCGCGGACGACCCGGCGGGCGGCGTGCTGGACGGCGCTACCGACAGGTTCGTGCTGACGCGGTGGCGCGCCCGGCCGGCCACGACCGCGCCCGCCTGAGCGCCCGCAGGTCAAGTTCTCGGCCGGTCGGCATGAAACGCCAGGTCGCCGGGGTAGTCACCGGTCATGCGGATCGCTCTGGCCCTGCTCGCGCCGCCCGTGCTCCTGTCGTCCCTCCTGGCCGTGCCCACCGACGCGCGGACCGAGGCGCGGACGGAGGCGCGGCCCGCCGTCCGGTCCGTCTCGCGGCCTCCCGCACCGCCGATCGCACCGCGCGGCGTCCAGGCGCGCGCGGCCTACCTCGCCGACGCGGGGACCGGCGCGGTCCTGTGGTCGAGGGAACCGGCCGTCCGCCGCCCGGTCGCCAGCCTCACCAAGGTGATGACGGCGCTGGTGGTGCTCCGTGAAGGCGACCTGGACCGCCGCGTCCGCATCAAGCGGAGCCACCTCGACCGCGCCGCCGCGCACGGCGGCTCGACCGCCGGGCTGCGCCCCGGCGACCGTGTCCGCGCCCGCGACCTGCTGAACGCGCTGCTGCTGCCGTCCGGCTGCGACGCGGCCGCCGCGCTCGCCGACGCCTACGGCCCCGGACGGCGCGCGTTCGTGGGGAAGATGAACCGCACCGCCCGCTCCCTCGGCCTGCGGCACACCCGGTACGCCGACGCCGCCGGGCTGCCGAGCGCGAAGGGCTGGTCCACCGCCCGCGACCAGACCGTCCTCGGCCGCCACGTCCTGCGGCTGCCGGAGTTCGCGCGGATCGTGAAGCGCTCCCGGCACGTGCTGCCCGCCGGGGACGGGCACGGCCGGTACGTGTGGCGCAGCACCAACAAGCTGCTGAACCGCTACCAGGGGATGCTCGGCGTCAAGACCGGCTACACCCGGGCCGCCGGCTACAGCTTCCTGTTCGCCGCGCGCAAGAACGGGCGGACGCTGGTGGGCGCGGTGCTGGACAGTTCCAAGACCCGGGGGGCCGTCCGGTTCAAGGACGCGGTCCGGCTGATGGACTGGGGCTTCGGCTGGTAGAGATGACGGGACGAAAGGGGTGCCCGTGGACCTGCCGGACGACTGGGCCGATCGTGTGCGCGCCGCGCTCGCCGCGGCCCGCCCGGACCTGGCGGGCGCCCGGCTGAGCCCGCTGGGGGCCGGGATGGACAGCGTCGCGCTGCTCGCCGAGGCGCCGTCCGGCGCGTACGTGCTGCGGCTGCCCAAGGAGGAGGACGGCGCGGCCGGCATCGAGCGCGAGGCGCGGCTGCTGCCGGAACTGTCGCTGGACCTGCCCGTCCCGCGCTTCGCGTTCACCGCGCCCAACCCGCTGGGGCCCGGCCGCTTCTGCTGCTACCCGGTCGTTCCCGGCGAGTCCCTGGCCCCCGAGGAGTGGGCGGCGCGCGGCCTGCTGGAGGCCGACGCGCCGCCGCGGCAGATCGCCGCCGTCGTCGAGGCGATCCACGCCTTCCCCGTCGAGCGCGCCCGCGCCCTAGGCGTGCTCGACTGGGACATGCGCACGGACTACACCGAAGGGCTGGCGGAGGCCCGCGCCCACGTGGCGCCGCTGCTGCCGCCGGACGAGGCGTCCGTCCTGCTCACCGTCTGGGAGGAGCACCTCGCCGACGACGCGAACTTCGCCTACGAGCCCACGCTGCTCCACGCCGACCTCAGCCTGGACCACCTGCTGGTGACCGGCGACCGGATCAGCGGCCTCATCGACTTCGGCGACATCGAGATCGCCGACCCCGACTACGACCTGTGCTACCTGTGGGCCGAGGCGGGGCCGGCGTTCGTCCGGCGCGTCCAGGAGCACCGGGGGCGCGCCCTGACCCCGCGCCAGGAGGCCAAGCTGCGCTTCTGGGCGCTGGCGGAACTCGCCCTGGACGTCGCGCACGGGATCGAGAACGACCTGCCCGCCGTGCGCGACGACTCCCTGGCCGAGCTCCGCGACCTGCTCAGGAGTGAGCGCGCAGCGCCGCGATGAACCACTCGAACAGCGGCGTCAGCGTCGGGACGGGCGGCCAGCCGTTGATCGTCCCCAGCAGCTGCCAGTACCGCTCGGCGCGCCGGTCGTTGCCCATCTCCATGCGGGCCAGCAGGTCGCGCCGGAACTCCGGGTCGTCGGAGCGCCCGAGCGGCGCGGCGTAGGCGTCCACCAGCTCGTCCAGCACCGGCCGGGCCTCGGCCGAACCGGGCTCGATCCCGGCCTCCACCGCCCGGCCCACGATGTCGCGCGTGGTCTCCACCAGCTCGGGCATGCCCTCGGGCATCTCGCCCTTGGCGACGGCCTCGGCCTGGTACTCGGCCATCTGCCGTATCCGGGCGCGGAAACCGGCGTCGCGGACCAGCTCGGCCAGCTCCACCCACGCCTCCACCTGCTCGGGCTCGGGGTCGTCGGGCAGGTCGGGCATCCCGGCGCGCATCTTCGCCACGAAGCCCGGGTGGACGTCCAGCCCGCCGAACACCTCGTCCACGAACTCGTTGATCATGTCTCGGCGCTCCTCGTCGGAGAGCCGCGCCAGCTTGTGCATCAGTTCCGTCTCCCTGGGTCCGCTTCCGCGTTTGGCGACGGCCCTCAGCACGGCCCGGCGCAGGCGCAGCGTGCGGATCTGCACGTCCACCGCCTCCGCGTGCGCCGCCGCGACCTGGGCGAGCGTGGTCTCCCGCGCCAGCACCCGCTGGATCGTCGCGAGGTCCACGCCGAGGTCGCGCAGGGTGCGCACCAGGTCCAGGCGCGCCAGCGCGGCCAGGTCGTACAGCCGGTAGCCCGCGTGGGTGCGGCCGGCCGGCGGGACCAGTCCGGCGTCGGAGTAGAACCGGATCGTGCGGACCGTGAGCCCGGTCCGCCGCGCCAGTTCCCCGATCGTGTAGAGGGTGTCGCCGTCCATGCGCCTCACTTTGCGGTCTCCAGTCACTGGAGACTCAAGCGGCTTTTCCGGGGCGGGGCCAGCAGCCGGGCCGGGTCATCGCCGGGTCACCGGCGTCGCCGGTGTCGCTCCAGGTCAGCGCGTCGCGGCCGATCGCGGCGCGCGCTGTGCCACCATCCCGCTCGGGAGGGATGCCGAGATGACCGCCATCACGAGGACGCTGCGGACCCTGGCGGCGTGCGTTCTGGCGCCGCTGCTCCTGCTGCCGGCGCTCGCCGGGTGCACCGGCGGGGACCGGCCGGCGGCCTCGCCCACCGCCACGGTGACGGTGACGGTCACGGCGTCGCCCTCTGCCCCGGCCCCGACCGGCGGCCCCGGCGCGACGGCCTCGCAGAAGGGCATCGGCGAGATCCCCGAGTCGCGCCTGCCGAAGGAGGCGCGGGAGACGCTGCGGCTGATCGATGCGGGCGGCCCCTTCCCCTACCGCAAGGACGGGTCCGTCTTCGGCAACCGCGAGGGCCTGCTGCCGCGACGGGAACGCGGCTACTACCGCGAGTACACCGTCCCCACGCCGGGCGCCGGGAACCGCGGGGCGCGCCGCATCATCGGCGGCGAGGGCGGGGAGCGGTACTACACCGCCGACCACTACCGCAGCTACGCGAGGGTGACCGAGGGATGACAGGGCCGGGGGACGACGTGGACGCTGATCGGGCGCTGACCGAGCTGCTGGCCGGACGGCTCAGGCCCGGCCTCTACCAGTGGCGCGCCCCGAAGGCCGCCGACTGGCGGGACCGGGCCGCGGAGGCGGGCTGGCGGTCGTTCGACCTGGACGCCGGGCACGTCCGCGACAAGGAGGGCTTCCTGCGGTTGTGCGCCCGGGTCTTCGACGTCCCCGACTACTACGGGGAGAACTGGGACGCGCTGGAGGACTGCCTGACCGACCTGTCCTGGGCGCCCGCCCGGCGCGGGCATCTGGTGGTGTTCGAGGGCTGGACCGGTCTCGCCGAGGCCGACCAGGCGTCGTTCCGCACGGCGCTGGACGTGTTCGCCGAGGCCGTGGAGTCGTGGCGGGACACCGGCACCCCCATGGCGGTCCTGCTGCCCACCGCGGGAGCGGAGGTGGCCGGCGTCCCCCGGCTCGGTCACTAGGGCTCGGTCACTGGGGGTCAGTAGGAGGAGCTGCCGCCGCTGCTGCTCAGCAGGGCCGCGAACAGGCCGAAGTAGATCACCAGGATGATCACCGTGAAGACCGTGACGATGTAGCCGAGGATCAGGCCGGCCACCGCCATGCCCGAGCCGCCCTCGCCGGTGCGCTTGATCTGGCTCTGCGCCATGTGCCCGAAGATGATCGCCAGCGGGGCGGCGATGCCGCAGAAGAACCCGGCGATCCCGCAGATCAGCGCCGCGGTGGCCATGCTGTTGGTCGGCGGGGCCATCACCGGGGCCGCGCCGTAGTAGTGGTGCTGGACCGGCGCGGGCTGCTGGCCGTAGGGCTGCTGGCCGTAGGGGTCGTAGGGCGGTTGTGCCATGTGCTTCCCGATCGGTTCGCGCGCCCGCCGCCGAGTGAGATGCGCGTGCGCTTGGGGGTAAGGACTCCGGATTATGCCAGTGTGGCGGTATCCAGGGCATTTGCTCGGGGGGTCGAGCAGCACCACGTCGTTAGATGCCGCCGCGGGCGTCCAGGTTCCCCAGCAGGCACGACATGTCCGCGCGCGGCCGCCGCGCGGCGCCGCCCGGACGGCCTGTTCAGGCCAGATTCTCCCGCAGCCAGGCGATGTCGTCGGCCTGCCCGAGACCCGGCGTCTCCACGACCACCGGCGCGCCCGCCGACCGCACCACCGCCAGGATCAGCTCCGGATCGATCTTGCCGCTGCCCAGGTTGGCGTGCCGGTCGGCGCCCGACCCGAACGCGTCGCGGCTGTCGTTGCAGTGCACCAGGTCGATCCGCCCGGTGATCGCCTTGATGCGGTCGACCGCGTCGACCAGCTCCTCGCCGGCCGCGTGCGCGTGGCAGGTGTCCAGGCAGAACCCCAGCTTGCCGTCCAGCCCCGGGACGCCCGACAGCACCTCCCACAGCCGCTCGATGCGGTCGAACCTGCGCGCCATCGCGTTGTCGCCGCCCGCGGTGTTCTCGATGTAGACCGGGATCGGGAAGTCGAGCCGCTCGAAGACCTTGCGCCAGTTCTCGAACCCGGCCTCGGGGTCGACGTCCTTCAGCACGTGCCCGCCGTGCACGATCAGCGCCTTCGCCCCGATCGACGCCGCCGCCTCCAGCTGCTGGACCAGCAGCTTGCGGCTGGGGATGCGGATGCGGTTGTTGGAGGTCGCCACGTTGATCACGTATGGGGCGTGGACGTAGACCTCCACCCCGGCGTCGGCGACCGCCGCGGCGGCCTCGGGCACCGCGGGCTTCTTCCAGCCCTGCGGGTCGCCCAGGAAGAACTGCACGACCTCGGCGCCCTTCTCGCGGGCGCTGTCGAGCGGGCTGGTCTGGTCGACGTGGGCTCCGATGCGCATGCCGACGAGCCTAGCCGCGCCCTACGACGAAATCCGCCGGGCTCAAAGGGAGAAGCCGCCGTGCCGCAGCGCGAAGGCCGCCCCCACGAAGGAGGCCACCATGCCGACCACGTTGAACCAGCGCTCGTTGGTCGTGGTGGACATCAGCTGCGAGTACAGGCCGAGCGGCAGCCCGATCACCCCGGCGACCGCGCCGAAGAAGTGGGTGGCCGGGATGAAGCCCAGCACCAGGGCCACCAGGCCGATCGCCGCCGCGGCCATCGCGATGGCGCCGCCCCGGGCGCGCGTGCGGGCTCCGGCGGTGGACCGGGCGCCGGCCTCCGCGCCGACCGCCCTGCGGCTGCTCCCGGCTGCGTCAGGCATCGGGACACCCCTTTCCCGTCAGGTGGACTCGTGTGGTGTTCGCGCTGATCACGGCGGTGGCGCGGGCGTGCCGCACCCCGTCCCCCAAGGGATGCCCGGGACCGGTGGTGATCAATCAGGGGGGCGGAGGCGGAAAAATGTCGGCACGACCCGGTAACGTCGAACATCGATTCGAGGATCGTCGCCTCGGATCGCCCCGAGGGGAAGCGGGGAGAGGCAGGAGGTGCCCGAGTGAGGAAGAGCGAACTCGCGGTCATCGGCGACGCCGAGCTCGTGGAAGAGCTGTCGCTGCTGACGACCCAGGCCGCCCGGATGCGCGCCCGGATGGCCGACATCATGGCCGAGCTCGAACGCCGGCGCTGCGCCACCAGGCAGTCCTCGGCCGCGGCCAGGCGCTGAGGCGGGCCGCGGCGACACGCCGACGCCCGCCCGGCCGTCCGCGCGGACGTCCGCACGGTCGTCCGGCCGCCCGCCCCGCCCGCGCGCCCCGGCGCCGGGCCGGGCGGGCGGCGCGGCGGACACGCGGCCCGCGGACCTGCCCGAAGGCCGACCGGCGCGGCCCCAACAGTTGATAGTCTGTATCGGTCTCGCGGCCGGTGCCCTCGAAGATCGAGGGGTCACGGCCGCGACGGACGCAAGAGCCCTCCTGTCACGGAGAGACCGTGACCGCATCAGTCCAGAGGAGGTAGGGACACAGCATGCGTCGTTACGAACTCATGGCCATCCTCGACCCGGCCATCGACGAGCGCACCGCCGCCGCGGCCCTGGAGCCGTTCCTGAAGGTCGTCAAGGACGACGGCGGCAGCGTCGAGAAGGTGGACGTCTGGGGCCGGCGCCGCCTGTCCTACGACATCCAGAAGAAGTCCGAAGGCATCTACGCGGTGGTCGACCTGTCGGCTGAGCCTGCCACGGTCAAGGAGCTCGACCGTCAGCTCAACCTGAGCGAGTCGATCCTCCGCACCAAGGTCATCCGTCCCGAGGTCCACTGAGCCAGGCTCAGCCCTCACAGCAGCCGGAGCGAGCCCCATGGCAGGCGACACCGTAATCACGATCGTCGGGAACCTCGTCGAGGACCCGAATCTGCGCTTCACCCCCAGCGGCCAGGCGGTCGCCTCCTTCCGCATCGCCTCGACGCCGCGGTTCTTCGACCGCCAGAGCAACGAGTGGAAGGACCGGGAGGCCCTGTTCCTGACGTGCAACGTGTGGCGTCAGGCGGCGGAGAACTGCGCCGAGAGCCTCACCCGCGGCATGCGCGTCATCGTCCAGGGACGCCTGCAGCAGCGCTCCTACGAGACCCGCGAGGGCGAGAAGCGCCAGGTCTACGAGATCGAGGTCGACGAGGTCGGCCCGTCGCTGCGCAACGCCACCGCCAAGGTCAACAAGACCCAGCGGCAGGGTGGCGGCGGCTTCGGCGGCGGTGACCAGGGCGGCTTCGGCGGCGGCCAGCAGGGCGGCGGCGGCTTCGGCGGCGGCGCCCCGCAGCAGGGCGGCGGCGGCCAGCCCGCCAACGACCCCTGGGCCACCGGCGGAAGCGGCGGGGGCGGCGGCTACTCCGACGACCCGCCGTTCTAACAGCACCACCACAAGACAACACGTCCATTCCCGCGTGAGCGGGGCTCTCATCCAAGGAGCACCACGATGGCGAAGCCACCTCCCCGCAAGCCCAAGAAGAAGGTTTGCGTGTTCTGCCAGGAGAAGATCTCCTACGTCGACTACAAGGACACCGTCCTGCTGCGGAAGTTCATCTCCGACCGCGGCAAGATCCGGGCCCGTCGCGTGACCGGCAACTGCACCCAGCACCAGCGTGACGTCGCCACCGCGATCAAGAACGCTCGTGAGATGGCGCTGCTGCCCTACACCAGCACCGCGCGCTGAGTAAGGGGGACAACAGATCATGAAGCTCATCCTCACTCAGCAGGTCTCCGGTCTCGGTGAGCCCGGCGACGTCATCGAGGTCAAGGACGGCTACGGCCGCAACTACCTCGTGCCGCGCGGGTTCGCGATCCGCTGGACCCGGGGCGCCGAGTCCCAGATCGACTCGATCAAGAAGGCGCGTTCGGCCCGCGAGATCGCGACCGTCGAGCACGCCAAGGAGATCGCCGGTCGGCTGCAGGCGCTGAAGGTGACCCTGCGCACCCGCACCGGCAGCAACGGCCGCCTGTTCGGCGCCGTGACCGCCGCCGACATCGCCGAGGCGGTCAAGGCCGCCAACGGCCCCGACCTGGACAAGCGCCGGATCGAGATCGGCAACCCGATCAAGACCGTCGGCACCCACCGGGTCAGCGTGCGGCTGCACACCGACGTCAGCGCCACGATCGACGTGGACGTCGTCGCCGCCTGACCGGTCGAGTCCGCGTGAGCGGCCGGCCCCCCGTCGCGGGGGCCGGCCGTTCGCCGTTTCCGGGACATCCCCGAATCGCCCAGTGCTTGGTGATCCACTCGGCGGCCACTACGTTCCGTGAGGGGATGATCGCGATTCGGAGGGGGCGGGGTGTCCGGGCACGCACGGGGAGAGTCCAGGCTGACACGTCGAGCGGTGCTGAGCGGCGTGCTCGGCTGGGGACTGCTGGAGCCGCTGGCCGACAATGGGGCCATGGCCGCCTCCCTCGTCCCCGCCGGCGCGGGCCGGCCGCGCGTGCACACCCGCAGACGGTGGAAGGCGAGGCCCGCCCGCCGCCCCGCGCGCGTCCTGAACACCGCTCCCGACCACATCGTGGTGCACCACACCGCCTCCCCCAACCTCGCCGACACCTCCCTCGCCCAGGCGTACGACCTGTCGCGCGCCATCCAGCGCTTCCACATGCGCACCCGCGGCTGGGACGACACCGGCCAGCAGCTCACCATCAGCCGCGGCGGCCACGTCATGGAGGGCCGCAACCGCAGCCTGGCGGCGATCATGTCGGGGCGGCACGTCGTCGGCGCGCAGGCCCTCGACCACAACGAGCACACCATCGGCATCGAGAACGAGGGCACCTACAGCACCGCGAACGTCCCGTCCCCGCTGTGGGACTCGCTGGTGCACACCTGCGCCTGGCTGTGCGACGCCTACGACCTCGACCCCCACGAGGCCATCGTCGGGCACCGCGACTACGTCAACACCACCTGCCCCGGCGACGTCCTGTACGCCCGCCTGCCCGAGCTGCGGAGCGAGGTCGCCCAGCGCATGGGCCTGCCGCCGCAGCCCGACGGTGGGGGCCCCGAGCGCGGCCCGCGGGTCGACAAGCGCGCCCCGGCCGACCCCGACGAGGCCCTGGACATGTCCTACCTCCTCGCGGAACGCCGCCGCTGACCCGGCCGGTCCTCATCCGGCGGGCCGCCCGTGTCCGGGCGGGCGTCCGCGGTCGACCAGGGGCGCCCATGGTCCCCGAGAGCCCTCCTCAGGGCTGAGCGAAGTGTCGTCCAAAGTCGGTACCGGGTCCCTACCAGGGCATCCGGTGGCGGCCGTCCGCGCGGGGACAGCATGGGAAAGGGGCGACGGAACGACCGGGGGACGACCATGAAGGCGACGCGCAAGGCGCTGGCGGCGGGAGCCGCGGCGGCCGCCGTGGCGGGGCTGCTCATCGCGGGACCGGTGACCGGGAGGGGTCACCCCTGCGGCTTCCACGCGCGGGGCGGGCAGTCCTGGTACACCGGCTGCGGCGGGCGGCAGGAGATCCACGTGCGCTACCGCTTCCAGCCCAACGGGCACCTGTGCGTGCGCCCGGGGGAGACCCGGCGCCTGGGCTGGGCCGGGTACGTCAGGAGCGCGCGCCCCGTCGCGGCCTGCTGACCCCGCTCAGCCCTCGGGCGGGCTGTAGCGGGTGCGGCGGCGCGCGACCTCCGGATCGATGCCCTCGACCAGCGACCAGATGCCCGTCACCCGTTCCACCAGGGTCTCCGGCGGCAGCCCGGCCAGCCCCTCGGCCGCCAGATCGTCGATCGCCTGCGACAACCGGGCCAGCCGCTCACCATGAATGGAACACATGTTCGAATAGTAGCGCCCGTGACCCCAGCGGCGCAGGAGGTCGCGCCGATCGATGCGCACCGATCGGCGCCGGGGGCCGGGCGGCCGCCGCTCAGCTCCGGACGGCGCCGGTCACCATCCACGCGTCGCCGCGCGCCCGCAGCCCCAGCGTCAGCAGCCGGGCCCCCATCCACAGCCCGATGGCCAGCCACAACGCCACCAGCCCGCCGCCCGCCGCGTACGCCAGCAGCGCCGCGGGCAGGAACGCCGCCGTCGCCAGCAGCGTCGTCCAAGCCAGGTACCGGCCGTCCCCGGCCCCGATCAGGATGCCGTCCAGCACGAACACCACCCCCGCCACCGGCTGCAGCAGCGCGACGATCACCAGCGACGCCAGCAGCAGGCTCCGCACCTGGTCGTCCTGCGTGAACAGCCCCGGCAGCCAGGGCCGCACCGCCACGATCCCCAGCCCGAACACCACGCCGCAGCCCACGCCCCACTGCACCATCCGCCGCGTGGCCTCCCGCGCCCCCACCGGGTCGGACGCGCCCAGGTAGCGGCCCGTGATCGCCTGCCCCGCGATCGCGATCGCGTCCAGCGCGAACGCCATCAGCGTCCACACCTGGAACCCCACCTGGTACGCCGCGATCTCCTGGTCGCCCATCCGCGCCGCGATCGACGTCCCGACGATCAGCACCACCCGCAGCGCCGCGGTCCGGATCAGCAGGCTCACCCCGGCCGTCGCCGACGTCCGCAGCCCCGCCAGGTCCGGCCGCACCGGCGCGCCGTGCCGGCGCGCGGCCCGCAGCACCACCGCCGCGTACACCGCCGCGCTGCCGGTCTGTGCGACCACCGTGCCCCACGCCGACCCCGCGATGCCCCATCCGAACCAGAGCACGAACACCACGTTCAGCAGCAGGTTGAGGCCGAACCCGCCGATCGAGACCACCAGCGGCGTCTTGGTGTCCTGCAGGCCGCGCAACACGCCCGTGCCGGCCAGCACCACCAGCATCCCGGGAATCCCCAGCAGGCTGACCCGCAGATACGTCTCCGCGTAGGGCGCCACCCCGCTCGACGCCCCGAACAGCTCCACCAGCCACGGCACCAGCGGCCAGCCCACCGCGACCAGCGCCGCGCCGAGCGCGACCGCCAGCCACATGCCGTCGATGCCCTGCCGTACCGCCGCGCGCAGGTCGCCGGCCCCGACGCGCCGGGCCACCCCCGCCGTCGTCCCGTACGCCAGGAAAACGCACAGGTACACCAGCGTGCTGAGGATCTGCCCGGCCACCCCCAGGCCGCCGAGCTGGGCGGTGCCGAGATGCCCGACGATCGCCGAGTCCGACAGCAGGAAGAGGGGTTCGGCGACCAGGGCGCCGAAGGCGGGGACCGCCAGGCGCAGGATCTCCCGGTCGCGGGAGGAGGAGGCGGGCTTCACTCCCGCCACGCTACCAACCGGTAAGCGATAAAGGTAGTTTGTCTCTTACGCCGCTTCTGCGGCCCGCAGCGGCCAACTTTCTTTCCCACACACCCCGTGGATGAAGTTTCCCCAGCTCAAAGATAGTCTGTCCCGGCGCGGCCGGTGAATATCCCCAGGGTTGTCCACAGCTCGTGCACAACCGAACCGGCGTGTCTGCACAGCGGCTCCACATCCTTGTCCACAGGTCCCTTTGCGTGGCTCCGCAGAATGTCAGACCCTTCCGGTAGACGTGGGATGAACGATCGGCGACGTGGCGGACGGGGACGTCGGTGGCCGAGTTGAGGGGGTGTGCCAAGTGAGCGTGACCGATCTCGGGCAGCACGAGCAGGAGTTCGAACGCACCCCACCGCACGACATCGCGGCGGAGCAGGGCGTGCTCGGCGGCATGCTGCTGTCCCAGGACGCCATCGCCGAGGTCGTGGAGCTGCTGCGCACCGGCGACTTCTACCGCCCGGCCCACCAGATCATCTGGGACGCCATCCTGGAGATGTACGGCCGCGGCGAACCCGCCGACGCCGTCACCATCTCCGGCGAGCTCACCAAGCGCGGCGAGATCACCCGCATCGGCGGCGCCCCCTACCTGCACACCCTGATCTCCTCGGTCCCCACCGCCGCCAACGCCGGCTACTACGCCAAGATCGTCCGCGAGCGCTCGGTCCTGCGCAAGCTCGTGGAGACCGGCACCCGCATCGTCCAGATGGGCTACGCCGCCGACGGCGCCGACGCCGACGACATCCTCGACCGCGCCCAGGCCGAGGTGCTGGCGATCGCGGAGAAGCGCGCGGGCGAGGACTACGTCCCGCTGAGCGAGATCATGCCGGGCGCGCTGGACGAGATCGAGGCGATCGGCTCGCGCGGCGGCCAGATGACCGGCGTGCCGACCGGCTTCGCCGACATGGACGCGCTGACCAACGGCCTGCACCCGGGCCAGATGATCGTCGTCGCCGCGCGCCCCGCGATGGGCAAGGCGCTGGGCCTGTCCACACCCGTCCCGACGCCCACGGGCTGGACCACCATGAGGGAGGTCCAGGTCGGCGACCACGTCATCGGGGCCGACGGCAGGCCGACCCGCGTGGTCGCCGCCACCGAGGTCATGCACGGCCGCCCCTGCTACGAGGTCGAGTTCTCCGACGGTGAAGTGATCATCGCCGACGCACAGCACCAGTGGCGCACCACCACCCGCACCGGCTGGGCGACGACGGATTCCGGCGCACGGTCCCGCCACAAGGCCCTGGCGGGGGTCGGAGCCATCTCCGGGCCCCGGCCCCGCCACGAGCACATCAGCCTCCACCAGGGCCCGCTGAGCCGCGCCGCCTTCTCCAAAGATCCAGCGGCCAAGGCGCAGCACCGCCCCATCAAGACGACCGAGCAGATCGCCGCGACGCTGAGGTGCGGCGACAACCGGCCCAACCACGCCGTGGAGGTGGCCCGGCCCTTCCGGCTGCCGGAGCGCGATCTCCCCGTCGACCCCTACGAGCTGGGCGTCCGGCTCGGAGGCGGCACGTTCGCCGACGCCGCGACCGGTCGGCCGGGCTCGCGCGAGCTGTCCGGCCGCCCGGACGGCGAGCGCATCCCCGCCACCTACCTGCGCGCCTCCGAGACCCAGCGCCGGGCGCTCCTCGCGGGCATGCTGGACACCGGCGGCCACGTCTCCGAGACCGGCCGGATCCAGCTCGCTTTCACGGACAAGCGGCTGGCCGAGGACGCCCACGAGCTGATCCTCAGCCTGGGGCACCGGGCGACGATGACGGCCGAGCCGGTCAAGGGCCGTTCGCCGGAGACCGCGACGTCCTACCGGATCAGCTTCACCTCCTCCGAGCCGGTGTTCCGCCCGCCGCACAAGGCGGCGCGGCAGCGCGAGGCCGTGGACCCGAAGGCGAAGGTCCGCTACATCGTGGACGTGCGGCCGGTCGAGAGCGTGCCGGTGCGCTGCATCCAGGTCGACAACGCCGACCACATGTACCTGGTCGGCCGGTCCTGCGTCCCCACGCACAACTCGACCCTCGCGCTGGACTTCGCGCGGGCGGCCTCGATCAAGCACGGCCTGACCTCGGCGTTCTTCAGCCTGGAAATGGGCCGCAACGAGATCACGATGCGCCTGCTGTCGGCGGAGGCGCGGGTGGCGCTGCACGCGATGCGGTCGGGCACGATGCAGGACGAGGACTGGACGCGGCTCGCCCGCCGGATGAGCGAGGTGGCCGAGGCCCCGCTGTTCATCGACGACTCGCCGAACATGTCCATGATGGAGATCCGGGCCAAGTGCCGCCGCCTGAAGCAGCAGCACGACCTGCGGCTGGTCGTGATCGACTACCTGCAGCTGATGACGTCGGGCAAGCGGGTGGAGAGCCGCCAGGTCGAGGTGTCGGAGTTCTCGCGGTCGCTGAAGCTGCTGGCGAAGGAGCTCCAGGTCCCGGTCATCGCGCTGTCGCAGCTCAACCGTGGCCCCGAGCAGCGGACGGACAAGAAGCCCATGGTGTCCGACCTTCGCGAATCGGGATCTATCGAGCAGGATGCGGACATGGTCATCCTGCTGCACCGCGAGGACGCCTACGAGAAGGAGTCGCCGCGGGCGGGCGAGGCCGACCTGATCGTGGCCAAGCACCGTAACGGTCCGACCGCGACGGTGACGGTGGCGTTCCAGGGGCACTACAGCCGATTTGTCGACATGGCGCAGTAGGCGCGGTTACGTTTCGGCGGTCGCGTCCGGTCGTTCGCGCGAGCCCTCCGTCCTTGTGGACGGAGGGCTTTGGCGTGTCGGGCGGCGCGACAGCAGGCGCGCGGACCGTGCGGTCAGCGGTAGCCGGTGGTGTCGGCGGGTTTGCCGGCGTCCTGTACCTCCACGACGTAGCGCCAGGCGTCGGGGCGGCTCCCGTCGAGGTCGGTGAACCCGTAGACCTGGGCGAGGCCGCCGCTGGACAGCGACCGCCCGTTCCAGCGGCGCACGTCGGGGTCGGCGGCGAGGGCCGCGACGGCGCGTCCGGTGTAGGCGGGGGTCTCGGAGATGGCGAAGTGCGGCTGCTTTTCCAGCGCGTCGCGCCAGTTCTCCTCGGTGACGCCGTACGCGTCCAGCATCATCTCCGACCGCATCCAGCCGGGGGTGAGCGCGACCGCGGTCGCGCCGCGCGGGCCGAGTTCCTGAGCCTGCGCGTACGCCATGCGGACGACCGAGGTCTTGGCGAGGTCGTAGAAGAAGGAGACGCGGTAGTTGTCGGCGTTGTACTCGGCGGTGCCGTCGGTCATCTCCACGACCAGCCCGCCGGGGTTGTTGAGGAGCAGCGGCAGGGCGTGGTGGCTGGTGATGATGTGGGTGTCGACGGCCAGCCGCAGGATGCGCAGTCCCTTGTCGAGGTCGTGCTCCCACAGCGTGTCGTTCCAGGAGAAGAGCAGCTCGCCGCCCCAGATGTTGTTGACCAGGACGTCCAGCCGTCCGTGCTCGCGGTCGATGCGCTCGACCAGCGCGCGGACCTGCGCTGGGTCCAGGTGGTCGACCTGGACGGGGACGCCGCGGCCGCCCGCGGCGGTGACCAGGTCGGCGGTGTCCTCGATGTTCTCGGCGCGGTCGATCTCCGAGCGCCGCGCGCGGGTGCTGCGGCCGGTGACGTAGACGGTGGCGCCCGCCGCGCCGAGCTGCTCGGCGATGCCGCGCCCGGCTCCGCGGGTCGCGCCGGCCACCAGTGCGATCTTGCCTTCCAGGGTGTGGTGCGTCATGGGTACGAGCCTGGCGGGGATACCTGACAGTGAGTGTCAGTCTTTCGGGGCGATCCTCCGGGTGGGGGTGACGTGCGGCCAGTGGGCGATGACGTCGAACCACTCGGCCAGCGATCCGCCCGACATGTGGTGGCCGCCGTCGTCGGCGGGGTCGTAGCGCGGGCCGATGACCCGGGTCCGGGCGGGCCGGTGCAGCCAGGCGGTGACGGCGGCGGGCGCGGGGGCGCGCAGGTCCAGCAGGTGGGCGTCGGTGCCGAGGGTCGCTTCGGCGAGTTCGGGGGCGGCCGGGACGACGCGGAACGGCGGCCCGTCGCGGTAGGTGTTCAGTTCGCCGTCGTGGAAGGTCAGCGCGATCGAGGCGTAGGCGTCGCCGAGGACCTCGCGCAGGATGCCGCCCGCGTTGCGCTGCGGGCCGGGCGGGTGCGGCGCCGGCGGGAAGCGGACGGTGCGCTCGGGGCCGTTGGCGGCGTGCGTGGTAGCCGACCAGAAGAGGATCTTCGGGGTGACGGTGCGGTGCCACCACAGCAGGTTGGCGGCGAAGCCGCGCTCCAGGGCGGCCATGTTGTTGGGGTCGGCCGGGGTGCGGTGCGCGCGGTGCTCGTGGGAGGCGGCGATGACCCGCGCGTTCTGCACGGCCCACGCGCGGCCCTCGTGCTCGGGCAGGCCGGCGACCAGGGCGTGCACGGCTTCGGCGCGGGCGGGGTCACCGGCGCGCAGCGCGGTGTAGTGCTCCTTCGCCTCCACCGCGCGGTCGGGCGCAACCTCCCGCACGTGGTCGAGGACGGCGCGGTAGGCCGGTTCCCCGACGCCGCCCACGCTCACCCCGAGCAGGCGCACCGGGTCGCCGGGATGTTTCACGTTGAACGAGCGCAGCCACTCGACCAGCGCGAACACCTCCTCGACCTGCCACACGGCGTCGCCGGCCGCCAGCAGTGCCCGGGGGTCCCCGGCTCCGGTGCGGACGTGGCGGTCGAGTTCGATGGCCCAACCCCAGTCCCCGTCCAGCGCGACGGCGCGGAACCCGGCTTCGCCGACGAGGAGCTTGACGATGCGGAGCTGGAGCGCGGCGAGTTCGCGGGCGCCGCGCGTTCCGGCGCCGACGCCCACGACCGACGCGCCGCCGACCATGCCGAGCAGCGGCCTGAGGTCGTCGAGCGGCGCGCCGGGGTCGGCGGTGGCCAGCGGGTGGCGGGTCCGGGCGATCCAGTCGGTGACGGTCATGGCCCTCACGCTGCGGCCTCAAGCCGACTTGAGGTCAAGCCCGCCGGCCGGGGCGGGCCCCGGCCGGCGGGCCCTTCTAGCCGCGGCCGCCGGAGATCTCCTCGATGAGGGGCGGCAGGACCTCGGTGTGCCCGGCCGCCACGATCTCCCGCATCGTCGTCAGCAGGTGCACCTCCAGCTCGCGCGGGACGTTCTCCTCCCGGCTGGCCCGCACGATGTTGTCCAGCGCCGTCGCCTGCATCCCCAGCGGCGAGTCGGAGTCCATGTCGGCGGCGGCGGGACCGGCGAAGACCCCGGCCATGGCCTGGAGCCACGGCACGAGCAGCTCGGTGCCGAACGCCCCGGCGCGCTCGGAGCCGACCATGGCGAAGGCGTGGCCGACGCCCGCCGCCATCCCGTACATGCCGCTGAGCAGCGCCAGGTCGTACAGCGATGCCGTGCCCGCGTCGGCGTCGAGGTACTTGGCGTCGCCCAGCACCTTCAGCGTGCCCTCGTGCCGCTCGAAGGCGTCCCGGTCGCCGCTGTAGAGCAGGAACGACGCGGGTCCGCCGATCAGCGGCGGCGTCGCCATGATGCCGCCGTCCAGGTAGGCGGCGCCCTGCTCGGCGGCCCACGCGCCGGTCGCGCGGGCCTGGGCGGGGGTGCCGTTGGTGAGGTTGGCCACCACGCGCCCGGACAGGGAGCCGGCCGCCGACTCCAGGACGCGGCGCGCGACCGCGTCGTCCAGCAGGACGGCGATGACCAGCGGGCTGGCGGCGGCCGCCTCGGCGGGGGTGGCGGCCTCGACGGCCCCGGCGGCGACCAGGTCGTCGGCCTTGCCGGGGGTGCGGTTCCAGACGGTGGTGGGGTGCCCGGCCTTGACGAAGGCGGCGGCCATGGCGTGGCCCATCGCGCCGAGACCCAGGATGGTGACGGGAGTGAGGTTCATGTCCCCGACTCTGGCCGGGCGCGGTTGCGGTCCGGTTCGGGTCGCGTTGTGGTCGTGGCCGTAGGGTGGCGCCATGCGTTTCGGGGTGCTCGGTCCGCTGGCGGTGTGGACGGCGGACGGGGAACCGGTGCGGGTCCCCGAGGCCAAGGTGCGGGCGCTGCTGGCCGACCTGCTGGTGCACCGGGGCCGGGTCGTCCCGGTGGACCGCCTGGTGGACGACCTGTGGCACGGCGCGCCTCCCGGCAGCCCCGCCGGGACGCTGCGCGCCAAGGTGTCGCAGCTGCGCAGGGCGCTGGCGGAAGCGGAGGCGGGCGGCCGCGAGCTGGTGGAGTTCCGCGCGCCCGGGTACGTGCTGCACGCCGAGGACACCGACGCCGCGCGCTTCGAGGAGCTGACCCGACGCGCGCGCGAGAGCGGTGCCCCGGACGTGCGCGCCCGGCTGCTCACCGAGGCACTGGAGTTGTGGCGCGGGCAGGCGTTCGCCGACTTCGCCGACGAGGAGTTCGTCCGCGCCGAAGCGCAGCGCCTGACCGAGCAGCGCCTGACCGCGCTGGAGGACCTCGCCGAAGCCCGCCTCGAACTGGGCGAGCACCACGAGCTGGCCGGAGAGCTGGCCCCGCTGGCGGAGGAGCACCCGCTCCGCGAGCGGCTCCGCGCCGCGCACATCCGGGCGCTGTACCGGGCGGGCCGCCAGAGCGAGGCGCTGGCCGCCTACGGCGCGCTCCGCGACCGGCTCCGCGACGACCTGGGGCTCGACCCCGGCCCCGAACTGGCCGCCCTGCACCAGGCCGTCCTGCGGCAGGACCCCGCGTTGGCCCCCGCCTCCCGGCCCCGCACCAACCTGCCCGCCCAACTCACCGAGCTGGTGGGCCGGGACGCGGCGGTGCGCGAGGTGCGCGGGCTGCTGGCCGCCGGGCGCCTGGTGACGCTCACCGGGCCCGGCGGCGTCGGCAAGACCCGCCTCGCGCTGGCGGCCGCGGCCGGGCTGGAGGACGCCTTCCCCGGCGGCATCCGGCTGGTCGAACTCGCACCGCACAAAGCCGACCTCGCCGAGGCGGTCGCGGCGGTGCTCGGCGTCCGCGACGTGCCCGACCCCGAGGGGCGGCCGCTGGCCGACCGGATCACCGGGGCGCTGCGCGGCGCGCCCGCCCTGCTCGTCCTGGACAACTGCGAGCACGTGATCGAGCCGGCCGCCGACCTCGCCGCCCTGCTGTTGCGCAGCTGCCCCGACCTGCGCGTGCTGGCCACCAGCCAGGAGCCGCTGTCGGTGGCGGGGGAGCGGCTGTGGCCGGTGCCGCCGCTGGAGCCGGACGGCGCGGCCCGGCTGTTCACCGCGCGGGCGGCGGAGGCCGCGCCTGGAGCCGTCCTGGACGGGCACGCGGTCGCGGCGATCTGCCGCCGCCTCGACGGCATCCCCCTGGCGCTGGAACTGGCCGCGACCCGGCTGCGCTCCATGGACGCCACCGAGCTGGCCGAACGGCTCGACGACCGCTTCCGGCTCCTGACGAGCGGCAACCGGGGCGTCCCGGCCCGGCAGCGCACCCTCCGCGCGATGATCGACTGGAGCTGGGAGCTGCTCACCGCCGCCGAACGCCTCGTGCTGGGCCGCCTGGCCGTGCACGCCGACGGCTGCGCCCCCGCCGCCGCCCGGCAGGTGTGCGCGGGCGGCGGCGTCCGGCCCGACGACGTCCCGGACCTGCTGGGACGCCTCGTCGAACGTTCGCTGGTCGTGTACGGCGACGGCCGCTACCGGCTGCTGGAGTCGGTCGCCGCCTACGGCCTGGAGCGGCTCGGCGAGGAGACCGAGGCCGCCCGCGCCCGCCACCTGGACCACTACCTGTCCCTGGCCGAGCGGGCCGACCCGCTGCTGCGCGGCGGCGACCAGCACGCCTGGCTGGTCCGCGTGGACGCCGAGAACGCCAACCTGCGCGCCGCCCTGGACACCGCCGTCCGCCACCGGGACGCCGAGCGCGCGCTGCGGCTCGTCAACGCGCTGGCCTGGTACTGGTACCTGCGCGGCCGCTTCGGCGAGGCGCGCCGCTCCTTCGCCCGCGCACTCGCCGTCGACGCCCCCGCCCCTGAGCCGCTGCGCGCCGCCGCCGAAATGTGGCGCGTGGCCATGGACCTGCTGCTCCTGGACGATCCCGCCCGCGACCCCTACGAGGAGGCCCGCGCCGTCCTGGCCCGCTACGAGGCCGTGGACGACCCGCACGGCCGCGCCCGCGCCCGCTGGTTCCTGGGCCTGTGCCGGTACGGCTTCGGCGACATGACGGCCGGGGGCGAGCTGGTCGAGCGGGCGCTGGCCGACTTCCGGGCGCTCGGGGACCGCTGGGGCGTCGCCGCCGCGCTGAACTCCCGCGCCGCGGTCGCGATGTACCGGGGCGACCTGGCGGCGATCCGCCGCGACGGCGAGGAGGCGCTGGCCCTGTTCCGCGAGCTGGGCGACCGCTGGGGCGAGCTGCAGGTCGTCTACCCGCTGGGCGCGGCCGCCGAGATCGCGGGCGACTACGAACGGGCCGGGCGGCTGTGCCGGGAGGGCCTGCGCATCGCCGAGGACCTCGGCCTGTCGACCGAGGTCGTCAACATGCTCGGCCGCCTCGGCCGCCTCGCGCTGCTGACCGGCGACCTGGACGCCGCCCGGGAGCTGCACGCCCGCGCCAAGCGCCTGGCCGTCGAGCACTCCCACCGGCGCGGCGAGGAGTTCGCCGAGGTCGGCCTCGGCATGGTGGCCCGCCGCCAGGGCCGCCTGGACGACGCCGAGTGGCATCTGCGGGCCTGGCTGGACTGGTGCCGCCGCTGGGACGGCGAGGCGGGCGTCGCGTTCATCCTGGCGGAGCTGGGGTTCACCGCCGAGCTGCGCGGTGACGCGGACGCCGCCTTGGCGCTGCACGGCGAGGGGCTGACGTACGCGAACGCCATCGGCGACCCGCGCGCCCGCGCGCTGGCCTGCGAAGGGCTGGCGGGCGCGCACGCGCTCCGCGGCGACCACGAGGAGGCCGCGCGCCTGCTGGCCGAAGCCCGCGCCGCACGGGAGTCGGTGGGCGCGCCGCTGCCGCCCGCCGAACGCGGCGACGTGGACCGCATCACCGCCGCCCTCGGTCGCAGGCGGCAAGCCTCCTGACGCCGAGGCCGCGCCACCGTGAGCAGGCCGCGACTGGAAGGGAACCCGGCCCCGGCGGGCCGATCACCCGGCCTGCGGGCCTCCCGGGGCCAGCCGCCACAACGAGGTGGTCTCCGCCGCCCGCGCCCGGTGGAACATGTCGGTGGCGTCGCTCGCCCGGCCGTGCACGGGCTTGGTGTCCAGCCGGTCGATCACGCGCAGCCCCGCCGCCGCGATCGTGTCCGGCAGCTCGCCGGGCCCGCGCAGCCCCAGGTGCTCGGCCAGGTCGGACATGATCAGCCAGCCCTCGCCGCCCGGCTCCAGACGGTCTGCCAGCCCGTCCAGGAAGCCGCGCAGCATCCGGCCGCCCTGGTCGTAGACCGCGTGCTCCAGCGGCGTCGCGGGCTTGCCGGGCAGCCACGGCGGATTGCACACCACCAGGTCCGCGCGCGCGGGCGGGTACAGGTCGGCTTGGACCACCTCGACCTGCTCCTGGAAGCCGAGCCGCTCGATGTTCTCGCGCGCGCAGGCGAGGGCACGCCGGTCCATGTCGGTGGCCACGACCCGCCGCATCCCGCGGTGCGCCAGCACGGCCGCGAGCACGCCGGTGCCGGTGCCGATGTCGAACGCGGTATCGGCCTCCGGCAGCGGAGCCTGCGCGACCAGGTCCACGTACTCGCCTCTGACCGGCGAGAACACCCCGTAGTGCGGGTGCACGCGCGCTCCGCCGAGCGCGTCGACCGGCACGCCGTTCACCCGCCACTCGTGCGCGCCGATCAGTCCGAGCAGCTCCCGCAGCGACACCACGTACGGCTCGTCGGACGGCCCGTACGCCTCCTCGCACGCCGCCCGCACGTCGGGCGCGCGCCGCAGCGCCACCACGTGACCGGGATCGACGGGGACCAGCAGCATCCCCAGCGTCCGCGCCCGCTGGGCCCGCGCCTGCCGGTACAGGTGGAACGCCTGCGCGCCCTCGGGAACGGGCTTGGGCCGCCGCCGGGGCCGGTCGACGCGCCGGGCCAGGGCCGTGAGGAGCTGCCGCGCGTTCTGGTAGTCGCCGCGCCACAGCAGCGCCGTGCCCTCGCTGGCCTGCCGGAACGCCCGGTCGGCCTTGGTGGTGTCGTCGGCGGCCACGACGCGGCGGGGCGGCGGCGCGCCGTTCTCCGACCGCCACAGCGCGGTGCGCTCGGTGCCGTCCTCGTGCCAGGTGATCGTCGTGATGATGGGCCGTCCGTTCCGCTCGCCCGCGCCGGCGGCCGCCCGCGCGCCCGCCCCGAACGATCGTAGGCGCTGCGCCGCCGGCCGCTCACCCCAGATCCGCGCTGGCCAGCAGCGCCGTGGACGACGCCAGCTTGCGCAGCGCCGCCTCCGACGCCGACCCCGGCTCCGCCGCGTACAGCATCATCCGGCTCAGGTCCGGGTCGCCCGGCAGCGTCAGCGTCTCGAACGCCAGCTCCAGCGGCCCCACGTCCGGGTGCTCGATCCGCGCGATCCCGTGCGCCAGGTCCGACACGTGGTGCTCGCCCCACATCTCGCGGAACCCCGGGCTGCGCGCCTGGAGGTCGTCGATCAGCCGCCGCAGGTCCGCGTCGTCCGGCTCCTGCCCCGACCGGAAGCGCAGGTACGCGGCGTTCCGGCGGGCCACCGCCTCCCAGTTGCCGCCGAGCCGCCGCCGGTAGTCCTCGTTCAGGTGGATCTGGTGCGACCACGTCCGCTCCTGCGGCGGCACGCCCGCCAGGTCCACGAACACGGCCGCGGTCAGCCGGTTCCACGCCACCACGTTGGTGTGGCGGCCCACCACGTACGCGGGCGCGTGGGTGATGGAGTCCAGCAGGTGCTGCAGCGGCGCCCGCAGTCGCGGCGGGTTCCGGAGGGGCGCGCGGCGCGGCGGGTGCGCCAGGTGGTGCAGGTGGGCGTGCTCGGCGGCGTCCAGGCGCAGCGCCCGGGAGATCGCGTCGAGGATCTCGGCGGAGACGTTGTCGGCGCCCCCCTGCTCCAGCCGGATGTAGTAGGCGACGCTGACCCCGGCGAGCTGCGCCAGCTCCTCCCGGCGCAGGCCGGGGACGCGGCGCCGGCCCCCGTAGGCGCGCAGGCCCGCGTCCTCGGGCCGCAGCCGCGCCCGCCGTGATTTCAGGAACTCGCCCAGTTCGTTCTGAGATGCCACAGCCTGATCCTGCCAGTGGTACCAACGGGCGAGGGCTGGGTACCCGCGCCGCCGCGCGGCACCTTGATCTGCATGAGCACTCTCACCGCCGTCGCCGCCCCCGAGCGGGCGGGCATGACCGGACGGCACAAGCTGATCCTGACCCTCCTGCTGGGCGCGCAGTTCATGCTCGCCATCGACTTCTCCATCCTCAACGTCGCGCTGCCGGTCGTCGGCGAGGGCCTCGGCTTCGGCCTGGGCTCGCTGCAGTGGATCGCCACCGCGTTCGCGCTGCCCGCCGCCGGGTTCACGCTGCTGTTCGGCCGGGTCGCCGACCTGTTCGGCCGCCGCCGGATGCTGCTGGCCGGCATGGCGCTGCTGGCGCTCGGCTCGCTGATCGGCGGCCTGGCCACCACCCCGGCGCTGCTGCTGACCGGCCGCGTCATGCAGGGCCTCGCGACCGCGATCGCGACCCCGGCCGCGCTGTCGCTGCTGACCACCTCCTTCCCCGAGGGACCGGCGCGGACCCGGGCGCTGGGGCTGAGCGGGGCGCTGATGTCGGCCGGGTTCACCGTCGGCGCGGTGCTCGGCGGCGTGCTGACCGACCTGCTGAGCTGGCGCTGGGCGTTCCTGGTCAACGTGCCGGTCGCGCTGGTGATCCTCGCCGTCACCCCGCTGGTGGTCGCCGAGAGCCGCGCGGCGGGACGCCCCCGGCTGGACGTGCCCGGCGCGGTCACCGTCACCGGCGGCCTGCTGGCCCTGGTGTACGGGATCACCGCGGCGTCCGGGTGGGCGCTGGCGGCCGCGGCGGTGCTGCTGGTGGCGTTCGTGCTGGTCGAGCGGCGCGCCGCCGCCCCGCTCGCGCCGCTCGGCATCCTCACCAAGCGCACCGTGGCCTGGGGCAACATCGGCGGGTTCATCGCCTTCGCGACCGAGACCTCGCTGGTCTTCCTGATGACCCTCTACCTGCAGGAGGTCCTCGGGTACTCGCCGCTGGCGACCGGCCTGGCGCTGGGCGTGCTCGGCGCGGGCACCTTCGCCGGAGGGGTCGTCGCGCCCCGCATCATGGCCCGCCTCGGCGGCCGCCTGACCCTGGCCGCAGGGCTGGTCCTCCAGGCCGTCGCGACCGTCGCCCTGCTCGGCCTCGGCGAGTCCCGCGACGCGCTGCCGCTGCTGCTGGCCGCGACCGCGATCGGCGGGTTCGGCAACCTGGTGGCGATCGTGGCCTTCATGGGCACCGCCACCTCGGGCCTGCCGGACGGCGAGCAGGGCCTGGCCACGGGCCTGGCCACCATGACGCAGCAGGTCGCGATCACCCTCGGCATCCCGGTGATGAGCGCCGTCGCCGCCGCCCGCCCCGGCGTCCTGGACGGCGTCCACCTCGCCACCCTCGCCAACGCGGGGATCGCCCTGGCCGGGGCCGCCCTCATCGCCGCCATGCTCCGCCGCCGCTGAGACCGCAGGAAAGGAGACGGAACCATGGACCTGGAACTCACCGGCACCGTCCACCTCGTCACCGGCGCCTCCGCCGGGATCGGCGAAGCGGTCATGCGCCTGCTGGCGGCGGAGGGCGCGACCCCGGTCGGCGTCGCCCGCGACGTCACCGCCCTGGAGAAGGACGGCTTCAGCGCCGTCGCCGCCGACCTGACCGACCCCTCGGCCGCGCAGCGCGCCGTGGACACCGCCCTGGCGCGGCACGGCCGCCTGGACGGCCTGGTCAACAACGCGGGCGGCCTGACCTCCCGGATCGGCTTCCTGGACGTCACCGACGAGCAGTGGAGGGACACCTTCGACCTGAACCTGCACGCCGCCGTCCGGATGGCCCGGGCCGCCGTCCCCGCCCTGTGCGACCAGGGCGGCGGGGCCCTGGTGCACGTCTCCAGCGAGGCGGCGCGCTTCCCCGACACCCCGCTGATCGACTACGCCGCCGCCAAGACCGCGCTGCTGTCGGTCTCCAAGACCCTGGCCGGGGAGTTCGGGCCGCACGGCATCCGCTCCAACGTGGTGTCGCCCGGCCCCACCCGCACCCGGCTGTGGGACGGGCCCGGCGGCTTCGCCGACCAGCTCGCCGACCAGTACGGGCTGCCGGTGGAGCAGGCCGTCGAGCGGTTCGTCCGCGAGGAGCGCCGCCTGCCGACCGGGCGGCTGGGCGCCCCCGAGGACGTCGCGCGGGTGATCGCCTACCTGCTGTCCCCGCTCGCCGCGCAGGTCACCGGGGCCGAGTGGGCCGTGGACGGCGGCGCGCTCCGCCAGATCTGAACAGGGGGACACCAACGCCGCCGGCGCCGGACATCGTCCGGCGCCAGCGGCGTTCGGGGTCCGGGGGCGTTCAGCCCGGCACCTTGTCCAGGAAGCCGTGCACCTTCACGATCCGCCCGTCAGCGTCGAACACCGCCACGTCGAACCCGACCACCGGCGCATCCCCGCCCTCGGGGCCCAGCTCCCAGGTGAAGCGCGCCAGGTCGTGGTGGGCGTCCACGCCGCCCGCCAGCCGGAACACCCAGCCCGGGAACCGCGCCTGCACGGCCGCGATCGTCGCGTCGATGGCGTCCTTGCCCTCGGCCACCGCCAGCGGGTCCACGTAGACGGGGGTGTCGCCCCACACCCGGTCGATCTCGGCGCGGCGCGCGGCGGGGTCGGTCTCGTTCCAGATCGCCAGGTAGCGCTCGATCGCCTTGTGCGCGTCGTTCATGGTGTCTTCCCTTCGCTCCGTCCGGCGCCCTCCACGCTGCCGGAGCGGCGGAGGAAGATCGATTACGTGGGGGGTCATGGTGGCGACGACCTCGCCCGCCGTCCGACGATGATGTCGTTTTCCCGCTAGTGGAGCGCGCTGCGCTTGGGCGATGCTGGAGCCATGTACCAGGACGTGGAACGTTGCGTCCGGGCCGTCCAGTCCAAGGACGCCCGGTTCGACGGGTGGTTCTTCACCTGCGTGGTGACCACCGGCATCTACTGCCGGCCGTCCTGCCCGGTCGTGCCGCCCAAGCCCGAGAACATGCGGTTCCACCCCAGCGCCGCCGCCGCCCAGCAGGCCGGATTCCGGGCCTGCAAGCGGTGCCGCCCCGACACCAGCCCCGGCTCGCCCGAATGGAACCACCGCGCCGACGTCGTCGCCCGCGCCATGCGCCTGATCGGCGACGGCGTCGTGGACCGCGAGGGCGTGCCCGGCCTCGCCGCCCGCCTCGGCTACAGCACCCGCCAGATCGAGCGCCAGCTGCGCGCCGAGCTGGGCGCCGGGCCCCTGGCGCTCGCGCGGGCCCAGCGGGCGCAGACGGCGCGGCTGCTGATCGAGACCAGCGCGCTGCCCATGGGGGACGTGGCGTTCGCGGCGGGGTTCGCGAGCATCCGCGCGTTCAACGACACCGTCCGCGAGGTGTTCGCGCTGACCCCGAGCCAGCTGCGCGACCGCGTCGCCAAGGGCCACCCGGCCGCCGCCTCCGGCACCCTCGCCCTCCGCCTGCCGTTCCGCGCGCCGCTGTGCCCCGACAACCTGTTCGGCCACCTCGCGGCGACCGCCGTGCCCGGCGTGGAGGAGTGGCGCGGCGGCGCGTACCGCCGCACCCTGCGCCTGCCGCACGGCCACGGCATCGCCGCGCTCAGCCCGCGCCCCGACTACGTGGCCTGCACCCTCACCCTCACCGACCTGCGCGACCTCACCATCGCGATCAGCCGCTGCCGGTGGCTGCTGGACCTGGACGCCGACCCCGTCGCCGTGGACGAGGCCCTGCGCGCCGACCCCGCCCTGGCCCCGCTGGTGGACAAGGCCCCCGGCCGCCGGGTGCCGCGCGCCGCCGACGGCGCGGAGATGGCGGTCCGCGCCGTCCTCGGCCAGCAGGTGTCCACCGCCGCCGCCCGCACCCACGCCGCCCGGCTGGTCGCCGCGCACGGCGAACCGGTCGCCGACCCCGGCGGCGGTCTCACCCACCTGTTCCCGACCCCGCAGGCGCTCGCCGACCTCGACCCCGAGGCCCTGGCCCTCCCGCGGGCCCGCCGCACCACCCTCACCACCCTGGTCGGGGCGCTCGCCGGCGACCTGGACCTGGGCGTCGGCAGCGACTGGGACCGGGCCCGCGCCCGGCTGGCCGAACTGCCCGGCCTCGGCCCCTGGACGATCGAGACCATCGCCATGCGCGCGCTCGGCGACCCCGACGCGTTCATCCCCACCGACCTGGGCGTCCGCCAAGCGGCCCGCGCCCTGGACCTGCCCGCCACGCCCGCCGCGCTGACCCGCCGCGCCGCCGCCTGGCGGCCCTGGCGCGCCTACGCCGTCCAGTACCTGTGGGCGACCGGCGACCACGCCGTCAACCGCCTGCCCGCCGCCTGAGAGAGACCCCGATGCACACCGTCATCGACAGCCCGTTCGGCCCGCTCACCCTGGTCGCCACCGACGGCGCCCTGTCCGGCCTCTACATGGAGCTGCAGCGGCACCGCCCCGCCGAGGAGACCTTCGGCGAGCGCGTGCCGTCCGCGCCCGTCTTCGAACCCGTCGCCGAGCAGCTCGGCGCCTACTTCGAGGGCGGGCTGACGGCCTTCGAGCTGCCGCTCGCCCTGCGCGGGACCCCGTTCCAGCAGCGCGTCTGGGCGGCCCTGCAGGACATCCCGTACGGCGAGACGATCACCTACGGGCAGCTGGCCGAGGAGATCGGCAGGCCCAGCGCGTCCCGCGCGGTGGGGCTGGCCAACGGCCGCAACCCGATCAGCGTCATCGTGCCCTGCCACCGCGTCGTGGGCTCCACCGGCGGCCTGACCGGCTACGGCGGCGGCCTGGACCGCAAGCGCTACCTGCTGGACTTCGAACGCCGCCACTGCCCCGCCGAGACCCTGTTCTGAGCGGCCACCGTTTTGTCGTGCCGTTTTGTCGTAGGCCCTCGTTAACGTGCCTGACAAGCAGGGTCAAGGGATGGGGGCAGTCATGGAGTTCCGGGTCGACCGCCAGACGCTGGCCGAGGCCGTGGCGTGGACGGCGCGCACCCTTCCGGCGCGCCCCGCCCTCCCGGTGCTGGCCGGGATGCTGATCGAGGCGGCCGACGACGGCGTCCTGACCCTCGCCGGGTTCGACTACGAGGTGTCGGCCAAGACCCGCATCGACGCCGACGTCGCCGCGCCGGGCCGCGCGCTGGTGCCGGGCCGCCTGCTCGCCGAGATCGTGCGCAACCTTCCTCCACAGCCTGTGGACATCGCGCTGAAGGGCGCGGAGGTGGTGGTGCGCTGCGGCAGCGCCGAGTTCGGGCTGCAGATGATGCCGGTCGAGGACTACCCGACCCTCCCCGAGCCGCCCGACCCCGCCGGGACGATCCCCGGCGACGTCTTCGCCGCCGCCGTCGCGCAGGTGACCCCCGCCGCCGGCCGCGACGACACCCTGCCCATGCTGACCGGCGTCCGGATCGACCTGGACGGCGACGTCATGCGCCTGGCCTGCACCGACCGCTACCGCATCGCGGCCGTGGAGGTGCCCTGGACGCCCGCCGAGTCCGGCTTCACCGCCGGGGTGGTCGTCCCGGCCCGCACCCTGGCCGACGCGGCCCGCTCGATCCGCCCCGGCGTGGAGGTCGCCCTCGGCCTCAACGGCGTCGCCGACACCCTGATCGGGGTGTCCGGCGGGGGCCGCAGCATGACCACCCGCCTGCTGGACGACCAGTTCATCAACTACCAGTCCCGGCTGACCGGCTCCTGGACCTCCACCGCCCGCGTCCGCACGGCCCCGTTCGTGGAGGCGATCAAGCGGGTGGCCCTGGTCACCGAGCGCAACACGCCCGTCCGCCTCGCCTTCACCGACGGCCAGGTGCAGATCCGCGCGGCCTCGGGCGACTCGGCCCGCGCGAACGAGAGCCTCACCGCCCACCTGGACGGCGACCCGATCGACATCGCGTTCAGCCCGCAGTACCTGCTGGACGGCCTGGCGGGCGTGCACTCCCGCTACACGCGCCTGGAGTGCACGGGCCCCACGAAGGCGGCGCTGCTGACCGGCATCCCCGACCCGGAGGGCGACGGCGGGGACGGCGAGGACGCGGTGCCGGACGACACGGGAGACACCGGCTTCCGCTACCTGGCGATGCCGGTCCGCCTGTCCTCGTGACCCGCCGGCCCTCCCGGCGCGACGGTTCCCCGGTCAGGGGCTGGGCGCGGCCGGGCGGCCGGATCAGGTGTCGGTGGAGCGGGCCGTGATGCTCGGAGCGCCGTTCATCGTGCCCGCGCGGGTCACCTGGCGCGAGCCCGCCAGCCACACGGCGCCGTCCGGGCCCGTGGCCGCCGACGCCAGCCACACGGCGGCGGTCGCGAACGGCTCGGGCGACGTCGCCGCCGCCCAGCGGCGGCCGTCGAAGTGGGCCAGCTCGCCGCGGCCGCCCGCCACCCAGACGTCGTCAGGGGACGGCGCGGCGATCGTGTTGGCGGCGGTCACCGGGGACTTCACCCGCGACCATTTGCGGCCGTTCCAGCGCAGCACCCGGTCGCGGCCCACCGCCCACGCCTCCGACGGCGACGGCGCGGCCACACCGGTCAGCGGGAAGCGCGTCGCCGGGCTCGGCACCCGGCTCCAGGCCCGGCCGTCGTAGTGCATGACCAGGCCCTCGCGGCCCGCCGCGCCGACGGCCCACACGTCGTCGGGCGCCGTCCCGGCCACCGCCAGCAGCTTGCCGAGGGGGACCTCCGGCATGGGCGCGGGCAGCCAGTCCGAGCCCGTCCAGCGCAGCGCCACCGGGCCGTCGACGGGCCCCCACGGGAAGCCGTGCCCGACCGCCCAGGCCGTGCCCTCGCCGGTCGCCGCCACGGCGGTCAGCACCAGGCCGCGATCAAGGCCGGGAGCGCTCCAAGCCGTCCAGGACGAGCCGTTCCAGTGCCGGATGAGGGGCACCTCGGCTCCGGCCAGCCGGTCGTAGGCGCCGCCCACCGCCACCGCGAGCGGCGGGCCGTCCGCTCCGCCGCGCGGGAGGCGGACGACGTTGGAGGCGGCATCGGAAGGGGCGCCGCGCGCCGCGCGCGAAGGCCCGAGCCGCGCTATGCCCTGCAGCCCCGCCCCCACCAGGGCCGCCTCCACCGGAGGGCCCGGCGGGAGCGTCCAGGAGGCGCCGTCCCAGCGCGCCGCGAGGGGCTGCTGCCCGGCGGTGCCGACGACCCAGACCTCGCCGGGCGACACCGCCGCGACGCCGGTCAGCAGGTGCGGGGACTCGACGATCGCGGGGGTGACGGCGCGCGGGCCCGCCCCTCCGGCGAGCGCCATGACCGCGCCCGTGACCCCGGAGCGGTCAGGGGTCTGCTCTCGGTTCACGGCTTACGACCCCCCGACTGTGAGACGAGTCTCATCCGGGGGATCATCGACCGCGACAGGTCGTCTTGACAAGCGTCCGCACGAACTCTCAACGAATGGATGTGGATGGCTCGTTCCATACTGCCCCGAGAGCCCCGGGAAGCGAAGCTCACGGGTCCAGAACGGCCAGCACGAAACGCAGCTCGCGGTCGGAGTCGTTGCCGTAGGAGTGCGGCCGGTCGCCGACGAACACCGCCGCCGTCCCCGCCTCCAGCCGGTCGCTGCGGCCGTCCACGCGCAGGGTGAGGACGCCGTCCTCCACGTAGACGATCTCCTTGGTGCCCGGGACGTGCGGGTCGCTGTCGCGGACCTCGCCCGGCCGCAGCTCCCAGCGCCACAGCTCCAGCGAGGGCCGGGGGTCGCTGCCGCCCAGCAGGAGCCCGCGGCCGCCGGACGGCCCGTGCCAGAGCGCGACCTGGCGCTCGGGCGGGAACAGCCGCACCGCGGGCTGCTCCTCCACCTGCACCAGCCGGGTCAGCGGGACGCCGAGCGCCTCGGAAATGCGGATGAGCGTGCCGAGGTTGGGATTACCGCGGCCCTGCTCCAGGCCGACCAGCACGCCCTTGCTCACCCCGGAGCGCCCGGCGAGCTCGTCCAGGCTCCAGCCGTGCCCGGCGCGCAGCGCGCGCACGGTCCGGGCCACCGCCTCGCCGATGGCTTCCTGATCGCTCAAGATTCCTCCCGTGTCGGCCCAGCGTACGGCCCGCACCGGCGTCGGTCGGTATGATGCTACTTGTAGTTCATTAAAATGACCGCAGCCCTTCGGAGGGGACCCCGCCATGCTGGACCAGATCGTCGTAGAGGAGCCGGTGCGCGCCCTGCGCCCCGACTTCGCCGTGCTCGTCATGACCGCCGAAGGGCTGGCCAACGGCCCCAGCGACGCCGCGTCGGCGGAGTGGCTGGCCGACGCCGCCGCCAAGGCCGACGCCGCCGACCCGCACGTCGAGTCCTGGCGCGAGGCGTACCGGGCCTTCGGCGCCAAGCCGAACCGCACCCGCCCCTCGGTGGACGCCCTGCTGCGCCGCGCCGACGCCCTGCCCGCCATCAACCGGGTCGTGGACGCCTACAACGCCGTCAGCGTCGAGTACGCCCTGCCCATCGGCGGCGAGGACATGGACGCCTACCAGGGCGCGGCCCGCCTGGTGCGGGCGACCGGCGACGAGCCGTTCGACGTGATCGTCTCGGGCGAGCCCGCCGTGGAGCACCCCGACGAGGGCGAGGTCGTCTGGCGCGACGACCGGGGCGTGACCTGCCGCCGCTGGAACTGGCGGCAGTGCGTGCGCACCCGCATCACCGAGGACACCAAGAACGGCCTGTTCCTGCTGGAGCGCCTGGAGCCGTACCCGCTGGAGCGGCTGCGCGCGGCCGCCGACGACCTCGCCGGGCGGCTGCGCGCCATCTCCCCGGACGCGCGGATCGCCACCCGGCTGATCGGCGCCGGCGAGTGATCACGGCGCTGGCCCTGGCGGCCGCGCTCGCCTACGGCGTCGCCGACTTCCTCGGCGGCGCCGTGGCACGCCGCTCCTCCGCGCTGCGCGCCCTGCTCTGGTGCGTGCCCACCGGCCTGCTGCTGACGCTGGCTGGCGCGCTGCTGACCGCAGGCGGCCCCGCCGCCGTCCCCATGGCGTGGGGCCTGGCCGCGGGCCTGGCAGGCGGCACCGGACTGATCACCTTCTACCGGGCGCTGGCCCGGGGCCCGATGAGCGTGGTCGCCCCGGTGTCGGCGCTGACCTCCGCGCTCATCCCGATCGCCGTCGGCCTGCTGCGCGGCGAGCGCCTGGACGCGGTCGTCCTGGCCGGGGTGCTGCTGTGCCTGGTCGCGATCGGCCTGGTCAGCATGGAGAGCGACGGGACCGCCGAGCGCGCGGCGCCCGCCGCGGGCCTGCGCCGTCTGGCCGACAGCGGCCCGGTCATGGCCGCGCTCTCCGGCGCCTGCTTCGGGATCTTCTTCACGGTGATCAAGGAGGCCGGCGACGGCGCGGGCCTGTGGCCGCTGGTCGGCGCCCGGATCGGCACCCTGAGCGTGGTCCTGGCCGCCCTGCTGGCGCTGGCCCGGCTGCGGCCGGACGCGATCGGCCCCCCGGTGCCGGGCCGCGCGCTGGTCGGCCTGGCGCTGCTGTCGGGCGCCCTGGACGCCGGCGCCAACGTCCTGTACTTCCTGGCCGCCCAGCAGGGCCTGCTCAGCCTCGCGGCCGTCCTGACCTCGCTCTACCCGGCGGTCACCGTGCTGATGGCCCGCATCGCCTACAGCGAGCGGCTGCGCGCCGTGCAGCGCGTGGGCCTGGTGGTGGCGGCCGCCGGTGTGGCGCTGGTCACGGTGGGCTGACCGGCCGCCGGACCGGACCGGACCCGGGGAACGCGAAAGGCCGGTGACCCTCGGGTCACCGGCCTTCTGGTGGCGGTGGTGGTGGGATTCGAACCCACGGAAGCTTGCACTTCACACGCTTTCGAGGCGTGCGCCCTCGTCCACTAGGCGACACCACCGCGGGAGAGCCTACCCGACTCTGCGACTACTGAAGAACTCGATTAGCAGCGCGGCGCACTCCTCGGCCATCACCTCGGCGACCACCTCGGGCCGGTGGTTGAGCCGGCGGTCGCGGACCACGTCCCACAGCGAGCCCACCGCGCCGCCCTTGAGGTCGACCGCGCCGTAGACGATCCGGTCGATCCGGGACTGGACCGCCGCGCCCGCGCACATCGTGCACGGCTCCAGCGTGACCACGAGCGTGCAGCCCGACAGCCGCCACTCGCCCCGGACCGCGGCGGCGGCGCGCATGGCGACGATCTCCGCGTGCCCGGTGGGGTCGGCGGTGCGCTCGCGGTCGTTGCGGCCGGCGCCGACGACGGTCCCGGTCTCGTCGAGCACGACCGCGCCGACGGGCACGTCGCCGTCGAGCCCGGCCAGCCGCGCCTGCTCCAGGGCGGCGCGCATCGCCGCGCGGTGGACGGCGGCGTCCGGCTCGTCCGCGCCCGGCGCGGAGGGGACGGGAGCGCTCACGCGCCGCTCAGTCCCGCAGCCGGTCGAACTCGTCGCCGAACCCGGCCAGCCCGGCCACGATCAGCAGCGCGTCGCCCGGCAGGGCGCTCTCGGCGAGGTCGGCCAGCTGCTTGCCCGGCACCCGCAGGTCGGCCAGCAGCGCCGGGTCGCCCGCGGACTCGCCGTCGGGGACGTCCCCGACGAGCTGCCGGAACAGCACGCCGAGCCCGTCGTCGCGGACGGTCGACACGAACGCGCGAGGCTCGTCCTGGCCGTCCAGGCGCACCACGGCGAACCAGTCGTCGTCCTGCTCGATCAGCAGCACGACCGGGTCGCCGTAGGACTCGACCGCCGCCTCGCGCATCAGGTCGGCGACGTCGTCGACGCTCTCGGCCTCGGCGAGCACGGCCTCGGTCCCGAGCCAGCCCTGCGGGGTCCGGGCGAAGACGGCGGCGAAGGAGGACACCCGTTCATTGTGACCCACCCGGTCGTGCCGGTCACACCCTCAACGCAGGTCGGATCGGGAAACCTGCCGCGGCGGTCAGGCGATGGCGTCCAGCGCGCGCTCGAAGGCGGGCGCGAAACCCAGGCGGGTGGCGATGCTCAGCAGCATCTCGTCCGGGTACAGCTCCAGGTCGCCGGAGATGGCGCCCAGCTCCATCTCGTCCAGCCCGAGGTCGGTGAAGATCGACATGTCGCCGACCGGCAGCACCTGGTCCAGCTCCTCGTCCTCGGGGATCGGGATGTCCAGGTAGTCCAGCACCTGCCCGGCCAGCGGCCAGTCCACCGAGGCGGTCACGTCCGACAGGAAGACCATCACCTCGTCGCCCAGCAGCCGGATCGCCACGAAGAAGTCGTCGCCGACCGACACCAGCCCGATCGTGCCGCCCAGGCTGGGTTGCTGACGCAGCGCGTGGATCATCCCCGCCAGGTCCTCGGTCAGCGCGACCGGAAGGACTTCGGCCTCCCAGCGGTCGTCTTCCCGATACACCACGACGGCGAAGTCCGTCGCGTCCACATCCGTCATTTCCACCCCACCGGCGCTGTTCCTGCCAGGCATGGTCGCAGATGCCGGAGGCCCTCGCGCACCCCACCGCCAAACTCGGCGGCGGTCGCGGCCCGGCATCGCCCCGCCCTGTCGTCACGCATGTCCGGCGACGCCCTCGGAGGCGCCGCCGAACGAATCTACTCGAACCCGATCAGATGCTCCGGAAGGTCCGGCGCCGCAGCGCGGCGTGGATCCGCGCCCGCCGGGAGCGGTGCGGGGTCACCCGGCGCCGCAGCTCCCTGGCCTCGGCGAGTTCCCGGAGGAAGACCGCCCGCCGCCGCAGCCGCTCGCGCATCTCCTCCTCGGTGACCTCTCCGGCCGCGGCCGCCTCGGCCGATCCGGGCTCGGGCGTCCGTCCGCGGTCGGGGGGCCGCCCGGCCCCGTCCGCGCGGGATCGCGGCCCTGCGCCGCCGTCGCGCCCCGGGCCTCGCTCCGGGGTTCGCGCCGCGCGAACCTCGGCGGGCGGTGTGGGGCGGTTCACGTCCATTCCGGGGGAGCGGGGAGGGGAAGGCGTCCCATTGCGCGCGGCCGCGCGGTCACGGGGAGAGAGCGCCTCAGGCGGGGGGTCGGTGGCGCGGCCGTCGCAGGGCGGATCGGGTGCGGACTCCCCCGCCCGCATCGCACGATCCGGCCTCGGCTTGCCGTGATCTCTGCTCATAACCGCATACTGCCCGCTCAACGGCCTTCTATCCGCCGGGCCGGAGGCGGCCCGGCGGCGACCGGCGGCACCGCGCGCGGGTACGGTGTGGCCATGCAGACCCTTGCCGTCGATCACCCGCTGGTCGCGCACAAGCTGACCACGCTGCGCGACGTGCGCACCGATTCGCCCACCTTCCGCAGGCTGGCCGACGAACTGGTCACGTTGCTGGCCTACGAGGCCACCCGCGACGTGCGCGTCGCCGACGTCACCGTGCGCACCCCGCTCGTCACCGCCGACGGCGTGCAGCTCGCCAGCCCCAAGCCGCTGGTGGTGCCGATCCTGCGGGCGGGCCTCGGCATGCTGGACGGCATGACCCGGCTGCTGCCCACCGCCGAGGTCGGCTTCCTCGGCATGATCCGGGACGAGGGCTCCCTGCAGGCCCAGACCTACGCCACCCGGCTGCCCGACGACCTGTCGGGCCGCCAGTGCTACGTGCTGGACCCGATGCTGGCCACCGGCGGCACCCTGGCCGCCGCGATCAAGCTGCTGTTCGACCGGGGCGCCCGCGACGTCACCGCCGTGGTGCTGCTGGCCGCGCCCGAGGGCCTGGCCTACCTGGAGGAGGCGTTCGAGGGCACCGGCGCGCCGATCCGCGTGGTCACCGCCGCGATCGACTCGCACCTGAACGAGCAGGGCTTCATCGTCCCGGGCCTCGGCGACGCCGGCGACCGCCTCTACGGAGTCGTCTGACCTGCGGCGATCCGCTCCTCCCCGGGAGATCATGATGTTCGGCGGCCGACACAGCGGGTAGGAATCCCGCCACGGAACGTCAGATCGTTCCCCTCCGTCACCCCGGCGCACAGGGGACGGTTTCGGACCGGGGCGACGCGAGCGAGGCTCTAGGAAGCGTGATGGCCCACCCAGGGGACGGCGAACTGCCGGACTACGAAGAGATCGGCGAGCAGCTCGCCGAGGAGTTCGCGGGCGTGCACCAGCCCGACACGGTCACCCGCTGCGTCGCCGCCGCGCGGCACGGCGCCGAGGAGGTCACCGGCGGCGCGCCCGCCGACCTGGTCGAGCGGATCGCCCGCAAGCACCTGCAGGTGCTCGCCATGGTCGCGGCGGAGAAGCGCCGCCAGGCGCCCCGCACGAGCCTGGGGAACACGCCCTGACGGCTTGAGAAGGGCTCCCGCGTGGGGCGCGCCGGCTCGCGCCGGACGCGCCACAGTCCCCCGACGCGGGCACGTCCTCCTCACCGCGACGCCACGGCGCCCGCCGCTTCAGGGCCGCCGTCCACAGGCACGGTGACCGTGGAACGGCATAGAACCAGCATGTAAGCGGCATGGAGCGGCCGGGAAGAGGTCCGCGGCGTCCCCGCGGGCGGCGCGAGGCCGGCCGCACGCGGACAACGCGCCACAACCCTTGCTTTGCCGGGGGTGCGGGCTGTGCGAAACTTGCCTGGGGTCTGAGGCTCATCGCGCTCCGGGAGGCTGTCGTGCCCGCCAAGAAGTACCTCACGTGGGCCGCCGTGGCCTTTGTGGCCTTCTACGTGTTCCAGCAACCCGAGGGCGCCGCGCAGTCGGTGCACGACGCGGCCGGCGGCATCGCCTCGGTCGCCGACTCCCTGGCCACCTTCGTCAGCGCCCTGGCGTGAGGTCGACATGCGCCTGGTGACGCCCGGTGACTCCGCCCCGGCCTCGGTCAACAAGTACCTCCTCCCGCACGAGACCCAGGTGATCACGGTCCGGCGGCACCCCGCCGTGCTGATGGTGCCGGTCGGGCTCGTGCTCGGCGGCCTCATCGTGGCCGGCGTGCTCAGCAACACCGTGGCCAGCGGCGCCGGCGCGGTCATCAGCTGGATCTGGTGGGGCTGGCTGATCCTGCTGGCCTGGTTCGTGTGGCGGGTCGCCGAGTGGTCGGTGGACTACTTCGTCATCACCAACCAGCGCATGCTGCTCACCACCGGCCTGATCACGCGCAACGTGGCGATGATGCCGCTGGCCAAGGTCACCGACATGAGCTTCAAGCGCTCGATCACCGGGCGCATGCTCGGCTACGGCGAGTTCGTGCTGGAGTCGGCCGGCCAGGACCAGGCCCTGTCGACGGTGGACTACCTGCCCTACCCCGAGCAGCTCTACCTCGAGGTCTGTGAGATGATCTTCCCCAACAAGAACGCGACCGCCGACGACTGAGCGGCCCCCCACCGCGACGCGCCCGCGCCGGACCGCCCGCCGACCGGCCCCCGCACCCCCTCCGAGCAGGGCGTCCACCGCCCGCCGCACGGCCGGTCACCGGCCCGCTTGGTTACTCTCGATGTGCGCCAACCCGCAATGTGCAATTATGTCGGCACCCCAGCCGCCTGAATACTTCCGCTAAGTGAGTCCACATGCCGGGTCCAGGCAACGTCGGCGAACGTGTCCGCAACCTGCGGCTGACCAGACGCTTGTCGCAGGCACAACTCGCCGGTCACGACCTCTCAGACAGCTACATCTCGTTGATCGAGTCCGGTAAGCGCACCCCCACGCCGACCGTGCTGCGGATGCTGGCCGAACGGCTCGGCTGCACGCCGGAGTACCTCGCCGAGGGCGTCGAGCCCGAGCAGCGCGCCCATCTGGAGGTGCGCGAGCGCCACGCGCACCTGGCCCTGCTCGGCGGCGACGCGACCGCGGCCGAGACCGCCTTCCAGGAGGTGATCACGCGCAGCGACGACGCCGACCTCACCGCCCGCGCCCGCTGGGGCCGGGCCCGCGCCCTCGCCGACCTCGGGCGCATCGAGGAGGCCATCGCGCTGTTCGAGGAGCTGCGCGAGCAGGCCGAGCGCGACCCGGGCCGCGCCAGCCGCCTGCCCGCCGTGATCGCGCTGGCCCGCTGCTACCACGCGGTCGGCGACCTCGGCCAGGCCGTCGCGCTGGGGGAGCGCGCCCTGGACCGGCTGCGCAAGCTCGGCCTCACGGTGGGCGAGGAGCACACCGAGACCGGGCGCGTGCTGCTCCTGGCGTATGTGGACCGGTCCGATCCGGCCCGGGCGCACGCCCTGGCCCGCGAGCTGCTGCTGTCCGACGACGCCGAGGCGCCGCTCAGCGTCGCCTACCAGCGCGCCAGCACCCGCGCGCTGGAGGAGGGCGCGGTGGGCGACTCGCTGTACTTCGCCGACCAGGCCCTGGCGTCGCGTTCGGCGGGCGAGCCCCGGCAGGTGCGGGCGCGGCTCCACCTGGCCGCCGCGCGGGCGCTGCTGCGCGGCGTCCCCTCGTTCAGGGCGCCCCTGGTCGCCGAGGCGCCCGAGCTGCGCGACCCGCAGACCAGGCCGTCCTCGCAGGCGGCCGGCGAGGCCCTGGAGCTGCTGGCGGGCACCGACTGCCTGACCGGCCCGGAGGCGACCGAGGCCACGATCGAGAAGGCGCGCGCCCTGATCCTGCTGGGCCGCTCCGACGAGGCGATCGTGCTGCTGGAGGAGTTCCTCGACACCGGGATGGCGCTGGCCGCGCCCCTCGGCGGCGGGGTCCACCCGGTCGTCCCGCAGCCGGGCACCGACCTGGAGGCGCGCGTCCGCAAGACCGCGCAGGCCCGGCTCGTCCTCGCCCGCGCCCGGCTGGCCCAGGACGACCGGCAGGCGGCCCTGGTCGTCCTGCGCGCCGCCCGCGGGCAGCTCGAATCCCTGCCGAGAGGGCGCGCCGCCGCGCACGTCCTGCGCGAGCTGGGCGAGCTGCTCGAACTGGCCAGCGAGCCCACCGACGCCGCCGTCGCCTACCGGCGCGCGCTGGAGGCCGCGGGCCTGCGCCCGGGACGCCCCCGGACCGCCGCCTACGACCTGGGCAGGGTCTGAGGCGCACACGCACGATGAGCGGCACGCCTCCGGCAGGCGTGCCGCTCACGCATGTGCAGGGGCCTTCCAGAGGACCGCGACTCCTTTCCCCTCGCCCGCCGGCGCTTCGCATACCGCCGTACTCTGGGACGAGAGGTGTGCATGCTCACGTCGTGACGGAATAGAACCCCCGGTTTCGTGGTCCTAACATGGAGACATGGGATGATTGGCTGACTTCGCGCCGGCCGGTCCGTCCCCTGACCGCGACCGCACCGAAGGGGTATCCGTGACTCTGCGCACCGCCCGCCGCTCGTCCCTGGTGGATCAGGTGATCGACCAGCTCAGGGGTGAGATAGCCGCCGGAGTGTGGCCGGTCGGCGGCAAGATCCCCGCGGAGCCGGTGCTGTCGGAGACGCTCGGGGTGGGCCGCAACACCGTCCGCGAGGCGGTCCGGGCCCTGCAGCACGCCGGGCTGCTGGAGTGCCGCCAGGGCGACGGCACCTACGTCATCGCCACCAGCGAGCTGTCGGGCGCCGTCCGCCGCCGCCTGGAGGCCGCCGAGCTGATCGAGATCGTGGAGGTCCGGCGCGGGCTGGAGGTGGAGGCCGCGCGGCTGGCCGCCGTCCGCCGCACCGAGGCCGACATCGCCGTGATCGGCGCGGCGCTGGCCGAGCGGGACGCCACCTGGGCGGCCGGCGAGCACGCCGCGTTCGTCGAGGCCGACCTCGCCTTCCACACCGCGGTCGTCGAGGCCACCCACAACCAGGTGCTGACCGACCTCTACCGCGACTTCAGCGCGGCGCTGCGCGCCAGCATCGGGGCCGCGGGCAACCTGCTGGAGCACGCCGACATCCCGCACGGGCCGATCGCCGCCGCGATCGAGGCCGGGGACGCGACGGCCGCGGCGCGCGCCACGCACGCGTGTCTGGACGAGATCCTGCGCTCCACCGAGGAGCGCGCCTCCGGGGCCGCGCCCGAAGGCCGCCCGGCGGCCGCCGAGGCGCCGTCCGCCGGTCCGCCCGCCGCCGAGCGCCCGCCCGCCGCGACCGCCTGACGGCGCCCGCGCCCCTCCGGTCCCGTTCTCCGGGAAACGATTTTGGATCGGTCCAACTTCCTCGGGTGCCCGGCGACCCGCACGTTCATCCCGCTCCCACGCTTGACGAAGGTTCCATGACTTCCTCGACCACGCCCCCGACCGCGTCCCGCGCCACCGCGGTCTGGACGCTCGCCGGCCTCGTCCTCCTGACGGTCAACCTGCGCGCCGCCATCACCGGCATCTCGCCCGTGCTCGGCGAGCTGCAGGAGACCTTCGGCCTGTCCGGCGTCCAGGTGAGCGTCCTCACCACGCTGCCGGTGCTGTGCCTCGGCCTGTTCGCCTCGCTCGCCCCGGTGGCGGCCCGGCGGCTGGGCACCGAGACCGCCATCGCCGGCGCCCTCGTCCTGATCACCGCGGGCATCCTGCTGCGCGTCGTGCCGTCCCAGGCCGCCCTGTTCACCGGCACGGTCCTGGCCGGCGCCGGCATCGCGATGGGCAACGTGCTGATGCCCGCCGTCATCAAGCGGGTCTTCCCCGACAAGGTCGGCTCGCTCACCGGCCTCGCCATGATGCTGATGGCGGGCAGCGGCGCGATCGCCGCCGGGCTCGCCGTCCCGCTCGACGACACCGCCGGGTGGCGGCTCGCGCTGGCGGTGTGGGCGGTCCCGTCGCTGGTGGCGGTCCTGGTGTGGGGCCCGCTGGCGCTGCGCGGCCGCCGCGCCGAGGCCCCGGCCGACCGCCGCGCCGCCCCGGCCCGCGCCGACGAGGGCTCCCTGCTGCGCTCCCCGCTGGCCTGGTTCGTGGCGGCCTTCATGGGCCTGGCCTCGCTGATGTTCTACGTGCTGATGTCGTGGCTCCCGGAGATCATGCGCGACCACGGCTACGCCCCGGCCACCGCCGGGATGATGGTCTCGATGATGATGGTGATCGGCATCCCGCTGGGCTTCGTGGTGCCGGTGCTCGCGGCCCGGCTGCGCGACCAGCGCGGCATGGTCGTGGCCGTCGGCGCGGCCATGGCCGCCGGCGTGGTCGGCATGCTGGTCGCCCCGCAGGCCGGCTGGGTCTGGGTCGCCGTCCTCGGCATCGCCACCGGCAGCGCCTTCCCGCTGGCCTACACGCTGCTCAGCCTGCGCTCGCCGAGCCCCGCCGTCGCCGCGCGGCTGTCGGGCATGGCGCAGACCGGCGGCTACCTGCTGGCCGGGCTCGGCCCGCTGGCGGTCGGCGTGCTGCACAGCGCCACCGGCGGCTGGGAGGTCTCGCTGGGCCTGCTGCTGGCGCTGGTCGTGCCGGAGGTCGTGTTCGGCCTGCTGGCGGCGCGCCCGGGGTTCGTCCGCACGAGCACCGCGCACCGCGAGGGCCCGATCGAGCAGCTCATCGAGCCCAAGGACGGCATCGTCGTCTCCGCCGCCCGCGAGTCGGCCGCCTCGCGCTGACCCGCTAGCGTGGGGCGATGAGCGAGCGCCCCTTCGTCCCGGCGGACTTCCCGGTGCCCGAGGGCCTGGCCGGCGAGGGGTTCCGGCTGGAACCCCTCCGGCCCCGGCACAGCGTGGCCGACTACGCGGCCTGGACCTCCAGCGTCGAGCACATCCGCGCCACGCCGGGCTTCGTCGGCGGCCGGTGGCCGCACGAGATGAGCGAGGCCGACAACCTCGCCGACCTCGAACGGCACGCCGCCGACTTCGCCGCGCGCCGCGACTTCACCTACACCGTGCTGGACGCCGACGACGAGGTGGTCGGCTGCGTGTACGTCTACCCGCCGCACGAGGGCGAGCCCGGCGACGCGGCGGTGCGCTCGTGGGTGCGGGCCGACCGGGCCGAACTCGACCCGGTGCTGCACGCGGCCGTCACCGCGTGGCTGGAGCGCGACTGGCCGTTCGACGACCCCCGCTACGCGCCGCGCGTCAGCCCGAGCTGAAGTCGACCGAGTCGAGGTCCAGGACGCGGGCGTGCAGCACCAGCCGCTGGTGCAGGGCCGCGCGCAGCGCGCGGTGCAGGCCGTCCTCCAGGTACAGCTCGCCCTTCCACTGCACCACGTGCGGGAACAGGTCGCCGTAGAAGGTGGAGTCCTTGGCCAGCAGCGACTGCAGGTCGAGCTCGCGCTTGGTGCTGACCAGCTGGTCGAGGCGGACCTGGCGCGGCGGGATCTTGGCCCAGTCCCGGGACGAGAGTCCGTGGTCGGGATAGGGCCTTCCGTCTCCCACCGCCTTGAAGATCACCCTAGGAGTCTACGGGGTCAGATGGAGCCCGAGAAGGTGTCGCAACTGCGCGGATCACCTGACTGGTAACCGGTGGTGAACCACCGGCGGCGCTGCTCGGAGGTGCCGTGGGTGAACCCGTCGGGGTCGACGCGGCCCTGGCTGCGCCGCTGGATGCTGTCGTCGCCGACCGCCTCGGCGGCGCTCAGCGCCTGCCGGATGTCGGTCTCGGTGAGCTGGGTGAGGAACCCGGTGGACACCGCGTTCTTGGCCCACGTCCCGGCGTAGCAGTCGGCCTGCAGCTCCAGCCGCACCGAGCCGCTGGTGGCGCCCTTGGCGCCCGACTGGCCCCGGCTCATGACGCCGAGCAGGTTCTGGATGTGGTGGCCGTACTCGTGGCCGACGACGTACGCCTGCGCGAACGGCCCGCCCTCCGCGCCGAAGCGCTGCTGCAGCTCGTTGAAGAACGTCAGGTCGAGGTAGACCTTCTGGTCGGCGGGGCAGTAGAACGGCCCCACGTCGGAGGTGGCGTACCCGCAGCGGGTCTGGGTGGCCTGGCTGAACAGCTGCGTCTTGGCGGGGACGTACCGGCGGCCGTCGCTGGTGAACTGCTTGTTCCAGTAGCTCTGGATGCTGTTGACGGTGCCGACGATGCGGCAGTCCTGCGACTGGTCGGCGTCGGCGCCCGACCGGCACTGCGCCGACAGGTTCGTCCCGGACCCGACCTGCCCCGCGGGCTGCTGCCGCTCCGGCCCCGAACCGCCGGTGAGGTCGAGCCCGAACACCAGCGCGACGATGGTCACCACCAGGCCGACCGCGCCGCCGCCGAGCATCATGCCGCCCGGCATCCGGCCGCCGCCGCCCCGGGCGTCCTCCACCTGCGAGGCGTCGAGCTGCGCGTCGTCCCTGAAGTCCATACGGCGTCCCCCTCCGGGCCTGGCCCGTCCGCCGAATCCCCTGGTCACCGGCCTTCCCCGAGGAAGGCCGGGCTAACCCGGAGGTGAGGCCCGCCGGACGGTGCACCTACGCCCGCCCGTTACCCGGTGAGCGACGAAAAGCACCCGCACTTCGGCTGAGGTGGGCGAACTCACCCGAAAAGGCCGACACAGGCCAGCCCGACGGCCTTCCACGTGATCGGAACCAGCGTGTCCGGCCATGGACCCCGACCGGCCGGCACTGCGCCCGGTGGACGAGGCGGACCTGCCGTCCCTGGAGCGCTTCCTGCACGACCCGAAGGCCGCCGGCCCGTTCGAGTGGCACGGCTGGCGGAACCCCGCCCGGTGGCGGCGCCGCTGGGCCGACAACGGCCTGCTGGGCGAGGACGCCGGGCAGCTGATGGTGGCGCGCGGCAGGATCGAGGCGGTCACCGAGACGGCCAACACGGCGGAGCAGCGCGCTAGAGAAGGCGGGCTTCCGCAGGGAGGGCGTGATGCGGGGCTACGCGTTCCGCAGAGGCGAATGGCGGGACGCGGTGCTTTACGCGATCCTGCGAGGCGATCCCACCTGAAAGCGGCACGAACGCAACGAGGGCGGCACTGTCCGGCGCCGCCCTCGCGCGAAGTGGGAGCCGACTACGAACGAGACCCTTCCGCCTCCTCAGGCGTGGCCTCGTGGCCCCGCCGCCCCTTGCTGCGACGCTCCTGCTTGAGCCGCGCCTCGTGAAGATGGCGTTGCCCGCCGGCCAGATCGTCGCGCACCCGCCGCTCCAGCTCCCGGAACGGCTCGTAGTACAGCTCCTCGAACTCCTCGATGATCTGGTAGGTCCAGCGCCCCTCCAGAACGTTGCGCCCGACCAGCTCGTTGCGGATCTCGTCGGCCCACTCCTTGTGCCCGGCCTCCGCCAACTGGTCCGCCGCGTCGCCGAGAGAGAAGTCCGTGCTCCCTATGAGCTGGTGGAAGGAGTAGAGGTGCCCGCGGGCACGCTCCAGCGTCTCCAGGGCCTGGCTCAGCTCCCCGACGGCCTCCACCGTGTCGCCGCCCGGCCGGTCCGCTTCCTGCTTGGGATCATTCGGCATGAGTGCCCACTACCCCGCAGCCGGACTTTCGCACTGCTCAGAGCCGGATCGGGCGCTAGTGCGACTATTCCACCCCTTCAGATGATGGCCGAAAGGAGGCTTGCCGCCGCAACGAGGGCCCACGGCGGAGGCAAGCCTCGAAGCGCGATCGAGGTGGTGCGGCCGCAGCCGATGGGCTTGCTCTGACCGAATCCTCGACGTACAATTTCTTGTACATACAGGGAGGGGGAGAGATGAAGACCATGACCTACTCCGAGTCCCGTGCGAGGTACGCCGAGGTGCTCAGCGCGGTGAACGACGACCGCGAGGAGATCGTCATCACCCGGGCAGGCCACGACCCGGTCGTCATCGTCTCCCTCGAGGACTACGAGTCCCTCAAGGAGACCGCGTACCTGCTGCGCAGTCCGGCGAACGCCCGGCGCCTGCTGGCCTCGATCGACGAACTGGAGGGCGGCGGCGGCACCGTCCGTGACCTGACGCCCACCGAATGAAGATCACTTTCTCCTCGCGCGGCTGGGAGGACTACCTCTGGTGGCAGGCGCAGGACCGGAAGCTGCTGAAGCGGATCAACACGCTGATCGCGGACATCGAACGGAACGGCAACGAGGGCATCGGTAAACCGGAACCGCTCAAAGACGGCTTCCGGGGCTACTGGTCGCGCCGCATCAACGATGAGCACCGGCTGATCTACAAGGTCGCCGAAGACGGCGTCCTGATCGCGCAGTGCCGCTACCACTACGAGGACTGAAGGCGGCCGGCCGACTTTGGACCTCACACCACTCGACCAAAGCCGAAGGGCCCGACCGTGTACGGTCGGGCCCTTCTGTTGCCTGATGGCAGGTGCGGAGGATACGAGATTCGAACTCGTGAGGGGTTGCCCCCAACACGCTTTCCAAGCGTGCGCCCTAGGCCACTAGGCGAATCCTCCGCGGGAAAGCCTACCGGGTCCGCGGCACTGGTCTGACATCAATTACGGCCGACACGGGGATCGGGCCGTACACGTGGGGGAAGAGCTGCCCGTCGGCCGGCTCGCGGCGCACCGGCACGTCGAGCCCCGACTCGTCGATGACCAGCAGGACCAGATCATCCCGGTCCGTCCCCTGGTAGAAGCGCGACAGGACGCCGCTCACCTGGTCCAGGTCGGACGAGCAGTGGATGAAGCCCTCGTCCTCCAGGGTGCGGCCGAGGGTGCTCATGGCGTACGACACACCGGCGCCGCGGGCCGATTCCCAGTGGCGGCGTTCGGCTATGTGCAGCAGCGTTGCGGGGCGGGAGTCCGACATGAGGCCGGAGCCTATGCCCGAAGCGTGCGATGCGGGCCCGAGGATGTCATAGACTCTGGGCAGACCCCTCGCACGGCGTCATCCTGTGAACCTCCCCAGGGCCGGAAGGCAGCAAGGATAAGCAGGCTCTGTCGGGTGTGCGGGGGGTCCTTTTCGCTTCTGACGCTCTGCTTCTTCCAGGAGGGCGGGCCCCCATGAGTCTGGCTCTGTACCGCAAGTACCGGCCAGCGACATTCGCCGAGCTCAAGGGGCAGGAACATGTGGCCGAGCCCCTCCAGCAGGCGTTGCGCAACGGCCGGATCAACCACGCGTACCTGTTCAGCGGGCCGCGCGGCTGCGGCAAGACCTCCAGCGCCCGCATCCTCGCCCGCTCCCTGAACTGCGAGCAGGGCCCCACCCCCGAGCCGTGCGGCACCTGCGACTCCTGCGTCGCCCTCGGCCCGACCGGCACCGGCCACATCGACGTCATCGAGATCGACGCCGCCTCCCACGGCGGTGTCGACGACGCGCGCGACCTGCGGGAACGCGCCTTCTTCGCCCCGGTGTCGGCGCGCTTCAAGGTGTACATCATCGACGAGGCGCACATGGTGACCCGCGAGGGCTTCAATGCGCTGCTGAAGCTGGTCGAGGAGCCCCCGCCCCACCTGAAGTTCGTGTTCGCCACGACCGAGCCCGAGAAGGTCATCGGGACCATCCGGTCCCGGACCCACCACTACCCGTTCCGGCTGATCCCGCCGGGCGTGCTGACGCAGCTGGTCGAGGAGATCCTGCAGTCGGAGAACGTCCCGTACGAGGAGTCGGCGCTGCCGCTGGCCGTGCGCGCGGGCGCCGGATCGGCCCGCGACACCCTGTCGATCCTCGACCAGCTCCTCGCCGGCTCGGACGAGAAGGGCATCACCTACGCGCGCGCGGTCTCGCTGCTCGGCTACACCGACGCGTCGCTGCTGGACGAGGTCGTCGGCGCGTTCGCCGCGCGGGACGGCGCGAAGGTCTTCGCGGCGATCGACCGCGTGGTGGAGAGCGGCCAGGACCCGCGCCGCTTCACCGCCGACCTGCTGGAGCGCGTCCGCGACCTGGTGATCCTGTCGAACGTCCCGGACGCCGGGGGCAGCGGGCTGTTCAACGTCCCCTCCGACGAGCTGGAGCAGATGCGGCGGCAGGCCGCGTCGATGGGGCCGGGGGAGCTGACGCGGGCGGCGGACCTGCTGCACTCGGGACTCACCGAGATGCGCGGCGCGACGTCGCCGCGGCTGCTGCTGGAGCTGATCTGCGCGCGGATCCTGCTGCCGGCGGCGTACGAGGACGAGGCGTCGATGTTCGCCCGGCTGGACAGGCTGGAACGGCAGGCGTCGCAGGGCGGCTTCGCGGCGGGCGCGGCCGCGCCGATGGCGTCGGTGGGACAGGTCGCGTCCGTGGGGCAGGCCGCGTCCGTCGGACAGGTGGCCGGGCTGCCCGCGGCGGGAGCGGCGGCTGCGAATGCGGGTGTGCCCGCGGGTGCGTCTGTGAACGGGGGCTCGTCCGCGGGGGTGGGCGCTTCTGCGGGCGCCGCTGCGAATTCCCCCGCAAAACAGCCCCCGCCCGCCCAGGGGGGCGACCCCACTTCCAGTGTCAACCACCCCGCCCGCCCCGACGAGGCAGAACCCCGTTCTGGGGATAACCCCGCCCCAAGCCGCCCCACACCCACCCAAACCGCACCCCAAGCCCAGCCTCCCACCCAGGCCCAGCGCACCCAGCCCCAGCAGCCCCAGGCTCCCCAAGCCGCCCCCGCCCCCGCCGCCCCCACCGGCAGCGGCGGAGGCGACGTCACGGCCGTCCAGCGCATGTGGCCGGACATCGTCGAAGCGGTCAAGCGCAGGAGCCGGGTCGCCTGGATGGTGATCATGTCGGGCGTGCAGCCGGTCTCCCTCGACCGCAACCTGCTCACCCTCGCCTTCGACGCCGAGGGCAAGCGCACCAACTTCACCAACGGCGGGCGCGACGCCGTCCTCCGCGAGGTCCTCAAAGAGCGCATGGGCGTCGACTGGCGCATCGACACCGTCCTGGCCGGCGCGATGCCCCCGCCCGGACGCCCCGGCGGAGCCCCGGCCGGAGCCGGCGGAGGCGGTTACAGCCCGCCCCAGCCCGCTCCAGCCCCGAGCCCCCCGGCTCCGGCACCCCAACACCAGAGCCCCTCCGGCGGCTACAACGCCCAAAACGCGGCCGGCACCGTCCAGAACGCGCCAGGTGACAACCCGGCCGCAGGCTTCTCGGGCGCCGCCGAGCAGGTCCCGCCACGCCCGTCCTCCGGACCCCGTCCGGCGGGCCCGCCCGACCTGCCCTCGCCGCCGCCCCCGCCCGACCCCGGCCCCCCGCCGCCGGACGAGCCGCCGCCGCCCCCCGAGCCAGCTCCCTTCGACGAGACCGAGGACGTCGACCCCCTGGGCGACCGGGACGCCGACGGCACCGAGGCGGAGGCCAGCGGCATGGCGCTCATCCAGCGCGAACTGGGCGGCCAGATCATCCGCGAGATCGACAACACCTGACGACCTCCGGGCGCACCGGCTGGGGTGCGTACCGCATCACGGCCGGAAGCCGTAGTCTCGGGAAGACAGGCGTCCGGTGAACGGGCCGCGGAACATGAGGCCCTACGGGGCCGGACACGAAACGGAGTGCACCGTGGAACCCGGTGGATTGAACATCCAGGAGCTCCTCCAGCAGGCCCAGCGCATGCAGGAGCAGCTGTTCACCGCGCAGCAGGAGCTGGCGGAGACCGAGGTGCAGGGCACCTCCGGCGGCGGCCTGGTCACCGCCACGGTCAACGGGCAGGGCGAGGTCACCGGGCTGACGATCGACCCGAAGGCCGTCGACGCCGACGACCCGGCCGACACCGCCGAGACCATCGCGGACCTGGTCCTGGCGGCGATCCGCGACGCCGGCCGCGCCGCGCAGGAGCTGCAGCAGGAGAAGATGGGCCCGCTCGCCGAGGGGCTGGGCGGAGGCGGCGGCATCCCCGGTCTCGGCGGAGGCGGCCTGCCCGGACTGGGCGGCCCCGGCGCGCCGGGCGGAGCTCCCGGCCTGTGACCCGCGGCCCGGGGGCCGCCGCGGCCCCGGCCCGCAGACCCGAACGGGTGTGGACGGAGACGACCTCCGCCCCCACCGTGGAACGAACGTGAAAGGAAGGGACCGTTGTACGAAGGGGTGGTCCAGAACCTCATCGACGAGCTGGGCAGGCTGCCCGGTGTCGGCCCCAAGAGCGCGCAGCGGATCGCCTTCCACCTCCTGGCCTCCGACCCCGCCGACGTCGAACGCCTGACCAGGGCCCTCAAAGAGGTCAAGGACAAGGTGCGCTTCTGCAAGACGTGCGGGAACGTCGCCGAAGAGGAGGAGTGCCGGATCTGCCGGGACGCGCGCCGCGACCCCAGCGTCATCTGCGTGGTCGAGGAGTCCAAGGACGTCGTCGCGATCGAGAAGACGCGCGAGTTCCGCGGCCGCTACCACGTGCTGGGCGGCGCGATCAGCCCGATCGAGGGCGTGGGCCCGGAGGACCTGCGGATCCGCGAGCTGATGCAGCGGCTGGCGGACGGCACGGTCACCGAGCTGATCCTGGCGACCGACCCCAACCTGGAAGGCGAGGCCACCGCGACCTACCTCGCCCGGCTCGTGAAACCCATGGGCCTGACCGTGACCCGCCTGGCCAGCGGCCTGCCGGTGGGCGGCGACCTCGAGTACGCCGACGAGGTGACGCTGGGCCGCGCATTCGAAGGACGGAGGCTGCTCGATGTCTGACACCAACAGCCCGCAGGACTGGAACGCCCTGGCCGAGCGCGTGGCGTGCCACGTGGAGAACTACCTCAACGGCCTGGAGGCCGTCGCGCGCGGTGACGGCGGCTCCCACACCGTCCCGCTGCTGCTCCTGGAGGTCTCGCAGGTCATCCTGGCCGGCGCCCAGCTGGGCGCCAGCGCCGACGTGATCCTGCCCGACAACTGGGAGCCGGAGATCGGCGACGACCCCGACCTGGACAGCGTCCGCCAGGGGCTCGCCGAGCGCCTGCTCGCGCTCGACGAGTACGTGGAGGTCTTCGACCCCTACAAGGACACCGAGCCGACCGCCTACCGCCTGTCGGACGACCTGGTGGACGTGGCCAGCGACCTGGTCCACGGCCTGCGCCACTACAAGCAGGACCGCCCGCTGGAGGCCCTGTGGTGGTGGCAGTACAGCTACTTCAACCACTGGGGCAACCACGCCGGCGCGGCCCTGCGCGCCCTGCACGCGGTGATCGCCGGCGCCCGCCTGGACGTGGTGACCGAGCCCGTGGCGGCGGGCTGACGCGACCCGGGCGCCGCTCCGCGCGGCGTACGCCCGCACGACCGCACGCGTTCGACGGCACCGCGATGGACACCCGCCGCGGTGCCGTCGAACGCCGTGCGGTCCTGACGGCGGACCACCTTCACACGGCCGCCTCCCGCGCGCCGGTGCCGCCCTCCTCAACGGCCCCGTCTCACGTTTCGGACGGCCGGTCTCAGCGGAGCCTTTACCTGCCCGTAACCCATGCGCACGACCTCGGTAGACTCGTCGCCGGTACGCCTGACCCCGATCCGAGGAGCGCCCCTCTCGTGGCTCTTATCGTGCAGAAGTACGGTGGCTCCTCCGTCGCCGACGCCGAGTGCGTCAAGCGGGTCGCCCAGCGCATCGTCGCGACGAAGAAGGCGGGCAACGACGTCGTCGTCGTGGTCTCCGCCATGGGCGACACGACGGATGACCTCATCGACAAGGCCAAGCAGGTCAGTCCGCTGCCGCCGGCCCGTGAGCTGGACATGCTGCTCACCGCCGGCGAGCGGATCTCCATGGCGCTGCTGGCCATGGCCATCGCCAACCTGGGCCACGAGGCCCGCTCGTTCACCGGCTCCCAGGCCGGTGTGATCACCGACGGCAGCCACGGCAAAGCCAAGATCATCGACGTGACGCCGGGGCGGATCCGCGCCGCGCTGGACGAGGGCTCGATCTGCATCGTGGCCGGCTTCCAGGGCGTGTCGCAGGGCACCAAGGACATCACCACCCTCGGCCGCGGCGGCTCCGACACCACCGCCGTCGCGCTGGCCGCGGCGCTGGACGCCGACGTGTGCGAGATCTACACCGACGTCGACGGCATCTTCACCGCCGACCCGCGCATCGTCTCCGCCGCCCGGCGCATCCCCCGCATCTCCTACGAGGAGATGCTGGAGATGGCCGCCAGCGGCGCCAAGATCCTGCACCTGCGCTGCGTGGAGTACGCGCGCCGCTACAACATCCCGATCCACGTGCGGTCCTCGTTCTCCCAGAAAGAGGGCACGTGGGTCGTCGACAGCAGCGACATCGAAGGACAAGAGGGCATGGAGCAGGCGATCATCTCCGGCGTCGCGCACGACCGCAGCGAGGCCAAGATCACCGTGGTGGGGGTGCCCGACAAGGTCGGTGAGGCCGCCACCATCTTCACGGTGCTGTCCGACGCCGAGATCAACATCGACATGATCGTGCAGAACGTGTCGGCGGCCTCCACCGGCCGCACCGACATCTCCTTCACGCTGCCGGTGACCGACGGGCAGACCGCGCTGACCGCGCTCAACAAGGTCAAGGAGCGCATCGGCTTCGAGTCGCTGCGCTACGACGACCGCGTCGGCAAGGTCTCGCTGATCGGCGCGGGCATGCGCTCGCACCCGGGCGTCACCGCCACGTTCTTCGCCGCCATCGCCGACGCCGGCGTCAACATCGAGATGATCTCCACCTCGGAGATCCGCATCTCGGTCGTGGTGGCCCAGGACGACGTGGACACCGCCGTGGCCTCCGCGCACCGCGCGTTCGACCTGGACGCCGACCAGGTCGAGGCCACCGTCTACGGCGGCACCGGCCGCTGACACGCCGGGGACGGGCCGCGCGGGGAGCCCCCGTGCGGCCCGTCGCCGTCGCGGGCCGCGCCGGGCGTCCCGGAGCGTGGCCCGCGCAACAGGAGCGATACCCGGACCCGGGCTTTAGGGTGGCCTACGTGACCGAGACCAAGGCGGTGAAGTCCGAGCAGACGCGGGCGCTGATCGTCGACACGGCGCTGCGGCTGTTCCGCGAGCGCGGCTACGAGGCGACCACGATGCGGGCCATCGCCAAGGAGGCGGGCGTCTCGGTCGGCAACGCCTACTACTACTTCGGCTCCAAGGAGGAGCTGATCCAGGCGTACTACGACGAGCTCCAGGAGGAGCACGTCAAGGCGTGCCGGGCGGTCCTGGACGCCGAGCGCGACTTCGCGCCCCGCCTGCTGGGCGTGCTGAAGGCCCGGGTCGACACGATGGTGCCCTACCACGCCTTCGCCGGGAAGTTCTTCAAGTTCGCCGCCGAGCCGACCAGCCCGCTCAACCCGTTCAGCTCCGAGTCCGGACCGGCGCGCGCCGCCGCCGTCGCGATCTACCGCGAGGTCGTGGACGGCTCCACCCTCAAGATCGACGACGAGTTCCGCAAGGAGCTGCCCGAGCTGCTGTGGCTGTACTCGATGGGCATCGTCCTGTACTGGGTGCACGACGGCTCGCCCGGCTGCCGCAAGACCTACCTGCTGGTCGAGCGCACCGTCCCACTGGTCAACAAGATGGTCTCGATGTCGCGCCTGCCGGGCTTCAAGTCGGTCACCCGCGAGCTGGTCGGCATCATCCGCGAGGTCCGCGACTAGGGCCGCCAGGACGCCCCGGCCTTGGCCCTGGCCCCCGGCCGACGCGGCGCGCGCACGTCACCGCCGCCACGACCGCCGGAGGCCGTCCCACCGCCGTCCGGGTCAGGACATCCCGAGGTGCTTGCGCGCGAACGCCATCTCGGCCGCCATCTGCTTGATCCGCTCCTCCACCACCAGCGACCCGTGCCCGGCGTCGTACCGGTACACGTCATGCGTCCGGCCCAGCTCGGCCAGCCGCGCCAGGTAGTTGTCGATCTGCCGGATCGGGCAGCGGGGGTCGTTCTCCCCGGCCAGGATCAGCACCGGGGCCTTGACCCGCTCCACGTAGGTCAGCGGCGACGACTCCCGGTACCGCTCGGGCACCTCCGCCGGGGAGCCGCCGAACAGCGACCGGTCGAACGCCTGGAGCCCCTCCATCTCGTCCTCGTAGGCGGCGACGTAGTCGGCCACCGGCACCGCCGCCACCGCCACCGACCAGTCGTCGGGCTGCGTCCCGATGCCCAGCAGCGTCAGGAACCCGCCCCACGACCCGCCGGTCAGCACCAGCTTGTCCGGGTCGGCCAGGCCGGACGAGACCGCCCAGTCCCGGACCGCCTTGATGTCCTCCAGCTCGGTCAGCCCGACGCGGCCCTCGATGGCGTCGCGCCACTGCGAGCCGTAGCCCGTCGAGCCCCGGTAGTTGACCCGCACGACCGCGAACCCGTGGTCGACCCAGGCCGCCACCGACGCCACGAACGAGTCGTCGTCCTGCGAGGTCGGCCCGCCGTGCACGTCGAACACCGTCGGGAACGGCCCCGCGCCCTGCTCCGGGCGGCTCACCAGCGCGTGGACGCGCCCGCCGGGACCCTCCACCCACACGTCCTCGACCGGCACCGACGGCGGCGCGGGCGGTCCGGGCGGGGTCAGCACGACCGCGCCGGAGGTGGAGCGGACCACCGGCGGCTCGGCGGCCGACGACCAGGAGTACTCCACCGTCCCGTCGGGCCGCGCGGTCGCCCCGCCGATCACCCCGCGCGGGGTGTCGATGCGGGTCAGCGAGTCGTCGCGCAGGTCCAGCCGGTACAGCTCGTCGCGGCCCTCGTGCGCGTGCCCGACCAGCAGCGCCGACGCGTCGGGGTACCAGTCGGCCGACACCTCGCCCGGCAGGTTCAGGGTGATCTCGTGCTCGGTGCCCGCGACCGGGTCCCAGACCAGCATCTCGTCGCGGCCGCGCCGCTCGTGGTTGACCAGCATCCGCGAGTCGCCCGGCACCGGCGCGAACCCGGCGCCGTACACGCCCTTGCCCGGCCCGTCCCACAGGTCGGCGACGGTGGAGCCGTCCGTGCGCACCACGCGCAGCGCCATGTGGCGGCTGTCGCCGTGCTCGCTGTGCCCGATCGCGATCAGCGTCTCGTCCTTGGACAGCCCGGCCACGTGGGCGTCCTCGGCGTGCTCGTACAGGGTCTCGGGCGCCTGCCCGGGACGGCACAGGTGGATCGCGGTGCCCGTCTCGGTCGTCCGCCCGACGACCGCGAGCCCGCTGGAGCCGCGCGCCAGCCCGGACGGGTAGGCCGGCTCCAGGCCGGGGACGGCCGGCTCGCTCTCCCCGCCGCCGAACGGGACGCGCATCCAGATCCCGAACTCGTCACCGTCGGTGTCGGCGAACCACCACACCTCCCGGCCGGTCGGGTCGACGCCGCCCATCCACGTGCCGTTGGGGCGGTCGGTCACCTGCCGCCGCTCGTCGGTCTCCCGGTCCCAGGTGTAGATCTCCCAGGTGCCGGTGACGTTCGACCGGTAGGTGCAGCGGTGCGGCGCGTCGTCCGCCCAACCGGGCAGGCTCACCCGTGCGGCCCGGAACCGGGCCTTCCAGCGCTCTTCATCCACCATGGACCCAGTATCGCCCAGGCGGCGCGGGCGACCCGCGCGACCGCCAGGGCAGGGCGGCCGCGCGGGCCCCGGATCAGCCCTTGAAGTAGAAGAGGGCCCCGTCGCTGGTGTGCCCGCCGGGAACGCTCAGCTGGCCCGCGCCCAGCACCGACCGCGTCCCGGGGAACAGCGCCATGCCGTACACCTGCGGCACGCGCCCGCCGGTGCCGGTGATCGCGGCGGTGGTCCACTTGCCCGCCGCCGAACGGTGGCGCAGCGCCATCCGGTCGCCGCCGGTCCACTGGGACGCCCACAGCCCGCCCCGGCCGTCCGGGACCACCTGCGCGATGCTCCGGCCCGCGGGGGCGGCGAACTTCTGCCACGCCTTCCCGTTCCAGCGCAGCAGCAGCGGCGTCGTGGTGCGGGTGTACTTCGGCGCGGGGCCGTAGCGGTCCACCGTGGCGGAGACCCAGACCTCCTTGGCGGAGCGGACCAGCGGCGTGCCGACGTAGACGTGCTGCGTCGGTCCGCTGGGCGAGTGGACGTCGGGCGGCAGCAGCCTGCCGGTCGGCACGACCTTCCAGCGCTTGCCGTCGAAGCGGACGATCGTGCGGCTGTCGCCGTTGAGCCCGCGGGCGTTGGCCCACACGTTGGACGGCGACGAGTAGGTGGCCCTGGCGATCAGCGCGGGCGGGTTCTTCAGCGCCGTCCAGGTGCGGCCGTTGAAGTGCCAGGTGCCGACGCCCTTGTCCGCGCCGGGCGCGCCGAAGACCCACACGTTGGACGGGCCGAGCGCGGTGACCCCGGTGATGTAGCCGTCCTTGAACCGCTTGGCGACGGCCCACTTCCTGCCGTTCCAGCGCAGCACGTAGGGGCCGCCGGTGCCGCCCGCCTCCGAGCGGCTGCCGTAGGCCCACACGTTGGACGGCGAGGAGGCCGAGCCGCCGTGCAGCTGACCGGTCAGGCCGGCGGGCAGCGGGCTGCCGTTCCAGGTCTTGCCGTTCCACCGGTAGGCGAGGGGGCGGTTGAAGTCGCCCTTCTTGCGGTCCCCGCCGCCGAACGCCCAGGCGTCCTTGCGGCTCAGCGCCACCACTCCGTCGAGGGAGTCGTACTTGCCGTTGTCGTAGGTCCGCACGACCCGCCAGGCGGGGGCGGCGGCATGGGCCGGGACCGTCGGCGCGACGGACGCGGCGAGTGCGCCGGCGGCGACCACGGCGGTCGTCCGGGCGGCGGTGGTGACGTGCATCGATCTCCTGAAGCAGGGGGGCGGCGGCGGGGGGAGGGAGGAGATCATGGCAGAGCGGGGCGCGCCCCGGCAATCGGGACGCGCCCCGCTCCGCGGCGGCCGCCGGATCAGACGTTCGGCGGCACCGAGCCGTCCGAGACCTCCCAGGTCGCGTCCGGGACGCTCTGGGACGTCATCGAGCGCGTCCCCGGGTTCAGACCGCGGTGCACCGCGCCCGCCACCCGCTCGATGCTGGTGACGCCGTAGCCCATGGACGGGGTGTCCTGCGTGAGCACCACGATCATGTAGTCGTGGCCGCGGCCGGTGAACGCGCCGATGCTGTGCACGCGCCAGTACTTACCGTGCCGCGGCAGCCAGCCGTTCTTCACGTGCCACTTGGCCCCGGCGGGCCGTCCGGTCGGGGTGCCCCAGCGCTGGGACGAGACCACGCTGTTCATCAGCCCCAGCGCGTACGCGCGGGCCTTGTCGGGCAGCAGCGCGCTGGGCTTGGTGAGGCGGCTCAGCAGCTGGATCTGGTCGTAGGCGGTGATCTGGGTGAGGCCCCAGTAGCCGCCCGGCCCGAGCTTGGTCTGCCGCATGTTCGCCTGGGCGAGGAAGCGCTGCATCCGGGTGCGGCCCACCGACTTCCACAGCGACGACGCCGCCGCGTTGTCCGACCGCGTGATCATCTTGTGCGCGAGGGACTTCTCGTTGGCCGTCATCTTGCGCTTCTGGTCGACGACCTTGCGCAGCAGCGCGCCCAGGATGGTGGCCTTGACGACGCTGGCCGAGTCGTAGTGGCGCGAACTGCCGACCCAGCAGGTGATGCCGCGCTTGCGGTCGTACACCGCGACCGACTCGGTGCCGGTGCGGCCGCGCAGCGCCGCGGTGATGCCGTTGCCCAGCCGCCGCGCGGCCTGCGGGTCGGCGGCGGACTTGCAGGGCCCGGCGGCGGCAGCGCGCGGCGGCGCGGCGGCGTGCGCGGAGGCGGGGGCGGAGGCGGGGGCGGAGACGGTCCCGGCGGCCAGCACGGCGCCGGTCAGCAGCGCGGCGGGCAGGGTTCGCGGAAGGCGGCGTGGCATTGCAGCAACGGTAGTGATCGGTGGGGCGGGGGAGGCAAGGACCGCCGCGTAACGAGTCAGTCTCGGCCGCGCGGCGGGCCGAGCCGGGCCAGCACCTCGTCGATGGCCGTGCGGACCTGGCGGTCCATGGCCCGCGCGAACGCCGCCTCCACCGACACCTGCGCGCCGGGCCGCAGCCGGGCGAGGGTCTCGGTGAGCTCGTCCAGGTCCCGCCCGGCCAGCCGCTCCACCACGTGCTCGGTGATCAGCCGGACGAACATCGCGGCCAGCTCGTCCATGCCGCGCTGCATCTCGCGGCTGGCGGCCAGCACCTCCCGCAGCGGCACCCCGGCCCGCACCAGCGCCACCGTCGCCTCCAGCTGGCGGCGGCTCCAGTGCGTGACGCGGTCGCCGTCGACCTCCAGGTGGCCGAGCGCGACGGCCTGCTCGACCGCGCCCGGCTCGACCTCGCCGGGGAACAGCTCGGCCAGCTCCGCCAGCGTCATCGTCACCGGCACCTCGGTCGACCACGGCGTGGTGACGGCCTTCTCGATGCCGAGCACGGTGTCGATGTCGCGGCCCTGCTCCCACGCCGACAGCAGCTCCCGGATGCCCTCCAGGGTGTGACCGCGCTCCAGCAGGTTGCCGATCATGCGGAGCCGGGCCAGGTGCTCCTCGGAGTACAGGCCGATCCGGCCGACCCGGCGCGGGGGCGGCAGCAGTTTGCGCTCCTGGTAGTACCGCAGGGTGCGCACCGGCACCGCCGCGGCCTCGGCGAGCTCCCCGATCCGGTACTCGCGTCCTGCCGCCTCGTTGGTCACGGCCGCCAGCATAGTTCGGCAGATCACCAGGCAGGATGCGCCCGGCGCGGAACGCTCCGCCGGTTCCCCCCGTCCAAGCGGGGTATCGCAGCCGTTCGACCGGCCCGGACAGGTCCGGGCCCGGCCCTTGGAGAGAGACGACATGACCAAGCACCGCCCCGCCCTGCTCGCCGCGGCAGTCCTCGTCGCCGGGCTGGGACTCACGGGATGTTCCGAGAAGCGGCACTGCGAGCACGACGCGACCGACACCGTCGTCAGCAACAGCTACTGCGAGAAGAACACGCCGGGCTACGAGTGGGAGTCGGGCGACCACAAGAAGAAGAGCAAGAAGAAGAAGCGGCACTGAGCACGGCGGCCGCCGTCCCGTCCTGAACGGGAGGCGGCCGAACGTCCCGCACGAGCCGCGCGGCAGAGCCCGCGGCTCGGCCCGGCGAGAGGCGAAGGCGGCCGGACGGCCCGCACGGGCGGGGACCGGCCGCGTCCGTCGCAGCGCGGCCGAAGGCGGCCACATGGCCGCCGCGGCCGCCCGGTCTCGTGCGGCGGGAAGGAATCGCGAGGCCCCGGTCAGGTGCCGCGCCGCAGGGTCCTGACCTTGCGGGGCCGGCGTCTGCGCGCGCCGTCGGGTTCCTGGCCCGCGTCCTCGGCCAGGAGCTGGCTGAGCGTGCGGGGGACGGTGGTGGCGGTCGTGTCGGCGGAGGAGGAACGCATCACGGTCTCCTTCAGGCGGCGGCCAGTCCGGTCACGGTGCGCAGGGCCCACCGCATCCGGGCGGCGTAGGACTCGGGGTGGTCGCCGGCCTCCTGGGCGACCGAGGCGGCGCAGGCGGAGCGGTCGCCGCCGCAGGCGCACAGGCGCTCTTCGATGGCGGCGCGGATCTGCTCGGGAGTGGGGTTCTCGGAGGCCTGCAGCCGGGAGGTGAACAGGACCTGAGCCAGCTCGGAGGCGGTCATCGTCGTCGGGGACACCGTGGAGGACATGGTCTTCCTTCTTCCGTCCGGGGGCTCCCGGGCCCCTGCTCTCAGGTACGACTCTGACGACCGGTGCCACTCATCGCCATCCGGGAAAACCCTCAACCGAAGTAGGGGCAGCCCCCCGAGAGCCACTGGGCCCGGGTCCGTCCGAACGTCCGCCCGTCCCTCCGGCCCGGCACAGCGGAATGACCTATTCCGCGAAAAGAGAGGCCATTTCCCTGCTCTGACCTGCCGCTCGGCCTCGTGGCCAGCCCACCCCGAGCCAGTCGAAGCACCGGCGGCGGCCGCCGGCCGATCTCGTCCGCGTCGGCCTCCGAGGGCATGGCCCGCCCCGGTCATACTTTGATTACCTCAAGGAAGCGCCGCCCGCTCCAACGCCCGCCGGCAGGCGCGGACGGCCGGGTGCGCCCCGCCGCCCCGCCGGGCGGCCGTGAGCAGCCGACGCGTCCGCCGCCCCGGCGGCAGCGCCCGCAGCCCGACCGACGGCGCGCGCCCCGTCCACACCAGATCGGGCAGCAGCGCCACCGCGTGCCCCTCCTCGACCAGGCGCAGGTGCAGCAGCAGGTCGCTGGACTCGAAGCGCACGTCGGGCTCGAAGCCCGCGCTCCGGCACACCATGGTCGCCCAATGCCGCGCGGCGCTGCCCGGAGGCTCCATCACCCACGGCCGATCGGCCAACGCCGCCAGCGCGTCCTCGGCGCGTCCTCCGCGCGGAGGTCCCCAGCCCTGCGGGACCGCCAGCCGGATCTCGTCCAGGCACAACTCCTCAAGCTCGATCTCGGCCGGGCGCGGGACGGGGCTGTCCGGGTACTCCTCGGTGACCACCAGATCGAAGTCGCGCGCGAGCAGCGCGGGCAGCGCGCTCTCCGGCTCGGCCTGGGTGACCTCCACGCGCAGCCCGGGATGCTCCTCGCGCAACGCCGTGAGCGCCCCCGGAACCAGCGCCAGAGCGGCGGTCTGGAACGCGGCCACCCGCAACACCCCGGTCAGCCCCGCCAGCGAAGCGGCCAGATCGGCCTCGGCGCGCTCCAGCCTCTCCAGCACGGCCTCGGTGTGCGCGACGAGGATCTCCGCCTGCGGCGTCAGCCGGACCCGGCGCCCCACCGGCTCCAGCAACCGCACCCCCGCCTCCCGCTCCAGGACCGACAGCTGTTGCGAGACCGACGACGGGCTGTAGGAGAGCGCTTCGGCGACGGCGGCGAGGGTGCCGCGATGCTTCAGCTCGCGCAGCAGGCGCAGGCGGTGGAGATCGAGCACGGAGCCAACCCTTCGGTTTTTCCGACGGTTATCGCTCGGAAAGTTCCGCTGGACCGATGAATCACTGTTCCGGCAGCGTAACCGGTATGACGCTCTCCACCGCAGCTCCCGCCACGACCTGGTTCTCCCGCCCGGCCGCCCGCGCCTGGAAGTGCGCCCCCGCCCCCGCCGAAGTCGCCGCCTTCCACGCCGCCCTGCCCGGCTACGCGCCGACGCCCCTGACCGAGGTGCCCGCCCTGGCCGCCGAGCTGGGCGTGGACCGCGTCTTCGTCAAGGACGAGTCGGCCCGCCTCGGCCTGCCCGCCTTCAAGATCCTCGGCGCCTCCTGGGGCGTGCACCAGGCCCTCAGCCGCGCTCCCCGCCGCCCCGAGCGTCTGGTCACCGCCACCGACGGCAACCACGGCCGGGCCGTCGCCGCGTTGGCCCGCTCGCACGGCCTGCCCGCCCGGGTGTTCGTCCCCTCCGGCGTGCACCCCGCCGCCCGGGCCGCGATCGAGGCGGAGGGCGCGGAGGTCGTCGAGGTGGACGCCTCCTACGACGAGGCGGTCCGCCGCGCCGCCGCCGACCCGGGGCTGCTCGTCCAGGACACCGCGTGGCCCGGCTACGAGGAGGTGCCGCGCTGGATCGTGGAGGGCTACTCGACGCTCTTCCGCGAGATCGACGCCCAGCTGGAGGCGGCGGGCGCGGCCCCCGCCGGGCTCGTCGCCGTCCCGGTGGGCGTGGGCTCCCTGGCGCAGGCGGCGATCACGCACTACCGCTCGCGCGCGGGTGCACCGGCCTCCACCGTCCTGGCCGTCGAGCCGGAGACCGCCGCCTGCGTCCTGGCGAGCCTGGCCGCGGGCCGCCCGGTGACCGTCCCCGACGGCAGCACGATCATGGCGGGCCTCAACTGCGCGACCCCGTCCGACATCGCCTGGCCGTACCTGCGGGACGGCCTGGACGCGGCCGTCGCGGTGAGCGACGACGACACCGCCCGCGCTGCCCGCGACCTGGCGTCCCACGGCATCTCCGCAGGTCCGTGCGGTGCGGCGTCCCTGGCGGGCGTCCGCGCCGCCCTCACCCCGGAACGCCGCGCCGACCTGGCCCCCGCCGGCTCCCTCGTGCTGCTGAGCACCGAAGGCACGGCCGCCAACCCCGCGCTCTAGAGAGCCTCGCCGACGCCCACGGCCCGCGCTTCGTCGACCACCTCGGCGACGAAGCGCCGCCGTGAGATCCCCAGCGCCCGCAGCGCGCCTCCGTGGTCCACGGCGACGACCACCGCCACCGCGCTCACCGCCAGCCGCCAACCCCGCGCGAGCACGCCGGGCATCCGGCCGATCCGGTGCCGGTGGAACGGCACGTGCCTGCGCTCGTCGGCCAGCACGCGGGCCGCGACGTCCCTAGTCAGCGCGTCCCTGGACCCGTCGCGCAGCGCGCGGTAGTAGACCAGGGCGATCACCTCGGCGATCAGCAGCACCGCCAGCTCCGTGCGCAGCCCCAGCGCCCGCCGCAGCCGCACGAAGACCGCGTCGCTCCAGTGCCCGTCGATGGTCGGCGCGCCCGCAGCCTCCAGCAGCAGCGCCAGCATCCGGGCATGGTTCAGCTCCTCGGCGACGAACAGCCGGGCGGTGGCCCCGTAGTCCCCGCCGCCCGCCTTGCGGATCAGATTCGCCCCGTCCCCGGATTCCCCGGCCTGGAATTTCTGCAGGCTCCGCAATATCGCCGGTTCCAAGCGCGCTCCGACGCTCCAATCCGGGTCGGAAACGTGTCGCCTCCGCTCGGCCTCGTCCTCGAAATGCCGACGCCACCCGTGCTCGTCCAGCCGCATGACCGATCCCTCCGCCCGCGTCCCGCCACCTCCACCCAAGCGCGTGAATGTGCAGAACAGGCCGGTGACCCGTGCAGGAAGCGCGCCGATCGTGACATCCGTCATGAACGAACCGGTGACATTGGTCCCGCCTTTTCCCGTGCACCAGCACAAAGAAAGGGATGACAGTCCGTACGTAGCCGTCGCGGGAGTCGCAGCCCTAATCTTCAATCACACCGACAACGGCGAAAGAGAGACGAAATGAATCGGGACCGGCGGGCCTGGTACGTCCACACCATCGTGTTCGGCCTGGGGCAGGGGCTGCTGTGGCGGCTCGGCGAGTCCATGACCGACGCCGACCGCCTCCTCCTGACGGCCGACCGCGTGTGGCTGGCGCTGTTCATCCTGCACACGATCTGGGCCTGGGCGCTCGCCGGCCGGCTGAACCGCGGCAGGGGCTGAAGGGCCCCGGGCGGCGGCGCTACTTGCGGGCCACGCCGCCGAAGGAGTCGATGACCCTGGCCTCGCCCACCAGGGCGGGATCGGGCCGCCACAGCGGCGTCGAGACGACACCGGGCTCGACCAGCTCCAGCCCCTCGAACAGCGACTCGATGAACTCCGGCGTGCGGGCGTGGTAGGGCACCGTCCCGGCGTCGGCGCACAGGCGCAGGGCCTCACCGCGCGCCGTGGCCTCGGCGGGCGTCCACTCGTCGACGTCCAGCACGTTGGTGCCGTCGTTGATCGCCACGTGGCTCCCGGCGGGCAGCGCCTCGACCAGCCGCCGGACGACGCCGCGCGGGTCGTCCTCGTCGGCCACGTTGCCCACGATGCCGAGCAGCATGAGCCCGACGGGCCGGTCGAAGTCCAGGACCGCCGAAGCCCGCTCGATGATCGCGGCCGGGTCCCGCACATCGGCCTCGACGTAGGCGCACTCGCCCTCCGGAAGGCCCTTGAGCAGGGCGCGGGCGTGCGCGACGACCAGCGGGTCGTTGTCCACGTACACGACCCGGGCCCCGGGGGCCTCCCGCTGCGCGACCTCGTGGGTGTTGTCGGCGGCGGGGAGCCCGGTGCCGATGTCGAGGAACTGCCGCACCCCCTGCCCGGCCATGTACCGCACGACCCGCACCAGGAACGCGCGGGACTGCCGGGCCACGTCGGCGATCTCGGGGTAGACCTCCATGATCTTGTCCCCGACCTCGCGGTCGACCGGATAGCAGTCCTTGCCGCCCAGCCAGTGGTTCCACAGCCGGGCCTGGTGCGGCCTGGTGACATCGACGTCGGACATGGGGGCTCCCGGGGACGGCGCCGGACGGATGATCAAAGCTAGCCGCCCCCGCCCCGGCCGGACGGCGTTTGACCGCTCAAGGCCACCCGCCCTCACCGGCGCCGGAAGGCCGCCGGATCGGCGGTGGCGGCCAGCAGGAGCACCGCCAGAACGGCAACGAACGGAAGCACCAGCTCCGACCCGTGGGGCACCTCCCGCGCAGGACGCGCCTCCACCCGGCGACGCGGGTCCCACGTGACGCGCAGAACGCTCCCGCTCCGAGCCGCGGCGGCCTGGGTGCGCAGCTCGTCCGGCCCTCCGGCAGGGCAGCGCACCCGATGGACGTTCCTGACGACAGTGGAGGTCCCGCCCTCGACGGCCCCGTTCCGCACCGTCCGGCTGCTGCGCTGGACATCGTCCACGCGGCACTCCGCGCTGACGCCCCGGACGGCCAGCACACGGTCCTCGGCCGCGTTGTGGATGAAGAACCCGCAGAACGGCAGGACCAGCAGGAGCACGACCGCCGTGGCGGGATGCCGCCCCACCCTCAGCGCGACCCCGACGCCCAGCACCGTGGCGAGCACCCCGACCAGGCCGCTCACCCAGGAGGGCGTCCCGGGCCCGTAGAAGTCGAGCCAGCCCACGGCCACGTACCCGCCCACGGCCCCCAGCGCGGCCAGGACGACGGCAAGAGCACGAACGATCGAGGTCACGGCACCTCCCCCTCATTGGAGGCGCCGCCGGACCCCGCGGTTCACCATAAAACGATCAAAACCCGTCTCCGCACCAGGAAAACGGCATCAAGCCCCGCCCGCCGGGTAGACGGGGCGCATGTTCTTCTTCTTCTCCAGCCGCCTGGGCTGCATCGGATCGATCATCGTCAGCGTGATCGCGACCGTGATCCTGTACATCGTGCTGACCCGCTGAGGCGGAACGGGCAGAGGGCGGGAAGTACCGCGGTTTCGAGATCAGCCGCCCGCCGCATGTGGCTGCGGTACTTCGCAGTGAGGACTCAATGGGTCAAGACGAACAGAAGCACGAGCGCGCCGATGACTACCAGCGCGATGACGCTGACCGGCAGCACATCGCCGTCCTTCGGCTTGCGGTGCAGCGGGCGCATCGCGTCCTGCACGAGGATGAGCCCGTTAGGGCCAGTGCCTTGGACGTTGGCCAGGTCGACGCCGTGCTCGGCTGCGAATTCCCGGGCTGCGGCGGTCGCGTAGGCGCCGTGCCGCTTCCTGGCGGCGGCGATGACGTCCTGCTCGCGGATGCGGCCGTTCGCGCCGGTGCCCCTGATGGAACCCAGATCGACGCGCTGCTCGGTCGCAATCTTGCGGACGAGAGGGGTGATGTGGCCGTCCCGCTCCGGCTCAACACCGGCGGGGCGAGCGCTTCGATCGACCGCGGGACCGCTCGGAGCCTTGCCGAACGAGGCCGGACCGTGCGCGGCCCCCTTCTGCTCTGCTGATCGCGAGTGGGCGATCGGAGCCAGAAGGTCGCGGGTCGCTTCGGCGGTGAGCCGTTCGGCCGGGGCCTTGCGGAGCAGACCGCTCAGCACGGGGACGAGGGGACCGGCGTGAGAGGGCGGTACGGGATCCTGGGCGGCGATGGCCGCGAAGACCGCTCCGTTCGTTGGACCGGTGAACGGCGGGCGGCCCTCGACGGCGTTGTACAGGGTCGCGCCCAATGACCACAGGTCGGACTCGGGAACAGGCTGGCCGTGTATCTGTTCGGGCGACATGTAGGCGGGCGTGCCCAGGACCGAGCCGGTGTGGGTGAGGGTGACATCGCCCTCCAGCGCGGCGATGCCGAAATCGGTCAGTACGACCCGATCCCCTTCGAGAAGCACGTTGGCGGGTTTGATGTCACGGTGGACGATGCCGTGGGCATGGGCGGCCGACACCGCATCCAGCAACCGCAGACCGATGGCGGCCGCACGGCGCACCGGCAACCGGCCGTGCCGCTTCACTTCATCGGCCAAGGACGTGCCGTGGACGAGTTCCATGACGATCCAGGGCCGGCCGTCCTCACCCAGCACCCGGTCGTACACGGTCACGATCCCCGGGTGCTTCAACCGGGCGGCCGCGCGCGCCTCACGCCCCATCCGGGCGTACCAGCGGGGGCGCTCGCCTTCGTCGACCCACTCGGGGAGCCGCAGTTCCTTGACGGCGACCTCACGGTCCAGCCCGATGTCGAACGCTCGCCAGACCACCCCCATCCCGCCCTGCCCGATCTTCCCCAGGAGCTGGTACCGGCCCGCCAGCAACTGCCCGCTCGCTCCGCCCATGAGCCGAACATAGCGTCGCCGTCGAGCGCGAACGAGGGCATCGCGACGACAGATACACGCGAATGTCTGTAAGAGGTCGGCAGAAAGCGACCACGACAAACCGACCGGTCCCGAGGTATGGCGCAAGCCACGCGCGCAGAGTCACGCGGACAGCGCGGACGTGATCACGCACCAATCACGCACGAACGCAAAGAGGCCCTTGCCTCTTTGCGAGGTAAGGGCCTCTGACCTGCGTTTTCAACCGTCGGGGTGGCGGGATTTGAACCCACGACCTCTTCGTCCCGAACGAAGCGCGCTGCCAAGCTGCGCTACACCCCGGTTGGTGGCTGCCCGGGAGTCGTACGTGCTCCCGGCGCCTTGACTACTGTAGCGGATGCCGAGGGGTGCTGCGTCCGCATTAAGCGCCGGTGGTCGGGTCGTCCCGCGCCCGCGCCCTAGAGCCGGGGGCGCGGGACCAGGGTCAGCAGGGACGCCTCGGGCGGGCAGCAGAAGCGGATCGGGGCCGTCGGGGACGTGCCGAGGCCCGCCGAGACGTGCAGCCACGAGCCCTTGTGCTTGTGCAGGCCCTTCACGCGGGGGCGGTCGATGCCGCAGTTGGTGGCCAGGGCGCCGTAGAAGGGCACGCAGACCTGGCCGCCGTGGGTGTGGCCGGCCAGCAGCAGGTCGTAGCCGTCGGCCACGAAGCGGTCCATGTTGCGCGGCTCGGGGGAGTGCATCACGCCCAGGTGCACGTCGGCGCGCGGGTCGACCGGGCCCGCGATCTTGTCGTAGCGGTCGCGGTTGATGTGGGAGTCGTCGATGCCGCCGAACTCCACGTCCAGGCCGCCGACCTTCAGGCGGCCGATGCGGTTGTTCAGGTCGAGCCAGCCGGCCGCCTGGAGGGAGGAGCCCAGCGCGCGGTAGGGCAGGTCGGGCTCGCGGCGCCGCTTCTTGTAGTCGGCCTTGCTGGTCCGCCAGATGTAGCGCAGCGGGTTCTTGAAGACCGGCGAGTAGAGGTCGTTGGAGCCGTAGACGAACACGCCGGGGCGGTCGAGCAGGGGGCCCAGCGCGTCCAGGAAGGGGCCGATCGCGTCGGGGTGGCCCAGCGAGTCGCCGGTGTTGACGACCAGGTCGGGCTCCAGCGCGTCCAGCGAGCGCACCCAGTGGATCAGGCGGGAGCGGCCGGGGGTCAGGTGCGCGTCGGAGATGTGCAGGATCTTCACCGAGGGGCGTCCGGGGGCCAGGACCGGCACCTCGAAGCGGCGCAACCGGAACCAGTTGCGCTCGATCACCGAGGCGTAGGCGAACGTGGCTGCGCCGGTGCCCGCCAGCGCCAGCGGCGCGGCGTAGAGCTTTCGCACGGTATTCCCCTCCGGACCTTTCGCGGTGTCTCCATCGTCCCAGACATGCCGCACAGGTGCCCAATCATGCCGGGGCGGGCGGTAATCCTGGTGAGAAGGGGGAGGACGGGCGGGCATGATGTGAGCATGAGCGCCCTGAAGGAGAAGCTGGAGACCGACCTGTCCACCGCCATGAAGGCCCGCGACGAGGTGCGCACCCGCACCCTGCGGATGGCCCTCACCGCGGTGAAGAACGAGGAGGTCGCCGGCAAGCGGTCCCGCGAGCTGTCCGACGACGACGTCGTCAAGGTGCTCAACCGGGAGGCCAAGAAGCGCCGCGAGGCCGCCACCGCGTTCGCCGACGCCGGGCGGACCGAGCAGGCCCAGGCCGAGCGGGACGAGAACGCGGTGCTGGAGGAGTACCTGCCCGCCCAGCTCGGCGACGCCGAGCTGGCCGCGCTGGTCGCCGACGCCATCGCCGCGTCCGGGGCGAGCGGGCCGCGCGCCATGGGCCAGGTCATGAAGATCGTGAACCCGAAGGTCGCCGGGCGGGCCGAGGGCGGCCGCGTCGCCGCCGAGGTCAAGCGGCAGCTCGCGACCTGACGCGGACGTGCGAAGGCCCGGCTCCCCGCCGACGGGGGCCGGGCCTTCGGCTCACCAGAACCAGTTGAAGCCGGGGCCGTCGTCCTCGGGCCGGCGGTCGTCCCGCTTCTCGCCGCTGCTGACGAAGATGGTCACGACCGTGCCGGGCGCGGTCTCGGTCCCGGCGTCCGGCGAGGTGGAGGCCACGCTGCCCTTGGGCGCGTCCGACTCGATCGGCCTCGGCGAGGTCTTCACCACCAGGTCGGCGCCCTGCAGCCGGGCCGTCGCGGCGCCCACCGACATGCCCTTGACGTCCGGGACGACGGTGGTGTCGCCGAAGTCCTGCGTCGGGGCCCGGAAGTTCTGCACCGGCTTGCCAGCGAGCGCGCTGCGCATGCTCTGCTGCCACATCGGGCCCGGGATGTCGGCGCCGTAGACGCCGTGCACCTTGTACTTCCAGGGGCCGCGGAAGTCCCAGTAGGCGACGGCCGCCGCCATGTTCGGGGTGTGGCCGGCGAACACCGCGCAGCTGTGCAGTTCACAGGTGCCGGTCTTGCCGGCGGCCGGGCGGCCGATGCCCAGGCCCTTGGCGGTGCCCTTGGTGAACACGCCCTGCAGGATCGAGTTGACCTTGTCGGCGACGTCCTCGTCCAGGACCTGCTCGCACTCGCGCTTGGGCAGCTTCAGCTTCTTGCCGGCGGAGTCGACGACCTCGGTGACCGAGACCGGGGCGCAGTACTTGCCGCGCGCCGCGAAGCCCGCGTACGCGGCGGCCAGGTGCACCATGTCGATGTCGTTGGTGCCGAGCACCTGCGACGGGTAGGGGTCCAGCGGCGCGCCGTTGGCCTTGCGCATGCCGAACTTCTCGGCCATCTTGACCGCCTCGCACACCCCGACGCGCTTCTCCAGCGCGGCGTAGAAGGTGTTCACCGAGTGCCAGGTGCCGTTCTTCAGGTTGAAGACGCCGGACTCGCTGTCGCCGGCGTTGCTCATCGTCCAGGTGCCGCCGCCCAGCGTCTTGCCGTTGGGCATCTTGCACGACTGGAAGCCGCTGATGGTGGTCGTCTGCGGCGAGTTGATCGAGGTGTTGACGGGGATGCCCTGGTCGATGGCGGCCGCCAGCGTGAAGACCTTGAACGTCGACCCGGCCGACACGCCGCTGCCGCCGCCGTGCATGGAGTCGGCGGGCAGGTTGATGGTGGTGCGGCCCTTGCGGTCGCCGAACCGCTTGCTGGAGCCGATCGCGCGGACGTAGCCGGTGCCCGGCTCCACCATCGCCTCGGCGCCCACGCGGTTGCCGGTCGGGGAGACCCGGCCGCGCAGCGCGCTGTCCACCGCGCGCTGTGCCGACATGTCCAGGGTGGTGCGGATCGAGTAGCCGCCGCGGTTCAGCTTGTTGACGATGGTCTGCTGCTGCTTGGGCTTGAGCTGCCAGTACTTGCCGTCGGCCAGGATGTTGAGCATGTCGTACTTGACGTACTCGCAGAAGAACGGCGCCTTGCTGGACTCGCAGCCGCCGACCGGGGCGGTGGGGTTCAGGCCGAGCTTCTTGGCGGCGGCCTCGTCGGCCTGCGCCTTGGTGATGTGCCCCAGCTCCAGCATCCGGTAGAGCACGACGTTGCGGCGCTTGCGCGCGTCGATCGGGTTGCGGGTGGGGTCGAAGGCGTTGGGGTTCTGCGTGATGCCCGCCAGCAGCGCGGCCTCGTGCAGCTTGAGCTTGGCGGCGGGCTTGCTGAAGTAGCGCTTGGCGGCGGCCTGCACGCCGTAGGCGCCCGAGCCGAAGTAGGCGATGTTCAGGTAGCCCTCAAGGATCTTGTCCTTGGGCATGCGCTGCTCGATGTCGAGCGCGTACCGCAGCTCGCGCAGCTTGCGGCCGACGGTCGGCGCGGTGACCTGGTGGTACTCCTCCTGCGACTTGGCGCTGTCGACCAGGAGGTTCTTGACGTACTGCTGGGTGAGGGTCGAGCCGCCCTGGGTCTGCTCGGAGTTGGCGTTGGACGCCAGGGCGCGGATGGTGCCCTTGAGGTCGAGCGCGCCGTGCTCGTAGAAGCGCGAGTCCTCGATGTCGACGATGGCCTGGCGCATGATCGGGTCGACCTGGTCGAGGCGGACCGACTCGCGGAACTTGTCGAAGAAGCGCGCGAGCTCCTTGCCGGAGGCGTCGTAGACCACCGTCTTCTCCGACGGGGGATCGGTCCTGAGCCGGCTGTCCATGCTCTGGAAGTTGTTGGAGGCGTCCCGCGCGGTCAGGCCGGCGCTGCCGATGCCGGGCAGCGCGATGAACGCGACCAGGACACCGGCGACGACGGCGGCGCCCAGCAGCCGGAACAGCGTGGAGAAGGCGTTGCCCCGACCCTCATTCGCATCATGCACGGGACCAGGGTACGCGGGACGACCAGTGCATACGGGACACCTCCCGGGCGCGGCGCGCCATTTGGCCGCCGGCAGGCACGATCTTTCATCGCGGGCGCGACCGCCCCCACCAGCGGAGATTCTTCGCAGAGGGGGCAGAGTGCCCCTTTCTTCAGATGGGGCGCATGGGGCCGGGTTGGCCGATTCCCACCCCGGAGAGGGCCCGTTTGCGGGACCCTGGTGTCATGCGCGGGCCGGTCCGGCCTGGTCCCGGACCGTGTGCGCGCGTGCGCCCCGACCTCGGCGGGGACGGCGATGACAACCGCGCGGCGGTCCCGCGCGTCAAGAAGAGGTAACTAGTCCGTTCCGGCGGTATGGCCCGGGCGGGCTATATCGAGAATGGGCCCATCGGGGACTGTTGAATCGCCCCTCGCTTCCGTAAGTTCTTCCCCACGGCTTTCGTTTGGCGGCCTGACGTCCGCGCCCGTCTGGCCAAGGAGCGCAAATCGACACAGACCCTAGGGGAGTGGGGCCAAGATGTGGATCACGGATTGGACCGCCCGCGCCGCCTGCCGTAACGCGGACCCAGACGCCCTGTTCGTGCAGGGAGCGGCGCAGAACCGAGCCAAGCTCATCTGTCGCGGCTGCCCGGTGCGGACCGAGTGTCTCGCCGACGCCCTCGACAACCGGATCGAATTCGGTGTCTGGGGCGGGATGACCGAGCGGGAGCGTCGGGCTCTGCTGCGGCGGCGTCCGGATGTGCAGTCGTGGCGCGATCTGCTGGAGACCGCGAAGGAAGAGTACGAGCGGTCGGCGGACGTGGATGAGGAAGAGCTCGTCGCCAGCTGACGTCGCCCGGACCCCCGTGAACCCCGGGGTCCGGTGGGCGCAACGGTCCAGGGACCGGCACGGTCTGAGCAATCGGCCGCAGGGGGCTTCACCGCCCCCTGCGGCCATTGCGCATGTCCGCATCCGGCCAGGGCGCGCCCGTTTGGCCGCAGGTCGGCAGCGAGGCCCCAGACGGCGTCAGGCGCCGGCGACGACGGCGCCGAAGGTCACCAGGTGCGCGACCGCGTGCAGGGCCACCAGAGGCGGACGTGCGGCGCGCGCGGAGCGCGGCAGCATCACCGCGACCACCGCGGTGGCGGCGGACGCCCAGAACGACCACCACGCGACCTCCATCAGCGTGCCCGCGTTCGGGTCGCAGTCCTCGCCGTAGGTCAGGCAGCGGGCGAAGGCCGGCGAGCTGAGCAGGACGATCCAGGCCAGCACGGTGGACGGGATGAGGGCGCCCAGCCCGATCCCGGCGGCGACGCGCCAGGGGTCGCGGCGGGGCTTGGCCATGGGGGACCGGGTGCCGGGGGCGACGGGGGCGTGAGCGTTCATGGGACCAGCCAACCGCCGGGACGGGGTCGCGCGGATCCGTGCGGCTACTCATGTGCCGGGGCCCGCGTACTCAACGCCCCGTGCGCCTGCGGGCGGTGTCCGCCGTGCCGGGCGTCAGGCGGCCGGGGTGTTCCTGGTGCGGTCGCCCGCCAGGTCCTCGCCCACGCGGCGCAGCCCGTCCAGGTCGTGCACGTCCTCGGCCTGCGCGGGGACGGCGGTGACGGGGACGTTCGGGTGCGCCGAGGTGAAGTGGGCGCGCAGGCGCTCCTCGCGCGCCGCCAGCTGCATCCGGTCGGTGTGCAGGCGCAGCAGGGCCGAGGTCAGCGGGTGCTCGCCGCGCTCCTCCAGCGCTTCGGCGGCGGCCTGGCTGCGGGCCGCCGACAGGCAGTCGTCGCACTCGTGGACGCGGTTGACGACCAGCCCGGCCAGCGGCATCCGCTCCTCGGCCAGGCGCTCGACGAAGTAGGACGCCTCGCGCAGCGCGTCCGGCTCGGGCGCGGCGACGACCAGGAACGCGGTGCCGGGCGTCTGCAGCAGCTTGAAGGTCTTCTCGGCGCGCTCGCGGAAGCCGCCGAACATCGTGTCGAACGCCGCCACGAACGTCTGCACGTCGCGCAGCAGCTGCACGCCCAGCACCTTGTTGATGACGCCGGTGAACACGCCGAAGCCCGCGCTGATCACCTTCACGCCGAACCGGCCGCCGGTCTTGGCGGGCGCGGCCAGGATCTTCATGAAGCGGCCGTCCAGGAAGCGGCCCATGCGCTCGGGCGCGTCCAGGAAGTCCAGCGCGTTGCGGGACGGCGGGGTGTCCACGATGATCAGGTCCCAGGCGCCCGAGCGGTGCAGCTGGCCGAGCTTCTCCATCGCCATGTACTCCTGCGTGCCCGACAGGGACGACGACAGCGACTGGTAGAAGGGGTTGGCCAGGATCTGCTTGGCGCGGTCGGGGTCGGAGTGCGCCTCGACGATCTCGTCGAAGGTGCGCTTCATGTCGAGCATCATCGCGTGCAGCTCGCCGTCGCCCGCCACCTCGATCCGGCGGGGGTTGTTGTCCAGCTCCGACAGGCCCATGGACTGGGCGAGCCGGCGGGCCGGGTCGACGGTGAGCACGACCACGTCGCGGCCGCGCTCGGCGGCGCGCACGCCCAGCGCCGCGGCGGTGGTGGTCTTGCCGACGCCGCCCGAGCCGCAGCAGACGATGATCTTGGTGCGCGGGTCGTCGAGCAGCGCGTCGATGTCGAGGGGCTTGCTCATCTCAGGCGGCTCCCTGCTCGCGAAGTGCCGTGGCCAGCTCGTACAGGCCGGCGAGGTCCATGCCGTCGCTCAGCAGCGGCAGCGTGTAGCGCGGCTGCTCGACCGACTCCAGGCGCTCCTTCTCGCGGCGCTGCAGCGCGGTGCGGCGGGCGTGCGCGGTGGCCTCCTCGGCGAGGACGGCGGCGACGCGCTCGGCCTCGCCCTCCATCCCGGCCGACTTGAGGCCCTGGACGATCTCGCCGACGTCCAGGGTGCCGCCGGCGGCCGCGGCCAGCTCCTCGGCGGGCAGCACGGGCGGGTGCTCCATGTTGACGAACACGCCGCCGACCGGGAGCCCGACCTCGGCCAGGTCGTGGATGCCGTCCATGGTCTCCTGGACCGGCATCTCCTCCAGCAGCGTCACGAAGTGCACGGCGGTCTCGGGGCTGCGCACCACCTTCATGACGGTGTCGGCGTGGTTGCGGATCGGGCCGACCTTGGCCAGGCCCGAGACCTCGTCGTTGACGTTCAGGAACTTGGTGATGCGGCCGGTCGGCGGGGCGTCCATGACGACCGCGTCGTAGACGAACGAGCCGTCCTTGTTCCTGCGGCGCACGGCCTCGCTGGTCTTGCCGGTGAGGATGACGTCGCGCAGGCCCGGCGCGATGGTGGTGACGAAGTCGACCACGCCGAGCTTGGACATGGCCTTGCCGGCCCGCTTGAGGTTGTAGAACATCTCGAGGTACTCGATGAGCGCCTCTTCGGTGTCGATGGCGAGCGCGTACACGTCCCCGCCGTCGGGGGCGACGGCGACCTTGCGCTCCTCGTAGGGCAGCGGCGGGCAGTCGAAGAGCTGGGCGATGCCCTGGCGCCCCTCCACCTCGACCAGCAGCACCCTGCGTCCGCCCGCCGCCAGCGCCAGGGCGAGTGCGGCGGCGACGGTGGTCTTGCCGGTGCCGCCCTTGCCCGTGACCACATGGAGGCGTACGCCGTCCCAGTCGGTGTCTCTCGCGCTCACCCGATTGACCATATCGTTCGCTCAGCAAAGACTTCAGAGGGCGTCCGCTCTGATGCAAGTGATTCCTGACACGATGCCCTCCGCGTCCCGGAACCCCTCGCCGGACCGTTGTTTCCGGCAGTGCCCATGGGGTTGGCTGGGAAACGTGGAACCGGCGCCCGGATGGGGCCGTCCCATCGCCGGGGGCCTGTGACCTGCACGGCGGAAGGAGCCGGCGATGGAAGCACTCCTGGTGATACTGCTGGTCGGCGTGGTCGTGTTCGCCCTGATCGGGGTGGCCTCGTCGATCCGCGTGGTGCAGCAGTACGAGCACGGGATCGTGTTCAGGTTCGGGCGGGTGCAGGGCGCCGACGGGCTGCGGCCCGGGGCGGTCCGGCGGCCCGGCCTGACGGCGATCATCCCGTTCGTCGAGCGGATGCAGAAGGTCAACCAGCAGACCATCACGATGAACGTGCCCGCGCAGGAGGGCATCACCCAGGACAACGTGAGCGTGCGGGTGGACGCGGTGGTGTACTTCCGGGTGATCGACCCGGTGAAGGCGATCGTCAACGTGCAGAACTACGGGCTGGCGGTCTCCCAGATCGGGCAGACCTCGCTGCGCTCGGTGATCGGCCAGACCGACATGCAGGAGCTGCTGGGCGAGCGCGAGAAGATCAACACCCGACTGCGCGCCATCATGGACGAGATCACCGACGCGCCCTGGGGCATCCGGATCGAGCGCGTGGAGATCAAGGACGTGTCGCTGCCGGAGGGCATGAAGCGCTCGATGGCGCGGCAGGCCGAGGCCGAGCGGGAGCGGCGCGCGCGGATCATCACCGCCGACGGCGAGTTCCAGGCGTCCAAGCGGCTGGCCGCGGCGGCGGAGATCATGTCGGCGGACCCGGGCGCGCTCCAGCTGCGGCTGCTCCAGACGGTGGTGGAGGTGTCGGCGGAGAAGAACAGCACGCTGGTGATGCCGCTGCCGGTGGAGCTGCTGCGCTTCTTCGACCGGATGACGGGCCCGGCGCAGCAGGGGGCCGAGCCGGAGGAGAAGCCGGACCTGGGCGAGCGGCTGGCGAAGGCGGAGGAGGAGCTGGCGAAGGCGGCGGAGACGCCCGCGGCGCTGGACCCGGCGACGGACGTGCCGCCGGTGCTGGGCCTGGAGCAGCCCGAACGCCGGCCGGCGGAGAGCACCGAAGAGGAGCCGTCGCGCTGAGGCGGCGGGGGCTTGGCGGGCGGATCTTCTGCCGTCGATCCGCTCGCCTAGCCCGTGGCCTTCACACGGGCGCAGGGCGGTCGTTCTCGACGGCCAAGCGTTTTTCGCCGTCGTCCGCGTCCTTCGCGGGTAGAGCCATCGGGCGCCGGATGCCCGGGACGGCCGCCGTTCCTAGGCACGCCACCGCCACCAGCGCCCCCGCCGTCAGCAGCGGCGCCTCCGAGCCCCACGCCGACGCCGCCAACGGTGCCAGCGCGTATCCCAGCGGCGCGGCCGCCAGGGACAGCAGCCAGTCGTAGGAGGTCACGCGCGCCAGCGCGTGCGCCGGGATGGACATTTGGACCGTCGTCTCCCACAGCGGGTTCAGCACTCCCAGCCCGAACAGTGCCAGCCCGTAGGACCCGATCAGGTACGGCGCGGGCGAGCCGGACGCCAGCAGCGCCAACGGCAGCGCCAGCAGCGCCAGCCCCAGGTTGGCGACCAGCACGGGACGCCGCGGCCGCAGCCGCGCCGCCAGCAGCGAACCCGCGGCCAGGCCGAGGGCGCCCGCCTGCAGCGTGGCCAGCCAGACGCCCTCCCCGCCCAGCTGGCGCACCGCGACCACCGGCCCGAGCGTGAGCAGCACGGCGAGCGCCCCGTTCCACACCGAGTGCGCGATCAGGCTGGTCCAGTACCAGTCGCGCGTGCGCACCTCCGTCCAGCCTTCGACCAGGTCGGCGCGCAGCGAGCGGCGGGGCAGCGGCACGTGCCGCACCCGCGTGAACGCCAGCAGCGCCGCGCTCACTCCGAACGTCGCCGCGTCCAGCGCGAACGTCCAGCCGGGGCCCACCGTCAGCACGAGCGAGCCGGCCAGCACGGGCCCGGCCAGGCGGGCCGCGCCGTTCGCGACCCCGAGCAGCGAGTTGGCGCGCTGCAATCGTGCCGTCGGGACCGTCCCGGCGATCAGCGGCGCGGCGGTCGGCAGGGACAGCGCCGACGCCGTGCCGCAGACGGCCTGCGCGGCGGCCAGGTGCCAGATCCGGGGTTCCCCGCCGAGCAGTTCGGCGGCCGCGAACGCCTGCGCGGCGCACGCCACCAGGTCGGTGCCGATCGCCATGCGGCGGGCCGGGAGCCGGTCGGCCAGGACGCCGCCGAGCGGCAGCAGGAGCAGCCGCGGCACCATCGCGCAGGCCAGGACGAGGGCGAGCGCCCCGCTGGAGCCGCCCGTGCGCAGGACGGCCAGGGCGAGCGCCGCGGGGACGGCCGCGTCGCCGACCAGCGACAGCGCGCGGGCGGTGAACAGCAGCCGGAAGTCTCGGGGTCGCATGGCCGCAAAGTAGTTCGCCATCGAATAATTCGTCAAGGAGTTATTCGGTGACGAGGTAGGCTCAGGCGGCATGGAGCCCACGCAAGCGCCCCGCGACCGTGCCGCCGCCCGTGCAGCCGCCCGTGCAGCCGATCGTGTCGACGAGCACGTGGCCCGCTGGCTGCCCGTGCTGCCCGATCTCGACCCCGACGTCGAGGGCGCCGTCACCCGCCTGCACTTCCTGTCGGCCCACCTGCGCCGCCACAAGGAGCAGGCGCTCGCCGACCTCGACCTGCACCGCCACGAGTTCGAGACCCTGCACGCCCTGGCCGGTCGCGGCGGCCGCGCCGCGCCCTCGCGGCTGGCCGCCGACCTGGCGATGCCGCCCAACTCGGTCACCGGCCGCCTGGACGCGCTCGAACGCCGCGGCCACGTCCGCCGCACCCCCTCGCCCACGGACCGCCGCCGGGTGAACGTGGAGCTCACCGACTCCGGCCGCGCCGCCTGGCTCGGCGCGATGGACGCCCTGGGCCACGAGGAGGACCGCCTGCTCGCCGCCCTCGACCCCGCCGAACGCCGCCTGCTGTCGGACCTGCTGCGCCGCGTCCTGCTCCGCGCCGATCAGCGGGACGACCGGACCGGCGAAACGGCGTCGTAGCCCTTGAGGTCGATCCGGGGCCCGTCACGGCACCAGGACGAGCCGTCCCCGCAGTCCGCCCTCGGCCAGCAGGCGGTGGGCCTCGGCCGCCTTCTCCAGCGGCAGCGTCCGCGCCACGCGCGTCGTGAGCCGCCCCGCGTCCACCAGAGCCGACAGCTCCGCGAGCCGCCCGGCGTCCGCCGAAATCCACACGTTGTGGACGCGGGTCCCGCGCAGCGGGGGCGGCACCGAAGGCCCCGCGTTCACGGCGACGAACGAGCCCCCGTTCCGCACCGCGTCCAGCGCCGCCGCCCCCAGCATCGCCGCGTCCACCGCGCCGTCCGCCCCGCCCGGCACCAGACCGCGCACGGCGTCACCGACATGCTCGCCGCGCGGCACGAACAGCTCCGCTCCCAGCCGCCGCACCGCTTCCTCGTCATCAGCGCCCGCCTGAGCGACCACCCGCAGCCCCCGGAGCGCCGCCAGCTCGACCGCGTAACCGCCCAGCGCGCCCGCCGCGCCCGTGACCAGCACGGTCGCCCCTGCGCGCAGGTCGAGCAGGTCGAGCGCCCGCAACGCCGTCAACCCGTTCAACGGCAGCGTCGCCGCGTGCGCCGCGTCCACGCTCCGCGGGGCCGCCGCCACCGCCGCCGCGTCCAGCACCACCGCCTCGGCGTAGGTCCCGAGCGGCGCGTCCAGCCGGTCCCGCACCCCGATGACCTCGTCCCCGGCCGCGAACCGGGCGACGCCTTCACCGACCGCGTCCACCGTCCCCGCCACGTCCCAGCCGATCCCGAACTCCGCCCGCGACCCCGCCGGCAGCAGCCCGGCCTCCGCCAGCGCCCCCGCCCGCGTGAGCGCGTCCACCGGGTTGACCGCCGCGGCGGCCACCCTGATCCGCACCTGCCCCGGCCCCGGGACGGGCTCGGGCACCTCCGCCGGCTCCAGCGCCTCGGGCCCGCCGAACGACCTCACCACGACAGCACGCATGACAGAACTCCTGATCAGAAGGGGTGTCAGCGGGAGAGCCCCGCGCGCCCAGCCTCGCCCGGAAGACCGCACCGCCGTAAGGGGTTACCTCAAGGTGCGTTCGGCACGCCGAGGGGAGCGCCCATGACGACCATGACCGCCGCGCAGCGCCGCGCCCACGCCAAGGCCGAGTTCGAGGAGTACATGGCCGCCTGCCCCACCCAGCAGGTCATGGGCACCCTCGGCAACAAGTGGTCCTCGATGCTGCTGCTGCGCCTGGCCGACGGCCCGCGCCGCCACGCCGACCTCGCGCGCGCCGTGCCCGCCGTCAGCGCCAAGATGCTCACCCAGACCCTGCGCCTGCTGGAGCGCGACGGGTTCGTCGCGCGCACGGTCGTCCCGGCCGTCCCCGTGCAGGTGGAGTACGCGCTCACCGGCCTCGGCGAACACGCCGTCCCCCTCGTCGCGCACCTGCGCGACTGGGCCGACCGGCACATCGCCGAGGTCCACGCGGCCAGGGAGCGCTACGACGCCGAGGGCGCGGGCGGCGATCGATAGGCTGAGCGGCATGAAGAAGTGGGAATACGCAACGGTGCCGCTGCTCGTCCACGCCACGAAGCAGATCCTCGACAACTGGGGCCAGGACGGCTGGGAGCTGGTCACCGTCCTGCCGGGCCCGAACCCGGAGAACCTCGTGGCCTACTTCAAGCGCGAAGTGGAGCAGTGACCGTGGGCTCCCCCGAGGACCGCCTGCGCGAGCTGGGCCTGGAGCTGCCCGACGTCGCCGCGCCGCTGGCGTCCTACGTCCCCACCGCGCGGACCGGCTCGCTGGTCTACACCGCCGGCCAGCTCCCCCTGGTCAAGGGCGAGCTGCCGGTCACCGGCAAGGTGGGCGCCGAGGTCACCGCCGAGCAGGCCGCCGAGCAGGCGAAGATCTGCGCGCTGAACGCGATCGCCGCCGTGAAGGCCGAGATCGGCGACCTGGCGAAGGTGGCCCGGATCGTCAAGGTCGTCGGCTTCGTGGCCAGCGCCCCGGACTTCTACGGCCAGCCGCAGGTGGTCAACGGCGCCAGCGACCTGCTGGGCGAGGTGTTCGGCGAGGCCGGCGTGCACGCGCGCAGCGCCGTCGGCGTGGGCGTGCTGCCGCGCAACGCCCCCGTCGAGGTCGAGCTGATCGTCGAAGTGTCCTGAGCGAGGCGTCCCGAGCCGTCCGGGCCCGCCGCGGTGGTCGTGGCGGGCGCCGGGGGTCTTGACGGAACGCCATTCGGTATGTCCGAATTGGCCGCCATGAGCATCACACGTGAGGTCCGGCGATGGTGAACGGGCTGAAGCTGCCCGCCGAGTGGCGCGGGCAGATCGAGGACATCCTCGCCGGGCGCGCCGAGCCGGCGCGGCCCCGGCACGCCGCCACCGTCGTCGTCCTGCGCGACCACCCCGAGCACGGCCTCCAGGCGTTCCTGCTGCGCCGCGTGTCGTCGATGGCGTTCGCGCCCGGCGCCTACGTGTTCCCCGGCGGGTCGGTGGACCCGCGCGACGGCGACAAGGACCTGGCCTGGTCGGGGCCCTCGCCCGCCGAGTGGGGCGCGGCGTTCAAGGCCGACGAGCCGCTGGCCCGCGAGCTGGTGTGCGCGGCGGTGCGCGAGACGTTCGAGGAGACGCTGGTCCTGCTGGCGGGCCCGACCGGCGCGTCGGTCGTGGACGACACCCGCGGCGACGACTGGGAGGCCGACCGGCAGGCGCTGCTGGACCGCTCGCTGTCGTTCGGGGAGTTCCTGGACCGCCGCGGCCTGGTGCTGCGCGCCGACCTGCTGCGGCCCTGGGCGCACTGGATCACCCCGGCGATCGAGCCCAAGCGCTACGACACCCGCTTCTTCGTGGCCGCCATGCCGGCCGGGCAGCGGGCCCGCGACGTCAGCACCGAGGCCGACCGGGTCGCCTGGGTGAAGCCCGCCGAGGCCGCCGCGCGCGCCCGCGCGGGGGACTGGTTCATGCTGCCGCCCACGCTGGCGACGCTGACCGAGCTGGCCGAGTTCGAGACCGTCGCCGAGGTGCTGGCCGCGCCGCGCGAGATCACGGTGCACGAGCCCAAGGCCGAGATCATCGACGGCGAGGCGTATCTCGTCCTCCCCGAGAACGCCACGCACCACTATCCGCAGGGATAGCGGGATGTGGTCGCGGCGCCTGAAGCAGGCCGCCGTCCGCCGGCTGGTCGGGACCTCGGCACTGCGCCGGCTGGAGCGGCTCGGGTGGAACCCGGTCCGCCACCCCGGCCTCGGCTCGGGCAGGATGGAGCGGATGAGCGAGATCGACGGGATGGGGACGGAACGGGCGACCTGCGTGCTGGCGCCCAATCCGTCCATGATGACGCTGGACGGCACCAACACCTGGATCATCGCCGAGCCCGGCGCCGACCGGGCCGTCGTGGTGGACCCGGGCCCCAGGGACGACGTGCACCTCAAGCGGGTCCTGGCGCAGGTCGCCGCGCGCGACCAGCGGGTCGGGCTGGTGCTGCTGACCCACCGCCACCCCGACCACTCCGAGGGCGCGGGCCGGTTCGCCGAGCTGGCGGGGGGCGTGCCCGTCCGGGCCATGGACCCCGCGCACCGGCTGGGCGACGAGGGCCTGGCCGAAGGCGACGTGGTCACCACCGGCGGGCTGGAGCTGCGGGTCATGGAGATCCCGGGCCACACCGACGACTCGGTGGCGTTCTGGCTGCCGGCCGACCGCGCGGTCTTCACCGGGGACACGATCCTCGGCTACGGCTCCACCGTCCTGGACGGCAGGCTGGGCGACTACCTGGACACCCTGGACCGGCTGCGCGCGTTCGCCGAGGAGCGCGCCGTCGCGACCCTGCTGCCGGGCCACGGCCCGCGCCTGGACGACCCGATCGCCGTGCTGGACCAGTACATCGGGCACCGCCGCGAGCGGCTGGCCCAGGTGGAGGCGGCCGTGGCGGCGGGGGCGCGCACGGCCCGGGAGGTCGTCGAGACCGTCTACGCCGACGTGGACCCCAAGCTGTGGCCCGCCGCCGAGTGGTCGGTGCAGTCGCAGCTGGACTACCTGGCCGAACGCGGGTAGGCGCCGCGGGGGGCGGGGCGCCGCCGCGTCCGCCGCGGCCGGGCGTTACTTGGAGCGCTTGCGCAGGCGCTCGATGTCGAGGATGACGACGGCGCGCGCCTCGATCCGCAGCCAGTTGCGCTGCGCGAAGTCGGCGAGGGCCTTGTTGACGGTCTCCCGGGAGGCGCCCACGAGCTGCGCCAGCTCCTCCTGGGTGAGGTCGTGATGGACGTGCAGCCCGGCCTCCGACGGCTGGCCGAAGCGCTCGGCGAGGTCCAGCAGGGCCTTGGCGACCCGGCCCGGCACGTCGGTGAAGACCAGGTCGGCCATCACGTCGTTGGTCTTGCGCAGCCGCTGGGCCAGCGCGCGCAGCAGCTGCACCGCGACCTCCGGGTGGCCGGTCAGCCACGGGCGCAGGTCGTCGTGGCCGAGCCCGGCCAGCCGGCACTCGGTCACCGCGATCGCGCTGGCGGTGCGGGGCCGCGGGTCGAACAGCGACAGCTCGCCGAACATCTCGCTCGGGCCGAGCACGCTCAGCAGGTTCTCCCTGCCGTCCGGCGCGGTGCGGGTCAGCTTGATCTTGCCTTCGAGCACGACGTACAGGCGGTCGCCCGTCTCGCCCTCGTTGAACAGCGTCTGACCGCGGGCGAGCCGCACCTCGGTCACGTTGGCGCGCAGCGCCTTGGCACCCTGCTCGTCCAGGGCCTCGAACAACGGGGCCCGGCTCAGTACGTCCACGTCGCGGTCGGTCACGCTTCTCCTCCTCGAACACCTACATACATAGTGTGACGTACGTCCCACCGCGTACGTGAAGGCAGGCCCGCGGCGCGCCGCCTCCCGGGCCGGGCCGTGCCGTCGCGAGCACCCCTCGCGACGGCGTGCCCGTCCCGCGGCGGCGTCCCGCAGGCCCCGGGCAGAGACACGCCCGGCGCGCACCGCCGGACCGGCGGAGCACCGTACGCAGGCCGCGCTCTGCCCCGACGCGAACCCCGCACCGAACTTCGCAGGCCGGCCCGGGTTCGCAGGTCGCCATGATTCTGTACTCCCAGTGTACGGACCATCGGGTGAATGCCGTCACACCAGGTCGGTTCGCCCGCTATCGGACCCGGGGCGGACGCCCTATCGTGAACAGGTGGCCCAGTCAGCATCGCGTCGGCTGCCTCGGGGACGGCACGCGCTGTCCCGCGAGGAGGTCGACCGTATCCAGAGAACGCGGCTGTGCGCCGCGATGGCCGACGTCATGGCCGAGCAGGGGTACGTGGCCACCTCCGTCGAGGACGTGCTGAAACGCGCCGGCGTGTCCCGGCAGAGCTTCTACCGGCTGTTCGACTCCAAGGCCGACTGCTTCATGGCCTCCTTCGACATGGCGGCCGACATCCTGCTGCGGAGGGTGCTGGACTCCCTCGGCGACGGGGCGGGCGGCGAGCAGGCCGAGCAGGCCGAGGCGTCCGCGAAGGCGCCGCCCGACGGGCGGGACGACCGGGACGAGCCGCTGCGCAGGTTCGAGCGGGCGGTCACCGCCTACCTCGACGTGCTGGCCGCCGAGCTCCCCTTCGCGCGCCTGTTCCTGGTCGAGGTGTACGCGGCGGGGCCCGAGGCGCTGCGGCGGCGCGGCGAGCTGCAGGCCACCCTCTCCGGGACGCTCGCCGACCTGCTGGAGGTCACCGACGAGGCGGGCCGCTTCACCTGCCAGATGATCATCGCGGCGACCAGCGCGATGGTGACGGTCCCGGTGGCCGAGCGCGACCCCGAGCGCCTGCACGCGATCGGCCCTGCGCTGATCGGCCACGTGCGCAACCTCTGGCGCGCCGACGCCTTCGGCAAGGGGACCGGCTCCGGAGACCGGCCCCGGGCCTGAGCCGGGAGAAGGGCGCGGGCGGGCCGGCCCCGCGTACGGCGGCCCCCGCGCGCCGCGCCGGGAGGCGGGACGGGTCCGGCGAGCCCGGCGGTCCGGCCGGCACCCGCCGATCACCTCCCCCACCCCGCCCGAGGCTCTACCCTGGCGGCATGGCGACGAACGTGGGGGCGCGGCGGCGGACCGGCGGGCGCAAGCCGGAGACCCGGCTGGGCATGGTGCGCCGGGCCCGCAAGATCAACCGGATCCTGGCCGAGACGTACCCGGAGGCGCACTCCGAGCTCGACTACGCCGACCCCTTCCAGCTGCTGGTCGCCACCGTGCTGTCGGCGCAGACCACCGACGTGCGCGTCAACATGACCACGCCCGCCCTGTTCGCCCGGTACCCGACGGCCGAGGACCTGGCCGCCGCCGACCCGGAGGAGCTGGAGGCGATCATCAAGCCGACCGGGTTCTACCGCGCCAAGGCCAAGTCGCTGCTCGGGCTGGCGGCGGCGCTGCGCGACCGGTTCGGCGGCGAGGTCCCCGGGAGGCTGGAGGACCTGGTCACGCTGCCCGGCGTCGGCCGCAAGACCGCCAACGTCGTGCTCGGCAACGCCTTCGACGTGCCCGGCATCACCGTGGACACCCACTTCGGGCGGCTGGTGCGGCGCTTCGGCTGGACCGAGGAGACCGACCCGGTCAAAGTCGAGCGCGCCATCGCCGACATCTTCCCGCCCAAGGACTGGACGATGCTGTCGCACCGGCTGATCTGGCACGGCCGCCGCATCTGCCACGCGCGCCGCCCGGCCTGCGGCGCCTGCCCCGTCGCCGACCTGTGCCCGTCCTACGGCGAGGGGCCGGTCGACGCCGCCGAGGCCGCCAAGCTCGTCAAGGGCCCGCCGCCCGGCATGGCCGAGCGCGTCGCGCGCGGCCTGCCGGGAAGCAACGGCGGCGGTGCCGGGTTGGGACAGAAGTGACCCCGACACCGCCCTCCTGCCCCGCCTGGCTCCGCCCCCTCGTGGCCGCCGCCCCGCGGCTGGAGGTGCCGCCGATGCTGCGGCCCCGGCCGGACGCGCGGCCCGCCGCGGTCCTGATCCTGTTCGGCGACGGAGCCGACGGCCCCGACGTGCTGCTCACCGAACGCGCCGCGACGCTCAACGCGCACGCGGGCCAGCCCGCCTTCCCCGGCGGCCGCATCGACCCCGAGGACGACGGGCCGGTCGACGCGGCGCTGCGCGAGGCGTGGGAGGAGGCCGGCGTCGAGCGCGACGGCGTGGACGTGCTGGCCACGCTGCCCGAGCTGTACCTGCCGCACAGCCGCCATCGCGTCACGCCCGTGGTGGGCTGGTGGCGCGAGCCGTCGGAGGTCGCGCCCGGCCACCCCGGCGAGGTCGCCACCGTCGCCCGCGTCCCGATCGCCGAGCTGACCGACCCCGCCAACCGGCTGGTCGTCCGGCACCCGTCGGGCGTCACGATGGGCCCGGCGTTCCAGGTGGGCGGGATGCTGGTGTGGGGGTTCACCGCCGGGCTGCTCACCCAGGTGCTGGAGGCCGGCGGCTGGGACCGCCCCTGGGACCGCGGCCGCGTCGAGGACCTGCCGCCCGAGGTGCACGACCTGGCCTCCCGGAGCTGACCGCGGGCCGGTCTCATCCCCGGCGGGTACGGACGGCTTGCCGCATCGCCCCCCATGGCTACCCGGAGACGGCGAATTTGGTACAGCGAGGGGACGTGAACAGGCACCCGCCCGCTATACGGTGAAGCGGTGCTGGGCGACCACCTTCTCGACCTCATCCTGCTCGTGCTCGTCGTGCTGTTCGCGATCTCGGGCTACCGGCAGGGCTTCATCGTGAGCCTGTTGAGCTTCGTGGGCTTCGCCGGCGGCGGGATCGTGGGCGTGCTGATCGCCCCGCCCATCTCGGCGACGGCCGTCAACGGCACCGCCCAGCAGGCGCTGCTGGCCATCGTCATCGCGTTCCTGGCGGCGACGCTCGGGCAGCTCATCGCGTCCTCGGCCGGGGCCGTGCTGCGCAACCGCGTCACCGGCCTGAACGCCCGCGCGGTGGACGCCGGCGGCGGCGCCGTGGTGAGCGCGCTGTCGCTGCTGATCGTCGCCTGGTTCTTCGGCAGCCTGCTGCACAACTCCGACTTCAAGCCGCTGCGCACCCAGGTGAACGGCTCCACCATCCTCGGCGGCATCGACGGCATGATGCCGACGCAGGCGCAGACGTGGTTCGCCTCGTTCCGGCGGTTCGTGCGCAGCAGCGAGTTCCCGCAGGTGTTCAACGGGCTGGGCGGCGAGTCGGTCGCCGAGGTGCCGCCGCCCAACGACGCGATCCTCAACACCGGGGGGCTGCGCTCGGCCCGGGAGAGCCTGGTGAAGATCGAGAGCACCGCGCCGCAGTGCTCTCGCAAGATCGAGGGCAGCGGGTTCGTGTTCGCGCCCGAGCGCGTGATGACCAACGCGCACGTGGTGGCCGGCGCCCGCGGCCAGTCGACGGTCAGGACGGTGCTCGGCGAGCGGGCGCGCGGCCGCGTGGTGCTGTACGACCCCAAGCGCGACATCGCCGTCCTGCACGTGCCGGGGCTGGACGCCAAGCCGCTGAGGTTCGCCGGTCCCGCCCGCATCCAGGACGACGCCATCATCGCGGGCTTCCCCAAGAACAAGAGCTTCACCGCGGGCGCCGCGCGCATCAAGGCGCGGCAGACGGCCAAGGGCCCCGACATCTACCACGCCGGCCAGGTCAACCGCGAGATCTACGCCATCCGCGGCCTGGTCGAGCCGGGCAACTCCGGCGGCCCGCTGCTCACCACCGACGGCCGCGTCTTCGGCGTCATCTTCGCGGCGGCGCTGGACAGCCCGGCCCCGACGGGTTACGCGCTGACGGCCGAGGAGGTCGCGCCGGACGCGCGCGCGGGCGCGAACGCGACGATCCCGGTGGACACCGAGAGCTGCTCGGACTGACGAGGCCGGGCGCACGCGCTGCACGCCTTGACGCGGCGGCCCCTAAGAGCGCCGCGCACTGACGCCGTGCGTACTGCCCGCGCTGACGCCGCGCGTACTGCCCGCACTGACGCCGTGCGTCGCGGCGGTGGCGGACGCACTTTCGCGCGGAAGGTCCTGCGCGGCCCCGCCCGTCACAACGGCAGGCGCACGTCCGCGTCCGGTGCCAGTTCGGCGCGGTCGTGCAGCTCGCGGACGGCGCGGATCACGCCCGCCACGTCGACGCCGTGCGGCGGGTCGGCCGCGTACGGTTCGAGCCGGTCGGCCGCGCGGCTCAGCAGCGCACGCGCGCCCCGCGCGTTGCCGCGGCGCACATGGGTGATCCCGACCGCCACCTGCGCCAGCCCGCGCCACAACTCGCGCTCGGGTTCGGGCGCGGCCTTCCACACCGCCTCCAGCACCTCGTGGGCGTGGAACGGCCGGTCGGCCGCCAGCAGCCGCCGCGCCTCCGCCAGCGCCTCGTCCACCGGAAGCGACAGGTCGTCGGGCATGGTCGGCACGCCCGCCGACCCGCGCGGCAGCGGACGTCCGTACGCGTCGCGCGGCCGGGCGTTGCGCGCCCGGCCGGTCTCGTCCCGGTCTCGCACGTCTCCCACCGTAGCTACCGTTCCGGTTCGGGGTCGGTCAGCCACCCGATGAGCTGCGCGTCGAACGCGCGCGGCCGCTCCTGGTGCGGAAAGTGGCCCGCGCCCTCGATGAGCTTCCACCGGTAGGGCGCCGCCACGTAGCGGCCCGAGCCCTGCGCGCTGCCCGGCAGCGTGCACGGGTCGAGCGCGCCGTGCAGCTGCAGCGTCGGCGCCTGGATGGGAGCGCGCATCCTGAGCGCGTACCGGATGCCGTCCGGGCGCGGCTGCGACCGGATCAGCCACCGGTGGTACTCCAGCGCCGAGTGCGCCACCCCCGGGATCTGCGCGGCCCGCCGGACGAGCCGCTCGGTGCGCTCGTCCGGCCAGCCCGGCCCCGACCACTCGTGCAGCAGCTTCCCGACCAGCGCGGCGTCGTCGCGCACCAGCCGCCGCTCCGGCCACATCGGGACCTGGAAGCCGAAGGTGTGCCGCGCAGCCCACCCCTGGTGGCGCGGGTCGCCGCGCACCGCCTGCCGCAGCCGCAGCGGATGCGGCGCCGACACCGCCGCCAGCCGCGCCACGACCTTGGGGTGGTAGACCGCCATCGTCCAGGCCAGCAGCCCGCCCCAGTCGTGCCCGACGACCACCGCGTTGGCCTCGCCGAGCGCGCGCACCAGCCCCGCCGCGTCCCCGGCCAGCGTCACCAGGTCGTACCCGCGCGGAGGCTTGTCGCTGCCGCCGTACCCGCGCAGGTCCACCGCGGCCGCGCGGTACCCCGCCGCCGCCAGCGACACCAGCTGGTTGTGCCAGGACCACCAGAACTCCGGGAAGCCGTGCAGCAGCAGCACCAGCGGGCCCTCGCCGGCCTCGGCGACGTGGAACCGGGTGCCGCCGGCGCTGACCGCGCGGTGGGTCCAGGGGCCGTCCACCTCGACGACCGACGCGTCGTACCCGGGCATCGCGCGATCAGTCCGTGAGGGCGGGCGGGCCGTCGGCGTCGCCGCGCTTGCGCAGCATCGTCAGGTCGTCCTTGAGCGTCTTGCGGGTGCGCTTGGCGCCCTCGATCTTCTTCATCCGCAGGAAGCCGATCAGCAGCAGGACCGCGGCCAGCACGGCGTAGGCCGCCGAGACGATCAGGAACGCCGCCCAGTGCCACACCCCCAGCGCGACCAGGCCGTAGGCGGCCGCGATCGACAGCAGGATGACGATCAGGCCGCCGATGAGCCCGGCGATGCTGAACATCACCCCGCCCAGGGCGGCCTTCTTGGCGTCGCCCTTCAACTCCAGCTTGGCCAGTTCCATCTCGGCCCTGATCAGGCCGGAGACGTTGCTGGACGCCAGCGCGACCAGTTCGCCGAGGGACTTGTCCTCGATGCGTTCGCCCGGCAGTGCCTCGGACATATCGCTTTCTCCTTCCAGAGCCCCGGCCCTCCAGAGCCGATGCACAGCCTGGCAGGCGGGCGGTTCGTCCGGCCACCCGGTGTCCATCCGCCGCCGCCCGGCCGGTACGGACGTCAGGTGACGGCGGTCTCGCGCGCCCGCGCCCGCGCCTTCCGGCGGAAGACGACGGTGGCGGCCGCCGAGGCGATGGGGATCGCGATCAGGGCCGCTGTCGTCACTCTCTCGAATTGTGCGGTGCCGGTATAGGCCGAACCGCCGATCGGCGGGGAAACGGCGGAACCGGTCCCGGCGCCGCCGGGGACGCCCACGAATCTACCGATCACCGGTCGGGCGATCACGTCGAGGGCCGTCCGGCCGGTCCGCGGTGCGGCTTCGCCGGGCGGCGACGGTCGGCTGGCGACGGCACGGCGCGACATGGGACCCCCGAATGCAGGCGAGCGATCGGGCGCTACGGGACAGCCCCGGGCCCACCGGGGACCGGAACCGGTCGCCCCACGCCGACCCGTCCCCCGGCCCCACCTGCCCCGGACCGTACCCGCATGATCGTCATCCATGCCGGGCGGGCGCGGAGCGGGCGTCCGGAAGCGGCGGACGGCCCGCCCACGCGTGGTGGACGGGCCGCCCGGCCGTGCGGATGGCGCCGGTCAGTCGTCGGACTTCGCGCCCGCCTGCTTCTGCGCGATCAGGTCCATCACCGTGCTGTCGGCCAGCGTGGTGACGTCGCCGATGCTGCGGTTCTCGGCCACGTCCTTCAGCAGCCGCCGCATGATCTTGCCGGAGCGGGTCTTGGGCAGCTCCGGAACGATCATGATCTGGCGGGGCTTGGCGATCGGGCCGAGCGACTTGGCGACGTGGTCGCGCAGCTCCTTGGCGAAGTCCTCGCCCTCGACCTCCTCGCCGGCGCTGCCGCGCGGGATGACGAACGCCACGATGGCCTGCCCGGTCACCGGGTCGGTCGCGCCGACCACCGCCGCCTCGGCCACCTTCGGGTGCGACACCAGCGCCGACTCCACCTCGGTGGTGGAGATGTTGTGCCCCGACACCAGCATCACGTCGTCCACCCGGCCCAGCAGCCAGATGTCGCCGTCGTCGTCCTTCTTGGCGCCGTCGCCGGCGAAGTACACGCCCTCGAACCGCGACCAGTAGGTCTTGACGAACCGCTCGTCGTCGCCCCAGATGGTGCGCAGCATCGACGGCCACGGCTCCTTGACCACCAGGAACCCGCCCCCGCCGTTGGGCACCGACCGGCCCTGGTCGTCCACCACGTCGGCGGCGATCCCCGGCAGCGGCCGCATCGCCGCGCCCGGCTTGCCCTCGGTGACGCCCGGCAGCGGGCTGATCATGACGGCGCCGGTCTCGGTCTGCCACCAGGTGTCCACCACCGGGGTGCGGCCCGCGCCGATGTTCTCGCGGTACCAGACGTAGGCCTCGGGGTTGATCGGCTCGCCGACCGAGCCCAGCACCCGCAGCGACGACAGGTCGTACTGGGCGGGGATGTCGTCGCCCCACTTCATGAACGTGCGGATCGCGGTGGGCGCGGTGTAGAAGATCGTCACGCCGTACTTGGCGATCAGCTCCCACCAGCGGCCCTTGTGCGGGGTGTCGGGCGTGCCCTCGTACATCACGCTGGTCGCGCCGTTGGCGAGCGGCCCGTACACGATGTAGGAGTGGCCGGTCACCCAGCCGATGTCGGCCGAGCACCAGTAGACGTCGGTCTCCGGCTTCAGGTCGAACACCGCGTGGTGGGTGTAGGCGACCTGCGTCAGGTAGCCGCCGGTGGTGTGCAGGATGCCCTTGGGCTTCCCGGTCGTCCCGGAGGTGTACAGGATGTACAGCGGGTGCTCGGCGTCGTGCGCCTCGGCCTCGTGCTCCTCGCTCTGCCGGTCGACCAGGTCGCTCCACCACACGTCGCGCTCGTTCTCGGCGACCTCCTCGCCGGTGCGCCGCACGACCAGCACGTGCTCGATCGAGGGGGTCCGCTCGACGGCCTCGTCCACGGTCGGCTTGAGCGCCGACGGCTTGCCGCGCCGGAACCCGCCGTCGGCGGTGATGACCAGCTTGGCCTGCGCGTCGTCGATGCGGGTGCGCAGCGCGTCGGCGGAGAACCCGCCGAACACCACCGAGTGGGTCGCGCCGATGCGGGCGCACGCCAGCATCGAGATCGGCAGCTCGGGGATCATCGGGAGGTAGATGGCGACCCGGTCGCCCTTGCGCACGCCGAGCTCCAGCAGGGCGTTGGCGGCCTTGTTGACCTCGCGCTGCAGGTCGGCGTAGGTCAGGGTGCGGGTGTCGCCGGGCTCGCCCTCCCAGTGGTAGGCCACCCGGCCGCCCAGCCCGGCCTCCACGTGCCGGTCCACGCAGTTGTAGGCGACGTTCAGCTCGCCGCCCACGAACCACTTGGCGAACGGCGGGTCGCTCCAGTCCAGGACCTGGTCCCACCGCTTGGCCCACGACAGCCGCCCGGCCTGCTCCTCCCAGTAGCCCAGGCGGTCGGCGGCGGCCTCCTCGTACGCGTCGGCGGTGACGTTCGCTGACTCGGCGAGCTCGGCCGGCGGGGGGAAGCGTCGGTTCTCCCGCAGGAGGTTCGACAGTGTCTCTTGGCTCTCGCTCACGCGTGCTCCTTGCTCCAACGAAAGAGGGGGCTCCCGGGTAAAGCCCACTTCACCAGGGGATCTACGCGCTCGCAAGCGATCCCTGGCGGAGGGGGCGGGCTCGACGGGCGCTCCCGGCTCTGACCGGATGCTATGTGATGCCTGACACAGGAGCTCTTCCCAGGTCGCGGACACGGGGAACCGACCGGCGGCCCCGGGGTCGGAGCGGTCGCGCCGACCGCATAAAGTCGGGCCTCGTGACCGATGCCCTTGCCCAAGTCGCCAGCCTCCCCGGCGTCGCCGACGCGGTCGCCGACGCGCGCAAGGCGGTGGACCGCCTGCTGGGCCACCGCATCCTGCGGAGGCGCAGCGCCGAGGTGTCCACCGAGTCCGCGCTGCGCGGGGCCCGCGCCTCCGCGGCCCTGGAGGGCTCGAAGGTCACCCTGGACGAGCTGCGCACCACCGAGCACCCGACCGACCCGGTCGTGCAGGGCGCGCTGCGGGTGTCGGCCGAGCTCGGCGCCCTCTCGGAGACCTGGCGGCAGGCGCCGCGGCAGGTCCTGGCCCGGCTGCACGTGCTGGCGGCCGCCGACGCGGTGGACAGCGCCGACCTGGGCCGTCCCCGCGCCGCCGGCGCCGGGGCCGAGGACCCGCTGGGGCTGGGCGCCCCGCCGTCCCCGGAGGAGGTCGCCGCCCGCCTGGACGCGCTGAGCGGCCTGCTGACCGCGCAGACCAAGGCCCCGGCCCTGGTCGTGGCGGCCGTCGTGCACGGCGAGCTGCTGACGCTGCGGCCGTTCGGCTGGGGGGACGGCATCGTCGCGCGCGCCGCGCAGCGCCTCACCCTGGTCGCGCGCGGCCTGGACCCCAAGTCGCTGACGGCCCCCGAGGTCGGCCACGCCGAACTCTCCGACGACTATGCCGCCGCCATCCGCGCCTACGCGTCGGGCACGCCCGAGGGCGTCGCGACCTGGATCGGGCACTGCGCCGCCGCCACGGCGGCGGCCGCTCGGGACTCCCAGGCCATCTGCGAAGCGTTCATGCGCGGCTGAACGCCCCGGCGAAAGTCCGAGCCGTGCGGTCCGGCCGGATGGCCCGGCCGAATGTCGGAGGCCCCCGCTAGCGTCGCCGCCATGAACACGTCACCGGCCGCGCATGGCTGACCGGGCGGGCGGCAGGCCCGCCCCGCCCACCGAGACCACGATCCGCTCGGCCGACTGGGACTCGCGCGACCTGTCGGGCGAGGAGCACGAGGCGGTGCTGTTCGTCGACGTGGACATGACCGAGGCGAGCGGCCGGGGCGCGGTGTTCTCCGACTGCACCTTCCGGGGCGTGCGGTTCAACGTGTCCGAGCACACCGACTCGGCGTTCCTGAACTGCACCTTCGTGCGCTGCGGCTTCTTCGACGCGACGTTCGCCGGGTGCAAGTTCACGGGGAGCATGTTCGACGGGTGCGGCTACGACCTGATGAAGGTCGAGGGCGGCGACTGGTCGTTCGCGGGGCTGCCCGGCGCCGACCTGCGGCGCGCTTCGTTCAGCGGCGTGCGGCTGCGCGAGGCCGACCTGACGGGGGCGCGCTGCGCCGGGGCCGTGCTGCGGGAGGTCGACCTGTCGGGCGCGCTGACGCACCAGGCGGACTTCTCGGGCTGCGACCTGCGGGGAAGCGAGATCTCCTCCGTCGACCCGCACACCGCGAACCTGCGCGGCGCGGTGATCGACCCCTACCAGGCCGTGGTGCTGGCGACCTCGCTCGGCCTGGACGTGCGCGCCGGCTGAGGCCCCGGAATCAGCGGACGGCGCCCCTCACAACGGGGGAGCGCCGCCGCCAGTCACGTCACACCGGGTTACCAAGCGTGCACCTCATATTCGTCGGAGCGGGTCAAGCCCGTCTCGACGCGCCTCCCGCGGCTGGTCGCGCGTGGGTACCCGGCTGCCGTGCTCGGACACTTGGTCCGTAGAACCTGTCTACGCCTCATTTGCGCAGATGACAAGCCCTCCATTCGTAAAGGAAGAACCCTTGGGGATGGGACGGGCGGGTCCGCGCCGGTCTCCGCCGAGGTGCCCCCGGCCTTGCGCGCACGCCGCAGAGCGCCATTCCGCAGGCGGTCTCCGGCGGCGGAATCGATCACTCTGAGTGATCATTTTCTTTTGGCGCCCGGCCCATAAAGATCTTTGGATCTCCGGTACGCTCCCTCTCCGCCCGGTCGCGCCCGGAACGGGCCGCTCGGCGGCCCGAAGGGTGGCATCTTCGCAACCAGGTGAGAAAAAACCTCACCCGCCAGGTGACTTTCCCGCTCGACGTAAGTCTCGACGATCGGGCAGCATATGTTGTATCTGCCTACACTGGAGGCAGCGGCTTTGCTTCTTCTATAGATCGAACTGGCCTTGCCGCCGCGTGCGATCTGTCCTGAGACTTTCTTGGGAAAGCGGGCCGGCTCTACCCCCCCGGAGCCGGACCGTGCGGCGACCCCCGCTCTCCCCCCCGGCGGGGGTCGCCCAGACCAGGGTTCGGGGGGGGGGGGGGGCGGCGGCCCCCCCCCCCCGGGGGGGCGGCGCCCCCCCGCCCCCCCCCCCGCGCCCCCCGCCCCCCCCCGCCGGCGGGGGCGGGCTCTCCCCCCCGGGACCGGGCCGGGGGGGCCACCCCCGCGCCCCCCCCGGGGGGGGGGCCCCCAGCCCAGGGTGGGGGCGGCGCCCCCCCGCCCGCCGCCCGAACGTTTTCCACAGGCCGGCGCATCCGCTGGCCGGACAGGCCGTCCCCGGCGCATCGTGGAGGTCCCTGCACCCCACGGGAGGCGCGATGACCAGCGCGGCCATGATCGTCACCACCGACCCGGCGCTCGCCGACGACCTGCTCCGGCTCGCCGCCGCGGCCGCCGTCCGCGCCGACCTCGCCCAGAGCGCGGCCCAGGCCCGCACCGGCTGGTACTCGCGCCCGCTGGTGCTGGTCGGCCCCGACCTGGCCGGCGACATCGCCGCCGAGGGGTTACCGCGCCGCCCCGGCGTCGTCCTGGTGGCCGGCCCCGACGCGCCCCCTGACGTGCACCGCCTCGCCTTGGAGGCCGGTGCGCAGGACCTGGCCGTCCTGCCCGCCGAGGAGCCCTGGCTGATCGACGCCCTGGCCACCGCCGCCGAGCCGCCCGGCCGCGCCATGACGGTCTGCTTCAGAGGGGCCAGGGGCGGCGTGGGCACCAGCGTCCTGGCGGCGACGTTCGCCCTGACGGCCGCCCGCGCGGGCCTGCGCACCCTGCTGATCGACGGCGACCCCGCCGGCGGCGGGCTCGACCTGCTGCTGGGCGTCGAGGACGCCGAGGGGGCGCGCTGGCCGGAGTTCGCCGAGCGGCGCGGCCGTCTGAGCCCGGCGACCCTGCGCGACGCGCTCCCGCGCCTGGACGAGCTGGCCGTCCTGTCGTGGCGGCAGGGCATGCCCGTCCCGGTCTCGGAGGAAGGGGTCCTGACGGTGCTCGGGGCGGCGTCCAGAGGCTTCGACCTGGTCGTGGTGGACGTGCCGAAGAACGCGGGCACCATAGGGAGCGCCGCCCTGCGCACGGCCGATGTGGGGTTCCTGGTCGTGCCGCACGAGATACGCCCCATCGTGGCGGCGTCCTCCCTGCGCGACGCCCCCGCCGACCTGCGCCTGATCGTGACGGGCCCGTCTCCGGGCGGCCTGACCTCCGAGGTCGCCGTCCAGGCGCTCGACCTGCCGCTGGCAGGGGTGCTGGAGCGCGACCGCCGCATACCGGCGGCGTTGGAGGAGGCCGACATGCGGCGCGTGACCCGCAGGGGCCCGGTCCCGGCGCTGTGCGGCCGCCTGCTGAAGGCGCTTCCTTTCCCGCAGTCCCAAAGCGAAGCCGCCTGAACAACGGCGCCACAAGGCCGCGACGCAAGGCAAGACGATCCACTTCTCCGGCCGCCTCCGGGCGGGCGGAAAACCGACCACGAGTACCGCACTGTCCTCGCCTGTCCCAAAGAAGGCCCGAGAGGGCGTCTTCCGCACGCTTAATGCACTCCAGGGCGCGAACGAGCGCCGTTCGCCCGGTGAAATGGGCCGCCTCTCCATCACAACGCCATCCGCGACAAGCAGTCCCCGACCACAAAGCGCACCGACCCGGCCACATGCGCGCCGGCAGATCGGCACGGAAAGGAAACGAGATGAAACGACTCTCCGAAGCGGTCCGCGGCCGCCTGGCCGAAACGGGAGAAGAGGCCACGGCGGGCCGGGTGGCGGCGGCACTGCGCGCGGAAGAGCGCCTGCTCGGCGATAGCGAGGTCCTGGTGATGGCCGACGAGTTACGGGCCGAGTTCGTGGGCGCCGGTCCACTGGACCCGCTCCTGCGCGAGCCGGAGGTCACCGACGTGCTGGTGAACGGCCCCGACGAGGTGTGGGTGGACGCGGGCGCGGGCCTGGTCCGCACGTCGGTCCGCTTCCCCGACGAGACGGCGCTGCGCCGCCTGGCCCAGCGGCTGACCGCCGCGGCCGGGCGGCGGCTGGACGATGCGGCACCCTACGCGGACGCGCGCCTCCCCGGCGGCGTGCGCCTGCACGCGGTGCTTCCCCCGATCGCGGCGAACGGCACGTGCCTGTCGCTGCGCCTGCCCCGCCGCCGCGCGTTCACTCTCGACGAGCTGGTCGCGGCGGGCTCGATCCCGCCGGAGGGCGCGTGCCTGCTGGCGGCCCTGATCGAGGCCCGCGCCGCCTTCCTGGTCTCCGGCGGTACGGGCACGGGCAAGACGACCATGCTCAGCTGCATGTTGTCGCTGGCGCACCATGGCGAACGGCTGGTCCTGGTGGAGGACTCGGCGGAGCTGCGCCCCGACCACCCTCACGTGATCCGCCTGGAGGCACGCCCTCCGAACGTCGAAGGCGCCGGAGGCGTGACCCTGCACGACTTGGTCCGGCAGGCGCTGCGCATGAGACCCGACCGGCTCGTGGTGGGCGAGGTGCGCGGAAACGAGGTGACGATCTTGTTGAGCGCGTTGAACACCGGCCACGAAGGAGGTTGCGGCACGCTGCACGCCAACCGGGCCGCGGACGTGCCCGCGCGCCTGGAAGCCCTGGCCTGCGCCGCGGGCCTGACCAGGGAAGCGGTGCACAGCCAGCTGGCGGCGGCCCTGGACGTGATCATCCATCTGGTCCGCGGCCCGGGAGGCGGAAGCCGCAGGGTGTCGGAGATCTGCCTGCTGGAACGCGCGGCCGACGGCCTGGTGGGCGTGCTCCCCGCGGTCTCGTTCACGGCGACGGGCGACATGGTGGCGGCCCCCGGAGCCGAGGCGTTGGCGGCCCGCCTGGGCCACACATGGAAGCCGTCCGGACCCCACCGGCCGCAAGCCACCTCGCGCCCTCTCCACCGGACAAGCCGCACTGCTGCCGGGCGACAGGACGAAGCCGACCGCCACACCGACCAACAGACCTACGAGCACACGGGCCGACCCCACCCTGCCCCGGAGCCCCCTCCAGCCGGTGAACGCGGCCACCTCGACCAAGCCCGCTTCGGCCCTCCTCAGGCGGCGCCCAACAGCTTCGACCGCGCCCCTCTGACAGCCGACCGGCTCCGAGAAGACCGGCGTGATCCACCCGGCTCCGACCGGCTCAGCCCGCCGCCATGAGCGCGGTGATCATGCTGGCGGCGCTCTGCGCGGCGGGCGCGACCTGGACGTTCACGGCCCCGCCCCCGGCCGCGAGCCGCCTGACCCGCTTCCAGGCCGGACGATCGCCCGGCATCTCACCGGCCGATCGGCTGTACCGCCTGACGACCGCCGGGCTCACCGCGTTCCGGGAACGTGGACGGCGCCCGCAGCAGTGGCGGGCGGCCGTGATCGAGCTGTGCGACGGGATGGCGGCCGAACTGGCCGCAGGCCGCAGTCCGGACGAGGCGTTCAGAGCCTCGGCGGCCATCCTCGACCCGTACGTCTCCGCGCACCTTCTGGGCGGGGAACGCCTTGAGCGCCTGGCAGCCGAACACCCCGGCGCGGAGGGACTGCGCCTCCTGGGTGCTTGCTGGCGGGTCGGCGCCGAACAGGGCGGCACCCTGGCCGCGGTCCTGGACGGCATGGCCTCCGCGCTCAGGGACGAAGAGACGCAACGCCAAGAGATCGCCGCCCAACTCGCCGCCCCTCGGGTCACCGCGCGGATGCTCGCCCTCCTTCCCCTGCTCGGCCTCGGAATGGCGGCGGCCCTGGGCGCGAACCCGCTGGCCTTCCTCCTCGGCACACTGCCGGGCGCGGGCTGCCTGGCCGGCGGCGCCACCCTCGATCTGGTCGGCCTGTGGTGGACCCGCCGCCTGGCCAGGGCAGCGGAGGTCCCGAGATGATCGCGATCTGGTCGGCCGTCCTCTGCATGGCGGTCTGCGGCTTCCTGCTGCCCGGAGGCCCCGAACCGGCGGAACGGAGACTGGCCCGTCGCCTTTCTCCACCCAACAGAACTGATGCCCCACCCTGCGAAAAGCACAGCCGCTCCAGAACACAGGATCGTCCCGGAGCCGAGTGCACCTGCCGAGATGCCCCCAATAAGCACGAGCCTCTGTTGCGCAAGGCGGCGGCCCTTGCGGCGGGCCTGGTGTGCTTCGTCGTGCTGGGCGGCCTCACCGGAGCCGTGGCGGGGGCCGTCCTGGCGGTGGTCGTGCACCGATCGTTCGGCCGCCTAGGAAACGCCGACCGCCGACGCCGCCACGCTCGCCTGATCGCCGATCTGCCCGTGGCGGTTGACCTGCTCGCCGCTTGCATGCGCGGCGGAACGCCGTGGAGCGACGCCGTCGATGCCGTCGCGGAAGCGGTCGGCGGCCCTTTGGGAGACGAGCTGCGCGGCGTGGCCGTCCAGATCCGCCTCGGCGTGGACCCTGCCACCGCATGGCTGACCCTGGCCGATGACCCGCCCCTGGCTCCGTTGGCGCGGACCGCCGTCCGAGCCGCACAGACCGGCGCGGCCCCGGCTCCGACGCTGGCCCGCCTGGCCCGCGATCAGCGTCGCACCGCGGGCCTCGCCGCCACCGCCCGCGCCCGCGCGGCGGGCATCAAGGCCATGGCGCCGCTGGGCCTGTGCTTCCTGCCGGCGTTCGTGCTGCTCGGGATCGTCCCGGCGATCGCGGGCTTCGCCGCGACGATCACCCTGCCCTGAGCGGGGTTATCCACAGAATCCGATTCCGTCTGGAATCGATCTCCCGGCAGAACCCACCCTTGAAGAGCAGGTTCGCCGCCGAGGAAGAGCCCCATAGGCGGCCCTGTACCAACGCGAACGAGCCCACTGCTGAAGCTCTAAATCATGCCGAAGCCCGACGCCCCTGGCGCAGAGCGCTTCACAAGCTGCGCAGGGCGCAAATCCCACTGCCCAAGCCATGGAGAGCACAAGCCGCCCGGCGAGCGAGCCGGGCAGAGCAAAGCCGTCCGGGCGAACGCGTCCGGATGCGCATCACCCCAGCCCGAGGCCCATCAGGCGCCCGGAAAAGACGAGGAGCACGAGATGAAGCAGGCGAAAAAGTTCAAACGGTCGTTGTCGCGGCGCTGGCGCACGGTGAGGGACGCCGGCATGTCCACGGTCGAGTACGCCGTCGGCACGGTCGCCGCGGCCGCGTTCGCCGGCCTGCTGTTCAAGATCGCAAGCAGTCCCGAGGTCAGGACGATGCTCTTAGGGATCATCAAGAAGGCGCTCGCGTTGGGCGGTTGAGCGGCTCTGCGGCGCGGCGCGACCGCGGCATGGCGACCGCGGAGGTCGCCTTGGCCCTCCCCATGCTGGTGCTGGTCACGGCGGTCTGCTTGTGGGGCGTGTCCGTCGCCTCGGTCCACCTGGCCTGTGCGGACGCGGCCCGGAGCGGCGCTCGTGCAGCCGCACGCGGAGAGGCGCTCCCCGCCGTCCGCGCTTTCGTCGCAACGGCCGTTCCCGCTGGAGCCACGATCTCCGTCCGCCGCGACGCCGAGACGTCCCGAGTCGAGATCACCACCCGCGTCCAGGCTCCGGTGGCCGCCGGGCTTCCTCCGCTGACCGTCCACGCCCGAGCCACCGCCGCTACCGAGCCGGGCGCCGACCCCGCCTCGCCACAACCCACGAACGCCGACGGGAGGTGATCCCCGGTCGATGTGGAGGGTGGGCGCTGCCCGCCGGGCAGCGCCCACCCTCCACGGGACCTGCGTGCGGGACCTGCGTGTGCGTGCGGGACCTGCGTGCGGGACCTGCGTGCGGGACCTGCGTGCGGGACCTGCGTGCGGGACCTGCGTGCGGGGCGTGGGAGCCGTGGGTGTGGGGCTGCACGGGCGTTGGAGTGCGCGGGGCTGGGGGCTTGGTGGTTAGTGGTTGGTGGAGAAGTGGGAGGGCGGCAGGGCGCTCTCGGAGCTGGTTTCTGTGCGGAGGTGGGAGTGATGCTGCGCGGTGTCGTCTTGGCTCGGTGGGCGGTTGTCGCTGGGCGCGGAAGGCGGGAGTGCGGGGCGGGGGCGCTGTGGGTCGTGGCGTTCGTGGCGGTCGTCTGGTTGGTGGGGGTCGCCGCCGTGGCTGTCGGGGGTGTGCGGGTGGCTCGGCAGCGGGCCGAGGTCGCGGCCGATATGGCGGCTCTGGCGGGGGCTGCTCGGGTGGCTGAGGGGGAGGGGGCCGCCTGCCGGCGGGCGGGGCGTGTCGTCGCCGGTTCCCGGGTGCGGCTGTCGGGGTGCCGGGTGCGCGGCGGGATCGTCGAGGTCGAGGTGACCTCGGCGGTGCGCGGGCCGGGCGGGATCGGATCGTTGCCCGTCGTTTCTCGGGCCAGGGCTGGTCCCGCCGGGCCGGAGGGCGTAACCTGGCGCCCCGCAGTTCGTTGCACTGAGTGTCAATAGGTGGCCGGAAGTGGGCCGGGGGCGATGACGCCCTCTTTGTCACCTTCCTGTGACTTGCGCTACTAGTTGGTACGTTACGCTGCGGTAAGCCCACAGTTATCACTCGACACGTCGGCCCCTCGCCCCCCGAATGGCCGGAGACTCCTCCCGCTGGGCTCGGCGTTCGGAATGAGCAGAACGCTGTCGGCAGATCATCCGATGAAGGGATTGAGGCCGTGACCAGGATTCGCAGGATCGGTGCTGTCGTTCTCGCCGCACCCCTTGCGATGGGTTTCCCGGTTTTCGCCGCGACGCCCGCCCAGGCCGCCTCGGGAAGCATCAGCGCCCCGGGGAACGGCGCTGTGATCACCAGCGGGTCCGCGGTCGCGGTACGGGCGCAGTTCAAGGACGCCATCAAGATGCAGCTCCGGTACAACGGACCTGGCACGGGCGACACCTTCCTCAACGAGCGCGCCTTCAACGGCTCCCTGTCGGGCAGCATCCCGGTGAGCCGCAACGGCCGGTACACCGTCTACATCAAGGGCTGGCCCACCGGGCAGGTCTACGACACCAACACCTTCACCGTGCGCATCCCCCCGGCGCGGCCCAGCGGCGTCTCGGCCAGCGCGTCCGGCAGCAAGGTCACCGTCAGCTGGAACCTCGGCCTTGAAGACGACCTCACCGGCTACTCGGTGGGCGGCCCCGGCGTCTCCGACAAGAGCGGCGGCGTCGGCGCGTTCTGCTCGGGCACCAGCTGCTCGGCCACCCTCACCGCCAGCTCCGCCGGATCGGTGGCGGTCAGCGTGCGCGCCATGCGGTCCAGCGGTACCGGCGGCTCGGTCGCCTCCAGCGCCGGAACGGCCCGCGCCACGGTCAGCGGCGGCTCCGGCGGCTCCGGCGGCGGTGGCGGCGGCAACGTCCCGGCGCCCACCTACCCGTCGGGCACCACGCCGCCGCCCGGCAACACGACGCCGCTGACGCCGTTCAACGACCAGTCGCCGGTCACCCTGCCCTCGGTGCAGCCCCCCGGCTCCACGCCGGGCTTCATCTACCCGACGCCGCAGATCGCCGGGCAGGCGGTGCCCAAGGCGAGCAACGCGGCCGCGAGCAGCAGCCTGCAGTGGGGCAAGAGCGTCGGCATCGCGATGATCCTGCTGGTGGTCGCCGCCCACCTCGGCACGTGGACGCGCCGCCTGCGCGTCGCCCAGGCCGGGGTCAGCGACAAGGGCATGGCCGCGCGCATGGCCCGCGCCGGCGCCGGACGCAAGCGGGTCAGCAAGGCACGCGAGCACATCGCGGCCGCCGAGGCCATGGCCAAGACCGCCACCCTGGCTCCAGCGGCCAAGGGCGACGGTAAGGCCAAGGGCGGCAAGAAGCCGGTCGCAGCGGGGACGACCCCCGCCGTCGGGCTCGGCAAGAAGCCCGCTGACGGCAAGAAGCCGACCGCAGCGGGTTCCACCGTCGAGCTTGGCGGCAAGGGCACTGACGGCAAGAAGCCGGTCGCCGCGGGCGTGAAGGGCGGCAAAGCCGGGGCGGCTCCCACGGTCGAGCTCGACAAGAAGGCCGCTCCCGGCGACGCCAAGGCGGAGCCGGGCAAGCGCGCCGCCAAGGGCGGGGACGCCGCCGCATCGGGCCGGCGCCGTCCGGCCACCCTCGGCAAGCGTTCGGGCGGCGTCAACGTCCAGATCGCCAAGGACGACCAGAGCGCGCGCGCCTCCCGCGGACGGCGCCGCCGCGACAAGTAGGCAGAGCACGGGAACGGCCGTCGGGTGACCCCGCCTGGCGGCCGTTCCGCCTTCGGGGGCGTACAGGTTCTTGATCGTTCGAAGGGATGGCGGGCGGCCTGGCTGAGGTCTAGGCTCCCTTGCCAGCCGAGATCTCCCGGTTCGTCCGGAGATAGGGAGCGCTCCGCATGATCTTCCTGGGGTTGCTGTTCGCGGCCGCCGCCGTCGCGGTCACCGTGGCCGTCGTCCTGGACAACACCGACGCCGCCCAGCTCAGCGCGTTCGGTGAGACCGTCCCCGGCGTCACCTCGCAGTGGCAGGTCTTCCTGGCCGGGGTGGTCGTCGCCATCGTCTTCATGCTGGGCGTCACCATCGCCGCCTTCGGCCTGCGCCGCTCGCTGGACCTGCGCCGCGAGCTGCGGGACCTCCGGGACGAGCACGAGGAGTCCATCCACACGCTGGAGCTGGAGAAGCAGCAGCTCCAGCGCGCCCTCGCGCAGGCCCGCCGGGGCGGGCAGGCCCCGCACGCCGCTACGACGCCGCACTCCCGCTGACGCCCGCGGGGGCCTGGCTCAGGAGTTCTCCCAACAGGACCAGCGCGCCCTGCTTGTCCAGCGGCTCGTTGCCGTTGCCGCACTTGGGCGACTGAATGCACGACGGGCAGCCCGCCTCGCACTCGCAGGCCGCTATCGCGTCCCTCGTCGCGCCCAGCCAGGCGGCCGCGTCCGCGTAGCCGCGCTCGGCGAAGCCCGCGCCGCCCTCGTGGCCGTCGTACACGAAGACGGTCAGCAGGCCCGTGTCCGGATGCAGCGCGGTCGAGACGCCGCCGATGTCCCAGCGGTCGCACGTCGCGAACAGCGGAAGCAAGCCGATCGAGGCGTGCTCGGCCGCGTGGGCCGCGCCGCCCAGGTCCATGTCGCCCAGCTCTTCGAGCCGGTCGGCCGACAGCGTCCACCAGACGGCGCGCGTGCGCAGCGAGCGGGGCGGCAGCTCCAAAGGCTTCTCGCCCAGCATCTCGCCGGTCTGCAGGCGGCGCATCTGGTAGGCGACCACCTGGTTGGTGACCTCGACGGTGCCGAAGTTCAGCGTGGCCTCGCCCCAGGTCATCGAGCGCAGCGTCTCCACGATGCGGATGTCGGTCACGTCGCGCGCGGTGGTCGAGTAGTCGGGCTCGGCGGGCTCGACCAGCGCCACCGAGTCGTCCAGGTCCAGGGTCTGGACGATGAACGACTCGCCCTGGTGCAGGTAGACCGCGCCCTCGTGCACGTGGGTGTGCGCGGACGCCTCGTCCACCGTGCCCAGCAGGCGGCCGGTGCCCAGCTCGACGACCTGGACCGGGGCACCGCCCGCGCCGCGGATGTCGGCCAGGTCGCAGGCGCGCTCGCGGCGCGTCCAGTACCAGCCGGTCGGGCGGTGCCGCAGCAGGCCCCGGCGCACCATGTCGGGCAGCAGCCCGGCGGTGGTCGGGCCGAACAGCTCCTGGTCGGCCTCGGTCAGCGGCAGCTCCGACGCCGCGGCGCACAGGTGGGGCTCCAGGACGTAGGGGTTGTCGGGGTCGAGCACGGTGGCCTCGACCGGGTTGCCGAAGATCGCCTCGGGGTGGTGGACCAGGAAGGTGTCCAGCGGGTCGTCGCGGGCGACCAGCACCGCCAGGGCGTCCTGCCCGGAGCGGCCCGCGCGCCCGGCCTGCTGCCACAGCGACGCCCGGGTGCCCGGCCAGCCGCAGATCACCACCGCGTCCAGGCCGGACACGTCCACGCCCAGTTCGAGGGCGTTGGTGCTGGCCAGGCCGACGAGCTCGCGCGAGCGCAGGGCCTGTTCGAGCGCGCGGCGCTCCTCGGGGAGGTAGCCCGCGCGGTAGGCGGCGACCTGGCCGGCGAGCTGCGGGGCGACCTCGGCCAGCGCGCGCTTAGCGCCGAGGGCGACCGACTCGGCGCCCCGGCGGGACCGCACGAACGCGAGGGTCTGGACGTCCTCGACCACGAGATCGGCCAGCAGGTCCGACGCCTCGGCCGTGGCGGAGCGGCGGACGGGCGCGCCGTGCTCGCCACGCAGGTCGGTCAGCGGCGGCTCCCACAGGGCGAAGGTCGCGGGCCCGCGCGGCGAGGCGTCGTCTGCGACCGCGACCACGTCCACCCCGGTCAGCCGGGACGCGGCCGCGGCGGGCTCGGAGGTCGTCGCCGACGCCAGGATGAAGGTCGGCGAGGCGTGGTAGCGGGCGCAGACGCGGCGCAGCCGGCGCAGGATCTGCGCCACGTGCGAGCCGAACACGCCCCGGTAGCCGTGCGCCTCGTCGACGACCACGTACTTGAGGCGGCGCAGGAACGCGCCCCAGCGGGCGTGCCCCGGCAGCAGCGACCGGTGCAGCATGTCGGGGTTGGTCAGGATGTAGTTGGCGTGCTGCCGCGCCCAGGCGCGCTCGTCGCGTGGGGTGTCGCCGTCGTAGGCCGCCGCGCGCACCCGGGTCAGCCGCAGGGCGCGCAGGGCGCGGAGCTGGTCGGCGGCCAGCGCCTTGGTCGGCGACAGGTACAGCACGGTGCCCTGGTCGCGTGGTTCGTCCTCGTAGACCGTCGCGACGGCGGGCAGCAGGTAGGCCAGCGACTTGCCCGAGGCCGTGCCGGTGGCAATGATCACAGAGCGGCCGGCGCGGGCGTGCTCGGCGGCGGCGGCCTGGTGCTCCCAGGGCGCCTCGATCCCGGCCGCCGACAACCGCTGCACCAGCAGTTCGGGCGCCCAGTCCGGCCACGGCGCGCGACGGCCCTGACGTGCGGGAACGCTCTGGACATGGGTGATCCGGCCACGGCGGGACGGGTCCGCCAGCAGCCGGTCGAGCGGAAGGAAAGATCTTTGGGCGCCCATCAGGTTTTCAGTCTGCCAGCATGGGCAAAACTAGGGGAACGCCCCGGCGCCGGTGGCCTGGTCCCCCCTGCCCTGACCGGCGGATCGGCAGGTCAGACGGGATGGCGCGAAGTTTCGTCCGAGTGGGCGATAACGTGCCTACACACCGCCGGAGCGTGGTTGAATTTCGACGGAGTTCCGTCGCCCCGAACCGTCCATCCGGAGGATCGGGCGCCGGAATTGTGAATGTGCTGTAGGGCGCTGGAGGACCTGTGGACCTGAAGGTGAACGACTACACCACCGACGACGGCCTCACCGTCATCACGGTGGAGGGCGAGATCGACGTCTACACGGCGCCGAAGCTTCGCGAGAAGCTCATCGACCTGGTCAACAAGGGCAAGTTCCACCTGCTGGTGGACATGGAGAAGGTCGAGTTCCTCGACTCGACGGGGCTCGGCGTGCTGGTCGGCGGCCTCAAGCGGGTGCGCGCGCACGACGGCTCGCTGGAGCTGGTGTGCACCCAGGAGCGCATCCTCAAGATCTTCCGGATCACCGGGCTGACCAAGGTCTTCGGCATCCACGACTCGATCGCCGATGCCGAGGAGAAGCGCAAGGGCGCCAAGTAGGCGGCCCCCGCTCACATGGCGACCGTTGAGCTCTCATTCAGTGCGCTGCCCGTGCACGTCCGCACGGCCCGCCTGATCGTCACCGCCGTGGCCCGGCGCAGTGGCATCGACCAGGACCTGCTGGACGAGGTGCGGCTGGCCGTGGGCGAGGCGTGCTCGCGCGCGGTGGCGGCGCACCGCCGGCACTGCCCGGACGAACCGGTGCGGCTGGAGTTGATCGACTCCGAGCACCGCTTCGAGGTCATCGTCAGCGACTCGGTCCCCGGCGACGACACCGCCGGACCCGGCGGCTCCGCGCCCCCGGCCGGTCTCCCCGAGACCGGCGCCGCGCAGGGCCTGGAGTCGGCGGAGGACCTGGAGTTCGCACTCGACGACGGGTCGGTGGACCTCGGGCTGGCCGTGATCGAGGGGCTGGCCGAGGACGTGGAGATCGCCAACACCCCCAAGGGCGTCCAGATCCGCATGAGCTGGCCGTCCGCCCCCATCGCGACCTCCTGACGCACCCCCGTCCCGAACGCGCTGAAGGCCCCGTCCCTTGAGGGACGGGGCCTTCGTCGTTCTCCGCGCGCCTGAGGCCCTCTTGGGCGATGGCGCGCGTTCCGTTCTGAGGAGTCGTGCGCGTGGCTTCTCAGCGGCCTTCTGAGGCTTCCCGCGCCGAAGCCGCGTGGCGTTGGGCGTGTGCGGGTGCCGCGGTGCCCTGTCGGGCCATCGCACCGGCTGTCGGCTCCGTACGCGGAGCAGCGCGTCCGAGGGGCCCGGCATGGGATATCGGCGGGCCCGCCACGCCAAAGGAACCCCCGGGTGCGGCCGGGGCCGGTGATTATGAGATCGTCTTCTGAGCGCTTCCGGGACGCCATTATTCGGGTGGGCTTTATTAAGGTTTTCGGGGTGGCCGGATGGGGCGCGTGGGGCTGGCGTGAAAGAAAATCGCCGCCGTCAATGCTGGTTCCAGTGAGATTTCCCTACCATGGCCCTGACCTGCACTGATCTCTTCCATGGCGAAGAATTTGGCAAAAATCAACGCCGATACGGTTGCGCTTCCGCGTCAACTCGGTGAAATGCCGAGCGCTCTTGTCTCCGTCCGGTCGCCCGCAGGGACTCCACGACACCCGCCGCACCGCGAAAGGAGTTCCAAAACCTCGCGCGCGGGGTACGCGGTAAAGATCGTCCTTTTGGACGGTTCGCACGCCACGCCCCTGTCGAGGAGGACGGATGTCTGGGCTTTCCCTGTCGAGCCCGGCCGGCGCAGAAGTGGATCTCGGCGGCGGCGACCTCACCCTGGTCGTCGTCGTCGCAGTGGTCGCGCTGCTGGCACTGGCCGTCGCAGCAGGTCTGGTACGTGAGGTGCTGGCCGCCGGCCAGGGCACCGAGAAGATGCAGAGCATCGCGCGCGCCGTTCAGGAGGGCGCGCTCGCCTACCTGAAACGCCAGTTCCGCACGGTCGCGGTCTTCGTGGTCCTGATCCCGCTCGTCCTCCTGCTGCTGCCCGCCGACTCGACCGGGGAGCGGATCGGCCGCTCGGTGTTCTTCGTCATCGGGGCGCTGTTCTCGGCGGTGACCGGCTTCGTCGGCATGTGGCTGGCGGTGCGCGGCAACGTCCGGGTCGCGGCCGCCGCCCGCGAGGAGGGCGGCGAGCGCAGGGCGATGCGGATCGCGTTCCGCACCGGCGGCGTGGCCGGGATGTTCACCGTCGGGCTGGGGCTGTTCGGCGCGGCCGTGGTGGTGCTGGCCTACAAGGGCGACGCGCCCAAGGTGCTGGAGGGCTTCGGGTTCGGCGCGGCGCTGCTGGCGATGTTCATGCGGGTCGGCGGCGGGATCTTCACCAAGGCCGCCGACGTGGGCGCCGACCTGGTCGGCAAGGTCGAGCAGGGCATCCCCGAGGACGACCCGCGCAACGCCGCCACGATCGCCGACAACGTGGGCGACAACGTCGGCGACTGCGCGGGCATGGCCGCCGACCTGTTCGAGTCCTACGCGGTGATGCTGGTGGCGGCGCTGATCCTCGGCACCGCCGCGTTCGGCACGCAGGGCCTGGTGTTCCCGCTGATCGTGCCGATGATCGGCGTGATCACCGCGGTGATCGGGATCTTCGCGGTGGCGCCGCGCGCCAAGGACCGCTCGGGCATGTCGGCGATCAACCGCGGCTTCTTCATCTCCGCGATCATCTCGGCGGTGCTGGTCGCGGTCGCGGCGTTCGTGTACCTGCCCTCCTCGTTCGCCGACCTGACCGGCGTGTCCGACAGCGCGGTCCGCGGCCTGGACGCCGACCCGCGCTGGGTGGCGCTCGGCGCGGTGCTGATCGGCATCGTGCTGGCCAGCGCGATCCAGCTGCTCACCGGCTACTTCACCGAGACCAGCCGCAAGCCGGTCAAGGAGGTCACCGGCAGCGCCCGCACCGGGCCCGCGACGGTGATCCTGTCGGGCATCTCGCTCGGCCTGGAGTCGGCCGTCTACACCGCGCTGGTGATCGGCGGCGCGGTCTACGGCGCGTTCCTGCTCGGCTTCGGCAACACCACGGTGGCGCTGTTCGCGGTCGCGATGGCCGGGACCGGGCTGCTCACCACGGTCGGCGTGATCGTATCGATGGACACCTTCGGGCCGGTCTCCGACAACGCCCAGGGCATCGCCGAGATGTCCGGCGACGTGCAGGGCGAGGCCGCGGCGGTGCTGGAGCGGCTGGACGCGGTCGGCAACACCACCAAGGCGATCACCAAGGGCATCGCGATCGCGACGGCGGTGCTGGCGGCGACCGCGCTGTTCGGGTCGTTCCGGACGACGGTGGTCAGCGCGCTCCAGGGCGCCTCGCAGGACGCCAAGGACGCGCTGGGCTCGTTCGCGAACTTCAGCCTGTCCATCGACAACCCGAACGTGCTGATCGGCCTGATCGCCGGCGCCTCGGTGGTGTTCCTGTTCTCCGGCCTGGCGATCATGGCGGTGGGCCGGGCGGCCGGGCGGGTCGTGGTGGAGGTCCGCCAGCAGTTCCGGGACCACCCCGGGATCATGGACTACACCGAGAAGCCCGACTACGGCCGGGTGATCGACATCTGCACCCGGGACGCGCAGCGCGAGCTGGCCACGCCGGGCCTGCTGGCCATCCTGACGCCGATCGCGGTCGGCTTCGCGCTCGGGTACGCGCCGCTCGGCGCCTTCCTGGGCGGCGCGATCGCGGCCGGGGTGCTGATGGCGGTGTTCCTCGCCAACTCCGGCGGCGCGTGGGACAACGCCAAGAAGATGGTCGAGGAGGGCCATCTGGGCGGCAAGGGCAGCCCGGCGCACGAGGCCACGGTGATCGGCGACACGGTCGGCGACCCGTTCAAGGACACCGCGGGCCCGGCGATCAACCCGCTGATCAAGGTGATGAACCTGGTCGCGCTGCTGATCGCCGACGCCGTGGTGACCTACGCGGGCAACGTGCCGCTGCGCGTGGGCGTCACCGCCGGCGCGGTGGCGGTGGTGGTCGCGGCCATCGTGGTCTCCAAGCGGCGCGCCGACCCGATCGGCGCGGGCGAGGCGGGCGGCACCGAGAGCGGTACGGCGGGCGGCCAGGTGGCCGGGGCGCCCGAGCCCGCCGCCGTGGGGACGGCGCAGGCCGCCGGCGCCGTTCCGGGCGCGGGGGCGGTCCCCGCCCAGGCGGAGCCCGTCCCGGCGGAGACCGCCGAGAACGGCAAGCCCGCCGTCGGCGGAGAGGTCCCGCCCGACAAGAAGTGAACCGAGGAGGGGTGCGCCCCGCCCCCGTGCGCCGCGGTCCGCGCACGGGGGCGGGGCGTGTCCGGAGCGCGCGGGGGCGGTCGTACGCTGTACTGGGACGCGGTGTCCCGGTGATGCCCGGCGTGCCCGCCCGGTACGGCAGGAGGCGCGAGCATGAGCGGCAGGACGGCCTCGTGGCCCACGCGCCTGCTCACCCTGGTGCTGGCGCAGTTCGGCATCGTCCCGGGCGACCGCCGGCGGCCGTCCGGCCAGGCAGGAGGCGTGAAGGTGAGCGGGGAGAAGAAGACGGTCTCGGGGCCCAAGGGCTTCGCCATCGTCCTGTGCGGGATGCTCGGCATCATGGCGGTGCTGTGGGCGCTGGCGGCCCTGGTCGCGCCCTGAGCGGACTAGGGTGACGGTCATGCCGACCCTCATCGTGCTGCGCCACGCCAAGGCCATCACCGGCCTCGGGATGGCCGACTCCGACCGCCCGCTGGCCGACCGGGGCCGCCGCGACGCCGCCGCGACGGGCGACTGGCTGCGCGCGGAGGGCCTGGTGCCGGGGCTGGTGCTGTGCTCCACCGCCGTCCGGACCCGGCAGACCCTCGACCTGCTGGACCTCGAGGCCGAGGTGAGCCACGAGCCCCGGCTGTACGACAACGACCCCGGCCTCGTGCTGGACCTGGTGCGCCAGACCGGCGACGAGGTGGGCGCGCTGCTGGTCGTGGGCCACAACCCGTCGGTGCACCAGGTGGTGCACGACCTGACGGGCGGCGCCCCGGACTCCTTCCCCACCTGCGCCCTCGCGGTGATCGAGCTGAACGCCCCCTGGGCCGAGACCTGGCCCGGAGGCGGCGAGCTGACCGCCTTCCGCACGCCCAAGGACTGAGGCGACGCCCGCGCCGGGGCCGCTCACCGCGCGCTCGGAGCCCGCTCAGTCCCGGGCCGCCGGGTCGGCCGCCCTGAAGGCCGCCCCGATCAGATCGTCGGTGTCGCAGCGCAGGGCCCGCACCGCGTGCCGGGTGCCCGCCACCTGCAGCAGGGCGTGCCGCAGCGGCGTGAACTCGTCGGTGCCCACGCCCGCCTCCACCTCGGCGCGGCGGCGCCTGGCCAGGCCCGCCAGGTGCGCGTCCAGGTCGGCGAACTCCTCCTCCAGGCGCTCGCTGGGGGACGGCTCCCGCTCGCCCTGCGGGGGATCGGTGTCCTCCAGCTCGGCGGCGGCCTCCTCGAAGCGGTCGGCCAGGCGGTCCAGGATCTCGGGGATGGGGCCCGCGTCCACCGACTCCTCGCGGGACACGCGGCCGATCGCGATCAGGTGGTCGCGGATGCGGTTCGCGCAGCGCACGGCCCTGCGCAGCTCGGCGATCCGGTCGGTGTCGGGCAGCCGCTCGTCGGCCAGCCGCCTGCGGGTGGCCGCGACGGTGTCGGTGGCCTGCTCGGCGGCGTTGGTGACCTCGTAGCCGAGCCGCTCCCGCTCGCCCTCCACGACCTGGGCGGTGGCGCGGGCCAGGTCGGCGTGCGCCGACAGCAGCCGGCCGAGCTGGAGCGGCAGGCGCTCGGCGTGCCCGGCCGGCCACAGCAGCCGGACGGCCAGGAACACCAGCACGCAGCCCGCCAGCGTCAGCAGGATGCGCTCCCCGGCGGCGGTCCAGTCCGAGGGCGCGGAGAAGTCCAGCAGCATCATCGCCAGCGGCGTGCCGAACAGCGCCCAGTAGGCGAAGTTGACCGGCCGCAGCGTGAACCCGGCCAGCGCGAACCCGAACAGGATGGCCGCCGCGGTGACCTGGCCGGGCGCCAGCGTCAGCAGCACCGCCGCGATCGCCGAGCCGGCCGCGGTGCCGCCGACGCGCTGCGCCAGCCGCGTCATCGTCTCGCCGTAGGTGCCGCGCAGGCTCTGCATCACGGTGATCGTCATCCAGTGGCCGTGCGACAGCCGCAGCGCGGCCGACAGGGACATCGCCACCGCCACCATCAGCCCGACCCGGGCGACCTGCCGGAACCCCGGCGAGCGGGTCCGCACGGCCCGGCCCATCCGGGCCCACGCCGACAGCGGGTGCACGCCGGGCAGCGGGCGCGGCGGACCGACGCCGACGCGCAGGCCGCCCGCGACGATGCGCCGCGCGCCGTCCACGCCCGCGGTGATCCGGTCGATGGAGCGGCGGATCTGGCCGATCAGCGCGGCGGCGACCAGGTCCTCGTCCCCGGCCAGCCCGGCGCGGCGGATCTTCTCGGTCTGCCGGGCCAGCCGCCGCACCGCGGCCGACTCCAGCTCGCCGAGCGGGGTCTCGCCCGCCGTGGCCACCGCGCCCGCCAGCAACCGCAGCCGCGCCGCCAGCGCCGAGATCGCGACGTGGGCCTCCATCTCCCACTCGCGGTGCGGCGGATGCTTGCGCGCGGCCTCGACCAGCGACTGGAGCGCGACGGTCTCGTGCATGATCCGGGCCAGCGCGTCCACGAACCGCTCGGGCCGGGACGGCTCGTCGCCGCCGGGCGGCCGGTAGAAGCCGACGGTGCCGCGCGCCGCCCCCAGGGCCCGGGCGGCGGCGTGGCGGCGGCGGGTCCAGTACGGCTGCCGCGCGACCGTCGCCAGGTCGGGGTCGTCCACCTCCAGGGCCCGGACGGCGTCGTCGTCGTGCGCGCCGATGCCCTCGGCGACCGCGTCCAGCGCCTCGGCGACGGCCTCGGCGGCCTCGGCGAGCGCGCTCCGCAGCGGGCGCAGCCGCCGCGCGGGCCACGGCGCGAGCAGCAGCGCGCTCACCCACAGGCCGCCGAGCAGCTCCAGGAACCCGTTGTAGACGACGTCGTCGGTGGTGGGGCGGACGGCGGTCATCAGCACCGCGAGCGCGGCGGTCGGCCCGATCCAGGAGATCATGCTGCCCAGCGCCACGATGGGCGGGACCACCAGCACCGTCAGCCAGGTGTGCCCGGCCAGGTGCCCGCCGATGGTCGCGCCCACCGCCACCACCAGCACGGCCCCGGCCAGGTTGCGGGCCCGCGCCCCGTAGGGGCCCTCGGGAGCGCGCAGCGCCACCAGGTACGCGCCGAGCGCGACCATGGCGCCCTGCGCGGCGCGGCCGGTGAGCGCCCCGGCGATCAGCGGCACGGCCATGGCGAGCGCGGCGGCCAGCCCGTAGAAGGGCGCGGCGCGCCCTTCGATCCGGGCGTACGCCTCGCGCGCACGCTTGAACAACGGCCGTCACCCCCCTGCGCCTGCTCCGCATCCGTCGTACCCGTAAACGGGACGGGCGGATCACCGCGGGCCAGGGCCGATCAGGTGGGAACGGTCACGCCGGGCCGGTCAGCGCGGATCGTCGGCGTCGGCCGCCTCGACCTCTTCGCGCGAGATGCCCAGCAGGAACAGGATCGTGTCGAGGTAGGGCACGTTGACCGCGGTGTCGGCGGCCTCCCGCACGACCGGCTTGGCGTTGTAGGCGATGCCGAGGCCGGCGGCCTGCAGCATGTCCAGGTCGTTGGCGCCGTCGCCGATCGCCACCGTCTGGCTGATCGGGACCCCGGCCTCGCGGGCGAAGCGCGCCAGCGCGGTGGCCTTGCCCGCCCGGTCGATGACCTGGCCGGTCACGCGGCCGGTCAGCTTGCCGTTCTCGATCTCCAGGGTGTTGGCGGCCGAGTAGTCGATGCCGAGGTCGTCGACCAGCGCGTCGGTGACCTGGGTGAAGCCGCCGCTGACGATGGCGAACTTGTAGTCCAGGCGCTTGAGGGTGCGGACCATGGTGCGGGCGCCGGAGGCCAGCTGGACCTTGCGGCGCACGTCGTCGATGGCGGAGGCGTCCAGCCCGGCCAGCAGGGCGACGCGCTCGCGCAGCGAGCCCTCGAAGTCCAGCTCGCCGCGCATGGCCGCCTCGGTGACCTTGGCGACCTCGTCCAGGCAGCCGGCGTGCTCGGCCAGCAGCTCGATGACCTCGCCCTGGATGAGGGTGGAGTCGACGTCCATGACGATCAGCCGCTTGGCGCGGCGGTGCAGCCCGGCCCGCTGGACGGCCACGTCGACCTGCTGCTCGGCGGCCTCCTTGGCGAGGTCGGCGCGCAGCGCGTCGGGGTCGGCGCCGGAGACGTCCAGCTCGATGCAGGTGACCGGGTAGTGCGCCAGGCGCTCGATGCGGTCGATGTTGGCGCCGCCGGCGGCGATGCGGCCGGCGATCCCGGCCATGGCGGCGGGCTTGAGGGGCGCGCCCAGGACCGTGACGTGGAGCCGGCCGCGGCGGCGCGGCAGCCGCTTGTCGCGGCCGGTGGACAGCTCCACCTCCATGTCCAGGTCGCCCGCGACGCGCTCGGCGGCCGTCCAGACCTGCCCGATGTCGGCGCCGTCGGTGTAGGCGACCAGGACCCCGAGCACGAGCCTGCCGCGGATGACGACCTGCTCGACGTCGGCGACGGTGACCGGGAAGTCGGCCAGGGTGGTGAACAGGCGCGAGGTGACACCGGGGCGGTCGCGGCCGGTGAGCGTGATGAGCAGCGTGCGCTGTGGTGAGCCGTCCATGCTGCTCACCACGGTACCGGTCCCTCGGCGGCGGCGCGTGTGACGTCCACCATCCGGACGCGGCCGCGCCGGCGGGAGGGGTCAGGGCAGGAAGAGGGTGAGGTCGCCGAACTCGTGCCAGCGGTAGCGCTCGGCGAGGGCGGCCCGGTAGGAGGCGGCCAGCAGGTCGCGGCCCGCGACGGCGGTGAGCATCATCAGGTGGGAGGAGCGGGGCTCGTGCAGGCCGGTGAGCAGGCCGTCGACGGCGGCGACGCCGCGCTCGGGGGTGACGACGTGCTCGGTCCAGCCGGACGCCGCGCGCACCGGGCCGCCCGCGGCGGCGGTCTCCAGGGCGCGCACGACGGTGGTGCCGACCGCGATGACGCGGCCGCCCCGGGCGCGCACGTGCTCGACCAGCCCGGCGGTGGGGGCGGGCACCTCGTAGCGCTCGGGATAGGGCGGTTCATGGGCCTCAGGCGAGGCCACGCCTGTGTGCAGGACCAGCGGGGCGATCAGCACGCCGCGCGCCACCAGCCGGGTCACCAGCTCGGGGGTGAACGGGCGGGCCGCGCTCGGCATCTCCGCGCCGCCCGCCGAGCGGTCCAGGGCGAACGCCGTCTGGTAGGCGTCCACCGGCTGCTCGCGGGGCACGTACCCGTACCGGATCGGGACGCCGTGGCGGCGCAGGTAGGGCACCACGTCGGTGGAGAGCCGCGCCCGCCAAAGCCGTCCGGTGGCGCGCTCGTCGAGGGCGAGGGTCGCGCCGCCGGGCATCGGGATCCACTCGCCGGGGCAGCCGCCCGGGTAGGGCAGGGTGCTCTTCCCGGTGCGGCGGCGCAGCTCCACCAGCCAGGACCGGCCGTCGCCGCCCGGCACCGGCGTCGAGAAGTGCACGGCGATCCGGTCCAGGTGCACGGCGGCGGGCAGCGTGGCGGAGGTGTTGACCACCAGCAGGTCGCCGGGGCGCAGCAGCTCGGGCAGGTCGCCGAACACCCGGTGGGCGACCTCGCCCGAGGCGCGGCGGGCCACCAGCAGCCGGACGCCGTCGCGGGGCGTGCCGCGGGCCTCGGGCGGCTCGTGGGCCTCCAGGTCGGGGGGCAGGGTGAAGTCGAGGGTCACCGTGTCGGACATCGTGTCGGACGCCGTGTCGGGCGACTCGGTCATTTCGCGGCCTCCACGCGCAGGGCGGCGACGATCGCCAGGGCGGCGATCGCGGCGAACAGCGTCCCGGCGACCGCGAGGCCCAGTTCGAGCCGGTCGGTGCCGAAACCGGTGACCAGCGCGCCCGCCAGGCCGACCACCAGGGACGAGCCGAGGGTGTCGCTGATCTGCAGGGACGAGGTGTTGACGCCCTGCTCGGCCTCGGGCGACTGGTCCAGCAGCAGCACCGACAGGCTGCCGACCGCGAAGCCCATGCCCGCGCCGCCCAGGATCCAGGCGGGGGCGGCGGCCCAGCCCGACAGCTGCAGCGCGATGGTGACCCCGGCGATGCCCGCGGTCACCAGGACCGAGCCCAGCAGCACGAACGTGCCGCGCGAGCGGGAGGAGCGGCCCTGGATCTGCGAGGCCGCCGACCAGCCGAGCGCCGCGACGGTCAGCACGACGCCCGCCTGCACGGGGGAGAAGCCGTGCACGGAGGTCAGCGCCAGCGGGATGAACACGTCGGTGCCGAAGAACGCGCCCGACATCAGCCCGCGCACCAGCACCACGCTGGGCAGGCCGCGCCGCAGTCGCAGCGTCCCGGCGGGCAGCAGCTTCAGCAGGCCGTAGGCGAGGCCCGCGAGCGCGGCGAGGACGACCGGGATCATCGGCCAGGAGGGGTGGCCCAGGGCGTACAGCAGGGCGGCGGCGCCCGCCGAGACGGTGACGGCGGCGACGTAGCGGCTCCGGGCGGTGGGGGAGCCGGGGCCGTCGTTGCGCTTGATGCCGCGCAGCGCCGGGACCAGCATCAGGGCGGGCGGGACCACCAGCGGGATCAGCCCGAGGAACACCCAGCGCCAGCCCGCGTGCTGGGCGACGAACCCGCCGACCGCCGGGCCGATCAGCGACGGCAGCACCCACGCGGCCGACAGCGCCGCGAACACGCGGGGCCGCAGCGTGTCGGGGTAGACGCGGGCGATCACGACGTAGAGGGCGACCAGCGAGACGCCGGTGCCGAGGCCCTGCACGGCGCGCCCCGCGACGAACGCCCACATGGTCGGGGCCGCGCCCGCCACCGCCAGGCCCGACACGAACGTGGCCAGGCCCGCCATCAGCGGCCTGGTGGGGCCGGAACGGTCCACCCAGCCGCCCGCCAGGACCGTGGCCAGCAGGCTGGCGATCAGGGTGGCGCTGAAGCCCCACGAGTACAGGCCGAGGCCGTCCAGGTCGCGGGCCACCACCGGCATCACGGTGCCGACGGCCATCGACTCGAAGGCCAGCAGCGTCACCACCAGCACGATGCCGAGCGTGGGCGCGCGGTAGCGGCCGCTCAGCACGGTGTCCGGGGCGGAGGGGGTCGGCTCTGAGGGGCTCGGCTCGGAGGGGCTCGGCTCGGAGGGGCCGAGGTCGGAGGGGTCCAGGGTGGTGGTCATCGGCCGGCGCCCGCCAGGTCGGCGACCCGGTACCGGCCGCTGGGAAGGCGGTCGGCGACCAGGCGGAGCAGGCGGTCGGCCGCCTGCTCGGGCGGCGGCGCGGCGTCGGCGTCCTCTCCGGCGGCGCGCAGCATGTCGGTCCGCATCTCGCCCGGGTCGGCCCACCAGACCCGCACCCGCGGCTCCTCGGCGGCCAGGACGCCGGAGATCTGGTCCAGGGCGGCCTTGGTCGCGCCGTAGCCGCCCCAGGTGGGGTAGTGCTCGCCGGCGGCGTCGGAGGTGATGTTGAGGACGGCGCCGTCCCGCTCGCGGAGGGCGGGGAGCGCCATCTGGACGAGGGCGAGCGGCGCGATGACGTTGGCGTCGAAGGCGGCGGCGAGGTCGGCGAGGGGCTGCTCGGCGAGCGTGGGGAGCGGGGTGGTGCCGAGGGTCCCGGCGTTGTTGACGAGCAGGTCCAGCCCGCCCGCCCCGGCGACGGCGCGGGCGAGGTCGGCGCGGTGGGCGGGGTCGGTGACGTCGCCGGGCACGGCGGTGACGCGGACGGTGTCCGCCGGGGCACCGGCCTCCGCCTCGATGCCGGCGGCGGCGCGGGCGAGCGCGCCGGCGTCGCGGGCGTTGATGATCAGGTGCCAGCCGGAGCGGGCGAGCGCGGCCGCCAGGGCGCGGCCCAGCCCGCGGGAGGCTCCGGTGACGAGGGCGGTCCGGTGCGTCGTGGTCATGCCCCGAAGCTAACGATCTCGCCGGGGGCGGCGCATCGGCCGCCGAGGTCCGGCGGGGCGGGACCTTGGTCCTAGGACCGGCCGCCGCCCGAGCGGAGGAGGCGGCCGTCCCCCGCGCGGAGGAGTCCGCCGGCGCCGCCGCGGCGCCCGGGAGCACACCCGACCGAACTACGCAGACAGGACGTAACACCCCGGAGGGGGCGCGCCGCCCGCGGCCGCCCCCGGCGGAGGCGGCCGCGCCGCCGAAAGCTAAGCCCCCAGGCTGATTTGTGCCGCGGCGGCCAGAGAGTACGGTCTTCACAGTGAGCGCCGGAGTCGCTCGCCGGTGGACGAGAGGCCGGACGGACCGAGATGGGCAGTCAGCGGGTGACCTGCGAGGAGCCGCCGGGGTCGAACGCGGCCCTGCGCGCGGTCAGCGCGGCCGTCCTCGCCGTCACCCGCCACCTGTCGGTGCGCGAGGTCCTCCAGGTCATCGTGCGCGCCGCCGCCGAGCTCCTGGACGCCCGCCACGCCGCGCTCGGCGTGCCCGACGACGAGGGCTCGTTCGCCGAGTTCGTGGTCGAGGGCGTCTCCGAGGAGGAGTGGGAGGCGATCGGGCCGCTGCCCCGCCAGCACGGGATGCTCGCGGCGATGCTGCGCGACGGCGTCCCGCTGCGGCTGGCCGACATCCGCAAGGAGGCCGGGTTCGAGGGCTGGCCGAGCGCGCACCCGGTGCTGAAGGACTTCCTGGGCGTGCCGATCCGCGACGGCGAGCGGGTGCTCGGCATCCTGTTCCTGGCCAACAAGCGCGTGCCGGGCGGCTTCACCGAGGGCGACCAGGAGCTGCTGACGCTGTTCGCCGCGCACGCCGCGATCGCGATGACCAACGCCCGGCTGTACGAGCGCGACCGCGAGCTGACCGTCGTCGCCGAGCGCAACCGGCTGGCCCGCGAGCTGCACGACGCGGTGGCGCAGAAGCTGTTCTCGCTGCGGCTGACCGCCCAGGCCGCCGCCGCGCTGGCCGACCGCGACCCGGCCCGCACGGTCGCCGAGCTGGACCAGGTGGAGCGGCTGGCCGGCGAGGCGCTGGCCGAGCTCCGCGCGGTGATCTTCGAGCTGCGGCCGGCGGACCTGGCCGACGGCCTGGCGCCCTCGCTGCGCAAGCACGTGGAGGTCCTGGACCGCGCCTACGAGACGCGGATCCGCTTCGACGCGTCCGGCGCGGTCGTGCTGCCCGAAGAACAGGAGACGGTGCTGTTCCGCGTCGCGCAGGAGGCGCTGCACAACGCGCTGCGGCACGCCGGTGCGCGCAACGTGGAGGTGCGGCTCCTGGGCAAGGAGGAGCGGGTGGAGCTGACGGTGGCCGACGACGGGAGCGGCATCGGCGGCGGTGACGACCAGCAGGGCGGCCTCGGCCTGGCCTCGATGCGGGAGCGGGCGCGCTCGATCGGCGGCACACTGTCGATCGACACCTCGCCCGGCGCGGGGACGGCCGTACGACTGGAGGTGCCCCTGTGAGAGGTCTCGCGGAGCGCGCCGCCGCCGTCCCGGACGGCCGCCCAGGACGCGGGCGGAGGCCCCGGTGAGCCGGGAGCGCACCGCGCCGCGCCCGGCCGGCGCGCCGCCGGAACGGGCCATCCGGGTGCTGATCGCCGACGACCACCCGATCGTGCGGCAGGGCCTGCGCACCTTCCTCGGCGTGCAGGACGACATCGAGGTGGTCGGCGAGGCCGAGGACGGCGTGTCGGCGGTGTCGCTGGCCGAGTCGCTGGAGCCCGATATCGTGCTGATGGACCTCAAGATGCCGGGCGCCGACGGTCTGGCCGCGCTGACGGAGCTGCGGGCTCGCGGGGTCCGGGCACGGGTGCTGGTCCTGACCAGCGTCACCGAACGCGGGCACGTGCTGCCGGCTGTACAGGCGGGAGCGGCTGGGTATCTATATAAGGACGTCGAGCCGCGCGCGCTCGTGCAGGCGATCAAAGCGGTTCACGATGGGCATGTCCTCCTAGCGCCCGACGCCGCCGAGGCGATGGTGCGCGCGGAGCAGGCCGGAGCCGACGAGCGCGGCCCGGCGTCGTTGACCGAACGGGAGCGGGAGGTGCTCGTGCAGATCGCGCGGGGCAGGTCCAACCGGGAGATCGCGCGTGCGCTGGTGGTCTCGGAGAAGACGGTCAAGACCCATGTCAGTAATCTGCTCATGAAACTCGGAGTACAGGATCGGACGCAGGCGGCGTTGTACGCCGTCCGCCACGGACTCGCCGGCGACTGAGACATCAACTCCTCCGACAGGATCGTCATCGAAATCGGTATGAACGTAGCAATCAGGTACGCAGCAGGCAGTGACATCGGGTGCAACCGGGAGAACAACGAGGACTCGGGCTACGCCGGTGCGCGGTTGATCGCGGTCGCCGACGGCATGGGCGGCTACGCCGGCGGCGAGGTCGCCAGCTCCACCGTCATCGGCTCGCTGCGCTCGCTGGACACCGACGCCCATAATGACGATCTTCTGGGCGGCCTCGGCCGCGCGGTCGCCGAGGCCAACGAGAAGTTGCGGATCGTCCGCGAGGAGCGGCCCGACCTGAGCCGGATGGGCACCACGCTCACCGCGATGCTGTGGGACGGGACGTCGGTCGCGCTGGCGCACATCGGCGACTCGCGGGGCTACCTCCTGCGCGACGGCGAGCTGTTCCAGATCACCCAGGACCACACCATGGACGAGCTGCTGAAGGCCGAGGCCGAGCAGCAGGGCGGGACGGCCGATCCGGCCGAGACCTCCCGGTTGTCCCATGTGCTGTACCGGGTGCTGGACGGGCGCGCGGACCGCGAGCCGGACCTGCGGTTGCGGGAGGCGCGGCTCGGCGACCGCTACCTGCTGTGCTCCGACGGGCTGAGCGGGCCGGTGGACGCGCAGACCATCTACGAGGTGCTGTCGGCGGAGGCCGATCCGGCGCGGGCGGTGGCGCGGCTGATCCAGCTGGCGCGCGACAACGGCGGCCCGGACAACATCACCGCGGTCGTGGCCGACGTGGTGGAGAGCGAGCACCTGACCGCCCCGGCCGGCCCGGTGGTGGTCGGCGCCGCCGGCCAGTCCTGACGGTCCGGCCCGACTTGACCGGCCCGGCCTGACCGGTGGCCTGACCGGCACGTCCGACCTGACCGGCTCGGCGGCCCGGCCGGTCCGGCCCCCCGCGGCGCGTTCCGCCGGCACGGGCCGGAACGCGCGTGCGCGCGACCCGGAGGAGGCGCGCGAGCGGGCGCCGATCCGCGCAGGCGGCCTTCAGGCGGCCTCCAGCCTGGTCGAGGCGAACATCACGGTCGGGCGAACTGTGCGGAAAAGCCGCGAAGGATCGTCGGGTTTGTCCTAGCCTGACCCGTGAGGTGGTGTGGCTCACGCGTCAGGTAACGGTCCCATCGCGGATGACCTCCTGGCCTTGACCCGCCTCAGGGTGCACCCGATATATGGGTCACTCGGACGTATGTCAGGAGGCGGAGGATTCAGGTGGGGGGAGCACCCGGGACCGCGGTCGCCGGTGCGTCGCGGAGTGCGCCTGCGGGCGTGCTCGGCCGAACCCTGGACGCCGCACGGCACGGCCCGGTGGGCGTGCTGCTGCGGATCGCGGCGATGGCCGGAGCGGCCGTCGGCGCGGCGTGGATCCACCGTGTCAACGACCCCGGTGTGCTGTGCCCCATGCGGGCGATCACCGGTGTGCCCTGTCCCCTGTGCGGCGGCACGACCGTGTTCATCGAGCTGGGCGCGGGCCATCCGGTCCAGGCCCTGCTGGCGAACCCGGTGGCCTTCGCCGGCGCGGTAGGCGTGGCCTTCGCGCCGATCGGCAGGGACCGGTGGACGGCACTGCGGCCCAGGACACGCTCCTGGCTGATCGGTGCCGCCCTCGTGGGGTCGGAGCTGTGGCAGCTAGCCAGGCTGGGCCTCCTGCGAGTTTGAGCCGTCGTCCGTCGTCGGCCAGACTTCGCGGAGCCTTCCGGGTCCGGCGGGCGTCACACAACCACAGGGTCAATCAATAAGGAGCAAGTGTGGGTAACCCCTACGACCCGTACGGCCAGCAGCAGCCGGGCTACGGGCAGCAGCCCGGGTACGGCCAGCAGCCTGCTCAGCCCGGGTACGGACAGCCGCCTGCGCAACCCGGCTACGGCCAGCCTCCGGCGCAGCCGGGCTACGGCCAGCCGCCCGCCCAGCCGGGTTACGGCCAGCCTCCGGCGCAGCCCGGGTACGGGCAGCAGCCCGCGCAGCCGGGTTACGGCCAGCCTCCGGCGCAGCCGGGCTACGGCCAGCAGCCCGCGCAGCAGGGCTACGGGCAGCAGCAGCCCGCCTACCAGGAAGTCCACCACCACCACTACGGCTCGACGGGGCAGCTCGCCGAGTGGGGCTCGCGCGCCGGCGCCACGATCATCGACGGCCTGGCGTTCTTCTCGATCCCCGGCATCATCTACTTCATCGGCTACATGATGATGATGAACGGCTCGGGGCTGGGCGCCCTGCTGGTGTTCGTCGGGTTCATCGGCTACGTCGCGGCCGGCATCTACCTGATCTACATGGAGGGCACCACCGGGCAGACCCTCGGCAAGAAGCAGATGGGCATCCGCCTGGTCAGCGCCCAGACCGGCCAGCCGCTGGGCTTCGGCGGGGCGTTCGTGCGCCGGCTGGCGCACATGGCCGACGGCTTCGCCTGCTACATCGGCTTCCTCTGGCCGCTGTGGGACGAGCGCAAGCAGACCTTCGCCGACAAGATCTGCAACACGCTGGTCGTCCGCTCCTGACGGCGCGCCTCCAGCGGACGGGCGTCCTCGCGGTCACGCGGGGGCGCCCGTCGCCGTTCCCGGGCGCCGCGCGGGAGCCCGGCCCGGCGCGGGCCGCTTCGCGAGCGGTCCCCGCCGCCGCGCCGGGGCGGCGTCAGCGCGCGTGGTCGAACGCGCTGTTGCAGGCCGCCACCAGCGCCCGCCGCACCGCGCCGTCCAGCGACCGCAGCGCCTCGTCGCGCCGCCGCATCTGGTCGGCGGTCAGCCCGCGCGCGTCCATCCGCCGCGCCAGGTCGACCACCAGCGACAGCCGCGCCGCCAGCGCCGCCACCCGGTGCGCGCGCTGCGGGTACCCCGGCGCCAGCGGATGGTCGTCGCGGCCCGGGTCGCGCAGGTCCACCAGCGCGTCGGCGATCTCCGGCGGCATGCCCGCCACGTCGTCCACCGCCAGCAGCGCCTCGGTGGCGTCCCGCATGGTGAGCGCGAGCTGCCGGTCGGCGTCGGCCAGCGAAGGCACGTCCGGCTGCGCCGGCGAGGCGTCGTGCATGACCCAGCGCAGCCCCACGTAGGACGAGCCGCGCCGGTCGACGGCCGGGACCAGCCCGATCGCGCGGGTCGGCAGCGTCAGCACGACCGCCGCCCCGGCCTCCAGCGCCGCGCCGTTGAAGTCGGGGGGACCGGTGAGGCCGAGCGGGTCGCCCGGCGCGGGCAGCGCCAGCCGGAACGCGGTCAGCCCGCCGACCCGCAGGTCGCCCAGGCCGCGCCGCAGCGAGACCTCGGCCGGATCGCCGCCGAGGACCTGCGGGCCGGCCAGCAGTTCCACCGCGTCCACCGCCTCGTCCAGCCCCACGTGGCCGGTCAGCCAGACGTTGCCCCACGCGACCAGCGCGGTCGCCGCGTCACGGGCGTCGTTGTCGGTCGCACCTCGCCGAGACCCTGCGTACATGCCGTCCACCATAAGTGCTCCCCATCGCATAGGTTCTTATCCGACGAGCGGATCACCTGGGAACGTTGGATAGGGGACAAAGGCGCGCAATGGCCGGCGAGGTAGTGCGACTCCGGGGTGTAGGGGTCAAGCGCGGGGGGTCCGACCTGCTCCGCGATGTCACGTGGACGGTGAACGAGGGCGACCGGTGGGCGGTCATCGGGCCCAACGGCGCGGGCAAGACGACGCTGCTGCAGGTGGCCGCGGCGCTGCTGCATCCCACCGCCGGGCGGGTGGAGATCCTGGAGGAGGAGCTGGGCCGCACCGACGTGTTCGAGCTGCGGCCGCGCATCGGCATCGCCAGCGCCGCGGTCGCCGAGCGCGTCCCGGCGGGCGAGAAGGTCATCGACCTGGTGCTGACCGCCTCGTACGCGATCCTGGGCCGCTGGCAGGAGGAGTACGACTCCACCGACCTGGGGCGCGCGGTGTCGCTGCTGGAGGCGCTGGGCTGCGCCGACCTGATCAAGCGGAGCTTCGACACGCTGTCGGAGGGCGAGCGCAAGCGGGTGCAGATCGCCCGCGCGCTGATGCCCGACCCCGAGCTGCTCCTGCTGGACGAGCCCGCCGCCGGGCTGGACCTCGGCGGCCGCGAGGACCTGGTCGACCGCATCGGCCGGCTCGCCGACGACCCCGACGCGCCCACGACGGTGATGGTCACCCACCACGTCGAGGAGGTGCCCGACGGGTTCACCCACGCGCTGCTGCTGCGCAAGGGCGAGGTCGTCGCGCAGGGCAAGGTGGACGAGGTGTTCACGCGCGAGCACCTGACCGCGTGCTTCGGGGTGCCGCTGGCGGTGGACCGGCAGAACGGCCGCTGGTACGCCCGCGTGGCCCGCTGACACCGGAGGCGTCTTACGGGCGGGTGCTCCGGCGCCCGCCCGCTTCGTCCTGCCGTCGGGGGCTGCCGCGAGGCGGAAGTGCAAATGGGACCGTTCCACAGATAACACCCCCGCCCGCCACACCCGCCCCGGGCTTCCCTACCATCGGGGAACCGTAGTGGGAACGTAAAGGCTTAGGTGGGCTCAGGTGGAAGTGCTGGAGGCGGCCGCGATCTTCGGGGCCGGGATCGCCGCGGGCGGTATCAACACCATCGTGGGCTCCGGCTCGTTGATCACCTTCCCGACCATGGTGGCGCTCGGCTTCCCGCCGGTCGTGGCGAACGTCTCCAACAACATCGGGCTGGTGCCCGGCTCGGTCACCGGCGCCTACGGCTACCGGCGCGAGCTCAAGGGGCAGAAGGACCGGCTGCTGCGGCTGGGCAGCGCGTCCCTGCTGGGCGCGCTGGTCGGCGCGTCGCTGCTGCTGGCGCTGCCGGCCGAGGCGTTCCAGGTCATCGTGCCCGCGCTGATCGTGATCGCGCTGGTCCTGGTGGTGGTGCAGCCGCGCCTGCAGAAGTGGCTGCTGGCCCGCCGCGAGCACCACCACCCGCACGGCGGCCCCTGGCTGTGGGCGGGCGTGCTCGGCGCGGGCATGTACGGCGGCTACTTCGGGGCCGCCCAGGGCATCGTGCTGGTCGCGCTGCTCGGCATCGCGCTGGACGACGACCTGCAGCGGGTCAACGCGGCCAAGAACGTGCTGTCGGCCATCGTGAACGGCTCGGCGGCGGTGCTGTTCATCGGGATGTCGGTCTTCTCCGACACCAGGATCGACTGGCTGGCGGTGCTGCTGATCGCCGTCGGCTCCACGCTGGGCGGCCTGCTGGGCGCCAAGGTCGGGCGCCGCATCCCGCCGCTGGTGCTGCGCGGGGTCATCGTCGTGGTCGGCCTCGTCGCGCTGGTCGTCATGCTGACCGGCGACTGATCCCGGCCGGCCGGCTCCGCCTCCCGAAGGCTCCGCGAGCCCGCCGCGAGCCCGCCGCGAGCCCGCCGCGAGCCCGCCGCGAGCCCGCCGCGAGCCCGCCGCGAGCCCGCCGCGAGCCCGCCGCAGTCCCGTCGCAGTCCCGTCACGGCCCGGCCGCGGCCCCCTCGGAGCCGCCGGCGCCGTCCGGCGTCCGGCCAGGTCGGCCCGCCCGAATCCGGGGACGTTCGTCCCCCTGTCGCGGTTGAACAGCCCCTTTGACGGGTATAACTCGAATATACGTTCGAGGACAGGGGAGTCGCGGTCCGATGAAGGGCGACAGGGTTGAGATCGTGATCGACGCGGGCGGCGAGGGCACCCGCAACTACGAGGTCGTGGCCACCCGCGCGGGGCGCCGGGTGGAGATCGCCACCCGGCGCGGCGTGGTGGAGGTCAGCGAGGTGACCCGCACCGGCACCCCGGTGCGGACCGCACGGTTCATGGCCAGCCGCGTCCTGGCGCTGGTCGAGTACCCGATCGCCGACGAGCAGGGCGAGGGCGAGGACTGACGGGCGCGGGCCGCCCGCACCGCCCTCCGCCGCCGCGCGCCCCGGGCCGCACAGACCCCGGGCCGCGCGGGACACGGGACAGGGCCCGGACCGCACGCGGTCCGGGCCCTGTCCTCTGAAGCGGGATCGCCCGCGGTCAGGAGGCCGGGCGCACCTGCACCGTGCCGTCGTCCAGCACGCGGCTCTCGAACGCCGGCTGGCGGCTGGTCGCCGGGCCGTGCACCACCGATCCGTCGTCCACCCGGAACGTGCTGCCGTGCCACGGGCACACCACGCACAGGTCGGAGTTGTCGTCGGTCACGATGCGGCCCTGGTGGAGCGGGCCCGCCAGGTGGCTGCACCGGTCGGCCAGCACGTGGACGTCGTCGCCCGAGCGCAGCACGAACAGGCTGATGTAGCCCAGCCGCCGCAGCACCGGCCACCCGTCGGGCAGCTCCTCGACCGGGCACAGGTCGTGCCAGCCGAGCGGCACCAGGTGCGACACCTGGTCGGCGTGGTTGGCCCCGGCGGCCTGCCGGAACGCCAGGTGCCCGCCCAGGTAGCCGCCCACCATCAGCGCGCCGAGGCCCGCGTACCCCAGGCCCTTGCCCAGCCCGTCGTTGCCGCGGACGCGGGCTATCAGCGACGCGCTGTAGAGCAGCGTCGCGGTCGAGGTGCCCATGGCGTGCACGAGGCCGACGCGCTGCTGCTCGCGGTGCAGCGCCGACCAGTCGGCGAGGCCGGTGAGGGCCGTGGGGACCGCTCCGGCCACCCCGGTGGCGACCAGGACCTGCGCGGCGCGGCGGGTGCCGGGCAGCAGGTCCAGCAGGGACGCCGAGATCCAGGCGCCCATCGGCAGGTCGGTGAGCGGCGGGTGGGCCGGATGGCCGGCCGGGACGCCGTGCAGCGCGTCCTTCACCGGGCCCTTGGGCAGGGCCCGGCGCACCGCCGTGGAGATGGCGCGGGCCGGGCGGTCCAGCCCTCGGGCGTGCTCCAGTGCCTCGGTCAGGCCCACCAGGCCCGACCCGGTCTGGGGCCGCCGGCCACGCCGGAAGATCTTGCTCGCCCGTCGGTTCATGTCCCTCCTCGGGTGCGTGCATCCGGTACCGAAAAAGACGGCCTTAACGGGACGCTCGGTGCGACCCTAGTCTCCGTGATCACCGGCGGCCACCTGAGGGGAGGGGTCCGCCACCGCCCGGAGGCCGGCTGACGGGCCGTCCGGTGGTTCGGCGGACTCTCGGCGCGCACCCACGGTGCCAGGTACCTACCAAAGGGTAAGGCGACCTAAACCAGCAGGACCCGGCACGGGACAGTGCCTTCTACGGAACGGGGCCATCGCATACAGTGAGGGCGACTGCACGCGACCGGACGAGCCGATCACCATGGACGTGCCCCCGCTGACCGACGCCGCCGCCGTGCGGCCGGAACCGACCACCGCGACCCGCGAGTCCCTGATCGCCGACATCGAGGCGCGCTTCCCCGGCTGGGGCGCCTGGCACAGCGACGCCCACCGCTGGTGGGCGTTCCGCACCAGCGCCGACCCGCTGACCATCGACCAGCTCCGCGCCGGGTGCCGGCTGCTGGTGCAGGCCGACACCCACGCCGAGCTGTGCCGCGCCATCTCCGCCGAGATCGAGTCGGCGCGCCGCGCCGCCTGAGCGCCGGGCGGCGCGCCGCGCCGCCGGGCGCTCAGGGGGCGGGCGCCGTGACCATCGGTGCCGCGGCCACGGGCGCCACGGTCACGGGCACGCCGTTGAACACGGCGTTCCCCGACAGCGGGTCGATCTCCTGCTCGTCGGTGACGATGTTGACGTTCACGCCCGCGTTGCCCGCCGCGACCCGCGCGCGGGTGCCCGCCTGACCGTGGCCCCAGCCGTGCGGGAGGCTGACCACGCCGGGCATCAGCGCGTCGGTGGGCTCGGCGGTCGCCTCCAGCTCGCCCGCGCGGGAGGCGACGCGGACGCGGTCGCCCGCCGCGACGCCGAGGCGGTCGGCGTCGGCGGGGTTCAGCTGGAGCGTGCAGGTGTTGGAGCCGCGCACCAGCTCGGGGACGTTGTGCATCCAGCTGTTGTTGGAGCGCAGGTGGCGGCGGCCGATCAGCACCAGCTCGGGCGCGGGCCGGTCCAGGGCGGCGCGCAGCCGCTCGGTGTCGGCCGCGAACGGCGGCGGGCACAGCTCGATCCGCCCCGAGGCAGTGCACAGCACCTCCGCCAGGCGGGGCTGGAGCGCGCCCAGGTCGACGCCGTGCGGATGGCCGGTGCGCAGCCGGTCGAGGGTGAGGCCGTCGGGGTCGGCCCCGAACCCGTCGCCGTAGGGGCCGAGCCGCAGCATCATGTCCAGGCGCTGCTCGGTGCTCGGCGTCCCCTCCTTGGCGAGGATCTCGCGCAGCTCGGCGGGGTCGCGGCCGTGCACGGGGGAGCCCTCCATGGCCGCGGCCTTGCCCAGTGTGGACCCGATGATCATCTCGTCGAGGTCGGCGGGGGCGCCGTCCGCGCCGGCGGCCAGCAGCGCGAGGCGGGCCAGGATCTCGGCCTCGCTCGGCCGCCCCTCCGGGAGCGGGGACGCCGGCGGCGAGTAGCGCGCGTAGTTCCGCACCGCGAAGCCGAGCAGCGCGAGCGGGAAGTGCGGGCTCTGCGAGGGCCGGGGCGGCGGCAGGACCACGTGCGCGTGCCGGGTGGTCTCGTTCAGGTACGGGTCCACGCTGACCATGAACTCCAGCTCGCCGAGCGCGGCGTCCAGGCGGGCCGCGCCCGGGGCCGACAGCGCCGGGTTGCCGCCGATGGTCACCAGGGCCCTGATCCGCCCCTCGCCGGGGGTGGTGATCTCCTCGGCGAGGGCGGCGACCGGGAACTCGCCGTTGACCTCGGGCAGGCCGCGCACGCGGCTGTGCCGGCGGCCGGTGGCGAACGGCCGCTTGCGCCGGTAGGCGGGCAGCGGGGCGGGCTTGGGGAACATCGCGCCGCCGGGCCGGTCCAGGTTGCCGGTCAGGATGTTCAGGACGTCCACCAGCCAGCTCGCCAGGGTGCCGAACGCCTGGGTGCAGGTGCCGATGCGGCCGTAGACGGCGGCGCGGTCGGCGGCGGCCAGCTCGCGGGCCAGGCGGCGGGCGGTCTCGGCGGGCACGCCGGTGACGGGCTCGACCCGCTCGGGGGAGAAGCCGCGGGCGAGCGCGCGCAGGTCGGCCAGGCCGTCGGCGTCGGCGGGCGGCACGGCCAGATCCTCGGCGAACAGCGTGTGCACCAGCGCCATCAGCAGGTGCGCGTCGGTGCCGGGCCGGATGAACACGTGCTCGTCGGCCAGCGCGGCGGTGCGGGTGCGGCGCGGGTCGACCACGGTGACCTTGCCGCCGCGCGCACGGATCGCCTTCAGCCGGCCGGGGAAGTCGGGCGCGGTGCACAGGCTGCCGTTGGACTCCAGCGGGTTGGCGCCCAGCATCAGCAGGTGGCCGGTGCGGTCCAGGTCGGGCACCGGGATCGCCATCGGGTCGCCGAACAGGTGGCCGCTGCTGACGTGCTTGGGCATCTGGTCGGCGGTGCTGGCGGTGTAGACGTTGCGGGTGCCGAGCGCCTTGATGATCGCGCCGCTGTAGAGCGGGGCGGCGACCGAGTGCGCGGAGGGGTTGCCGAGGTAGACCGCGACCGCGTCCGGGCCGTACCGCTCGACGATCCGGGCGAGCTCGCGGCCGATGGTGGCGAACGCGGTGTCCCAGTCGCCGGGCGCGTGCCCGTCCGGGCCGCGCAGCAGGGGGCCGGTGAGGCGGTCGGGGTCGCCGTCGAGGCTGCCGAGGGTCGCGCCCTTGGGGCAGATGAAGCCCTTGCTGAACGGGTCGTCGCGGTCGCCGCGCACGCCGGTGACGGCCCCCGCGTCGTCGAGGGTCAGCTCCAGGCCGCAGAGGGCCTCGCAGAGCGGACAGGTCCGGTGGGCCGTACGGCTTCCCATGGAGATGCTCCTTGCGCCGGGAACGCCACAATCATGGCGGTATCCGGTTCGGTGCGCCATGGTCCTGCTCCCAGTCCGGAGTCACCTTGGCGGAAAGGTCCCTGGGAGTCGCGGTGGAGCCGTGGGTCCTCTGGCTGCTCGCGGTCGCGCTGCTCGGCCTCGCCGAGCCGCTCACCCTGACGCTGGCGCTCGGCCTGCTCGCGATCGCGGCGCTGTCGGTCGTGCGGCCGGTCGCGCGCCGGCACGTCCGGCAGCCGCCGCCGCTGCGCACCGGGACCGCCGCGCTGGTCGAGGGCAGCGAGGCCGTCACGCCCCCGTACGAGCTGGCCCCGGGCGAGGAGTGGCCCGCCGAGCAGATCGGCTGACAGAGGTACGGCCCGCCCCCTCGCCGCCAGGCGAGGGGGCGGGCCGTCAGGCCGCTGGGGTCAGCCGCCGTTGACGCCGAGGCCCTTGGCGACTCGGTCGCCGAGGTCCTTGTGGACGTTGCGCCAGTACTCGACGACGCGCTTCTTCATGTCGCCGGTCACCTCGGGGGCCGAGGCGTGGCCGGTGATGTTGGCGACCATGTGGTCGCGGTCGGTGTCGGACAGGACCTTCTCCCACAGGGCGCGGGGCTGGGTGAAGTCGTCGTCCTCGCGGTGCAGCTGGTAGGCGCTGCGGACGATCTCACCGGCCACCCCGTAGTGCTCGCCGGTCCACAGCGACGGGTCGGCGGCGGGGCCGCCGAAGCTGTTGGGCGCGTACACCGGGTCGGCGGGGTTCCGGAAGGTCATCGGGCCGTCGAAGTTGTAGGAGCGCACCTCGTTCTTCGGCTGGTTGACCGGGAGCTGCAGGTAGTTCGGCCCGATGCGGTAGCGGTGGGCGTCGGGGTAGGAGAACAGCCGGCCCTGGAGCATCTTGTCCGGGGAGGGGCCGATGCCGGGCACGAAGTTCGACGGCTCGAACGACGCCTGCTCGATCTCGGCGAAGTAGTTCTCCGGGTTCCGGTTGAGCGTCCACTTCCCGATCGTGATCTCGGGGTAGTCGCTGTGCGGCCACACCTTGGTGAGGTCGAACGGGTTGAACCGGTAGTCGGCCGCGTCCTCGAACGGCATGATCTGCACGTTCACCGTCCAGGACGGGTGCTCGCCGCGCCGGATCGCCTCGAACAGGTCGCGGGTGTGCAGGTCGGGGTCGGAGGCTTCGGCGGCCTTGGCCTCGTCGGCGGTGAAGTTCCGGATGCCCTGGTCGGTCTTGAAGTGGTACTTCACCCAGAACTTCTCACCGGCGGCGTTGTACCAGAGGAAGGTGTGCGACCCGAAGCCGTGCATGTGCCGCCAGGAGGCGGGCGTGCCGCGGTCGGTCATCAGGAAGGAGACCTGGTGGGCCGACTCGGGCGACAGCGTCCAGAAGTCCCACTGCATGTTGTGGTCGTGCAGGTGGTTGTCGGCGCGGCGCTTCTGCGAGTGGATGAAGTCGGAGAACTTCTGCGGGTCGCGGATGAAGAAGATCGGCGTGTTGTTGCCGACGATGTCGTAGTTGCCCTCTTCGGTGTAGAACTTCATCGCGAAGCCGCGCGGGTCGCGCGCGGTGTCGGCGCTGCCGTTCTCGCCGGCCACCGTGGAGAAGCGCACCAGCGACTCGGTGCGGGCGCCGGGCTGGAAGAGCTTGGCCTTGGTGTACTGGCTGACGTCCTCGGTGATCTCCAGGACGCCGTAGGCGCCGCCGCCCTTGGCGTGCACGACCCGCTCGGGCACGCGCTCGCGGTTGAAGTGGGCCATCTTCTGGATGAGGTAGTGGTCCTGCAGCAGCAGCGGGCCGTTGGGGCCCACCGACTGCGAGTGCTCGTCGCTGGGCGCGGGCTGGCCGGCGTCGGTGGTGGTGACGGGGCGTTCGGACATGGCGCGGTTCCTCCTGCTTCATCGCCTGGTGAAGGCGCGGATCGTGCTCAGTGGGTGGGCGGTGCCAGGGCGCCGGGGGGCTCCGGCGCGGCGCTCGCGCGGCAGCCGGGGCACAGGCCCCAGAAGGTGACGTCGGCCTCCTCCACCAGGAACCCGGCGGCGTCGGACGGGTCCAGGCAGGGCGCCCGTCCCACGACGCAGTCGACGTCCTCGACGGTGCCGCAGCGGCGGCACACCAGGTGGTGGTGGTTGTCGCCGACGCGGCCCTCGAATCGGGCCGGGCTGCCGGCCGGCTCGATGCGGCGGACCAGCCCGGCGGCCGTCAGCGCGTGCAGGGCCTCGTAGACGGCCTGCGTGGAAACGTGGCCGACCCGGTCGCGGACACCGCCGGCGATCGTCTCGACGTCGAGGTGGCGGCCCGCGCGGACGGTGTCCAGGATCGCGACCCGGGCCGCCGTCACGCGCAGGCCGGCGCCGCGCAGGGCGTCGGCGGGGGAGGTCGGGATCGCTGTCATGGGGATCAACCTACGCTCTTATCTTGAATGATTCAAGATAACGACATATCCCAGTTTGTACTGTGACCGACCTCTCGAACCTCGCCGCGCCCCGGGGCGTCCAAGCGAGCGGACGGCTGAACCGGGAGGTCATGGTGGAAATCTGGCGGCGCGCGGGGCTGGTCGTCGCGCTCGGAGCCCTGGCCGCCGGGTGCGGCCGAGCGCCCATCGACCTCGGCGGCGAGCCCGCCAAGCCCCCCTTCACGGTCGCGTTCGGCGGCGACGTGCACTTCGCGGGCGTGCTGGCCGGACGCCTGGCGAGCGCGCCCGACGACGCGCTCGGGCCGATCGCCGCCGAGCTGCGGCGGGCCGACCTGGCGATGGTCAACCTGGAGACGGCGGTCACCGAGGGCGGCACCCCCGCGCCCAAGCAGTTCGCCTTCCGGGCCCCGCCGACGGCGTTCCGCGCGCTGCGCTCGGCGGGCGTGGACGTGGCCACCATGGCCAACAACCACGGCATGGACTACGGCGAGACCGGCCTCCAGGACTCGCTGAACGCCGCCGAAAAGCACGGGTTCCCCGTCGTGGGCATCGGCCGGAACGCCGCCGACGCCTACCGGCCCTGGGTCGCCACCGTGAAGGGCAGCAAGGTCGCGGTCATCGGCGCTACCCAGGTGCTGGACGACGAGCTGGCCACCGTGTGGACGGCCACCGACGCCAAGGCGGGGCTGGCCTCGGCCAAGGACGCGCCGCGCCTGGTCCGCGCCGTCCGGGAGGCCCGCAAGGGCGCCGACATGGTGATCGTGAACCTGCACTGGGGGCAGGAGCTGAACTCGTGCGCCACGCCCGCGCAGCGCGGGCTCGCCGCGCAGCTCGCGGACGCGGGCGCGGACGCGATCGTCGGCAGCCACGCGCACGTCCTGCAAGCGGGCGGCTTCCTCAAGGGCAAGTACGTGCACTACGGGCTCGGCAACTTCGTCTTCTACAACTCCGGGCCGCGCACCGGGAAGACCGGCGTGCTGACCCTGACCTTCGACCCAGGTGCCAAGAAGGTGACCGAGGCCGGCTGGGCGCCCGCGATGATCAGCGGCGGGATACCGCGGCCGCTGGAGGGCGCCGAGGCACAGCGGGCCCGCACCGAGTGGGAGGGGCTGCGCTCCTGCGCCGACGTCGCGGCCGGGCCCGCCTGACCCCGGCGCCGATGTTTCACGGCGATGTTTCACGTGGATCGAAGGGCGGCCTCCGTGCGTGGAGCGTCAAGGTGCCGCCGATCGGCTGTGTCGGGGTGCGGAACGGTCGGTCCGGCGTGGCATGCTGTGCCCCGGACCGAACGAGGAGGCCCCCGATGCGCAGGAAAGCGCTCATGCTGACGGCCCTGGCCGGGACCCTGTCGCTGGGCGCGGCCGCGTGCGGCGGGGGCGAGCCCGAGGCCAAGGGCGACGCCCGCCCGTCCGACCCCCCGGCGGCCGCCGGGAAGCGGCAGGGCGGCGAGCGGCCCCCGGCCGCCGAGGCGCCCAAGCAGCCGATCACGCTGGCGTTCGGCGGCGACACCCACTTCGAGGACATGCTGCGGTCCCGGCTGGCCAACCCGGCGACCGCGCTGGGTCCGATCGCCAAGACGCTGCGCGCCGCCGACCTGTCGATGGTCAACCTGGAGACCGCCATCACGACCGGCGGCACGCCCGCGCCGGGCAAGCAGTTCGCCTTCCGCGCCCCCGCGTCGGCGTTCACCGCGCTCAAGGCGGCGGGCGTGGACGTGACCTCGATGGCCAACAACCACGGCATGGACTTCATGGAGTCCGGGCTGCGCGACTCGCTGAAGGCGATCAAGCGCACCGGGTTCCCCACGGTCGGCATCGGCAAGGACGCCGCCGAGGCATACCGGGCGCACCGCGTCACGGTGAAGGGCAACCGGCTGGCGATCGTCGGCGCGACCCAGGTGCTGGACGACCACCTGATCTCGGCGTGGACGGCGACCGACGCCAAGGGCGGCCTCGCCTCGGCCAAGGACGTGCCCCGGATGGTGCGGGCGGTCCGCGAGGCCCGCAAGGGCGCCGACTACGTGATCGTCCACCTGCACTGGGGCCAGGAGATGAAGTCCTGCCCGCTGCCGCGCCAGCAGGACCTCGCCAAGCAGCTGGTGGCGGCGGGCGCGGACGTGGTGGTCGGCGGGCACGCGCACATCCCGCTCGGCGGCGGCTACCTGAACGGCAAGTACGTCCACTACGGCATGGGCAACTTCGTGTTCTCCTCGGCGCGCGGGCAGACCGCCAACTCCGGCGTCCTGATGCTGCGCCTGGACGGCGGCAAGGTGGCGGCCGCGAAGTGGAAGCCCGCGCTGATCTCCGGCGGCCTGCCGCGCCTGATGACGGGGGCCGCCGCCGTCGCCGAGACCAAGCGGTGGAACGGCCTGCGCTCCTGCACGGGCCTCGCCGCCCGCCCGTAGCGTCCCTCCCCGCCCGCTGGGCCCTCCCTGCGCGGGAGGGCCCAAGCTAGTGGCCGTGAGCGAAGAACTCCTACCGATCGGCCGCTTCGCGCGGCTGTGCCGCCTGAGCGTCAAGCAGCTCAGGCACTACGACGAGCTGGGCCTGCTGGCCCCCGCCCACGTCGATCCCGCGTCCGGCTACCGGTACTACCGGCCCGCCCAGGCGCGGGAGGCGCTGTCGATCGGGCTGCTGCGGTCGCTGGACGTGCCGCTGCCGGTGATCGGCCGGGTGCTGGACGGCGGCGCGGACGGGGCCGAGGCCCTGCGGGCCGCCCGCGACCGCATGGCCGCGGACCTGGACCGGCGGCGGCAGGCCCTGGCCGCGCTCGACCGGGTGCTGACGGACGGGCTGCCGAGCGCCGAGGTCGCGGTCGTCCGCGAGCCCGCCCGGACCGTCCGCGCCGTCCGCGACGCCGCCACGCCCACCACCATCGGCGAGGCCACCTCGGCGTGCGTGGCGCGGCTGCTGGGCGGCGCGGCGCCGGGCGGCGCGCTGGTCGGGCTGTTCCCGCTGGACCTCGCCGACGAGTTCGCGGTCGCGGTGGCCGTCGAGGACGCGGCGGGCGACGAGGTCCTGCCCGGCGGCGCGTTCGCGGCCGCCACCCACGTGGGGCCCTACGGCCAGATCACGCTGACCGCGCACGCCCTGCTCGCCTGGTGCGGCGACCACGGCCGCACCCCGGCCGGACCCGTCCGGGAGCTCTACCTCACCGATCCCGCGACGACCCCGCCCGAGCGGTGGGCGACCCGGGTCATGGTCGGGCTGGAGGACGCGGAGTGAACCGGCGCCGGGCGGGCGCCCTGGACACCGCACGCCGAGCGCGTACGTTCACTGGGGAAGGAACCCCTCTGACGGGCAGGTGAACGGTATGCGGGACCACCGGGTGAGGTCGGGCGAGATCGAGCTGGCCGTGCGCGAGCGCGGGCAGGAGGGCCGCCCCGCGGTCGTGCTGGTGCACGGGTATCCCGACACCGGCGCGATGTGGGACGAGGTGGCCGAACGGCTCGCCGCGCGCTTCCGGGTGGTCGTCTACGACGTGCGCGGCGCGGGCGCCTCGACCGCGCCCGCCGACCCGCTCGACTACGGCATGGACGCCCTGCTCGGCGATCTGGAGGCGGTGCTCGACGGGATCGGCGCGACCGGCCCCGTCCACCTGGTGGGCCACGACTTCGGCTCGCTCCAGGGCTGGGAGGCGGTGACGGGCGACCGGCTGCGCGGCCGGATCGCCTCGTTCACCTCCCTGTCGGGGCCCGCGCGGCAGCACGTGCTGCCGTGGGCGCGCGAGCGGCTGCGGTCCGGGCCGCGCGGCGCCGCCGAGGTGCTGGGGCAGATGCGGCGCAGCGCCTACATGCCGGTGTTCATCGCGCCCCGCGCCGGCGAGGCGTTCGCGCGGCTGATCCCGATGGTGTTCGCGCGCGACCTGGTCCGGTTGGAGAAGGCCGAGCCCAGGCCGGGCCACCCCGCCGACACCCTCGCCCGGGACGCGCGCAACGGCCTGGGCCTGTACCGCGCCAACCTGCGGCGGCTCCAGGACGCGCCGGGCGACGGGCGCACCGACGTCCCGGTGCAGGTGATCGCGCCTCTCCGCGACCGGTACGCGACCGAGGGGCTGCTGCTGTGCGCCCGGGGCCGTGCGGAGCGCCTGTACGTGCGGCGCGTCGCGGCCGGGCACTGGGCGCCGCGCAGCCGCCCCGACCAGGTCGCGGAGTGGATCGGCGAGCTGGTGGAGCACGTCGAGGGCGGCCCGGAGACCGGTGGGCTGGCGCGCGCCCGCGCCGCCGCCGACCCCGCGAAGGAGTTCGGCGGCCGGCTGGCCGTGGTGACCGGCGGCGGCAGCGGCATCGGCCGCGCCGCCTCGCACGCGTTCGCCGACGCGGGCGCGCGCGTCGTGGTCGCCGACATCGACGAGGGCGCGGCCAAGCGCACCGTGGACGAGATCGTCGCGGCGGGCGGCGAGGCCCACGTCTACGGCGTGGACGTGGCCGACGCCGAGGCGATGGAGCGCTTCGCCGGTTACGTCCGGGAGACCTTCGGCGTGCCCGACGTGGTCGTCAACAACGCCGGGATCGGGATCGCCGGGTCGCTGCTGGACACCGGCGAGCAGGACTGGGCGCGCATCCGCTCGGTCAACCTGGACGGCGTCTACCGGGGCTGCCGCCTGTTCGGCCGGCAGATGGCCGAGCGCGGCGAGGGCGGCCACCTGGTCAACATCGCCTCGATGGCCGCCTACACGCCGACCGCCGAGCTGCCCGCCTACTCGGCGACCAAGGCGGCGGTGCTCCAGCTCAGCGAGTGCCTGCGGCTCGACCTCGCCGAGTTCGGCGTGGGGGTCTCGGCGATCTGCCCCGGCGTGATCGACACCCCCATCACGCGGAACGCCCGGTACGTGGGCATCCCGGCCGCGCTGGCCGACCGCCTCAAGGAGGAGGCGGCGCGGTCGTTCCGGCGGCGCGCCTACCCGCCCGAACGCGTCGCGCAGGCGATCCTGCGCGCCGTCCGCGAGGACCGCCCGGTGGTGCCGGTCGCGCCGGAGGCCCGGGTCGCCATGATGGTGTCGCGCCTGGCCCCCGCCGCGGGCCGCGCCGCCGCGGGCTTCGGGCACCGGGCGGGCGAGCGCGTCCGCGTCCGCTTCGCCGAGAACGCCGCCGCGCCGCGCCTGGCCGAGAGCGACAGCGCGCCGCTGCCGGACTAGCCGGGGAAGCGCAGGCGGATGAGCGTGCCGCCGCCGGGCGCCGCCTCGGCGGTCAGCTCGGCGGCGTGGTCGGCGGCCACCTGCGCCACTATCGCCAGGCCCAGCCCCGAGCCGGGCAGGGCGCGGGCGGCGGTGGCGCGGTAGAAGCGGTCGAACACGTGCGGCAGGTCGGCCGGGGCGATGCCGGGGCCGTGGTCGCGGACGGTCAGGACGGGCCCGCCGGAAGCGCGCAGGGTGATCTCGACGGGGCCGTTCGCGCCGCCGAACTTGGCCGCGTTGTCCAGCAGGTTGGTGACGGCGCGGGTCAGCCGCCGGGGCGTTCCGGCGATCACCACGGGCTCCAGGTCGGCGCGGAAGGCGACCTCGGGCCAGCGTGCGCGGGCCTCGGCCGCGCAGTGCTCCACGAGGCCGTCGAGCCGCAGGTGCTCGGGCGGGTCGCCGGGCTCGTCGCCGCGGGCCAGCTCGATCAGGTCGCCCACCAGGCCGGTCAGCCCGGCGAGCTGGCCGCGCAGCCGCGCCTTCACGCGGTCGCGGCGCTCAGGCGGCAGCCGGTCCAGCAGCTCGATGTCGGAGCGCAGGGCCGTCAGCGGCGTGCGCAGCTCGTGGGAGGCGTCGGCGACCAGCCGCCGCTGCGCGGCGACCGACTCCTCCAGCGCGGCGAGCGCGGCGTTGAAGCTGGTCGCCAGCCGGGCCAGCTCGTCGCCGCCGGTGACCTCGATGCGGTGGCCGGGGTCGCCGGTGGCGGTGATGCGCTCGGCGGCGCGGGTCAGCCGCGCGACCGGCCGCAGCGCCCCGCGCGCCACCAGGTAGCCCAGCAGCGCCGCCACGCCCACCCCGGCCAGCGCGGTGACCAGCAGCGCCGCCCGCGCGGCGCGCAGGTTGCGCGCCACCCCGTCGGCGCGGACGCCGATCTCCAGCGCCCGGCCCGCGTCGAGCGGCTTGGTGTAGACGCGGACGGGCACGCGGCCCGAGACCGTGTCGGTGAAGAACGGCGGGCTCAGTCCCTCGGCCACGCGCACCATCTGCCGGGTGACCGGCAGTCCGGCGTCGGCGGGCTCGGCGCGGCCGTCGCGGTGCACGATCTGCGCGCAGGACGAGGTGATCCACTCGCACGACCCGGTCCGCGCCCAGCTCCGGGCCCGGACCTCCCGGTCGAGCTGCGCGGCCTGCCGCTGCAGCGACCGGTCCAGCTCGCCGTGCGCCGCCTTGTCGAGCACCAGGTAGGCGACGGCGGTCGCGCCCGCGATCGCCACCGCCACGGCCGCCGCCGTCAGCACCGCGAGCCGCGCCCGCAGCGGCAGCCGCCCCCAGACCGGCGGCGATCCGCCCCGGCGCGGCCACCGCGGCCCCCGCCGGGGCCCGGTCACGGCGACCTCAGCACGTAGCCCACGCCGCGCACGGTGTGCAGCAGCCGGGGCTCGCCGCCCGCCTCCAGCTTGCGGCGCAGGTAGCCGACGTAGACGCCCAGCGAGTTGGACTCGGGGCCGAAGTCGTAGCCCCACACCCGGTCCATGATCGTCTCGCGGGTGAGGACCTGCCCGGCGTTGCGCACCAGCAGCTCCAGCAGCGCGTACTCGGTCTCGGTGAACTGCATCCGCCGCCCGCCCCGCGTGCCCTCGCGGGCGTCGGGGTCCAGCGCGAGGCCGGCGTACCCCGGGGGAGCGGCGGGCGCGGCGGCGACGGCGGCGACGCGGCGCAGCAGGGCGCGGACGCGGGCGCGCAGCTCGTCCGGCGCGAACGGCTTGACCAGGTAGTCGTCGGCGCCCGCGTCCAGACCCGCGACCCGGTCGCCCACGGCGTCGCGGGCGGTCAGCATCAGGATGGGCGTGCGGTCGCCGCGCCCGCGCAGCGCGCGGCACACCTCCAGGCCGTCCAGCCCCGGCATGAGCACGTCCAGCACGATCGCGTCCGGCAGCAGGGCCGCGGTCTCGGCGAGGGCGGTGGGGCCGTCCGGCGCGGTGCGGACGTCGTAGCCGTCCAGGCCGAGGGTGTCGCCGACGGTCTCCCGCACCGCCGGCTCGTCGTCCGCGACCAGGACCCGCACATCCTCCATCATTTCTACGACGCTACCCGTGACCTGCGGTTACTCCACACGCCCCTTGAGGGCTTCCATGGTCTGGACGGTGATGGCGGCCGCCGCGAGCACGGCCGCGGAGACGATCCACCAGTACGGGGCGTCCAGATGGCGCGGCAGGCACAGCACCGGCGTCCAGTCGAAGGCCTTGGCGGGGAAGGGCAGGACGCCCTCGTAGAAGCCGATGATCAGGGCCGCCCCGCTGACCGAGTCGTAGGTCTTCGTGTCGCTCATGGCGCGATCCTCGCCAGCGCGGCCGCCCGCCGATAGCGACCAAGGTCTACCCGGCCGCCGTCTTAGGAACCTCTTCGGTACGGGCGGCACGCTCGGCGGCATGGACGGCTACTCCAGCGCCCCGCTGATCGCGGGCGCGCGCCTCGCCGGGGTGCCCGCGCTGATCCACGAGTCGAACGCGGTGCCGGGCCGGGCCAACGCGTTCTCGGCGCGGCTCACCGATCAGGTGGCGCTGGCGTTCGACGCGGCGCTGCCCCACCTCCCCGGCGCGCGGGTCGTCGGGATGCCGCTGATGCCGGAGATCGCGGCGTTCGACCGGGAGGCGCTCCGGGCGCGGGCGCGCCGGCGGTTCGGCGTCCCGGACGGGGCGCGCCTCGTGATCGTCAACGGCGGCGGCCAGGGCGCGACCAGCCTGAACGAGGCCGCGGTGAACCTCGCCCGTCACTGGCGGAACAGAAGTGACGTCCGTTTCGTTATCAAATCGGGCCGTGAAGGCACCGACGCGATCCAACGGCGCCTTGCGGGGGCGGGCGCCGGACGGATCGCGACGGCGGTCGACCACCTCGACCGGATGGACCTGGCCTACGCCGCAGCGGACGTGATGGTCTGCCGGGCGGGTTCGGCGACGGTGGCCGGACTCGCCCACGCCGGCGTCCCGGCCGTGCTGGTCCCCTACCCGCACGCGGCCCGCGACCACCAGACCCGCAACGCGCGGGTGCCGCTGGAGGAGGGGCTGGCCCGGACCTCCGACCGGGTCCATGACAACCTGGTCAGTATGGCCTCACGGGGGTACGTGAGATGACAAAGCACCAGGCCCGGCCCAAGTTGAGCCGCTCCGCCGAACGGCGGCAGCGGCGGCGACGGCGGCGACGCGTCCGGCTCCTGCTGGCCGTCGCGGTGGTGCTGGGCCTGGTGTCGGCCGGGCTGTACGGCCTGTACGCCGGGCTGGACGGCGACATCTCGCACGTCAGCTCCGACGACCTCGGCCCGCGCCCCGGCAAGCGCACCGAGGCCGAGAACATCCTGGTGGTGGGCTCCGACAGCCGCGCCGGGGCCAACGCCGCCTACGGCCGCGACGAGGGCGCCCGCAGCGACACCATGGTCCTGTTCCATTTGCCGGCCGACGGGCGCGACGTGCGCGGCGTCAGCCTGCCGCGCGACTCGATGGTGCGGATCCCGGCCTGCCGCGCGTCCGGCGGCGAGACGGTCCCGGCCCGCACCGGCATGATCAACTCGGCGTTCAACGAGGCCGGGCTCCCGTGCGCGTGGAAGACCGTCGAGGCCGCCACCGGCGTGCACGTGGACCACGCGGTCCAGATCGACTTCACCGGCTTCAAGGGCATGGTGGACGCCCTCGGCGGCGTGGAGCTGGACGTCCCGCAGGCCATCGACGACCCGAAGGCCGGGCTGAAGCTCAAGGCCGGGCGGCAGAGGCTCGACGGCGAGCAGGCCCTCGGCTACGCGCGCGTGCGCTACAGCGTCGGCGACGGCTCCGACCTCGGCCGCATCCAGCGCCAGCAGGCCCTGATGAAGGCGATGGCCGACACCGCCAAGCGGCGGCTGGGCGAGCCGGCCAAGGTGTGGTCGTTCCTGCGCGCGGCCACCAAGTCGGTGACCACGGACAAGGACCTGGGGCTCAGGCAGATGTTCGACCTGGCGATGAGCGTGGGCGACACGAGCCAGGTGCGCTTCTCGACCGTGCCGGTGGAGCCGTACGCGGGCGACCCGAACCGGGTCCAGTGGACCCGGCCCGCGGCCGACGAGCTCTTCGAGTCACTGCGCTAGCGGCCGGGGACCTGCCCCGGGCGGTCGGTGACGGCGATCTTCAGGGTCCACTCCATGTAGAGGATCGCGCCCTGCTTGTAGAGCTTGCGCGCTTCCCCCGAGGGGGCGTGGGACGGCTTGGCGCCCGCCGGCCGGAACGAGCCGTCGAAGTCCACCACGCTCGCCTGGCCGATCAGCTGGTGGGTGCGGGCGTCGAAGACCAGCTCGTCCCGGAAGCCGTTCCAGGTCTGCCCGACCGAGACCGTCTCGGGGAAGGCCGACAGGTCCGGCGCGTGCGGCCCGGCGATCCGGCCGCGCCGGACCGTCACGCCCGGAATCCGCGCGGCGGCCCGGAACAGCGCCGCCCGCGCCGCCGGGGGCACCGACCGGCCGCGCAGCGTGTCGCCGACGGTGCGGAACGCCTGCACGTCCGGCGGGTTGTCGCCGTCGTTGTTGCGGTAGACCCACTTGAGCATGGCCTCGGTGCCGGTCGGCAGCTCGTTGCGGAAGACCAGAGGCCGGCCGGCGCAGCCGGTGGGCCGGGGGCCGGGACCTTCCCGCAACGCGCGCTGCCCCGGCGTCTCGCGGTCCTGGCACTGCCACTCCACGTGCCAGCCCGGCGCGGCGCCCCGCGCCGTCTGCCGCGACTGCACCAGGCTCGCGCTCTTCCCGTCGACCGACCGCCAGGAGCGGACGTGCTCGGCCTCGTCGGTCGGCTCGGATTCCGGCGCCCCCATCCCGGCGGAGGCGGCGGCCGACTGCCAGCTCTTGTACTCCTCGTAGAGGTACTGGTCGGGCCGGGGCCTCAGCTCGGGCTCGGCGGAGGCGGCGTCGGCGGCGCGGTTCAGGACGGTGACCGCCCCGGCCTGCGCCATCCGCGGCGGTCCGTCACCGGGCGGGACGAGGACGAGCGCGGCGGTGACGCCGCCCGCCAGGGCCGCGCTCGCCAAACCGCCGAGCAGCAGGCGCCGCCCGGACAGCGGGCCGGACGAGGCGGTCAGGCGGCGCAGCGGGGACTCGCGGCGGGTGGTGATCTCTTCCAGCAGGTGGGCGCGGCGGGCGTCGTGGCGGCCCGCGGGCATGTCGCGCGACGGGGGCGGGGCGAGGTCGTTCATGAGGTCGGCTCCGTGGAGTACGAGGTGCGGCCGGGGGGCGGGTCGGGGACCGGGGCGGCGGCCGGTTCCGGCGGGACGCGCAGCTTGGCGCGGACGCGCGACAGCCGGGAGCGCACGGTGCCCACCGGGACGCCGAGCGCCGTGGCGATCTCGGCGTAGCCGAGGCCCTCCCAGACCGACAGCGTGAGGATCTCCCGGTCGCGGCGCGGCAGCTCGGCGATCGACGCCAGCACCTCGCGCATCCGGTGCTCGGCGTCCAGACGGGCGGCGGTGTCGTCGGCGCCGTCGGGGACGGGCGGCGGCGCGGGCAGCCGCGCCAGGGCGGCGCGGTGGCGGCGCAGCGAGCGGCGGTGGTTGTGCAGGACGTTGGTCGCCACGCCGTACAGCCACGGCAGCAGCGAGTCCGACTCCAGCCGCACCTGCCCGCGCCGCCGCCAGGTCTCCAGGAAGACCACCGAGGTGAGGTCCTCGGCGGCCGTCCAGTCGGCCGTGCGGCGGAAGCAGAAGCCGTAGACCGCACGCGCGTGCCGGTCGAACAGCTCGCCGAAGGCGTGTTCGTCGCCGTCCCGCGCGCGTCGCCACAACGCCGCGTCCGTGAGGGTTCGCAGGGTCATGTCCCGTCTGTGTCCGGTGCGGGCGGGGGGTTCCGGGGAACGCGCCCCGGACGGTGCGGACAGTCTTCGGCCCTCCTCACGGAAGGTGAATGTCCCCCAGAGGTCGAGCGAGGTCGGCGGGCGGACGGCGGACTCCCGGCCGCGACCCGGCGTGACCGAGCGTAAATGGGGAGACAATGGATGCGTGACCGAGATCCGGACCCCGCTCCGCCGCCGCCCCGCCCAGCGCCGCAGTGCCGAACGCGTCCAGCGCATGCTCGACGCGTGCGCCGAGATCCTCGACGAGGACGGCTACGACGGGCTCACCACCACCCGCATCGCCCAGCGCGCCGAGGTCGCGATCGGCTCGGTCTACCAGTTCTTCCCCGACAAGCGCGCCGTCGCGCAGGCCCTGGCGCTGCGCAACCTGGAGGAGTTCGGCCGGCGGGTGTCGCGGCGGCTGGGCGAGGAGACCTTCACCGACTGGTCCGACACCGTCGGCGTGATCATCGACATCTTCGTGGACATGCACCGCACCGTGCCGGGCTTCCGGGTGCTGCGGTTCGGCGACGTGGCCGACATCAACCTGCTGGACTCCGACGCCGACAACAACGCGGTGGTCGCCGACCGGCTGCGCGACATGATCGTGCAGACGTTCGGCATCGCCGACACCCCCGAGCTGGCGCGCGCCCTGGCGATCGCGGTCGAGGCCGGGGACGCGGTGCTCAAGATGGCCTTCCGCCGCACCCCCGAGGGCGACCCCGAGATCCTCGCCGAGGCCGAGCGGCTCATCCACGGCTACCTGGCCGGGCACATCCGCTCGGCGTGACGGTAGACCACCTGTCGCGGGGGTATGGGACACTCCATTCCCCTCAGACCCCCCGCTTTGCAACAGAACAGGTGATACCGGTGGATCACGCGACGATGCAGCAACAGCACCGGTTCCTCGTGCGGCAGCGCCTCCGGTTGATGGTCAACCAGTACGAGGTGCACGCCGAGAACCCCGACGGCTCCGAGGGCGGGCTGGTCGCGTTCGCCCAGCAGAAGCGGCTGGCGTTCAAGGAGCAGGTCACCCTGTACGCCGACACCGGCAAGAAGCAGCCGATCCTGGGGTTCAAGGCGCGCAAGCGCATCGACCTCGCCTCGGCCTACGACGTCACCGACGCGTCCGGGCAGCCGATCGGGACCTTCCGCAAGGACTTCAAGAAGTCGCTGCTGTCGTCCACCTGGCACCTGGAGCAGCCCGGCCTCGGCGTGACGACCGGCAGCGAGCGCAACAAGGGCGTGGCGCTGCTGCGCCGGGCGTGGAACTTCATCCCCTACGCCGAGAACCTGCCGTTCGCCTGGCCCTACCACTTCGACTTCCACGCCGGCGACCAGGTGGTCTTCTCGGTGGAGAAGAAGTTCGGCCTGCGCGACCGGTACGTGGTGGACATCAAGGACCCGCGCCTGGACCGCCGCCTGGTCATCGCGATGGCGGTGGGGCTGGACGCGCTCCAGTCGCGCTGACGCCGGTCAGCGGGCGGCGGCGAACGCGTCCAGGGCGATCCTGGTGGCGTCGACGCGGGTGGTGGTCCTGCCCGCGCCGATCGCGATCGACCCCGGCCAGGTGTGGCCGCCGCCCGCCACGGTGTACAGCTCGACGGTCCTGCCGCCGCGGCAGCCCGCGTGGCGCTCGCGCCGCACCTCGCCGCCGATGGTGTCGGCCACGGCCGGACGGCAGCCGAACGCCCGCGCCCACTGCGCGGTCAGCCCCGGCACGGACGGCAGGTGGAACCGGCCGTCCAGCGGCCGCATCCAGCCGGGCACCTGCGTGCGGTTCCCGCCGAACGGCTCGCCGCCCCGATAGGGCACGACCCGGTCGGCGTCGCCGTGGAAGGCCACGATCGTGGTCGGCTTCGCGCCCGCGCACGGCCGCGCCAGGTTGATCCCGGCGACCGGGGCGATCCCGGCCAGCCGCCCGCGCAGCCCGCAGACCAGCGCGGCCGACAGCCCGGCGCCGTTGGAGAAGCCCGCCGCGAACTCCCGCCCGCGGTCGACGCACAGCGTCCGCTCCAGGTGGTCCAGCAGCCTGCCCATGTAGGCGGTGTCGGCGGAGCCGTCCGCCATGCCCGGCAGCTTCCAGCCGTCGCGGCCGGGCGCGGCCTCCGGCTCGACCACCGCGAAACCGCGCTGCGGCCCGGCGCTGCCCAGCCGCCCGTACAGCGCCTGCTGGAAGCCGTTGGAGTGCAGGCCGTGCAGGTCCAGGATCAGCGGGACGGGCTTGACGCCGTCGTAGGCCGGAAGCGTCAGCGAGTAGGCGCGGCCCCCGAAGGCGTGCCGCCCGGAGCCGGGCGACGGCTTCCCGCACCCGGGGCTGCCCGCGACGGCGGGGGACGGCGTGCCGGGCTCGGCCCGGACCGGCCCCGGCGCGTCCGCCGAGCATCCGGCCGCGGCGAGGCCCGCGGCCAGGGCGGCGAGGACGGCTAGGGGGCGGCGCATCGCTCGATCGTATGCGCGGTCAGAGCCAGCCCTGCGCCTCGGCGGTGCGGACGGCCTCGATGCGGTTGCGCGCGCCGACCTTGCTGATGGCGGCCGACAGGTAGTTGCGGACCGTGCCCTCCGACAGGTGCAGGCGCGCGGCGATGTCGGCGACCGTCGCGCCGTCCCGGCCCGCCGCCAGCACGTCGCGCTCGCGCGGCGACAGCGGGTTCGGGCCCGCGCTCAGCGCGGCGGCGGCCAGCGCCGGGTCGATCACCCGCTCGCCCGCCGCCACCCGGCGGATCGCGGCGGCCAGCTCCTCGGCGGGGCCGTCCTTGATGAGGAACGCGGCCGCGCCCGCCTCCATCGCGCGGCGCAGGTAGCCGGGCCGCCCGAACGTCGTCAGGATCATCACCCGGCAGCCGGGCAGCGCCGCGCCGATCTCGGCGGCGGCGGTCAGCCCGTCCTTGCCGGGCATCTCGACGTCCAGCAGCACCACGTCGGGGGCCAGCCGGGCCGCGGCCGCGACCGCCTCGGCCCCGTCGGCGGCCTGCCCGACGACCTCCAGGTCGTCCTCCAGGTCCAGCAGGGCGGCGAGGGCGCCGCGGACCATGCCCTGGTCCTCGGCGAGCAGGACTGTGATCACGTCGGGGACTCTACCTTCGCGGGGAGCAGCGGGACCTCGACCCGCAGCCGGAAGCCGCCCTCCGGCAGGGGCCCGGCGGCCACCGAGCCGCCCGCCTCGGCGACGCGCTCGGCGAGGCCGGTCAGGCCGTTGCCGGGGGCGTGCCCCGGCCCGGCCCGGCCGTCGTCGCGGATCTCCAGGGTCGCGGCGCCGCCGTCCCGCCCGACCATGATCGCGCAGCGGGTGGCGCGGGCGTGCCGGACGACGTTGGTGACGCCCTCGCGCACCGCCCACCCGAACAGCCCGTCGGCGGCCTCCGGCAGCGACCCGTCCACCCCTTCCACGGCCCCTTCCACGGTCGCCGCCACGCCCGCCGCCGCCAGCACGGCGCGCGCGCCGTCCAGCTCCTCGGCCAGGCCGCGCCGCCGGTAGCCGCTGACCGCCTCGCGCACCTCCGCCAGCGACCGCCGCGCCACCCGCTCGATGTCGGCGACCTCGGCGGCCGCGCGCCCGGGGTCGCGCTCGGCGACGCGGCGGGCCAGCTCGCTCTTCAGCACGATCAGCGACAGGCTGTGGCCCAGCAGGTCGTGCAGGTCGCGGGCGATGCGCAGCCGCTCGTCGGCGGCCGCGAGCCGGGCCGCCTCGCCGCGCGCGGCGCGCAGCTCGGCGACCAGCCCGCGCGAGTGCCGGAAGGCCACCATCAGCAGGCCGAACGACAGCAGCGTCAGCGCGATCACCGCGATCATCTGCGGGGGCGCGCCGAGCAGCAGGCCCTGGGCGACGGCCAGCACCATCGCCCCGGCGACCCCGGCGGGGGCGGCCTTCATCGGCAGCGTCAGCGCGCCGACGATGCCGAGGTAGACCGGCAGGCCCAGCCAGTGCTGACCGAAGACGAACGGCAGTACCGCCGTCAGCGCCGCGAGCGCGCCGAGCAGGGTCCGGGCGAGCGGGGTGAACGGCTCCGACCAGCTCTTCCGGTTCAGCGCCGCCCCGTAGTAGACCGCCACGAACACCGCCAGCGAGCCCAGCTCCAGCGCCCGGCGGGCGCCGTCGTGGCGGGCGGCCTCCAGCCCCACGGGGATCAGGTAGAGCAGCCCGAACGAGACCCAGAAGGCCCGTCCGCGCATGCGGGGCGCGTCGTCGTCGGCCCCGGACCAGTCGTTCATCAGGCGATCACCGTGCGGGGGGAGGGGGTGTCGTTGCGGCTGAGCATGCGCCCCACGCTAGGGAAGGCCCAGGCAGTGGCGGTAGTGCGGGGTGCGGTCGGTTCGCCGTGACTTGTGTCAGGCGGCGCGCGGGCGGCGGGGCGGTGAGCGCCCGGGTATGGCCAACGCGTGCTTTACATGTTACGAAGGTATGTAAAGCGGTGGGCGGCGACCCCCGCGCCCGTCGGCCTTCCCCCGCCGGGCGCCCGCACCGTAGGAGGCTTCCCCGTGACCTCGTTCGACCTCTACACCGGCTCGGTCCCCAAGGAGACCTGGAACGTCCCGATGGCCGGCGACGCCCGCTTCACCTGGGAGTACGACGACGGCCGCGACCGGCTGCTGAACCTGTACCAGAAGGGCAAGGACAAGCAGTGGGACGCGCAGAAGCGCATCGACTGGGACCTGGAGGTGGACCCGGTCAACGTGGCGGGCCTGCCCGAGCAGTTCAACCCGCTGTTCGGCTCCGACATCTGGGACCGCATGACCCAGAAGGAGCGCGACGAGTTCGGCCGGCACCAGGGGTCGTGGCTGTTCAGCCAGTTCCTGCACGGTGAGCAGGGCGCGCTGAACGTCTCGGCGCGCATCGTGCAGTCGGTGCCCGACCTGGACTCCAAGTTCTACGCCGCCACCCAGACCATGGACGAGGCGCGGCACGTGGAGCTGTACGCGCGCTTCCTCAAGGAGAAGATCGGGATGGCGTACCCGATCAACCAGGACCTGGCCAGGCTGCTGGCCGAGTCGCTGGAGGACTCCCGCTGGGACCTGCCCTACCTGGGGATGCAGGTGCTGATCGAGGGGCTGGCGCTGGCGGCGTTCGGGCTCTACCGCGACATGTCCACCAACCCGCTGGTCAAGCAGCTGCTGGCCTACGTGATGCAGGACGAGGCGCGGCACGTGGCGTTCGGCCGGCTGGCGCTCAAGGACTACTACGCCGAGCTGACCAGCAAGGAGCGGGCCGAGCGCGAGGAGTTCGTGGTCGAGGGCTGCTACCTGATGCGCGACCGGTTCAAGGGGCGCGAGGTCTTCGAGCAGCTCGGCCTGCCCATGGACAGGTGCATGGAGTACGTCGACAACTCCGACATGTACACCCTCTACCAGTCGCTGCTGTTCAGCCGGATCGTGCCGTGCGTCAAGGACGTCGGGCTGTGGGGCGACAAGGTGCAGGCCGCCTACCTGGACATGGGCGTGCTCGACAACGCCAAGGCCGACCTGGAGGCGCTGATGCGCCAGGACGAGGAGATCGCCGAGAAGGTGGACGCGGAGAAGTACGCCCGCGAGCTGGCCGTCCGGCGGGAGGAGGTCGCCGACGCGATCGCGCTGGGCGGCTCCGCGGAGTAGCCCATGCTTTCCCCGCGCAGGTAAAAACCGCGAACGCCCCGGATGCCCTCCGGGGCGTTCGCGCTTTCACATCCCGGCAATTTCCGGGGCGGCGCGGAGCCAAAGGGCAGGGGTTTTGGCCCGGATACGGGGCGGTATGGCGGGCAGGTCAGCGGCCTTTCGTAGATCTTTATTACGTCGCTTGGTCATTTCCTCAATTCCCTGTGCCCGCCGGTGCGCTGTACTAGCGTCCCGGCACGACGGCGCGACTGGACGAACGATTCCGGGAGGGGTTCCCCGGAAACGCAGTGCGCCCGTGCAGCGCCAATCGACAAACCCCCGGGGGGAAGAAAATGAACCGTTCCACCAGGAGCCTGCTGAGGGCCGCCGCCGCGCTCGCTCCGGCGGCCGTGCTGCTGGCCGCCGCGACCGTGCCGGCCAACGCCGCCCAGCGCGAGATCGACCGGACCGTCGACGGGGTGCTGCAGCCCGTCACCTCCGTGGCCGCCGTGCCCGACCTCGCCCCGGTCTCGCTGCCGGAGAAGGGCCTCAAGACCTCCACCACGCTGAAGCGCGCCGCGACCCGGCGCGCCGGGGCCCCGGCCGCCTGCCCCGCCGGCGCCGTCCGCGACGCCGCCGGGCTGCGCGCCGCCGCGCGCTGCCCCGACCACGACCACGACCACGACGACGACGAGGCCACGCCGGGCGACGCCGGGCTGGGCAAGATCGTCCGGGGCCTGGACGTCACCGGGCTCGTCAAGCCCGGCGGGGCCGGCCAGGCCACCAGGACCCTGGGCGCCGGCGCTCCGGCGTCCGCCCGCCGGACGGCCGGCGACCACCTGCCCAAGGTGCCCGGGACCGGCGTGCTGAACGGCGTGACCCGTTCGGGGACGGTCGCCCCGGTGCTGGAGACCGTCGCGGCCGAGTCGGTCCTGCCCCCGGCCTCGCACCGGCGCGCGGCCGGGCCGGCCTCGCCGCTGCCGCTCGGCGCCGAGCAGGTCCAGGGGCTGCTGAACGGCTCCTCCGGCGACCCGGTGCAGGGCCTGCTGGGCGGCGTCACCGGCTCGGCCAACGGCCCGGTCGGCAGCTCCGACGCCATGGTGTCCGGCCGGCTCGGCGGGCTCGCCGGCGGCCTGACCGACACCTCCGGCCTCGTGCCGCCGATGCCGCTCGCGGGCTGACACGCGCCCGATCGGACCGGCCGCGTGCCGGCTCGCGAGCGGCACGGCGCCGGTCCCGGCGCCTGGACGGGGCGCCCCCGGAACATCCCGGGGGCGCCCCGTCGGCGTTCGCGCGAAAAGCCCGTGATCTTCCCGAGATCGGCGCGTCGGCGCACGGTAAAGGTGATCTTCACTGGGATTCACTCTCCGGGGTCGAGTGACTCCGGGCGGCAAAAGTCCGGGTGACAAACCCCACAAAGCACGGCCTTCGACTTGCTTAATGAGTTTCGCAACGTACGGTCAAGGACTTGTGTGCGGCACCCAGGACCGACCACGGCGGCGCGGCCGCCCGAATTAGAGCAGCAGTCCAAATGAACATGCGCGCCGGTGCCGCACCCGCCGGACGCCGCACCACCGCGATGCCGCGGTAGGAGCCCCGAGACGAGGGCAGGGCGGGCGCCCACGGGACCGAGAGACGGCCCGGGGAGGACCCGCGCGGCGAGCGCACCACCGCCGAAGGATCAGGGCCGCACGAGCGCGGTCCAGGGCGTCCGGAGACATGTCCCCGACCAAAGGACCCTTCTCCGTGGGCAACTCTGGAAAGCACCGCCCCAAGAGCCGGCTCCGGCTCCTCCTCGTCGCCTCCGGCGTCGCCGTCGCCGTGCTGGCGGCCGGCGCGGCGGCGCTGCTGAGCTCGTCCGGCTCGCCGGAATCGGCACGGGCCGCGCAGACCCTGCCGCAGCCGTCCGAACCGCGGACCGCGGCGCCCCTGGCCGATCCGCCCCGCGCCACGCCGAGCCGCGCCAGCCGCGGCGGGCACCGGAGCGCGAAGCCGGCGCGCAAGCCGTCCGCGGCCCCGTCGGCCAAGCCGTCGAAGACGCAGCGGCCCAAGCCGAAGAAGGCCCCGAAGGCGCGGGTCGTCAGCAGCGGCTCCTGCCAGGCCTCCTACTACTGGGAGGGGCAGATGACCGCCAGCGGCGAGCGGTTCGACCCGAGCGAGCTGACGGCGGCGCACAAGACGCTGCCGATGGGCACCAAGGTCCGCGTGACCAACAAGAACAACGGCAAGTCCGTCATCGTGCGGATCAACGACCGGGGCCCGTACGTGGGCGGCCGCTGCCTGGACCTGTCCAAGGCGGCGATGGCCGAGGTCGGCGGCACCGGCTCCGGGGTCATCCCGGTGAGCTACCAGGTGCTGGCCCGCCGCTGACCCCGCTCAGCCGTTGCGGCCCGAGCCCTCCAGGTGCAGCGGCCCCGGGACCGGCCGCAGGTCGGTGCGGGTCTCCTCGGCGGGCGGCCCGTGGCCGAACCGGGGGTCGACCTCGGCGACCCGCTCGCGGAACCAGTCGCTGAGCACCCCGTCCACCCGGACGGCCTCGGTGATCGGCGGCCGCGGGTCGGTGCCGGGCTCGGTGGCCAGCGCGTGCCCCATCCGGAAGGTGGCCGACTCCACCGCGGCGCCGCCGTGCCGGCGCAGCAGGTCGCGCAGCGCGGTGATCTCGCTGGGCGGCACCACCCGGTCCTTGGCGCCGCCGATCAGCAGCAGCGCGGTGCCGCGCGCGGCGACCTCGCCGGCGCGGGCGCCCAGGTCCAGGCGCTCGGCGAGGCCGCGCGCCCGGTCGGACCAGGCGCGGTCGCGGCCCGCGCGCTTCTCCAGCGCGCGGGCCGCGCGGCTCGGCGCCACGACCGGCGCGACCAGCGCGGCGGTGCTCACCGGGACCACGCCGCGCGCCAGCGCCAGCAGCGCGGCGGCCCCGCCCGCGGAGAACCCGGCCAGCCCGATCGGGCCGTCGGGCAGCCCGAGGTCGCGGCGCAGGTCGGCCAGCGCGGCGGGCAGCCGCTCCACGGCCTGCTCGACGGCCGCGGCGTAGGTCTCCATGCCGTGCGACTCCAGGAACGCGCCCGACCCCAGCCCGGCGGCCGGCCGGCCCTCGGGGACCGGCAGGTCCAGGTAGACGCGCCAGAGCGGCACGCCGGTCATCGGCGCGGCCGCCGCCAGCGCGGCCGCGGTGCGCGGCGGGTCGAGACCGGGCCAGGCCACCACGAGCCGGGTGGCGGTCGCGGGGCGCGCGTCCACGGCGGTGGGCGGCAGGGCGAGGTAGCCGGAGCCCGCGGCGGTGCCGCGTACCGGGCCGGTCGGGGACGGGATGGGACGGTCGCCGCTCATGTCCTGCGTCAGCTCCTGGTGCCTGGCGGGCAGGGCCTCGTGCCGGGACGGCCGCGCCGGCGGGGAGGCGGCGCCCTCCCTCCTGGCCAGGGGGTCCCGAAGCCCATGTTTCCAGCGCACGACGGAAAATGCGGCCGAATCCCCGCAGCCCGTTCGCCCAGGTGACGAAAACCTGGCCCCCGGTGACCCGGGCGGCACGGCGGCGTCAGGAGTCGCGCCCGTCACATCGGGGAACACGGCGGGCCCGCCCCGCGTCCTAGTAGAGCGTGGGCGTCTCGGGGGAGCGCCCTCAACCACCTTCAAGGAGTCCCTGATGGACAAGAAGCGCAGCGCGGCGGCCGCGGGGGCGGCCTGGGAGATCTACAGCGAGACGCTGAAGCCGGACGCGCCGGGCCTGGGGGAGCGCGCCAGGGCCGTTCCGCGGATGCTCAAGGCGGTCCTGCGCGGCGAGTACAAGGGCATGTCGTACGGCACGCTCGGCCTGCTGGCGCTGGGCCTGGTCTACATCGTCTCGCCGATCGACGCGATCCCCGAGGTGCTGCCGGTCGTCGGCGTGATGGACGACACCGGCGTGGCCCTGTGGCTGGCCGCCGCCCTGGTGCGGGCCGCGGGCGACTACGTGACCTGGGAGCGGGGCGGCCGCCCGAGCGTGGTGGTCGGCGAGGTCGTCGACCACTGACCCCCGGGCCCGCGGGCCCGTCCGGCGGCCCCGCCCGCGACCGTCAGGCGCGGCCGCCGGCGGGGTCGAGCTGGGCGGCGAAGCGCCCGGCGACCTCGCGCATCACCGGCACCACGCCGGTCACCGCCTCCCGCGTCATGCGCGCCGAGGGCCCCGACACCGACAGGGCGGCGGGCGCGGGCGCGCCCGGCAGCGGCACCGCCACGCAGCGCACGCCGACCTCCTGCTCCTCGTCGTCCACCGCGTAGCCGCGCTCGCGGACCGTCGCCAGCTCGGCGATCAGCGCGTCGGGGTCGGTGAAGGTGTGCGGGGTGTAGGCGGGCATCCCCGTGCGCGCCACGATCTCCCGGACGCGCCGCTCGGGCAGCTGCGCCAGCAGCGCCTTGCCGACGCCGGTGCAGTGCGGCTGCACGCGCCGCCCGACCTCGGTGAACATCCGCATCGAGTGCCGGGAGGGCACCTGGGCGACGTACACCGCCGCGTCGCCCTCCAGCACGGCCATGTTGGCGGTCTCGCCGACCTCGTCCACCAGCTCGGCCAGCGCGGGGCGGGCCCAGGAGCCCAGCAGCCGGGACGCGCCCTCGCCCAGCCGGATCAGGCGCGGTCCGAGCGCGTACCGCTTGGACGGCTCCTGCCGCACGTACCCCTGGTTCACCAGGGTGCGCATCAGCCGGTAGATCGTCGGCATGGGCAGGCCGGAGACCTCCGTCAGCTCCGACAGCGCCATCTCGCCGCCCGCGTCGGCCAGGTGCTCCAGCAGCTCGAAGGCGCGTTCCAGGGACCGTACGGCCTCCGCCACCGGTGTCTCCTCTCCTCGCGGACACCCGATTCTACGGAGAAATGATTTCGCTGTGCGAAATGGCGCCTCTCCGTGCTCGTGGTGTTACGGCCCGTGCCGAGCGGGCATTACTGATGAGGCCCGGCGTCCCACGGCGCCGCCCCCCGGCGAACAGACGATGGTCAGTGACGAGGGGGACGCGTGCCTACCGGGGGCAGCACGGCATCGAAGCGGCGTACGCAGGGCCGGCGCTGGAAGGCGGCCGCGCTGGGCGGCGTGCTGGTCCTGCCGGCGTTCGCGATGGCGGAGACCACGGCCCAGGCGGCGAGGAGCGGCCCTGTGGAGAGCATGGTGTCGTCCCTGCTCGCCGATCCCGCGCCGGGCGCGCTGCCCGGCGCGCCCGCGCGGCACAAGGCCCCGGCGGCCGGGTCCGGTGGACCGGCCGCGCAGGGATCGGCGCCCGGAGGCGACGGGGCCGTCCGCCTGGCCGCCACGATCAGCCCCGCCGGACGCGCGGCGCGGAGCGGCGCGCAGGTTTTCAACTACGTCGCGGAGGTGCGCCCGCTGGGCGGCACGACCCGCGACACCAGCCTGATCCTGCTCGCCCAGCGTCCGCTGGCCTGGGAGGGCGTCCCGCGCGGCTGTGCCGCGCAGGGCGTTTCCGCGCCCTTGCACTGCGACCTGGGCGATCTGGCCCAGCCCTGGCGCACGAAGCTGACCGTCCGCCTGGCCCCCTCGGACGCCGGCCGCAAACCGCCGGGGCGCACCGAGCCAGGTACCGGACCGGGCATCGAGCCGGGCACCGTTCCGGAGCCGGGAGCCCTGGACGCGGGTGACGCGAAGTCCGCCCTGGACGCGGTCCAGCGGAGGTCGGCCGCTCAGGGGCACCCGCCCCGTATCGTCGCGGTGGCGGCCGCCCGGAACGTCAAGGACGACGCCATCGCCACGATCATCCTGCCCGAGTCGGGCCCGAAGGGCTCGCAGGACGCGAACGGCTCCAAGGGGACGGCCCTCCCCGGCCTCGCTCCGACCGTCCCCGGTACGCCGGTCCGGCCGCCGAAGCCCGGCTCGGCCCCGCGCCCGCCCGCCCCTCCCAAGCCGGGACGTGCGGCCGCTCCGAAGGTGCGGAAGGCGGCGCCTCCTAAGAGCAAGAAGGCGCGGCCGGAGCGCGCGCCCGTACGGGAGCCCCGCCGACCGGCCGCCCCCCGGCCGCCCCGGCAGAAGCCGCAGACGAACGCGCCCATGTTCATCAAGCCGCCCGCCCCGGCGCCGGCCCCGCCCGCGGCGCAGGCCCCGCTCCCGCTTCCCGGCCCGGCGTTCGGGGCCGAGCCCGAGCCCGTGCCGTCCCCGCCCGCCGGGCCGCCCGCGCCCGGCGTCCCGGCCCTGCCGGTGGTGCCGCCGTCCGGGCCGCCCATGGACCTGCCGACCACCGGGCCGTCCGGCTCGGTGCTGCCGACCTTCGACGGGCGGGCCGGGGTCGCGCTGCCGCCCGGCGCGGCCGGCGACCAGATGACGCTGATCTCCCCGACCGGCATGGACGAGGAGGGCGGCGGCATCGACTGGGCCGTGGTCCTCGGCATCACGCTGGTCGCCGAGGTCGGGCTGCTGTGGCTGGCCGCCTGCCTGGGCCTGTGGCGCCGCCGCACGGCCCTCGCCCGCACCGCCCGCCTGGACGCCCTCGACGCCGCCCGCTCGGCGCGGCCCGTGCTGCCCGCGCGGCCCGCGCGCCGCGTCCCGCTCCTGCTGCGGCCGCTGGCCGCCGCGGGGCGGACGGCCCGCCGCCGCCGGTCGAGGTCGTCCCCGGCAGGCGGGGACCGGTAGCCGGTTCCGGTCATCCGGATCGGGCCGTACGACCCTTTGCGCCGTTCCCCGGGGCCGACGCCGTCAATAGGCTGACCGCCGGACAGTAAAGACTGCCGTCACGGATAGGGGATCCGGTATGTCGGAGGCGACCATGCGGTGTCCGAAGTGCGCGTCCGCGCTCGACACCCACGAACGGCACGGGGTGGTCATCGAGGAGTGCCCCGGCTGCCAGGGCGTGTTCCTCGACCGGGGCGAGCTGGAGCTGCTCATCGACGCCGAGAGCAAGTACCTGGCCGAGCTGGGCGAGGACGAGAACCCGCGGACGACCTACCAGGGGCGGCACCGGCGCGGCATCATGGAGAAGATCTTCTCCGCCGACGGGCGCTGAACCGCGCCGCCGGACCGCGCCCCCGGCCCGTGCGAGCGGTCCGTGCGAGCGGTCCGCGTCCCCCGGGCCCGTGCAGGCGCCGTCCCGGGAGGGCGCCGCCCACGCCGCGATCGGTGACCGACCGGCGGAAAGCGCGCGGAGACCGGACGGCGGCCACCGCCCACTTGTCACTACTGTGACAAAGCCCGCGGGAACTAATGTGCCTCCAGGCCAGTACCCGCCGGTGGCTACCTTCCGGTAGCTTCACGCTGCACGACCATTGCCGGTAGCCGGGGGGCGCCCGCGAAGCGCGCCCGGCCATCGCCGCTCAACCCCCCGCCGACCGCGCGCACGCCCCCGAAGGAACCGCGTCCGGCACATCCCCCGGGAGATAGAACACCATGGCACTGGGCTCGCTGCTTCCCGAACTCCGGCCCGGCGGCTCCGGCCGCACCCCCCTCATCGAGCGGGTCGCCCGGTGGGCGGCGGAGAAGCCGGACGCGCCCGCCTGGACCTTCGTGGACTACTCCCTGGACCCCGCCGGGGCGCACCTGACGCTGAGCTGGGCCGAGACCGACCGCCGCGCCCGCGCGATGGCGGTCCGGCTGCGGCAGGCCGCCGAGCCCGGCGACCGCGCCGCGCTGCTGCTGCCGCAGACGCTCGAATACATGATGACCATGCTCGGCGCGATGTACTCGCACGTGGTCGCGGTGCCGCTGTTCTCCCCGGACCTGCCCGGCCACGCCGACCGGCTGATCGGCGCCTACACCGACGCCGAGCCCGCCGTCATCGTCACCACCCGCAACGCGCTGCCGCACGTGGAGAAGTTCCTGGCCGACCACCCGGTGCCCCGGCCCAGGGAGATCGTCTTCGCCGAGGAGCTGGACCTGGCGCTGGCCGACTCCTGGACCGACGAGCCGATCGGCTTCGACGACCTGGCCTACCTGCAGTACACCTCCGGCTCCACCCGCCGCCCGGCCGGCGTGGAGATCACCCACGGCAACGTCGCCTCCAACGCCATCCAGCTGTGGTCGGGCTGGGCGCCGGAGAAGCCCAACCCCGAGCTGGTGAGCTGGCTGCCGCTGTTCCACGACATGGGCCTGATCGCCACGATGGCGCTGCCGCTGGTCAGCGGCGACCACGCGATCTACACCGACCCGGTGTCGTTCATCATGAACCCGATGCGCTGGCTGGAGCTGATCTCCGCCCGGGAGAGCAAGAACGTCTACACCGCCGGGCCCAACTTCGCCTACGAGTACGCCGCGTCGATGGCCACCCCGGAGAAGCTGGCCTCGCTCGACCTGTCGGGCCTGGTCACCTGCCTGAACGGCGCCGAGCCGATCCGCACCTCCACGCTGACGACCTTCGCCGACGCGTTCGCCCCCGCCGGGCTGCGGCCGGGCGCGCAGGCCCCCGGCTACGGCCTGGCCGAGGCCACGGTGTTCGTGACGGCCGCCGCCGAGGACGCCCCGCCCAAGGTCATCACCGCCGACCGCGACGCGCTCACCCAGGGCCGCCTGGAGCTGTGCGGGGCGGGCACCGAGCGCGCCAGCACGCTGGTGTCGTGCGGCCGCCCGGTCGGGCAGATCGTGGCGATCGTGGACCCCGAGACCCGGCTGGAGCAGGCCGACGGCGCGGTCGGCGAGATCTGGGTGCACGGCCCCAACACCGCGCCCGGCTACTGGCGCAACTCCGAGCGCAGCCAGGACACCTTCGGCGGCGAGCTGGCCGAGCCGGGCGGCCTGCCGGCCGGGCCCTGGATGAAGACCGGCGACTACGGTGTCGTCCACGAGGGCGAGCTGTACGTCACCGGCCGCATCAAGGACCTGATCATCGTGGACGGCCGCAACCACTACCCGCAGGACATCGAGGTCACCGCGCAGGAGGCGCACCCGGCGGTCCGCCCCGACCACGTCGCGGCGTTCGCGGTGGACGGCGGCGAGACCGAGCGGCTGGTGGTGGTCGCCGAGCGCAACCGGCGGGTGCCGCTCGGCCGGCTGGACCTCGCCGAGGTCGAGTCGGCGGTGCGCGGCGCGGTCAACGTCGAGCACGAGATGGGCGTGGCGGAGTTCCTTCTGATCGAACCGGGTGGCGTGTCGCGCACCTCCAGCGGCAAGATCGCTAGAGCCGCCACCCGGCAGCGCTACCTGGACGGCGCGCTGCCGACCACCGCGGCGCGCCTGGCGGCACGCCGGTAGCCGCCCGCCGGGCACCAAGCAGGGCCGCCGGGGCAGCTCCCGCCCCGGCGGCGGCACCGACTCAGGAGGATCATGCTCGCGGGGCTGGGTCGCCTCATCCACCGACGGCGCTGGACCAGCCTCGTCCTGATCCTGCTCGCCACCGTCGCGGCCGGCGCGTGGGGCGTCGGCGTGCTCGGCAAGTTCAAGCAGGGCGGGTTCGAGGACCCGAAGGCCTCCTCCACGCTGGTCGCCAAGCTCGGCGCGACCTACTTCGGGAGCACCAACCCCGACGTGCTGGTGCTGTACCGCAGCGACTCCATGACGGTCGACGACCCGAAGTACCAGGCCGCCGTCGTCACCACCGTCGCGCGGCTGCCCAGGAGCGTCGTCTCCGAGCAGATCTCCTACTGGTCGATCGAGAACAGCAAGGACGCGGCCTCGTTCGCCTCGCGCGACCGGCACGCCACGTTCGTGTCGCTGAAGATGGCCGGCCAGGACGAGCCGACCCGCGTCGCCAACTACCTCAAGGTCAAGGAGCTGCTGGCCGCGCCGGGGCTGGAGGCCGAGCTGGGCGGCGCCTACCCGCTGGGCACCGAGTTCGGCGAGCAGGTGGTCGCCGACATCGTGCGGGCCGAGCTGATCACCGCGCTGCCGCTGGTCATCCTGCTGATCATGCTGTTCGGCGCGCTGACCGCGGCGATGCTGCCGATGGTGGTCAGCCTGTTCTCCATCGTGGGCGGCCTCGCGGTGCTGCACGCGGTGACCTACGCCGCCGACGTGACCTCGTTCGCGCTGGAAGTCGTCACGATGATGGGCGTCGGCCTCGCGATCGACTACTCGCTGTTCATCATCAGCCGGTTCCGCGAGGAGCTGGAGGACGGGATGCGCAAACGCGGCATCCCGCCCGGGAAACCCTGGAAGGCCGAGGCCGACAAGGCCGCGCGCAAGGCCGCCAAGAGGGCCTACCGGGAGGCGCTGCGCCCCGCCCAGGAGCGGGCGCTCGCGGTCACCCTGGCCACGGCGGGCCGCACCATCATGGTGTCGGGCGTGACGGTGTCGGCGGCGCTGGCCGGGCTGCTGCTGTTCCCGCAGATGTTCCTGCGCACCATCGGCCTGGCCGGGATCGCGACCGTGATGGTGGCGGTGTTCGGCGCGACCGTGCTGCTGCCGACGCTGCTGGCGCTGCTGGGCCCGCGCGTGGAGTTCGGCCGGATGCCGTGGCGCAAGCCCGGCTCCCGGCGGTCGCGGCGCGCTCCCGACAGCGGCTTCTGGTACCGGCTCGGGCAGAGCGTGATGAAGCACCCGCTGCCCTACTTCGCGACCGTGATCGTGATCCTGGGCGTGATGTTCGGGCCGTTCCTGAACGTGCAGTTCGGCAGCATCGACGCCCGCGTGCTGCCCAAGGAGAGCCCGACCCGCCAGGTGGTCGAGACCGTCAAGCGCGACTTCCCCAACGGGTCGGCCGAGCCCATCGACGTGGTGGTGTCGGGCGACCTGATCCCGCGCGACTGGCGGCCGGTGCGCAAGGGCGACAACATCCCGCCCTACCTGGAGAAGTTCCGCAAGGACCTGGCGGCGCTGCCGGGCGTGACGCTGTCGAAGTTCACCGGCTACTCCGGCGAGTACGGCGGCGTGCGGATCTCGGTCACCCACGAGTACGACCCGATGGAGAAGCGGGCGCAGGACCTGGTCGAGCGCATCCGCGGCATGGAGCTGAGCAAGAACGGCTACCCCATGCACATCGACGTGGGAGGCAGCACCGCCGCGCAGCTGGACCTGATGGACAGCCTGATGCGCACGCTGCCGAAGATGGCGCTGGTGGTGGGCGTGGCGACGTTCCTGCTGCTGTTCATGTTCTTCGGCTCGATCGTGCTGCCGCTCAAGGCGATCGTGATGAACGTGCTGTCGATCGGCGCCTCGTTCGGCGCGATCGTGTGGGGCTTCCAGTACGGCCACCTGGCCGGGCTGCTGGACTTCACCCCGACCGGCGGCGTCGAGGCCACCTCGATGGTGCTGATCCTGGCGGTGGTCTTCGGCCTGTCGATGGACTACGAGGTCTTCCTGCTGTCGCGCATCCGGGAGGAGTGGGACCGCACCCACGACAACCGGGTCGCGGTGGCGGCCGGGATGCAGCACACCGGCAGCATCATCACCAGCGCCGCGCTGCTGTTCCTGGTGGTCATCGCGGCGTTCAGCATGGCCGGGCTGACGGTGGTGAAGCTGATCGGCGTCGGCATGTTCGTGGCGATCGTGGTGGACGCCGCGCTGGTGCGGTCGCTGCTGGTCCCGGCCACGATGCGGTTCATGGGCGCGGCCAACTGGTGGCTGCCCGGTCCGCTGGCGGGCCTGCACGCCAGGTTCGACCTGCGCGAGCGCAGCGAGCTCGACGACGACATGCCGCTGGTCGGCACGGCGCCGCCGCTGCCGAAGGAGCAGCCGTACCCGTACGCGATGCGGTGGGAGCAGGCGGCCGCCCCGGAGGGCAAGCACGCCGCGCAAGTCGGCTCGCAGGCCACCTCCCAGGCCGGGCCTCCCGCGGCGTCCGCGCAGCCCGCCACGCCCGCGCGTCCCATGCAGGCCGCCGCGCCCTTGGAAGCCGCGCACCTGGCGCAGCTCGCCCAGGCCGCTCAGTCCGCCCAGCCCGCTCAGGCCCACCGGTCCGAGCAGCCCGCACACCCCGAACCCGGTGACCGGCACGTCGCCGGGCAGTCGCAGGCCGCCAAGGCCGGGCACGCCGCCCCCCGGACGCGCGACGACGCCGTCCGGTTGGCACGGCGGCCCCGTCCACAACCGGCCCCCCAAGAGCCCCGGCGGACCCCTCCGCCGTCCCCGACCGCACCCACCTCGGCTGATCCGCAAGCTCCGGCGCCCACCCCCGCCTCGAAGCCTCCTTGGTCACCTTGGGCTAACGGACAGCCTCAACCCCAACCTCAGCGCGCGCCCCGTACTAAACGTGAGATAGTTCCCAACCCGGATGGTTCGGGGTGGCGCTGGAGCACCGTGGAGGAGAACGATGTCAACTGAGTCACGTCGCCGCGCCGTCAGGCGGGCGGGGGTGATCCTGTCCAGCGCCGCCGTCACCGCGTCCGTGCTCCCGGCGATCGCGGCCCCGGCCGTGGCCGCCGGCTTCGCCAAGGCCGACACCGGCGCGTACGTCCAGTCGTACAAGTGGGTCAACAAGACCGCCTTCGACTTCGCCGTGAAGTCCCCCTCGCTCGGCGGGCAGGTCCAGAAGGTCCGGGTCATCGTGCCCAAGACCTGGAAGAAGAACTCCCGGCAGAGCTGGCCGGTCGTCTACGCCTACCACGGCGGCCGCGACAGCTACATCTCCTGGACCCGCAGCACCGACATCCAGGCGACCGCCAGCAAGTGGGGCGTCATGGTCGTGATGCCCGAGGGCGCCAACGGGTCGTACACGAACTGGTACAACGGCGGCAAGGGCGGCACTCCCAAGTGGGAGGACTTCCACCTGCGCGAGGTGCGCCAGCTCGTGGAGCGCAACTTCCACGCGGGCGGCTCGCGCGCCGCGATGGGCATCTCCTCCGGCGCGCAGGGCGCGTGCACCTACGCGGGCCGCGCGCCCGGCATGTTCCGCTACGCCGCCTGCTTCAGCGGCGTGCTGTCCATGTCGAGCCCGGGCATCCCGTCGCTGCTGATGTACACCAACAGCGGCAACAAGGCCGACCCGTACGCGATCTGGGGCATCCCGTGGATCAACAAGGCCAACTGGGACGCGCACGACCCGATCAAGCTGATCCCCAAGATGCGCTCGACCCGGCTCTACGTGTCGGCCGGCACCACCGGTGAGCGCGGCCCGCTGGACCCGCCGAACCTCAAGCCGTGGGACATCGGCTACCTGAGCGAGCGGGCCATCGGCCCGACCGTGCGCGAGTTCGCCAACGAGGCCAAGCGCCAGAAGCTGAAGATCACCGCGCACATCTACGGCAACGGCCGGCACTCCTGGCCGTACTGGAAGCGCGAGATGCACACCGCCTGGCCGTCGATGATGCAGACCCTCGGCGCCAAGCCGATGCGCTGATCGAAGGCCCTTCCCAGGCGTCCGCCGCCCGGTCCCGCTCGCGGGGCCGGGCGGTGCCGTTCCTCAGAGGGCGCCGAGGATGTCGCAGGCCCGCCCGACGCCGTCCTCGGCGGCGATGCGGCGTCCCAGCGCGGCGGCCCGCTCTGTGTGGCGGGTGTCGCCGGTCGCCGCGCGGATGCGGGCGGCCAGGCGCGGCACGGTGAGGCTCTTGAACGGCAGCGGCGCGGGGCCCGCGCCGAGGGCGTGCACCCGCTCGCCCCAGTAGGGCTGGTCGCCGAAGAACGGGCACACCACCGTGGGGACGCCCGAGCGCAGCCCGGCTGCGGTGGTGCCCGCGCCGCCGTGGTGGACGACGGCCGCGGTGCGCGGGAACAGCCAGGTGTGCGGCACGTCGCTGACGGCCAGGACGTCGTCGTCGGAGGTCGCCGGGTCGCCCTGCACGATGCCGCGCGCCCCGGCCAGGCGGAGCGCGGCGCGCACGGCGAGGTCGGTCCTGCGCGCGTCCTTGGGCACCATGCTGCCGAACCCCACGTAGACCGGCGGCGGACCGGCCGCCAGGAAGTCCGCCAGCTCGGCCGGCGGCTCCCACTCCGGCTCCTCCAGGAACCAGTAGCCGGTCAGGTGCACGTTGCCGGGCCAGTCGGCGGGCCGGGGCACCACGGCCGGGCTGAAGCAGGCCAGCACCGGCCGCCCGGCGCGCTGCACCTGCCGCATCGGGCCGCGCAGCGGCAGCGGGGGCAGGCCCAGCACGTCGCGCCGCCACGGGTTGATGAACGGCCGCGACAGCTGCCAGGCGAGCTGCTCGACGGCGGCGAAGCTCGCCCGGTTGGCCCACGGCCCCAGCGCGCCCGCCTGCGGCACGAACGGGTGCGGGAACGCCCCGGTCGGCTGGCTCGGCTGGAAGTGGACCAGCGCCCACGGCACGCCCAGGTGCTCGCCGATGTGCCCCGGCAGCAGCCCCAGGGTGGGGCCGAGCAGCAGGTCGGCGCCCTTGCAGGCGTCCAGGCACTCGGCCAGCAGCCGTTCGGCCAGCGGTCCGAGGATGCGCCGGAACCCGCCGAGGAACCGCACGGGGTTGCGGCCCCCGGCCAGCAGCTCCTGGCCCTCGGGGGAGTCGAGGATCTCGGTGGGGTCGGCGGTCAGCGGCGCGAGCTCCAGCCCGGCGCGGTGCGCGAGCGGCGCGTACCGGGCGCTCGCCACCAGCCGCACGTGGTCGCCGCGCTCGCGCAGCGCCCGGCCGAGCGCGACGCACGGCTGGATGTCGCCGCGCGACCCGGCGGCGAAGATCACGACGGTGCGGCCGCCGGGCGCGGCGGGGCGCACGGGGGCGTCCGCGGCGGAGCCCGCGGGGGAGGGGGTGCCGTCGGCCGGATCGTTCACGGTGCGTTCCTCACCAGGCGTCGTTGCGGGGGCGTCCGGGGTCGGTCGGGGGCGGGGCGTCCTCGGGGGTGTAGGGGCGGTACCACCCCTCGGGCGGGGGCGGGGGCCACTCCTCGTCGGGATGGCGGACGGGCGTGCCGTCGTAGGGGGTGGCGCGGCTCATCGCGTGCTCCAGGTGCGGGGCCGCCAGCAGCGACTCGGGCTGGCCGTGCGGCTGGGGCTGCGCGACCGGCACCGGCTGCACGCTGGGCACCGGCTCCAGCGGCGCCGCCTTCTCGGCGGCGGCGGCAGCGGCGGCCGCGCGCCGGGCGCGGCGGTTGTGCTTGGGCCCCATCCAGCCGCGCTTGCTGGGCAGCGTGACCCCGCTGATCAGGCCGCCGAGCAGCACCAGGCTCGCGCCGAGGAGCAGCCCGGAGGCGGTGCCGCTGCGGAAGGTCTCCAGCTCCTGCGCGGTGGGCCGCGGCCCGGGGATGTCGTGGATCAGCAGACCGACGATCGCGATGCCGAACGCGCCCGACGCCTCGCGGATCACGTTGATGATGCCGCTGGCCACGCCCGCCTGGTGCTCGGGCACGGCCTTCAGCACGTACATCACCAGCGGCATGCACATCGCCGACCCGAACCCGACGATCAGCACGCCCGGCATCAGGTCGGCGAACCCGTCCTCGCGCCGGATCATCGAGAACAGCACCATGCCGCCCGCCATCAGCGCCATGCCGCCGCCGATCGCGATGCGCGGGCCGAGCTTGGCCGCCAGCCAGAACGACACCGGCGTCATCACCATGACCATGATCGCCGAGGGCAGCAGCACCAGCCCGGCCTTGGCGGGGGAGAAGCCGAGGAAGCGCTGCAGGAAGGTGGCCGCGTAGAAGATCATCCCGTTGAAGCCGATGCCCCACATCATCTGCGACAGCAGGCCGCCGACGAAGACCCGGTTGCGGAAGAAGCGCAGGTTCATCATCGGGTCGGGCGCCCAGGTCTCCACCACCACGAAGCAGACCAGCGCGATCACCGACAGCGCGAACACCGCCATCACCGCCGGGTCGGTCCAGCCGAACTTGCGGCCCGACTCCAGCGCGTAGATCAGCGCGAACAGCATCGTGGCCGAGATCAGCACGCCCGGCAGGTCCACCCGGGCGTCCTTGTTCTCGCCCTTGGCGGTCAGCACCACGGTGCCGAGCATGATCACCAGGATGCCCGGCAGGATGTTGATCAGGAAGATCCAGCCCCAGTGCCAGTGCTGCACGATGATGCCGCCGATGGTGGGGCCGAGCGCGGTCGCGCCGCCCGCCGCGCCGACCCACACGATCATGCCGAGCGAGCGCTGCTTGTCGGTGCGCCCGACGGTGATCATGACCTGGGTGGCCGGCAGCGCCAGCGCCGCGCCGCCGCCCTGCACGATGCGGCCGATGATCAGCACCGCCTCGTCGGGCGCCAGGCCGCACACCGCCGACGCCGCGGTGAAGATCGTCATTCCACTGACAAAAGTGATCCGGCAGCCGTAGATGTCGGTGAGCCGGCCGCCGGCGATCATCAGGCAGGAGAACATCAGGATGTAGCCGGTGGCCACCCATTCCTGCGCGCCCTTGGACATGCCGAGATCGGCCACCATCGTGGGCAGCGCGTTGGCGACCACCGTGTTGTCCATGGTGATCATGAATGCGCTGACGGCGACCACCGCCAGCGCCCATCGGTATCGGCCCCGGGTCAAGTCCCTGTGCGGCCGGACCCCCGGCCGGCCGGGCGATCCGCCGCTTCCCCCTATTAGCGTGAGTGGATATTGTTACGATTGGTTGGTAACCGGTTACCCGTCCCTTGCTCCCGGACAGGGAACCTCGACTATCCCATCAGGCCACATCGGTTACTCCCGAGTCTTGTCATCACCGTGACAAGTAGTGGACGAGAAAAGTGGTCTGGATGCGCATCGTGAGACGGTCAAAGTAGGACATCGTGGTCCCTCGTCTTCGAACGATCCCGGTTTCATTGGGGGAACCCCGCGCATGCAGAGCAGCAACGATCGTTCCGGAGTCGCGCAGGACGAGCAGCCGGCCATCACCGAGGACGCGCTACGCCGGCACCTGATCGAGCAGATCGCGCGCCGCTCCCGGATCGCCGCCGCCGACATCGACCCCGACCGCCCCCTGGAGGAGTTCGGCCTGGCCTCCCGGGACGCGGTGGCGATCGCGGGCGACCTGGAGCAGATGCTCGGCCGCTCGCTGCCCGCGACCCTGGTCTGGGAGCACCCCACGATCAACAAGCTGTCGGTGGCGCTGGCCACCGGTGCGGACCTGGCGCCCGTCCGGGCCCCGGCCGCGGCCGCCGCGGCCGCCCCCGGGGCCGCGCGCCCCGCCCCCTCCGACGAGCCCATCGCCGTGGTCGGCGTCGGCTGCCGCTTCCCCGGCGGCGGCCGCGACCTGACCGGCCCGGCCGAGTACTGGAACTTCCTCACCGGCCGCGGCGACGCGATCAGCGAGGTGCCCGCCGGCCGCTGGGACGCCTTCGACGACGGTTCCCCCGAGGTCGGCGACCTGCTGGCCAGGACCACCCGGCTCGGCGGCTTCCTGGAGGACGTCGCCGGGTTCGACGCGCAGTTCTTCGGCATCACCCCGCGCGAGGCCGCGGTCATGGACCCGCAGCAGCGCCTGGTGCTGGAGGTCGCCTGGGAGGCGTTCGAGCACGCCGGCATCGGCCCGGCGTCGCTGCGCGGCAGCCGCACCGGCGTGTTCGTCGGGGTGTCGGCGCCCGAGTACGCCGCCTTCACCGCCTCCGACCTGGCGTCGCTGGAGGCGTTCACGGCGACCGGCGCGGCGCTGAGCATCATCGCCAACCGGCTGTCCTACCTGCTGGACCTGCGCGGCCCCAGCATGATCGTCGACACCGCGTGCTCGTCGTCGCTGGTCTCCACGCACCTGGCCGTCCGCGCGCTGCGCGCCGGCGAGGCCGACGTGGCGCTGGCGGGCGGGGTGAACGTGCTGCTGTCGCCGACCGTCACGATGACCTTCGACCTGGCCGGCGGCACCGCCTCCGACGGCCGCTGCAAGGCCTTCGACGCCTCCGCCGACGGCATGGTGCGCGCCGAGGGCTGCGGCGCGGTCGTGCTGAAGCGCCTGTCGGACGCGGTCCGCGACGGCGACCGGGTGCTGGCGCTGATCAGGGGCTCGGGCGTCAACTCCGACGGCCGCTCCAACGGCCTGGTCGCCCCCAACTCCGACGCCCAGCGCGCCCTGCTGCGCGAGGTCTACGCCTCCGCCGGGATCGACACCCGCGAGGTCGACTACCTGGAGGCGCACGGCACCGGCACCTTCCTCGGCGACCCCATCGAGGCCAAGGCGGTCGGCGAGGTGCTGGGCGCGGGGCGCCCCGCCGACGAGCCGCTGCTGCTCGGCTCGGCCAAGTCCAACCTCGGCCACATGGAGTCGGCCGCCGGGATCGCCGGGCTGATCAAGGCGGTGCTGGCGCTGCACCACGGCGTGATCCCGCCGAGCGCGCACTACAAGGAGCCCAACCCGCACATCCCGTTCGACGACCTGCGGCTCAGGGTCGTCGCCGAGGAGACCCCGTGGCCCGAGCGCGGCCGCCCGGCCCGCGCGGGCGTGTCCGGCTTCGGGTTCGGCGGCACCAACGCGCACGTGGTCCTGGAGGCCGCGCCCGCGCCGCGGGCCGCGGCCGCCCCGGCGGACGGGACGCTGCGCACCTTCCCGCTGTCGGACACCACCGCCGACCGCGTCCGCGACCACGCCGCGCTGCTGGCCGAGTGGCTGCCCGCGCAGGACGGCGTGGACCTCGCCGACCTGTCCCGCACCCTGCACCGGCGCGGCGGGCGCGGCCGGGCCCGCGCCGCCGTCGCCGCCCGCGACCGCGCCGGGCTGGTCGAGGCCCTGACCGCGCTGGCCGAGGGCCGCCCGCACGCGGGCGCGGTGTCGGGCACCGCCGTGGGCGTGCCGGGCCGCCCGGTGTGGGTGTTCTCCGGCTACGGCGCGCAGCGGCCCGGCATGGCGCAGCGGCTGCTGGAGGAGGAGCCCGCGTTCGCCGAGGCCATCGACGACCTGGACGAGCTGTTCGCCGAGGAGGGCGGCCCCGAGCTGTGGGCGCTGCTGGAGGACGGCGGCAGGATCGAGGGCGGCCCGGCGGCCGTCATGCCGGTGCTGTTCGCGGTCCAGATCGCCCTGGCGCGGACGTGGAAGTCCTACGGCGTCACGCCCGGCGCGGTGATCGGCCACTCCATGGGCGAGGTCGCCGCCGCCGTGGTCGCCGGGGCGCTCACGCTGGAGGACGGCGTCAAGGTCATCTGCCGCCGGTCCCGGCTGCTCACGCAGCTGATCGGCGGCGGCGCGATGGCGGTGCTGGGCGCGTCCGCGCAGGAGGTCGCCCGGCTCGGCCACGACCTGCCCGAGGTGTACGCGGCCGTGCACTCCTCGCCGAAGCAGACGGTCGTCACCGGCGACGCCGACCAGATCGCCGTGATCGTGGAACGCGCCGAGGCCGAGGGCCGCCTGGCCCGCATGGTGCAGGCCGAGGGCGCCGGGCACTCCCCGCAGGTGGACCCGCTGCTGCCGGACCTGCGCGAGCAGCTCGCCGAGGTCGGCCTGGAGCGGGGCACCCCGCTGGCCGACGGCATCGCGCTCTACACCACCGCGCTGGACGACCCGCGCGCCCTCGGCGGCGGCGCGCCCCTGGACGCCGAGTACTGGGCGACCAACCTGCGCAGCCCCGTGCGCCTCACCGACGCCGTCGCGGCGGCCGCCGAGGACGGGCACCGCACCTTCGTCGAGGTCAACGCGCACCCGATCCTCGCGCACGCGGTCGGCGAGACCCTCGACGGCACCGGCGCGCTGGTCACCCACACCCTCAAGCGCGCCCCCAAGGGGCAGGAGACCGACGACGCGCTGACCTTCCACGCGCAGCTCGCCGCGTTGGCGGTGCACGGGCACCCGGTCGCCGCCCCCGCCGAGGGACGGATCATCGACGTGCCGTCCGCGCCGTGGCGGCACGAGCGCCACTGGGTGGAGGCCCGCAGGCGGTCCGGCGGCCGCGACGAGCACCCGCTGCTCGGCGCGCACGTCGAGCTGCCCGGCGAGGAGCGGCACGCCTGGCGCGCCGACGTCGGCACCGCCGCGCTCGCGTGGACGCCGCGCGTGCACGGGCTGCCCGCGCTGCCGGTCGCCGCGTTCGCCGAGATGGCGCTGGCCGCCGGGGCCGAGGCGCTCGGCACCGGCGACGTGCGCGTCAACAGCCTGTGGATCGAGCGGCCCCTCGCGCTCGCCGAGCACACCACCGTCACCACCACCTACGACGAGGCCGAGCAGCGCGTGGAGGTCCACGCGCTGACCCCCGCCGGCACCTGGGCCCGCCTGGCCAGCGCCGACGTCGGCGCCGACCACCGCCCCCCGGCCGCGCCGCTGACCGGCGCCGCCACCGAGGTCGCCGGGGCCGAGCGCGGCAGCCGCCACTACCGGGTGCACCCGGAGGTCCTGGACCGCGCGCTGGCGGTGCTGTCGGCCGAGGCCGAGACGGTCGCGGGCGCGGGCGCCTGGCTCGCCGAGACGGTCGGCAGCCTGCGCGTGTACGGGCCGACGCACCGGGGCGGGCACGTGCGCGCCCGGGTCGCGCCGGGCGAGGACGGCCCGGTGGGCGAGCTGCAGATCGTCGGCGCGGACGGCGAGATCCTCGCCGAGGTCGTGGACGTGGCACTGCGCCGCGTCGAGCGCTCGGACGTGCCGGTGCCGCTCGCCGACAAGGCCGTCGAGCTGGTCTGGGAGGAGGGCCCGGCCCCCGAGCCCGCGCTCGCCGAGGCCGCCTGGCTGCTGATCGCCGAGGACGGCGACCCGTTCGCCGCGGCCGTCGCCGCCGGCCTCGAAGAGCGCGGCCACATCGTGCTGCGGCAGGCCGCCGGACCCGACCCCGACATCACCGAGACCCCGGTCGGCGTCGTGGTGGTCCCCGGCCCCCGACTGGTGGACGAGGAGCTGGTCCTGGCCGTCGCCAAGGCCAGCCTGGCGACGCCGGACGGCCCGCGCCTGTGGGTCGCGACCCGCTCGGCGCTGCCGGTGCTGGAGGGCGAGCCGGGCAACCCCGAGCAGGCGCACGTCCGCGCGCTCACGCGCGTGCTGGCGTTCGAGCGCACCGTGCAGCGCGCCACGCTGGTGGACACCGACGACGCCGCGTCCCTGGTCACCGAGCTGCTGGGCGACGGCGACGCCCGCGAGGTCGCCTGGCGTGGCGGCGTGCGCCGCGTCGCGCGGCTCGCGCAGGCCGAGGTCCCCGCCTTCGGCAAGGCGCAGCGCGTCGTCCAGCGCGGCGGCGCGTACGTGCTGACCGGCGGCTACGGCGGCATCGGCCTGGTCACCGCCGAGCTGCTGGCCGCGCGCGGCGCGGGCCGCATCGTGCTGGTGGGCCGCTCCGGCCCCGGGCCCGACGCGCAGAAGGTCGTCGACCAGCTCCGCGAGGGCGGCGTGGACGTCGGCGTCGTGCTCGGCGACATCGCCGAGGCGGGCGTCGCCGAGCGCGCCGTGGAGGTCGCGCAGGCGGGCGGCGTGCGGTTGCGCGGCGTGCTGCACGGCGCGGGCGCCATCGACGACCGGCTGGTGGCCGACCTCGGCCCGGCCGACCTGCACCGCGTCTGGTCGGCCAAGGTGGAGGGCGCCCGGCGGCTCAGCGAGGCGACCTGGGACCTCGACCTCGACTGGTTCGTGACGCACTCCTCGGCCGCCGCGCTGCTCGGCTCGCCCGGCCAGGCCGCCTACGCCGCCGCCAACGCCGCGCTCGACGCGCTGGTCGCGTCCCGGCGCGCGCACGGCAAGGCGGGCGCCACCGTCAACTGGGGCACCTGGTCGCAGGTCGGCGGCGCGGCCGACCTGCGGGTCGCCGTCATCGAGCCGATCTCCCCGGCCGAGGGCGCCGAGGCGCTGGAGGCGCTGCTGGCCTCCGGCCGCGAGGCGACCGGCGTGCTGCGCTTCGACCCGGCCGCCGCGGTGGGCCTGTTCCCCGAGATCAAGCGGATGCCCTACTTCGCGGCGCTCACCGAGGCCGCGGGCGCGCAGGGCGAGCAGGAGGCCGGCGACTGGCCCGGCATCGACGAGGTCCGCAAGCTCGACCCCGCCGCCGCGCGCCGCGCGATCGCCGCGCAGGTCCGGCACCGGATCGCGGCCGTGCTCGGCTTCGACCCGGCCCGGCTGGACCCGGCCGTCCCGCTCACCGACCTCGGCCTCGACTCGCTGGTCGCGGTCCGGATCAAGAGCGGTGTCGAGCACGACCTCGGCCTGACCGTGCCCGCCTCGGTGCTGCTGCAGGGCGCGAGCGTCAACGCCTTCGAGGCGTGGGCCGCCGAGGAGCTCGGCCTCGCCGGCGCGCCCGCGCCGCACCAGAGCGCGGTGCCCAACGCCGAGGCCGGGTACGTGATGCCGCGCGACGACGCCGAGCGCCTCGCCGTGCGGATCTTCGAGGACGTGCTCGGGCTCGACCGGGTCAGCGTGGCCGCCGACTTCTTCGCCGAGCTCGGCGGCACCGACGAGCAGGCCGACCGGGTCGTCGCGCAGGTCATCGCCGAGACCGGCGGGGAGACCACCCGCGGCGCGCTGCTGGAGGTGCCGACCGCCGAGCACGTCGCCGAGCACATCCGCGCCGCCGACGAGGAGGCCGCGCGGCAGACCGTCCGGCCGCTGAAGACCACCGGCGGCCGCCGCCCGATCTTCATCGCGCACCCGGCGGGCGGCACCACCGCCTGCTACCGGCAGCTGGTCGCGCTGCTCGGCCCCGACCAGCCGGTGTACGGGCTGGAGCGGTTCGACGACGCGCCCTCGGTGGAGGAGCGCGCCGCCCGCTACGTCGAGGCGCTGGTCGAGGCGCAGCCCGAGGGCGCGTTCCGGCTCGGCGGCTGGTCGTTCGGCGGGGTGCTGGCCTACGAGACCGCGCGGCAGCTCACCGCCGCCGGCCGCGAGGTCGAGTTCGTGGCGCTGTTCGACGCGGGCCTGCCGCTGCCGGTGGAGGACGAGTCCGACACCCTGGCGCGCCGGTTCTCGGCGTTCACCGCCTACATCAACGAGACGTACGGCCTGGAGGTCAGCCTCACCTACGAGGAGCTGTCCGGGCTGGACGAAGAGGCGCAGTTCGCGATGGTGATGGAGCGGGCCGCGCCGCTGGCGGAGCTGATCCCGCCCGCGGCGCTGCACCACCAGCTCACCTCCCACCAGGACACCCGCTCCCTGGAGGCGTACCGGCCCGCCCGCTACGACGGGCGCGTCATCCTCTACCACGCGCCCGAGGAGACCCCTTGGGCGGTGCGCGACGCCCGCTACGTGCTCGACGGGACCAACGGTTTCGGCGAGCTCTGCTCCGCCCTGGAGATCGTCACGATCCCCGGGGTGCACCACCTGAACCTGCTGGACCCCCCCGGTGTCGAGGTCATGGCCGCGCACCTGGAGGGGCAACTGGCGGGGCAGTTCAAGGCCGCAGGTGCGACAGCGTCCGAAGGACAGGGCGGCCGGCCCGTAGTCACCACGGCCCGCTGAGGGCCCGCCCACGACAGCACGCTCCACCGGAGGAGATCCATGGCCCAGTCCGACGCCCTGCTCGACGCCGCCCGCAACGGCGCCACCGAGCAGGAACTGCTGGACATCGACCTGCCCACCCGCTTCCGCGCCGCCCACACCCTCAAGAACGAGGTGGGCATCTTCGAGGGGCAGACCGACAAGGACGTGCGCCGCTCCCTGCACGTCGGCGAGGTCGACATGCCCGAGCTGGCCCCCGACGAGTGCGTGGTCGCGGTGATGTCGGCCGCGATCAACTTCAACACCGTCTGGTCGGCCATCTTCGAGCCGGTGCCCACCTTCGCGTTCCTGGAGAAGTTCGGCCGCCAGGGCTGGTACGGCGCGCGGCACGACCTGCCGTACCACATCCTCGGCTCCGACGGCTCGGGCGTGGTGGTGCGCACCGGCGCCGGCGTCAAGCACTGGAAGGTCGGCGACCGCGTCGTCATCTCCCCGTCCTACGTGGACGAGGAGGACCACGGCTCCTACGACGACGGCATGATGAGCGAGACCCAGCTCGCCTGGGGCTTCGAGACCAACTTCGGCTCGATGGGCGAGTACTGCATCGTCAAGGCCAACCAGCTCATCCGCAAGCCCCGCCACCTGACCTGGGAGGAGGCGGGCTCCAACACGCTGTGCGCCGCCACCGCCTACCGGATGCTGGTGGGCACGCACGGCGCCCGCATGAAGCAGGGCGACGTCGTGCTGATCTGGGGCGCGACCGGCGGGCTCGGCTCGTACGCGACCCAGCTGGTCAAGAACGGCGGCGGCATCCCGGTCGGCGTGGTCTCCTCCGAGGACAAGGCCGACCTGGTGCGCGCGCAGGGCTGCGACCACGTCATCAACCGCAACGACCTGAACCTCGGCGAGCAGGGCCTGCGCCACCCCAAGGCGGGCCGCGTGCTGGGCGAGGCGATCCGCCGGCTGGTCGGCGAGGACCCGGGCATCGTGTTCGAGTACCTGGGCCGGGAGACCTTCGGCGCGTCGGTGTACGTCGCCAAGCGCGGCGGCAAGGTCGTGACCTGCGGCTCCTCCACCGGCTACAAGCACGAGTACGACAACCGCTTCCTGTGGATGCGGCTGAAGAGCATCATCGGCTCGCACGGCTTCAACTACCACGAGGCCGTGGAGACCAACCGCCTGATCTCGCTGGGGATGATCCACCCGACCCTGTCCAAGGTGTTCCCGCTGGAGGAGTCGGGCGAGGCGACCCGCGCCGTGCAGACCAACCAGCACATCGGCAAGGTCGCGGTGCTGTGCGGCGCGACGGCCGAGGGCCAGGGCGTGGACGACCCGGCGATGCGCGAGCGCATCGGCGAGGACAAGCTGAACCTCTACCGGCGCTGAGCCGGGGGCGGGGTCCGGTCCGGCGCGCCTCCGGACCGGGCCCCGCCGGTTCCAGGCCGCCGGACGGCGGGCCGGCGGGCCCGGTTCAGGGGGCGACCGCCGCGCCCGCGCCGCCCCGCCCGAACCTGATCGGGGAGCGCGCCAGCTCGGTGGCGTGCCGGGGCGGCGCGCAGAGCGCGTCGTTGATCGTGCAGCCGGACGGGTCGCCGCCGCCGCGGGCGGTGTCCACGGTGAAGATGACGGTGACCGACCGGCCGCTGGGCAGCTCGCCGTTCCAGTCCCGGTCGCGGACCGTCACGCGGTCGCCGGAGACGTCGTAGCGGCCGTTCAGCAGGTTGGTCATGCGGGCCCCGGGCGGCAGGCGGAACGATAGGTCCCAGCCCCGCTCGGTCCGGTCGCCGGTGTTGGTGACGGTGAACTGGGCGGTGTACCCGGTCCCCCAGTCGTTGACCTTGGTGTAGGTCGCCCGGAGCGCGCTCCCGGGCACGGGCAGCAGGGTCAGCACCGCCGCCGGGCCGAACACCAGCAGCAGCGCGGCGGTCAGGAAGTAGGGCAGGCCCGTGACCGGCCTGCGGGGCGCGGGCCTGCGGAGTACGGGCCTGCGGGGCACGGGTCTGCGGGGCACGGGTCTGCGGAGTACGGACCCGCGGAGCCGCGCCCCGAGCCGGAGCGGTCGCGGGGGGCGTCGGCGGCGGCCACGCTTGCTGTGGCGCGGAGTGGAGGGCATCGGTCTTCCGGAAGGCCCAGGGCCCGCCGCCGGGACCGCGGGGAAGGCGGTCCCGGCGCGGGACGGACGGAGCGGGTCAGGCGCGGTCGCGCACACGGCGGCGGCGGCCCGTCAGCAGCAGGCCCGCGACACCGCCCAGGACCAGGCCCCCCACACCGGTGATCATGCCGGTGCCCAGGGCGTCGTTCCCGGTGGGGGTCGCGCCCGCGGCGGGCTTGCTCTTCAGCGTCGTGGTGCCGTGGTGGTCGTGCTGGTTGGCGGCCGGTGCGAGCGGCACGCACGGCCCGGTCGGCGGCTTCGGCTGGGCGGGCTTGCCCGGCTTGGCGGGCGTCCCGGGCTTGGCGGGCGTTCCGGGCTTCCCGGGCTTGGCGGGGGCGGGGGCCGTGGCGCCGCCCTTGCCGACCACCACGTCGGAGCAGGAGTAGAACGACTCGGGGCTGTCGCTGCGCTCCCAGATCGCGTAGATCACGTGGCGGCCCGTCTTGCCGGCCGGGAGCTTGCCCGTGAAGGTGTAGAGCCCGTTGGCGGCCACCGGGCCGCTCTTGGTGAGGAAGGGCTTGGCGTCCAGGTCGGACCAGGACAGCGGCTTGGCGGGGTTGTAGCCGTTCTTGGTGATGAAGAACTGGAAGCCGCCCTTGTGCTGGGCGGTGACCCGGTACTGGAAGGTGAGCGTGGCGTTCGCGGCGAGCTTGGTGGTGGGCCAGTCCGTGCGGCCGAGGTCCAGGCCGCGGAAGGTCGGGTCGCCCGCGCTGCACAGCTTGCCGTTCGGGATGCGCTTGCGGTGCTGGCCGGCGACGTCGCCGAGGCGCACGCCGTTCCAGTCGTAGAACGGCTGCGTCCCGCCCGCGGCGACGGCGGCCTTGCACGCGGCGGACCTGGGCGACTCGGGGTTCTCCTGGTAGCAGGCCAGCACGCGGCTCACCGGGTACTGCACCGAGCCGTGGGCGGAGGCGGGGGAGGCGGCCAGCGCGAGGCCCGCGAACGACGCGACGCCGACGGTGGTCACCGCCGTGGTGCGCCGAAGTGCGGTCATCTGCTTCATCGGGGGGCTCCTGCCTGTGGTCTTCGAGGGGGCGACCGAGACGTTAGGGCCCGGAAAGCAGGAGGAACGGGGTCTTCAAGACCTCTTAAGACTTTCATTGGCGAACCATCAAAAGGCGGCTCAGCGGCGGCGCGGCGAGGCCCTCCGCGACGGCCGGGGGGTCGTGCGCAGCCAGACCTCGATCTGCGCGCCGCCCAGCGGCGAGGCGCCGATCCGCAGCGAGCCGCCGGTGGACTCCGCCAGGCGGCGGGCGATGTCCAGGCCGAGCCCGGTGGAGCCCGCGCCGCTCGTGCCGCGCCGCAGCGCGGCCTCGGGGTCCGGGATGCCGGGGCCCGCGTCGCCGAACAGCAGGCCGGTGGAGTACCGGCCGCGGTGGACGGTGAGGGAGAAGGCCGTGCCGGGCCGGGTGTGCCGGAAGGTGTTGCCGAGCAGCGCGTCGATGACCGCGCCCAGCTCCGCCTCGGCCACCGGGACGGGCGCGGGCCCGTCGGGGAGCGTCAGGTCCCAGGCGCGGCCCTGGTCGTCGGCGAGCGCGGACCAGAACTCCATGCGGTCGCGGGCGAGGGCGGCGACGTCGCAGCCCCGCACGGCGGGGACGATGGCGGCGGGAACGGCGGGAACGGCGGGGGCGGCGGGCTCGTCGGGAGCGGGCGGCTCGGTGATGTGGGCCGTCATCCGGGAGGGCTGCCGGGCCGTCGAGATGATCCCGTCCACCGCCTCCTCCAGCCGGGTCAGGGCGGCGCGGCTCTGCGCGATCCGGCCGGGGTCGCCCGGATGGCCGACCAGGCCGTCGAGGTTGACGCGGAGCGCGGTGAGCGGGGTGCGCAGCCGGTGCGACAGGTCGGCGACGGTCTCGCGCTCGGCGACCAGCAGCCGGGCGAGCTGGTCGGCCATGTGGTTGAACGCCTCGCCGGCGGCGCGCAACTCGGCCGGGCCGCGCGGCTGCACGCGCACCGTCAGGTCGCCGCCCGCCACGCGCGTCACCGCGCCCGCCAGCAGGTTGGCCGACTGCACGACCCGGGTGGCGAGCCGGTCGGCCATCGCGACCGCGACCAGCGCGAGCGCGAGCGCGACCGCCGCCAGGATCAGCCACGACTTGGCCACCCCGCGGGTCAGCTCCGACTCCGGCACGAACGCCTCGATCACCACCAGCCGCCCGCCGTCCTGCAGCACCGGGGCGAGCAGCGCCGTGCCGCCCCGCGCGGACGCGGCGAAGGTCCGCTTGTGCCGCCGGGCCGTGGCGAGGTCGGCGGCCGCGGCGCGGGAGGTGCCGAGCACGGTGCCGTCGGGCAGGTGCAGGGCCAGCCGCCCGTTCGCCCCGGCGGAGGTGGAGCCGAGCGCGTCGCGCAGCGTCCCGGCCTCCCGGGTCACCGTCAGCACCGGGACCAGCGAGGCCGCCTGCCGGTCGGCGGCGACCAGGGCCCGCTCGCGCGCCATCTGCCCGTTCAGCAGGCCGAGCGGGATGATGAACGACAGCGCCACCATCGCGGTGACGGCCGTCGCGACCCGCGCCAGCGAACCCCTCACACTGCCCCCCGTCCCAGGACACCGTTCCTGGTTGTGAGGAGCGAAAATAACAGCAACGGCGATGATGCATAATGTCCGGCCATGAGGTCGAAGGCCGGATTCGCCGCCGTATGGATCGCCACCACGGCGGCGGGCGTCGCGATCAGCTGGGCCGGCGTGGGCGACGCCGTGCGCAGCACGGCCTCCACGACCCCCGAACTGTCGGCCGGCGTCCCGGTGCACCAGGGCCGCCCGCCCGCGGTGGGCGCGATCTCGACCCCGCAGCCGCCGGGGAAGCCGCGGCCCTCCACGACGCCGGGCACGCGCCGCCCCTCGCAGCCCGCGTCGCCGAAGCAGACGCCGAGCAGGGCGCCGTCCGACAAGGCGCCGTCGAGCAAGGCGCCGCCGGGCCGGACGTCGCCGGGCGAGCAGATCCGCACCTACACCGTGCGGCACGGGCAGGTGACGCTGGCGATCGGCGCCTCGTCGGCCAGGCTCGTCTCCACCAGGCCAGCCAGCGGCTACAAGGCCACGGTGTGGCGGAAGTCCAACTGGTTGCGCGTGGACCTGACCGACGGCCAGCACGGGTCGGCGGTGTTCGTCACCTGGCACGCCCACGCGCCGCTGGTGGAGTTCTACGAGTACTAGGGCCGCCCGGGGGGGTTGGCCCGTTCCAAGGGCCGGTCAGGGCCGCTCCGGCCCCGGCTCGGTCAGCATGAAGCCCACGCCCCGGACGGTGTGCAGGTAGCGGGGCGCGCGGGCGCTCTCCCCGAACTTGCGGCGCAGCCAGGACAGGTGCACGTCGATGGTCTGGTCGTCGCCGTAGGGCTGCTGCCAGACCTCCGACAGGATCTCCCGGCGGCGCACCACCCGCCCGGCGTTGCGGGCCAGGAACGCCAGCAGGTCGAACTCGCGCCGCGACAGCCGCAGCGGCACCCCGTCCATGCTGGCCTCGCGCCGGTCCACGTCCACCCGGAGCGCGCCCACCACCAGCTCCTCCCGCTGCCGGGGCGCCGGCAGCCGGCGCAGCAGCGCCTCGATGCGGGCGTTGAGGTGCCCGGCGGAGAACGGCTTGACCACGTAGTCGTCGGCCCCGGCGCGCAGCAGCCGGATGACCTCCTGCTCGTCGTCGCGGGCGGTCGCCACGATCACCGGCACCTGCGACACCGCGCGCAGCATCTTCAGCGCCTCGCCGCCGTCCAGGTCGGGCAGCCCGAGATCGAGGATCACCATGTCGGGGGCGTCGGCGGCGACCTCGCGCAGCGCGTCCAGGGCCCGGCCCGCGCTGCGGACCACGTGCCGGAACGTGCTCAGCTCCCGCAGCAGCGCGTGCCGGACATGGTCGTCGTCCTCGACCAGCAGAAGGGTAGCCACAGCGGGACCATACGGCACATAACCGCTGGAAGTGGGGAAGAACGCGGGACTCGCCGGGGGCGCCGCCCGGCCGGGCGGGGGCCGGGCCCGCAGGGGCGGTCAGCGCTCGCTCTGGTCCTCCAGCGCCTTTTCCAGGCTGGGAGGCGTCCGGTCGCCGTTGCCCGGCGGCTCGGCGAGGTCGGCCATGAAGCGGCGGTTCAGCGCGGTCCGCAACCTGCGGAGCGGGCCCCTCGCCTCGGGGGACTCCACCCCCTGGCGCTCGGGGCGGCCCAGCGGGACCGCCGGGCGCGGGCGCGGGTCGGTGATGGCCCCGATCTCCTCCTCGGGCAGGCGGCGCTCCACCTCGGCGAAGCCGCCCTCGGCCGACATCCGGATGACGCCCGTCTCCAGGCCGTGGGTCGCCAGGCCCCGGTCGCGGCGCTGCAGTCCCAGGCACATCCGGTAGGCGACGATGAAGGCGAGGATCGGACCCAGGATGATGGCGAAGCGGAAGAACCAGGTCGTCCAGAACAGCGGGATGTGGAACTTGTGCGCGATCACGTCGTTGCCGCCCGCCGCCCACAGCACCCCGTAGAAGACCACGCCGCCCGCGCCGATCCCGGTGCGGGCCGGGACGTCGCGGGGCCGGTCCAGCAGGTGGTGGATCTGGTGGTCGCCGGTCACCCAGCGCTCCAGGAACGGGTACACCGCCAGCCCGGTGAACAGCACGCCCGGCACGACCAGGGCCGGGACGATCACGCTCAGCGGCAGGGTGTGGCCCAGCGCGGTGACCTCCCAGGACGGCATGATCCGCAGCGAGCCCTCCAGCCAGCCCATGTACCAGTCGGGCTGCGAGCCCGCGCTGATCGCGCCGGGGTCGTACGGCCCGAACAGCCAGATCGGGTTGATCTGGAAGAAGGCCGCCAGCAGCGCGCAGACCCCGAACACCCACAGGAAGTAGGCGGTGGTCTTGGCGACGAAGACCGGGAAGAACGGGCCGCCCTGCACGGTCCGGTTGCCGCTGCCCTTGCCCGGGAACTGCGTGTGCGTCTGCCGCCAGGTCAGCACCACCGCGTGCAGCGGGATCAGCGCGAGCAGGACGCCCGGGATCAGCAGCACGTGGACGATGTACAGGCGCGGGACGATCAGGTCGCCCGGGAACTCGCCGCCGAACAGGAGCATCACCGCGTAGGAGCCGACCAGCGGCAGCGACAGCAGCACCCCTTCCAGGATGCGCAGCCCCGTGCCCGACAGCAGGTCGTCCGGCAGCGAGTAGCCGAACAGCCCGTTCACCATGACCAGCATGAACAGCACGATCCCGATCAGCCAGTTCAGCTCGCGCGGCTTGCGGAAGGCCCCGGTGAAGAAGTTGCGCAGCAGGTGCACCACGATCGCGCCGAGGAAGATGATCGTCGCCCAGTGGTGGATCTGCCGCATCAGCAGCCCGCCGCGCACCTCGAAGCTGAGGTGCAGCGTCGACTCGTAGGCCTCGCTCATCCGCACCCCGCGCAGCGGCGCGTAGGAGCCGTCGTAGACCACCTCGGTCATGCTCGGCCGGAAGAACAGGGTGAGGAAGACCCCGGTCAGCAGGATGATCACGAAGGAGTACATCGCGATCTCGCCGAGCAGGAAGCTCCAGTGGTCGGGGAACGCCTTGCGCATCGCCTTGCGGAGGAAGGGCGCGCCGCCGAACCGCTCGTCCGCGGCTCGGCCCGCGCCGGCCAGGCGCGGCGGGGGAGCGGCGTTCGGCATCGGGACCTCCCGCGCCGGCGGCCCGGAGGCGGCCGCCTCTCCCTACCAATGTCGCACCATCGGCTAGCAGGGACCACCCGCGCGCGCTGTGAGAACTCGTCAGCCCCGGCGGCCGAATCTGGTCGTTTATCGACCTAGACTTTGCGCACTGCGGTCACAGGAGCCATGATTTGCACCAATTGGGCCACATAAGTAAGTAATTACCCCTTGCGTCGGGCGCGCAACGCAGGGGAGGGACGGGGAGGGACCCACGTGGCAGACCAGGCGGCCGGACGGCCCTGGGCGGACCTGCCCCGGGAGCTGGCCGATCACATGCGCCCGCACCTGGACGAGGTCGCCGACGACATGATCCAGGAGATCCAGTCCCGGGTGCGCGAGTACGACCGGCCCGGCGACGGCTCCTACTCGGGCACCCTGCGGCTCGCCGTCGAGCGCGTGCTGCACTACTTCGTGGACCGGGTCGCCGACTCCGGCCACGAGCCCGCCTCGGTCACCGACTTCTTCCGCGCCATCGGCCGCGGCGAGGCCGGCGAGGGCCGCAGCCTGGACGCCATGCAGACCGCGATGCGCGTCGGCGGCATGGTCGCCTGGCGGCGCATCGCCGAGGGCGCCTCGGTGCTGGAGGTCGCCCCGCGCACCCTCGGCGCGGTCGGCGAGGCGCTGATGATGTTCCAGGACGAGCTGGCCGCCGCGGCCGCCGAGGGCTTCGCGCAGGCCAAGGCCGCCGTCGCCGGGGAGATGCAGCGCCGCCGCCGCAGGCTGCTGGACCTGCTGTTCGCCGACCCGCCCGCCGCGCCCGAGGCGATCGCCGACCTCGCCGCCGCCGCGCACTGGCCGGTGCCGCGCACCGTCGCCGCCGTCGCGCTCGGCCGCCAGGAGGGCCGCCAGGCCGCCTTCCCGCCCGACATCCTGGCCGACCTGACCCGCCGCACCCCCAGCCTGATCGTGCCCGACCCCGACGGGCCGGGCCGGGCCAAGCTGATCGACCGCGCGCTCAGCGGCACCCTGGCGGTGGTCGGCCCGACCGTGCCGGTCGCCGAGGCCGCCCGGTCGGTCCAGTGGGCCCGCAAGACCCTGGGCCTGGTGCAGCGCGGCGTGATCGAGGCCGACTCCGGCGTGATCCGCTGCGTGGAGCACATGTCCACGCTGATCCTGTTCCAGGACGAGGAGCTGATCGGCTCGCTGGCGGCGCTGCGCCTGGCGCCGCTGGCCCACCTGCGCGCCAGCCAGCAGGACCGGCTGGCCGAGACGCTGCTGGCCTGGCTCCAGTCGGGCCGCAACGCCAACGAGGTCGCGATGCGGCTGCACGTCCACCCGCAGACCGTCCGCTACCGGCTGCGGCAGCTGGAGGAGCTGTTCGGCGACCAGCTGCTGGACCCCGACCTGCGCTTCGACCTGGAGATCGTGCTGCGGGCGCGGGCGCTGCTGGCCGACCGCTCCGGCGAGCAGATCCTGTCCCCTGCCAAGGAGGCGGTCGGCGATTCGGGGGAAGTGGTCAACTTCCGGCGCACCTGAGGGAACCCGGCGGCGGGGCCCGGCCGAGTAGGGGGTGTGAGCCTCCCCCCGGAAGGACCCCGATGACGACAGAGATGATCCGGTGAGCGCGCCCGACGCGGAGCTGGTGCGCGACTCGCTGCGCCGGCCCGAGTGCTTCGCCGGGCTGTTCGACCGGCACGGCGACGAGATCCACCGCTACGTCGCGCGGCGGCTGGGCGCGGCGGCCGCCGAGGACGTGGTCGCCGAGACGTTCCTGACCGCGTTCCGCAAGCGCGCCTCCTACGACCTGGAGCGGTCCGACGCGCGGCCGTGGCTGTACGGGATCGCGACGTTCGCGATCCGCGACCACCTGCGCTCCGAGCGGCGGCGCGGCAGGCTGCTGGCGCGCCTCCGGCCCGCGCGCGACGAGTCGTTCGACGAGCGCAGCGACGCCCGCGTGGCCGCGCAGGGCCTGCGGCCGGAGCTGGCGGCGGCGCTGGGCCGCCTGTCCCCCGAGGACCGCGAGCTGCTGCTGCTCATCGCGTGGGCCGAGCTGACCTACGAGGAGGCCGCCCGCGCCCTCGGCGTGCCGCCGGGCACGGTCCGCTCCCGGCTGCACCGCATCCGCGCCAAGATGCGCGGCGCGTTCGGCGGCGTCAACCCCCTGCTGACCAGCGAGGAGTCCCTGGCATGACGCACGACGAGATCGCTCTGCTGCGGGAGGCCCGGCCCGAGGCCGCCGCCTACGACCCGGAGGCGAAGGCGCGGCTGCGGGGCCGGCTGCTCGCGGCCGCCGACGTGCCCGAACGGCGCGCGGGCGCGCACGGGCGACGGCGGTTCGCCCTGGCCGGCGCGCTCGCCGTCGCGGCCGCCGCCGGGGTAGTGGCCGTCCCCGCCCTGGACCGGGACGCCCCCGCCCCGCTCCCCGCGCCGCGCGAGTCGGCGGAGCCGCTGGCGATGGGGCCCGTCGCGAGCGTGGTGAGCCTGGCCGACAACGCCGCCCGCGCCGCCGCGCGGCGGTCGGACGCCCCGCGCCCCGACCAGTGGAGCTACGTGAAGACCGTGCTGGCGTCCTCCTCCAAGGGGGTCGGCGGCTCGCTGTTCGGACCGCCGGACCGCCGCATGACCTTCGAGGAGTGGCGCAAGGCCGACGGCACCCTGAGCGCGCGCCGCGAGGGCGGCCGCCTGGTCACGCAGAAGGGGCAGGGCACCATCCCCTACCCCGACCTGCTGAAGCTCCCGCACGACCCGGACGCGCTGCTGGCCGAGGTGCGCCGCCGCGTCGCCGCCGAGAAGGCGCCGGTCGCCGACGGCAACCGCGCCTTCCAGATCATCGAGATGATGATGCGCGACACCGCGCTCCCGCTGAAGGTCCGCGCGGCCATGTACGGGGCGCTCGCCAAGATGCCGGGCGTGCGGTTCGAGGGCCGGGCCGCCGACATCCTGGGGCGGCGCGGGGTCACGCTCTACCAGGTCGTCGAGGGCTACCTGCGCACGGAGATCATGGTGGACCCCCGGACCTACGACTACCTGGGGTTCCGGTTCGTGGTCGTCAAGCCGCACCGCGACAGCGACGAGCACGGCGTCCAGCGGCGCTACAAGCCCGGCGAGGTCCTCGGCTGGGGCGGGGCCGCGGTGATGGCCGTGGTGGACGGGCCCGGCGAACGGTCGTGAGCGGCGCCGGTGGTGCGGCCCCCGGGGCGCACCACCGGCGCTCCCGGTCCGGCGCCGGTCAGCAGGGCTGCGAACCGGCGGACACCACCGGGCGGCGTTCGACCAGGTCGCGGGCGTGGTGCCGGGACAGGTTGGCCGCCCACACCGGCTCGTCCGCGCGCACCCGCGCCGCGATGTCGCGCAGCGCGCACGAGCGCTGCGGCTCCGGCAGCCGGTTCAGCGCCGGGCCCGCGTCGGCCGACAGGTCCCGCAGGTAGTACAGGTCGATCTTGCCGGTGTCCTCGAAGCGCACCACGTTGCGCTCGGCGATGAACGCGTCGGGGTTCAGCGCCGACAGCGCCAGCAGGCCCGCCGCGCCGCTCGCCGCCACCGCGCGCGGCAGCCAGGACGCCTTCAGCCGCAGGCCCGCCGCCGCGACCAGCACGACCACCAGGCCGAGCCACAGCTCGAACGCGTGCACCCACAGGCGCAGCCGCGTCCAGCCGAACGTCTCCTCGTACAGGTACAGGCGGCGCAGCGCCACGGCCACGATCACCAGCGTGAACGCGCACAGCGCGCCCAGCAGCGCCCGCACCGTCGCCCGGTCGGCGCGCGAGCCCAGCGGCGCGTGCCGCACGGCGTAGGCGAGCACGGCCAGCACCAGCACCGTCGCGATCACGAGCTGGAAGAAGCCCTGCCGCGCGTACTCGGCGTAGGTGAGGCCGGTCGAGGCCAGCACCCTGTCCTTGTCGGAGGCCAGCAGCACGTTGGCCTGGATCGCGCAGAACGCGGCGAACAGCAGGTCCAGCGCCGCGATCGGCACCGCCCACGTCCAGCGCCCGGCGGGCGCGGGGCGCGCGGGGGCCAGCTTCCGCAGCGGCGGCGGGGCGAGCGCCAGGAACGCCAGCCCCAGCGTCAGCGCGGCCGTCCCCGCGAGGACGACCAGCCGCAGCAGGCCCGGCCCCGGCGACACGTCCGGGAACAGGCCGCCGACGAAGCGGCTGAACGCGGCGTCGGCCTGCGCGAACAGCGCCCCGAACACCAGCAGCAGCGCCGCCGCGACCAGCCCGGTCCGCAGCACCGGGACGACCCGGCCCCGCCCGGCGGAGGCCGTGGCCGCCGCGCCGCGCGCCGCCCACGGCACCAGGCGGCCGAGCGCCGGTGGCAGCGCCAGGCCCCCGCCGACCACCTCCAGCCAGCTCCGGCCGCCGGTCATCGCGTAGGAGGCGATCGGCAGCGCCAGCAGCGCGGTGAGGACGACCAGCCAGACCGCGTCGCGGTAGGCGGCGGTCGCGGCCAGCGCCAGGGCCAGCACGCTGAACAGCACGCCGGTGCGGTTGACCCTGCGGCCCTCGCCCTCGCCGCCCTCGCGCCCGCCGCTCTTGACGATCCGGCCCGCCGACCAGGCGGTGGGCAGCACCACCGCCGCGGCGGCTAGCGCGGTGAGCGGGACGTTCAGCCCGAGCCGCCCGCCCTTCTCCACGCCGCCGAAGAAGACCGCGCCCGCCACCCCGGCGGCGGCGACCCCGCCCAGCAGCAGCGGACCGAACGCCCGGCGCGGCTCCTTCCACTCCAGGAACAGCCGCTCCGGCCAGGTCGGCGGCGGGGGCGGCCCCGGCGGGCGCGCTCCGGGGGCCCGCGACCCCGGCGGGGCGGGGACGGCGAGCGCGGTTCGCAGCGGGACGCGGTCGGTCATGCGGAACCTCCGGGCAGGACGACGCGGATACGGCACCCGCGGGGGGTGTCGACGACGTGGATGTCGCCGCCGTGCAGATCGATGGCCCAGCGCGCGATGGCGAGGCCCAGGCCGGTGCCGCCGTCGGGCGTCCCGGCGCGCGAGCCCCGGGAGAAGCGCTGGAAGACGTGGTCGCGCTCGGCGGGCGGGATGCCCGGCCCCTCGTCGGAGACCTCCAGCACCACGCCGGCGCCCTGCGGGCGCGCGGTGACGGTGACCAGGCCGTCCGGCGGGCCGTGCCGGACGGCGTTGTCGAGCAGGTTGGCCAGCACCTGGTGCAGCCGGTCGCGGTCGGCCAGCGCGCGCAGGCCCGGCGTGATGTCGGCGTGGACGCGGGCCTCGGGCAGCCCGGCGGCGACCTCGTCCACGAACCGCGCGACGTCCAGCTCGGCCAGGTCCAGCCCGGCCGCGCCGGCGTCGGCGCGCGACAGGTCCAGCAGCTGGGTGACCAGGCGGCCCAGCCGCTCGGTCTGCTGCACGGCCGACTCCAGCACCTCGGGCGTGGCCGGGGTGACGCCGTCGGCGACGTTCTCCAGCACCGCCTGCAGCGCGCTGATCGGGGTGCGCAGCTCGTGCGAGACGTTCGCCACGAACTCGCGGCGCTGCCGCTCCACCTCGGCGAGGTCGGCGGCCATCCGGTTGAACGCCTGGGCCAGCTCGCCGACCTCGTCGCGGGAGGTGGCGCGCACCCGGCGGCTGTAGTCGCCGCGCGCCATCGCGCGGGCGGCGGCGGTCATCTCGCGCAGCGGCGCGGTCATGCCGTGCGCGATGAGCTGGGTGACCACCAGCGACAGCAGCACCCCGGCGGGCAGCGTCTGGCGGGCGCGGAAGCCCAGCACGTAGCCCCACAGCACCAGCAGCGTGGCGGTGATCACGGTGACGGCGGTGACCACGCCGAACTTGACCTTGATGGAGCGCAGCGGGTCCAGCGGGCGCGGCCACTTCTTCCACAGGGTGTGGAAAAACCTCACGGCGTCTCCAGGCTGTAGCCGACGCCGTGCACGGTGCGGATCAGCCCGGCCCCCAGTTTGCGGCGCAGCGCCTTGACGTGCCCGTCCACCACGCGGGTGCCGGACGCGTCGGCCCAGTTCCAGACCCGCTCCAGCAGCACCGCGCGGGTCAGCACGGTGCCCTGGTTGCGGGCCAGGCAGTCCAGCAGGTCGAACTCGGTGGGCGTCAGGTGCACCTCGCGGCCGTCGCGGCGCACCCGGCGCGCGGCCCGGTCGATCTCCACGCCGCCCGCCCGCCACAGGTCCCGCTCGGGCTCGGCGGCGGCCACGGCGGCCGACCGGTCCACGCGGCGCAGCACCGCGCGGGTCCGCGCGACCAGCTCGCGCATGGAGAACGGCTTGGTGATGTAGTCGTCGGCCCCCACGCCGAGGCCCACCAGCATGTCGGTCTCGTCGTCGCGGGCGGTCAGCATCAGCACCGGCACCGGCCGCTCGGCCTGCACCCGGCGGCACACCTCCAGCCCGTCGAAGCCGGGCAGCATCACGTCCAGGACGATCAGGTCCGGCTCCCCGGCGCGGGCGGCGGCGACCGCGCCGGGGCCGTCGGCGGCGGTCTCGACCGTGAAGCCCTCGGCCCGCAGCCGCGCCGCCACCGCCTGGGCGATGGTGGGTTCGTCCTCGACGACCAGAATGCGTGTCACAGGCCCGACTGTAAGGGCGCCGTGCGCGCGCTCTGAGCGCGAATTGTGCGGATCGCGTGTGGAAGGCCGGCGCGGTCCGCGCCGGAGGTCAGGTGCCGACGGGCCAGGTGTGCACCGGCTCGTTGGCGTGCATCAACTCGGCGTAGTCGCGCGTCATCAGCCGCAGCGCCTCGTGCCGGGGCGTGCCGAACGACTCCTCGATGGCGTTGACGGTCTCGATCTGCCAGGCGGCCCCGGTGCGTCCGGTGACGCAGCGCCGCTCGATGATGCCGAGCAGCCGGTCGCGGCGGGCGGGCTCCACGCCCCACTGGTCCAGCCCCTCGTAGGCCAGCGGCAGCAGCCGGCGCAGCACCAGCTCGGAGGCCGGGACCTCGCCGAGGCCCGGCCAGTACAGCGTGGCCTCCAGGCCGTCGCGGGCGGCGCGGTGCAGGTTGTCGGCGGCGGTCTGGAACGACATCCGGGACCAGATCGGCCGCTCCTCCTGGGCCAGCATCCGCACCAGGCCGTAGTAGAACGCGCCGTTGGCGACCACGTCGGCCACCGTGGGCCCGGCCGGCAGCACGCGGTTCTCCACGCGCAGGTGCGGGCGGCCCTTCACCACCGCGTAGATCGGGCGGTTCCAGCGGTAGACGGTGCCGTTGTGCAGCGACAGCTCCTCCAGCTGGGGGATGCCGCCGTCGTCCAGCACCGCGACCGGGTCCTCGTCCTCGCAGATCGGCAGCAGCGCCGGGAAGTAGCGGGCGTTCTCCTCGAACAGGTCGAACACCGAGGTGATCCAGCGCTCGCCGAACCACACCCGGGGCCGCACCCCCTGCGACTTCAGCTCCTCGGGCCGGGTGTCGGTGGCCTGCTCGAACAGCGTGATCCGGGTCTCCTGGTGGAGCCGGTGCCCGAACAGGAACGGGGAGTTGGCCGCCAGCGCCACCTGCGGCCCGGCGACGGCCTGGGCGGCGTTCCAGTACGCGCCGAACTCGTCCGGGCTGACCTGGAGGTGGAACTGCACGCTGGTGCAGGCCGCCTCCGGGGTGATGTTGTCGGCGTGCATCCGCAGCGGCTCGGCGCCGTCCACCGAGATGTGCAGCTCCTCGCCGCGCGCGGCGAAGATCTGGTCGTTCAGCATCTTGTAGCGGGCGTTGGCCGACAGCGTCTCCTCGCCGATGTCGGAGCGGCGCAGCGTCGGCAGGATGCCGATCATCACCAGGTTGCCGCCGACCTCCTGGGCGCGCCGGTCGGCGTGGTCCAGATGGCCGCGCACCTCGGCCTCCAGCTCGCCGGTGCCCTCCCCGCCCAGCTCGCGCGGCGGGATGTTGATCTCCAGGTTGAACTGGCCGAGCTCGGTGGCCCAGGCCGGATCGGCGATCGCCTTGAGCACGTCGGCGTTGCGCATCAAGGGGTCGCCCAGGGAGTCGATGAGGTTCAGCTCGATCTCCAGCCCGATGTGCGGGCGCTCGAACTCGAACTGCGACTCGCCCAGCATCCTGGCCAGCACCTCCAGGCAGCGCCGGACCTTGTCGCGGTAGCGCCGCCGGTCCTCGCCGCTGATGGTGACCGCCGTGACGTCCCTGCCCATGTAGACCATCCCTGTCCGCCGGGGGATATCACAAAACGGATGTCCCGTCTGGCGGCGGTGAAACCCCGGGGCGGGTTTCGGGCACCCGATTTGTTACCGGTGGGTACCTTGGTGTGACCGGCGTGCCGCCGCCCGCCGGGCCGTGACACTGTGTGATGGTCGTTCGACCGGCGCCGGCCGGGGAGCCCACGGAGCGGGAGAGGACATGCGGCTTCGGCCTCGGTCGATCCGGGTGCGCGACACCCTGGTGTCCGCCGTGCTCGCGGCCCTGGTCTTCGGGGGGATCGCGGTCGGCGTGGACCTGTCGGTGCGCTCCACCACCAAGGCCGCGCTGCTCCAGGAGACCCAGCTGGCCGCGCGCCGCACCAGCGGCGGCGTCCGCGACGGGACGCTGCCCACCCCGATCCCCGACGACTCCGGCGGCCGCCTGCTGATCCAGGTGGTCGGCCCGCAGGGGCACGTGCTGGACGCCACCCCGGCCGCGGTGGGCCGCGCCCCGCTCAGCGGGCTGTGGCCGCCTCCCGACAAGCGCGTCCAGGACGTGGTCGAGTGCACCGGGCACGGCCCCGGCCACCGCTGCATGCTGGTGGAGGCGATCCGGGTCACCACCGCGCCGGACTCGGTGGTGGTCTACGCGGGCAAGCGGATGCCGTCCTACCTGGTCACGGGCTTGCTGGAGGTGCTGCTGGCGGCGGCGGTGCTGCTGCTGTCGGCGCTGGCGGCGTGGATCACCTGGCGGATCGTGGGCCGCACGCTGCGCCCGGTGGAGCAGATCCGCGCCCAGCTCGCCGAGATCAGCGGCAGCGACCTGAGCCGCCGGGTGCCGCAGCCGGCCGGCCAGGACGAGATCGCGCTGCTGGCCCGCACCGCCAACCAGACCCTGGACCGCCTGGAGCGCGCGGTCGCCCAGCAGCGCCGCTTCGCCTCCGACGCCTCCCACGAGCTGCGCACGCCGATCGCGGGCCTGCGCGCCAACCTGGAGGACGCGGCGATGCACCCCCACGACACCGACCTGCCGGAGGTGGTGCGCTCGGCGCTGCGCGACACCGACCGGCTGGAGTCGATCGTCACCGACCTGCTGCTGCTGGCCCGCCTCGGCACCGGCGGCTCGGCGGCGCAGGAGGACCTCGACCTGGCGGCGCTGGCGCGCGGCGAGGTGGAGCGCCGCAAGGAGGACGGCCGCGCGCTGATGGAGCCGGCCGGGCCGGTGCCGGTGCGCGGGGTGCGGATGCAGCTGGTCAGGCTGCTGAACAACCTGCTGGACAACGCCGAGCGGTACGCCGACGGCGCCGTCACCGTGGAGGTGCGGCGCTCGGGGGGCGAGGTGCTCCTCACGGTGACCGACGACGGGACGGGCATCCCCGCCGCCGACCGGGAGCGGATCTTCGAGCGCTTCACCCGGCTGGACACCGCGCGCAGCCGGGGCGCCGGGGGCACCGGCCTGGGGCTGGCCATCGCGCGCGAGATCGCCAACACGCACGGCGGCTCGCTGCGCGTGGTGGACAGTCCGCGAGGGGCGTGCTTCGAGCTGCGCCTGCCGCTGGCGGAGGACGCCGAGTAACAGGGCGCGGGCAGGGCGCGGGCGGCGCCGGAGCGGGCAGGGTGCGGGCGGCGCGGAGCGGGCGGCGCGGAGCGTCGTCCGGAAAGCGCGAAGGGCCGCCCGCGGCGCGCGGGCGGCCCTTTCGTCGTTGTCGCTACGGGGTCCCGGCGGGGACCCGGGGGCGGGTCAGGAGCGGACCGCCTGGATCTCCAGGGCGATGTCCACCTTGTCGCCGAGCAGGGCCTTGTCGCCCTTCAGCGGGACGTTGAACTCGATGCCCCAGTCCTTGCGGTTGATGGTGGTGGTGGCGCTGAAGCCGGCGCGCACGCCGCCCCACGGGTCGTCGCCGACGCCGTGGAACTCCACGGCCAGGGTGACCGGCTTGGTGACGTCCTTGATGGTCAGCTCGCCGTCCACGAGGTAGTCGCCGCCCTCGGCGCGCACGCCCTTGGTGGCGAAGGTCATGACCGGGTGGTTCTCCACGTCCAGCACGTCGGAGGTGCGCACGTGGGCGTCGCGGTCGGCGTTGCGGGTGTCCACGGAGGCCATCTTGATCTCGGCGGTGGCGGTGGAGTCGGCCACCGTCTCGGCGACCTGCACGGCGCCGGAGAACTCGGTGAAGCTGCCGCGCACCTTGGTCATCAGGTGCCGGATGGTGAAGGTGACCTCGGAGTGGGACGGGTCGATGTTCCAGGTCCCGGCGGTCAGCTCGGGGGCGACGGCGGCGGTGGCGGTCATGGGGACTCCCGTTATGCTTGAAGTTTCAACGACTTGTCCGGAGACTAGTTTACTTTTCAAGCACATGTCAAGTCTACGGCTTCCGGGCCGCTCCGGAAGCCGGTTCCCCGCCCACATACAGCCCGTACTGTTTGTTTGTTGGGTAGGGTGCGGGCATGCCGACCCCCGCCCGCCCCCGCCGCACGCAGGAGGAGCGCACCGCCGCCACCCGGCGGGCCCTCCTCGACGCGACCGTCGAGTGCCTGGTGGAGCACGGCTACCACGGCACCACCACCACGCGCGTGGTCGAGCGCGCGGGCGTCTCGCGCGGCGCGCAGGTGCACCACTTCCCGACCAAGAACGACCTGGTGCTGGCCGCCGTGGAGCACCTGGCCCGCAAGCGCGCCGACCGCTTCGTGCGCCGGGACCTGGACCGGCTGCGCGCCTCGGCCGACCCCATCGGCGACGCCCTGGACATCCTGTGGGAGTCCCACCAGGGGCCGCTGTTCGAGGCGTCGATGGAGCTGTGGGTCGCCGCCCGCACCGACCCCGACCTGCGCGAGCACGTGGCGCGGCTGGAGCGGGTGGTCACCGCGGGCATCCTCGACCTGGGCGAGGTGTTCCTGGGCGAGCGGATCTCGGACGCGGACTTCCGGGGCGACCTGTACGTGATGCTGGAGACCGTCCGGGGCCTGCGGCTGCTGATGTTCATCCACCCCACCACCCCCGAGCGGACCCGCGCCCGCTGGGAGCGCAGCAAGGACCGGCTGCGCCTGATCGCCGAACGCTGGCCCGACCCCGCTCCCGGGCCCGCTCCCGGTCCCGCCCCCGGCCCGGCCTGATCCGGCCCCGCCCGAAGGCGGGATTCCGGGCGCGACCTTGCGGCCTCTCTCGGCGGCCGCCACCGATCCCAATTACCCTGGGTGACTGACCTGTCACGACATCGCCGGTGATCGGGGTGCCATGCCGGTGACGGCCGAGGGGCCCGCCGGGCGGGAGCTGCGGGCGTTCTGCCGCCGCCAGGCCGTCCGCACCCGGACCGTGGGCGTGGTGGCGGCCGGGCTGCTGGCGCTCGGCACCACGCCCGCGCGCCACGCGGGCACGGCGGCTGCCGTCTGCGCCGTCATCGTCTGGACCGCCGGCTACCACCGCGTGCTGCTGCGCCAGGGCCCGCGGGCGCGCCGGCCGCTGCCCGCCGACGTCGCGCTGCTGGCGGCGCTGTGCCTGGCCCAGCCGTGGATCACCCAGCCCGCCGACCTCGCCATGGGCGCGGGCTGGGTGCGGACGGTCGCGTCGGTGACGGTGGTGTCCTACCAGTGGTACACGCGCCCGCTGTGCGGCGCGCTGGCGGCGGTCGCGCCGGCCCTGGCCTACCTCGGCGGCGCGCTGCTGGCGGGGCCGCAGGCGGCGGCGATGATGGCGCCCAAGGCCGCGTGGCTGCTGGTGGAGGCGGCGCTGGCGCGGGTGCTGTTCTGGCTGATCCTGCGGGAGGGGCGCCGCGCGGACGCGCTGCTGGCGGCCGCCGAGCGGGCCCGCGCGGCCCGCGCCGTCACCGCCGCCCGGCGCGCGGAGGAGGGCGAGTACCTGGCCGCGCTGCACGACACGGCGGCGGCGACCCTGCTGATGGTGGGCCTCGGCACCGCCGCTGGCCGTCGCGCCTGGTTGGCCGACCAGGCGGCCCGCGACCTGGAGGTCGTGTCGGGGCGGCCGGGCGCGCCCGTGCGCGAGGTGGACTTCCCCGCGATGCTGGCCGAGGCGGCGCGGCGCGGCGCCGTCGCCGCGGAGGTGGCGGCCGAGCCGGACCTGCGGCTGCCGCCCGCCCCGGCCGTCGCGATGTGCCGCTGCGTCCAGGAGGCGCTGACGAACGTGGCGCGGCACGCGGGGGTGGACCGCGCCCTGGTCCGCGCCGAACGCGCGGGGTACGGCGTCGCCGTCGAGATCGTGGACCACGGCCGGGGCTTCGTCCCGGGCGCCGCCCCCGGCTCGGCCGCAGGGCCGGGCGGGACGCGGTTCGGCCGCGGGCTGGCCCTGTCCGTCTTCGAGCGGATGGTCCGGGTCGGCGGGCGGGCCTGGGTGTACTCGGCGCCGGGGGCGGGCACCCGGGTGCGGCTGGAGTGGGCGCCCGCCGAGCAGGACGAGGAGGACCCGGCCGCGCCCGCCGCGCCCGAGGCCGAACGGGACGGGTTCGCCTCGCTCACCTCCCGCCGGCTGCTGCGCTGCCTGCGCCTGACGGCCCTGGCCGCCGTCGCCGCCCTGCTGCTGGCGGCCGAGCTGCCGTCCCTGCTGCTGCACATGGGGGAGTACCGGTGGCCCGCCGTCCACTGGGCGGCGTTCGCCGCGTCGGCCGCCGCCGTCGCGGTCTGCGCGGTGCTCGTGGCGCGCGGAAGCCCTCTCGACCGGTGGCGGTGGCCGGTCCTGGCGGTCACCACGGCGGCCGGGCTCGCGGTCGCGGCGACGGTCCCGCCCGAGCACCTGGGGACCTGGGCGCAGTGGGCCCAGGGCAACGCCGGGTGGTTCGCGGTGGTGCTGCTGACCGGCCGCCGCCTGGCGCTGCTGCCGCTGTTCTGGGCGGCCGAGGCCGGGGTCGCGCTGGCGCTGCCGGACGGCGCGCCCGGCGCCGTCTCCGCCGCCGCCGTGCTGACCGCCTGCCTGGTGAGCTGGGCCAACCAGGCGGGCGTCGCGCTGGCCTCCGTGGCGCTGCACCGCGTCGCGGGCTCCGTCGCGGCCCGCGCCGCCGAGGAGGAGCGGGCGCGCACGCAGGAGGCCGTCCAGGAGCAGCTGCACCGCGACCGGCGCGACCGGTACGCCGCGCTGGCCGGCACGGCGGTGCCGCTGCTCACCGGGCTGGCCTCCGGGGCGCTCGACCCCGGCGACCCCGGCGTGCGGCGGGCGTGCTCGGTGGAGGCGGCCCGGATGCGGCGGCTCATGGCCGAGCGCGACACCGTCGCCGACCCGCTCCTGCACGAGCTCCAGGCGTGCATCGACGTCGCCGAGCGGCACGGCGTGGCCGTCTGCCTCGCCACCCGGGGCGACCGGCCCGCGCTGCCGCCGAGCGTGCGGCGCGCGCTGACCGAGCCCGCGCTGGCGGTGCTGGCCACGGCCGCCTCCACCGCGCGCGTCTCGGTGGTCGGCTCGGTGGCCGGCCCGGCCGCCGAGCTGACCGTGTGCGTGGTGGCCGACGCGCCCGCCCGGCAGGAGCACCGGGCGGGCGGGGAGGTCACGGTCACCACGCGGACCATCGAGGACCGAGTGTGGATGGAGGCGCGATGGCGGTCACCGCCGTGCTGATCGACGACCACCCGGTGGTGCTGACCGGCGTGCGCGCCTGGTGCGCCGCCGCCGACCCGCCCATCGAGGTGGTCGCGGCCGGGCCCCGCGTCGCGGCGGCCTGGACCCCGCCCGGCCGGGGCGCCGACGTGGTGGTGCTGGACCTGCAGCTGGGCGGCGGCGCGCCCGCCTACCGCGAGCTGCGGCGGCTGGTGGACGACGGGCGGCACGTCATCGTCTACACCATGCGCGACGACGCCGAGACCGCGCTGACCTGCATGGACATCGGCGCGTTCACGTTCTTGACCAAGGCCGAGGGGCCGGTGCACCTGGTCGCGGCCGTGCACGCCGCCGCCGAGGACCGGCCCTACACCCCGCCCGCGCTGGGCGGCGCGATCGGCACCGACACCCGCCCGCACCGGCCCCGGCTGTCGCAGCGGGAGACCGAGGTGCTGGTGGAGTGGTTCCGCTGCGAGTCCAAGGAGATGGTGGCGCGCAAGCTGAACGTGACGGTGCGCTCGGTCAGCACCTACATCGACCGCGTCCGGATCAAGTACGCCAACGCGGGGCGGCCCGCCCCCACCAAGGCCGCGCTGGTCGCCCGCGCGGTGCAGGACGGCCTGGTGAGCCTGGACGACCTGTGACCGGGAAATGTGGGTCGAACGACCGACAGAGCGCGGCCGCCTTCTCTCCTAACGTCGAATTCAGCGGAACCGCCTTTCCGGGAAAGGGCGGGAAACGAGCGAAGGAGATGTGGGATGTTCGAGAAGATCGCACGAGCCGGGGCCCTCGCGCTGGGCGCCGGCGTCCTGGCCGGCGGCGCGGCCCTGGGCACCGCCGCGACGGCCGAGGCCGCCGCCCCCGCCCCCGCGCCGGCCGTCCAGAAGGCGGCCTGCGGCGGCCCGTACAAGGTCGGCGACAAGGCCGTCTGGTACAACTGCGCCGGTCACTCCGTCGAGATCTGCGTCCGGCAGTACTTCCCCTACAGCAACTACCGGGTGATGGTCCCCGCGCGCGGCGAGCACGCCAACTCCTGGCGCTGGACCATCACCATGAGCACCGACCTCAGCAAGTGCTGATCCCGGTGCGCCGATGAAATGCGGGGCCGCCGCCCGAGCACCCTTCCCGGCGGCGGTCCCGTCATCGCGCCACGCGATAGTGATAACGCGTTTCCGTTCGGAAACCCGCCTTTTCGTAAAGGGCCTGCGCCCCGGAATTGGCTTCGGTGACGCAAAGGTAGGCGCGCCGCGCGCCGCGCTTCCGCCCCTCGTCCAGCAGCGCGCGCAGCACGTCGCGGGCCAGCCCCCGGCGGCGGGACTCCGGGGCGACGGCCATGCAGTAGACGCCCAGCCAGTCGCCCTGCGGGACGGCCCGCCCCACGGCGTCACCGGTCATGGCGTAGAAGGCGGGCACCCCGGTCACGATGCGCTCGGCGGTCGGCAGCGCGTCGGCGTAGCGGCCGTCCACCGACCACCACACCTCCAGCCAGGCGGGCGACGGCGCGTCGGCGATCTCCACCGGCCGGTCCGGCGGCGGCCCGGGGAGCAGGTCGGCCGTCATGACCAGGGTCGGGTCCGCCAGGGCGTAGCCGCGCCGCTCCAGTTCGGCGTCCAGGGCGGCGGGGCGCGCCGACGGACTGACCGAGAACACCGGGGCCGCGCCCCGGGCGGTGTAGAAGCGCTCGGCCGCCGCGATCGCCGCCTCCAGGTCGCCGGGGTCGGCGGCGGGCCACACCGAGTTCGCGCGCTTGGTCACCCCGCCCGCGTACCGCAGCCGCCACCCGTGCGCCGCGACGTGCTCGAACGCGGGCCACGCCTGGTCCACCAGGCCGTCGAAACCGGTCATCAGGTGATCATAGGGACGGCCCCCGTCCCGGGCCGCCGGGGGCCGCGGGCCCGCCCGCCGGTCAGCGCACGGCCGCGGGGACGGCCCGCTCGACCGGCGCGGGCGCGGGCGCGCCCTCGGCGGCGGGCAGCACCACCGTCACCACCAGGCCGCCGCCCGCGCGCGGCCGCGCCGCCACCTCGCCGCCGTGCGCCACCGCCACCGACCGCACGATCGACAGGCCGAGGCCCGCGCCCTTCGCGGTGACCAGCCGGTCGGCGTCCATCCGGCGGAACGGCTCGAACAGCGACGGCACCTCGTACGGCGGCACCACCGGCCCGGAGTTGGCGACCTCCACCTCCGCGCGCCCGTCGGGGCGGGTGCGGCTGGCGACCGCCACCCAGCCGCCGTCGCCGGCGTTGTGCCGGATGCCGTTCTCCACCAGGTTCTGCACCAGGCGCTCCAGCAGCAGCGCGTTGCCGGCGGTGACCGCCTCGCCGGGGTCCTCGCGCACGGTGATCCCGCTGCGGTCGGCCTCGGGCGCGGTCTGCGCCGCCACGTGCCCGACCACGTCGGCGAGGTCCACCGGGGTGCGCTCGGTGACCTCGTTCTCCGACCCGGCGAGCAGCAGCAGCCCGGCGATCAGCCGCTCGTGCCGCAGGTTGATCTCCAGCAGGTTCTCGCCGAGCCGCTTGACGTCGGGCGAGGCGGACTTGCGGTGCATCGCCATCTCGACCAGCGCGCGGCCGAGGGTGAGCGGGGTGCGCAGCTCGTGCGAGGCGTTGGCGACGAAGCGGCGCTGGCCGTCGAAGGAGCGGTCCAGCCGCTCCACCATCGTGTCGAACGCGTCGGCCAGCTCCTTCACGTCGTCGGCGGGGCCGCGCAGCGCGATGCGCTCGTGCAGGCCGCGCCCGGCGGCCGGGGCGGCGGCGATGCGCCGCGCGGTATCGGTCACCTGGTGCAGCGGGGCCAGCACCCGGCCCGCGATCAGCCAGCCGAACGCGGTGGCCGCGCCGCCGACCACCGCCAGCGCGATGCCGCCCTGGGTGATCAGCGAGGTGGTGGCGGCCTTGCGCAGCGACTCGCGCTGGCGGTCGGCGATGTCCTCGATCTTCCGCTGGAACACCCGGTCGCGCTCGGGGTCGGCCGGCGGGCCGACCTGGACGCCCGGCCGGGCCTCAGGCTCGCCGGCGGGGGAGGGCCCCTTGCCCAGGCTCAGCACGACCTTGGTGCCCGGCCGCGACAGCTGCTGGTTGAACAGGGCGTAGGTGACGCCGAGCAGCACCACCCCGGCGACCAGGAAGAGCACCGCGTAGGTGACGGTCAGCCGGACCCGCAGCGAGTGGGGCGAGGTGAACGCGGACAGGCTCGGTCGCTTCATCGGATGCGGTACCCCACTCCCGTGACGGTCTCGATGACGGGCGGATCGGCGAGCTTGCGGCGCAGCTTCAGCACGGTGAGCCGCACCGCGCCGGTGAACGGGTCGGCGCGCTCGTCCCACGCCTTCTCCAGCAGCTGCTCGGCCGACACCACGGCGCCGTCGGCCAGCAGCAGCTCGACCAGCACCGCGAACTCCTTCTTGGCGAGCGGCACGTAGCGGCCGCCCCGGAACACCTCGCGGCGCGCCGGGTCCAGCGTGATGTCCGCGCGCCGCAGCACCGGCGGCGCGGCCGGCCGGGCGCGGCGGCCGAGCGCCCGCACCCGCGCGGCCAGCTCGGGGAAGGCGAACGGCTTGGTCAGGTAGTCGTCGGCGCCGAGCCCCAGCCCGTCCACCCGGTCGGTGACCTCGGCGGCGGCGGTGAGCATCAGCACCCGCGTCGGCGCGCCGCTCGCGGCCAGCTCGCGGCAGACCTGGTCGCCGTGCACCACCGGCAGGTCCCGGTCCAGCACGACCACGTCGTAGTCGTTGACCGACAGGCGCTCCAGGGCCGCGCCGCCGTCCAGGGCCTGGTCCACCGCATGCGCCTCCTCGCGCAGCCACTCGGAGATCGCGTCGGCGAGCAACGGCTCGTCCTCCACCACCAGCACGCGCATGGACGGTCCCTTCGTTCGGGTCAGGACGCCCATGGTGGCGGGCGCGGCGTTTCCTTTCCGTTAAAGACCATGGCGGCGGCCGCGGAAACACTGAGGAAACGCCCCGGCCGGTTGCATCGCCTCTCGTCGGGCCGGAACAGGCCGGTCCGGCGGAGAAGGAGACGAGATGCGAACGCGAACCCGCGGTGTGCTGGCGGCCCTCCCGCTGGCTCTGATGTTGTCCCTCAGCGCGTGCGGCGGCGACGACGGCGGCAAGGACAAGGTGGCGTCGGCGCCCGGCGCCAAGCAGGGCGGGCAGGAGGCGGCGGCCACGGCGCCGTCCGATCCCGACGACATGGCGGTGAAGTTCACCGAGTGCCTGCGCAAGAACGGCATGAAGGTCGACGACCCCAAGCCCGGCGAGGGGATGCGGCTGAAGTTCGACGGCAAGGTCCGCAAGGAGAGCGTCGACAAGGCGATGGAGGCGTGCCGGCAGTTCAACCCGCAGATGAACGGGAAGGCGGGCTCCGACCCGCGGGCGCAGGAGCGCGGCCGCAAGTTCGCCGAGTGCATGCGCAAGAACGGCGTGGAGAAGTTCCCCGACCCCAAGCCGGGCCAGGTCGGGATCATGATCAACAAGGACATGGCGGAGGACCCCGACTTCGAGAAGGCGCAGTCGTCCTGCAAGGACCTCATGGGGCCCGGTGGCGGGCCGCAGGGCGGTGCGGGGCAGTGACCACCGAGGTTCGGGACGCGCCGCCGCAGCAGCGGGAGCGGCGGCGCCGGGGCCACCGCCGCCGCAACGCGGCGGTGGTCGCGGTGGTGGTCGCGATCGGCGCGGCCGCCGCCGCGACGCTGGGCCTCGGCGGCGGCGGCTCCGGCGGCGGCGAGGCCGCGGCGGAGCTGCCGCCGAGGACGACGCCGGTGACGCGGCAGACCCTCAAGGACACCGAGACCACCGACGGCACCCTGGGCTTCGGGGACTCGGTCGCCGCGGTCAGCCGCAAGGCCGGCACGCTGACCTGGATGCCCGAGAGCGGCGCGCAGATCACCCGGGGGAAGCGGCTGTACGAGGTGGACACCCGGCCGGTGACGCTGATGTACGGGGCCAAGCCCGCCTACCGCGCGCTGAAGCCCGGCGTGGAGGGCAACGACGTGGAGCGCTTCGAGCGCAACCTCGCCGCGCTCGGCTACGACGGCTTCACCGTGGACGACGAGTACACCGAGGACACCGCCGAGGCCGTCGAGGAGTGGCAGGAGGACGCGCACCTGGAGGAGACCGGCGAGGTCGCGCTCGGCGACGTGGTGTTCGCGCCCGGACCGGTCCGGGTGGACGGCCGGGAGGCGGGCAAGGGCGACCCGATCTCGCCCGGCCGCAAGGTCCTCACCTACACCGGCACCGAGAAGGCCGTGACGGTGGAGCTGGAGACCGCCGACCAGCGCATGGCGAAGAAGGGCGCGGCGGTGGACGTCGAGCTGCCCGACGGCGGCACGGTCAAGGGCAGGATCGACGAGGTGTCCACCGTGATCGAGCCGGGCGAGCAGGGCCAGGACCCGACGACCAAGGTCGAGGTGACGGTGGCGCTGCGCGACCGCAGGGCGCAGAAGGCCGCCGACGCCTACGCGCTGGCGTCGGTGGACGTGACCTTCACCGCCGGGACGCGCAAGGACGTGCTCACGGTGCCGGTGGCGGCGCTGGTGGCGCTGGCCGAGGGCGGCTTCGGCGTGGAGGCGGTCAAGAACGGCGCGTCGACCTACGTGCCGGTCAAGACCGGGCTGTTCGCGTCGGGCCGGGTGGAGGTCTCCGGCGCGGGCGTCACCGAGGGCATGGCGGTGGGGATACCCAAATGATCACGTTGACCGAGGTCACCAAGGCGTACCCGGGGGTCACCGCGCTCGGCGGCGTCTCGCTGCACATCGACGCGGGCGAGCTGCTGGCGATCGTGGGGCCGTCCGGGTCGGGCAAGTCCACCATGCTGAACGTGCTGGGCACCCTGGACCGGCCGACCTCCGGCACCGTCCGCATCGACGGCCACGAGGTGGGGAGGCTGTCGGACGCGCAGCTGTCGGCCCTGCGCGCGAGCCGCATCGGGTTCGTGTTCCAGCAGTTCCACCTGGCGCAGGGCACGCCCGCCCTCGACAACGTGGCCGACGGGCTGCTGTACTCCGGCCTGCGCGCCGCCGAGCGCCGCCGCCGGGCCGCCGCCGCGCTGGAGCGCGTCGGCCTCGGCCACCGAATGGACCACCGGCCGCAGGAGTTGTCGGGCGGGGAGCGGCAGCGGGTGGCCATCGCCCGCGCGGTCGCGGGGGAGCCGCGCCTGCTGCTGGCCGACGAGCCGACCGGCGCGCTGGACTCGGCGTCCGGCGCGGGCGTGATGGCGCTGCTGCGCGAGCTGCACGCCGGCGGCACGACCGTCGTCATCATCACCCACGACCGCGAGATCGCCGCGAGCCTGCCGCGCCAGGTGCGGATGCGCGACGGCCTGATCATGTCCGACTCGCGCGACCAGGTCACGGCGGCGGCGCGGTGAGCGGGGCGGCGAACGGGGCGCTGGGCGGCGCGCTGCGCCCGGCGCGGATGTGGCCCGAGGACGTGCTGCGGGTCGGCGCGGTGGGGCTGCGCACCCGCCCGCTGCGGGCGTTCCTGTCGGCGCTGGGGATCGCGATCGGCATCGCGGCGATGGTCGCGGTCGTCGGCATCTCCTCGTCCTCCGGCGCCGACCTCGACCGGACCCTGTCCTCGCTCGGCACCAACCTGCTGACGGTCAAGCCGGGCACGACGCTGACCGGCGACCAGGCGCAGCTGCCCGACGAGGCCGAGGAGATGGTGGCGCGGATCGGTCCGGTCCGGACGGTGTCGGCGATCGGCATCGTGGACGACGCGAAGGTGTACCGCAACGACAAGATCCCCGAGGCGGAGACCAACGGCCTGGCGGCCTACGCCGCGCGCACCAGCCTGCGCGACACGATCGGCGCGAAGCTGCGCAGCGGCGCCTGGCTGAACGCGGCGACCGGCTCCTACCCGGCGACGGTGCTGGGCGCCAAGGCCGCCGAGCGCCTCGGCATCGGCCGCGCCGGCCCCGAGGTGCGGGTGCTGGTCGGGGGCGAGTGGTTCACGGTGGTCGGCATCCTCGAACCCGCCGCGCTGGCCCCCGAGCTCGACTCGGCCGCGCTGATCGGCTGGCCCGCCGCGATGAGGACGCTGCAGTTCGACGGCCATCCGACCACGGTCTACACCCGCTCGGAGGAGGAGAGCGTGGAGCAGGTCGGCTCGGTGCTGGGCGCGACCGCCAACCCCGAGAACCCCAACGAGACCGAGGTGTCGCGCCCCTCGGACGCGCTGGCGGCCAAGAAGGCGACCGAGGACGCGCTGACCAGCATGCTGCTGGGCCTCGGCGCGGTGTCGCTGCTGGTCGGCGGCGTCGGGGTGGCCAACACGATGGTCATCTCGGTGCTGGAGCGCCGCTCGGAGATCGGCCTGCGCCGCTCGCTGGGCGCGACGCGGGGGCAGATCCGCACGCAGTTCCTGGCCGAGTCGCTGCTGCTGTCGGCGCTGGGCGGCGCCGGGGGCGCGCTGCTGGGCGCCGCGGTCACCGCGGGGTACGCCCTGTCGCAGGGCTGGCCGGCGGTGGTGCCGCCCTGGGCGGTGGCGGGCGGTGTGGCGGCGACGCTGCTGATCGGGGCGCTGGCGGGCCTGTACCCGGCCGTGCGCGCCTCGCGGCTGTCCCCGACCGAGGCGCTTTCCACCCCGTGACCGGCCGGGTCCCGGCGGCCGGGAGGCCGCCGGGACCCGGTGGTCCGGCGAGGGTCAGCGGGCGGGCTTGTAGACCGTGACGACGGCCGCGCCGCCGAGGCCGATGTTGTGCTGGATCGCGCCGGTCACGTTCTCGACCTGGCGCTTGTCGGCCCGGCCGCGGATCTGCCAGGTCAGCTCCGAGCACTGGGCGAGGCCCGTGGCGCCCAGCGGGTGGCCCTTGGAGATCAGGCCGCCGGAGGGGTTGACGACCCAGCGGCCGCCGTAGGTGTTGTCGCCGGCGTCCACCAGCTTGCCGCCCTCGCCCTCGGCGGCCAGGCCGAGCGCCTCGTAGGTGAGCAGCTCGTTGGTGGAGAAGCAGTCGTGCAGCTCGACGACCTGCGCGTCGCCGGCGTCCATCTGCGCCTCGTCGTAGGCCTGCCGGGCGGCCAGCGCGCTCATCTTCGCGCCCACGATCGTGATCGCGCTCTTGGAGGTGAAGGTCTCGGCGGTGTCGGTCACCATCGCCTGGCCCGCGATCTCGACGGCGCGGTCCCACAGCCCGTGCCGCTCCACGAACCGCTCGGAGGCGATGACCGCCGCGCCGGAGCCGTCGGAGGTCGGCGAGCACTGGAGCTTGGTCAGCGGCTCGTAGACGGTGCGCGCGGCCTTGATGTCGTCCAGCGAGTACTCGTCCTGGAACTGGGCGTAGGGGTTGTTCACCGAGTGCTTGTGGTTCTTCCACCCGATCTTGGCGAACTGCTCGGGCGTGGTGCCGTACCTGGCCATGTGCTCGCGCCCCGCCGCGCCGAACATGTACGGCGCGATCGGCTCGCCCTTCCACTCGTGGAGCGGGAACAGCTCCTTCAGGTGGTTCAGCATCGGCTGCTCGCGGTCCTCGTAGGTGGAGCCGAGCGAGCCCTTCTGCATCTTCTCGAAACCGAGGGCGAGGGCGCAGTCCACGACGCCGTGCTTGACCGCCTGGCGGGCCAGGAACAGGGCGGTGGAGCCGGTCGAGCAGTTGTTGTTGACGTTCACGACCGGGATGCCGGTGATGCCCAGCTCGTAGACGGCCCGCTGCCCGGAGGTGGACTCGCCGTACACATAGCCGACGTACGCCTGCTGGATCTGGTCGTAGGAGACGCCCGCGTCCTCCAGCGCCTTGCTGCCGGCTTCGCGGGCCATGTCCGGGTAGTCCCACTCCCGGCTGCCGGGCTTCTCGAACTTGGTCATGCCGACGCCGACGACAAAGGTCCGGTTGCTCATGGTTTTCGCGCCTCCTCGGTTTCCGGCGACGCTAGGCCCTGTCTAAGAAACAGTCAAGCTTGTATGTTTCTATCCGTCGTGGCCCGTGACGCCTTCGGAGGACGGATGTCCCACAGCTTCAACCTGGCCGACCTGTTCGAGATCGTGACCGACGCCGTGCCGGGCAAGCTCGCGCTGGTCGCGGGGGAGGCGAGGCTGTCCTACGCCGAGCTGGACGCGCGGGCCAACCGGGTCGCCCACCACCTCGCCGCCGCCGGCGTGGGACCGGGCGACCGCGTGTCGATCCTGTCCTACAACCGCGCCGAATGGCTGGAGGCGCAGATCGGCGCCTACAAGCTGCGTGCCGTCCCGGTGAACGTCAACTACCGCTACACCGCCGATGAGCTGGCCCACGTGATCGGCGACTCGGAGTCGGTCGCGCTGGTCGGCGAGCGCTCGCTGATCGCGCGGCTCGGCGAGGCGCGCGGGCGGCTGGAGCACCTGCGGCACGTGCTGGTGATCGAGGACGGCTCGGCCGAGGAGGCGGACGGCCTCGGCTACGAGGAGGCGCTCGCGGCCGCCTCGCCCGAGCGCGGTTTCGGGGAGCGGTCCGGCGACGACCTGTACCTGCTCTACACCGGCGGCACGACCGGGATGCCGAAGGGCGTCATGTGGCGCCAGGAGGACATCTTCATGTCCGCGATGTTCGGCGGCAACATGCTGGGCGACCCGATCGCCTCGCCCGGGGAGCTGTCCGCCAAGGTGCTGGACGGCGGCCTCACCACGATGGTGTGCGCGCCGCTGATGCACGGCGCGGGCATGTGGGTGGCGTGGATCGCGCTGACCTCCGGCTCCACGCTGGTGCTGTGGTGCGGGCGCCGCTTCGACGCCGACCGGGTGCTCGCGGTCGCGGCGGAGGAGAGGGCCCAGGTCCTGCTGCTGGTCGGGGACGTGATGGCGCGCCCGATCGTCGACGCGCTGGCGGCGCGGCCCGGCGCGCACGACCTGTCGAGCGTCCTGGCGGTCGGGACCGGCGGCGCGGCGACCTCGCCCGACGTGAAGGCGCGGCTGCACGAGCTGATCCCGTCGATGCTGCTGGTGCTGGACGCGTTCGGCGGCTCGGAGACCGGCGCGTCCGGCCAGGCCGTCGAGCCCGCCGCCGACGGCTCGCCGCGCTTCATGCCGCGCGGCGCCGACGTGGCGGTGCTGGACGCCTCGCTGCGCCGCGTCCCGCCGGGCTCGGACGAGATCGGCCAGCTCGCCCGCACCGGCCGCATCCCGCTCGGCTACTGGAACGACGAGGCCAAGACCGCCAAGACGTTCGTGCGCGACGCCGAGGGCACGCGCTGGGCGCTCCAGGGCGACATGGCGCGGGTGGACGGGGACGGCTCGATCGTGCTGCTCGGCCGCGGCTCGCTCGTCGTCAACACCGGCGGCGAGAAGGTGTTCGTGGAGGAGGTCGAGGCGGCGCTGAAGCGGCACCCGGCCGTGTACGACGCGCTGGTGGTGGCCGTCCCGGACGAGCGACTGGGCTCGCGCGTGGCGGCGGTCGTGTCCACCACCGCCGAGGTGACCCCCGAGGAGCTGGCCGCGCACTGCCGCACCGGCCTCGCCGGCTACAAGGTGCCGCGCGACATCCGCATCGTGGACGAGGTGAAGCGCTCCCCCGCGGGTAAGGCCGACTACCGCTGGGCCAGGGCCCAGCACTCCTGACCCGCCCCCTGCAAGGAAACAGTCAGGAATGTACGTTCCTGGCGACGCGACCGGAGGAACCATGAGCGACCAGCCGCAGATGAACAAGCAGAGCCTCGGCGAGTGGAGCGACCCGTTCGGCTTCGAGGTCGAGGCCGAGCGCACCGTCGCCTACGCCAGGGCGACCAACGACGAGAACCCCCGCTACCTGGCGGGCGAGCTCGCCCCGCCGGTGTTCGCGATCGTGCCCGTCTTCGAGGGGATGATCGGACCGCTGTTCAAGGTGGTGCCCGACAGCCTGATCCCGTTCGTCGTGCACGGCGAGCAGGACATGGTCTTCCACCGGCCGATCACGCCGGGCATGAAGCTGACCTCGCGGGCCAAGGTCACCGGCTACGCCTCCAAGTCGTCGGGCACGACGGTGTCGCTGAAGCTGGAGACCCGCGCCGACGACGGCGACCTGGTGAACGAGCAGTGGATGGTGTCGTTCTTCCGCGGCTTCCAGGCGGGCGAGACCGTGGGCGAGCTGGCCCCGGCGCACGGCTTCCCCGAGGAGCTGCGCGGCGACACCCCCTTCGCCGAGGTCACCCAGCACGTGGACGAGGACCAGACCTTCCGCTACTCCAAGGCGTCGGGCGACCCGATGCCGATCCACCTGGACGAGGAGTTCGCGAAGTCGGCCGGGCTGCCCGGGATCATCGCGCACGGCCTGTGCACGATGGCGTTCACCTCCCGCGCGGTGATCGAGTCGGCCGCCGCGGGCGACCCGGCGCGGCTGCGGCGGCTGGCGGTGCGCTTCTCCAAGCCGGTGCTGCCGGGCCAGGACGTGACGACCCGGATCTGGGAGAAGGGCGCGGGCGCGTTCGTGTTCGAGTCCACCTCCGGCAGCGGCGACGTGGTGATCAAGGACGGCCTCGCCGAGATCGGGGGCTGACCGCGCCGTGCGGGCCCCGGCCGGGGCCCGCGCCGCCCGTCGCGAAGCGGATGCTCATCGCCGTCATAACCGGCGCATGATCGGACATACCCCGGGGTCCGGGCCCATGGCCTTTCCACGACCCCCCGAGGTGGTGAGCGAATGTCTCCGCGAACCGACCGGACCCACCTGCGGCCCATCGGCCGCCTGAACCGCTACCGAGCCCACCGCGCCGCCCGCCGCGCCGCCCTCCGCGCCTCCGGGCCGGTCGGCACGCTGCGCGCCGATCCCGTCCCCGTCACCGGGGCGGGCGGCGTCCCGCTGCACGTGGAGGTGGAGGAGCACCCCGACCCGTCCGCGCCCACGATCGTCTTCGCGCACGGCGTGACCGTCACCCTCGACACCTGGCACTACCAGCGCGAGGAGCTGCGCGACCTCGGCCGCACGGTCTACTACGACCACCGCGGGCACGGCCGCTCCGGCCCCACCGAGCCAGGCGACGCGACCATGGCGCGGCTGGCCGAGGACCTGCGGACCGTGATCGAGGCGACCGCGCCGCCGGGGTCGCCGGTGGTCCTGGCCGGGCACTCCATGGGCGGCATCACGATCATGGCGCTGGCGGCGCGCCACCCCGAGCTGTTCGGCGACCGGATCGCGGGCGTCGCACTGTGCGACACCTCGGCCTGCCTGTCGGAGTCGGCCTTCCACCTGCCGCCCCGGCTGGCCCAGGCCGGGGCGCCCTACCTGGCGCGACTGCTGTGGGTCATGCTGGGCGACCCCGGGCGGCTGGACGTGGCGCGGCGGCTCACCGCCGCGCTCACCGCCCCGGTGGTGGGGCGGATGGCGTTCGCCGACCAGCGCCGCGACCCGGCGCTGGTGCGCTCGGTGCACAAGATGATCGCCGAATGCCCCGCGCGGACGCTGGCGGCCTTCCTCACCGACCTGGCCGCCTACGACCTGCGCGAGACGCTGCACGCGCTGGCGGAGGTGGAGACCCTGGTGGTGGCGGGCCGGCACGACCGGATGATCCCGCTGGCGCACAAGCGGGTCATCGCCGACCGGGTGCCGGGCGCGCGGCTGGAGGTGGTGCGCGGCGCCGGGCACATGGCGATCATGGAACGGCCCGACGTGGTCAACCCGCTGCTGCGCGACCTGGTGGCGCGGGCCGCCGCGCGCCGGGAGGAGCGCTCGCGCCCGGCCTGACGCAGGGGGGAACGCGGCGGGGCGACCACGCGTCGATGTGGAGGAGAGATCGAGGAAGGGGACCCCCGCTGCGAACCGCCCTGACGACGGCCCTGCTCGGCGCGCTGTGCCTCCCGCTGGCGGCCTGCGGCGGCCAGGAGCACGACATCGACGTCGTGGTCCGGGACGCCCGGCCCGAGCCCCGCAAGGCCGAGGTGCCGGTCACCGCCGGCAGGACGACGCCGCCCGCCCGGTGGCCCCGGGCGTGCGAGCTGATCGCCGACGAGGAGATCCGGTCGGTGCTGCCGCAGGCCACCGGCATCACCCGCGGCCCCCGGACGGGCCCCCGCAAGGCGCCGACGGCCGAAGCGGAGTGCTCCTTCCGGTTCGAGCTGCCGCACAACATGAGCTTCGACAGCTCCTTCGCGGGCGCGGGCTCGTTCGAGCTGACGCTGCTGGCGGTCGGCGACCCCCGGCTGGCCGCGCGCGACCACGCGAGGCGGAAGAAGGCCGCCGCGAAGCGCAGGGCGGCGCCGGACGCACCGGTGCCGGGCGTGGACTCGTGCTACACCGAGGGCCTGGACGAGACCGCGGCCTACGTCTGCCGGAAGGGGCCGCTGGTCTTCGAGGTCGACCCGGTCGAGTTCCGGCGCTTCGACTTCGTGGGCGCCCCGGAGTTCTCCCTCGCCCACCGCGCGACCGTGCGCGGCCGGGTCGTGCCGGCGTTCGTCCGGATCGTCGCCGCCCGGGTCTGACCCCGAAGGTGCACTAGTACACTGCGGGGCAGTGCCCTTGGAAGGAACGCCCCCGTGTCGCCGTCGATCCACCGCCCCGACCCGCCCTACCTGCAAGTGGTGAAGCACATCCGGGCGCGGATCGAGTCCGGCGAGCTGCGCGAGGGCGACCGCGTCCCGTCCGCGCGGCGGATCGTCGCCGAGTGGGGCGTGTCCATGGCCACCGCGACCAAGGTCCTGGCGGCGCTCCGCTCGGAGGGGCTGGCCGCCGGGGTCGCGGGCGTCGGCACCGTCGTGACGGCGCGCAACGTGAAGAACTCGCCCAAGGACCGGATCGTCGCGGCCCGCACCGGCAGGCCCCAGCCGGGCGACGAGCACGCCCGGATCGTCGCCGCCGAGCTGACCGCGGCCCCGCCGCAGGTCGCCGACGCGCTCGGGCTCCCGGCCGGGGCCCCGGTGATCCGGCGGCACCGGATCACCGACCGGGACGGCGCGCCCGTCTCGGCGTCGGTGTCGTGGTTCGACGGCGCGCTCGCCGAGGCCGCGCCCCGGCTGCTGGCCCGCGAGCGGCTGGAGGGGGGCACCCCCGGCTACATCCGCGCGGCGACCGGCCGGGCGGTGGCCGGGCCGCAGACCGACCAGTTCACCGCGGCGGCCGCCACCGAGCGGGAGGCGGCCGACCTCGGCATCGCGCCGGGCGGCGCGGTGCTGCGCGGCCGCAACTGGATGCGCGACGAGACCGGCGCGGTGCTGGAGTACGGCGAGCACGTGTCGGTCGCCGGGCGCTGGGTGACCTACGAGTACGAGATCGGCAGTTAGGGGAGACACCGTGGAACTGGTCCACTCGGGCAAGGTCAGGGACGTGTACGCCGACGGGGACGACCTGATCCTGGTCGCCTCCGACCGGGTGAGCGTCTACGATGTGGTGCTGCCCACCCTGGTCCCGGACAAGGGCAAGATCCTCACCCAGCTCTCGCTGTGGTGGTTCGAGCAGCTCGCCGACGTGGTGCCCAACCACGTGGTCTCCGGCACCGACGTGCCCGAGGAGTGGGCCGGGCGCGCGGTGCGCTGCAAGCGGCTCACCATGCTGCCGGTCGAGTGGATCGCGCGCGGCTACCTGGCCGGGCTCGGCCTGAAGGAGTACGAGAAGAGCGGCACCGTCTCCGGCGTCGCCCTGCCCGAGGGCCTGGTCGAGGCGTCGAGGCTGCCCGAGCCGATCTTCACGCCGACGACCAAGGCGACCGAGGGCCACGACGAGTTCATCACCTACGCCGACGTGGTCGAGGAGATCGGCGCCGACACCGCCGCCCGCCTCAGGGAGGTCACGCTGGAGGTGTACCGGCGGGGCGCGGAGCTGGCCGCCGACAAGGGCATCATCATCGCCGACACCAAGCTGGAGTTCGGCCGCGCCGCCGACGGCACGCTGACCCTGGGCGACGAGGTGCTGACCTCCGACTCCTCGCGGTTCTGGCCCGCCGACCAGTGGACGCCCGGCCGCCCCCAGCACGCGCTGGACAAGCAGTACGTGCGCGACTGGAGCAGCACCCTGGACTGGGACCGCACGCCCCCCGGCCCCGAGGTGCCGCAGGAGATCGTCGAGGCCACCCGCGCCCGCTACATCGAGGTGTACGAGCGCCTCACCGGCCGCCGCTGGGAGTCGTGACCCGGTAGGTCAGATGGGTCGCGTGGGGGTCGCGCACGACCTCCACGGGCCCCTCCAGCCCGACCGGGACGTCCTTCAGCGCCGCGAACAGGGGGACGCCGCCGCCGAGCAACACGGGCGCGACGGAGACGCGGACCTCCTCCAGCAGCCCCGCGTTCAGGCACTGGCTCGCGATGCTCCCGCCGTTGACGCCGACGTCCATGCCGCCGGCCAGCCGCCGCGCGGTGGCGACGGCCTCCTCGACGCCGCCGGTGACGAACGTGAAGGGGGAGCCGTCCTCCGGCGCCCCCTCGGGGACGCGGTGGGTGAGCACGACCACCGGCCGGTCCAGCGGGTGCCGCCCGCCCCACCCGCCGGTGAGGTCGTACAGCTTGCGCCCGACCACCAGCGCACCGGTCGCCCCCATCATGGCGGCGAAGGCGGCCGCGCTCTGCTCGGTCAGGTGGAAGGTGAGCTCCGGGTCCGCCGTGGGGACCTCCACGTCCCCGCCGGAGTACCACCGGAACAGATGGTCGAAGCCGCTCTCGCCGGGCCCGGAGATGTAGCCGTCCAGGGACATGCTCGCCGCAGTGTAGATCTTGCCCATTGTCGCCTCCCGGGTCTCGAACGTACGGACTACGCGAACCCGGAAAACTCATCGCACCGCACGCCCCAGCCCGACCCCACGCTGGAGGAACGTTCCACTGCGTCGTCCTCGGCCGACCGCGCGCGGGCGTGCTCGGGCGTGCCGGGGCCGTCCGTCTCAGGGGCGCCCCTCGCGGCGGGCGTGCCGTCAGGTCAGCGTCGTCACCGGGGACTCGGCCGGGCGGCGGTGCTCCAGGGCGGCGCGCAGCTGGGCGCGGCCCCGGTGGATGCGCGAGCGCACGGTGCCGAGCTTGACGCCCAGCGACGCCGCGATCTCCTCGTAGGTCAGGCCCTCGATGTCGCACAGCACCACCGCGGCCCGGTACTCGGGGGCCAGCGAGTCCAGCGCCCGCTGGATGTCGGCGTCCAGGTGCCGGTCGTCGTAGGCCTGCGCCGGGCTCGGCTCGCGGCCCTGCAGGCGCTCGGCGGCGTCGTCGGCGAGGGCGTCGAACCGGATGCGCTGCTTGCGGCGGGCGCGGTCCAGGAACAGGTTGGTGGTGATCCGGTGCAGCCAGCCCTCGAACGTGCCGGGGCTGTAGGAGGACAACGAGCGGAAGACGCGGATGAACACGTCCTGGGTCAGGTCCTCGGCGTCGTGCCGGTTGCCGGTCAAGCGGTACGCCAGCCGGAACACTCGCGTGGAGTGCTCGCTGACGATCTCCTCCCATGTCGGAGGCGTCCACGCCACAGCGCCTGCGCTCACCACTACCCCCGTCTGATGCGAAATCGTTACGGCCAAGAATGCCGTTACGGGGATAAGAGGCGTGTAAGAACGCCCGCGGATGGCCGGATGCGGCGGTCCCGGAGCGGGTGATCTCTCTCACGTGCCGGGCCGCCCGGCCCTTCATCCGCAGGTCACCGGCCGTCCATGTGGGTGCCCTACGGTCCGCGATGTGACTCGACGTCTTCCCGCCGGCCTCGCCGCCGGCGCGCTCGCCCTCGCCCTGGTCCCCGGTCTCGCCACGGCGGCCTCCGCCCGCCCGGCGCCGGACGCGGCGGTCCTGCCGCGCGTCCCGCTGGCCCAGTTCCAGAACGCGCTGCTGCCGGGCAGCGTTCCCGACGACCGCGGCGTGGCGCTGGGCGGGATCGGCAGCGACCTGTTCCACGAGGCCGGGGCGCGCCCCGACGAGTTCTGGGCGATCACCGACCGGGGTCCCAACGGCACCGTGGAAGCAGGCGGCGAGGAGCGCGTCACCTTCCCGGTGCCCGGCTTCGCCCCGACCATCGTGAAGCTGCGGGTGCGCAAGGGCGCGATCAAGATCGTCCGGGCGGTCCCGATCACCGGGCGCGGCGGGAGGCCGGTCACGGGGCTGCCCAACGTGGACGGCCGCGAAGAGGCCCCCTGGGACTTCGCCGGGCAGGAGCGCCTCGCCTTCGACCCCGACGGCATCGACCCCGAGGGCCTGGTCCGCACCGCTGACGGCGGCTTCTGGGTGGCCGAGGAGTACGGGCCCTCGCTGCTGCGCCTGGACCGGCGCGGCCGCGTCGTCGAGCGCCACGTCCCCAAGGGCTGGCCGGGCAGGGGCACCTCCTACCCGGTCAAGGAGACGCTGCCCGCCATCCTCAACAAGCGGACCTACAACCGCGGCTTCGAGGCGCTGACGATCGCCAAGGACGGCCGCACCCTGTACGCGGCGATGCAGAGCCCGCTCACCAACCCCGACAAGAAGACCTACAAGGCCGCCCGCAACGGCCGCGTGCTGCGCTTCGACCTGCGCGCCGGCAAGGTCACCGGCGAGTACGCCTACCGCTTCGAGGACGTGTGCTCCTTCGACGCCGCGAGCTGCGGCGACCAGAAGGAGATGAAGATCTCCGGCCTCGCCGCGCTGGACGACGGCCGCCTGCTGGTGGACGAGCGCACCGACAAGGTCGCCAGGGTCTACGCCGTGGACCCGCGCCGGGCGACCGACATCCTCGGCTCGCGCTGGGACGACGCGGCGACCGACCCGTCCCTGGAGAAGAGCGCCGAGGTCCCGGCCGGAGTGACCGCGCTGCCCAAGACCCTGGCGGTGGACCTGTCCGCGGTCCCCGGGATGCCGGGCAAGATCGAGGGCATCGCGCTGGCCGACCGCCGCACCCTCGCGGTCATCAACGACAACGATTTCGGCCTGGGGACCTTCGGCCCGGACGGCCGCCTCATCGACAGCGGCGTGCGCACGCAGCTGCGCTACGTGCGGCTTCCTTGATCACGATGTGACCCATTTCATTGGACGCTTTGTCAATGGTAATTGAGCGCTTGCGCGCTCCCGAGGATGATCGGAGGAACCCTCCCCACCCCCGACGCGAGGACGTGGCATGGCGCGCAGCTACAACCTGGCCGATCTGCTCGAAATCCTGGCCGCGGCGGGCCCGGACCGGCCCGCCCTGGTCGCCGGCGGCGAACGCCGCACCTACCGGGAGCTGAACGAGCGGGCGAGCCGCGTCGGCCACCACCTCGCCTCCGCCGGGGTGGCCGAGGGCCAGCACGTGGCGATCCTGGCCTACAACCGGGCCGAGTGGATCGAGGCCATGCTCGGCATCTTCAAGATCCGCGCGGTGCCGATCCCGGTGAACTTCCGCTACGTGGCGGGCGAGCTGCGCCACGTGCTGGCCGACTCCGACTCGGTCGCCCTCATCGGCGAGCGCTCGCTGCTGGGCAAGGTCGAGGAGATCCGCGCCGACCTGCCGAAGCTGCGGCACGTGGTCGTCGTCGAGGACGGCGACACCACGCCGGTCGAGGGCGCGGTCGAGTACGAGAAGGCGCTCGCCGCGGCCGCCTCCGACGACGACTTCCCGGAGCGGTCCAGCGACGACCGCTACATCATGTACACCGGCGGCACCACCGGCTACCCCAAGGGCGTCGAGTGGCGCTGCGAGGACATCTTCTTCGGCGCGCTCGGCGGCGGCAACGTGCTCGGCGACCCCATCGCCAGCCCCGAGGCCATCGCCGCGAACGCCGAGCAGCCCCCGATGGCCGTGCTCGACTGCGCGCCGGTCATGCACGGCGCGGGCCAGTGGGTCGCGTTCATGGGCCTGTTCAGCGGCGCCAAGGTCGTGCTCTACACCGACCACGCCTTCGACCCCGACGAGGCGCTGCGCCTGCTGGCCGAGGAGCAGGCCAACGTCATGATGCTGGTCGGCGACGTGATGGCCCGCCCGGTCGCCAAGGCCCTGGCGACCGGCGCCCACGACACCTCCTCGCTGTTCGCGATCGCCTCGGGCGGCGCGCCGCTCACCGAGGGCGCCAAGGAGGAGCTGAAGGCGCACCTGCCGAACGTGATGTTCCTCGACAACTACGGCGCCTCCGAGACCGGCGCGTGCGGCCCCTCGGTCGGCGGCAAGGAGGGCACCGCCCGCTTCATGATGAAGCCGGGCATCACCGTGCTCGACGACGACCTCAAGCCGGTCGCGCCCGGCGGGATCGGCAAGCTGGCCCGCTCGGGCCACATCCCGCTCGGCTACTACAACGACCCCAAGAAGACCGCCTCCACCTTCTTCACCGACGCCGACGGCGTGCGCTGGTCGGTGCCGGGCGACTACGCGTCGCTGGACGAGGACGGCACGATCGTCCTGCTCGGCCGCGGCTCGCTGGTCATCAACACCGGCGGCGAGAAGGTCTACCCCGAGGAGGTCGAGGTCGCGCTCAAGGACCACCCGGACGTCTACGACGTGGTCGTGGTGGGCCTGCCCGACGAGCGCTTCGGGCAGCGCGTGGCCGCCGTCGTCGCGCCCAGGCCCGGCACCGCGCCGACCCTGGAGGAGCTGACCGCGCACTGCCGGGACCGGCTGGCCGGCTACAAGCTGCCGCGCACCCTGAAGCTGGTGGACGAGGTGCAGCGCACGGCCGTCGGCAAGTCCGACTACAAGTGGGCCAAGTCGGTCCTGAGCTGACCGGCCGCCTGCTCGTAGCAGGACTCGAACGCCGCCAGCACCGCGGGCCAGGTGCAGTGCGCGGGCTCGGTCGTGCGGTTGTGGGCCGCGATCCGGTAGCGCAGCGCCGGATCGCGGGCCAGCCGCAGCAGCGCCCCCGTGAGCTCCGGGAACGAGCCCCCCAGCAGCCCCGCGCGCCCCGCCTCCACGAAGTCCGCCACTCCGCTGCCCGCCTGCGCCACCACGGGCAGCCCCGCCAGCCGCGCCTCCAGCGCGGCCAGGCCGAACGACTCCTTGGCCGCGGGCGCCAGGAACACGTCCGCCCCCGCCAGCACCGACCGGATCGCCGAGCGGTGCAGCCTGCCCGTCAGGTGCACCCACCCGCCCATGCGGTGCCGCCTGAGGTAGCGCTCCATCCGCCCGCGCGCCGGGCCGTCGCCCACGATCGTGGCGCGGATCGGGACATGGGACTCGACCTCGCGCAGCACGCGCAGCAGGTTCATCGGCTCCTTGCGCGGGGCGAGCCGCCCCACGGCGACCACGTGCAGCCGGTGGTCGTCCAGCAGCGTGGGCCTGGCGGGCTCGCCGTGCCACTGCGCCAGGTCGATGCCGTTCGCCACCACGTGCACCGGCAGGCGCGCGGCGACCGCCCGGATCGGCAGCGCCGCCGCCTCGCTCACCGCCGTCACCACCAGCGTGTCCGGCCACGCCGAGAACAGCGCCCGGTAGGCGCGGCGGCTGACCGGTCCCCACAGGCTGTGGACGGTCAGCACGACCGGCAGCCCCGACCGCGTTGCGCGCCGCACCGCGCGCCACGCGAACGGCGACACCGCCCCCGCGTGGACGTGCACGACGTCGGGCTTGCGGTCGGCCAGCACCGGGCCCAGCGAGCGGCCGACCGGCAGCTCCCAGGGCATGGGGGCCACCAGGCGGTCCACCGGGAACGGGGCGGCGGCGTCGAGGGCGGGCACGGCGGCCCCGGGGGTGGCGGTCGCGACCGCGACCTCGTGCCCGGCGGACCGCTGGGCGCGGGCCAGCTCGTCCACCTGGAGCTCGATGCCGCCCAGCCGGGGCAGGAAGCAGTCGGTGACGTGGAGAATTCTCATCCCTTGGAAGTGTCGGGAGCCGGAGGGCGCGGGCGCCCTCTGCCACCGAGGGATGGCGCAGGTTTGACGCGGGACAGGTCTGATCTTCACGTCGGTGCGGGAATCTAGAGACCGTGCGACGGACCTGTGTCTTCTTCCACGCCCATCCCGACGATGAGGCGCTGCTGACCGCGGGCACGATGGCGCGGCTGGCCGACGAGGGGCACCGGGTCGTCCTGGTGGTCGCCACGGCCGGGGAGCGCGGCCTCGCCGCCCCGCCGGCCGCCGGTCCGGCCGGCGGCCTGGGCGCGGTGCGCATGGCCGAGCTGCACGCCTCGGCGCGGCTGCTCGGCTGCTCCCGCGTCGTGCTGCTCGGGTACGCCGACTCGGGACTGGACGGCGCGGCCGAGGACGGGTTCGCGAGCGCCGGCGTCGAGGCCGCCGCCGAGGAGCTGGCCGCGCTGCTGCTCCAGGAGGGCGCCGACCTGCTGACGGTGTACGACCCGGCGGGCGGCTACGGCCACCCCGACCACGTGCAGGTGCACCGGGTCGGCGTGCGGGCCGCCGAGCTGGCGGGCACGCCGGTGGTGCTGGAGGCCACCGTGGACCGCGACCTGCTGCTGCGCGTGCTGCGCCCGCTCGGGCGGCTGGTGCGCGCGCTCGACGTGCGGGCCTTCGAGCGCGCCTACGCGGGGCGCGAGGAGATCACCCACCGGGTGCGGGTCGGCGCGTACGCCGAGGCGAAGCGGGCCAGCATGGCCGCCCACGCCACGCAGGCGACCGGCGGCGACTCGGTGCGGACGCTGGCGGCGCTGCTGCGGCTGCCGATGCCGCTGTTCCGGCGGGCGCTGGGCACCGAGTACTACGTGCGGCGGGACCTGCGGCCGGGCACCGTGCTCGACCACCCCCTGCGCGAGTTCCCGCCGCCCGCCCGCTCGGGCGCTCCGCACGACCCTGCCGTGGCGGCGGGCGGTTGAGCCGCCCCGCGAGGATCGCCCTGTCGGCGCTGTCCCTGCTGGGGGCCGTCGCCCTGCTGTTCGCCCTGCCGTACCTGGTCGGCGTGGACTGGGGGCGGATCGGCCACGAGCTGGGCAGGCTGAGCACCGGGTGGCTGGTCGGGCTGACGCTGCTGTGGCTGGCCGGACTGTGGGCCTACACCTACGTGCTGACGGCGTCGCTGCCGGGCCTGACCAACCTGCACGCGTTCATGCTGAACGCCGTCGGCAGCGCGGTCAGCAACCTGATGCCGTTCGGCGGCGCGGCCGGGGTCGCCGTCACCTTCGCCATGGCGCGCGGCTGGGGGCACGGCAACGCCGCGATCGCGGTGTCGACGCTGGTCACCGGCGTGTGGAACGTGCTGGCGCGGCTGCTGCTCCCGGCGGTCGGCATCATCGCCCTGCTCGTTGCCGGGGAGGTGCCCGGCCGCGGCATGGCGGCGATGACCGCGGTCGGCGCGGCGGTGCTGCTCGGCGTCGTGGCGCTGCTGGCGCTGGCGCTGCGGTCGGAGGGCACCGCGCGCGCCCTGGACCGGTGGGTGCGCCGCCTCGCGCTGCGGCTGCCGTCCGCGCCGCGCAGGCTGCTGCTGCGCGCCGACGGGGGGATGCTCGACGTCCGCAACAAGACGATGGGCGTGCTGCGCACCGGGTGGCGCGGCCTCACCGCCGGGATGGTCGCCTACCTGCTCCTGCAGGCGGTGCTGCTGCACGCCTGCCTGGTCGCGGTCGGCGCGGAGGCCGAGCTGGCCGAGGTGGTGGCGGTGTTCGCGATCAACCGGATGCTCACCACCGCCGTGATCACCCCGAGCGGGGCTGGGATCAGCGAGACCGGGACGGCCGCGCTCCTGCTGCACTTCGGCGTGGCGCCCGGCGCGGCGGCGGCCGGGACGATCCTGTACTCCTTCTACACCTTCGCGATCGAGGTCCCGACCGGCGGCCTCGCCTGGGCCGGGTGGACGCTGCGGCGGCGCGACCGGCGGCCCGCCCCGGAGAGGGGGCCCCGGCACCTGGTCAAGAAATGATGCCGCGGGACGGGGCGTCGCATGACCCGGTCCGCGTGCATAACCACAGCATGGGGGTCGAACGGCGGGAGCCGCTCGCGGGGCGGTACCGCCTGCTGGAGCCGGTCGGCAGCGGCGGCATGGGCACGGTGTGGCGCGCCTACGACCAGACGCTGGACCGGGAGGTCGCGATCAAGGAGCTGCGGCTGCCCCCCGGGCAGCCGCGCAGCCGCCGCCGCCTGCTGTGCCGCCGCCTGCTGGAGGAGGCGCGCGCCACCGCCGCGCTGCGCCATCCCGGGGTCGTCGCCGTGCACGACGTGCTGGAGGAGGACGACCGGCCCTGGATCGTCATGGACTTCGAGAACGCCCGATCGCTGCACCGGGTGCTGGCCGAGGACGGGCCGCTGCCGCCCGAGCGCGCCGCCGAGGTCGGCGCGGCGGTGCTGGCGGTGCTGTGCGCCGCGCACGCGGCGGGCATCCTGCACCGCGACGTCAAGCCCAGCAACGTGCTGCTGTGCGAGGACGGGCGCGTCCTGCTCACCGACTTCGGGCTGGCCGCGCACACCGACCGGGGCCGCGAGATCGCCGACACGATGATGGACGGCATCGAGGGCTCGCCCGCCTACCTGCCGCCCGAGCGGGTGCGCGGCGAGCCGAGCGTGCCCGCCTCCGACCTGTGGGCGCTGGGCGCGACCCTGTACGCGGCCGTGGAGGGCCGGTCGCCGTTCCTGCGCTGCCACGCGCTGGCGTCGATGGTGGCGGTGCTGCTGGGCGAGTACCCGCCGCCCGAGCACGCCGGGGCGCTGGCGCCGGTCATCGTCGGACTGCTGCGCCAGGACCCGGCCGAGCGGCTCACCGCGGGCGAGGCGTCCCGGCTGCTGGAGGCCGCGCCGGCGTCCGAGGCGCGGTCGGCGGGCTCGCGGCTGCCCCGGGCCGGCACGGTCGCCGGGGTCACCGCGCTGGCCGGGGCCGTGATCGTGGTCGGCGCGTGGACGGCGCGCTGGAACTCCGTCGGGCAGAGCGACGCGGTCGCGGTGGCGCTGCCGCCGCAGTCCGGGACCGTCGCCTACGAGACCTCCGGCTACGCCGTCGAGGTGCCGGCGGGCTGGACGCGGACGCAGCGGGGCCGCACCGTCCAGTGGGAGGAGCCAGGCAGCGCGCGGACGCTGCGCATCACGCCCGTGCGGGGCGACGCGCTGGCCGGACTGCGTGAGGCCGAGCGGGACATGCGGAGCCCCGGTTACCGCAGGCTGCGCCTGGAGGCCGTGCCCGAACTGGCCGAGGACGCCGCGGAGTGGGAGTTCCGGACCGACGGGACGCACGAGCTGCGCAGCCGCGCGGGCGGGTACGAGTTCGCCTTCCGGGCCCCGGACGCGCGGTGGACGCCGAGCCAGCGGCTGCACGACCGCGTCCTCAAGACGTTCCGCCCCGGCGGGGTCCCCTGAGGGACGGTCGGGTCCTCGCGGGCGGGTCCTCCGGCGTCAGGTGGTCTGCTGCACGCGCAGCAGGAACTCGGCGTTGGAGGAGGTGCCCTTCATCCGCTCCAGCAGCTGCTCGACGGCCTGCTGCTTGTCCATGCCCTGCAGGGCGCGCCGCAGCCGCCAGTTGATGGCCAGCTCCTCGGGCGTCATCTGCAGCTCCTCGCGGCGGGTGCCGGAGGCCTCGATGTCGACGGCCGGGAACACGCGGCGGTCGGCCAGGGAGCGGTCGAGCTTCAGCTCCATGTTGCCGGTGCCCTTGAACTCCTCGAAGAACACGTCGTCCATCCGGGACCCGGTCTCCACCAGCGCGGTCGCGAGGATGGTGAGCGAGCCGCCGTTCTCGATGTTGCGGGCGGCGCCGAAGAACTTCTTGGGCGGGTAGATCGCGGTGGTCGCCACGCCGCCGGCCAGGATGCGGCTGCTGGAGGGGGCGGCCAGGTTGTAGGCGCGGCCGAGGCGGGTGATGGAGTCCAGCAGCATGACCACGTCGTGGCCCTGCTCGACCAGGCGCTTGGCGCGCTCGACCGCGAGCTCGGCGAGCAGCGTGTGCTCCTCGGCGGGCCGGTCGAAGGTCGAGTGGATGACCTCGCCCTGCACCGTGCGCTGCATGTCGGTGACCTCTTCGGGGCGCTCGTCGATGAGCACCACCATGAGGTGGACCTCGGGGTTGTTGAGGGTGATCGCGGCGGCCAGCGACTGCAGGATCATCGTCTTGCCGACCTTGGGCGGCGACACGATCAGGCCGCGCTGGCCCTTGCCGATCGGGGACACCAGGTCGATGACGCGGGTGGCCAGCGGGCCGGTGTCCAGCCGCAGCCGCTCGTCGGGGAACAGCGGGGTCAGCTTGCCGAACTCGGGCCGGTTCGCGGCCTGGCGGGGCGGCACGCCGTTGACGGTCTCGACCTCGATCAGCGCGTTGAACTTCTCGCGCGCTGACTTGGGCGGCCGGGCGGTGCCGGCGACGATGTCGCCGGGACGCAGGTTGTTGCTCTTGACCTGCGCGAGGGAGACGTACACGTCGTCGTTGCCGGGCAGGTAGCCGCGGGTGCGCACGAACGCGTGCTTGTCCTGGACGGCGAGGACGCCGTGGAAGGGGACCGGCGGGGCCTCGTCGGCTCCGGCGGACCGGGCGCCGGCCTTCTCGCCGGCCCTGTCGTCGCTCCGGTCGGCCGCCCGGTCGGCGGACCTGGCGGCGGCGGTCTTGCGGGCGGCCCGGGCGTTCTGCCGGGGCACCTGCGCGGGCAGGGTCTGCACGTCGGCGTCGTCCTGCCGTTCGGTGGTCATGGTGGTGGTCAATGGGGCTCCCTGGGATCGGTTCCGCGTACGGCGGCGGCATCCGCGGCGCGTACGCGAGGGGAACGAGAGAAGACGGCTCTGCTCGCCGTGTTGACGACGGCTCCCTAGGTGCGGTGGCCTGGCGTGATCCCCGGCCACGAACGAATGGGGAACTCGGGTCTCCGGGCGCTCAGATGGCCCGGGCGGGGAAGAAGCGCCTGCGAGGCGCTACCTCGACAGTACAGCACCCGCACCCCGGTATGCATTCCCCAGATCAGCGCCGCTTACGCCTGGGAGTTTTGACCTTCGGCACATCGGCGCCGTCTTCGTCCGGGTCCGCCCCGGTGCCGGCACCGGGGTCGTCGTTCGCCCCGGCCCCGGCCCCGGGCTCGTCGTCCGCCCCGATCCCGCCGTTGGGCCGGTCGAGCGGCCAGGCGGCGAACACGCGCGGGCGGGCGCGCCCGGCGGGGGCCTGCGCGGCGCACTCGGGGTCGCGGAACCAGCCGGTGGGCACCACGACCCGGGACTCGGCCCCGGCCTGCGCGGGCCGGGCCAGGTCGATGGCCTTGCCGTCCACCGGCAGCCGCTGCGGCAGGGCGAGGGTGACCGCGCCGCCGCGCACCTCGGGCGTGACGGCGAGCCGCACCGGCTTGCGCAGCCCGCTGGTGACCGTCCAGGCGTTCTTGACCAGTTTGGCGTGCACGAACGTGGCGAGCGGGCCCTGCCGCACGGTCGTGGTGTAGATCAGCGCGCCCGAGGTGGGCGGCCAGACCGCGGGCGTGAACGACACCCGCGCGCCGCCCGCGCCCCGGTTCCAGGACACCGCCTTCAGGTCGCTCCAGCCCGGCGCGCGGCCCTTGCCCTTGGCCCGCTGCACGTCGCCCACCGCGTCGGCGCACGACAGCTCGGGCTCGTCGCCTGACCCCTTGGCGCGCTTCTTGGCCTGCGAGGTCCCGATGCCGCCCTTCTTGCTCTTGCCCTTGCCCTTCTTCTTGCCGGTGCAGCCCGACATGGTGACGGCGAGCAGGACCGCCCCCATCCCGATGGACACCCGTGTGAGCACGTGGCGTTCGCTCATCGCGGCACAGCCCCCTTGTTAAAAGTCCGGTAAACCCCCATTCGACTTATTGTTCAGGTTTTCGGTTCCCGGGCGCCAGTGTTCACTGACAGCTTCAAACGCCCTCAGCCGCTCGGCCGTACCGACAGCACGCGGAACCGGCCGTGGTCGATGACGGCGTCCTGGAGGCAGCCCGTCAGCCGCCGCAGCGCGTGCTCGCCGAGAGCGGGCCGCACGACCAGCGCGTACCGGCGCCCGCCCAGCGGGGCGACGCCGCCGTGCTCCAGGTAGGGGCGGGTCGAGCCGCGGCAGTACTCCCACAGCCGGGTGACCAGCGGGTCCACGGTCGCCGCGCCGGTCTCGCCGTGGGTGTCGGCCTCCAGGAGCAGGGTGCTGGCGGCGGCCGCGACGGGGGCGTCGGGGCGGTCCTGGGTGCGTTCGGCCAGCTCGACGACCGCGAGCGCGGCGACCAGCAGCGCCGCCGCCGTCCACGCGGCGGCCGCCGGGCGGGCGCGGCCACGGCCGGGCGGCGCGGACGGCAGGGGCGGCGCGCCCGCCAGCACGCCGCCGGAGGGCGGGACCAGCCCGGCGGGCGGCCGCCCCTGCGGCACCGAGCCGCCGAGCGCGGTCGCGACCCGCTCGACCAGCGCCGCGAGCCCGGCCACGATGATCCCCGCGCCCAGCAGCACCGGGATGAACACGCGGTAGGAGCCGTCGTCATCCGGCCGCAGCCAGCGGAACTCGGGCACCGGCGGGGGCGGGGCGGTTCCGTAGGGCCGCGCCGCCGGGGCCTGACGCGCGCCGCCGTCCGGCGTGTCGAGCCGCCGCTCGGTCCGCCCGCCGCCCAGCGCCTCCAGCCGCTGTTCGAGCCGCCGCTGAATCCGGGCGAGCCGGTGCGCGCCCGCCACGGCCACCAGCACGATCAGGCTGACCAGCAGCAGCTCGCCCGCCATCAGCGCGCGCTGCCACTCCCAGCGGGCGAGGTAGACGACCATGTACCCGCCGGTGAAGACCACCATCGCCCCGAGCGAGGCGTACACGACGCGTCTCACGCCACCGACTCCTCTCCGGCGCGGGCCGCCGAGGCGTCCCGCAGGACCTCGACGCGGCCGGTGCCGCCGTCCACCAGGACCTCGGTGCCGGGCGGGAACCGGTCCAGCGCGCCGCGCAGCCCCACCACGGCGGGCACGCCCAGCTCGCGCGCCAGGATCGCCAGGTGCGACAGCGGGCTGCCGGTCTCGGAGACCACGCCGGACAGGCGCGGCAGCCACACCGCCAGGGACGGGGCCAGCGTGTCCACCACCAGCACCGAGCCGGGCGGCGGGGCCCCGGGGCCGGAATGGACCGGGCCCGACCCCCGGCCGCCGCCCGCGGGACGCGCGCCGTCCCCGGGCGGCGGGCTCTCGGCCACGATCCGCTCTCCCGCCAGGCGGAACGCGGCGGGCAGCGGTGCGGAGCGCGGCGGCGCGGGACGCCGCTCCAGCTCGGCGGGCAGCGCGCCGCCGAGCAGCACCGCCTCCAGCTCCTCCAGGCGCAGGGCGCGGACGAGTTCCGGCCGTTCCAGGGCACCGGACGCGGCCAGCCGCGATCCGGCCGCCCACGCGACCCGCGCGCCCAGCTCCTGCACCCAGCGGATGCGGAGCCGCAGCAACTCGCGCGCGGGCAGCTCCCTGGTCTCGTGCGCCCGGCGCACGGGATCGGCGGGGGAGGCGGGCGGGTCGGGGCGTCGCCGCGTGGTCTCGGGGCGTTCGGGCCGGGCGGTCGCGGGCGCGTCCGGTCCGGAGCGCCGCGTGGCCAGGGGCGTAGGGGCGGGGGACAGGGCCGTGGAGGACAGGGCCGTGGGAGGGCGGGGCGGCGGGGCGACGGCGGGCGGGGTGAGGGCCAGCACGGACGGGTCGGACAGCGGCTCGTCCACGCCCCGGGCGAGCGCGGCCAGCCCCCGTTCGGCCGCGCTCGCCTCGCCCTCGCCGGGCGGGAGCAGCGCCCCGGCGAGCGATTCCAGGCCGTGCAGCGCCGCGAGGGTGGCGCGGGTCCAGTGCAGGGCGGCGACCAGGTCGGCGTCGGCCAGCTCGGCGAGCGGCGGCACGGCGGCGAGGTCGGCGTCCACCGACGCGGCGGTCGAGGCGGCCAGCGCGGGCAGGTCGGCGCGCAGCCGCCCCACCCGCCACGCGGCGGCCAGGCGGCGCGCGGGCGGCACGGGGTCGAGCAGGCGCAGCCGCGACGGGCGGCCGGGGGCCGCGCCCAGGCGGCCGAGGTCGGCGGCGGCGCGGCCGTCCACCAGGCGTACGGTCGGGCTCCGCCGCAGCGCCCGCCGCGACACCGTCCCGGCGAACGCCAGCGCCTCGCCCAGTCCCCGGTCGAGCGGCGCCACCCAGAGGTCCTCCTCCAGCGGCGACAGCGGATCGGGCAGGGTCTCGGCGACCGGGCCGGGCCCCAGCAGGGGCGCGCGGCGCGGCGCGACGGGCGCGAGGGCCGTCACCGGGCGGCTCTGCAGCAGCCACAGCCGGCCCTCGGCGTCGAAGGCGAACTCGATGTCCTGCGGGCCGCCGAACACGGCGGCGGCGCGGGCCGCGAGCCGGGCCAGCTCCCGGAGCTGGGCGCGGGCGAGGGGGCCGCCGGGGCCGTCGCCGCCGACCTGGCGGCCGCGCCGGGTGAGCGCGTAGCGGGTGCCGTCGGCCTCGCCGCCGACCAGGGCCTGCGGGCCGCCGGCCACGGCCGAGACGATGACGCGGTCGGTGCGGCCGTCCACCGGGTCGGCGCCGAACATCACCCCGCCCGACGCCGCCTCCAGTCGCGGCTGCACGAGCACGGCCATGGTGCCCGGCCGAGACGCCGACGCGGTCACCTCCCGTACGGCCCGGACGAACGCGGACCAGCCGCGCACGTCCGGCACCGAGACGAACCGGCCCGCCATGGAGGAGGTCGCGCCGTCCTCGTCGGTGGCGGAGGAGCGCACCACCAGCGGGCGCTCCCCGTCCCGGGACAGGCGCGCCCACGCGGCGCGCAGCTCGCCGGTGTCGCGGTAGCGCTGCTCCCCGGCGGTGCACTGGACGGGGATGACGAACCCCGGCAGCGTCGGCAGGTCGTGCCGCGCCGCGAGGGCGAGGTTGGCCGCCTTGGCACCGGTCCGGTCGGGCGCGGTGGCCAGGGGGTCGGCGAGGTCGATGGTCCAGAAGACGCGTGTGCTGTGGGGCACGGCGCACTCCGATCTACGGGGCCGCCCGTACCTATTACAATCCGCCGCGCGCCCGCCGGATTCCTCCCTCGTAAGGGGTGTCTTGCGGATGGGCCGTCGGTGTACGGGGGGAGGACCGGGATCGTCCTCAGGGCGGAGGGCGACCCTGGCCCGCATCGGGGAGGGCCCGCTCCGTACGATTGCGGCGGTCCACAACTGAGGGGGAGGCATGACCGCCGCCGAACTGCGCTGGGAGGTCGCCGACGGCGTCGGGACGATCACCATCGACCGGCCCGGCAAGCGCAACGCCATGTCCGCCGCGATGTGGCGCGCGCTGCCGGAGATCCTGGCGGGCCCGGCCGCCGACCCGGCGGTGCGGGCCGTGGTCCTCACCGGGGCGGGCGGCGACTTCTGCGCCGGGGCCGACATCGGGGAGCTGGCCGACATCGACCGGCCCGGCAAGGCCCACCTGTCCACGGCCGCCGAGGAGGCGCTGGCCGCCTTCCCCAAGCCGACGATCGCGGCGATCGAGGGCTTCTGCGTGGGCGGCGGCTGCCAGCTCGCGGCGGCCTGCGACCTGCGGTTCGCCGCCGAGGGCGCGCGCTTCGGCATCACCCCCGCCAAGCTCGGGATCGTCTACCCGCTGTCGGCGACCGCGCGGATCGTGCGGCTGGTCGGCCCGTCGGCCGCCAAGTACCTGCTCTACTCGGCGGACCTGGTCGGCGCCGCGCACGCCCTGCGCATCGGCCTGCTGGACGAGGTGGTGCCCGCCGGGGGCCTGGCCGCCCGCGTCGCGGAGTTCACCGCGACCCTCGCCTCCCGCTCGCTGCTGACGCAGCAGGCCACCAAGGACGTCGTGGACGCGCTGGCCGCCGGCCTCCCCGCCGAGGACACGATTCAGGGCTGGCTGGACGAGGTCGCCTCGGGCGGCGACGTGCGGGAGGGCGTGGCGGCCTTCCTGGAGCGCCGCCCGCCCGCCTTCACCTGGACCGGCCCCCGGCGCTGAGGTCGGTCGCGTCGAGGAAGCGGCCCTCGGGCAAGCGGCGCAGCCGCGCCGCGGTGCCCGGCGGGTCGGCCAGCGGCGCGTGGCCGGGACGCCGCAGCTCGGCCAGCGTGAGCACCCCGCACAGCAGCGCCTCGGGCGTCCGCACGACGATCAGCGGCCCGAGCTGCGCGCCGCCCGTCCCGGCCTCGCGCAGCGCGTCCAGCAGCCCCGAGACGGCGTCGTCGTCGCAGCCGGCCCGCAGGGCGCGCAGCAGGTCGAAGAAGTCGCGCTCCAGCGCGCGGGGGCTGCGGCCGGACAGGTAGTGGCGCACCAGCCACGCCTCCCCGCCGTCGGGCTCTCCGGCGGCGCCGGGGACGGTCAGCTCGATCCGCAGCCCGAACCGTTCGGCGAACTTCTCGTAGGCGCGGGCCAGGTCGCCGCGCGGCTCCGCGCCGTCGGCGGCGAGCGCGCCCGCGACGGTGTCCACCGGATCGGCGCCCAGCGACGCGGCCACCGCCCGGTCGAGCCGCCCGACCAGGTGCGCGCGCAGCGCCGCGACCTCCGCGCCCAGCAGCTCGGCGGTCTGCTTCTCGCGCCGCAGCCGGTCGTTGATCTCCGGCACCATCCGCTCGTTGATCTGCGCGATCAGCGAGTGCACCCGGCTGTCGGCGGACGCCGCCAGCTCGGCCTGGCGCGACTGCGCGTCGGCGAGGTCGGCGATCCGCTTGTCGTGGGAGGCGCGCAGCCTGGCCAGCTCGTCGCGCGTGCCGGTGAGCCGCCGCCGCAGCTCGGCGACTTCGGTCCCGGGGCCGGTGCGTTTACGGTCGAAGGCGAGATAGAGCTCGCCGCCGGCGACCACCAGGCAGAGCAGGACCAGGATCACGACCACGACCACCGACATCGCGCCCTCCAAGGGCCATCTCGCCCGTGCAAGATAATTCACCGACCGCTGGCCCGGATAGCCCGAAACCCCAAGGAAGGCAGATGCCGGTGTCCCTCGACCTCGAAGACCTCCGCCTGGAGGTCTACCGCTCGCTCGCCGCGACCGGCCGCGCCCCGGACCCCGCCGACCTGGCCGAACGGTTCGGCCCCGGCTTCCGCGAGGGACTGCGCGAACTGCACGAGCGGCGCCACCTGGTCCTCGACGGAGACGACCGGGTGCTGATGGCGCACCCGTTCGCGACGACCCCGCTCGGGTTCGCCGTGATGGGCGCGCGCACGCTCTGGTGGGGCGGCTGCGCGTGGGACTCGTTCGCCCTCCCGCACCTGGTGCCGGACGAGCCGGAGGTGCTCGTCTCCACCCGCTGCCCCGCCTGCGAGACCTCGCACGCCTGGAACGTCACCCGCGAGGCGCCGCCGGAGGGCGGGCAGGTCGCGCACTTCCTGACGCCCACCGCGCGGATGTGGGACGACGTCGTGCACACCTGCGGCAACCAGCGCATCTTCTGCGCCGAGGAATGCGTGGACGCGTGGCTGGACCGCACCGGCCTGCCGCGCGGCTACGCCATGGACCTGGCGACATTGTGGCGGCTGGCGAGCCGCTGGTACGAAGGGCGGCTCGACCACGGCTACACGCGCCGCGAACCGGCCGAGGCCGCCGCCTACTTCCGCGAAGTGGGACTGACCGGGCCGTTCTGGGGGCTCTAGCGGTTGAGGTAGGCGAGGACGGCCAGCACGCGGCGGTTGTCGTCGTCGTGCACGGCGAGGTCGAGCTTGGCGAAGATGTTGGCCGTGTGCTTGGTGACGGCGCGCTCGGTCACGACCAGGGCCTGCGCGATCGCGGCGTTGGAGCGGCCCTGCGCCATCAGCTCCAGCACCTCGGCCTCGCGCGGGGTGAGGCGGCCCAGCGGCTGGTCGCGCGCGCCGCGCGCCACCAGCCGGGAGATGACCTCGGGGTCCATCGCGGTGCCGCCCGCCGCCACGCGCCGCACCGCGTCCATGAACTGCGCGGTGTCGAAGACGCGGTCCTTCAGCAGGTAGCCGATGCCGCCGGTGCCGTCGGCCAGCAGCTCGCGGGCGTAGAGCTGCTCGACGTACTGCGACAGCACCAGGATCGGCAGCCCCGGCACCCGGCGGCGGGCCTCCAGCGCGGCCTGGATGCCCTCGTCGGTGAAGGTCGGCGGCAACCGCACGTCGACCACCGCCACGTCCGGCCGGTGGTCGAGCAGCGCCTTCAGCAGGGACGGGCCGTTGTCCACGGCCGCCGCGATCTCGAAGCCGTGCGTCTCCAGCAGGCTGACCAGCCCCTCCCGCAGGAGGGCTAGATCCTCGGCGAGGACGACGCGCACGGCAGCTCCAGGGTGACGATGGTGGGCCCGCCGGCGGGGGAGTTCAGCGCGAGCACGCCGTCGAATGTACCGATGCGGCGCTCGATGCCGCGCAGCCCGGTCCCGCCCGCCAGGGTCGCGCCGCCGTGGCCGTCGTCGGTGACGCTGATCCGCAGCATGCCGCCGGTGTGCCGCAGGTCCGCCCAGACGCGGCGGGCCCCGGAGTGCTTGGCGGCGTTGGTGAGGATCTCCGACACCGCGAAGTAGGCGGCCGACTCCACCGGGGCCTCCAGGCGGCCGGGCAGGTCGGCGGTGACCTCGACCTCCAGCGGGTGGTCCAGCGCCAGGGCCCGGACCGCGTCGCCGAGGCCGCGGTCGGCCAGCACCGGCGGGTGGATGCCGCGCACCAGGTCGCGCAGCTCGTGCAGCGCCTTGGCCGACGACTCGCGGGCCTGGGCGAGCAGGACCCTGGCCTTGGCGGGGTCGGTCTCCAGCAGGTGCTCGATCGCGCCGAGGCTCATGCCCATGGCGACCAGCCGGGCCTGCGCGCCGTCGTGCAGGTCGCGCTCGATGCGGCGCAGCTCGGCGGCGGAGGTGTCCACGGCGACGGCGCGGGTCTCGGTGAGGCGGTCCACGCGCAGCGCCAGCCGCGACTTCTCGGTCGGGCCGAGCAGCGACCGCCCGAACAGGCCGTAGGCGTGCACCAGGCGCGGGGCCGCCGCCAGGCCGGCCGCGATGGCGGCCGCGCCGAGCAGGACGGTGCCGGTCAGGCGGACCGGATCGGTCGCGTAACCCTCGCTGACGTGCACGAACGCGTACCATTCCGAGCCGCCCAGCGAGACGATCAGGCGGCCGAACCCGGCGGCCAGCAGCCAGCCCCACAGCCCCCACAGGACCAGGAGGGCCGGCAGCGCGGCGGTGAACACCGCGACGACCGGGGCGGCGAGCGTCCACAGCAGGTCGCGCCAGGTGGCCGGGTCGTTCACCGTGCGCAGGAAGCGCTGCCACACGCCGTCCTCGGCGTCGGCGGGCTCGGGCAGGTAGGGGCGCTCGACGGCGACGCCGCTGGAGCCCGCGATCAGGTCGCGGTGCACGTTCAGCAGCCCCCGGGCCGCGAGCGCCGCCGGGGGCAGCAGCAGCACGCCGATCCCCGCGCCGACCAGCGAGACCGCCACCAGCATCGCGACCGACAGCAGGACCACCGGCAGCAGGACCGCCCACAGCCGGAAGCCGTCCCAGGTGAGTTTGCCGCGTTCCGCGAGCCACGACCGCTTGTCCACTGCTTCCTCCGTACCTCGCCCGGTTGACGGAGTCCAGTCTCCGGCGCGGGCGGGCGCTGCACAGTGTGCCCGGAACCCGGGCGAAAGGTGTACTCAGGTACACCCCCCGGACGGCGGTCAAGCCCATGTCCGCGCTGGTGGCGGCTTTCTAGCGTCAGTGGGTGTCCACCCCCCCACCAGTCAGGCAGGGACGTCCATGAAACCCAATCTCGCGGCGCGGCTCGGCGGCTGGAGCGCGCGCCATCGCACGATCGCCGTACTCGGCTGGCTCGCGTTCGTCGTGCTGGCCTCGGTGCTGGGCGGCGCGGCCGGCCGGGTCACGATGGCCGACCACGAGCACGGCGCGGGCGAGGCGGCGCGCGCCGAGCGCATCCTGGCCGACGCAGGGATCACCGAGCCCGACATGGAGATGGTGCTGGTCCAGGGCGGGAGCGCGGCGGAGCGGGGGCGCGCCGCCGCCGAGGTCCGCAAGGCCGCGCGGCCCGGCGAGGCGCGGCCCGACGTCGTGTCCAAGGACGGCCGGTCGCTGCTGGTGCGGTTCGCGCTGCCCGACGAGCTGAGCGACGAGCGCCTGCCGGAGCTGGACGCGGCGACGGCCGGGGCGCGGGCCGCGCACCCCGGCCTCACCATCGGGCGCTTCGGCGACGCCACGGCGGGCAAGGCGTTCGACGACGCGATCGGAGAGGACTTCAAGCGCGCGGAGCTGACGGCGCTACCACTGGCGCTGGGCATCCTGCTCGTCGCGTTCGGCGCGCTGCTGGCGGCCGTGCTGCCGGTGCTGCTGGCGTTCACCGCGTTCCTCGCCGCGAGCGGACTGCTCGCGGCGGCCAGCCACGCGGTGCACGTGGACACCACCACCAACTCGGTGATGCTGCTGATGGGCCTGGCCGTCGGCGTGGACTACTGCCTGTTCTACCTCCAGCGCGAGCGCGAGGAGCGCGCCGCCGGACGCGACGGAGAGACCGCGCTGCGCGTCGCCGCCGCCACCTCCGGGCACGCGGTGCTGATGTCGGGGCTGACGGTGATGGTGGCGATGGCCGGGATGTTCCTGACCGGGATGCTGCTGTTCGAGGGCTTCGCGCTGGCGACGATCCTGGTGGTCCTCATCGCGATGCTCGGCTCGGTGACGGTGCTGCCCGCGCTGCTGTCGCTGCTGGGCGACAAGGTCGAGCTGGGGCGCCTCCCGCTGCCGCGCCGCCGTTCGCGCGGCGGTGCCGTGGGCGCGCTGCTGCGGCCCGTGCTGGCGCGGCCGGGGATCGCGGCGGTGCTGGCGGCGGGGCTGCTGCTGGCGCTGGCCGCGCCCGCCCTGGGGATGAAGACCGAGAAGCTGGGGATCGCGCAGCAGTTCCCGTCCGACACCGCGCTGGTGCGCGACTACCAGCGGCTGAACGAGGCGTTCCCCGGCGGCCCCGCCCCCGCGCAGGTCGTCGTCAAGGCGCGCGACGTCGCCTCGCCCGAGGTGGCCGGCGCGATCGCCGAGCTGCGGCGGCGGGCCGTGGCGACCGGGGAGATGAACGAGCCCGTCACCATCACGCCGCACCGCGCGGCAGGCGTCGTCCAGGTCGCGATCCCGCTCGCCGGGAACGGCGGCGACGCGACGTCCAAGCACGCCCTGCGCACCCTGCGCGAGCGGGTCGTGCCGGAGACGGTCGGGAAGGTCGCCGACGCGCCGGTGACCGGGCAGCTCGCGTTCTCCGAGGACTACAACGCCCGGCTCGGCGACAGCATCGTGCCGGTGTTCCTGTTCGTGATGGGCGTGACGTTCCTGCTGATGCTGGTGTTCTTCCGGTCGCCGGCCATCGCCGCCGTCGCGATCGTGCTGAACCTGCTGTCGGTCGGGGCCGCCTACGGCGTGATGGTCGCGGTGTTCCAGCACGGCTGGGGCGCGGGGCTGGTCGGCGCCGAGGCGGCGGGCGCGCTGGAGTCGTGGATTCCGCTGTTCGTGCTGGTGGTGCTGTTCGGGCTGTCGATGGACTACCACGTGTTCGTGGTGTCGCGGATTCGCGAGGCGCACGACGGGGGGCTCGCGACCGCCGACGCGGTGCGCGCCGGCGTCCGGTCCACGGCCGGGGTCGTGACCGGCGCGGCCGCCATCATGGTCGCCACGTTCGCCATCTTCGGCACCCTGACGATGCAGGACTTCAAGCAGCTCGGCGTGGGCCTGGCGGTCGCGGTGCTGATCGACGCGACGGTCGTGCGGGTCGTGCTGCTGCCCGCGGTGATGGTGCTGCTGGGACGGGCCAACTGGTACCTGCCCCGCTGGCTGGGCTGGCTGCCGCGCGTCTCGCACGGCCAGGAGCGGCCCGTGCGGCCGGAGGCCCCGGAGCCCGCGCTGCGCTGAGCGACGGAGGGGCCGCCGGTGCGCCGGCGGCCCTTCGCGCGTGCTCAGGCGCGCAGGGCGGCGGCCCCGAACGAGACGTGGAACCGCTTGCACCACAACGTCACGCTCGTCAGCTTCGCCAGGTCGGCGCCCGCGGGGATCGTGTAGTTCTGGTCGCCCTTGTTGCCCTTGAGGCGGCCCAGCTCCACGTGCGCGCCGTCGTCGAAGACGCCCCAGCCCGCCCTGCCCTCCTTGACCGGCTGGTCGGACAGCCACACCCGCACGTCGGGGCCGTCGGAGGTGTCGAGGTCCTCGATCCGCAGGACGCGCCCGCCGTCCGGCAGCCGCACGATCTTCACCTGGCCGCGGGTGCCGTGCTCGTGCGAGACGAACGACCCGGACGCCAGGGTCTCGGTGCCCTTGGCCGCCCCGCCGGCGGCGCCCGCCCCCGCGACGGGGGCGGCCTCGTTCACGCTCCGGTCGATGAACAGCCGCCACGGCTGGGTGAGGTAGGCGGCGATCGCGCCGAGGACCACCACCAGCACCAGCACGGCCCGTACCCACGTCTTGCCCAGCAGCCCGGTCATCGCGTCTCTCCTCGTCGATCGGATGAGGAGTCCAGTCCACCAGTGCGGGCCCCGCTCCGGCGGCCGCGAATCCTTACGGCCCGCTGACGCCCGCCCGCCGGCTGCGGTCTACAGCGCGGTGAAGACGAGGCCCTTCTTCTTCAGCTTCGGGATCGCGCCCTTCAGCGCGCCCAGCGTCTGCGCCCGGTCGCCGCCGCCGTCGTGGCACAGCAGGATCTGCCCCGCCGTGCTGCCGACCAGCGTGCGGCGGATGCTGCCGACGCCCGGCCGCTCCCAGTCGCGCGGGTCCACCGCCCAGTCGATCGGCAGCATCCCGTGCTCGGCGATGGTCTCGTAGACGCGCTTGGACCAGCCGCCGCCCGGCGCGCGGAAGAAGGTGGGCACCACGCCGGTCACCTCGGCGATCTTGTGGTGCGCCTCCACGATCTCCTTCTTGACCTTCTTCGCCGAGGCGTTGCTGAGGTCGGGGTGGTTCATCGTGTGGTTGCAGACCTGGTGGCCGTGGTCGGCGATGCGCCGTGCGATCTTGGGGAACTCGTCCACCTGCACGCCGATGATGAAGAAGGTGGCCTTGATCTGGTGCTCTTCCAGCAGGTCCAGCACGCGGGGCGTCCACTGCGGGTGCGGCCCGTCGTCGATGGTGAGCGCGATGGTGTTCGGCGGGGGCGGCGGCACCAGCTCGGTCAGGTTGCGCACCGGCGTGGTCGTCGCGGTCAGCTTGCCCTGCGTCCACGGGGGCAGGCGCGGCGTCGGCGCCGGGGTGGGGGGCGGCGTGGGCGACGGCGGCGCCGTCGGGACCGGCTTCGGGGCGGCGCCCGCGGCCCCTTCGGGACGGGCCGCGGCGGCCGAATGGTGGACCCCGTCGGCACCCAGGCCGGCCAGCCCGGCGGCTGCGCCCATCAACCACAACGCTCTACGGCGGGACGGCCCGCTCGCCTCCAAATCCGCCACAAGCAACACGTTAGCGGTCTTTCAGATGATCTACGGCTTTTATGGAGGTCACAATCCCTTCAAGACGCGAGCGGAGGCATCCGGGTGAACGCGGCACCGGCACTAGGGGTACCCCTCGCGGTGGTCCTGACCCTGCTCACGGCGGTCGCGGCGCTGCTGGTCCGGCTGGGCGGGCTGGGCCTGGCGCGCGAGGTCGCGACCGCGGCGGCGCGCGCCGCCGCGCAGCTCGCGGCGGTGTCGCTGCTCATCACCGCGGTGCTGCGGCACGCGGGCTGGACGGCGCTGTTCGTCGCGGGCATGGCCGTGGTCGCCGCCGCGACCGCCGGGCGGCGCGTCACCGGAACGTTCCACCTGCGCTGGACGGCGGTCCCGGTCGTCGCGGGCACCGCCCCGGTCCTGGCGCTGCTGGCCGCGACCGGCCTGGTGCCGGCGCGGCCGGTCGCGGTCCTGCCGATCGCGGGCATCCTCATCGGCGGCGCGATGACCGCGACCGCGCTCACCGGCCGCCGCGCGCTGGACGAGCTGCGCACCCGGAACGGCGAGTACGAGGGCGGCCTCGCGCTCGGCCTGGTGCCGCGCGAGGCCGCCCTGGAGGTGTGCCGCCCGGCCGCCGCCCTGGCGCTGATGCCCGCGCTGGACCAGACGCGCACGGTCGGGCTGGTCACGCTGCCCGGCGCGTTCGTCGGGGTGCTGCTGGGCGGGGCCGACCCGGTGGAGGCGGGCGCGACGCAGCTGCTGGTGCTGGTCGGGCTGCTGGCCGTCGAGGCGGCCGCCGCCCTCATCACCCTGGAGCTGGTCGCGTCGGGGCGGCTGCGGGACTAGTCCACGCAGGCCAGCGCGTCGATCTCGACCAGCATCGACTCGTGCGGCAGCTCCACGAACACCGTCGTGCGCGCGGGCAGCACGCCGTCGGGCACGTTCTCCTTCACGAACTCGGTGTAGACCTCGTTCATCGCCGGGAAGTCCTCGCGCTTGGTGAGGTAGACGCGGAACATCAGCACGTCCGCCACGCTCGCGCCGCCCGCGAGCAGCACGGCCTTCACGTTGGCGAGCGTGCGCAGCGTCTGCGCCCGCACGTCGCCGAGCGCGACGAACTCCCCGGTGGCCGGGTCCTGCGGCCCCTGCCCCGACACCTGGAGCAGCGGGCCCTTGCGGACGCCCTGGGAGAACGCCCAGGCGGGGGCGGGCGCGCCGTCGGTGCGGATCTCGGTCTTGTCGGTCATGAGGGGGTCCTCTCTCGGGGGCGCGGGGCCTGTCTCGCAGACCCCGGCTAAGGAACGCCGCCGCAGTCGGCGGAGATGGCGCGGGTGGTCTCCAGCAGGTCCGGGAGCAGCTCCAGGACCTGGTCGCGGTTCAGCAGCACGTCGGGCACCGAGACGGACGCGGCGGCGATCACGCGGCCCCCGGCGTCGCGGACCGGCGCGGCCATGCAGCGCAGGAACGTCTCGTGCTCGGCGTCGTCCAGCGCGTAGCCGCGCTCGGCGACCGCCTCCAGCTCGGCCAGCAGCTCGTCCGGGCCGGTCAGCGTGTGCTCGGTGAACGGCACGTAGTCGATCCCGGCGGCGATGCGGCGGCGCGTGCCCTCGGGCAGGTCGGCCAGCAGCACCTTCGCGATCGCGGTGGCGTGCAGCGGCATGGGCAGCCCGACCCGCGAGTACATGCGGATGGCGTGCCGCGAGTCGTACTTGTCGAGGTAGACGACCGCGCCGCCCTCGTAGACGCCGAGGTGCACGGTGTGGCCGGTCGCCTCGTTCAGGCGCGCCAGGTGCGGGGCGGCGATGGCGCGGACGCCGCGCTGCTCCAGCGCCGCGCCCGACAGCGCGAACAGCCGCGACCCCAGGTGGAAGCGGTGCGCGTCGTCGCGGCGGACGAACCGCTCGCGCTCCAGCTCGCGCAGCAGCCGCAGCACGGTCGTCTTGTGCACGCCGAGCGTGGCGGCCAGCTCGTCCAGCGAGCGCGGGCCCTCGCCCAGCTCGACCAGGATGCCGAGTCCGCGTGCCAGGCTCTGGCTCATGTCGTCCCCCGGACGGTCGTGGCGGCCCACCGCTCCGGCGTCGCCTCCAGCAGCTCCGCGACGCGCTCCGCCGGCGGGGGAGGGCCGTGGTCGCCCGGCACGACCAGGGTGGCGGCCGCCGCGATGTGGCCCAGGCGCAGGCGGCGCCGCAGGTCGTACCCGCGCAGCGTACCGGCCAGGTACCCGGCGGCGAACGCGTCGCCCGCGCCGATGTGGTCCACGACCTCGACCTTCAGCGCGGGCTCGGTGACGGCCGTGCCGTCGCGGGTGAGGACGGTCGCGCCGCGCGCCCCGTCCTTGACGACCAGCAGGCTCGGGCCGGGCAGCAGCGCGCGGAGCCCGGCCGGGTCGCCGACGCCGAACGCGGCCTCGCCCTCGTCGGCGCCCAGCAGGGTGACGTCGGCGGCGTCCAGCAGCGGCAGGAGCGCGCGGGGGTCGCGGTCGTGCCACAGCGCGGGCCGCCAGTTGAAGTCGAAGCTGACCGTCCCGGCGCGGCGCAGCAGCGCGGCCGCCAGCTCCCACGCGCTGTCGGACAGGGCCGGGAGGATGCCGGTCAGGTGCACCAGCGGCGCGTCGCGCAGCGCCCTCCCGGCCGGGCCGTCCAGCAGGTCCGGGCCGAGCACCGAGGCCGCCGACCCGGCGCGGTAGTAGTGCAGCCGGCCGCCCTCGCGGCGGGTCTCCTTGACGTACAGGCCGGTGGGGCGGCGCGGGTCCACGGCCACGTGCGCGGTGTCCACGCCCGCCGCGTCCAGCTCGCGGACGATGCGGCGGCCGAAGCCGTCGTCGCCGACCCGGCCGATCCAGGCGGCGGACGCGCCGAGCGCGGCCAGCCCGCGCGCCACGTTGGACTCGGCGCCGCCGACCGAGGAGGAGAACGCCTCGACGTCCTCCAGCGGGCCGGCCCGGTCGGGCAGGAGCACGGCCATCGTCTCGCCCACGCAGACGGCGTCCGGCGTGCGTTCCGCGTCCCGCATGAGCCCCCCTGGCCATTGACCGTTCTGCCAGCGCGATGTTACAACCACAGCAGCACATGACGCAATGTGCATTGCATTCTGTGCAACGAGGGAGGTCACTGTGGACGAAGGCGCGCTGAACGCGCTGGGCGAGGAACGGCTCGACTGGCGGTTCAAGGCGATACCGCCCTCCGCGCACGGCATGACGGTCGCCGAGTACACCGCCGCGCGCCCGCCGCTGAGCGACTTCGGCACCCCCCTGCTGACGCTGGACGCGGGCGCCCTCGACCACAACGTCCGCGTGCTGGCCGACTGGACCGGGCGCGCCGGGGTGCTGCTGGCCCCGCACGGCAAGACGACGATGGCCCCGCAGCTGTGGCGGCGGCAGCTCGACGCCGGGGCGTGGGGCATCACCCTCGCCAACCTCCCGCAGCTGCGCGTCGCCCGCGCGTTCGGCGTGCGGCGGCTGATGCTGGCGAACGCGGTGACCGACCTCGCCGGGCTGGCGTGGCTGGCCGGGGAGCTGGACCACGACCCGCACTTCGAGTTCGTGACGTGGGCCGACTCGGTGCGCACGGTCGAGCTGATGGACCGCGCGCTGCGCTCCGCCCGCGCCCAGCGCGCGATGGGCGTGTGCGTCGAGCTGGGCGGCCCCGACGGCCGCACCGGCGCGCGCGGCGACGACGAGGCCGCGGCGGTCGCCGAGGCCGTCGCCAAGGCCCCGACCCTCGACCTGGTCGGGGTCGCCGGTTACGAGGGCGCGTTCGTGCACGACGCCGCCGCCGGATCGCTCGCGACGGTGGACGCCTACCTGAAACGGCTCGCCGCCCTGTTCGAGCGCCTCGACTACGCGACCGATCGGCCCATCGTCACCGCCGGGGGCAGCGCCTACTTCGACCAGGTCGCGGGCGTCCTCGGCGGCCTGGACGCGCAGGTGGTCCTGCGCTCGGGGGCGTACGTCATCCACGACGACGGCTTCTACCGGGAGGTGTCGCCGCTGGCGCGCGGCGCGGGCGTCGCGCTCGCCTCGGCCATGCACGGCTGGGGCCGCGTCACCTCCAGCCCCGAGCCGGGCCTCGCGCTGCTGGACACCGGCAAGCGCGACCTGCCGTTCGACGAGGGGATGCCGGAGCCGCAGCTCATCCGGGGCAAGGGCCCGGTCGAGCGCGGCCGGGTCACCAAGGTCATGGACCAGCACACCTTCCTGGTGGACTCCGGCGCCGAGATCGGCGACGTGGTGCGGCTCGGCCTGTCGCACCCGTGCACCGCGATGGACAAGTGGGCGCTGATCCCGGTCGTGGACGACGCCGACGCGGCCGACCCGGTCGTGGTGGACCTGGTCAGGACGTGGTTCGGATGACCGACCTGGTGATCCGCGGCGCGCTCGTCCTGGACGGCACCGGCGTGCCGGGGCGGACCGCCGACGTCGCGGTGACCGGCGGCCGGATCTCCCGGATCGGCGCGGGCCTCACCGGCCGGCGCGTCCTGGACGCGGACGGGCTCGCGCTCGCGCCCGGGTTCATCGACATGCACGCCCACTCCGACCTGGCGCTGCTGGCCGACCCGCCGCACACCGCCAAGGTCACCCAGGGCGTCACCTGCGAGCTCATCGGGCAGGACGGGCTGTCGTACGCGCCGGTGGACGACGCCGCGCTGGCCGCCCTGCGCCGCGCCATCGCGGGCTGGAACGGCGACCCGCCCGGCTTCGACTGGTCGTGGCGGACCGTGGGCGGGTACCTGGACCGGCTGGACGAGGGCATCGCCGTCAACGCCTGCTACCTGGTCCCGCAGGGCACCGTGCGCATGGTGGCGATGGGCTGGGCGGACCGCCCGCCCACCCCCGCCGAGCTGGACCGGCAGCGCGAGCTGGTCGCCACCGGGATGCGCGAGGGCGCGGTCGGGATGTCCAGCGGCCTCACCTACGTGCCCGGCATGTACGCGGACGACGGCGAGCTGGCCGAGCTGTGCGCGGTGGTGGCGTCGTTCGGCGGCTTCTACGCGCCGCACCACCGCTCGTACGGCGCGGGCGCGCTGGAGGCGTACGCCGAGATGGTCGAGGTGTCGCGCCGGTCGGGCTGCCCGCTGCACCTGGCCCACGCCACCATGAACTTCGGCGTCAACAAGGGCCGCGCGCCCGAGCTGCTCGACCTGCTGGACCGCGCCATCGCCGACGGCGTCGACATCACCCTCGACACCTACCCCTACCTGCCGGGCGCGACGACGCTGGCGGCGCTGCTGCCGAGCCGCGCGGCCGAGGGCGGGCCGGCGGCGATCCTGGAGCGGTTGCGCTCCCCGGCGGCCTGCGCCGACATCCGGCACGCCATGGAGGTCGAGGGCTCCGACGGCTGCCACGGCGTGCCCGCCGAGTGGGAGACGATCGAGATCGCGGGCTCGCCGGACCCCTCGGTCGTCGGGCGGACGATCGCGGAGCTGGCCGCCGCGTCCGGGCGCGAGCCGTTCGAGGTCTACCGCGAGCGCCTGATCGCCGACGACCTGTCCACCTCGATCCTCCAGCACGTCGGGCACGAGGAGAACGTGCGCGCCATCATGCGGCACCCGGCGCACACCGGCGGCAGCGACGGCCTCCTGGCCGTCGCGAAACCGCATCCGCGCGCGTGGGGCACCTTCCCCCGCTACCTCGGCCACTACGTCCGCGAGCTGGGCGTGCTATCCCTCGAAGAGTGCGTCGCGCACCTGACCGGACGCCCCGCGCGCCGCCTGAACCTCGACCACCGGGGCCTCATCCGGCCCGGCTTCCACGCCGACCTGGTGCTGTTCGACCCCGGCACCGTCCGCGACACCGCCACCTTCGCCGAACCACGCCAGACCGCCGAGGGCATCCCGTACGTGCTGGTCAACGGCACGGCGGTCGTCGAGGACGGCCGCCCGACCGGCGCGCTGCCGGGCCGGTCGCTGCGCCTGCGCCCCGACGGGCGCGTCCGCTGAGCCCGCCCCCCTCCCACCCCCGACCGAAGGGCCCCGCATGATCCATTGGCTGCAACACGAGACCGGCGGCCTGCTACTGCTCTGCGCGGCGGCGATCGCGGTCCTGCTGTTCCTCATCATCAAGGTCAAGCTGGAACCGTTCATCTCGCTGCTGATCTCGGCGCTGGCGCTGGCCCTGGTGGCCGGCCTCAGCGTCGAGCAGATCGTCGGCACCGCGCTCAGCTCCAAGAACTCGCTGCTGGAGACGGGGTTCGGCGGCATCCTCGGCCATATCGCGCCGATCATCGGGCTGGGCACGATCCTCGGCGCGATCCTGGAGCGGTCCGGCGGCGCCGACGTGCTGACGCGCCGCCTGCTCGGGGCGTTCGGCGAGCGCGGCGCCCCGGTCGCGATGGGCCTGACGGGGCTCATCTTCGGCATCCCGGTCTTCTTCGACGTCGGCATCTTCGTGCTGGCCCCGCTGGTCTACATCACCGCGCGGCGCGGCGGCCGGTCGCTGGTGCTGTACGCGATGCCGCTGCTGGCGGGCCTGTCGATGACGCACGCGTTCCTGCCGCCGCACCCGGGCCCGGTCGCGGCGGCCGGGCTGCTGGAGGTCTCGCTCGGCTGGCTGATCGTGATGGGGCTGGTGTGCGGCCTGCCGGCGTTCGCGGTCGCGGGCATCGCGTGGGGCGCGTGGATCGGCAAGCGCGTCCAGGCGTCGGTGCCCGAGGAGTACATCGTCGCCGAGGAGGCGAAGCGGAAGGCCGAGGACGAGGCGGCCGGGAACGGGGAGAAGGCCCCCGAGCGGCCCGAGCCGTCCCTGTCGCTGGTGCTGCTGATCATCGCGATCCCCCTGGTGCTGATCCTGCTGGCGACCTTCGGCACGGTGTGGTGGAAGGGGAGCGCGGCGCTGCCCGTCCTGACCTTCCTCGGCAACCCGGCCGTGGCGCTGACGATCGCGGTGCTGCTCGCGTTCTACCTGCTGGGCGTGCGGCGCGGGGTGCCCGCCGCCGAGATGTCGGACCTGGCGACCAAGTCGCTGCGGCCCATCGGCATGATCCTGCTGGTGGTCGGCGCGGGCGCGTTCTTCGGCGCGGTCATCTCCGCGACCGGCGTCGGCAAGGCCCTGGCGGGCACGCTGTCGGACGCGGGCCTGCCGGTGATCGTGCTCGCCTACCTGATCAGCTGCGGCCTGCGCGTGGCCCAGGGCTCGGCGACCGTGGCGATCGTGACCACCGGCGGCATCGTCGCGCCGCTGGTCACCGGCGCGGACCACTCCCAGGCGCACATCGCCCTGATCGCGGTCGCGATCTCGGCCGGGTCCATCATCGCCTCGCACGTCAACGACGGCGGCTTCTGGATCGTGTCGCGCTACTTCAACATGAGCGTGCGCGACACGTTGAAGACGTGGACGGTGCTGGAGACGATCCTGTCGGTGGTCGGCTTCGCGGTGGCGGGCACGCTGAGCGTCTTCATCTGAGCGCGCCGACGCGCGGAAGGGCCCCGGCGACCGCCGGGGCCCTTCCGCCGTTCGGGGAGCGGCGCCGCGCCGCGTGCTGCATGGTGTGATCATGATGGACGAATTGAGCTACATGTCGTGGTGGCGTTGGGCGCTCTCCGCCTGCCTCGTGGTGGGGGCCGGGGTCGCCTCGCTGGGGTACGGACTGTGGCTCGTCGGCCTTCTGCTCGCGGTCGGCGCCGTCGCCGTCCCGGCGCAGTGGCTCGCGTACATGCGCTGGTCGGAGCGGCAGGCGGTGCCGTTGATGGTGACCCGGTACGGGGAGGTCCTGGACGGGCACGAGTTCGATCCCCGTGCGGACGGCGTCACCGAGGCGATGCTCCGCGACTACCAGGAGGCGCTCGACGTCTACGAACGGGTGAAGCGCCTTGAGAAGGGCGACGCCGATCGAGTCCGTGCCGAGCTCGGCCGCGGCTACGAGGCCATCGACCGGCTGGATCTGCAGTGGCGCGGCAGTGACCGAGCCAGCCGGTCGAAGCGGGAAGGCGATGCCGCGCAGCACGGACCGGGCGAGCGCGCGTTGAGGATCTCGGAACGTCCCTGGGAGGGGGAACCACTCGCACCGCTGCACGTCATCGACGGCCGGGGCGACAAGGTTCAGGCCCTGCCGGAGTGGGTCGGCCGGGAAACGGTGGTGGAGTTCCGCAACCTGGGAACGGGGCGGGCGTGGGTCCATGCCAAGGAAGGCCGGATGGGAAGCCCTGATCTCCTCTTCACATGCGACGAGGGGACGACCGAACGCGCGCCGTTGGTCGACTACTCGACCGTGCCCAGCCATCTGAAGGTCGAGGCGAAGGGCGAATGGACCCTGGCGCTGCTCGATTTCGCGGGCGTGCCGAGATTCGCCGACAGCTACTCCAGCCAGGGTGCGGACGTGTTCCTCTATACCGGGGAGCCCGCGCTGGCCAAGGTGACCGTGCACGGCGGCGACTCCTACCCGGGGTTCGCGCTGTACGTGATGGAGGCTGAGGACCGCGACCTGGTCACCTTCAGCAGCGGCGTCGTTCCGTTGGCAGGGCCGACGCTGCTGCACGTGGCGGGAGGGACGCGCTGGTACGTGGACGTTCAGCCCCTCGGCGCCGTCCGTTGCTTCGACCGGGAGATCGAAGGGACGGGCAACGACGTGGTCCGCTACACCGGCCCCACCGCCCAGGCCAGAATCCGGCACGCGGACAGACTCAGGGTCCGGCTCCTCGACGAGAAGTTGCAAGTGACCAGAGAGATGTTCGACCGGCACGACGGCGGGGAGGTGGTCGTGCGGCTGGAGCAGGGCTCCCTGCTGCACGTCGGGGCGGACGAAGGGCACTGGAGCATCGGCGCCTGAACCGGGCCCGCCGATATCCCTCGCACGAGCGAGGGATCATGACCCGTTCGGCCGCGATACTGGGTGAATGTCGGATCGGTTCCGTAACTTCGGCCTCTCCGCGCGGTCCCGTGCCGGCCTTCTGGTGGACGTGCTGGTCGCCGCGGCGGTCGCCGTCCCGGTGTTCGTGCCGTTCGCCACCGCGCCGGAGGTGTCGCCGTTCGGCGTGGTGTTCAACCTCGGCACGGTCGTGCCGCTGGTGTGGCGGCGGCGGGCGCCGTTCGCGGTCGCGCTGGTCGTGGCGTCCTTCGCGATGGCGGTGTCGCTGCACGACCGGCCCGGCCAGGCGTTGCAGTACGGCGGGCTGGTGGCCATCTACACCCTCGCCGACCTGGGGCGACACCGCTGGCAGCGCTGGGGCTTCATCGGCGCGCTGGTGGCGACGATCCCGCCCGGCGCGCTGCTGATCAAGGGCAACGACGCGGGCGAGTTCATGTTCACGCTTCTACTCCCCATGACGGCGTTCCTGCTCGGCACTCTGGCGCGGACGGCGCGGGAGCGGTCGGACGCGCTCGCGGAACGTTCCACGCGGCTCGAACGCGAACGCGAGGCGCTCGAACGCGAGCGCCGGGCCGAGGCGGCGCGGGCGGCGGCCGAGGAACGGGCCCGCATCGCCCGCGACATGCACGACGTGCTCGCGCACGCCGTCAGCATCATGATCGTGCAGGCCGAGGCCGGTCCGGTGGTGGTGCGCACCGATCCCGACCAGGCCGAACGGGTCTTCGACGCGATCGCCGACGCGGGCCGGGACTCGATGGCCCAGCTGCGCCGCACGCTGGGCGTCCTCAAGAAGGAGCAGGACCACGGCGTGCGCGCGCCGCAGCCGACCGTCGCCGCGCTGCCCGGCCTGGTCGAGCACGTCAACCGCACGCAGGTCCAGGTGGGGCTCACGGTCGAGGGCACCGGCCGCGAGCTGCCCCCCGACGCCGACCTGGCGGCCTACCGCATCGTGCAGGAGGCGCTCACCAACACGGTGAAGCACGCCGGCGCGCGATCGGCCGAGGTCCGGCTCCGCTGGACCGAACACGAACTGGAGATCACGGTGACCGACGACGGACGGGGCCACGACGGAGCGGGCACGCAGTGGCGCCGGGGCGGTGACGGACTCATCGGCATCCGCGAACGCGTCGCCGCCTGCGGCGGCACGGCCGAGGCCGGGCCCCTGCCGGACGGCGGGTTCCGGGTCTTCGCGCGCCTGCCCTACGCCGCGACGGCGGCCGCATGATCCGGGTGGTGCTCGCCGACGACCAGGAGCTCGTCCGCAGCGGCTTCGCGATGATCCTGAACGCGCAGCCCGACATCGAGGTGGTGGGCGAGGCGGGCGACGGTGCCGCCGCGATCGCCGCCGTCGCGGAGCACGACCCCGACGTCGCGCTGCTCGACATCCGGATGCCGGGCCTGGACGGCATCGAGGCCGCGAAGGCCGTGTGCGCCGAGACGCGGACCCGCGTGGTCATGCTCACCACGTTCGACCAGGACGACTACGTCTACGACGCGCTCTACGCGGGCGCGAGCGGGTTCTTGCTCAAGGACGTGCGCCGCGACGACCTCGTGCACGCGGTCCGCGTGGTGGCGGCGGGGGAGTCGCTGCTCGCGCCCACCGTCACCCGGCGCCTGATCTCCGACATCGCCGGCAACCGCCCGCGCTCCGGCACGACCGCCTCCGACCGCCTGTCGGTCCTGACCGAGCGCGAGCGCGAGACCCTGCGCTTCCTCGGCCGCGGCCTGTCGAACGCGGAGATCGCCGCGGCCATGGTCGTCAGCGAGCACACGGTCAAGACGCACGTGAGCAACGTCCTGGCCAAGCTCGGCATCCGCGACCGCGTCCAGGCCGTGATCGCCGCGTACGAGACCCGGCTGATCGAGCCTTCCTGAGCTCCCTCGCGCGGGGGAGGGACGCCCACGTCCTCCCCCGCGCCACCGATGCCCGAAGACCGCTCGCGGCGGCGATCCGCCGGCCGGGGCCCTCCTACGAAGATCGAGAACGTCGGCACGAAGTTCTCGAACCCCGGGAGAACCCCCATGACCAGGCTCGCCTTCCACCTCGCCCCGGCCCTCATGCTCGCCTACGGCGCCGTCCGGCTGATCGACGGCCGCGACGGGCAGCACGGCCCGGGACCCGCCTGGACGGTGGGCCACCTGCTCTTCCTCGGCTCCCTGGTGCTGTACGGCGGGGTGATCGCGGGACTGCACGGCCGCATCTGGGCCGCCGGCAGAGGCGCCGCGCGCCGGGCCGCGGCGGGCGTCACCGCCGCGGTCGCCGCGTTCGGGCTGCTGACGTTCATCCGCGTCGCGATCATCGACATCTACGTCGGCCTGGAGGCCGAGAGCCCCGCCGAGAAGAGCGCGCTCGCCGACCGGTACGCCGACGTCCCCGCCGTGCTTCCCCAGGCCGTCTACGAGATCGGCCCGGTGTTCTTCATGCTCGGGCTGGTGGCGCTGCTCGCCGCCACGGGGCACAGAGCGGCGTCCGCCCTGATCGCCCTCGGCTTCGTCACCATCACGCTCAATCTGGACCTGCTCCCGGTGGGCGCGGCGCTGATCTGGGTCGCCCTCGTCCTGGCCACCCGCGAGCAGGGCTCGTCCCCCCTCGCCCGCCCCAGGGCCCGCGCTGCGGCCTAGCCCGACGCCACTCATTCGATCAGGAGACTCGCATGTTCAAGCGGAAGCGCGCGCTGCGCGGCGCACTCACTCTGACCCTGGCGGCCGGTGCCGCGCTGACCTCGACCGGAACGGCGCAGGCCGCGTCCGACCAGACCCGGCTGCGGGAACTGATGACCCGGCTGACCACGGTCGACGGCGGTCCCGGAGCGCTCATCGAGATGCGGAACCAACACGACCGCACGGTGCTGACCAGCGGCGTAGCGGACGTGACGAGCCGCGCGCCGATGCGCGCCGGCAGCAACTTCCGGATCGGCAGCATGACGAAGCCGTTCGTGGCCACGGTCGTGCTCCAACTGGTGGGAGAGCACCGCGTCGTCCTGGACGCGCCGGTCGAGCGCTACCTGCCGAACGTCGTTCGCGGGAGCGACAACGATGGGCGCACCGTCACCGTGCGCCAGCTGCTCCAGCACACCAGCGGCATCCCCGACTACCTCGCCCACCTCGACCCGCGGGAGGTCCTGAAGGACCCGCTCGCCCACCACGACGCCCGCGACCTGGTCGCCCTCGCACTCGCCCACCCGCGCACCTTCGAGCCCGGCGAGGGATGGCGCTACTCCAACACCAACTACCTGCTGGCCGGGATGCTCATCGAGAAGGTCACCGGCCGCACCTACGGCCAGGAGATCCACCGGCGCATCATCAAACCGCTCGGCCTGCGCCACACCTCCGTGCCGAGCGACAGGACGACGATCGCCGGACCGCACCCGCGCGGATACGCGCGACCGGGCCCCACCGCGCCGCTGCTCGACGTCACCGCGTTCAACCCCTCGGTCGCGGGCGCCTCCGGCTCGATGATCTCCAGCGCGGCCGACCTCAACCGCTTCCTCGGCGCCCTTGTACGCGGCAGGCTGCTGCGCCCGGCCGAACTGCGGGAAATGATGAAGACCCGCCCGACCGGCGACTCCGACCACCGGGCCTACGGCCTCGGCCTGGAGAGCAAGTCGCTGCCCTGCGGGGGCCTGTACTGGGGGCACAGCGGTGACATCTTCGGATTCGAGACCGCAGGCGGCGCAACGGTCAGCGGCCGCCAGGCCACGGTCATGGTGAACCTCGACCCGGGCGGGACGGACGCGCAGAGCGAGGACATGAAGACGACCGTCCAGACGGCGCTCTGCCAGGACGGGCCTTCCCGGTAGCGAACACCTGAAGGCGTCCTCGGAGCGGCCGAGGACGCCTTCGCTCGTCAATGCGCCCAGGCCGCGGAATTGGGACCTTGGATCTTGACCTTGGGCGTGCCCACGACGTTCCCCCAGGGGACCGAACCCTGGCCGCGCGCGGCGCAGCCCAGCATGTGCCAGCGACCGTCTCCTCCCTGCGCCTGGAGGCAGACGGCGGAATGGGCATGCCACCTGATGCCGAGCGTGCTGCCGGGATGACCCGCGTGGCTGCAACCGGAGACGCTCTCGGGCCCCCAGCCGGTGAACGCGGGAAAGGCGGTCCCACCGCACGCTTTGGCGACGGCGACCTGGTGCGCCGTAGCCGGACCGCCGGACATCACGATCGCGGCTCCCAACGCCGCGCCCGCCGCGACGGCCGCCGCCCGGCGCAGCATGGGGAGCGGCAGGCCGAACGACCCGGTCATGGACATGCGGGATCGGAAGAACACAGCGACCATCTCCTTGGGATTGGTGTCTCCTACCCCGCAAACGTCGCTCACCGTGAGCAGCTGGCCAACGCCATGGCGTCAACGAGCCAGTGCTTGAAGACTGAACGGCCGCAGCCGACCTGCCTCAACGCCGGTAGTCGAGCCAGGCCCGTCCAGCTGCGGCGGCCTGGGCGCGAAAGGCGCGTGCCCCGCTTTGATGAGGCCGGGCAGCAGGAACGCCGCGTCGATCCAGGACGCGTCCAGGCAGGCGAACGCCCAATCGATCACGTGCACGCCGTCCGGGAGCGATGTCCCCGCGCACAGTTGGATGTGGCTCCTGCGCCAGGTCCGCATCGGCGGCCTTGACGGACCGGTCGCACGATCGGAGGATCGCACCACAGTGCGCGCAAGGCCGCGCACACCGCCCCCTGCGGAGGCCGCCATGGCTTTGGAGTTCTACGGCAAGGACGACGCCAGCAAGAACCAGGGCTCACCGGCGGTCTTCGTGGACCGCGCGACGGGCGAACTCGTCTTCCAGGGATGGACCGAGAGGGACGCGGCCGTGCTGGCTGAGATCTCTTCGCACAGCCGTACGGTGGAGGACGAGTCGTCGGTGCGATTGCCGGCACGCATGAAGCCGATGATTCTCAAGGCTTTGGAGGCTCTTGATGGGAGCGGCCCTGACCAACGATGACTTTGAGGCGCTCATCGCCGCCACGGCTCGTTCCGCGGTCCATCTCGAACTGCGCGACGTCTACATGGCTGACGAGTCGTTCACGCAGTGGCTGAAAAGCGGGGTCGTCGAGAAGGACGATTCTGACGAGTGGTGGGCATCGGTCATCGGGGAGGCGGTTTCGAGAGGGGTCGAGGTTCGGCGGGCCCGCATCGTCTCAGAGCCTCTGTCCGACTATGCTCGCTGGCTCTGGGAATGCACCGGCCCAGTGAACATCGCGGCTGGAGAGAGGGTGCGGTGGCTGCCGCGTCATCGTACGGCCGGACTTCTGGTTCCGCCTTCTGACTTTTGGGTGTTCGACGCCGGGGTGCTGGTCTGGAACCACTTTGACGGCAAGGGCGAATGGGCTGGCAACGAAGTGGTCCGCGACGCCGGCATGGCCGAGCTCTGCCGGGCCTCCTTCGACGCGGTATGGGAGCGGGCGACCGACCACCGGGAGTACCGGCCCTCCTGAGCAGCCGCCATGACCCAGCACCCTTCGTCGGCGGTCCGGCAGGCCCGTGAAGCCCTAGGGGCGCGCCTGCGGGACGTCCGGCTGGATTCGGGCCTCACCGCCCGTGACATCGCACGTGCCTGTGGCTGGCATGAGGCGAAATGCAGCCGCATCCAAGCGGGAAAGCAGGCCCTCACCGACGCCGACATCAAGGCTTGGTGCCTGGCCTGCGGAGCCAGTGAGCAGGTGGTTTTGGACCTGCTCACGATCAATCGCCAACTCGATGCCGCGTATGTGGAATGGCAGCGCATGCAGCGGGGAGGGCTGAAACGTCTTCAAGAGGCCGTCATCCCTCTGTGGGAGCAGACCGAATTCTTCCAGATCTATGAGCCGGGTGTGATACCTGGTTTCTTTCAGACTCAAGGATACGCTGCTGCTCTTCTTGGACGTATCTCCGAGTTCTTTTCGATCCCCGGAGGCGATGACGAGGCGGCGGCGCGCATTGAGCGTCAGCGCCTGCTCTACTCCGGCGCGCACCGCTTCGCAGTAGTAATCGAAGAATCCGTACTACGTACGCGTATCGGTGACTCGGCTGTCATGGCCGGCCAACTCGGCCATCTGCTCGATGTGATGTCACTGCCCGCCGTTTCCCTGGGAATCATTCCCTTTGCGGCCGAGCGCGGTATGTGGCCTGTCGAGGGCTTCTGGGTGCTGGATGGCGCGCAGGTCGTCCTGGAGACGGTCTCGGCGAAGATCACTATTCAGCGTCCGGGTGAGATCGACCTGTATCGGCGGGCTTTCGCGGAACTCTCCGCGTCGGCGGTGCACGGCGGGACCGCGCGCAAGCTGATCACCGCGGCGATCACCGCGCTCTGAACTCACGCGCAAGCTGACGCAAGTTCCTGGATGCGGTGAGGGCTGGCTTCCTAGCGTTGTGCGCATGAGCCTCCACGATTCAAGGCGTGCTCGGGGACTGCGAGGAGGAAGCCGGCATGACCCTCACTTTTGAACGCATCGCCGACGTCCCCAAGGCGGACGCCGACAACCTCGCCGCCCGGATCGGTTCCGACATCGTCGAGGACCTCGGCCGGCACTGCTGCATCGAGCACGACCACGAGTACATCGAATGGCGGCGTGCCGCCCGTTCGGGCTTGAAGGCGGTGCAACGTGGAGCGATCCCTCTCTACGAGCAGACCACGACCTTCCAGATCTATGAACCCGGCGTCATCCCCGGCCTGTTCCAGACCAGGGATTACGCGACGGCTCGCATGGGACGGTTCAACGAGTTCCACGGGTTCCCGGGTGACCTGGCCGACGCCGTGGAGGCACGTCTGGCGAAGCAGAGGGTCGTCCGGTCGGGAAGGCGGACCTTCGCCGTCGTTCTGGAAGAGTCGGCGTTGTGGTTCAGGATCGGTTCACGCGAGGTGATGCGGAGCCAGCTCGACCATTTGCGGGAAGTCGCCACATGGCCGCAGATCTCGTTGGGGATCGTTCCCCGGGACCGGGACCGGCGCATCTGGTCGGTCCCCAACTTCTGGATGTTCGACGGGCAGAGGGTGATCGTGGAGACCCCTGCGGCCGAACTCACCATCACCGCGCCCGGCGAGGTCGAGGTCTACCGTCGCGTGTTCGCTGAACTGTCCGCCATGGCCTTGGTGGGAGCGGGCGCGGAGCGCCTGGTGTCCGAGGCGTACGCGCGACCCTGAGCCTCATCGAGCATCTTTATGAAGCGTCCCCGCAGGTAGCAGGCTTACGTTCCGGCCATGAGCAGGGATGACTCGCCTGGTGCCGGAGAAGCGAGGGTTCCGTTCATTAAGCGTGTCAGCACGTTTCAGAGATCGGGTGAAGGGAGCAAATGATGGCCGCTGATGAGTCGAACCGCTACCGCTTCAAGTCCTCGACGTTGTGCAACGGCGAGAACGGCGGGTGCGGGTGCGTGGAGGTCGCGGTCAACCTCGCCAACGCCGAGGCCGGCGGCACGGTCGGGCTCCGTGACTCCAAGACCGGGATCGTCTCGGTGTTCACCCCGCACGAGTGGGAGGGGTTCATCCGGGGCGTGAAGGCCGGAGAGTTCGACATCTAGACCACCTGGACCAGGGCCCCGATCCGCGTGACGGGCCGGGGCTCTCTCATCTCCTGAAGGCCCCGCACTGATGACCCTGCCATTCGACTACGCCGGATACTGGCGAAAGTCCGAGCCCACAGCGTGGAAGAGCCGGTGTCTGCACTGGCACTGTTACGCCTGCCGCATGGACGGCGCCGCCTACGGGGATGAGGCCGCGCGGCGCGATCTCACCACTGAGCTCGCGCCCAAGGTCGTACGCGACTGGTTGGGCAAACCGGCTGGCACGCTCCAAGCCGTTGCCACGACGCCTGAGGAGGGCGTGACGTGGATGCGTTCGCAGTGGGAACCGATCAAGTCCCAGATCGGGGTGGAGGCCGACGCGATCTCGGATGGGACCCGGTTCGGTCAGGCGCTGTACGACCTGCGATGCGGCAACGACCTGTGCTGGGGCTTCTGGCTGAACAAGTCAACTCACCTGCACTTGGCGGTGGTCGGCACATCGCAGCGCTGCCACTGAACGCAGCCGACGGGCCTGTGGTGGGGGCGAGGGTGAAGGCGGGGCTTTGGAGTCGTGATTCCAAGCACGCGCCGCGTCCCGGCACCGCAGCGTGTACCGGCGGGCGGGACGGTCGGCGCGTGGTCGGGGATGCGCCCGTGCTGTCAGCAGGGGCCGGTCAGGCGGCCTTGGCGGTGATCGTGAGTCGAGGGGTGAGGGTGAAGGCGGTGTCGAAGGTGAGGGTCTCGCCCTGGGCGACATCGGGGCACGAGGAGGCCCCGTCGTCGGTGGTGCCCACACCGGCCTGCGCGGTCGTGGTGCGCAGCAGGCCGGTCGCGTTGGTGTAGCTCATCCGCGTGTTCTTGGTGGCGATCACACACCCCGGGGCGCCGTCGGCGGGGGACATCATGTACTGGGGCCCGCCCACGGTGATCTCCGACCGCCCGGTGGCGGCGTTGTAGGCGGTCCCGTTGAGCGGCGCCAGGAAGGTGGAGGGGATCATCACCGTCCACGCCCGGCCCTGGCCGTTCACGCAGGAAGTCCCCCGGCTCTGGACGATCTGCCCCAGGGAACCGGTGGTGTTGACGCGGCTGGTCGCGGTACCGGCCGCCGTGAGGCCCGCACAGGTCACCAGGACCTTCCCGGCGGCGTTGCGGACGGTCAGCGGCCCCGACGTCGCGGTGAAGGCGCCATCGGCCCGGGGGTTGACGACCGTCCAGCTGAGGGTGGCGGCTTGCGCCGGAACGGCGAACGACACGACCGCCGCCACCGCGGTGAACACCATCGTGCTGGTCCTGATACGCATGCTCGATCAGCTCCTTCGCCCGTTCATGGGCGTTGCCTGGCACTGCTGCGGGGTGGTGCCCGTCACCGGTCCGGGACGCGGCTGTGGCGGCGGGCCGGTGCCGCGTGCGGCGCGTCCGACCAGTGGGACATCGCCCATCCTGACGAAACGGCCTCAGTTGCTACAACAACGACCTTCTATATGATCATCAAGTGCCGCTTGTCGAACCCGGCGTGATCGAGACCTTCCTCGTGCTGGCCGAGGAGTTGCACTTCGGGCGGACCGCGCAGCGCCGCGGCGTGTCGCCGCAGCGGGTCAGCCAGGTGATCCAGGCGCTGGAGCGCAAGGTCGGCGGCCCGCTGTTCGACCGCACCAGTCGGCGGGTGCGCCTCACCCCGCTCGGCGCCGGCTTCCGCGACGAACTGCTGCCGCACTACCAAGGCGTTCAGGACGCGTTCGCCAACGCCGCCGCCGTCGCGCACGGCCGTGCCGGTGTCCTGCGGATCGGGTTCGTGGGGGCTCTGTGGAGCGACCTGCTCGTCCAGGTCGTGGGGGCCGTGCAGGCCGAGTGCCCCGCCGTCCGGATCGCGCTTCGCGAGGTCGCGCCCGGCCAGGCGCAGCGCCTGTGGCCCGCCGGGCAGGTCGACGTGACGACGGCCAGCCTGCCGGTCGTCGAACCCGGCGTCACCGCCGGACCCGTCCTGCTGCGCGAACCGCGGGTGCTGGCGGTCCCCAGCGACCATCCCCTGGCCCGTCGCGCCCAGATCTCCTTGGAGGACCTGGCCTCCGTCCCGCTCCTGGACACCCCGACGATGCCCGACGGCTGGGTCGCCGAACGCGCTCCCCACCGCACCCCCGGGGGTGCGCCCATCCACCGGGGACCGCGGGCCGATTCGGTCTACCAGGCGCTGGCCCTCATCGCCGCCGGGCTCGGCGCCCATACCTTCGGCGCCCAGGTGAACCGGTACTACCGCTACCCGGGCGTCACCTACCTGCCGATCGAGGACGCCGCCCCGGTGGAGTGGTGCCTGGTCCGGGCCACCGGCGTGCGCACGCCCCTGTTGCAGGTCTTCACCCAAAAGCTGCGCGCGCACATCGCCGCCCGGTCCGCCGAGCCGGACATCTAGCCGTACCGCCCCGCAGTCGCCGGTCGGTGACGATGACGGCCCGGCTCTCCCGCCTCGGCGGGCCGGGCTCTCAAGGCCGACCGGGTCGGTCAGTCGTTGCGCCAGTACATCGTCCGGATGTCGGTGGCGGGGCTCGGCTTGGGAACGTAGCCGCCGGCCCAGACCGTCCTCGTGCCGGGGCGCAGCGCCAGTCCGGCCGCGCGTGGCCGGAGGCCGGGCACGACGGTCAGGGCGGCCCGGGTCCAGACGTCGTCCTGAAGGACGGGGGGCGGGAACCCGGCGGGCGCGCGTTGAAGGTCTCGGAGCGCTCCTGGGAGGGAGAGCCGGAGGAACCGCTGCACGTCTTCGACGGCCGGGGCGACAAGGTGATCGCCCTGCTGCGGGGGCTCGGCGAGGGAACGGTGGTGGAGTTCCACCGCCTGAGCACGTTCGACGCGTCCATCCAGATCAAAAACCGGCGGCTGAGCAGGGCTTCCCCCTTCTTCGCCTGCTACGGAGGGACGATCGAACGTGCGTCGCTGGCCAGATACGGGCCGCTCCCCGGCCACGTGAAGATCAAGACAAAGGGCGAGTGGACGCTGGCGCTGCTCGACCCCGCAGGAGTGCCGAGGTTCACCGACAGGTACACCGGCAAGAGCAACGACGTGTGCCTCTACACCGGAGGGTTCGCGCTGGCCAGGGTGACCGCGGACGGCGACGACCGTGACCGGCTGCCGGGGATCATGGTGCAGGCGGTGGAGGGCGCGCACCGGGACCTTCTCGTCCACTACAGCAGTGGCGTCGTCCCGCTGGCCGGTCCGACGCTGCTGCACGTGGTGGGGCTGACGCGCTGGCATGTGGTGGTGCAGCCGACCGACGCCGCCCGGACCTTCAACCGGGAGATCAAGGGTGAGGTCAACGACGTCGTCCGGTACACCGGACCCACCGGCCAGGTCCGGATTCGGCACACGCAGGGTTTGGTGGTCCGGCTGCTCGACGCGGAGCTGCGGGGGGTCGGCGAACTGCTCAACGAGCGCTTCAAGGGAGAGTCGGTCGTGCGGCTGGAGGAGGGGGCCGTGCTCCAGATCAGGGCCGACCGGGAGGAGTGGCGTATCAGCGTCGATGCTTGAGCCGACTATCGGGGGCGCTCGTTCCGACCGGCGCAGCCTCAGACGAAGGGTCACCAGCGTTGCCGGTGGCCCTGCGGTCGTACGGGGATCACGCCTTCCAGGCGTCCGCCTTGATGGCGGTGAGGAGGTCGCGGGCGGCCGCCGGGACGAGGGTGAAGCGTGGGCCGTTCGGGTCCTTGGAGTCGCGTAGCCCTACTGTTCCGGCAGCTCGTCGCATCTCCACGCAGTCGCCGCCGGTGCTTGAGCTTCGGCTCGCCTTACGCCATTCGGTCACGGATGGTGCTCCATAGCCTCGATCAGCAGCTCCCGGGAGCGTCCCCGGCTTGCCGCTAGGTCCGATACTTGTTCGTACCGTACCGCTATGAGTTGTACGTCTGCGGGGTCGAGCAGGAGCCGTCCACCGGTGGACGCTTCTGTGAATCCCACGTCCCGATTGTCAACGGTCAGGAGCTTTACGGGCCCATCGTGCCCCATGTGAATCCCGGCCGACGCTTCTACGATGCGGACGGTGAAGTTGGGGCGCTCGCCGAGTGCCAGGAGATGCGCGAGTTGTTCACGCATGACGCCCTGGCCTCCCACCGGCTGGACGAGCACGGCCCAGGACAGGACTGCGGTGACGATCGCAGGGGTTGAACGGTCGAACACGGCCGCCGCACGCGCGAGTCGTACTTTGAGGGCGGCCTCCACCTCATCGGCGTTGCCAAGCCCCATGCGAAGTTGCGCGCGGGCGTAGTCAGGGGTCTGGAGGAGGCCGGGCATTCGGCATGACTCCCACATGCGTATGCGGGACGCGTCCCGTTCGAGTTCCTGGAGGCCGGTCAGCCACCCCTCGTCCGTTGAACGGGCCGACGCGTGCCGCACCAGGAACGAGAACAGCCCTTCCGTCTTCCAGGTGGAGTCGAGGATCGCGGCATAGTCGGCGTTTAGTCTCCTAAGTCCGTTTTCTATTCTGGAAACCTGGGAACGCTTGCATTTCAGAATCTCAGCCAGTTGATCTCCGGTGAGATTGTGGTGCAGACGGTAAGAGCGCACTTGAACAGCGATGACGTCCCAGAGTGAGCGATTTGGATCAAGGCGGTTTTGCATGATCATCACCGTTCCGGAAGTTCCACATCTGCTAGGAACGTAGCGAGCTTAAAACAATAAGGCGCACTCTGTAGGTCGAATGGCGAACGGACCTCCGGAGGTGCCGAAATGTTCTCCCGTACTCGCTCGTCGTGGCCTGGACGTCGGCGCGGACGCCATGCGCGTTCTGACCGTCCGCTCCGGAGCACTGCGCTGGACGTCCAAGGCGACGGTGCGCGGCGTCGCTCGTTCGACGTGACCGGGCACGTCAATCCGCGTCGTGTGGTGCTGGACGAGCTCCTTGCCGCCCTCCAGTGCGCCAGCGACCTTCGCGGCGTGCTCGTCTGGGACGAGACCTCCGCCCTCCGCGTCGTCGTCTCCTTCGCCGGGCGCGGGGGTGGGCCCGCCGTCTCTGTCACGGCCAACTTCCTCGACGGGCGCTGGTGGTACGCCTGGGCCCCGGACGGCGGCGGGCCCGGCGGGGAAGGCGGCTCCACGACCATCGCGCCCGTTCACGGCAACGCCGTCCACGAAACGCTCAACGTGTGTCGGCGTGCGCTCTGGAACCTCGCCCGATGAAGGCCCCGTTCAAGCGCAGGGCCGCCGACCTCCATGCCGGAGGGCCTGCGGGTGTCCTGCTCTCCCTGGCGGGACTGGCCGAACGCGTCGTCGGGCAGCTCAAGCGGGACCTCATCGCCGAAGAGGCCGAGTCGGATCACCTCCGCGCACGCCTCACGGAGGTCGAACGGGAGCTGGCGCGTGTCCGGGACGAGCACGACGTCTTCGAGCGCGAGGCGAACGCGTCCCAAGCCCGCGCGGCCGACGCGGTGAGCGTCGTGTTCGCCGCGTTCGACCGCGCCATGACCGCCCACGGCTTCCTCGGGTCCACGCGTCGGCAGGTCGCGGCGCTCGCGGGCGAGGAGCTGACGCGCGCCGGCGAGGTGTTCCGGGGCCAGGACCTTCCGAGCGAATCCTGAACGCCTGAACTCCCGGGACCGGAAGGCCCCGGGCGGCGGGCGCGGCATCCTTCCCCCGACGCCGCCGCGCCCGCGAAGGCCCCCGGCGCACCGCCCCCGTTGCGCCGGGGGCCTTCAACGACGGGTCGCGTCGAGCAGCCTGCGCACGTGGTCCAGGATCGGGACGCGCAGCGCGGGCAGGTCCGCGTGCTCGCCCGACGCGACCTTCCCGCTGACCATGCTCGCGATGCCGCCGACCAGCATCAGGCCGGTGAAGTCCGGGTCGGGCAGCGCCTGCCAGCGCGGGTCCTCCCGCAGCGCGTCCGCGATCAGCCGCACGAAGCGGCGCTGCACGGCGAAGCGGTACGCGGTGGCGTCCGGGCCCACCGCGTAGATCTCCAGCAGGAACGTGCGCGAGCGCGCCGCGTCGGCGGCCAGCGCGTCCAGGTAGGCGGTCAGCGCGTGGTCGAACAGGTCCAGCGGGGTGTCGCCCGGCCGCCGCGGCGCGTCGGTGACCACGGCGACCATCAGGTCGGCGGCCAGCGCGTACGCGGCCAGGAAGCAGTCCTGCTTGTCGGCGAAGTGCTCGTAGAAGGTCTCGCGGGAGACGCGGGCGCGCTTCAGGACGTCGGCCACCGAGGTGCGCACGTAGCCCTTGCCGGCGACGGCGTCGATCATGCCCTGCAGCAGGCGGTCGCGCTGGGAGGCCGCCACCTGCTCGCGGGTCAGGCGGTGCCGTCCGCGCGGCAGGGGACCGGCGGCCGGGAGATCGGCGGCCCGGGGTTCCACGGGGCCAACGTACCAACCGCGCCGATCCGGCTACAATGAACACCTTTGTACGCCACGAACACCCGTGTTCGTGAAGCGATCTCGTCCGGGGCCCGGTGCGGTGTCCGGAAGGACCGGTTCGACCGGCGGCGCGCCAACGGGGGCCGTGCGGCGGGCGGACGCTCCTTCCCAACTGAACCGGGCCCGGCGGGATTCCCTACGGCAGCAGGCCCGCGCGCCGCGCCGCCGTCACCGCCTCCAGCCGCGTGTGGCTGTCGAGCTTGCGCATCGCCGACCGCAGGTAGCTCTTCACCGTCTCCGGCAGCAGGCCCAGGCGCTGCGCGGCCTCGGCGTTGGTGCAGCCGACCGCCACCTGCGACAGCACGTCCAGCTCGCGTGGCGACAGCGGCGGCCGGGGCGCGTCCGGCACCTGGTGCGCGCCCTGCCCGGCGGTGGCCAGCCGCGCCGACGCGGCCAGCAGCCGGTCCCGCACGGCCGGGTCGGTGATGCGCTCGGCGAGGTCGCGCAGCTCGGCGTGGACCGCGCGCACCTCCTCCCAGCGCGCGGGGTCGGCGACCGGCGCGGGCGCGGTGAGCATCCGCTCGGCCTCGTCGCGGACGGCGAGGTCCTGCCCCAGGTCGCGGGCGGCCTCGACGGCGGCGGTCACCACGCGGTCGGCCAGCGACAGCGGCTCGCGCAGCGCGCCGTACAGCACCCCGCGCACCTGCCGCCGCACCACCACCGGCACCGCGACGATCGACAGCAGGCCCTCGCGGCCGACGGGCGCGTCGTAGTCGTGGCTGATGCCCGAGGCGCGCGGGTAGTCGGCGACCCAGATCGGGCGGCCCATCGCCATGGCCTTGCCGCCCAGCCCGTTGCCGCGCCGCACCGTCAGCCCCGTCAGGGAGTCGGTGGTGTTGCCGACCAGCTCGGTGATGCGGATGCGCTCCGGTCCGCTCACCGCCCCGCCGAACACCATGGGAAGGCCGGTGCGGCGGTGCAGGGTCAGCACCGCCGCACGGACCGCACCGGCGTCGTCACCCATGCCAGCAGGATGCCGCGCGCACCGCCCGCGCGGAAGGGAAACCGGTGTCCCGCGTCACGCGTGTTCGGTCGCGGCGGCGTCGCCCAGGCCGAGGATCTCCACCGCCTCGGCGCGCATCTGCACCTTGCGGACCTTGCCGGTGACCGTCATCGGGAACTGCTCGACCACGTGCACGTAGCGCGGGACCTTGTAGTGCGCCAGGCGGCCGGAGCAGAAGGCGCGCAGCGCTTCGGGGGTGAGCGGCGCGGCGCCCTCGCGCAGCCGCACCCACGCCATCAGCTCCTCGCCGTACTTGGCGTCGGGCACCCCGATGACCTGCGCGTCCACGATGTCGGGATGGCTGTAGAGGAACTCCTCGACCTCGCGCGGGTAGATGTTCTCGCCGCCCCGGATGACCATGTCCTTGATCCGGCCGGTGATGTTGACGTAGCCGTGCTCGTCCATGACGGCGAGGTCGCCGGTGCGCATCCAGCGCGCGGCGTCGATCGCCTCGGCGGTCTTGTCGGGCTCCTCCCAGTAGCCGAGCATCACCGAGTAGCCGCGGGTGCAGAACTCGCCGGGCACGCCGCGCGGCACGGTGACCCCGGTCGCCGGATCGACGATCTTGATCTCCAGGTGCGGGTGCACGGTGCCGACCGTGGACACCCGGCGCTCCAGCGAGTCGCCCGCGCGGGTCTGGGTGGACACCGGCGAGGTCTCGGTCATGCCGTAGCAGATGGCCACCTCGGTCATGCCCATGCGCTCGATGACCTGCTTCATCACCTCGACCGGGCACGGCGACCCGGCCATGATGCCGGTGCGCAGCGACGACAGGTCGTGCTCGGCGAACGACGGCTCGTTGAGGTTCGCGATGAACATCGTCGGCACGCCGTACAGCGACGTGCAGCGCTCGGCGGCGACGGCCTCCAGGGTGGCGCGCGGGTCGAACGCGGGCGCGGGGATGACGATGCACGCGCCGTGGCTGGTGGCCGCGAGGTTGCCCATCACCATGCCGAAGCAGTGGTAGAAGGGCACCGGCACGCAGATGCGGTCCTCCTCGTCGTAGCCGCACAGCTCGCCGACGAAGAAACCGTTGTTCAGGATGTTGTGGTGCGACAGCGTCGCGCCCTTGGGGAACCCGGTCGTGCCGCTGGTGTACTGGATGTTGATCGGGTCGTCGGTGCTGAGCGCCGCGCCGATCTCCGCCAGCCGGGCGCGGTCCCCGGCGCGGCCGGCCTCCAGCAGGGCGTGCCATCCGTCGCGGCCGATGAGCAGGACGTCGGCGAGGTCCGCGCAGCGGGGCCGCACCTCCTCGATCATCGCGGCGTAGTCGGAGGTCTTGAACTCCGGTGCGGCGACCAGCGTGCGGACGCCGGACTGGTTGAGGACGTACTCCAGCTCGTGCACCCGGTAGGCGGGGTTGATGTTGACCAGGATCGCGCCGATGCGCGCGGTCGCGTACTGGACCAGCACCCACTCGGCGCAGTTGGGCGCCCAGATGCCGACCCGGTCGCCGGCGGCGACGCCGAGGTCCAGCAGGCCGAGCGCGACGGCATCCACGTCGGCGGAGAGCCGGTCGTAGTTCCAGCGGCGGCCGGTCGCGTGCTCGACCAGCGCGTCCCGGTCGGGGAACGCGGCGGCGGTGCGGGCGAAGTTCGCGCCGATGGTGTCGCCGAGCAGCGGCTTGGCCGAAGTCCCCGACGCGTAGGAGAGCCCGGTCATGCCAGGTCCCCCTCACGGAACTCGCCGGTGGGACGGGCGTCGGCATCGGGGTGCTTGTCCAGCTCGCTGGCGCGCAGCTCCACGCGACGTATCTTGCCTGAGATCGTCTTCGGCAGCTCCGAGAACTCGATCAGCCGCACCCGCTTGTAGGCCGACAGCTGCGCGCGGCTGTGCTCGAAGATGGCCCTGGCGGTCGCGGCGTCCGGCTCCCATCCGGCGGCCAGCGTGATGTACGCCTTGGGCACCGCGAGCCGCACCGGGTCCGGCGACGGCACCACGGCCGCCTCGGCGACCGCCGGGTGCTCGATCAGCACGCTCTCCAGCTCGAACGGCGAGATCTTGTAGTCCGACGCCTTGAACACGTCGTCGGCGCGGCCCACGTAGGTGATGTAGCCCTCGGCGTCGCGGGAGCCGATGTCGCCGGTGTGGTAGTAGCCGCCCGCCATCGCCTCGGCGGTGCGCTCGGCGTCGCCGTGGTAGCCGGTCATCAGGCCGAGCGGGCGCTCGCGCAGGTCGAGGCAGATCTCGCCCTCCTCGCCGGGCTCGCCGGTCAGCGGGTCGACCAGGACGACCTCGTACCCGGGCACCGGGCGCCCCATCGAGCCGGGCTTGACCGGCTGGCCGGGGGTGTTGGCGATCTGCACGGTGGTCTCGGTCTGCCCGAACCCGTCGCGGATCGTCACGTCCCACGCCTGCTTCACGCGCTCGATGACCTCGGGGTTGAGCGGCTCGCCCGCCGCGACCACCTCGCGCGGCGGCGCGGACAGGCTCGCGAGGTCGGCCTGGATCAGCATCCGCCACACCGTGGGCGGCGCGCAGAAGCTGGTGACCTCGCAGCGCTCCATCTCGCGCAGCAGGCGGTCGGCGTCGAAGCGCGTGTAGTTGAAGATGAACACGCACGCCTCGGCGTTCCACGGCGCGAACACGTTGCTCCAGGCGTGCTTGGCCCAGCCCGGCGAGGAGATGTTGAGGTGCACGTCGCCGGGGCGCAGCCCCAGCCAGTACATCGTGGACAGGTGCCCGACCGGGTAGGACGCGTGGGTGTGCTCGACGAGCTTGGGCTGCGCCGTGGTCCCGGAGGTGAAGTAGAGCAGCAGGGTGTCGTCGGCGCGGGTGGCCCCGTAGGGGTGGAACGGCTCGTCGCCCTCGTACGCCTCGTCGTAGCGCAGCCAGCCGTCCACCGGGTCGCCGACCGCGATCCGCGTGAAGTCCCCCTCCAGCCCGGCGAACTTGCCGGTGTCCGCAGAGCCCGCCACCACGTGCCGGGCCCTTCCCCTCGAAATGCGGTCCGCCAGGTCCGCCGGGCCGAGCAGGGGAGTGCAGGGGATCAGCACCGCGCCGAGCTTCATGGCGGCGAGCACGGTCTCCCACAGCTCGACCTGGTTGCCGAGCATGAGGACGACGCGGTCGCCGCGCTCCACCCCGGCCGCGCGCAGCCGGTTGGCCACCTGGTCGGACCGGCGCGACAGCTCGGCGAAGGAGTACCGGGCCTGTGACCCGTCCTCCTCGACGATCCAGAGCGCCGGCCGGTCGTTGTCCTCGGCGATCTTGTCGAACCAGTCCAGCGCCCAGTTGAACCCGGTCAGGACGGGCCAGCGGAACTTCTCCCGCGCCGTCGCGTAGTCCGCACGATGGGCGAGCAGGAAGTCGCGCGCCGCCCGGAACTCGACTGCCGGCATGGATCCTCCTCGTATCAGCACTGCTAGGAGGATCGTTGGCCAGGTCACACCGTCGCGCCACCCCCGAACGGGGGTAGGTGCCTAATCCTTGGAAAGCGTTGGGGCGGGGGTGCCGGTGAAGACGCGGTGCACGCCCGCGACCCGGTCGGCGTACGCGGCGTCGTCGGGCGCGACCGCGCGCAGCAGCTCCACCCCGTCCACCGAGATGCTCTCGGCCAGCTCGTTGGGGTCGGCGGCGGCGATCCGGTAGCGCCGGTCGGTGGGCGGCAGCAGCAGCGCGGGCAGGGGGACGGTCAGGACGCGCGACAGCGCGAGCAGGTCGTTGGCGTCGAAGGTGAGGGGCGAGTCGATCCCCGCGCCCGCGATCTGCGCGGCCGACCAGGGGCGGTTCGTCAGGCGGGCGAGGGCGGCCGCCGTCGCCTCCGGGGGCAGGCCGCGCTCGGCGACCCAGTGGCCGAGGTTGGCCGCGACGACCTGGTTCATGCTGATGACCCGGTCGGGGCTCGGCGCGTCCACCGGCAGCGCGGGCGGCGCGGGCGGCGCGGGCGGGCGGCGCAGCGCCCGCAGGAACGCGACCATCAGCAGCAGCAAGCCCGCGACGGGCACGGCCCACGGGTAGGACGCGGTGTGCCCGGTGAACGCGATCGGCTCGTCCAGCCCGGTGATCTCGCCCCGGACCGCGTAGCGGCCGAACGCGGGCGCCCCCAGCGTGAAGGGGACCTGGTAGGAGCGCTCCTCGCCCGGGGCCAGGGTGCCGAGCGGCGGGGCGTCCACGATCGAGGTGGGGTCGGCGCCGCGCCCGGCGGCCAGCGACAGCGGCGGGTCGGTGACGGCCGTCGCGCCGTCGTTGCGGACGGTGAACCGCAGCGTGCGCCGGGCCGGGCCGCCGAACTGCTCGGCGGCGCCGGAGCCGTCCACCGACACCTTCAGCACGGTGATCCGGCGGCTGCCCGCGACCGCGCCGAGCTCGGGGGACGGCAGCGTCGCCATGCCCGCGACCTTGACCGGCGCGGTCACCGGCGCGCCGCCCGCGACCGGCCGCACCGCGACCACGCAGGGGCAGCCGATCGGCGGCTTGGCGACGTTCAGCATGACCGTGGCGGTCTTCTCGGCCTGCACGAACGTCGTCGCCGACGTCCCGACGGCGCAGTCGGCGGTGCCGCGCCGCGCCTCGTTGCCGCACAGCTCCACCACGACGTTGCCCGCCGCCCAGCCGGTGAGCTTGACGGTGAGCGTCTGCCCCGCCTTCACCGCGGAGCGGTCGAGTTCGACGCGCGGCGCGGCGCTCGCCATCGGGGCCGGGACCAGCAGGAACGCGGCCGTCAGGAGGACGAGCAGCCGCTTCACGCGGGCCTCCGGTGGCGGCGCACCAGCACGACGGCCCCCGCCACGGCGAGGGCGAGGGCGGCGAGGCCCAGCCACGGCACGCCCCACGCGGACGCGGTCCGCACGACCGGGCGGGACGGCAGCGCGCCGCCGGTCGCGGGGTCGGCCAGCGACAGCCGCACCGAGCTGGTCAGCGGACCGGCGGGCACGACCCCGGCGACGCGTTCGGTGAAGGTGTAGGAGCTGCCGGGCAGCAGTTCGGGGATGGGCCGCGAGACGGCCTTGCCCCGCGTCCAGCCGAACGGCCCGGCGGTGGTGATCCGCGCGGAGGCCGTCACCCGGACGTTGCCGGTGTTGCGGACGCGGTAGGTGACCTTCATGGACCCGGCCCCGGCCGCGGGCGCGGAGTAGTCGGCGGTGAGCGAGTCCACCTGCACCGACGGGGTGAGCGGCCCGTTCACCCGGACGTGGACGCGGGCCGCGACCCGGCGGTCGACGTTGACGCGCTGCCCTCCGGTGGAGGTGCGCTGCTCGGTCACGGCGGTGACGATGCCGCCGCTGTGGTCGCCGGGCGTGGCGTTGGCGGGCACGGTCAGCGTGAACGGCACCTGCGCGCGCTTGCCCGGCTCGACCGTCCGCGTCCCCGCGTTGAACGCCGCCCACGTGCCCACGCCGGTCGCCTGGCGGTCGGCGGTCAGCAGCGCGAACGCGCCGTCGGCGGTGTTGAAGGCGTCGGTGGCGTACACCCGCAGCGTGAGCGGCTTGTCGCCCAGGTTGGTGATGGTGACCCGGTCCTTGATCCGCTGGCCGGGGGAGGCGGTGTAGACGAAGTAGTCGCGCCCGCTCGGCCCGGTGGGACCGGACGGCCGGACCGCCCAGGTGAAGCCGCCCTTGCCCGGCGCCGCCGCACCGGCCGCCGGCGTGCCGGGCGCCGGGTCGGCCAGGGCCGGCGGCGCCGCGGCCACGGCGAGGAGGGCCGCCAGCGTGGCGGCGGCCGTGCGGACGGTTGCGTTCATGTGGTGCTCCGCGTTCGGGTGGCGCGGCGCCCCCGGGGGAAAGGGCGCCGCGCCGGTCGGGGACCCGTCAGGACAGGGTCAGGGTGAGGGTGCCGGTGTAGTCGCCGGGGGTGGCGCCCGCCGGGATGCCGAGGTCCAGGCCCGCGCCCGCCTCGAACACGCCGCCGCTGCTGCCGCCGGCCGAGGAGGCCAGCGTGCGGGCGACGTCCAGGCCCGACACGCGCGGGCCGGCGACGACCTGGCCGGTGGAGCCGTCGTTCACGACCGCGGCGTTCGGCGCCCAGGCCAGGTTGGCGGCCGGGATGCTGCCGCCGCCGGTGGCGGTGAGGTCGCTCATCTGGCCCACCAGGCTCCACCCGGCGTTGGTGCCGCGGGCGTCGGTGACGGTGGCCTTGTTGAGCGCGCCGGTGGCGTGCCCGCCGGGCGCGGCGTCGCTGAGGGCGACGTTGGTCCCGGCGACCGCCATGGTGAGGGCGCCGGCCCGGTTCACCTTGGCGGTGATGAGCTGCTTCTCGGCGCCGGGGGTCCCGCCGCCCGGGTTCTCGCCCCCGGGGTTCTCCCCGCCAGGGTTCTCACCGCCGCCGGGGTTCTCGCCGCCGGTGAAGGTGACCGGGGTGAAGGAGTCCTGGCTGCGGTCGGGCGAGCCGTGCGCGGCGATCGTGATGACGTAGCACTGCGTGGTGAGGCAGTCGACGGCGTTGCCGTTGCCGTCGGTGTACTTGGCCTTGACGCCTGGCAGCACCACGTCGAAGCTGCCGTCGGCGTTCATCTTGACCTGGCCGGTGCTGCCCGCGGGCGCGTTCTTGTGGACCCACTTGGAGACCTGGAACGCCCCGGCGTTGGTGGCGTAGTCGGCGTTCTTCGGCCCGAACGCCACGTACACGCCGAGCCCGCCGTTGGCGGTGGTGCTGAAGCCCGAGCCGCGCACGGTGAGGTCCTGGCCCGCCGGGTTCGCGCCGGTGGTGGGGCTGACGGCGGTGCCCGGTCCCGCGGCGAACGCCGGGGCGAGGCCGAGCCCGGCCGTGAGCAGGGCGGTGCCCCCGACGATCACGGTGCCGCGGGCCAGCCGCGAGGCGATGGTCTGCATGAACTCTCCTTGGGTGAAGGGGATGGGGGGAGGGGTGGCCGCGCCCGGTGGGCGCGGCCGGGCCGCCGTGCCGCTGCGGGGGTTCGGCACGGTGGACGGATGGGGGGCGGTGAGGAGGGCGGGACCGGTCAGCTCGCGGGGCGCCGCCGCCTGCGGCGGGCGAGCGCGCGCACGCCGAGCCCGGCCGCGGCGAGGGCCGCGAGGACGATCCAGAACAGCGCGGGGGACTGGGCGGGCGCGCTGGAGGCGGTCTGCCGGAAGGACTCGGCGGCGACGGGCGTCGCGAAGCCCTGCGGCGTGCCGCCCGCCGCGGCGGAACCCTGCGGTGCGGCGGGCGCGGCGGTCCCGGCGGGCGTGGTCGTGCCGAGTGACGAGGAGCCGCCGCCGGAGCCGCCGCCGGAGCCGCCCGTTCCGCCGCCCGGCGTGGACGAGGGCGTGTCCGTCGGCGTCCGCGACTTGCCCTTGAACGCGATCGGGACCATCGAGTCCTGGCTGCGGTCGGGCACGCCGTGCGCCGCCATCGTCATGACGTAGCAGGCCACCGCGAGGCAGTCCACGGACTTGCCGTTGCCGTCGGTGTACTTGGCCTTCACGCGCAGGCTCACCGAGAACGAGCCGGAGGGGCTCATCCGCGCCTGCCCGTTGCCGCCGCCCTTGGGGTGCACCCACACGGCGGCCGCGAACAGGTTGGCGTCCTTGAAGTAGTTCGCGGGGCGCGGCCCGAACACCACGTACACCCCGAAGCCGTTGTTGCGCCGGGCGTCGAAGCCAGAGCCCGACACCGAGACCGTCGCGCCCGCTGGGTCGACGCCGGTGCGCTGGGACACCTGGAGCGAAGCGGCGTGGGCGGGCTCGGCGAGACCGATGGGAACGGCCAGCGCGAGCAGTATCGACGAAACGCTCGTCAGGGCACGCTGCCGCCGTCTCATTGCACGTGATTCATGGCTCGGACCTACGTCTTCCTAGTTAGGTAAGCCTAAGCTAACCTGTCGGGCGTCGGTTGAAAAGCCAACAAAAGTCACAAAGTTCTAAGACCGGGACGGACGATGCGCTCCTTCACCACCTCGCTACTTCTCGGCACCGCCCTCCTCGGGGGCGCCACCGCCGCCCACGCGGCGTCCGGCCCGGCGTCCGCCGCCGGGCCGAAGGGGCAGACGCTCACCGTCTCCCAGGCGTCCGGGCTCGACGCCGAGGGCGCCGCGCTCACCGTCACCGGCAAGGGCTACGACGCGGGCAAGGGCGTCTACGTCGCGTTCTGCAAGGACAACGGGCCGGACAAGGCCCCCTCGCCCTGCGGCGGCGGGGCCGACACCAGCGGCAAGACCGGCGGTTCGCAGTGGGTGTCGTCCAACCCGCCGCCCTACGGCAAGGGCCTCGCCACCCCCTACGGCGCGGGCGGCACCTTCAGCGTCCAGATCAAGGTCTCGTCGAAGCTGTCGGACGCGGTGGACTGCGCCAAGGACAAGTGCGCCGTCGTCACCCGCGCCGACCACACCCGCGCGGGCGACCGCAGCCAGGACGTGCGCGTCCCCGTCAGCTTCGGTGAGGACGGCGGCGGGATCGGCACGCCGGTGCTGCTCGCGGGCGGCGGCGCGGCGGTCCTGGTGATCGCCGGTGCGGCCGTGCTGGTCGTCCGGCGGCGCGCGGGCGGGCGCGCGTGAACGTCCGCAAGGTCCGGGGGCTCGCCGGAGCGTCGCTCGCGCTCGTCCTCGGCCTCACCGCCACCGGCTGCGCGGCAGGCTCCGGGGGCACCGCCTCCGGCGCCGCCGACGCGGCCGCCGCCTGCGGGCCGTCCACCATGGCCGCCGCGAGCCGCGACGTCGAGCCCCTCAAGCCCGCGCCCGCGCCGAAGCTGCCGGTCACGGTGGAGTCCGCCGACGGCCGGAAGGTCACCGTCACCGCCGCCCGCCGCGTGCTGGCCCTCAACCTCTACGGCTCGCTGTCGGAGATCGTGTTCAGCCTCGGGCTGGGCGACCGCGTCATCGGCCGGGACGCCTCCACCACCTTCCCCGCCGCGCGCTCGCTGCCGCTGGTCACCAACCAGGGGCACGACGTGTCGGCCGAGGCCGTCATGCGGCTGGACCCCGACGTGGTGCTGGCAGACAAGAGCATCGGTCCGCCCGAGGCGCTGGACCAGATCCGCGCTGCGGGCATCCCCGTCGTGATGGTCGGCGACGAGCAGACGCTGCCCGCCGTCGGCGAGCACATCACCGCCGTCGCCGCGGCGCTCGGCGTGCCCGCGGCGGGCCGCGCCCTCAACGACCGCGTCACCCGGCAGATCGAGGCGGCCAAGGCCAAGGCGCCTAAGAGCGGCACGCCGCTGCGCGTGGCGTTCCTCTACCTGCGCGGCACCGCCGGGGTCTACCTGATCGGCGGCAGGGGCGCCGGCTCGGACGCCATGATCGAGGCCGTCGGCGCCCGCGACGCCGGCACCGCCGCCGGGCTGGCGGGCTTCCGCCCGCTCACCAGCGAAGGGATGATCAACGCCGCGCCGGACGTGCTGCTGGTGATGTCGGCCGGGCTGGAGTCGGTCGGCGGCGTCCCCGGCCTGCTGAAGCTGCCCGGCATCGCCCAGACCCCGGCCGGGCGGAACCGCCGCGTCATCGACGCCGACGACGGCACGCTGCTGAACTTCGGCGCCCGGACGGGCGAGACCATCGAGGCCCTGGCCAAGGCCCTGCACCGGCCCTGCGAGACCTCGTGAAGGCCGTGAAGGAGGGCTCCGGCGGCCGCCTGAAAGCGGCCCTCCTGATCGCCGCGCTCGCCTCCGCGCTGCTGGTGGCGGCCGTCGCCGCGGCCGCCCTCGGCCAGGTCAACATCCCCCCGACCCAGGTCATCGGCTCCGTCCTGCACAAGGCGGGCCTCGACGTCGGGCCCGTCCCGGCCGCCGCGCAGGGCGAGAACGCGCTGTGGATCGTCCGGTTCCCCCGGGTCGTCCTCGCGGTCGTCACCGGCGCGTCCCTCGCCTGCGCCGGGGCCGTCATGCAGGGGGTGTTCGGCAACCCGCTGGCCGAACCCGGCGTCATCGGCGTCTCCTGGGGCGCCGCCGTCGGGGCCGCCGCCGTCATCGTCTTCGGCCTCACCTTCCTCGGCAACTGGACGATCGTGCTGGCCGCCTTCGTCGCGGGCCTGCTGACGACTTTGCTCGTCTACACGGTGTCGCGGTCGGGCGGCCGCACCGACGTGGTGAACCTGCTGCTCACCGGCATCGCCGTCAACGCCGTGGCGACCGCCGCGCTCGGCCTGCTGATGTTCGCGGCGGGCAACGACGGGCTGCGCGCGATCACCTCCTGGCAGCTCGGCAGCCTGTCCGGCGCGACCTGGCCCGCCGTCGCCGCCGTCACCCCGTGCGCCGTCGCGGGCATCGCCCTGGCCATGGCCTGCGCGCGCCGCCTGGACGTGCTGGCGCTCGGCGAGCGCGCCGCCCGCCAGCTCGGCGTGGACGTCGAGAAGCTGCGCGTGGCGTGCGTCCTGGTGATCGCCCTGCTGACCTCCTCGGCCGTCGCCTTCAGCGGCATCATCGCCTTCGTCGGCCTGGTCGTCCCGCACCTGGTCCGGATGGCGATCGGCCCGGGGCACCGCGCGCTGATCCCCGCCAGCGCCCTCGGCGGCGCGCTGCTGCTGGTCACCGCCGACCTCGTCGCGCGCACGTCGATCCCGTACCAGGAGCTGCCGCTCGGCGTCCTGACCTCGATCGTCGGCGGCCCGTTCTTCTTCTGGCTGCTGCGCCGCACGCGGCGGCGCTCGGGAGGCTGGGGATGATCGCGCTGCGCCGCCGCGTGCGGCTCCCCGGACCCGCCGCGCCCGGCGGCACCGCCCTGCGCGCCTCCGGCCTCAGCGTCCGGCGCGGCGGCCGGGCCGTGCTCACCGGCGTCGACCTGGACGTCCGGCACGGCGAGATCCTCGCCCTGGTCGGCCCGAACGGCGCGGGGAAGTCGACCCTGCTGGCCGCGTTCTGCGGCGACGTCGCCCCCGCCGAGGGGGCCGTCCACCTGTCCGGCGCGCCGCTGGGCGACTGGACGCCGCGCGAACTGGCGATGCGCCGCTCGATGCTGCCGCAGCAGCACACGCTGTCGTTCGCGTTCGACGCGATCGAGGTCGTGCGCATGGGCCGCGTCCCCTGGGCGGGGACGGACCTGGAGGACGACGACGAGCAGGCGGTCGCGCAGGCCATGGAGGAGACCGACACCGCGGCCTTCGCCCACCGCCCGTTCACGGCGCTGTCCGGCGGCGAGCAGGCCCGGGTGGCGCTGGCCCGCGTGCTGGCCCAGCGCGCGGCGACGGTCCTGCTGGACGAGCCGACCGCCGCCCTGGACATCAGGCACCAGGAGCTGGTCTTCGCGGTGGCGAAGGCGCAGGCGGCGAGCGGCCGCGCGGTGGTCGTGGTGGTGCACGACCTGGGGCTGGCCGCCGCCTACGCCGACCGCGTCGCCGTCCTGGCCGGAGGGGGTCTGGCGGCGTGCGGACCGGCGGAGGAGGTGCTGACGGCGTCCCTGCTGAGCGAGGTCTACCAGTACGGGATCGAGGTGCTCCCGCATCCCCGGACGGGGCGGCCGCTGGTCCTGCCGCAACGCTGATCCCCGCCTCGCCGTGTGCGCCGCGCGCGATGGTCGGCGCGCGGCGCACACGACACCGTGGATCAGCAGTTGCCCTTGACCGGCTTGTCCTGGAAGCGGTCGTTCAGGAAGTTGACGGTGTCCGGCCACGCCCGCAGGAAGCCGACCAGGTGCTCGGCGGCCCCGTAGGTCTTCCAGGTGAGGTTGGCGCCCGCCTTGCACCAGTCGCGGTGCAGGGCGTCGGCCTGCTGGAAGCCGACCAGCTCGTCCAGCATGGCGTGGCCCTGGAAGACCGGCACGCCGGGCTTGGTGCCGCCGAGCTTGTTCTCGTTGAACCTCGCCTGCCAGGCCGGGTCCTGGAGGATGTCGCGGGTGGCGAAGTCGGAGATGCGCCGGAAGGCGGTGCTGCCGATCGCCGGGAGGCCGCCGACGCTGACCAGGCAGACGTTCTTGAAGTCCTCCTTGAGCTTCTTGCCCGCGTCGTTGAGCACGCCGTCCAGGTTCAGCTCGGGGTAGGCGGCGTCGAAGCCGAGGCCGGCCAGGAACATCAGGCCCGCGCCGAGCGTGCCGTCCAGGAACCTGCCCATGGCGATCGGGTCGGCCGGGACGCCGTTGGCGGCGACGCCCTTGAGGTTCAGCTCGGGCGCGTAGGCGCCCGCCAGCTCGGCGGCCCACCCGGCGGTGCTGCCGCCCTGCGAGTAGCCGCTGACGGCGACCGGGTTGGACGCGCCGAGCCCGGTCTCGGGCAGGCGCTGCGCGGCGCGGACGACGTCCAGCGCGTTGCGCCCGGCGGCGCGGCCCACGATGTAGGGGTGGACGCCGGGGGTGCCGAGGCCCTGCATGTCGGTGACGACGACGGCCCAGCCCTTGTTGACCAGGTCGTTGATGGTGAACTGCTCGTAGTCCAGGCCGGTGGTGAGGGTGTAGGAGGGGGCGCAGTCGTCGCCGACGCCGCGCGTGCCGACCGTGTAGGAGACGACGGGCCGCTCGCCCTTGCCCTTCCAGGGCTTGTCGGGGACCAGGACGGTCCCGGACACGGCGGTGGGCGCGCCCTGGGCGTCCTCGGAGCGGTAGAGGACCTGCCAGGACTTCACCGAGGGCGCGAGGGCGAACTTGGCGGGGCGCGACCTGATGACGTCGCCGGGCTTGCCGGGCGGGAGCGGCGACGGCGGCTGGTAGAAGGGGTCGTCCTGGGGAGCGGCGGGCTGGGGCGCCCGCGCGGAGGCCGGGGCGGCGGGCAGGACGGCCGCCGCCGCGCCGGCGGCCAGCACGAGGGCTTGCAGCAGGCGGGGTACGCGGTGCCTCTTGGGGGGCTGGGGCATGGCACGGCCCTTCGGGGGAGGGGGACACCCGGGGCGACCGGGTGCCGAGGGGTGAGATGTACCTTCCGCCACCCGGGAGGACGTGACTAGGCAGAAAACGCATGAGAACGGACGGCGATCTCATCGCGCGGCGACAAGACGGGGAGCCGGTCAGCCGAGATGGGTCCGGCGCTCTTCGGCGGTCAGGCCCCGGGTGCGGCGCGACTTGGCCAGGTCGAGGACGCGTTCGCTCGGACCGCACACCTCGCAGGCCCGGATCACGGTGCGGCTCGTGCCGGGCACGGGGAGGACCCGCGGGCTGAGACCGCGGACGATGCGTGCGCCGTCCGTGGTGAACGCCGCGAGGCCGCCGGTCTGGCCCCAGCCCGCCAGCTCCACGGGCTCGCCGCCGGACGGGCGCCACAGGCGCATCCAGCCGTCGGGCTCGTCGGTCAGGAGCCAGCCGCCGTCGGGACTGAACCGGACCTTGCGGACGGCACTGGCGGCTCCGCGCAGCACCGTCGTCGGCTCGCCGCCGGTGGTGTCCCAGAGGCGGATCGCGCCGTCGGACGCGGCGGCGGCGAGGCGTCTTCCGGTGGGGTCGAAGGCCATGGAGGTGACGTTCTCCCGGTGTCCGCGCAGGATCTCGGGCTCAGAGCGGCCGGTCAGGTCCCAGAGGATGACGGTGCCGTCGTCGCGGGCGTCGGCCAGGAGCGCGCCGTCAGGGCTGAGCGCCACGTCGCCGTTCGCGCCGCCGGTGGGGCGGCGCTCCCAGCCGGTGACCCGGGTCAGAGCGCCGGACGGCGCGACCTGCCAGACCTGGGGCTCGGTGCCGTGCGCGCCCGCCGCGAGGCGCTTGCCGTCCGGGCTGAACGTCAGCTCGACGGGGAGGCCGCGGAGGGCGGCCGGAGCGGTGGTCCTGGCACCGGTCGCCAGGTTCCAGAGGGAGAGCGTTCCGGCCCGGCCAAAGGCGGCCATCCGGCGTCCGTCGGGGCTCAGTGCGATCCGGTGGGCGGCGTCGCTCGGACCCCGCGCGTCGAGCCGTTCCGAGCCCCGCCATACCCGGACGTGGAGGGCCTGGGACCTGGTCAGGGACATCGCGCTCGCGGCCGTCGCTAGCGTTCCGCCGTCCGAGCTGAGCGCCACGAGCCGGCCGTCGATGGGCATCCGCTCGCCTACCGCCACGTCCCACCGCCGCAGCGTGCCGTCCGTGTCAACGCTGGTCAGCGTCTTGCCGGACGGATCGAACGCCGCGCCGCGCGGGTCGCCGCCGGGCGTGCGCAGCACCAGCGGGTCGGCGTCGCCGCCCGTGCTCCAGACGCGGATCAGGCCGTCCGCGCCGAAGGCCGCCATGCGGTCGCCCGCCTGGCTGAACGCGACGCCGTTCAGGCGAGGCGAGTGGCCGGTCAGCTCGATCGGGGTCAGATCCTCCAGGACGTTCCACAGGCGCGGGACGTCCCCCTCGACGGTCGCGGCCCACGGACCGGCCCTGCTGAACGCCACCTGCTGCGGCTCGCCGCGCGGGGCCGCCCGGATCAGCCGGGGGCGCTTCCCCGTCATGGACCACACGTGCAGGGGCGAGCCGCTCCCGCCGGTGGCGAGCCGCTGGCCGGTGGGACTGAACGCGACGCTCGCCACGGACCGTCCGGGGACTTCCAGCTCGACCGGTTCCGAGCGTCCGGCCGGGCCCCAGATCCGGACGCCGTCGTCGTGCGCGCTCGCCACCCGGCCGTCCGGGGCGACGCTGACGCCGCGGACGCTTCCCTTGGCGGTCCCCAGGACGGTCGGTTCACCGGCGGCGTTCCACAGCTTCACTTCACCACTGGCGTGGCCGGTGACGAGGCGTCCGTCCGGACCGAAACCGGCGCTGAGGACGTTGCGGGCGGCCGAGAGGCGTTCGCGGCGAGGCGCCGGGCCGTCCAAGCTCCAGATCTCGGCGTCGGCCGCTGTCCCGGCACCCCAGACCACGGCCCTGCGGCCGTCGGCCGAGACCGCCATGCCGTCGGCGCGCCGCAGTCCCGTCGGCAGGGCGGCGCGCAGCCGCGCGTCCGCCGTGGCCTGGCGGAGGACGGTGTCGGCCTCGCGGGTGGGCCCGGCCTCGTACGCCTCGATCGCCAGCAGCAGCGCGAGTTCGGGGTCCTGCGCGAGCTGGCGGCGGGCCTCCAGCGCGAGGCGGACGGACGCGGCCCGGTCTTGGGCGCCGCCCGCCCGGCCCGCCTGGACCAGCGCGACGACGGTGAGGACGCTGACCAGCGCGGCGCCGAGGGAGAGCCCGCCGATGGCGAGCCTCTTCCTGCGGCGGGCCGCCGCGCGCTCGACGTCCGCGTTCGTCCGGGAGGCCGCCAGGAACGACCGCTCCAGGTCGTTCAGCGGGGCGAAGCCCGCGTCCTCCCAGGCGGCCAGCCGCTCGCCCCGGTAGAGGTAGTCGTCGCCGCGCCGGTTGCGCTCCCATTCGATCGCGTCGTGGACGAGCCGCTGGTGGCGCAGCAGGGCGTCGCGGTCGTCGGTGAGCCATTCCCGGAGCCGGGGCCAGGCGTGGATGAGGGCCTCGTGCGCGAGGTCGATCGCGTCGTGGTCCACGACGACGAGCCGGGCGGCGGCGAGCCGGTCGAGCACCGTGTCCAGCTCGCCCGCGGGCTCGATCCCGGTCAGCTCGTCCCGCTCGATCCTGCGGTGGGCGTCGGCCGTGCCGCCGTTCGGGGCGGTGAGGCGCAGCAGGACGGCGCGGAGCAGGTCGCGCTGGACGCCGTCCAGCTCCGCGTACAGGCGCTCGGCCGTCCGCGCGATCGCGCCCGCCACACCGCCCGCCTCCCGGTAGTGCGCAAGGCGCAGGGCGTCGCCTCGCTGCCGGTTCCAGGTCTCCCGCAGCGCGTGGGCGACCATGGGCAGCGCCCCGGTCTGGTCGGCGGCGTCGGTCAGCACGGCGGCCACCAGGTCGGGTTCCACCGTCAGGCCGACGCGGGAGGCCGGGCCGGTGACGACGGCGCGCAGCTCCTCCTCGGACATGGGGGCGACCGGCACGTGTGCGTGGTCGCGCAGGGCGGCGGCGAGGCCCGGGTGCCGGACGCAGCGTTCGTGGAAGTCGGCGCGGACTCCGATGACCACGGCAGGGCCGTCCTCCTCTGCGACCGCCGCGCTGAACCGGTCGAAGTAGGCGTCCCGCTCCCGCTCGTCCGCGCAGAGCGTGAAGACCTCCTCGAACTGGTCGATGACCAGGACGCCCCCGGTCGCGTCGAACACCGGCCGCGCCCCCGGGGAGACCAGCCGGGCGGGCGTGCCCTCGGCGGCCAGACGGGCCAGCAGCCCGGCCCTGAGCAGGGACGACTTGCCGCTGCCGGACGCCCCGGTCACCACCGTCAGCCGCGACCGCTGCACCGCCTTGAGCAGGTCCTCCAGCAGGCGGTCGCGGCCGAAGAACAGGTCCGTGTCCTCGGTGCCGAGCGGGAACAGCCCCGGGTAGGGGCTGCGGCGGCTCGTCCGCTGGAGCTCGTCGGCGGCCAGGTGCCACTTGCGTTCCCACTCGGCGCGGTCGCCGCCGCACGCCTCGGCGTACGCAAGCGCCGCTTCCAGCGTGGGCAGGCGCACACCGGCCGCCGCCTCGGCGAGCGTGCTCCGCGAGAAGTGCGTGCGGCGGGCCAGCTCGCGGTAACTGGGCCGCCCGTTCTGGTCGCGGAGCCGGCGCAGCTCGGCGGCGAGCCGTTCGACGGGGCCGGCGAGCGAGTCCAGCGGCTGTTCAGGTCGCCCCAACGTCCGCTCCCGTCGCCCAGGTCGCCTCACACGTGCTCGAGGAGCCTAGGGAGACGGCCGTCTCCGGCACAACAGGGGAGACCGCCCGGGCGCGCGGGCGCCCGGGCGGTCCGGCCTCAGGTCAGCGGGCCGAGTGGAAGTACGCGCCGACGTAGGCGGAGTTGATCGGCCCCGCGCAGGCGTTCTTGAACGTCTTGAACTTCTTGCCGTAGTCCGAGCTGCGGTAGCAGTCCCACCCGTTGCCGAGGCCCGTCTTGTAGTAGTCGCTGTGCTCGACGTTCTCGTTCGACGGGTACCTGACCTTGTGCTTGGCGTAGAAGGCGGTCCCCTGGAACGCGCTGACGGCGTTGTCGTCGTATGAGGCCAGCAGCGTCCAGTTCGTGCCGCCGGTCGCCTGGAAGTTGCTGTTCGGGAGGCCGTTGAGCCACTTGAGGTGGCCACCGTCGACCCTCATCTGCTTGCACTGCGTGGTCCAGCACAATTTCGCGCCGTCCGAGCCTCCGTGCGGCGTGCCCAGCGTGACGACGTCCTCGACGTACAGCCTCGGCGGGAATCCGTCGTGGCCGCGCTTGACCCGCGCGATGGCGTTCCGGATGACCAGCCCGCCCATGGAGTGGGCCACGACGTCGACCGTCTTGCCCTTCGACGTGTACCGGTTGTAGATGTCCCAGGCGAGCGAGCGGGAGACGTACTTCAGGTCCGTGTTCTGGTTGCCGCCGTACTCGACGGTGCAGTTCTTGTCGGCCTTGTAGTACCCCCAGGTGATGAGCCCCCCGGTCCACTTCTGGTTCCTGAAGTGCTTCTTGGTCTTGTCCCACATCCTGCAGTCCTGCCCCTTGCCCTCCTCCCTCTGGTAGCCGTGGATGAAGTAGACGGCGCGGTTCTTCGCGTCCGCGCGCCTGGGGGCGGCGGCCGCTGCCACCGGGGCGGCGGCCGCCTGGGCGGCGGCGGTGGGCGAGGCGGGCGCGGCGAGCGCCGGCGCGGTCTGGACGGTGGCGGCCAGGACGGGGGCGGCCGCGGCGAGCGCGACGAGCTTGGCCGCCCAGCGGGATCGGCATGGGGTTCGGGACTGCATCTGCGTGCTCCTCCGTGTGGTGGCGACGTCGGGACCAAGGTCGCAAGGGGAGGTTGGAGCCGGTTTGCGAGCGGGTTGGGGCGCGGTTGGACGGCGGTTGCACAGCGCCGGTGACCTGCGTGTCCGGAATCCGGGCGGGCCCGTCCGGAGACACCGCCGGACGCATTTCGGACAACTCCCGGCCGCCCTAGAACGGAGGGGCCGGGCAGACCCGGCGCACCTGGGGACCTGAGGGGACGCGCCATGAAGTTTCACGTGCTGGGACCACTGGAGATCCACGGGGCGGACGGGGTCCTCCCGCTGCCGCCCAAGCTGAGCGACCTGCTGGCGCTCCTGCTCTGCCACCCCAACCGCACGGTCCCGGCCGACCGGCTGGCCGACGCGCTGTGGCCCGGCGGCGCGCCGCGCACGGCGGCCAAGACGCTCCAGGGTTACGTCCACCACCTGCGCAGGCACCTGGGGCCCCACCGGCTGGAGTCGCGGCGTCCGGGCTACGCCGTCGTGGTCGGGCCGGGGGAGATGGACGCCGAGTGCTTCGCCGCCGCCGTCGGCGCGGGACGCGCGGCCATCGCCGCCGGAAGGCTCGACGAGGGGGCCGCGGCGATCGGGTCGGTCCTCGCCCTGTGGCGCGGCGCTCCGTTCGAAGGCCAGGAGCACCTGTCACCGACGCGCGCGCAGGCGTTCCGGCTCACCGAGCTCAGGCTCGCCGCCGCCGAGGAGTGGGCGTCCGCCGAGCTGCTGCTCGGGCGGCCCGCCGAGGTCGTCGGGGAGCTCTACGGGGTCGTCGCGGACCATCCCTTCCACGAGCGGCCCCGGGCCCGGCTCTTGCAGGCGCTCTACGCGCTGGGGCGCGCGGCCGAGGCGCTCGACGTCTGCCGCGCGGGCCAGCGGGTCCTCGCCGATGAGCTGGGCCTCGCCCCGAGCCTCGAACTCCGGCGCCTGGAGCGCGCCATCCTCGCGCGCGACACGTCGTCTGTCCGCGCGGCGGTGCCCTCGTAGGGCTCGAGCCCGTCAGCCCTTCGGCGTCCAGGCGGCCACCAGGTCCAGCAGGCCTGGGAAGCGGGCGTCCAGGTCCTCGACGCGCACGTGGCTGCGCCGCTCCAGGCCGTACTGCCGCTGCCTGATGACCCCGGCCTCGCGCAGCGCCTTGAAGTGGTGGGTGAGCGTGGACTTGGGGCGGTCCAGGCCCAGCCAGCCGCAGGGGTGGTCGAACGCCTCCGCCTCCAGCAGCAGCTTGCGCACGATCGTCAGGCGCAGCGGGTCGCTGAGCGCGCCCATGACCGTCTCCAGGCGCAGGCCGTCCCGGGCCGGCTCGGGCAGGGGGGCGGGGGCGTCCGGCGGCATCGGGTGCCGGGGCCAGGCGGTTCGCATGGGACCACTGTACGAGAAAACTCGAACTGCTGCTAAGTTCGAAAAAACTCGTACAAGCTCCCGGGAGTGCCCATGCTGCGCAGAGCGCCGTCACCGCCCGTCCTGGTCTGGCTCGCCGCCTGGCCCGTCACGGCCGTGTTCACGCTGTCGAACGCCGCCACGCCGCTGTATCCGCTGTGGCGCGAGCGCATGGGCCTCTCCGCCGGGACGACGACCGTCGTCTTCGCTTGCTACATCGCCGGACTGCTGGGCGCGCTGCCGGTCGCGGGCGTCGTCTCCGACCGGCTCGGGCGGCGGAAGGTGATGGTGCCCGCCGTGGCGCTGGCGCTGGTCGCGTGCCTGCTGTTCGCCACCGCCTCCTCGGTGGCGGTGCTGGCCGCCGCGCGGCTGCTGGCGGGGATCGCCGTCGGGGCGACGGTCTCGGCGGGGATGGCGGCCGTCGCCGACGTCGCGGGGCCGGACGGCAAGGCCCGGGCGGCGCTTGCCTCCGCCACCGCGACGGTCGTCGGAGCCGGGACGGGCGTGCTGCTGGCGGGAGTGCTCGCCGAGACGGCGCCCGATCCGGTCGCGGCGGTGTTCGGGCTGGAGGCCGTGCTGATCGCGTCGGCCGGCGCGGTCTTCCTCCGGCTGCCGCTGCGGCGTCCCGCGGCCGTCCCGGGGGCGTGGGTGCGGGTGCCCTCGGTGCCGCGCGCGCAGCGCGGGGCGCTGAACGCGGGCGTCGCGGTCTTCGGGCCCGGGATCACCGCCACCTCGTTCGTGCTGTCGCTCGGGCCGTCGCTGCTGGCCGACCTGCTGGACACGACCAACCGGATCGTCGCCGGCGGCGCGGCGGCGCTGATGTTCGCCGCCGCGACCGGCGCGCAGTTCGCGATGCGGCGGCGGGCCACGCGCACGACGCTGCTGACGGGCGCCTCCGCGACGGTCGCGGGGCTGGCGCTGCTGGCGCTGGCGGTGCACCTGGGTTCGGTCGCGGGCCTGGTCGCCGCCGCACTGCTGGCCGGGACCGGGCAGGGGCTGGGGTTCCTGGGCGGGCTGTCGCTGCTGAACGCGGCCGTGCCGCCCGCCCGCCTGGCCGAGGCCAACGCGGCGCTGAACGTCGGCGGCTACCTGCCCGCCGGGCTGCTCCCGGTCGGCACCGGCTACCTCGGCGACGCGGTCGGGCTCGGCGCGGGGACGACCGCCTTCGCGGCGGTGCTGATCGCGATCTCGCTGGCGGGTGCGGCCGTCGCGGTCAGGCGAGGAAGGTAGCGCGCAGCAGGTTCGCCATGCGGTCGCCCACCCGCTCGGGCGTCCAGCCGCGGTGGTGGACCAGGGTCTCGGTCACGCCGTTGGCCTCGCGCGGCAGTCCGGGTTCGCGCTCGGCCCGGCGCTCGCCACGGCCGGATGGGCGCTGTCCGGCTACACCCTCAACGGGATGCGCGCGGGGCTGGCGCTCGCCGTCGTCGCCACGCCCCTGGCGCTGCTCGCGCTGCGCGCCGCCACGCGGCCGCGCGAGGCCGCCGTTTCCAGCCCGGCCTGACCGGACCGGGTGCGCAGGCGGCGGTGACGGCGGCCCGCGCGGCGGGTGGACCGGGCCGCTGGCCTGCGGCGGGCATGGTAACGGTGGGGAAACGCCGGGCTGGTGAGACTCGGGCGCATGATCCTCCCCGATTCCCGCCGCGACGCCTGGACGCTGACGGTCATGGCCGCCCTGCTGGCGGGGGTGGCGCTGATGGTGCTGTCGGCGTCGGGCGTGCGGCCCGCCCCGCTCCCGCCCGTCCCGGTGGGGGCGGCCCCGCCGCCGGCGTCCGATTCCCGCCGGGAGCCCCGCCTCGTGCGGGACGCGCCGTCGTTCTCCGGCCGGGAGCGCGCGGCGCTGACCCGCGCGCTCGACCGCTACCTGGACGGCCGCGCCGGACGCCTGTCGGTCGCGATCCGCGACCTGGCCACCGGCCACGGCTACGCCTACGGGCCCCGGCTGCGGACCGCCACGGCCAGTGTCGTCAAGGTGGACATCGTGCTCGCGCTGATGCTCAAGGCGCAGCGGCGCGGCCGCACGCTGACGGCGTACCAGCGGAGCCTCGCCGCGCGGGCGATCAAGGAGAGCGACAACGCCGCCACCGACGCGCTGTGGGGGATGATCGGCGGCGGGGACGGGCTGGCCGCCGCCCACCGGCGGCTCGGGCTGCGCGACACCGTGCCGGGGCCGGGCGGCGCGTGGGGCTCGACCCGGACCGGCGCGGCCGACCGGCTCCGCGTGCTGGCGGCCCTGGAGTCCGGCCCGCTCAGCGCGGCGAACCGGCGCTACCTGCGGGGGCTGATGGAGGACGTGGTACCCGAGCAGGCGTGGGGCGTGAGCGCGGCGGGCGGCCGCTCGGGGACCGCGCTGAAGAACGGCTGGCTGCCGCGCCAGGCCGACGGCGGCCGGTGGACGGTCAACAGCGTCGGCCGCGTGACGGTCGGCGGGCGCGCCTTCGCCCTCGCCGTCCTGTCGGACCGGAACCCCACGATGGGCGCGGGCGTGACGGCGGTGGAGCACGCGGCCCGCACCGTGGCGAAGGCGTTCGCCGAGGGTACCGACCCCTCCGGCGACCGGTGAGCCGCGGTGGAAAGCGCGCGGGGCAGGTCCGCGCCCGTTCCCCTCGCCATACCCGGGCGGGTGGGTTAGGGTGTGGGCGCGGACCTGCCCCACGCACGTGGATCGGCAGGTCTAGCTTTTTATGGGCCGATCCCGCGCGTCACAGCTCCAGCGGGCCGTCATTGACGTCGCGGCCGCGCAGGTGGGCGTCGTACCAGTCCCAGCAGAACCTCTTGCCCTGGTGTCTCAGCAGCGACTGGTAGGCGCTCCAGGCGACCAGGTCCACCATCTGGAGCTGCTGTGACTCGTGCGCCTCGACGAAGCCGGGCTCTTCGACGATGCGATCGATCCGCGAGCCCAGACTTCGGAACACGGCACGGTGCCTTCCGGGCGCTTTGCCGTCCACGTACACCACTCCGTACCCGCCGGACGCTCTCAGTCTCCCGTCCAGATGGACCATCAGATCGCCGTACAGGTCCAGGCTTCTCCGGTTGTACGACCCGCCCAGGGCGGCGGTCCTCCGGTACACCGTGCCGGTCCGCAGCCCCGGGCATTTCCCGATCATGTCGAGTGCCGACTCCATCACGTCGCGGCGGATCGCCTTGGACCGGTTCACCGCCGGATCGAGCGACGGCCTGCCCCTCCCGCCGATCAGTTCGGCCGCGTGCAGCTCGGTGGAGGCGGGTATCTCCCACCGCAGGTAGAGCCGCGCCCGGTGGGCCAGCCAGGCGCTCTTCAGCGCCGCGGCCTCCGCGGCGTCGACCTCGATCCACGAGTAGGTGATGAAGCCGGTGCTGACGCTCCCGGAGTCGTCGACGTAGTACAACGTCACTCCGGAACCGCCGGTGGGGGGACGGTCTTCCATGGGCCTGCTCCTCGGGTTCGTTCTCCGGCATGGCGTGCGGGGGCGTGCGGGGCGCCGGTCCCGGCCGCCGCGCCGGCGGCCGGGACCGGCGCCGGGTCAGGCGGGGCCGTCGAGGGCGAGGACGGCCAGGGCCGCGGCCCCGACCAGCCCGGCCTCGTTGCCCAGCGCGGCCGGGACCAGCTCCGGCAGCGGGCGCAGGTCGCGCGCGAACACGAACCGCTCGAACGCCGCGCGCGCCGGGCGCAGCAGGTGGTCGCCGGTCTCGGCGAGGCCGCCGCCGACGACCACCTTCTCCGGCTCGAAGACGTTGACCATCGAGGCGATGCCGATGCCGAGCCAGGTGCCGACCTCGTCGAACAGCGCGCAGGCCGTGGCGTCGCCCTTCCGCGCGGCGGCGAACACCGTCTCGCCGGTGACCCGCCCGGCGTCCCCGGCCAGCGTGGCGATCAGCCCGCCGGGGTCCTCGGCAGCGGCCTCGGCCCCCAGGCGGCCGAGCGCGCTGCCCGACGCCTCGGCCTCCAGGCAGCCGGTCGCTCCGCAGCCGCAGGCGCGGCCGCCCGCCGGGTTGACGATGGTGTGACCGACCTCCGCGCCGAGGCCGGTCTGCCCCCGGTACAGCTCGCCGTTCAGCACCAGGCCGCCGCCGATTCCGGTGCCCGCGGTCAGCACGACGAGGTTGCGGCAGCCGGCGCCCGCGCCGTACCGGGCCTCGGCCCACGCGGCGGCGTTGGCGTCGTTCTCCACGTTCACCGGCAGGCCGGTCTCGGCGGCGAGCCGCTCCTTCAGGCGCAGGTCCCGGTAGGCGTTGTTGGGGGCGAAGGCGATGCGCCCGGAGGGCCACTCGACCATGCCGGGCGCGCCCACGCCGATCGCCGCGACGTCGGGATGCCGGGCGCGCAGCCCGGCGGCGAGGCCGGCGAGCAGCGCGACGGTCTCGTCGGCGCCCGCGTCGGGCGGGGTCGCGATCCGCTCGCGGTCGAGCACCCGGCCGTCCGGGGCGACGACGCCCGCGGAGATCTTGGTGCCGCCGACGTCGAAGGCGAGCGCGGGGCGCGGGGTGGGGGAGGTCATGGGGGTCCTTTCAGCGGTGCGGGGATGCGGTGGCGGTGCGGGATGCGGTGGTGGTGCGGGGGCGCGCGGGCGTCACAGCCGGACGGCGCCGGCGATCACGTCGTGGATGACGAGCGTGGCCGCGCCGCGCGGGCCGTTCCAGTGCTCGGCGTCGGGCGCCATCTCCAGCAGGCGGCCGCTCCCGCGCGAGAACGGGTTGGCCTCCAGCGCGCGGAGCATGGCCTGGTGGTAGTGGTCGTTGACCATGACCCAGGCGCCGGGGGCCTCCCGGGACTCGGCGAGCTGGTCGCCGGTGAAGATGATCTTCGCGGGGTCCAGGCCGGCCAGCACGATGGAGACGGCCTGGCCGAGGGTGTGCCCGGCGTGCGCGAAGGTGCGCAGCGCGGCGGAATCGCCGGCGGCCGCGCGCTCCAGCGCCTGTTCGCGGCCGACACCGAGCACCCGGCAGATCGCCGCCATGGTGGCGACGGCCTCGACACAACCGCGGCCCTTGCAGCGGCAGGCCGGGCCGTTGCGGTCGATGAAGAAATGCCCGAACTCGCCCGCCTTGCCGGTCGCGCCCCGGATGAGGTCGCCGTCCCAGAACACCGCGCCGCCGAGGCCGTCGTGCGACATGAAGACCACCGCGAAGGAGTCCTCGCCGCGCCCGGCGCCGAACCAGCGCTGGGCGATGCCGAGCGCGTTGACGTCGTTGTCCAGGACGGTGTGCAGCCGCGTCGCGTCGCGCAGCCGCTGGCGCAGCCGGACCGGCTCGGTCCAGCCGCCGCCCCAGCACAGGTTCGGCGAGCGCACCACGGTGCCGGACGCGCCGTCGATGTGGCCGCCCATCTCGACGCCGAGCCCCACCAGCGGCTGCCCGGCCGAGCCGGGCCGCTCGCTGCGCAGCCGCTCGGTCAGCGCGTCGACCAGGTCGCGGACGGTGTCCACGACGGCGTCGGCGTCCACCGGCTCGCCGGCCTTGGCGGGCGGCAGCGGGAGCCGCAGCATCGGCGTGGCCGGCTCGCCGCGCAGGTCGGCGATCCGGCCGGTGACCTGCTCGCGCCGGATCTCGATCCCGGCGATGTAGTGCCGGTCCCGGTTGATCCGGATCAGCCGGGGCCGCCGCCCGACCCCGCCGGGGCCCTCGACGTCCTCGTCGATGATGATCTTGTTGTTGCGCAGCTGCTTGAGGATGCCGGACACGGTGCTGTGCCCGAGCCCGGTCAGCTCCACCAGGTCGCGGGCGGTCAGCGCGCCGAAGATGACGATCGCCTCCACCACCCGCTGCCAGTTGCGCTGGGTGATCTGCTGCTGGCTGGACGGCTCGCCGCCGGGGCGGCCCCGGCGCTTGCGCTTGAAGTCCTCGATGGTGGGGGCGGGCGGGGGGTCGGGCGGTGTCACGTCAGTCCTCCGATCAGGTGCGGGACGAGCAGCAGCAGCGCGATCACCAGATCGGCCAGCACGGCGACGCCGACCTCCCGGGCGAGCCCGCGCAGGCGGCGGTGGCGCCGGTCCCGGACCGCGCGGCGGCAGTGCGCGCAGTCCGGGAGCGGGATGGGAGTGATCATGAGGGTTCCCCCGTGCGGCGGGTGAGGAAGGCGACCGGCCGGCCGTCCTCGATGCTCCGGGACGAGCAGAACTCCACCCGCGCCCCCGGGCTCAGGTCGCGCCGGTCGCGGGGGAGCAGCTGGAAGACCAGGCCGTGGGACTCGATCTCGCCCCGGCGGCCGCGGCGCGGCAGCGACATGACGACGCCGGTGCGGTCGCGCGGGACGGGCCCGGCGTCCGGTTCGGGCGGCGCGGTGTGGAGCAGGTCCGCGTACCGGCGGTGGCGGCCCGTCCCGTGCACGACGATGCGGTAGTCGCAGCGGCGCAGCACGTGGGTGGGCAGGTCGAAGGGCTCGCACAGCTCGTACTTGTGCTCGGTGACCGAGGCGAACCAGGCGGCCCGGGGCTCGTCCCGCCACGTCGCGCACATGCTCAGGCAGCGCAGGTCGTTGTTGAGGACGGTCAGCCGGGCGTCGTGCACGACCGCTTCGAGCGCCGCGACCGCCCCGCCGTAGCGGGCGGCGATCGCGTCGAGGTGCCGGGCGGCGTAGACGGCCTTCCACGCGGCCTTGTCCCTGGCCCGTTCGTTGTGGTTCACCGTGGTTACCTCTGTTCACTCGCGCTCTGCGGGGGGCAGAGCAAAGTGAGATCGGTAAGGGTGCCCACCCAATGGTCCGGGAGACGGCGTGGCCGGCGGGAATGCGGGCGGGGAAACGGTCCGCCCCGGCATGTCGACCGGCGATCTTTTGCGGGTACTACCGTGTCTGACACGGAGACTACCCCGTGGCGGGCGTTGTATCCAGCGCCGACAAAAGGGGAGATCTATCGATCTTGTTGTTGTGTCGGCGGCCGTTTTAATGGCGTCCGCGCAGGTCGGTGACGGTGGCGGCGGACCGTGGTAGCTTCGCCATTCTTCCTTTGTCGTGGGAATCCGGGAAAAGATGACGGATTCCTTGATTTTTTCACGGGTGGACCGGGGGCCGGTCCGGACCGCGCGGGCCGGCGCCGGACACGACTGGGGTGAGAGCGATGAAATGGCTGCTCAGAAAGGTCGTGGGCCCGGCGCGCGATCTCTATTCGGCCGCCGACCTGCGGCGCGCGATCAAGGACGCCGGGTACGGCGACATCGGGGAGAACCGGGCCCTGCGCCTGTGGAAGGGCGAGGGCAAGTCGATCCGGCACGAGGACATCGACCTGCTCTGCGCCGTCCTGCGCTGCGCGGTGGCGGACCTGATCGAGGCCGAGCCGCCCCGCCGGCCGCCTCCCGGGCGCTGACCCGGGGACGTGACCGGCTCCGGCCCGTCGTGCCGGGGCCGGAGCCGGTCAGGTGGGACGTGGTCAGATCGGACGCGGTCGGGTGGGACGCGGTCAGGAGCCGGGGACGTACGGGGGCGCCACGCCCCAGCCCCAGCGCGGCACCGGGGCCTGCCCCGGCGGGGTCGCCCCGGGCTGGGAGTTGGCGAGCGCCAGCCGCGTGCCCCACTCGATGTAGCCCGCGAACGCCGCGCGGAACTCGGGGTCGTCCGGCAGCCCCGCCTCGTCGGCCGCGTCCATCAGCAGGCCCGCCCAGCGGCGGCGCTGCGGCTCGCTGATCGCCTTGCCGAGGTGCTGCCCCAGCATGCGGCGGTACCCGCCGCGCTCCTCGGTGTAGCGGGCCGGGCCGCCGAACACCTCGCCGAGCCACATCGCCACGTACCGAGGGTGGCCCGGGTCCATGCCCGCGAACAGCGGGCCGATCAGCTCGTCCTTGAGGACCTTGGCGTAGAAGACCTCGGTGAGCCGCTCGAACGCCTCGGCGCCGCCCGCCCACGCGTACATCGTGGGGACCGAGCCGCCGGCGCCGCGCACGGCGGTGGGCGCGTAGTGCCGCATCTCCGCGATGGCCCGCACGTACGGCTTGACCTCGGCGAAGAAGGGCGGGAAGTGCTCGCCGGAGCGGAAGCCCTCCAGGTGGTCGGAGGCCGACGTCCAGGTGATGCGCAGGACGTACCACTCCGGCTCCTCGACGCAGCGGGCCAGCTCGTAGTCCGCGCACTGCGGGGCGGCGGCGAGCGAGGCGGCGGCGCGGGCGTAGGCGGCCTCGAACGCGGCGGCGTCCGCCTGGTCGATCCGGTACCGCAGGTACTCGACGATCATGCGATCACGTCCTTGGGGAGGGGGACGCCATCAATGTAATCCTGTAATCATCGCCCGCGCCGCGGAAAGTGGCCCTTTGGCCGGAGGCGGCCCGGCGGGCGGTGCTCGACCCGCCCGCCGGACCTGGTGCTCAGCCCTCCGCTCAGCCCTGCTTGGGGCGGCGCGCCCAGGCGACGCCGCCCGCGATCAGCGCGGCGACCAGCGCGGCCAGGCCGATCCAGAGCCAGCCCGACGAGTTGGACGACTCCTTCTCGGCGGCCTGGGTCTGCGCGGGCAGGGGCGCGGGCGCGGCCGACTCCGTCACCGGCGCCCCGGCCCCGGACGGCGGCGTCGAGCCCTCCACCGTGAAGGTGTAGGAGCCCGAGACCGGGTGGCCGTCCTCCGACACCACCCGCCAGCCCACGGTGTACCTGCCGTTCGGGAGCGTGCCCCGCACCTGCTGCGCCACCCGGTTGTCGACCGCGCGGGCCACGCCCGCCTCGTGCCGCCCGCCGCTCGCGTCGGTCAGCACGACCTGCGGCCTGGTGATCGTCTGCGTGTAGGTCAGCACGATCTCCGAGGGGGCCTTCACGGTGGACTTGGCCGCCGGGTCGGAGGAGCGCAGCGCGGTGTGCGCGCTCGCCGGGGCGGCGGTCACGGCCAGCGTGAGCGCGGTGGCCGCGCCGAGCGCGGCGAACCCGGCGGCCCTCACGCCTTGCCCCCGGCGGTGCGCGCACGGGCGATGCCGACGCCGCCGATGATGATCCCGATCACGCCGACCGCGATGCCGGCGCCGCCGAGCAGCCGCGCGGTGCCGTCGTCGGCCTCGGTCCCGGAGGCGGCGGCGGGCTTGGCGGTGGCGGTCAGACCGGCGGGCTGCGCCACGGCCCCGCCCTTGGGGACCAGCTTCAGGACCGGCGCGGGGTGCTCGGGCTCCTCGCCCTGGCCGGTGCCGGGGTCCTGGTCCCACTTGACGACCTCGCCCCCGGCGTAGGTCTGCTCGGCCTTGAACACCATCCGGTCGGTGTCGGTCGGCAGCGCGCCCATCGACACCTCGAACTCCTGGAACTGGCCCGGCTCGATCTTGCCGCCGGACCAGGTGATGCGGGACACCGCCTCGGTGAGCTCGCCGCCGTGCGCCTTGATGGGCTTGGCGAGCTTGGCCCTCTCCACCTTGACCGTCCAGCCCGGCAGCGGCCGCACCGACACCGACGCGACCGGGTGGTCCATGGGCAGGTCCACCTGGAGCCGGGTGGTGCCGGCGTCGTCGCGCTCGTTCGGCACCCGGAAGGCGACCTTGCTGTAGCCGCCCTGCTCGGCGGTGCCGGGCTGGGCGGTGACGTGCGCGGACGCGGTGGTGGCCAGGCCGAGCACGGACGCGGCGGCCAGGGCGGAGAGGGCGGCCGCGCGTGCGGGCATGCGTGCGGGCATGCGTGCGGGCATGCGTGAGGACATGGGAGAACTCCGTTCGAGGGAGCGTACGAGGAAAAGCCGGGCGCGCGTCGGCGCGTCCGGTGGCGTACGGCGCCGCTAGAGCGCCTTCGAACGGAGCGGCGGGCCCCGCCGCACCACCAGGTGCCGCAGCACCTGGTCGGTGAACGGGACGGAGGCCTCCCGCGCGACGGGCACGCGCGGCGGGGGCGCCGGGGCCTCGGCCGCGGGCAGCAGCAGCCGCGCCGGGCGCGCCGCCAGGCGGCGGCCCAGCGCCCAGATCGCGCGCTCCCCGCGCCGCAGCCACCAGGCCGACAGCGCGGCGGCGGCGATGTGCGCCAGCGTCATCGCCATGCCCGAGTCGTGCGCGGTCGCGGCGGCGGCGTGGTGGCCTTCGGCCATGGGCGCGCTCGCGTTCGCGAACAGGCTGTGCAGCGCGAACTGCCCGCCCAGCAGGCCGCCCAGGATGGTGGGCAGCGACCGCTCGTGGCCCGCCAGCGCCAGCGTGACCAGCAGCGTGCCCGCGAAACCCGTCAGCACCGCCCACGCCGGGACCTCGGCGCCCGAGGCCAGGGCGTGCCCGAGGGTGGCCAGCGTCACGCAGACGGTGGTGAAGACCACCGCCCGGCAGGCGCGGAGGATCGGACGCGGGGACATGGCCCGTCCATCGTCCCACCAACGTCCGGAACGCACCACCCGACCCCCGTTGATGATCTCGACACGCCCCTACATGTTGGGGTTGCGCGAGGACTCTCGCCAAGATGTAGGGTCTTGCCTCGTGCTGGTTCGCCCCGCCGGAGACGGCGCGGGCGTCGCAAGAGGGAACCCGGTGGGAGTCCGGGACTGCCCCGCAGCGGTGAGTGGGAACGACCGCCGTCATCGAGCACTGGACCCCTGCCGGGGGCCGGGAAGCGACGGCCAGTAGGAGAGCGATCGGCGCCCACGAGTCCGAAGACCTGCCAGCGCGGAAGTTTCGTCCAGGTCCCGCGGGAGGGCCGGGGGCGGTGCGCGGCGTGCCCGCGCCCCCCTTCGCCTGCCCGCCCGCGGGGCACCAGGCTCCCGAGGGGAAGAGCACGTGACCCAGGAACTGATCGCGCCGCCGGCCGACGTCCTGTCCGGCACCGCCGAAGAGATCACCGTCGTGGGGGCGGCGGGTCTCGCCGCCGAGATCGAGCGCGCCTGCGCCGGGCTGCCGGACGCCGACCCCGGCCGGGTGCTGGCCGCGGTGCGCGGCGGCGGCGGGGTGGACGCCGCCGGGCTGCGCGAGCTGGCGATCGGCGAGGCCGCCGCGCTGGTCGGGGTCGAGCCCGCCTACTCCAAGGTCGCCGCCCGGCTGCTGGGCGCGCACATCGCCGAGGAGGCCGCCGCCGAGGGCGTGCGGTCGTTCGCGCAGTCGGTCGCGGTCGCGCACCGCGAGGGGCTGCTCGCCGACGGGCCCGCCGCGTTCGTCGCCGCCAACGCCGCGGCGCTGGACGCGCTGGTGGACGACGCCGCCGACGACCGCTTCGAGTATTTCGGGCTGCGCACCGTCTACGACCGGTACCTGCTGCGCCACCCGAGGACGCGCCGGGTGGTCGAGCGCCCGCAGTACTTCCTGCTGCGCGTCGCGGTCGGGCTGTCGGACACCGTGGAGGACGCGGGCGAGCTGTACGCGCTGCTCAGCACGCTGTCGTACCTGCCCAGCTCGCCGACGCTGTTCAACTCCGCCGCGCGCCGCCCGCAGCTGTCGTCGTGCTTCCTGCTCGACTCGCCCAGGGACGAGCTGGAGTCGATCTACGAGCGGTACGCGCAGGTCGCGCGGCTCAGCAAGTACGCCGGCGGCATCGGCGTCTCCTGGAGCCGCATCCGCGCGCGCGGCTCGCTGATCCGCGGCACCAACGGCCACTCCAACGGCATCGTGCCGTGGCTGCGCACCCTGGACTCCTCGGTCGCCGCCGTCAACCAGGGCGGCCGCCGCAAGGGCGCGGCGTGCGTGTACCTGGAGCCGTGGCACGCCGACGTCGAGGAGTTCCTGGAGCTGCGCGACAACACCGGCGAGGACGCGCGCCGCACGCACAACCTGAACCTCGCCAACTGGGTGCCCGACGAGTTCATGCGCCGCGTCGAGGCCGACGCCGACTGGTCGCTGTTCGACCCCAAGGAGGTCCCCGAGCTGGTGGACCTGTGGGGCGACGACTTCGACGCCGCCTACCGCAGGGCCGAGGCGGAGGGCCGTTACGTGCGGCAGATCCCCGCGCGGCGGCTGTTCGGCCGGATGATGCGCACGTTGGCGGAAACCGGAAACGGCTGGATGACGTTCAAGGACGCCGCCAACCGCGCCTGCAACCAGACCGCCGAGCCCGGCAACGTCGTCCACCTGTCCAACCTGTGCACCGAGATCCTGGAGGTGACCAGCGACGGCGAGACCGCCGTGTGCAACCTCGGGTCGGTCAACCTCGGCGCGCACGTGTCCGGCGGCGACGTCGACTGGGACCGGCTGCGCTCCACCGTCCGCACCGCCGTCCGCTTCCTGGACCGCACCATCGACCGGGGCTTCTACCCGACCGACGAGGCGGCCGGGGCGAACCGCAAGTGGCGCCCGGTCGGGCTGGGCGTGATGGGCCTCGCCGACGTGTTCTTCAAGCTGCGGCTGCCGTTCGACTCGGCCGAGGCCAAGGCGCTGTCCACGCGCATCGCCGAGGAGATCGCGCTCGCCGCGTACGGCGCGTCCGCCGACCTGGCCGCCGAGCTGGGCCCGCTGCCCGCCTACGCCGCGACCCGGACCGCGCGCGGCCGGCTGCACGTGGACCACTTCCCGGACGCGGTCATCACGCGCACCGAGGCGTGGGACGCGCTGCGCGCCCGCGTCGCCGAGACCGGGCTGCGCAACTCGCTGCTGATCGCGATCGCGCCGACCGCGACGATCGCGTCCATCGCCGGGTGCTACGAGTGCGTCGAGCCGCAGGTGTCCAACCTGTTCAAGCGCGAGACGCTGTCGGGGGAGTTCCTCCAGATCAACAACCACCTGGTCGCCGACCTCAAGCGCCTCGGCCTGTGGGACGCCCCGACCCGCGAGGCGATCAAGCGCGCCAACGGCTCCATCCAGGGCATCGCGGACCTGCCCGCCTCGCTGCGCGAGCTGTACCGCACCGCGTGGGAGCTGCCGCAGAAGGCGCTGATCGACCTGGCGGCGGCGCGGACCCCGTTCATCGACCAGAGCCAGTCGCTGAACCTGTTCATGGAGACCCCGACCATCGGCAAGCTGTCGTCGATGTACGCCTACGCGTGGCGCAGCGGCATCAAGACCACCTACTACCTGCGGTCGCGCCCGGCCACCCGGATCGCGCAGACGACCGTGGCCGCCACCGCGGCGGTCGCCGACCCCGACGCCGTGGCCTGCTCCCTTGAGAACCCCGAATCCTGCGAGGCGTGCCAGTAATGCTGCTCGACCCGGGCATGGACCTGACCCTGCGTCCCATGCGCTACCCCGACTTCTACGAGCGCTACCGCGCCGCGATCCGCAACACCTGGACCGTCGAGGAGGTGGACCTCGCCTCCGACCTGCCGGACCTGGCCCGCCTCACCCCGGCCGAGCTGCACCTGGTCAACCGGCTGGTCGCCTTCTTCGCCACCGGCGACTCGATCGTGGCCAACAACCTGGTGCTCAACCTGTACAAGCACGTCAACGCGCCCGAGGCGCGGCTGTACCTGTCGCGGCAGCTGTTCGAGGAGGCCGTGCACGTCCAGTTCTACCTGACGCTGCTGGACACCTACCTGCCCGACATGGACGAGCGCGTCAAGGCGTTCGCGGCCGTCGAGCACATCCCCTCGATCCGTGCGAAGGCCGAGTTCTGCTTCAAGTGGATCGGGACGATCGACAAGCTGGACGAGCTGGACACGGCCGCCGACCGGCGCGCGTTCCTGCTCAACCTGATCTGCTTCGCGGCGTGCATCGAGGGGCTGTTCTTCTACGGCGCGTTCGCCTACGTGTACTGGCTGCGCTCGCGCGGCCTGCTGAACGGCCTGGCGTCCGGGACCAACTGGGTGTTCCGGGACGAGTCGATGCACATGGAGTTCGCCTTCTCGGTCGTGGACACCGTCCGCGAGGAGGAGCCGGAGCTGTTCGACGCGGAGCTGACGCGGCAGGTCACCGAGATGCTGGAGGAGGCCGTCGAGGCCGAGCTGGCGTTCGCGCGCGACCTGTGCGGCGACGGGCTGCCGGGCATGAGCGCGAACGACATGCGCTCCTACCTGGAGTACGTGGCCGACCAGCGGCTCGCGCGGCTCGGCCTGCCGGTCCGCTACGGGACGGCCAACCCGTTCGCGTTCATGGAGCTGCAGGACGTGCAGGAGCTGTCGAACTTCTTCGAGCGGCGCGTGTCGGCCTACCAGATCGGGGTCGAGGGCAGCGTGGCGTTCGACGAGGCTTTCTGACCGGTGAGGTGAGAGAGCCCCGATGAGGGGTAGGGGCGGTCCAGAACGACCGGATCGCCCCGCAACCTTTTGTGACGGCCCGTCCGTTGGACGAGGTGAGGCCATCGCCGCCACCCCGGCCGGCGCGGGCGGAGGAGGAGACATGCCCCTCATCGACAAGATCAGGCGGTTCGCGCGAAGTCCCCAGGGACAGCGCGCCCGCAACCGGGCCGGGCAGATCGCCCGCGACCCGCGCACCCAGGCCAAGGCCCGCGGCCTGCTGGCCCGCTTCCGCGGCAAGGGCCGCGGCGCCGGGGGAGGCCGCCGCTACTGACCCCGGCCCACCGACCCGTCTCCGCTCCGGCGGAGGCGGGTTTTTTCATCCCCTCTTGCACTTGCGAGATGGACGTAACTGCAACTTGTTTGCAATAGTGGTGATCATGTCTGACTACACGCTGCCCGACCTGCCCTACGACTACGCGGCGCTGGAGCCGGCGATCACCGGCGAGATCCTTGAGCTGCACCACTCCAAGCACCACGCGGCCTACGTCAAGGGCGCCAACGACACGCTGGAGAAGCTCGCCGAGGCGCGCGACAAGGAGCAGTTCGGCGGCCTGGTGGGGCTGGAGAAGACCTTCGCCTTCAACCTGTCGGGCCACGTGCTGCACTCGATCTTCTGGGAGAACCTGTCGCCCGACGGCGGCGACCGCCCCGACGGCGAGCTGCGCGCCGCGATCGACGAGCACTTCGGCTCGTTCGAGGCGTTCAGCAAGCAGCTGTCGTCGGCGACCTCGCTGGTGCAGGGCTCGGGCTGGGGCGTGCTGGCCTGGGAGCCGCTCGGCGAGCGCCTGGTGGTGGAGCAGGTCTACGACCACCACGGCAACGTCGGCATGAACAGCACGCCGCTGCTGGTGTTCGACGCCTGGGAGCACGCGTACTACCTGCAGTACCGCAACGTGCGCCCCGACTACGTCGAGAAGCTGTGGTCGCTGGTCAACTGGACCGATGTGACGGCCCGCTTCGACAAGGCGCGCGGCGCCTGAGGCGGCGGCGCTCCAGAACGTGCGGCGCCCACCTGGCCGGGATCGTGCTCAGAACCTTTCCCTTGCGGCCAGGCGGGCGCCGCACCCCTTTTTCCCGGGTGACTGTGAGGCGGAACAGTCCTGGGAGGCCGGTCCGGTGACGGTCACCGGCGGCGGGGCCTGCGGCCGTGCCCCGATCCGGGCGACCCTAGAGTGACCGCTATGACCGGTGATTACCTGTACTGGGAGAACGTCCCCACGCGGTGGAACGACAACGACGTCTACGGCCACGTCAACAACGTCGTGCACTACTCGCTGATGGACACCGTGATCAACGAGTGGATGATCCGCACCGCCGGGTTCGACCCGCTGCGCGGCGGGTCCATCGCCATGTGCGTGGAGTCGCACTGCGTCTACAAGGCCGAGGTCGCCTTCCCCGACACGATCAGGGTGGGGCTGCGCGTCGGCAAGCTCGGCCGCTCCAGCGTGCGCTGGGAGGTCGGCATGGTGCGCGGGGACGGCACGCCGATCGCCGAGGGGCACTTCGTGCACGTGTTCGTCGGCCGCGACAGCCGCCGCCCGGTGGAGATCACCGGCACGGTCCGGGACGAGATGCAGAAGCTGGTGATCGCGTGACCGCGACCCGCGCCGCCGTCCTGGTCGAGGCGGGCCGCCCCGCCCCCTACGCCGACTCGCGCCCGCTGGAGGTCGCCGACCTGCGCCTGGACCGCCCCGGCCCCGGCGAGCTGCTGGTCAGGGTGGGCGCGGCGGGCCTGTGCCACTCCGACCTGTCGGTGATCAACGGCTCCCGGGTGCGCCCGCTGCCCATGGCGCTGGGCCACGAGGCCGCGGGCGAGGTCGTCGAGACCGGCGGGGACACCGAGTTCGCCCCCGGCGACCACGTCGTGCTGGCCTTCGTCCCCGCCTGCGGCCACTGCGACCGCTGCGTCGCCGGGCGCCCGGCCCTGTGCGGCCCCGGCGCGCGGGCCAACGGCGCGGGCACGCTCCTGTCCGGCGCCCGCCGCTTCGCCGCGCCCGACGGCACGCGCCCGCACCACCACCTGGGCGTGTCGGCGTTCTCCGAGTACACGATCGTGTCGGCGCGGTCGGCCGTGAAGGTGGACGCCGACCTGCCGCACGAGATCGCGGCCCTGTTCGGCTGCGCCGTCCTGACCGGCGCGGGCGCGGCGCTCTACAGCGCGGAGGTCAGGCCCGGCGACACCGTGGCGGTCTTCGGCCTGGGCGGCGTGGGCCTCGCGGCGCTGCTGGCGGCCAAGGCGGCGGGCGCGTCCTCGATCGTCGCGGTCGACGTCGTGCCCGACAAGCGCGACCTCGCCCTCAAGCTCGGCGCGGCCCACACCGTGGCGGGCGGCCCGGACGCGGTCGAGGCCGTCCGGGAGCTGACCGGCGGCGGCGCGGAGAAGGTGATCGACACCACCGGCGTCGTGCCCGTGCTGGAGCAGGCGTACGCGGCGACCCGCGCGGGCGGCGTCACCGTGACCGTGGGCCTGCCCGCGCCCGGCGCGCCGCTGACCCTGCCCGCCCTCAGCCTGGTCGCCGAGGAGCGCACGCTGCGCGGCAGCTACCTCGGCTCGTGCGTGCCGCGCCGGGACGTGCCGCGCTTCATCGGCATGTACCGCTCGGGCGCCCTGCCGGTGGACGCGCTGCTGTCGCACCGGCTGACCCTGGACGAGGTGAACGAGGGCTTCGACCGGCTGCACTCCGGCGCGGCCGTGCGGCAGGTCGTCACCTTCTGATCTTTGGCGGCCCCTTGGGGTTAGCGCAGGTCAGGGGCCGGTATCGCTATCCCATGACCCAGTACCGCATTGACTACGGCGACGACGACAACCGCGTCACCGAGACCATCGACGCCGACCAGATCGTGGCCGAGGACGGCGTGGTCGTCTTCTTCAGGGGCGACGACGCCGTCCTGCGGGTGAACGAGGAGCACCTGCACAACAAGGACGAGCTGCCGATCGAGCGCTGAGCCGGGCGGCGCGGCCGGGCCGTGCCGCCCGCCTTTTCCGGGGACGTGTCCGAAATCGTCGCCCGACCGTGCCCGTTACGGGCAGGATGGGGCCGATGAGTTCGCCCAGCGAGGGAGCGTCCGTGGACGACCGGCCTGAGATCGACACTTCCACCGCCCACCAGGCCCGCGTCTGGAACTACTTCGTCGGCGGCAAGGACCACTACCCGGCCGACCGCGCGTTCGCCGAGGAGATCCTGCGCGCCTACCCCGGCTTCGACGAGGTGCCGCGCCTGGCGCGGATGTTCCTCAAGCGCGTGGTCTGGCACCTCGCCGCCGAGGTCGGCGTCCGGCAGTTCCTCGACATCGGGACCGGCCTGCCCACGCACGACAACACCCACGAGGTCGCGCAGCGGGCCGCGCCCGAGAGCCGGATCGTGTACGTGGACAACGACCCGCTGGTCCTGCTGCACGCCCAGGCGCTGCTGACCAGCACCCCCGAGGGCGAGTGCCGCTACGTCGAGGCCGACGCCCGCGACCCCGAGGGCATCCTGCGCGAGGCCGCCGCGACGCTGGACTTCGAGCGCCCGGTGGCGCTGATGCTCCTCGGCGTCCTGGGCACCATCGCCGACGACGAGGAGGCCCGCTCGGTCGTACGGCGCCTGCTGGACGCGGTCCCCTCGGGCAGCTACCTGGTGCTGGAGGACGGCACCAGGACGGTCCGGCCCGAGGAGGCCGCCGAGGCCGAGCGCGTCCGCGACGAATCCGGCTACGACTACGAGCTGCGCACCCCCGAGCGGATCGCCCGCTTCTTCGACGGCCTGGAGATGCTCGACCCCGGCCTGGTGTCGGTCTCCCGCTGGCGGCCCGCCCCGAACCCGTTCGGCGAGGAGCCGCCGGAAGTGGACGCCTACTGCGGCGTGGCCCGCAAGCCCTGACCCGGCCGCACGGCGCGGCGGGCGGTCACTCGGGGCCGTCCGCCGCTTTCGTGCGCCTCCTGGCGGTGCGCAGGGCCAGGCCCGCGGCGGCCGTCACGGCGAAGGCGGCCGCGATCCACCACACGCCCACGCCGTCCAGCAGGGACGCCAGCTCGCCCTGGACCTCCGTGACCGCCCCCACCACCGGGTCGTCGGCCGAGCCGCCCGCGTTGACGCGCAGCTCGTACCAGCCGTAGTAGGCCACGTACACGCCCGCCAGCAGCAGGAACGCGCCGCTCACGCGCGAGATGTACGGCAGCACCGCGCGCGTCCTGCGCACGGCCGCCTCCTGCGCCAGCGCCACCAGCATCGCCAGCAGGCCGACCACGATGCCCATGCCGACGCCGTAGGCCACGAACGCCGCCAGGCCCGAGAGCACGTCGCCGCCGCCCGACACCAGGCCCGTCACCGCCAGGAACGGCGCGATCGTGCACGACAGCGACGCCACCGCGTACGACGCCCCGTAGCCGTAGAGCGCCGGGAACGACCCCGAGCCCCCGCCCACGTTCAGGCGCGGCAGCCTCAGCAGCAGCTCCCGGCCCGTCAGCAGCCACGCGCCGAGCACCACCAGCACCGCGCCCGTCACCACCGTGACCCACGGCAGGTGCTCCTGGACGGGCGCGGTCACCGTGCTGATCACCAGGCCGAAGACCCCGAAGACGGTCACGAAGCCCGCCGTCATCGCCGCCGACAGCCGCAGCGCCCGCAGCACGCCGCCCGGCCCCGACACCAGCAGCGCCAGGAACGAGGGCAGCAGCGCGAAGCCGCACGGGTTGAACGCCGCCACCAGCCCGGCCGCCAGCGCGAGCGCGATGTCGTCCATCTACAGCGCGTGCCGGTCGATCAGCGCCGACAGCTCGCCCTCGTCCAGCGGCCCGGTCGCCCCGTGCGACTTCCCGGCGGGGGACAGCAGCACGTACGACGACTGCGAGGTCACCTTGAAGTGCTTGTAGAGGGCACCGGTCCGGTCGTCGAGCTGCACGATGCCCGAGGTCCCGGTCCGGGACACGAACCTCTCCATCTGCTCCTTGCTCTTGTCGAGGCCGCCCACCCCGACGAACGCCACCTTGTCGCCGTACTTGCCGGCCGTCTTGGCCACGGCGGGCCCCTCCGACTGGCACTTGGGGCACCAGGGGGCCCAGAACCACAGCACGACCGGCTTGCCCGCCAGGCTCGCCCCGTCGAACGTCCCGCCGCCCAGCTTCTCCGCGGTGAACTTCAGCTGCGCGGGCACGTCCTTCGCGGGCGCTTCCTTCGTCGGCCCGCCGCTCTCGGCGGGCCCGCCGCTCGCGCTGCTGCTCTGCGGGGCGGCGGCGGTCGCGGGCGCGGGGTCCTCGGACCCGCCTCCGCAGGCGGCCAAGGCGAGGGCCGCCGCCGCCAAGGTCAGGCTGATTTTCCTCATGGGGCGACCGTAATTTCGCAGCCCCCCGAACGACCCTTACGAAGCGATGACGTCGCGAGGCGTTGACCCGCCCTCCCGGCCAGAGCCGGTTCAAGGGCGAGGTGGCCTTTCTGGTCGGCCGGGGAGGCTGACCGTCGGCAACGGAACCGACGACGACGCCGTCGTCACCTTTGCGCGGGGCGGGGAGCCGGTCCTGTCGGTCTACGTGCGCAGGCGGGACTCCGCCGTGGTGGCCGGTGTGCCCGGCGTGGGCGAGGAGGTCCTCTAAACCACCGGCGACGGCCGGGACGGCCGGATACGCGCGTTCAGCCGGGACTGCGCCTTCAAGCGTTTCGACCAGGAGCCGCGCTACCGCTCCACCCGGGAGGTCCGGCGGATCGACATCCAGGAGTTCGACGGTCTCCGCGCCCCCCATGTCGATCCGCGTGTCCTGCCCCGCTGATCAGGACAGCAGGTGGTCGGTCAGCAGGCGCTCGAAGGACGTCTCGAACTCCTCGTAGTGCGCGCGCAGCTCCGGTCCCGGCCAGTCGGCGGGCAGCAGCTCCACCGGCAGCAGCGGGTCGATCAGCAGGTGCCGCAGCACCGCCGCCGACACCGTGAACCGCTCGGCGAGGGTCTCGGCCTCGTCCAGCGCGGCGCGCAGCGCCCCCGCCATGGCCGACCACTCCTCCAGGTCCCACAGCGCTCCGGCCAGGCGCGCCGGGTCCTGCTCCGGGCGGCCCTCCAGGAAGGCGCACTGGCGCTGCACGATCTCCGGGCGCGGGCGCGCCAGGTTGGCCGGACGCAGCCAGGTGCCCTCGCGCAGCTCCGCGAGGCGCAGCTCCGACATCGCCTGCCGCAGCGCCGCGCGCTCGGCCGCCGGGCGCCGGTCCGCCGTGATGACGGCGATCTCCCACGTGCCGTCCCACGGGCGCGTGCGCGGCGAGCGGCTCTCGTCCTGGCGCGCCTGGCGGCTCAGTAGGCGCTCGGTCAGCTCGTACGCGCCGTCCGCCTGCACCAGGTCGCCGGCCGCGACCATCCGCGACAGCGCCACCCGCACCGTGCCCTCGGCGATCCCGAACAGGTCGCCCACGCGCACCAGGTACCGGGCCGGGAGCCTCGGCGGGTGCAGGCCGAGCAGGGTGCTGAGCACGACCGAGCGGGCGGTCAGGGGGCGCAGGCCCAGGGCGTTCGTCATCGAGGCGGACCCTACCCCGCGGCCGCGCGGCGCCGGGCGGGGCATGGGGCCAAACTCACCTCCGAGCATGATTACAGTCTTCCCGCGAGCGCAGAAAAAGCGTAATGTCCCGGCCATGGCTTCCTACCTCACCGAGCCGGTGGACCGGCTCCCGTTCGGCGGCCCGGACAAGGCCCGCCGCTACGCGACCGAGCGCTACCGGGGCGCGGCCGGGCTCAACTGGTACGCCTGCGACCCCACCCTGCGGTTCGTCCTGGAGCAGCGCCTCGGCAAGGACGGCCTCGCCTGGGCCGAGCCGCGCCTGACCGACCTCGGCGCGCTCATGGGCGGCCCCGTCGCCGCCCGCGCCGAGGAGACCGACCGCAACCCGCCCCGCCTGGAGAAGTACGACCGCTGGGGCCGCGACGTCAGCCGCGTCGTCATGCCGCCCTCCTTCGAGGCCGCCCGCGCCGACCTGGTCGCCACCTCCTTCACCCGCCCCGAGTTCTTCGCCGAGGCCAGGGCCGCTGGGGTGGACGCCGCGCCGCTCGCCGTCGCCTGGAGCTACCTGCTCGACCAGGCCGACATCGGCATGGCCTGCGCGCTCGGCACCGGCGGCGACATGGTCGTGGGGCTGGCCGAGATGTTCGCCCCCGACGACGTGCGGGAACGCGTCCGCGAGCTGTTCGCGGCCGGGATGTTCTCCGGCGAGGCCGCCCAGATGCTCACCGAGCGCGCGGGCGGCTCCGACCTCGGCGCGCTGGAGGCCACCGCCGTCCCCGACGGCGACGCGTGGCGGCTCAGCGGCTTCAAGTGGTTCGCCTCCAACGTCAACGGCTCGGCGTTCGTCGTGCTCGCCAAGCCCGAGGGCGCCGAGGACGGCGTGCGCGGCATCGCCCCGTTCCTGGTCCTGAAGGAGCGCCGCGACGGCTCGCGCAACGGCTACCGCGTCCGCCGCCTCAAGGACAAGCTCGGCACCCGCTCGGTCGCCTCCGGCGAGGTCGAGTTCGCCGACGCCGAGGCGTTCCTGCTGGCCCCGGCCGCCTCGCGGGCCTCCGGCGGCGACGGCAAGGGCCTCGGCCGCATGATGGAGCTGACCAACGGCGCGCGCCTCGGCATCGCGATGATGGGCCTCGGCTGCGCGCGCCGTTCGCTGGTCGAATCCCTCTGCTACGCCCGCGCCCGCGAGGCGTTCGGCGCGCCGCTGGACCGGCACTCGCTGATGCGCCGCAAGCTCGCCGAGATGATCGTGGAGACCGAGGCCGCCCAAGCGATGGTGTTCGACGGCTACCTGGACCGGCGGCGCCTCACGCCCGCGCTCGTCAAGCTGCGCGCCGCGCGCCTCGGCGTCACCGCCGCGAGCGCCGCCGTCGAGATCCACGGCGGCAACGGCTACATCGAGGACTGGCCGGTCGCCCGCATCCTGCGCGACGCCCAGGTCAACCCCATCTGGGAGGGCGGCGACAACATCCTCTGCCTGGACGTGCGCCGCGCCATCGTCCGGCAGGACGCCCACGAGCCCTTCCTCGACCGCCTCACCGAGGCCGCCGGGCGCGCCCCGGAGGGCGACGACGCCACCGCCGGGCTCGTCCACGAGCGCATCGGCCACCTCCGCCAGGCCGTCGACCGCTGGCGCGCGCTCGACCCCGCCACCGCCGAGGCCCGCCTCTACCCGCTCGCCCAGTACATGGCCGACCTCTACGCCGCCGCGCTGCTGCTGGAGCAGGCCGGATGGGAGCGCGCCGCGCACGGGACCGACCGCAAGGCCCTGGTCGCCCGCCTCTACGCTCGCGCGCACCTCGCCGACCGCGGCCCGCTGCGCGGCATCGACGACCCCGCCGAGGACCTCGACCGCTTCACCGACCTGGCGGAGGGAGCCCTGGACGACCGGCGCGACGGGCCGCCCGCGTAATCTCGGACGCACCAGAAACCGAACACGGCTCGGTATTCGCGCGATGAGGAGCACCCCCATGACGACCCCCTCTGTCGAACGTTCCGGTCCGGCGTCGTCCCGCACGACGCCGCCCCCGCACGCCGCCGCGCCCGAGGCCGTCGGCCTCGACCCCCGGCTCACCTCCCCGGCGCTGGCCGGCTACGACGGGTGCTTCGGCTGCGGCGGGCAGTCGGCGAGCGGGCTGCGGATCAAGCGGACCGGGCAGCGCGACGGGGTCGCCACCGCCGAGTACACGGTCCGGCGCGAGCACCAGGGCGCGCCGGGCCTCGCGCACGGCGGCGTCCTGACCACCGCGATGGACGAGATGCTGGGCACCGCCGCGTGGCTGCTCGGCAAGCGCTACGTCACCGGCCGCCTGGAGACCGACTTCCTCGCGCCCGTCCCGGTCGGCGTCACGCTGTACCTGCGCGGCTGGTGCACCGGCGTGGACGGCCGCAAGGCGTACCTGGAGAGCGAGGGCCGCGTCGGCGCCCCGGACGGGCCGGTCGCGGTCCGCGCCGCCGCCCTGTTCGTCGAGGTCCCCGAGGAGCACTTCGTGAAGAATCGAGCGAACTGATGACCGTGCGCACCGAGCGCCGGGGCCCCGTCACCACGGTGGTCCTGGCGCGGCCCGAGGTCCGCAACGCCGTGGACGGGCCGACCGCCGCCGCGCTCGCCGACGCGTTCCGCGCGTTCGAGGCCGACCCGGACGCCGCCGTCGCCGTCCTGTGGGGCGAGGGCGGCTCCTTCTGCGCGGGCGCCGACCTCAAGGGCATCGGCGAGGGGCGCGGCAACCGGGTCGCGCCGGACGGCGACGGCCCCATGGGCCCGACCCGGATGCGGCTGTCCAAGCCGGTCATCGCGGCGGTGTCCGGGCACGCGGTGGCGGGCGGCCTGGAGCTGGCGCTCTGGTGCGACCTGCGGGTGGCCGAGCGGGACGCGGTCTTCGGGGTGTTCTGCCGCCGCTGGGGCGTGCCGCTGATCGACGGCGGCACCGTCCGGCTGCCCCGGCTGATCGGCGCGAGCCGCGCGATGGACCTGGTGCTGACCGGCCGCCCCGTCCCGGCGCCGGAGGCGTACGACATCGGCCTGGTCAACCGGCTGGTGCCGCCCGGGGAGGCGCGCCGGGCCGCCGAGGAGCTGGCCGCCGAGATCGCCCGGTTCCCGCAGACCTGCCTGCGCGGCGACCGCATGTCGCTGCTGGAGCAGGACGGGCTCGGCGAGCGGGAGGCCATCGCCAACGAGCTGGAGCACGGCGTCCGCGCCCTGCACGAGGCGGTCGAGGGCGCGGCGCGCTTCGCCGCGGGGCGCGGCCGGCACGGCGACTTCGGCGATATTTGATCAAGCCTTGACCGAATGACGTTCGGCTTCTAGGTTCGCCTACCGGGGGCGGTCGCACCTGGAGGGGGACCCGATGGACCTGAACGCCGCGGACGCGGCCCTGGCACTGGCCGACCCGGCGGCCTACGCCGACGACCGCCGCCTGCACGAGGCGCTGGCCCTGCTGCGCCGCGAGGACCCGGTCCCCCGGGTGGAGCGCCCCGGCTACAACCCCTTCTGGGGCGTCACGCGGCACGCCGACATCATGGAGGTCGAGCGCGACCACGCCCGCTTCCTGAACGCGCCGCGCCCGCTGCTCGGCACCGCCGAGTTCGACCAGGTCAACGCCGAGCGCGCCGCGCAGGGCATGGCGCTGCGCACGCTCATCCACATGGACGACCCCGACCACCGGGTCGTCCGCGCGATCGGCGCCGACTGGTTCCGGCCCAAGGCGATGCGCGCCCTGGAGCCGCGCGTGCGGGAGCTGGCCAAGCGGTACGTGGACCGCATGGTCGAGCTGGACGGCGAGTGCGACTTCGCCCAGCAGGTCGCGGTGCACTTCCCGCTGTACGTGATCCTGTCGCTGCTCGGCCTGCCCGAGTCCGACTTCGACCGGATGCTCAGGCTGACCCAGGAGCTGTTCGGCGGCGACGACTCCGAACTGCAGCGCGGCGCCTCGGTGGAGGAGAAGCTCGCGGTCCTGATGGACTTCTTCGCCTACTTCCAGGAGCTGACCGCCTCCCGCCGCGCGCGCCCCACCGACGACCTGGCCTCCGCGATCGCCAACGCCCGCGTGGACGGCGAGCCGCTCAGCGACCTCGACACCGCGTCCTACTACGTCATCATCGCCACCGCCGGGCACGACACCACCAGCTCCACCATCACCGGCGGCCTGCACGCCCTGATCGAGCACCCCGACCAGCTCGCCCGGCTGCGCGACGACCCCTCGCTGATGCCGCTGGCCGTGGACGAGATGATCCGCTGGGTCACCCCCGTCAAGGAGTTCATGCGGACCGCCACCGAGGACTGCGAGCTGGGCGGAAAGCGCATCCGCAAGGGCGACGCGCTGCTGCTGTCCTACCCGTCGGGCAACCGGGACGAGGAGGTCTTCGCCGACCCGTTCCGCTTCGACGTCGGCCGCGACCCCAACCGGCACCTGGCGTTCGGGTTCGGCGTGCACTACTGCCTGGGCGCGGCGCTGGCCCGCATCGAGGTGCGCGCGTTCTTCGAGGAGCTGCTGTCCCGGCTGGAGTCGATCGAGGCCGCCGGGGAGCCGCAGGGCATCGCCACCACCTTCGTCGGCGGGCTGAAGCGCCTGCCGGTCCGCTACACGCTGCGAGGCTGAGAACCGGATGCGCATCGACGCCGCCGTCCTGCGGGCGGCCGACGCCCCCTACACGATCGAGCCGCTGGAGCTGCGCGACCCGGGGCCGGGCGAGCTGGTCGTCCGGATCGCCGGGACCGGCATGTGCCACACCGACCTGCTGGGCCGCGCCCCCGGCGACCCGGTCGCCAAGCCCGTCGTGCTCGGGCACGAGGGCGCGGGCGTGGTGGAGGCCGCCGGGCCGGGCGTCGCGATCGCGCCGGGCACGCCGGTGGTGCTGTCGCTGGACTCCTGCGGCGGCTGCGCCAACTGCCTGGCCGCGCTGCCGGGCAACTGCGCGCGAATGCAGGCGCTGAACATGTACTCGGTCCCGCTGGACGGCGTCCCGCGCGTCACCGACGGCTCCGGCGCGGCGGTCAACAACCGGTGGTTCGGGCAGTCGTCGTTCGCCACGCACGCGCTGGCCACCGTCCGCAACACCGTGCCGGTCGACCCGGACGTCCCCCTGCCGCTGATGGGCCCGCTGGGCTGCGGGATGCAGACCGGCGCGGGCTCGGTGCTGCTGTCGCTGGGCGTGCGCGCCGGCGACGCCATCGCGGTGTTCGGCGCGGGCGCGGTCGGGCTGGCCGCCGTGATGGCCGCGCGCGTCGCGGGGGCCACCGTGATCGTGGCGGTGGACCTGCACGACGCGCGGCTGGAGCTGGCCCGCGAGCTGGGCGCCACCCACGTCTTCAACGGCGCGGACGACGGCCTGGCCCGCCGGATCAGGGAGCTGACCCCCGGCGGCGAGGGCGTGCAGTACTCCTTCGACACCACGGCCGTGCCCGAGGTCGTCGCCACCGCCGTCGCCGCGCTGCGCACCACCGGCGTGTGCGGGCTGGCCGGCGTCGGGACGCGCGAGTACCGGCTCGACCCGTCGCTGCTGCTCATGGGCCGCACGGTCAAGGGCATCATCGAGGGCGACGCCGTCCCGCAGACGTTCATCCCCCGCCTGGTCGAGCTGTGGAAGCAGGGCCGCTTCCCCTTCGACCGCCTGATCGAGACCTACCCGCTCAGCGACATCAACCGGGCCGAGGCGGACAGCCTGTCCGGCAAGGTCGTCAAGCCCGTCCTGCTCATGGAGGCAGCGTCATGACCGCCGAGAACCGCGTCCTCGACCTGATCCGCGACGGCGGGGACCCGGCCGAGCTGGAGGGGCTGTTCGGCGAGCTGGCCCCCGTCCCGGCCGACTCCATGCTCGGCACCTGGGAGGGCGGCGTCTTCGACCAGGCCGACGCGATGGCCGCGCGGCTGGTGCGGATGCGCTGGTACGGCAAGCGCTTCCACGACGCCGAGACCGTCGACCCGCTGCTGTGCCGCACCTCCGAAGGCGCGGTCTACGCCTACGACGGCATGGGCGCGGCGCGGCTGCGCGAGATCTCCTACCGGGGCGCGGTGTCGGCCGCGATGGTCTACGACACCCAGCCGATCATCGACCACTTCCGCCGCGTCAGTGACACGGTGGTGCTGGGCGCGATGGACGCCAAGGGCCAGAGGGACACCCTCTACTTCCACCTCACCCGGGTCTCCTAGGGCGGTCACCGCACGCGGTGCAGCAGCTCCTCGCCCGCGGCGAGGCGGCGGCAGTTCTCGGCGGCGACGGCGAAGTAGCGCGCCCAGGTCTCGCGCGTCAGCCACGCCACGTGCGGCATCACCACGACGTTGTCCAGCTCCAGCAGCGGGTTGCCCGCGGCGACCGGCTCGGCCTCGAACACGTCCAGGCCCGCGCCCGCCAGCCGCCCCGAGGAGAGCGCCTCCACCAGCGCCCCCTCGTCCACGATCGCGCCCCGCGCGGTGTTGACGAGGATCGCGCCCTCGGGCAGCAGCGCCAGCCGGTCGCGGTCGAGCAGGTGGCGGGTCTCGCCGGTCAGCGGGATGTGCACCGACACGATGTCGCTCTCGCGCAGCAGGTCCTCCAGCCCGCGCCAGGCCGGGTCGCCGGCGCGCGGCGTGCGGGTGGTGTAGAGGACGCGCGCGCCGATCGCCTCCAGCATCCCGCGCAGCAGCCCGGCGATCTCGCCGCCGCCCAGCAGCCCGACCGTGCGCCCGGCGATCTCGCCGCCGACCATCCCGGGCTGCGCGGGCCAGCCCCGCCCGGCGCGGGTCAGCGCGTCGAACGGCACGACCCGGCGCAGGGCCGCGAGCATCAGCAGCAGCGCCGTCTCGGCGACGGCCTGGGCGTTGGTGCCGGGCATGTTCGCGACCGCGACGCCGCGCTCGGCGGCGGCGTCCAGGTCGATGGTGTTGACGCCGGTGCCGAGCTTCTGGATCAGCCGCAGGTTCGGCGCGCGGTCCATGTCGGCGGCGGTGAGGGGGCGCAGCACGTGCCAGATCACCTCGGCGCCGGGCAGCAGCTCGGCGAGGCGCGCGTCGTCCTCCTCGGGGCAGCTCACGACGTCCAGGCCGGGCTCGTCGTGCTCGACGCCGTAGTGCAGCAGCACGCGCATGGGCGCTCCCCCTCCGTGCGGCCCCGGTTCACGAACGGTGAATCCGGGTCCGGGCTTCCTGACTCAGGTGGCTATCTTGCCGACCATGGAGAAGAACGGCATTCCGGGGGTCGGGGCGACCATCGTCCAGGCGCCGATGGCGGGCGGCGCGGGCACGCCCGAACTGGCCGCGGCGGTGTCGGAGGCGGGCGGTCTGGGGTTCCTGGCCGCCGGGTACAAGACGGCGGCGCGGACGCGCGCCGACATCGACCGCACGCGCGCGCTCACGGGGCGGCCCTTCGGGGTGAACCTGTTCCTGCCGTCCACCGACGTGGCCGACCAGGCCGCCGTCGCCGCCTACCGGGAGCGCCTGCTGCCCGAGGCCGCGCGGCTGGGCGTCGAGCCGGGGGAGGCCGGGGACCGCACCGACGACTGGGACGCCAAGGTCGCCGACCTGCTGCGCGACCCGCCCGCCGTCGTGAGCTTCACCTTCGGATGCCCGCCGGACGAGGTGGTGCACGAGTTCCGGGCGCGCGGCGTCGTCGTGGTCGTGACGGTGACGACGCCGGAGGAGGCCCGGCTCGCCGCGGCGGCCGACGTCCTGTGCGTGCAGGGCGAGGAGGCCGGGGCGCACCGCGGCTCGTTCACCAACACCGACCTGCCGGGCGTGCCGATCCGGGAGCTGCTGCCGCGGGTCCGCGCGGTGACCGCGCTCCCGCTGATCGCCGCCGGAGGGCTGGCGACGGCCGGGCACGTCGCGGAGGTGCTCGCGCTCGGCGCCGTCGCGGCGCAGGCGGGCACGGCGTTCCTTCGCGCGCCCGAGAGCGGCGCGAGCGCCCTCCACAAGCGCGCGCTGGCCGACCCCCGCTACACCGAGACGGCCATGACCCGCGCGTTCAGCGGGCGTCCGGCGCGCGGCCTGGTCAACCGCTTCCTCGCCGAGCACTCGCCGCACGCCCCCGCCGTGTACCCGGACGTCCACCACCTGACGGCCCCGCTGCGCAGGGCGGCCACCGCCCAGGGCGACCCGGAGGGCGTCAACCTCTGGGCGGGCGCCTCCTGGCGGCTGGCCGCCGAGCGCCCGGCCGGCGAGATCGTCGCCACACTCGCTGGTACTGGGGGACATGCCTGATTCATCGATAGGTTGTGGGCCAATGTCTGGATTCGGTCAGGGGGAGGCCGGCGGGTGCTCGACGGGGGACGTTGGCTCCGGGCGGCGGCGGGGCCCGCGCTGCTCAGCGCGCTGCTCGGGATGCTGGTGAGCGGCTGCGACCGGCCGGCGGCGGACGGGCCCGGCCGGGAGCGCTCGGCCGGACCGGCGGCGGGCGGGCGGGACGCGCCCGACTGGGCGAAGTGGGGGCTGAAGGCGCTGCCCGCGGCGCCCCCGCCGCCCGCGGACAAGCCGCTCAAGCTGGACCGGAAGGACGTGCGGGTGTTCTCCGCCGTCCCGACCCGGGACAGGGTCGTCTTCATCACCATCGACGACGGCAAGGAGAAGGACCCGCGCTTCGTCGAGATGCTGAAGGACCTGCGCGTCCCGGTGTCGGTGTTCCTCACCGACGACGCGGTCAAGGACGACTACGGCTACTTCAAGGGCGTCCGGGCGCTCGGCGACCGCGTGCAGAACCACACGCTCAACCATCCGGTGATGCCGAGCCTCGGCCTGGAGGGGCAGCGGAGCCAGATCTGCGGCGCCCAGAAGATCCTGACCAGCCGGTACGGGACCGCGCCCACGCTGTTCCGCCCGCCGTACGGAAGGTGGAACTCCCTCACCAAGCAGGCGGCGGCCTCCTGCGGCGTCCACGGCATCGTGCTGTGGCGCGCGTCGATGCAGATCCACGACATGCAGTACGACGACCCGGCCGAGAAGCTGCACCCCGGTGACGTGATCCTGGCCCACTTCCGGGGGCGCGCCGAGCTCAAGGGCACCACGATGACGGGGATGTTCGCCAACCTGCTCAAGCGCGTCCGCAAGCAGGGCTTCGCCGTCGCCCGGCTGGAGGACTACGTCCAGACCCCCTAGGGCCGCTCGTCCTCGTCCATCGTGCGGGTGTCGCGCGGCTCGGCGAACGGCTCGACGTCCGCCGGCACCCCCTCGGCCATCCGCCGCGCCCGCACCAGCTCGGAGTCGAACTCCGCGCCCAGCAGGATCGCCACGTTCGACACCCACATCCACACCAGGAAGATCACCGCGGCGGCCAGCGCGCCGTAGGTCTTGTTGTAGGACCCGAAGTTGGCCACGTACACCGCGAACCCCGCCGACGCCGCGATCCACGCGACCACCGCCAGCACGCAGCCGGGGGTGATCCACCGCCAGCCGGGCTGGCGCACGTTCGGCCCGGCCCAGTACAGCGTCGCGATCGCGACGATCACCAGGACCAGCAGCACCGGCCACTTCAGCACGTTCCAGCCGGCGGTGAACGCCGAGCCCAGCCCGAGCAGCCGCCCGGCCTGCTCGGCGAGCCGCCCGGTGAACGCCACCGCCAGCGCGCTCGCCCCCAGCAGCACCACCATCGCCAGGGTCAGCGCCAGCCGCAGCGGCGCGAGCTTCCACAGCGGCCGGCCCTCGGGCATGTCGTAGACGGCGTTGAGCGCGCGGATCAGCGCGGCCACGTAGCGGGAGGCCGACCACAGCGCCACCAGCAGGCCGGAGGCCGCCAGCAGGCTCGCGGTCGGCGCGGTGCCCTGCAGGCTCTCGATGATCTCGATCACGGTGTCGCGGGTGCGGCCGGGCGCGAACTGGCGCACGTTGTCCACCAGCGTCTGGCGGCCCGACACCCCCACCAGGCCGACCAGCGACACCATCATGATCAGCCCGGGGAACAGCGACAGCACCCCGTAGTAGGTCAGCGCCGCCGCCCAGTCCAGCAGGTCGTCGTCGCCGAACTCGCGCACCGTCCGCCGCGCCGCGCCGAGCCAGCCGCGCAGCCCGATCTGCGCCGGCCGCTCGGGGGCCGCGCCCCGCCTCACCGGCCACGCCCTCACCGGCCACCCTCCTCGCCCGCGGCGCCGCCCGGTCCGCCGCGAGCGGACCTTACCCGTAGAAAACGGGTCAAAGCCCTGCGGAGTCCTCCGGTCCGGCCGCGCCGAAGAGCAGACTCTCCAGGGCCGCGAGCATCTCCTCCCGGGCCGCCCGCCGGTCGTCCGCCTCCGCGACCACCAGCGCCGCCTCGTCCAGCGCGCCGAGCACCAGATGGGCCAGCGGGCGGACCGGCTGGGGCCGCAGCGCCCCGGCGTCGATCGCCGCCTGCAGCGCCGCCTCGGTCGCGCCGAGGCCGTGCCGCGCGCCGATCTCGCGCCAGCGCGCCCAGCCGAGGACGCCCGGGGCGTCCAGCAGCAGGACGCGCTCGACCTCGGGCGCGGCGCAGGCGTCCAAAAAGGCCCGCGCGCCCGCGCGCAGCGCCGCCACCGGGTCGCCGGCCCCGGCCAGCCCCTCCTCGACGACCCGGCGGGTCACGTCGATCTCCACCTGCTCCACGACCGCGTCGAACAGCTCCCGCTTGTCGCGGAACTGGTGGTAGAGCGCGCCGCGCGTCACCCCCGCCGCCCGCACGATCTCCTCGGTGCCCACCTCGGCGTACCCCCGCTCGCCGAACAGCCGCCGCCCGGCGGCGACCAGCGCCGACCTGGTCGCCTCCGACCGCTCGGCGTGCTTGCCGCCCTGCCTGCCCGCCATCGCGCTCCCTCGCCCATTGAAATACAGACAGCCTGTATGTAATCTCGGGGACACTCGTTTCCATACAGGCTGTACGGATTCTAAGGGGAGCGCCATGCCGCAGGTCAGGCTGGATCAGGGCACGATCCGCTACCGGGAGGCCGGGACGGGGCCGCCGATCGTCTTCCTGCACGGCTACGTCATGGACGGCCGGTTGTGGGACGGGGTGATCGAGCGGCTGTCGGGCGAGTTCCGCTGCGTCGCGCTCGACCTGCCGATGGGCGCGCACACGGTCCCGATGGCGCCGGGCGCTGATCTCAGTCTGCGCGGGCTGGGCGCACTGGTGGCCGACGTCCTGGCCGCGCTCGACCTCGACGGCGTCACGCTGGTCGGCAACGACAGCGGCGACGCCGTCGCCCAGGTCGTGGCGGCCTGGCACCCCGAGCGGCTGGCGCGGCTGGTCCTCACCCCCGGCGACTGCTTCGACAACTGCCCGCCGACGCTGTTCAAGCCGCTGGTGCCCGCCGCCCGGGTGCCGGGCCTGGTCTCCGTGGCCGTCGGGTCGCTGCGGATGCGCGCGCTGCGCCGCCTGCCGTTCGCCTACGGTCGGCTCACCAGGGGGCCGCTGCCGCACGTCCTGATCGACGACTGGATCGCGGCGTTCCTCCGCGACGCCGGGGTCCGCCGCGACTGCGCCAAGGTCACCCGGGGGCTGGACCCCGACGTCACCCGGGAGGCGGCGCTGCGGCTGGCCGGGTTCGCCAAGCCGACGCTGCTGGCCTTCGCGCCCGACGACCGGCTGTTCCCGTTCGCGCACGCCCGCCTGCTGGCCGCCCTGCTGCCCGACGCCCGGGTGGAGCGCGTCGAGGACAGCCTCACCTGGGTGATGATCGACCAGCCGGACCGCACCGCCGAGCTGATCGGCGGGTTCGTCCGCGGGGACGCCGAGGCCGGGGCCCAGGTCCGAGCGCACGCCTGACCCGGGCGACGAATACTGCTTTATGGGGCATATCGCCCAAGGTGCTGGGTATCGGGGGCACCACCGCCGGGAGGGGCGCTCCGCCCGGCCGGCGGTGCCCCCGAGCGCTCGTGCGGGGCGGCATGGCGCAGGCCCCGCCCCGCACGAGCCCCGCCGCTCAGTCCTCCGCCAGCACGCGCACGCTCTCCAGCGCGGTGTCGGCCGCGTCGGGCACGACCATCCCGGCCGCCACGCCCGTGCGCAGGTACTCCAGCACCGGCCCGTTGATCCGCTCGCCGGGCAGGACCGCCGGGATGCCCGGCGGGTAGGGCGTCAGCATCTCCGCGCAGATCCGGCCCACCGCCTTGTCGGCCGGGACCTGCTCGGCCGGGCCGAAGAACGCGTCGCGGGGCAGGTCGGCCTGCTCCAGCCGCAGGTCGGCGGGGTCCGGCACGGCCACCTCGGGGCCGCCGCGCAGCTCGTCCGCGTGCGCGCCGAGGTCGCGCAAAGCCGCCAGCAGGCGCCGCGCGGAGTCCTCGTCGTCGGCGAAGGTGAGCTGGGCGCTGATCCGGCGGTGGTCCGACAGGTGCAGGTCGACGCCGTGGGCGTCGCGCATCCAGTCGGCGGCGCGGTAGCCGAGCACGCCGAGGCCCGTCACGTCGATGATGACCTGGAGGGGGTCCAGGTCGAACGCCCGGCCCGGCCCGAGGAACTCCTTCCCGTGCACGTGCAGGCCGTCGATGCCCTCGATCCCGGCCCGCACCTCCGCGGCCAGGTCCAGCGCGCCCTGCAGCAGCTCGCGGCCGTGCTCGACCATCTGCCGCCGCCAGCCGTCCAGCCCGGCGTAGATCAGCACCGACGGGCTGGTGGTGCCGAGCAGGTCCTCGCGCGCCTTCAGCACCTTGGGGTCGACCAGGTCGCCCTGCTGGTGGAAGACCGAGCCCTGCTCCAGGCCCGCGCCCATCTTGTGGACGCTGGTCACGCACACGTCCGCGCCCGCGTCCATCGCCCACGCCGGCAGGTCCGGGTGGAACGGCAGGTGCGCGCCCCACGCCTCGTCCACGATCAGCGGGCGGCCGCGCTCGTGGCACACGCGGGCGATGGCGGCGAGGTCGGCGCAGGTGCCGTAGGGGGTGGGGCTGGTCACCAGCGCGCCGCGCGCGTCCGGATGGGCCTCCCAGGCCCGCTCGAACGCCTCGGGGGACGGCGGGTGCGCCAGGTGCAGGTCGGGGTCCCAGTTGGGCTCCACCCACACCGGCCGCACGCCGCTGAGGATCAGCCCCGACACCACCGACTTGTGCGCGTCCCGCCCCACCAGCAGCTTCTCGCCGGGCCCGGCCACCGACAACATCGCGCTCTTGACCGACAGCGAGCTGCCGCAGGTGGAGAAGAACGCCTGCTCGGCGTGGACGGCCTCGGCCATCAGCCGCTGCGCGCGCTCCAGCACCTCCCCGGACGAGCGCCGGTCGTCCAGCCCGGCGAACACCAGCACGTCGGAGCCGAACACCGCCTCTCCCAGCACCTCGCGCACCCGCGGATCGGCCCCCCGGCCCTGCTTGTGGCCGGGCGGCGTGAACGGCAGCAGGCCGCGCCGGTGGTAGGCGGCCAGCGCGTCCAGCACAGGGGTCTCCGATTGATTCATGGACAACGCCTTCCCCTAAAGCGGCAAATGACGCACAACGGGCCGAATGCCCGCCCGAGACCCGGGTAGGGCCCCGAACACAACGGGAGGTGACACATGAACGAACGACTGTCCGCCGAGGTGGAGCCGCTCTGGGACGACTTCCACCGGACGGTCAACATGACCTCGGAGGAGCTGCGCGCCTGGCTGCTGACCGATGCCTCGGGAGAGGAGGCGCTGCCCGCCGACCCCGACATGGACCTGCCGGAGCTGGGCAAGCGGATCGTGGAGATCCTGCGCAAGCGCAAGGTCGACCTCACCTCCGACGACGTGGCCGACATGCGCCGCGTGGTCGAACGCGCCGAGGGGCTGCTGGGCAGGCGGCCGCCGGGCGGCGCCCAGGACGAGAAGTGGCGCCACGCGCTGATGACGCTGGGCCACGACCCGCTCAAGCCAGAGAACGCCCTGAACCTGTAGGAGGCACCGATGTCGAACCCGCAACAGCCCGCCATGCGGCGCTCCGGCAAGACGGCGGTCACCAGCGAGCCCGCTCCGGAGGCCACCGATCCCAAGAAGACCCGCACCGAAGGCCATGCCCACAGCACCGACAAGGGCAAGAAGGGCGGCGGAAAGGGCGGCGGAGTGCCGCCCGAGCAGCAGCCGCCGCACCCGAGCTGACCCCGTCGGCCGGTCCCGCCGCCAGGGCCGCCCCGGTCCGCCGGGGCGGCCCTGGCGCGTCCGCTACGGGGTCTCGGTCTGCGGGCTGTAGCCCTCCGCCTCGCCGCCGGGCGCGTCGGCCTGGGCGTTGGGCGGATCGGACGGGCCGGGCTCGTACTCCGCCGCGAAATCCTGCTCGGCGTCCTGCTCCGGGTCGTCCCGGCGGTCGGCCAGCGGCCGGTCGTCATCGCGCTTGCTCACGGGCGCGCACCTCCACGATCCTGGGCTCCTCCCGTCACGGGTCCCGCGGACCGCGGACAGGCTCTCACCGTGCGCCCTACCCGATCACCAGGCCCTTGAACGGCGCCCCGGCGCGGCCCCGGCCGCCGGAAGTGCGGGGATGCCCGATGGGGATGCCCGGTGCGGAGCCTCTGCCGTCGGGGGGGAGGTACGACAGAGGCCCCGCGCGTCCGCGTCGCGGCGGCACCGGAAAGGGCCGGACGCGGACTCCCCGGACCGGGGCAGAGGGGCAGGTATCGTCCCCGGCCCGGAGGCTGGTGGACCCGTGACCGCCGTGCGATGCGGCCCGCCGAAACGAACGACGGACCGTGCGCACGCGCGCTCCGGGAGTCTCCACACGGAGCGGGCCGCGCTTCCGGACCCGTCTGGAGTCAAAGATAACCCGCGACCGCCGGATCGCGGTAGGTAATCGCCCGGCCGGGCCGCGCGGGTCAGCGCATTGTGTCGTCGTGGAAAACACCGGGCCGGGGCGGGCCGCCGCCGGTCGCCCGGACGAGGTCGGCGGCGATCGCGCGGAGCTTGCGGTTGCGCCGCTGGGACGCCTCCTGCAGCAGCGCGAACGCGGTGTCGGCCGCCACGCGCCGCCGCGCCATCACGATCCCGATGGCCTGGTCGATGACCGCGCGCCCGGCCAGCGCCTCGCGGAGCTGGTCGTTCAGCCGGGCCTGGTCGGCCCGGCGCAGCACCGAGCCCAGCAGCAGCCCGGCGTGCTCCACGATCACCTCGGAGATCTCGGCGCCGCGCTCGTCGAGGCCGTGCGGCTCGCGGAAGCACAGGTTGAGCGCGCCCGGCACGCCGTCGCCGCGCCGCGCCGTCAGCGGGAAGCAGGCCATGCTGCGCACGCCCAGCGCCACCGCGTGCCGGGGGAAGCCGTCCCAGCGCCGCTCGGCGGCCAGGTCGGGCACCATGACCCGCCGGCCCGAGTGCAGCGAGGCCAGGCACGGGCCGCCGCCCTGCTCGTGCTGGAACCGGCCCAGGCTGCGGGTGCGCGGGGTGGCGGCGGCCACGGTGACCGGGCCCCGCGCCCCCTCCAGCGTGAGGTAGGCGTCGGGGCCGCCCGGCACGGTCCTCGCGGCCAGATCGATCACGTGCCGGAAAGCGGTCGGCGCGTCGTCGGCCTCCAGCAGCAGCTCGGTCAGTTCGCGCAGGCGCGCGAGCAGCTCATCCTGAGCTGGACCCCGAACCGCCATGGAAGCCTCCGCCCCTGGAGATGCCCGGTTCCGCAAGGCCCCATGCAAGTTTCACCCTTCGACCCGCCCCCTACACGCGTTTCGGCGGCGTGAAAACCAGGGGCGTCCGGCGGGCGGGTGCGGCCGCCTACTCGCCGTCCGGGTCCGGCTCGGCGGGGGCCTCCGTCCCGGCCAGGCTCTTGCTGTGGAGGACCTCGCGGCCCTGCTCCGCGGCGCGGAGCATGTTCTCGCTGACGAAGGCGAGGAAGCGGGCGGAGTTCTCCAGGCGGACGGCGGCCGGGGTGCCCGCGCCGAGGATGGCGACGCCCTGGCGCGCGGTCTCGATGAACCGGTCGTTGGCCCTGGCACTGGCGATCATCGACTGGTACCACAGGTCGTCGTCGACGACGTAGCGCTCGCGGCGGTTGTGGTCGCGCTCGCGGCGGACGAGCTGCTGGTTCTCCAGGAACGCGATCGCCTTGGAGACCGAGGCCGGGCTGACCTGGAGGGTCCGGGCGATCTCGGCGGCGGTGAGGCTGCCGCTGTCGGTGGTGTAGAGGCAGCCCAGCACCCGGGCCATCATCTTGGGCAGGCCCGACTCCATCATGACGGTCGTGAACGTCTCCTCGTACTCGCGCACGGCCTCGGCGTCGCGCCCGTAGGGCTGGGGGGCGGCCTCGCGGTCCCGGGGCGCGGCCTGCCGGCGCCGCTGGGTGCGGCGCTCGGTGGCGCGGTGGGCCAGGTCGGCGCGGTAGGCGGTGGGGCCGCCGTTGCGCATCACCTCGCGCGTGACCGTCGAGGTGGGCCGGTCCAGGCGCCTGGCGATCTCGGCGTAGGCCAGGCCGTCGGCCAGGCCCAGCGCGATCTGCTGGCGCTCCTGCTGGGTGAGTCTGCCTCCCGGCATCGCATGCCCCCTGCTGCTCGTCATCGTGTGCTCGCCGATGCCGCCACCATAGCGTTAACCCGCAATGCATTGCAACGAAGCGGGTCGGCTTCGTTGCATTCTTTTCAAGAACGTTGCAATGAAATTCGCACTCTGAGCTGCATAGATAGTGATCGTGTGCAACAAGCTTGTTGCCGAATCCTTGAAGGCAACGTAGCTTTTCCATTGTCAGAAACAACGACCCGACAGGGAGCACACGATGCGGAACTTCGACACCCCCGCCCCGATCGCCGCCGTCCTGGACGTCCCCGCCGGACGCGTCCAGTTCATCGCCGCCGACCGCGCCGACACCGCGGTCGAGGTCCGCCCCGCCGATGCCTCCAAGGGCCGCGACGTGAAGGCCGCCGAGCAGGCCCGGGTCGAGTACGCCGACGGCGTCCTGCGGGTCGGGGCCCCGGCGCGGAACCAGTACTTCGGCCCCTCCGGGTCCATCGAGGTGACGGTCAGGCTGCCCGCCGGCTCCCGGGTCGAGGTGAAGGCGGCCGGCACCGAGCTGCGCGGCGTGGGGCGGCTCGGCGAGGTGGCCTTCGAGGGCGCCTACCGGCAGATCAAGCTGGACGAGGCCGACAGCGTCCGCCTCACCGCGATCGACGGCGACGTCGAGGTCGGCCGGCTGAACGGCCCTGCGGAGATCAGCACCATGCGGGGCGACATCCGGATCGCCGAGGCCAAGGGCGGCACGGTGGTGCTGAGCACCCGGTCCGGCGACATCTCCGTCACCGCCGCCGCCGGGGTCTCGGCCTCCCTGGACGCCGGCACCTCGCACGGCCGCGTCACCAACGACCTCAGGAACGACGGCACCGCCCGGCTCGACATCCGCGCCACCACCATGCAGGGCGACATCGCCGCCCGCAGCCTGTGACCCGCGCCTCCTCGAAGGAGCAGAAGCCATGACGAACCTCGCCATCGCAGCCGAGGGGCTGCGCAAGTCCTACCCCGGCAAGAAGGGGGAGGCGAAGGTCGTGCTCGACGGCGTCGACCTGGCCGTCCCGGAAGGAACGATCTTCTCCCTGCTCGGCCCCAACGGAGCCGGCAAGACCACCACCGTGCAGATCCTGTCCACCCTGCTCCGCGCCGACGAGGGGCGGGTCCGGGTGGCGGGGTACGACCTGGAGCGCCAGGCCGACGAGGTGCGCGGCGCGATCGGCGTCACCGGCCAGTACTCGGCGGTCGACAAGCTGCTCACCGGCGAGGAGAACCTGCTCCTCATGGCCGACCTCAGGCACCTGCCGAAGCGCGAGGGCCGGCGGAAGGCCAAGGAGCTGCTGGAGCGGTTCGACCTGGTCGAGGCGGCCGGCAAGCCCGCCTCCACCTACTCGGGCGGCATGCGGCGCCGGCTGGACCTGGCGATGACCCTGGTCGGCGACCCGCGCCTGATCTTCCTGGACGAGCCCACCACCGGCCTGGACCCGCGCAGCCGCCGCGCCATGTGGGGCGTCGTGCGCGAGCTCGTGGCGGGCGGCGTCACGATCTTCCTGACCACCCAGTACCTGGAGGAGGCCGACGAGCTCGCCGACCGCATCGCCGTGCTCGACGGCGGGCGGCTGATCGCCGAGGGCACCGCCGAGGAGCTCAAGCGGCTGATCCCCGGCGGGCACGTGTCCCTGCGGTTCACCGAGGAGGGCCCGCTGAAGGCCGCGCTCGGCGTCCTCGGCCAGGGCTTCCTGGACGGCTCCGACGACGCGCGCCTGACCCTGCAGGTGCCCGGCGACGGGAGCGTGGCCGCGCTGCGCGACCTGCTGGCCCGGCTGGACGCCGCCGGCATCGAGCCGGCCGAGCTCGGCGTGCACACCCCCGACCTCGACGACGTCTTCCTCACCCTCACCGGCCAGCAGAATGTGGAGGCCTCCCGATGACCGCCCTCGCCCTCGCCGCGCGCGACTCGTCCACGATGATCCGCCGCCAGCTCAAGCGCCTGCTCCGCTACCCGTCCATGACCGTGCAGCTGGTCATCACGCCCGTCATCATCCTGCTGCTGTTCGTCTACGTCTTCGGCGGCACCCTGGGCGACGGGCTGGGCGGCGGCCGCGACGCCTACATCAACTACGTCGTCCCCGGCATCCTGCTGATGGCGGCCGCCACCGCCGCCACCGGGACCGCCGTCATGGTCGCCACCGACATGACCGAGGGCATCATCGCCCGCTTCCGCACCATGCGGATCTCCCGGGCCTCGGTGCTGACCGGCCACGTCGTCGCCAGCGTGATCCAGCAGCTGCTGAGCATGGCCGTGGTCGTCGGCATCGCCCTGGCCATCGGCTTCCGCCCCAACGCCACCCCCGTCGAGTGGCTCGCGGCCACCGGGATGCTCACCCTGTTCATCGTGGCGATCACCTGGCTGTCGGTCGCCCTGGGCATGAAGTCCCCCACCCCCGAGGCCGCCAGCAACGCCCCCATGCCGCTGGTCTTCCTGCCCTTCCTCGGCAGCGGCTTCGTCCCCACCGACTCGATGCCCGCCGTCCTGCGCTGGTTCGCCGAGTACCAGCCCTTCACCCCGATCATGGAGACCGTCCGCGGTCTGCTGCTCGGCACCCCGATCGGCAACAGCGCCGCCATCGCCACCGCCTGGTGCGCCGGCCTCGGCCTCGTCTCCTACCTCTGGGCCAAGCGCATCTTCAACAAGGCCTGACCATGGAACGGCCGAACAGGGCCGCCGGACCGAGAGGTCCGGCGGCCCTGAGCCATTTGAGGGCCCGTCCCTCTTCCCGTCCCGCCCGTCGCCGACCGGTCATCCGACAGATGCCCGCCCCGGGCCGCGATCCGTAGCGTCGTCACCAACGGCACCACCCCCGACCTGGAGGAACGGCCATGAACGCACTACCCGACCGGACGGCGATCATCGAGCTGATCGACCGCTACATGGTGAGCCTGGACGACCGCGTGTTCGACGACGACTGGGCCCGCGCCTTCCACACCGAGGACTTCGCCGCGACCACCCCGGTCGGCGACGGCGAGGGCCTCGCCGAGGCGGCCGAGTCCACCCGCACCGCCGTCGGCCGCTTCGACGCCACCCAGCACTTCAGCAGCAACCACATCGTGGACCTGGACGGGGACCGCGCCCGCGTGCGCTGGTACGCGCTGATGGTCCACGTGCACCTCGCCGAGACGGCGCGGGCGCGCGGCCAGGAGCCCGGCGCGCACTTCGACGTCGGCGGCACGTTCGAGGGCGAGGCCGTGCGCACCCCGCAGGGGTGGCGGTTCCGGCGGCTGGACGTGCGGCCGGTGTGGTTCAACGGGCGGCCGCCCGTGTTCGAGCAGGCGACGGCGTGAGGAGCGGGGCCATGGAAAAGGACGGGGAGAACAGGGGAGAGGGAAGGGTGCGGACCGAGCCCGTGCAGGTCGAGATCGTGCTGGACATCCCCTGCGTGTGGTCCTACTTCGCGTTCGCCCGCTTCCAGCGCGCCGCCGCCCGCCACCGGGCGCGGGGCGGCGAGGTGGCCGTCCGCTTCCTGCCCTTCCAGCTCGACCCGGGCGCCACCGCCGAGGGCGAGCCCAAGCTGGAGGTGCTGCGCCGCTCGTTCGGCGACCGCACCGACGACGCCGTCGCCGGGATCACCGCCAAGGCCGCCGAGGAGGGCCTGGTCTTCCGGCACGCCGGCGCGGTGATGTCCAACACCTTCGAGGCGCACCGGCTCATCGCGGTCGCCGCCGGGCAGGGCCGCGCCGAGGCGATGGTCGAGCGGCTGTTCCGCGCCCACCACACCGACGGGCTGAACGTCGCCGACCCCGCCGTGCTGCGCCGCCTGGCGGCCGAGGCCGGGGTCGCGTGGAGCGACGGGCTGGCCGCCGAGACCCGCGCCGAGCTGGACCGGGTCCGCGCGAGCGGGGTGCGCGGCGTCCCGGTCTTCTCCGTGGACGGCCGCGAGCTGCCCGGCGCGCAGTCGGAGGAGGTCCTGCGCGCCGCCCTCGAAAAGAGCGACAAATCGCTATCCGCCCAGTCTGGATAGGGTGACCGCCATGCTGCACGGACGCGACGCCGAACAGGCCGCGCTGGACCGGCTGCTCCAGCTGGCCCGCGCCGGGCGGAGCGGCGTGCTGGTCCTGCGGGGCGAGGCCGGGATCGGCAAGACCGCCCTGCTGGACCACGCCGCCGCCTCCGCCGCCGACATGCGCGTGCTGCGCGCCACCGGCGTCGAGTACGAGAGCACGCTGCCCTACGCGGGCCTGCACCTGCTGCTGCGCCGCCACCTCGACCGCGTGGACGCGCTGCCCGAGCGGCAGGCGCGGGCCCTGCGCGGCGCGCTGGCGCTCGGCGACGGCGCGGCCTCGTCCGGAGACCGCTTCCTGGTCGGGCTCGCGGTGCTGACGCTGCTGTCGGACCTGGCGGAGGAGCGGCCGCTGCTGTGCGTGGTGGACGACGCGCACTGGCTGGACGCCGCGACCGCCGAGGCGCTGCTGTTCGCGGTGCGGCGGCTGGAGGCCGAGCCGATCGCGGTGCTGCTGGCGGTCCGCGACTCCGACGGGCCCGTGGGGGGCGGGCCCGCGGCGGACGCGCCGGCGTTCGCCGCGTCCGGCCTGCCCGAGCTGCGGCTGACCGGGCTGCCCGGGGACGCCGCCGCCGGGCTGCTCGCCGAGCGCGCCGCCGAGCTGCCCCGGCACGTCCGGCACGAGATCCTCACCGCCGCGATGGGCAACCCCCTGGCCCTGGTGGAGCTGCCCGCCGCGCGCCCCGAGGCGGCGGGCGGCCCCTCGGCCACCTACACGCGCATCCGGGCGGCGTTCGCCGACCGGGTCGCGGCGCTGCCCGCGCCCGCCCGGACGCTGCTTCTGGTCGCCGCCGCAGACTCCCGCGGCGAGATCCCGACCGTGCTCGGCGCGGCCGCGCGGCTGGGCGCGGGCGTCGCCGATCTGGAACCCGCCGAGCGTCGCGGCCTGGTGGCCTCGGTGGAGGGGCGGCTGGAGTTCCGGCATCCGCTGCTGCGCGCCGCCGTCTACGAGAACGCGCCGCTCGCCGACCGGCTGGCCGCGCACCGCGCCCTCGCCGAGGCCCACCGGGACGCCGGCGACGCCTGCGGCCGCGCCTGGCACCTGGCCAACGCGGCGACCGGACCGGACGAGAAGGCGGCCGCCGTCCTGGAGGAGGTCGCCGCCGAGCAGGCCGGGGGCGGCAACGCGGCCATGTCGGGGATGTACGCGCGCGCCGCCGACCTCAGCGCCGACCCCGCCGACCGCGGCCGCCGCCTGGCGCTGGCCGCCCGCGCCGCCGCCGACGGCGGCCTGCCCGAGCAGGCGGTCGAGTACGCCGGACGCGCCGCGCGGCACGTCGCCGACCCGCTGCTCCGGGCCGAGCTGGTGCTGATCCGCGCGACGCTCGCCGACGAGCAGGACCGCGCGGGCGAGGCCGCGCGGCTGCTGGCCGACACCGCCGCCGAGGTCGCCCCGGCCGATCCCCGGACCGCCGGGTACCTGATGCTCCAGGCCGGGTCCGCCGCCGCCAACGCGGGCGACTACGCCGGGCTGGCCCGCCTCGCCGACCGCGCCGAGGAACTCGGGGCGGGCAACGCCCACCTGGTCCGGGCACTGGTGCGGCTGTTCGCCGGGCAGAACCCGCTGACGCGGGCCGACCCGTCCGACGGCGTCGCCGCGCTGCGCGAGCTGATCGCCAGCGGCACCGCCTGCCTCGGCCCGCGCGACATGCTGCGCGCCGCGCTGTGGCACGTGATGATCGCCGACATCGCGGGCGCGCACGCGTTCGTGGAGCCGCTGGCGCGCCGCTTCCGCGAGGACGGCGCGATCGGGCTGCTGTCGTCCGCGCTGATGGTGCTGGCGCGCACCCAGCTCATGCTGGGGCACCCGCGCGAGGCGCTGACGTCGGCGACCGAGGGGATGCGGATCGCCGCCGACACCGGGCAGCACCGGGTGCGCGTCTACCACGCGACCGTGCTGGCGCTGCTGGCGGCGATGCGGGGCGAGGAGGCGCGCGTCGCCGAGCTGACCGCCGAGCCGCTGGCCCGCGACGTCCCGCCGAGCAACGTGCACGCGGCGGGCGCGCTGAGCCTGCTCGACCTGGGGCTCGGCCGCTACGACGCGGCGCTGGACCGGCTGCTGGGCGTGGTGTCGGGCGCGAACCGGCAGGGCTCCATCGGGAGCCTGCCCGACCTGGTGGAGGCCGCCGTCCGCGCGGGCCGCGCCAAGGAGGGCCGCCAGGCCGCCGGCTGGTACCGGGAGTGGGCCGCGCAGGTCGGGCAGCCGTGGACCGACGCGGTCGCGCTGCGCTGCGCCGCGCTCATGGCGGCAGACGGGGAGGCGGACGGCGGGGAGGCGGGCGAGCTGTACGCGCGGGCCGTCGAGCGGCACCGCCACGACGGCGGGACGCCGTTCGAGCGCGCCCGCACCGAGCTGCTGTACGGGGAGTGGCTGCGCCGCGCCCGCCGCCGCAACGACGCCCGCGCCTCGCTGCGCTCCGCCCTGGAGATCTTCGAGCGGCTCGGCGCCGCGCCGTGGGCCGAGCGCGCCCGCGCCGAGCTGCGCGCGGCGGGGGAGAGCACGGTCGGCGGTGCGGCGGACGCGCCGCCGCAGGACGTGTTCGCCGCGCTCACGCCGCAGGAGCTGCAGGTGGTCCGGCTGGCGGCGGCCGGGCTCAGCAACCGGGAGATCGGCGCGCAGCTGTTCCTGAGCCCCCGCACGGTCGGCTACCACCTCTACAAGGTGTATCCCAAGCTCGGCGTGACCTCGCGCGGGGAGCTGGCGCGGCTCGTCGCGGCCTAGGGCCTGTCTCAAGGACCTCAGCCGTCACGCGAGTGACTACCTGTCCCGTCGGGGCAAAGCCGAAGGCGAGCCCCGCCGGGACAGATCGCGAAGCGATGTGGCACTCGCCGAGGCGCGGTCAGGGGTGCGAGCCGCCAGGCGAGCGGCTTGGGCCGGGACTTCGATCAATACAGCGGCCTGGACGGCGTTACCTCGCGCACGTGCGCGACCACGTCGAACAGCGTGCCGAGCGCGCCGCCCTCCATGGCGTGGTCGTCGTCCTCCTCGGGCCGGTAGCCGGGGCCGATCACCCGGATGGGGCCGGGCTCGGTGAGCGGGCCGCCGCGCACGTCCAGCAGGTAGCGCTCCGGGCCGGTCGCGAGCACCGCGTCGGCCGTCCCGTCCGCGCGGGGCGGAACCGCGAGGCCGCCGTAGATGGTGCCGCGGTCGAAGGTCAGCGCGACCGACAGGTACCGGGCGCCCAGCTCGCGGCGCAGGCGGCCGCCTGTGTTGCGGCGCTCGTGGGGACCGCTGACCAGGCGCTCCCCGGCCGCGGTGTGCGCCGCCCCGCCCCAGTAGACGATCTTCTCGCCGGTGCGCCGGCGCCACCACAGCAGTGTCTCGGCCATCCGGCGCTCGACCTCCGGCAGGTCGAGCGGCCGGGCGTAGAAGCGGTGGAAGTCGGCGATGCCCCGCGCGTACCAGGCCGCGAGGCCGTCCCCGGGGACCTCGGCGACCAGCCGGGCCGCGCGCTCGGCGCGTTCGACGTGGGGCCGCTTGTCGGGCAGCGCGCGGTAGGCGGCCACGTGCTCGTCGATGCCGCCCGCGGGCCGCAGCGGCGCGTAGAGGGCGGCCAGCTCGTCCAGGCGTTCGGGGGCGTGCCCGCGGACGTGCTCGACGACCAGGTCGTAGGCGGCGGCGCGGGTGGCGGTGAAGTCCATGCCGATGACGCGCACCGGGTCGCCGGGGTGGCGCTCGTTGAACGCGCGGAGCCACGCCAGCGCGTCGAGCACCTCCTCGACCTGCCACGGCAGCCACGCCTCGCGCAGGAGCCCCCGCAGATCGCCTTCGCCGGTGCGCAGGTGGTCGTCCAGCAGCAGGGCGCTGGTCCAGTCGTCCTCCAGCGCCAGCGTGCGGAAGCCCATCTCCTCCACCAGGAAGGCCAGCATCCGGTGCTGCAGGTCGAACAGCTCGTGCGCGCCTCGGGTGGTGGTGCCGAGGCCGACGACGACGGCGTCACGCGCGGGCCCGCGCAGGCCCTCGGGGACGAGCGGGGCCGCGTTCTCGCCGATCCAGCGGGTGATGTCGGTGCTCATGTCCATGCTCCGACGCTAGGAACGCGGCCCCCGCCCGGGCATCCGTCACGTGACCGGTGTGTGGTCGATGATCGCCTCGGCCAGCGGCCGGACGACCGGCGCGGTCATCAGGTGCCCCATGTCCTGGATCATCAGCAGGCGGCCGTCCGGCGCGCCCTCGGCGATGAGCGCGCTGTGGCCGGGCTTGCAGGGCTCGTGCGTGCCCTCGATGGCCAGCGTCGGGGCCTTGATCCGCTCCAGCGCCCCGGCGGGCTCGAAGCCGGGGTCGGCCTGGAAGGCGCGCCGGTGGTTGGCCTCCGATCCGGGGCGGCGGGCCCGGTCGAAGATCCGCTCCTCCAGGCGGCGCTGCTCGTCCTCGTCGAAGGGCAGCGCGGGGCCGTTCATGACGCGGGCGGTGGCGATCGCGAAGTCGATGATCGCGGCGCGCTCGGGGGCGGGCGGCGCGGCCGTGGTGAAGTGCTCGACGAACTCCCGGCGCGGGAACGGCAGGTCGTCGGCGGCGGGGGCCTGCCCGGTCAGCGCCCGCATGACGGTGCGGCCCTCCTGCCCCCCGATCGGCGACGACCCGATCACGGTGAGGGTCAGCACCCGCTCGGGGTGGTCGGCGGCGACCCACTGGGCCAGCAGCCCGCCCGCCGAGTGGCCGACCAGGTGGGCGGCGGCGATCCCGTAGCCGTCGAGGACGGCGAGGATGTCGTCCTTGCCGTCGGCCCAGGTGTAGGGCTCGGCGTCGAAGTCGATCGCGCTGGAGCGGCCGGTGTCGCGCTGGTCGTAGCGGATGACCCGGCGGCCCGCCGCGACCAGCCGCCCGACCAGCTCGTCCGGCCAGGTGACGCTGGAGGACATCGAGCCGGGGATGAGCAGGATCGCCGGGTGCGCGGCGTCCCCGAACTCCTCGGTCCACAGCTCGACGGTCCCGTTGGTGATGATGCGCTCGGCGGCCATAAGTTTCGTTCCTCTCGTTCGGTGTTGACTGAGAGCTTGCCGGGGCGCGGCACCGGGGCCATCCGTAGGACTACTGGGGATCACCGGCCAAGTGGCGGGCGAGTTCGGTACGGGACGCGACGCCGAGCTTCGGATAGATCTTGTAGAGGTGGTACTCGACGGTCCGGGGGCTGAGGAACAGGCGCGCGGCGACGTCCTTGTTGGACGCCCCCTCGGCGACCAGGCGGGCGATGCGCAGCTCCTGGGGCGTCAGCGAGTTGAGGGCGTCGGCCTCGGGGGCGGCGGAGGTCTCCCCGGCGGCGCGCAGCTCCTCCAGCGCGCGCTTGGCCCAGGGCTCGGCCCCCAGGCGCTGGAACGTCTCCGCAGCCGTGCGCAGAGGTCCGCGGGCGTCTCCGGCGCGGTGCACGCGGCGGAGACGCTCCCCGTACAGCAGGGCGGTGCGCGCGTGCTCGAACGGCGATCCGCCGTGGAGGCGCAGGGCCTCCTCGTAGAAGGGGAGCGCCTTTTCGCCCTCCTCCACCAGGGCTTGGCAGCGGGCGACCAGCGCACGCGACTCGTCGGTCTGCGCGGTCGAGGCCCACCGCCTGTACGCGGCGACGGCCTCGTGCGCGGCGGCCGTTTCGCCGCACCCCACGGCGGCCTCCACCCGGTCGGGCGTGGACCGCCACACGGTCGTCGGGTGGCCCGCGCCGGGACCGGCCGACACCAGCGCCGCGAACCGCGAGTGCGCGGACGCGAACCGGCCCATGCCGAGGTCCAGCAGCCCGAGCGCGTAGGCGGCGATGCTGACGCGGAGGCCGACGCGGTGCGGGACGGCGATGGCGAGGGCGTCGGCCGCGTGCCGCTCGCACTGCTCCTCCTGCCCGCGCACGGCCGCGACGGCGGCGAGGTTGGCCAGGTGGGCGGCCTCGGAGTTGGCATAGCCCGCCTCGCGCGCGAGGGTCAGCCCCTCCTCGGCGATGGAGGCGCTGAGCGCGAACCGGCCGCTGACGCGCTCGGCGGTCGCGACGTACTCCAGCACGACGGGGAGCTGCCCGACCATGCCCGAGACCCGCGCGACCCGCCCCGCGCGCACGATGAAGTCGGCGGCCAGGTCGATCTCGCCCAGGTAGCTGGCGGCGGCCGACGCCCACAGCAGCTCGGCGGCCTCGGTCAGCTCGCCGGACCGTTCCAGGGCCTCCCGCAGGACGGCGCCCCCGCGCTCGCGGTCGCCGCCGAGCAGCGCGCCGATCCCGACGAGCATGCCGCGCAGGAAGCCGCCCTCCAGCCGCGCGGCCCGCTCGCCGACCTCGACGATCGCGCCGACGTCCCCGACGACCCCGGCGGCCTCCCCGGCGTCGGCGAGCAGCTCCAGCGTGGTCCCGGCCTCCAGGAAGATCCGCAGGGCCTGCGCCGCGTCGCCGGAGTTCAGCTCGAAGCGCCCCTTGAGCTGGGCGGCCTCGACCCGCAGCTCCTCGCCGCCCGGCTCGCGGGCCGCCGCCAGGCACGACTCGGCCTGGCCGGGCCGCCCGCCGAGCCACGCCGCCCGCGCGGCGTCCAGCAGCCGCCGCGCCCGGACCCGCCGGTCGGGCGTGAGGTCGGCGGCGCGGCCGAGGGCGGTCGCGGCGTCGCCGTAGCCGCCGCGCTCCCGGGCCCGTTCCGCGGCCGCGGCCAGCTCGGCGGCGACGGCCTCGTCCCGCCCGACCACCGCCTCGGCGCGGTGCCAGGCGCGGCGGTCGGGGTCGTCCAGGACGGCGGCGAGCGCGGCATGGGCGCGCCGCCGTTCGGCGGGTCCGGCGGCGGCGTAGGCGGCCGACCGGATCAGCGGATGCCGGAACCGCAGCTCCGCGCCGTCGATCCGCACCAGCCCGGCGCCCTCCGCGGCCTCCAGCGCCCCGGCGGCGTCCACGCCGTCCGGCACGGCGTCCAGCACGGCGTCCAGATCGCCGCGTCCCTCGGCGGCCGCGACGAGCAGCAGCCACCGCGCGTCCGCCGGCAGCTCCGCGATCCGGTCACCGAACAGGTCCGCGCCGACCGGCAGCGGGTCCGGCAGCGCCTCCCGCCCCGCGAGCTGCGCGGCGCTGAGCCGTTCCCCTGCCTCGCGCAGCGCGAGCGCGTTGCCGTCCGTCAGCGCGACGAGGCGTTCGACGACGGCCGGCGCGGCCCCCTCCAGCAGGCGGCCCGCGCTCTCCGGGCCGAGCCCCCCGACCCGGAGGACGGGCACGTCGCCGACGGCGCCGCCGTCCCGGACCGCGGCCAGCAGCGCGACCCCGTCGTCCCGCACGCGCCGGGCCGCGAAGGCCAGCGCGTCCGCCGAGGCGCGGTCGGCCCACTGGAAGTCGTCGATCAGGCAGACCAGCCCGCCGTCCCCGGCGGCCTCCGCGAGCAGCGACACGACGCCCGCCGCGACCAGGAAGCGCGCGTCCCGGGGCGGCGCGGCCAGCCCCAGCGCGCCCCGGACGGCGTCTCGCTGCGGCGCGGGAAGCGCGTCCACCAGATCGACCACCGGGTGCAGCAGCTGGTGCAGGACGGCGAACGCCAGCCCCTGCTCGGCCTCGCTCCCGGCCGCGCGCAGGACCCGCATCCCCGAGCCCGCCCCGGCCGCGTAGTCCAGCAGCGCCGACTTGCCGACCCCGGCGGCCCCGCGCAGCACCAGCGCGCGCCCCGAACCGGCGCGCGCACCGGCGATGACCTCGTCGATCGCCGCCCGTTCCGTCTCCCGTCCGACCAACATGCGCCGATTCTCCCTGGTGCAACAGTGAAAGCGTCAGGCGCGTCCTTGGGAATGCAGAGAGGAACGAACGAAGGAGCCCGATGGTAGAAGCCGCCACCGTCCTGGCACTGCTGGTCCTGGTCTTCGCGGCCGTCGCCTGGCTGGAGACCCAGGTGCTGCACGCGGGGAAAAGGCCGGTATTCGAGACGGAGAACATCTCCGACATGCATCATGAAGTGCAGCTAGTGACGATGAGTTCCTGAGTGGTCGCGCTCAGTGAACGCGAGGAGGTGCGTTGGAGACGGTCGCCGCGTTCGGTCTCGTCACCGCCGTGCTCGCGGGAATCCTGTGGATCGAGGCGAGGACGGGCCGTCGCAAGGACGTCCCCTGCCGGAGCGTGCCCCGACGGAGGACGGCCTCGGGCCCGAAGTCGGCCTACCTGTCGGGGATGGCGGCCTGCCGCTCCCGCACCCCTTGACCGCGCCCGGCCTCACCGGGCTCAGGAGGGGTCGCCGGGCCCGGCCGCGCGGACCTTGCCCGCGGCCCCGGCCCGGGGGACGCCCTCCACCTCGACGCAGATGCCGAAGACGCGGTCACGGCCGGTCCAGCCGTTGACGCGTCCCCGGTTGTTGCTGATCTGAACGCGCCTCCCCGCCGGGTCCAGGGCCGACACCAGATGCAGGTAGACCGTTCCCGCGACCCGGGCGAGGACGATGTCGCCGACCTCCAGCCTGGCCGGGTCGACCGGCGCGACCACCACCCGCTGGCGGCTGCGGATCAGCGGGACCATGGAGGAGCCGGTGGGCCGGAACGCGACGGTGTCCCCGCCCGCGACCCGGCGGGCCATCGCGTCCAGAGCGCCCATACGACGACCATGACAGGTCGCGCCCCGGCGCTCCATCCGATATGCGCTCCACCCGACCGCGCCCCGCCGGAGGGCGGCCGGCGCGGCGCGGGTCAGGGCTTGCGGCCGACCGCTCCGAAGACGTCCAGCTCGACCGGCTCGGCGCCGGGCTCGGGCCGCCAGAAGGGCGCCGAGACCAGGCCGGGCTCGACCAGTTCGAGGCCGTCGAAGAAGCGGCCGATCTCCCCGGGCGTGCGCAGGTGGAAGGGCGACTCGGCGCGCTCGTTGTAGACCTCCTCCGCCTGGCTGAACTCCTTGGCCCGCACCACGTTGGTGCCGTCGTTGACGACCAGGAAGCTGCCGGAGGGGAGGGGGTCGAGCAGGCCGCGCACGAGCGCGAGCGCCTCGCCGTCGTCCCGGAAGTGGCCGAGGATGCCCGCCAGGATCAGCGCCACCGGCCGCGACAGGTCCAGGACCTCGCCCGCCTCGCCGAGGATGCGCGCGGTGTCGGTCGCGTCGGCGTCGATGTAGGTGGTGACGCCCTCGGGGGTGCTGGTCAGCAGCGCGCGGGCGTGCGCGAGCACCAGCGGGTCGTTGTCCACGTAGACGACGCGGGAGTCGGGCGCGACGCGCTGGGCCACCTCGTGGGTGTTGTCGGCGGTGGGCAGGCCGGTGCCGACGTCGAGGAACTGGCGTATCCCCTCCTCGGCGGCCAGGTAGGCGACCGCGCGCACCAGGTGGGCGCGGGCGGCGCGGGCCACCTCCCGCAGGCCGGGGGCGGCCCGGAGCGCCTGCTCGCCCACCGTCCGGTCGATCTCGAAGTTGTCCTTGCCGCCGAGCCAGTAGTTCCAGACCCGAGCCGAGTGCGGCACGGACGCGTCGATCCTGGCGCTGAGTTCGTCGGTCATGTCGGGCACGCGGCCTTCCGGAGAGGCGATCAAGGTCTTCATCCTGACCCACCGCCCTCCGCCCGGCGCCCGGTTGTCCCGATCAGGCCGCCCGGTCGGGCCGCCCGGCCCGAACGGGCGGCCCGACCGCGGGTCAGGACGCCTTGCGCATGGACCCGGCCGGGGTGCGGACGGTGACGTTGATCCGGTTCCAGGCGTTGATCGCGGCGATCGCCATGACCAGCGCGGACAGCTCCTTCTCGTCGTAGTGGTCGGCGGCCAGGTCCCAGACCTCGTCGGGGACGCCCGCGCCGTTGTCGGCGATGCGGGTGGCCGCCTCCGCCAGGGCCAGCGCGGCGCGCTCCTCGTCGGTGAAGAACGGGGCCTCGCGCCAGGCCGCCACCGACCACAGCCGCTCGTCGGTCTCGCCGCCCTGCTTGGCGTCGTGGGCGTGCATGTCCACGCAGAAGCCGCAGCCGTTGATCTGGCTGACGCGCAGCTTCACCAGCTCCAGGGTGCGCTTGGGGAGCGCGCTCTGGCCGAGGAACGCCTCGATGTCGAGCAGGCCCTGGGTGGCGGGGGCGGCCAGCGAGTAGACCTTGGGCAGGCGGTGCATCGCATTCTCCTTAATCAAATGGGGAATATCTAGATTCTGGGTGGACGGAGGGCCGGGGCCTCTGATGGTCAGGGGCGGATCAGGTCCGGTGCCGCGCGTACCAGGCCCGCACGTTGTCGGCCAGGCCCGGATTCCTCTTCTCCGCGTCGGCCGCCACGTCCGCGAGGGTCTGCTCGGCCAGCGAGCGCCGCCAGGCCATCTCGGCCCTCAGCATCGCCGTCTTCAGCGAGCACGGGCTCGCGAACGCCGACTCCGGGGCCCCCGCGCCGACGCCCTGGCGGCGGATCTCGGTGCACTGGAACGCCTCCTCCGGCCCCTCGATCGCGGTCACCACGTCCATCAGCGTGATCTGGTCGAGCGGCCGGGCCAGCCGGAAGCCGCCGCGCGCCCCGGCCGTCGAGGTCGCGATGCCGGCCCTGACCAGCGCCTGGAGCTGCTTGTTCAGGTAGGGCGGGGGAAGGTCGTAGCCGGCGGCCAGCCGGCCGGTGGAGACCGGCCGCTCGCCGCCCAGCCAGTCGAGCAGCAGGCACACGTGCGCCGCCCACTCGACCCCCTCGCTCATCCGCATATCTAGATACTAAGCATCCAGATTAATGAGGGCAAGCCTGGCGCGGATCCGGTCGACGTCGTGCCGCTCCTGCGGCGGGAGGGGCGCGCCGGCCGCCTCGCGCGCGGCGGTCGCGGTCTCCAGCAGGCGGACCGCCTCGGCGGTCTCCCCGGCCAGGGCGTGCGCCCCCGCCAGCCCCTCCTGCGCCAGCGCGACCGCGCGGGGGTCGCCGACCCGCTCGGCGGCCCGCAGGCCCTCGGTGTGCAGGGCCAGCGCCTTCTCCGCGTCGCCCCGCTGCTCCGCGATGAAGCCCAGCTGGGCCAGGATGAAGGCGATGCCCGCCGTGCCCCCGATGCCCCGCAGCCACTCCAGCCAGGGGCGCAGGTACTCCTCGGCCGCGTCCAGGTCGCCCCGGCGGCGCGCTATCAGCGCCAGGCCCGTCGCGGCGAACTCCTCCGCCGTGCGGCTCGAGTGCCTCTTGGCCAGCGCGTAGGCGCGGCGGTGCAGGTCCTCGGCCCGGTCCAGGTCGCCCTCCAGCAGCGCCAGGCGGCCCAGGCCCGTCAGCTTCGACGAGACCTCCGTCCACATCTGCAGGTCCTCGGCCACGCGGAGCTCGTCGGCGCGCAGCCGGGCCGCCAGCTCCAGGTCGCCGACGATCTCCGCCCAGCGCGACAGCGCGTCGGACGCCTCCTGGCGGCCCCAGGCGTCGCCGAGTCCGGTGAACAGGGCCAGGCTCCGCTCGCCTGAGGCGCGGAGCCCCGCCACGTCGCCGTCCACGATCGCCAGCCTCGCCAGCAGGGTCAGCGCGGCCGCCTCGCCCCAGCGGTCGCCGTGGGAGCGGAACGTCTCCAGCGCTTCCCGGGCCCAGGCGTTGTGCTTGCCCAGATCGCCGTAGTACCAGCGCAGGGACGTCAGGAACCACTGCGCGCGGGCGCGGGGGAGCGGCTCGTCGAAGGCGGCGAGGACCTCCTCGATCTCCTTCTCGGAGACGTCGTCCCCCTGGGCGATCGCCATCCCCGCGTGCCAGGCCATCGCCTCGGCCCGGGGGCCGGACGAGGTGTCGGCCTCCAGCGCCTTCGCCAGGGCGCGGCGGGCCTCGGTGAGGCGGCCGCGCAGGTACCAGTACCAGGCCAGCGCGTTCACCAGGCGCAGGGGCTCGTCGGTCGCCTCCAGGGCGAGGCGCAGGTTCGAGTGCTCCTGGTCCAGGCGGGCCAGCCACCGGCCCTGCTCGGGACCGCGCAGCTCGGCCGCGGCCCGCTCGGCCAGGTCGAGGTAGTAGCGCGCATGGCGCTCGCGGAGCGCGTCCCGCTCCCCCGCCTCCTCCAGGCGCTCCTGGCAGTAGGCCGACACCGACTCCAGCAGGCGGTAGCGGCCGCCCGCGTGCACGACCAGGGAGCGGTCCACCAGGTGCGGCAGGACGGTCACGTCGGCGTCGCTGACCTGCTCGGCCGCCTCCAGCGTGCAGCCGTCGGCGTGCACCGACAGGCGGCGCAGCACCGCCCGCTCGGCGGGCGGCAGCAGCTCCCAGCTCCAGTCGATCATCGCGCGGAGGGTCCGCTGCCGGGCCGGGCCGCCGCGCTTGCCGGCGTTCAGCAGCGTGAACCGGTCGTCCAGCCGCGCGGCCAGCTCGTGCACGCCCAGCGACCGCACGCGCGTCGCCGCCAGCTCCAGCGCCAGCGGCAGGCCGTCCAGGCGGCGGCAGATCGCCGCCACCGGCGCGGCCGTCTCGGCGTCCAGCTCGAAGCCGGGGGAGGAGGCCGCCGCGCGGGCGACGAACAGCTCCACGGCGCTGAAGCCGCGCAGGGTCTCCGGGGCGATGTCCGCGCCCGGCAGGTGCAGGGGGCGCACCGGTTGCAGCCGCTCGCCGGGGATGTCGAGCGGCTCCTGCGAGGTCGCCAGGACGCGGAGCCCGGGCGCGGCGCTCAGCAGGCGCCCGGTCAGGTCGGCGACCTCGTCGATCATGTGCTCGCAGTTGTCCAGCACCAGCAGCAGCCGCCGGTCGCCCAGCGCCCCGCCCAGCCGCTCGGACGGGCACGCCAGCGCCCCCGCCTCGTCCCGCACGCCGAGCGTCGCCGCGATCACCTCGGCCGGTTCGGCGGCCGACCCCGCCAGCTCCACCAGCCACACCCCGTCCGGGAACTCCCCGGCCGACCGCGCCGCCGTCTCCAGCGCCAGCCGCGTCTTGCCCACGCCGCCGGGCCCGGTGAGCGTCACCAGGCGGTGGTCGCGCAGCAGCTCCCGCGCCTCGGCGACCGCGTCCGCGCGGCCCACCAGCTCGCCCAGCACGGCGGGCAGGTTGCCGCGGGAGCCGGGCGGCGCGGCCGTGCCGGGCGCCTGTTCGAGGATCGCCTGGTGCAGGGCCGCCAGCTCCGGCCCGGGGTCGAGCCCCAGCTCGTCGGCCAGCCGCGCCCGTATGTCGGTGTACCCGGCCAGCGCCTCGGTCTGGCGGCCCGCGCGGTAGAGCGCCAGCAGGTGCGCCGCGCGCAGCCGCTCGCGCAGCGGGTGCTCGGCCACCAGGGGCGCCAGCTCGTCGGCCAGCACGGCGTGCTCGCCCAGCTCCAGGCGGGCCTCGGCGTGCTCCTCCCGGGCCGTCAGGCGCTGCTCCTCAAGCGCGGCGATGGCCGGGCGCGCGAACTCCAGGTCCGCGAAGTCGGCGAACGCCGGGCCCCGCCACAGCGCCAGCGCGTCCGTCAGCAGGTGCGACCTGGTGCGGGGGTCGCCCGCCCGGCGCGCCTGCGCGACCAGCTCGGTGAAGCGGCCCGCGTCCACCGCGTCCGCCGCCACCTCCAGCGCGTACCCCGGCGGGCGCGACACCACCAGGGAGCGGTCGCCCAGCGCCGACCGCAACTGGGACACCCGCGCCTGGAGCGTTCCGGTCGGGTTGCGCGGGGGCCGGTCGCCCCACAGGTCCTCCACCAGCCGGTCCACCGGCACCGGGCGGCCGGGCGTGATCAGCAGGTCGGCGAGCAGCGCGCGCACCTTGGCCTCGGGAACGGCGACGGGCTCGCCCTCCGCCGTCCACACCGCGAGCGGACCCAGCACCCCGAAACGCACCGGCCCAGCCTATGCCCCGTAGCGGGCCCGAAGGATCTCCGTAGCGGGCCGCCCGAAAGTGAGGACGCAAGACGGAAGCGGAACGAGATGAGGAGCACGAGATGGCGGAGAACAAGCGTCCCACGGTGGCGGTCGTCGGCCTCGGCCCGATGGGCGCGACGATGGCCGAGACCTTCCTGAAGGCCGGCCACCCCACCATCGTCTGGAACCGCACCGCGGGCAAGGCCGCCCCGCTGGTCGAGCAGGGCGCGACACTGGCCGCCGGCGCCGCCGAGGCCGCCGCGGCGGCCGATGTGACGGTCATCAGCCAGCTCCACTACCAGGCCATGTACGACTCCTTCGGCGACGCCCGGCTCGACGGCGCGACCCTGGTCAACCTCAGCTCGGGCACGCCCGAGGAGCTGCGCCGGGCCGGGGAGTGGGCGGCCGGGCGCGGCGCGGCCCTGCTCACCGGCGGGATCATGGTGCCGCCGCCGGGCATCGGGCAGCCGGGCGCGTACACCTTCTACAGCGGCCCCGAGCAGGTCCTGGACCGGCACCGCGCCACGCTGAAGGTGCTGGCCGACACCACCTACGTCGGCCCCGACCTCGGCCTCGCGATGGCGTTCTACCAGGCGCAGCTGTTCCTGTTCTGGACGGCGACGTCGAGCTTCGCGCACGCGGCCGCGCTGGTCGGCGAGTATGGCGTCGGGGCCGAGGAGTACATGCCGTTCGCGCGGGGGCTGCTCGCCGACCTCGCCTCCGACGGGCCGATGGGCTACATCAAGATCCTCGCCGAGGAGATCACGAAGGGCGTGTTCCCCGGCGGCGAGAACTCCCTGCACATGCAGGCCGTCGGCGCGGACCACGTGGTCGAGTCCAGCGCCGCGGCGGGGCTCGACACCGACTACCCGAAGGCGCTGCGCGACCTGTTCTGGAAGGTCGTGGACGCCGGGCACGGCGACGAGGGCCTCGGCGCCGTCTACCGGGTCCCCACCCGCCGCCTCGGCTGACCCGCGCCCGCGCCCGGCACGGCCCGCGCCCCGCGCCCCGCGCGCCGTACCCGGCACCCCGCGCCCCCTCCGCCCCTCCCGGCGGAGGGGGCGCGCGCAACCCCGCCCGCCCCGGCGGGGTTCGGGCCATGCCACGAACCGAGGAGCCCCCCACATGACGCTCACCCTTCCGGCCCCCGCGCGGACGGCGACCGGGCAGGTCCGGGCACTGCCGCTGCTGGCGGCGGTCTTCATGACCACGCTCGACTTCTTCATCGTCAACGTCGCGCTCCCCTCGGCCCGCCGCGAGCTGGCCGCCGGGGCGACGGCGACCTCCCTGGTCGCCGCCGGCTACGGGCTGGCGTACGCGGCGTCGCTGGTGGTCGCGGGGCGGCTCGGCGACCGGTACGGCCGGCGGAGGGTGTTCACCGCCGGGCTCGCGCTGTTCACGCTCGCGTCGGCGGCCTGCGGGCTGGCCCCCTCCGCCGGGGTGCTGGTGGCCGCGCGCGTCGTGCAGGGCGTCGCCGCCGCCCTGGTCGCGCCGCAGGTCCTGGCGCTGCTGGGCGCGCTGTACCCCGGCGCGGCCCGCGCGCGGGCGTTCGCCTGGTACGGCACGACCGTCGGCCTCGCCGGGATGAGCGGGCAGACCCTCGGCGGCCTGCTGATCGCCGCCGACCCGGGCGGGCTCGGCTGGCGGACCTGCTTCCTGGTGAACGTCCCGGTCGGCCTCGCCGCGCTGGCCCCGCTGCGCCGCCTGGTGCCCGAGACGTTCGGGCCCGCCCGCTCCCTGGACCTCGGGGGCGCGCTGCTGCTGGGGACGGGGCTGGTGCTGGTGATCGTGCCGCTGACCCATCCCGGCGCGTGGCCCGCGCTGCTCGCGGCGGTCCCGGCGCTGGGCGCGTTCGCGGCGACCCAGCGCCGCCGCGTCGCCGCCGGGCGCGCGCCGCTGCTCGACCCGGCGCTGCTGCGCGACCGGGCCTTCGCGCGCGGGCTGGCCGCCGTCGCGCTGCTGTTCGCGACCTCGGCCGGGCTGACGTTCGTGCTGGCCCTGGTGCTCCAGGAGCACCACGGGCTCGGCCCGCTCGCCGCCGGGACGGTCTTCACGGCGCTGAACGCCGGGTTCTGCGCCGCCGCCACGCGCGCCGGGCGGTTCGCGCCGCCGGTCGGCGCGGCCCTGCTGGCCGCCGGGCTGCTGTGGACCGCCGCCACGGCGGCCGGGCCGCATCCCGGCCGCCTGCTGCCCGGACTGCTGCTGGCCGGCGCCGGGATGGGGCTGACGATGTCCCCGCTGATCTCGGCCGCGCTGGCCGCCGCCGGTGACGAACTCGCAGGCCAGGCGTCGGCGGTCCTGGGGACCGTGCAAGAGTTGGCGGGCGTGGCCGCCGTGGCCGTCACCGGGCTGGTCCTGCTCGGCCTGCGGGCCGGGCCGGTCGCGGCGCTGGCGGTCCCCGCCGCGTGCGCGCTGCTCCTGCTCGCGCTCGCCGGGCGGCCGGCGCGCTAGAACATTTTGCGAGAAAGCCTGTTCAGGCGGTTTGCTGGGACGCCTGCTCCCGCCGCCCGCTGAACGGCTCGCGGTCCGGGCTCGTACGGCCCCGTACCCGACGAAAGGAAAACCGTGTCCCTGACCTTCCGCCACCCGGTCCCGGCCGCCACCGCCACCGAGCTGGAGCGCCTGTACACGCACGTGCAGTCGCGCGACCCGGCCGAACCGGAGTTCCACCAGGCCGTGGGCGAGGTCCTGGAGACGCTGGCGCCGGTGCTGGCCGCCCGCCCCGAGCTGGTCGACGCCGCGGTGCTGGAGCGCCTCACCGAGCCCGACCGGCAGATCATGTTCCGGGTGCCGTGGCAGGACGACAGCGGCCGGGTACGCGTCAACCGCGGGTTCCGCGTCGAGTTCAACGGCGCGCTCGGCCCGTACAAGGGCGGCCTGCGCTTCCACCCCAGCGTGTCGCTGTCGGTGGTGAAGTTCCTCGGCTTCGAGCAGGTCTTCAAGAACGCCCTGACCGGCCTCAACCTCGGCGGGGGCAAGGGCGGCAGCGACTTCGACCCGCACGGCCGCTCCGACGCGGAGGTCATGCGGTTCACCCAGTCGTTCATGACCGAGCTGTACCGCCACCTCGGCGAGCACACCGACGTCCCGGCCGGCGACATCGGCGTCGGCGGCCGCGAGATCGGCTACATGTTCGGCCAGTACCGGCGGATCACCGGCCGCTGGGAGGCGGGCGTGCTCACCGGAAAGGGCCTCGGCTGGGGCGGGTCGCCGGGCCGCGTGGAGGCCACCGGGTACGGCAACGTGCTGTTCGCGCGCGAGATGCTGCTGCACCGCGGCGAGGACCTGGAGGGGCTCCAGGTCACGGTGTCGGGCTCGGGCAACGTCGCCATCTACAGCGTGGAGAAGGCGCAGGCGCTGGGCGCCAACGTGCTGACGGTCTCCGACTCCTCCGGCTACGTCGTGGACGACAAGGGCATCGACCTCGCGCTGCTCAAGCAGGTCAAGGAGGTCGAGCGCGGCCGCGTCTCCGACTACGCCGACCGGCGCGGCTCGTCGGCGCGCTTCGTGCCCGGCGGCAGCGTGTGGGACGTGCCCGCCGACATCGCGCTGCCCTCGGCCACCCAGAACGAGCTGGACGCCGACGCGGCGCGCGTCCTGATCCGCAACGGCGTGCGCGCGGTGTCGGAGGGCGCGAACATGCCCGTCACGCCCGACGCGGTCCGGCTGTTCCAGGAGGCGGGCGTGTCGTTCGCCCCCGGCAAGGCCGCCAACGCGGGGGGCGTCGCGGTCAGCGGCCTGGAGATGCGGCAGAACGCCGGGCGCGAGCTGTGGACGTTCGAGCGCGTCGAGCAGGAGCTGGCCCGCATCATGACGGAGGTGCACGCCACCGTCGCCGCCACCGCCGAGCGCTACGGCGCGCCCGGCGACTACGTGACCGGCGCGAACATCGCCGGCTTCGAGCGCGTGGCCGAAGCCGTGCTGGCGCAGGGATTGGTCTGATCCTCACCGGGTAACGCCCGGGGATGCGGGTGCTGACGCTGAATCTCTGGGAGACGCGTGGCGACTGGGCCCGGCGGCGCGACGCGCTCGCCGCCGGGATCGCCCGCCTGAACCCGGACCTGGCCGCCTTCCAGGAGACCGCCAGGACCGACGACTACGACCAGGTCGCCGACCTGCTGGGCGAGGGCTACCACCTCGCCCACTCGGCGACGCGGGAGGAGACCGGGCAGGGCGTCACGATCGCGTCCCGCTGGCCGCTGCGCGAGGTGCGCGAAGCCGACCTGGCGGTGCCGCCGCGCACCGGCGACTTCGCCTGCACGACGCTGCTGGCGGAGGTGGACGGCCCGGTGCCGCTGCTGTTCGGCAACCACTTCCCGAGCTGGCGCCCCCACCTGGAGTACGAGCGCGAGCGGCAGGCCGTCATCGCGGCGCGCGAGGTGGAGGCGATGCTGGCCGGCCGCGACCTGCCGGTGGTCGTGGCGGGCGACATGGACGCCGCGCCGGAGTCGGCCAGCATGCGGTTCTGGACGGGCCGCCAGTCGCTGGAGGGGACGAGCGTCTGCTACCAGGACGTGTGGGAGCACGTGCGCGGGACCGCGCCCGGCCACACCTACACGCCCGCCAACCCGCTGATGGGGGCCGACGACTGGCCGTTCCGGCGGATCGACTACATCCTGGTGCGCCGGGACGCCGAGGGCGCGATGTCCCTGCGCGTCCGCGACTGCGCGCGGGTGTTCGTGGAGCCGGTGGAGGGCGTGCAGGCCAGCGACCACTACGGGCTGACGGCGGTGCTGGAGCCGCGCTCCGGCTGAGGCGGCGTCAGCCGGCCGGCCGCCGGAGCGCGGCCTCGCGGGCGTCGAGCAGCTCGTCCCAGTGCTCCTCCGCCCAGGCGCACATCGCCTCGATCGGGCCGAGCATGCTCTCGCCCAGCGGGGTCAGCGCGTACTCCACGGCGCGCCCGTCGGCGCTGCGCGCGACGATCCCGTCCCGCTCCAGCAGCCGCAGCGACTTGGTCAGCGACTTGGCGGTCACGCCGCGCAGCGGGACGCGCAGCTCGGAGAAGCGGCGCGGGCCCGCCGCCAGGCAGCGGATGACCATCCCCGCCCACTTGTCGGGGAACCGGAACGGGCTCAGGTCGGACGGGCAGACCGGGTCGAACATGTCCGGGCGCGGCGGGGAGGTCACCGGCTCACGGTAGACGAGGTATCCGGTCGGAAACCACCCCCTCGGTTAGCGTCCCGGGCAACACGAGCGGGAGGTCCTTCCATGAGCGAGATCGTTGTCTTCGGGGCCGGCGGGCGCGGCGGCCGGGCGGCCGTCGCCGAGGCGCGGCGGCGCGGCCACGCGGTGACCGCCGTCGTCCGCGACCCGGCCGGGCACCAGGACCTGGCGGCCGGCGGCGTGCGCGTGGTCGCGGGCGACGTCACCGACGCCGCGAGCGTCGCGGCGGCCGCCGCCGGGCACGACGCCGCGATCAACTCCACCTACGACCCCGGCGCCGAGCCCGCCGCGTTCTTCACCGCCTCCGCCGGAGCGCTGCTGGACGGGCTGCGGCGCGCGGGCGTCGGGCGGCTGGTGCACGTGGGCCTCGCGTCGGTGCTGGAGGACGCGTCCGGCACGCCGCTGATGGACGCCCCCGGCTACCCGCAGGAGTACCGGTCGTTCTTCCTCGGCCACGCCGCCGGGAACGACGCGCTGCGCAAGGACGCCGGATTCGACTGGGTGGTGGTCAGCCCGTCCGGCGACTTCGACCACGAGGGGGCGCGCACCGGCGGCTACCGGATCGCCCCGGCCGACGCCGCCGCCCGCGTCTCCTACGCCGACTTCGCGATCGCGCTGCTGGACGAGGCCGACGCCCCGGCCCACCACCGCGTGCACATCGGGGTCGAGCGGGCATGACGGACGTCCTGGACAGCCCCGAGCCGTTCGTCGCCGACCACATCCGCCGCTTCCTGGAGACCGGCGGGCGGCCCCGGCCCGGCATGAACGACCTGCTGCTCACCACCCGGGGCCGCAGGAGCGGGCTGCTGCGGCGCACCGCGCTGGTCTACGTCCCGCACGGCGGCCGCTACCTGCTGGCGGCCTCCAACCGGGGCGCGGACCGGCACCCCGCCTGGTACCTCAACCTCGTCGCCGACCCGGAGGTGACGGTGCAGGTGGGCGAGCGGTCCTTCCCCGCCCGCGCCCGCACCGCCGCCCCCGGGGAGCGGCCCGCGCTGTGGCGGCTGATCACCGAGGCGGTGCCCGGCTACGAGGACTACCGGGCGATGACCGGGCGGGAGATCCCCGTCGTGGTCATCGAGCCGCGGTGACGGGGGCCCCGGTCAGCGGCAGCCGGAACACGAACCGGGCGCCGCGCGGGCTGTCGGCGATGCGCAGCGACCCGCCGTAGGTCTGGGCGATCTCGCGGGCGATGGGCAGGCCGAGACCGGTCCCGGCGGGGTCGCGGCGCTGGGAGTCGGGCAGCCGGGCGAACCGCTCGAAGACGCGCTCGCGGGACTCGGGCGGGACGCCCGCGCCGTCGTCCAGCACCTCCAGCACCGCCTCGCCGCCGTCCACCGCGACGGTGACCGTGATGCGGGACTCGGCGTGCCGCTCGGCGTTGCTGACCAGGTTGCCCAGCACCCGCGCGAGCCGGACCCGGTTGGCCGACACGACCGCGCCCTCGGCCAGCCGGGTCTCGATCGGCACGCGGCCGTCGCGGCGGCCCACCTCGTACCGCACCAGCTCGGCGAGGTCCACGCGCTCCACGGGGGCGGGCGCGCGGGCGTCCAGCCGGGACAGCTCCAGCAGGTCCGCCACGATGTCGTTCAGCCGCTCGGTGTCGCGCAGCGCGGCGCGCACCTCGGGCCGCCAGTCGTGGCCGTCGTCCTCCAGCAGCAGGCCCTCCAGCCGCGTGTGCAGGCCCGCGATGGGGTTGCGCAGGTCGTGCGAGGCGTCGGAGACGAAGCGGCGCTCGCGCCCGGCGGCCTCCTCCAGCCGCTCCAGCGTGTGGTTGACGGTCTCGGCCAGGTGCTGGATCTCCCCGCCGGTGCCGGGCTCGGGCACCCGCCGCTCCAGGTCGGCGGTGGTGTTGATCTCGGCCATCTGCTCGTCGATCGCCCGCACCGGCGCCAGCGCCTGGCCGATGGTCCGCCAGGTCCACCAGGCGATCACCGCCAGCATCGTGGTCAGCACCAGCATGATCTCCACGGGCAGCAGCCAGCCGCGCGCGAACTGCGAGGGCCGCTGGGCGGCGAACACCATCACGTCCCGGCCGTAGGGGGACTCGGCGAGGCGCATCCCGACCACCTGGACGCAGGTGTCCAGGTAGGACGGGCACACCCGGCGGTCCACCAGCAGGTCGCCCTTGGCGGGGTCGGTCCCTACGAGCGGCGGGCGGCCCCGCATCGGGGGCGTGGCGTCCAGGACCCGGCCGTCGGCGCTGACGATCTGGATGTAGGGGGCCTCGTCCTCGCGGGCGGTCAGGGGCCCGGTCCGCTCGCCGCGGGCGATCCCGTAGACGACGCGCTCGACGGTGTCGGCCGCCGACCCCGCCGCCGAGGACCGCGCCACGTCCCGCACCAGCATCAGGGCGAGGCCGACGCACGCCGACAGCACCAGCGCGGCGAGCACCACGGTGATCACCGTCGCGCGGCCCCGGACCGAGTAGAAAAGCCTGGCCCACAGGAGGCGCCTTCGCGCCCCCCGGCAGTCCCCCTGCATCGGATCCCCCCGAATCCCCTGAGCAGCGCCGGTAGCCCTCGGTGAACACCGCGCCGCACAGGGTAAGACGCTACGGCACGCGGGAGCGAATGCCCGCGCGCCGCCGCGCCGTTCAGCGATCGGGGGAGGAGCCGCCGGCGCGGCCGCCGGCCCGCGCGGCGGCGGGCAGGGCGGGCGCCAGCGCGGCGACCGCCACCAGCATCCCCGCGCAGGCCGCGAAGGCGCGGTCCGGCGCCCCCGCCAGCGCGGCGAGGCCGAGGACGCCGCCGGCCTGCTTGGCGGTGTTCATCAGCCCGGAGGCGGCCCCGGCGTCCTCGCGCGGGACGCCGCCGGTGACCACCGTGGTGAGCGGCGTGGTGAACAGCCCGCCGCCCACCGACATCAGTACCGCCGGGCCGAGGATCCCGGTGACGTAGCCGTCGCCGGGCGCCGCCCCGCTCTGCCAGGCGAACCCGGCCGCCGCCGTCAGCGCCCCGGCGGCGATCAGTGCCCGGTGGTCGAGGCGCCGCATGAGCCGGGGCGTGAGGTGCAGCCCGACCAGCAGGGTCAGCAGCGTGTGCGGCAGGAACGCGAGGCCGGTGCGCAGCGCCGAGTAGTGCAGGTCGTTCTGCATGTAGAGGGTGAGGAAGTACCACATCGGGATCTGGAAGCACGCCCCCGCCAGCAGCATGATCGTGTTGCCGAGGGCCAGGGGGCGGGCGCGCAGCAGGCGCGGCGGCACGAGCGGGTGCGGCGCGTGCCGGGCCTCCACGGCGGCGAACGCGGCCAGCGCCGCGGCGGCCGCCGCCAGCGCGGCGCCCCGGCCCGGCCCCGCGGCCGACAGGCCGTAGGTGAGGCCGCTCAGCCCGGCCGTCACCAGGACCGCGCCCGACACGTCCAGCCGCCGCCCGCGCCGCCCGCCGCGCCCCTCGGCGTCGCCGGGCAGCACCCGGGCCGCCGCCGCCAGCGCCGCCGCGCCGATCGGCACGTTGACCAGCAGAATCCATCGCCACGACGCCGCCTGGGTGAGCAGGCCGCCCAGCAGGTTGCCCGCCGCGCCCCCGGTCAGCCCCACCGCCGTCCACACCGCCAGCGCGCGGGTGCGCTCGGCGCCCTCCGGGAAGGTCGTGGTGAGCACCGTCAGCGTCGCCGGGGCCAGCACCGCCGCGCCCAGTCCCTGCACGGCCCGCGCCGCGATCAGCGTCCCGGCGCTCCCGGCCAGCCCGCCCGCCAGGCTCGCCCCGGCGAAGACCGCCAGCCCGGCCGCGAACACCCGCCGCCGCCCGTACAGGTCGGCCAACCGCCCGCCCAGCAGCAGGAACCCGCCGAACACCAGCGCGTAGGCCCCCGCGACCCAGGACAGCCCGACCGCCCCGACCCCCAGCTCGTCCCGGATCGCGGGCAGCGCGACGTTCACCACCGACACGTCCAGCACGACCATGAACTGCGCGGCGCAGGCCAGTGCGAGCACGCCCCGGGCCGCTAGACTCGGCTCCATCAAACCAATGTGATCACATTGAAAAGGTGGGGTCAATGAACCGCCGCACCCGCGGCCCCGGGGCCGGGCACGCCGAGCAGCGCGCCCGGATCGCCGACGCCGTGCTCGCGATCGTCGCCGACCAGGGCCTGCACGCGGTCTCGCAGACCGCCGTGGCCCGCCGCGCCGGGGTCTCGGCGGGCCGGGTCCAGCACTACTTCCCGGCCAAGCGGGAGCTGGTCGAGGCCGCCTTCGACCGCGCCAACGCCCTCGCCCGCGCCCGTGTCAGCGCCCTGACCGGCCGCGACGCCCCGCCGCGCGAGGTCCTGACGACCGTGCTGACGCAGCTGATCCCGCACGACCCGGTCACCCGCACCCACCTGCGCGTCCGCCAGGCGTTCACCGCCCTGGCCCTGGCCGACGAGGCGATCGCGGCCCGCCTGCGCGAGGACTACGCCGCCTTCCACGCCGAGCTCGCCGCCCTGCTGCCGGACGCGCCCGACCCGCGCGCCGCCGCCGTGGCGCTGGCCGGGCTCGCCGAGGGGCTGGCCTACTACGTCCTGATCGGCGTCAGCGCGCCGGAGGACGCCCGCGCCCGCGTGCTCGCCGCGATCGCCGCCGCGCACGGCCGGTGACGCGACCTACCCTCACGTAAGGGTAGAGTTCTTCGGTTCACGACAACGGGGGGAGACCGGTGACCACGGCTCAGGCTGGAACGACCCAGATCGCCGGCGAGGCGGCGCGCCGCCGCACGTTCGCGGTGATCAGCCACCCCGACGCCGGCAAGTCCACCCTCACCGAGGCGCTGGCGCTGCACGCCGCCGCCATCGAGGCGGCCGGCGCGGTGCACGGCAAGGCCGGGCGGCGCGGCGTCACCTCCGACTGGATGGCGATGGAGCGCGACCGCGGCATCTCCATCACCTCCTCGGTGCTGCGCTTCGAGTACGGCGACGTGCTTTTGAACCTGCTGGACACCCCCGGCCACGCCGACTTCTCCGAGGACACCTACCGGGTGCTGGCCGCCGTGGACGCCGCGATCATGCTGCTGGACAGCGCCAAGGGCCTGGAGGCCCAGACGCTCAAGCTGTTCGACGTCTGCCGGCACCGCGGCATCCCGATCATCACCTTCGTCAACAAGTGGGACCGGCCCGGCCGCGAGCCGCTGGAGCTGCTGGACGAGGTCGAGCAGCGCATCGGCCTGCGCCCGGCCCCGCTGACCTGGCCGGTCGGCATCGCGGGCGACTTCCGCGGCCTGCTGGACCGCGCCACCGGGGCCTTCACCCGCTTCGACCGCGCCCCCGGCGGCGTCAAGCGCGCCACCGAGGAGGTCGTGGACGCCGACCGCGCCGCCGCCGAGGAGGGCGAGGCGTGGACCACGGCGCAGGAGGAGCTGGCGCTGCTGGACGAGATCGGCGCGACCCTCGACATGGACGACTTCGCCGCGGGCAAGTGCACGCCGGTGCTGTTCGGCGCGGCGCTGCCCAACTTCGGCGTGCGGGCCCTGCTGGAGACCGTCTGCGAGCTGGCCCCGTCGCCGTCGCCGCGCCTGGACGTCAAGGGCGAGCCGCGCGAGGTGACCGCGCCGTTCGCCGGGCAGGTGTTCAAGGTGCAGGCGGGCATGGACCGCGCGCACCGCGACCAGCTCGCCTTCATCCGGGTCTGCTCGGGGCGCTTCGAGCGCGGCATGACGCTGACGCACGCGCCGTCCGGGCGGCCGCTGGCCACCAAGTACGCCCAGACGATGTTCGGCCGCGACCGCTCCACGCTGGACACCGCCTTCCCCGGCGACGTGATCGGCCTGCCCAACTCCACCGGCCTGATCGTCGGCGACACCCTGTACGAGAAGCGGCCGGTGGCCTTCCCGCCGATCCCGGCGTTCGCGCCCGAGCACTTCATGGTCGTGCGGGCCAAGGACAACGGCCGCGCCAAGCAGTTCCGGCGCGGCATCGACCAGCTCGACGGCGAGGGCGTGGTGCAGGTGCTGCGCAGCGACGTGCGCGGCGACCAGGCTCCGGTGCTGGCCGCCGTGGGGCCGCTGCAGTTCGAGGTGGTCGCGCACCGCATGGAGCACGAGTTCAACGCGCCGGTGAACCTCGACCGGATGGAGTACACCACCGCGCGCATCACCGACGCCGCCTCCGCCCCGACGCTGGCCTCGCGGCGCGGCGTGGAGGTCTTCACCCGCCGCCTGGACGGCGCGCTGATCGCGGTGTTCGTGGACAAGTGGCGGGTGCAGGCCGTGCAGCGCGAGCACCCCGAGGTCACCCTCACCCCGATGCTCGCGGCCGACGCCGGCTGACCCGCACGCCCCCGTCTGGAGAGACCTTTTTGCCTTCCGCCCTTTCGGTGCGCCTGAAGCCGGCCACCCCGATCACCGCCCGGCTGCTGCGCACCGAGGCGCTGTCCGGCCTGGTGGTGGCGCTGGCGCTGATCCCCGAGGCCATCTCGTTCTCGATCATCGCGGGCGTGGACCCGCGGATCGGGCTGTTCGCCTCGTTCACCATGGCCGTCACGATCGCGGTCGTCGGCGGGCGCCCCGCCATGATCTCGGCCGCGACCGGCGCGGTCGCGCTGGTCATCGCGCCGCTCAACCGCGAGCACGGCCTGGGGTACCTGGTCGCCGCCGTCATCCTGGCCGGGGTGTTCCAGGTGGCGCTGGGCTCGCTGGGGGTCGCCCGGCTGATGCGGTTCGTGCCGCGCTCGGTGATGGTCGGCTTCGTCAACGCGCTGGCCATCCTGATCTTCATGGCCCAGCTGCCCGAGCTGCGGGACGTGCCGTGGCCGGTGTACCCGCTGGTCGCGGCCGCGCTGGCGCTGATGGTGCTGTTCCCGCGGCTGACGAAGGCGGTGCCCGCGCCGCTGGTGTCGATCGCGATCCTGACCGCGCTGACGCTGGGCGCGGGGATCGCGGTGCCGACCGTCGGCGACAAGGGCGAGCTGCCCTCCTCGCTGCCGGTGCCGGGCCTGCCGGACGTGCCCTTCACCTGGGACACCCTGGCGACCATCGCCCCGTACGCGCTGGCCATGGCGCTGGTGGGGCTGATGGAGTCGCTGATGACCGCCCGGCTGGTGGACGACATCACCGACACCCGCTCCAACAAGACGCGCGAGTCGATCGGGCAGGGCGTGGCCAACATCGTCACCGGCCTCTTCGGCGGCATGGGCGGCTGCGCCATGATCGGCCAGACGATGATCAACGTGGGGAACGGGGCGCGCACCCGGATCTCCACGTTCCTGGCCGGGGCCTTGCTGATGGTGCTGTGCGTGGTGTTCGGGCCGATCGTGTCCGACATCCCGATGGCCGCGCTGGTCGCCGTCATGATCCTGGTGTCGGTCGGCACCTTCGACTGGCACTCGGTCGCGCCCGCGACGCTGCGCCGCCTGCCGCTCGGCGAGACCCTGGTCATGGTGGTCACGGTCGCGGTGGTGGTCGCCACCCACAACCTCGCGATCGGCGTGGTGGTCGGCTCGGTCACCGCGATGGCGGTGTTCGCGCGGCGCGTCGCGCACGTGGTGCGCGTGTCGGCGGTCCGCGACCCCGAGGGCGGCCGGGCCGTGTACGGCGTGTCCGGGGAGCTGTTCTTCGCCTCCAGCGACGACTTCGTGTCGCGGTTCGACTACGCGGGCGACCCCGAGCACGTGGTCGTGGACCTGACCGACGCCCACGTGTGGGACGCGACCTCGGTCGCCGCGCTGGACGCGGTCACCGCCAAGTACGCCGCGCGCGGCAAGACCGTCGAGATCGTCGGCCTGAACGAGGCCAGCGCGCGGATGCACGGCGCGCTGTCGGGCGAGCTGTCCGGCGGGCACTGAACCGGTGGGCGCTGATCGGGCGGGCACTGGTCGGGCGGGTGCTGATCGGACGGGCACGGATCGGGCGGGCGCTGATCCGGCGGGAGCGGGCGTGACCGGCCGCGACGCCCCGGGGAGGGACCCGGGGGCGCCCGCGCGGCTGCGGATCGGCGAGGTCGCCGACCGGACGGGGCTGAGCCTGCGCACCCTCCGCCACTACGAGGAGGTCGGCCTCGCGCCGCCCGCCGCGCGCTCGGCGGGCGGCTTCCGCCTCTACACCGACGCCGACGTGGCCCGGCTCATGGTGATCAAGCGGATGAAGCCGCTGGACTTCACGCTGGAGGAGATGCGGGACCTGCTGGCGGTGCTGGACCGGTTGCGCTCGGACGGGCTGGGCGGTCCCGAGCGGGCCCGGCTGGCAGGCCGCCTGGCGTCCTACCGGGCGGAGGTGGAGGAGCGCTGCGCGGCGCTGCGAGCGCGGCTGGCCGACGCCGAGGCGTTCTCCGTCGAGCTGGGCCGCCTCGCCTGAGCGCCGGGGCGGGACGCCCGGAACGGCGCCCCGCCCGATGCGCGGCCGGCTACTCCGCGCCGACGCCGAAGAAGTCGGCGCCCTGCACGTACTCCATCGCCTTCGCGAACCGCGGGTCGCCCATCCGCGCCATGAACTCCTCCTCCGAGACCTCCTCGACGCGGGTCTGGAGCCACCACAGGTTGCCGAACGGGTCGCGGACGCGCCCGACCTCGTTGCCGAACGCCAGGTGGGTGACCTCGGTGACCGACGTGCCGCCCGCCGCGACGGCCCGCCGGTGCGCCTCCCCGGCGTCCGGCACGTACAGGCGCAGGAACGCGGGCGTCGCGGGCCAGTCGGGGCGCGAGTCGAACATCATCACGACGGCGTCGCCGATGCGCATCTCGGCGTGCCCGATGCCGCCGTCCGGGTTGGCGACGCGGCCCAGCTCCTCGGCGTCGAACGCCTCGGCCAGGTAGTCCATCAGCCCGGCGGTGTCGCGGCCGATGATCCAGGGGGTGACGGTGGTGTAGCCGGCGGGGACGGGCTGAACGCTCATGCGGGCTCCTCGGTCGCGGTGACGAGAACTACGTTAGGGGCCGTGTAGGTCAGAACCTGTCCGCTACTGCCCGCCGTCACAAACGCCCTCTGACCAGCGAAAGCCGGTACACATAAGCCCGCTCGGCACCGCAACGCGGGCAGCGTCCGAAGAAGCGCGAGCGCAACCGTCCCTCCGCCTCCGTGACCACGTTCCGGTAAGCGCACCGCACTTCACCGCATGTCCCGCACGCGCGACGCACCGCGTCGATGAACGCCGCCGTGTTCGTCGGGGCCGTCAGGGATTCCTCGGCCTCCGGGAGGGCGAGGCCGGGGAACTGGCCTTCGAGCCATGCGGGCAGGCCGTCGGGCTGGAGGGTTCCGGACGGGCCGCAGTACGAGCAGTACCCCGGCCCGTGGTTGCCCGCCGTGCACTCCGGGCAGCGGCGGCCGTCGAGCCGCGCCGTGCCCTCGCAGGTCTGGCACGCGCCGAGCCCTTCGCACTCGGGGCACAGCAGGCCGTGGGTCACGGTGCCGACGGTGTGCGCGGGCTGGACGTGCCCGCCTTCCGGGTAGATCGCGGGCGTCCAGGCCAGCACTTGCAGGACGCCCGGTCCGGCGCCCTCGTAGAGCCGCGCTCCGAAGCCTTCGAGCGTCGCGCCCGCCCAGGTCTCCCCGTCCTTGCGGCGCGGCCCGTGCGAGCGCCAGCCGGTGTCGGCGAACGCGCGCAGCAGCCGCGCGAAGACCTCCGGTCCGGCGGGGCGCCCGTCACCGCCCAGGGCCGCCAGCACCAGGTGCCGCCGCCCGTCCCCGACCGGCACGGCATCGCTCCACGCGTCCGCCACGACCGGGGGACCGTCCGGGAAGATCGCGGCCCCGATCTCCATCACCTGGCCGCGCAACCACACCGCACTCGCCGGTCCGGACACCGTCACCTCACCTGAACGCCGGCGCCAACGGTACTTGAGGTCTCAGGCGCGGGTCCTAGGGTCGGTGGCAGGGTCCACGCCTCCCGGGGGAGACGGTCATGAAAACGGTCCAGGACGTCATCGAGCGGATGCGCGAGATCGACCGCTCGCTCGACCCCGGCGACGGCGTCGCCTGCTTCAACCGCGTCTACCTGCGCGTCACCGAGCTGGTCCTGCACGACCTCCAGGAGGGCTTCTTCGCCGACCTGGAGTTCGTGCAGCGCCTCGACGTCGTCTTCGCGGACCTGTACTTCAGGAACGTGGACGACGCCCTCGCCGGGCGCAGGCCCGACCGCTGCTGGCGCCCCCTGTTCGAGGCGCGCGAGAACGGGACGGTCTGGCCGCTGCAGTTCGTCCTCGCCGGGATGAACGCGCACATCAACCACGACCTGGCCCTCGCGGTCATCGCGACCTGCGCCGAGCGCGGCCTGCCGCCCGGCCGCGAGCCCGTGCACGCCGACTTCCTCAAGGTGAACGGGCTGCTGGCCCGGATCGAGTCCGAGGTCCGCCGCGACCTGGAGCCCTACCTGCTGCGCGTCGCCACCCGGGACGCCGAAACGATCAAGCACATCGTCGGCAGCTTCAGCGTCGCGCGCGCCCGCGACATGGCCTGGTGCACGGTGGAGAACCTGTGGCCGCAGCGGGACCTGGACCCGCTCTACGACGCCTCGGTCGCGGTGCTGTCGCAGGCGGTCGGCGTCGTGGGCCGCCTGCTGGTGACGCCCGTCGTGCCGCCGCCCGACCTGGACTAGGGGCCGGGGCCGCCCCGCCGGAGACTGACGTACCCGCGTGCTGGAATGGAGGATCGCCGAACTCCGGAGGTGTGTCGATGGCGTCCTGGGCGGAGATAGAGAAGGCCGCTCCCGAACTGGCCGCGGACGTGCGCAAGGCGTTCGACGCGGGCACCAACAAGACCATGGCGACCCTGCGCGGCGACGGCTCGCCGCGCATCAGCGCGATCGAGGCGAGGTTCGAGGGCGGGCAGGTGCGGTTCGGCATGATGGGCGGCTCGCTGAAGCTGCTCGACGTGCGCCGCGATCCGCGCGTGGCGCTGCACTGCCCGACGCTGGAGCCGCCGGAGTCGCCGTCCGACTGGCCGGGCGACGCGAAGCTGGCGGGCCGCGCCGTGGAGGTGGACCCGCCCGCCGAGGGCGCGATGCCGGGCTCGGGGTACTTCGTGCTCGACATCACCGAGGTGGTGCACACGCGGGTCGGCGACCCGGCCGACCACCTCGTGATCTCGTCCTGGCACCCGGGGCCCGGCCTGCGCGTCCGCAAGCGCCACTGACCCCGGACGCGACCGTGCCCGGGACGGGGCGTCCCGGGCACGATCGGCGAAGGTGAATCGAGGGGAAGGTCAGGCGACCGGCTCGGCCACGGGCGCGCCGGCGTCGACCGGGGCGTCCGCGTCGGCCTTGCGGTCCTTCATCACGACCAGCGCGAGCACCGCGGCCGCCACCACGCCGCACGCACCGGCCAGGAAGCCCGTGGTCATCGCCGTGGTGAACACGTCGCGGGCCGTGACGGCCAGGTTCCCGTCACCGGTCGCGGCGGCCACCGCCAGCGCGTCCTGCACCGACTCGCGGGCCCGGCCGGCGGCCGAGTCCGGCATCGTGTCGGTGTACGACGCCGCCATCACGCTGCCCAGCACGGCCACGCCCAGCGCCGCGCCGGCCTGCTGGATCGTGTCGTTCAGGGCCGAGCCGACGCCCGCGTGCTCGGCGGGGACCGCGCCCATCAGCGCGCCGATCGCCGCCGGCATCGCCAGGCCGCCGCCGACGCCCATGACCACGGTGGCCAGCGTGATCATCCCGAAGCCGTCGCCCGGCTCGATCGCCGCCAGCACCCCGAACCCGGCGGCCATGACCGCCAGGCCCGCCACGGTCAGCGCGCGGTTGCCGATCTTCTGGCCGAGCGTGGCCGCGACGGTGTTGACCAGCAGCATCGCCACCGCCATCGGCAGGAACGCCAGGCCCGTCCTGGTGGGGGAGTAGCCGAGCACGAACTGCAGGTACTGGGTCAGCGCGAGCAGCAGGCCGCCGTTGGCGAAGCTCAGCAGCACCAGGGAGAAGCTCGCGCCGCTGAAGTTGCGGTCGCGGAACAGGCCGAGCGGCACCATCGGCGACTTCGAGCGGGTCTCCCAGACCAGGAACCCGGCCAGCGCCGCCACCGCCACCGCGAGCGCGGCCTGCGTGCTCGGCCGGGACAGCCCGTGCACCGGCAGCTCGTTGATCACCCAGACGAGCGCGGCCATGCCCGCGGTGGACAGCACCGCGCCCAGCGGGTCGGGCTTGCGCCAGGGGCCCTTGGACTCGGGCATCAGCACGACCGCCGCGACGATGGCCAGCGCCGCGACCGGGATGTTGATCAGGAAGACCGCGCCCCACCAGAAGTGGGCGATCAGCACGCCGCCCAGCACCGGGCCGCCGACCAGGCCGACCATCGCCACCGCCGACCAGGCGGCCATCGCCTTGCGGCGCTCCTGCTCGTCGAAGACGGTGATGAGGATCGACAGCGTGCTCGGCATGACCAGCGCGCCGCCGACGCCCATCAGCACCCGCGCCGCGATGAGCTGGCCGGGGCTGTCGGCCAGCGTCCCGGCCAGGGACGCCAGCCCGAACAGCGCCAAGCCGATGATCATCACCCGGCGGCGGCCGAACCGGTCCGACAGGCTGCCCGAGGCCAGCAGCAGCCCGGCGAACACCAGCATGTAGGACTCCATGATCCATTGGATGTCCTGGGTGCTGGCGCCGAGGTCGGAGGTCAGCGTCGGGATCGCGACGTTCAGCACCATGTTGTCGATCACCAGCACCAGCGTGCTGAGGCACAGCACCACCAGGATCCACCAGCGGCGCGGATGGCGTTCCATCAGAGGTCTTCCTTTCGGGGAGGGCGAGAACCGGCCCGCTCAGCCGGCCGGCTCCCGGTGGAGGCGATCGACATGCGGCGTGAAGTCCGTGACGTCACTATGACATCAGAATGACGCCATAGGCAAGTGGCAATGGTGCCAAGTGGTGCCATATGACGCCTGCATGCTGGTCTCAGTGCAACAAAAACGGCCTCTGACCAGGGTCAGAGGCCGTTCGAAAAAATGGCGCCACGGAGGGCGCCGCCGGGTCAGCGGGTCCGCTGGAGCACCCAGAAGCCCCCTTCGGCCGCGCGCACGGCGAACTCGTTGTCCGGGTGCAGCTCCTTGGCGTACCGGAGCATGCCCTCGCGGTTCACGTTGGTGTCGTAGAGGGCGATGTAGTCGGGGACGACGCCGCGCGTGTTGCCGATCCAGAAGACGCGGCAGCGGTGGGTGAGCTGCGCGCTGGGCCGGACGTCGGCCTCGACCTTCGCCCCGTCCGGGATCACCGACAGCACGCGCGCGCCCGCCTTCGAGGTGGGCGTCGGCCGGTAGGTGTCCCAGCGGGTCAGCGCCGCCGCCGGCAGCGCCGTGCTCAGCGCCAGCGCGACCGCGAGCGCGGCGGCCGGCGCGTGCCGGGCGTAGGAGCGCAGCCAGGGCCGCGCCGCCTCGCGGAAGCGCGGCAGCGCGTCCACCAGCGCCAGCGACGCGATGGGCATCAGCACCGCGCTGTAGTGCCAGTCGGTGCCCCAGTAGAACTCGTAGCCCGAGGTCATCCGCCAGCCCAGGGTGGGGATCGCGGCGATCATCAGCGGGGAGCGCAGCGCCAGCAGCCCGGTGGTCGGCAGCACCAGCCACAGCAGCGTGCGGACCTTGGTGTCCCACCCGGCGAGCGGCCCGGCGCCCTCGCCCATCTTGCTCCAGTAGTCGTAGCCGCCCCCGTCGTTGAACGACGGGATCAGCACGGTCAGGGTCAGCGCGCACAGCGCCAGCCCGAACACCATCGCCCCGAACGCGGCCTTGGCCGCGCGCGGGTCCGAGCGCCGCGCCCGCAGCAGCACGATCAGCGCGAGCGCCGCCGTGGTCGGCCCGAGGTCCTCCTTCACCAGGCCGAGCGGCAGCGCCCAGGCGAGCGCGGCGTACCAGCGGCCGCGCAGCACCGCCTCCAGCGAGAACGCGATCAGCGGCACCGCGAAGCAGATCTCGTGGAAGTCGAAGTCCACCGCGCGCTGTATCCCCCACGACAGCCCGTAGGCCGCGCCGATCGCCAGGCCCGCCGCGCCGCCGAGCGCGCGCTGGGCGGCGCGCGTCACCGGGACCACCGACACCGCCAGCAGCACCGCCTGCGCCACCAGCAGCGTCACCGGCGTCGGGAACAGCTTGTAGAACGGGGCGATCAGCGCGGTGACCGGGCTGAAGTGGTCGCCCAGGATGTTGAAGCCGGGCCCCTTGAGGTCGGAGACCGGCGCCTCCAGCCGCGCGTAGGAGCCGACCACCTGGTCGAAGATCCCGAGGTCCCAGGAGCGCGTCTCGTAGCGCAGGTGGCGGGTGACCGACATCAGCGCGTAGAGGACGCCGAAGACGGCCGCCAGCAGGTACGGGGCGCGGGCGGGCGCCCCGGAGCGCGGGCCGGCTTCCGGGGCGGCGTCGGGGGAGGGGCGGCGGTCGGTGAGGGTCATCGGCCCTCACTCTACGGAGATATCAGGGCAAACCCGACCCTTCCCCGCCTTTTTGGATCTTGCTCCGCGACGGCCCGCCGCCCCCGGCCGGGGCCGGGCTCAGGCGGGACGCCGGCCGAGGTAGCCGAGGAGGGCGGCCACGTCGTCGCCGCCGGTCTCCAGGGCGGCCGCGTACGCGCCCCACTGCCGCAGCGGCTCGACGAACGTGCGCGCCGCCTCCAGCAGCGGCCGCGCCATCTCGGGCGTGAGCGGGGAGGGCTGCCCGGTGGCGACGGCGATGTCCCAGGCGTGCACGGCGGCGTCGAGCGCGCAGGCGGCCGCGCCGATCCGCGCGGTCATCTGGTGCGGGGGAAGCGGCACCGCGACCTGCTCGGCATCGGGCGCGACGGCGGCCCAGGCGGCGGCGGAGGCGGCGACGGAGCGCTCCAGCAGGGCGTGCGGGTCCTCGCCCTCCTCCGGCTTGCCGGACGGCTCGAACGGGTTGAAGTCGGGGCCGCCCTCGCCGGTGAGGGCGGCGGCGTAGCCGAGCTGGTCGCCGGCGGCGTGCCGCAGGACCTGCAGCACGGTCCAGTCCGAGCAGGGGGTGGGGCTGTCCCAGTCGGCGGCGGTGAGGCGGGCGGTGACGGTGCGCAGCGCGTCGTGGGAGGCGTTCAGGACGGGGAAGGCGGTGGCCTGGATCATGGGGGGTTCCTCCGTGTTCGGGTACCTTCATTCTAGCAGAACGGAATGATTCGTTCCACTTTTTTTGGCAGCCCCTCGCGCGAATACGCCGTCGGCGAAGCGGCCCGCACCGCCTGCTCGATCACTACGATCGTCGCGTCGATCCGGATACGGGCGGATCGTGGTGGTCTCGGGACGGACGGGCGGCCGACGAGGTGGACGGCAAGTTGCGCGTACCGCTGTGGGCGGTGGCGGCACTGCTCGCGGCGGCGGGCGTCGCGGCGCTGGTGATCGGCGCGCTGGTGCCGGGGGCGTGCCTGGTGGCCTTGGCGCTGACGATGGCGGTCCCGCTGGCCCCGGGACGGGTGCGGCGCGGGACACGGGCGCTGCTCGCGGCGTCGGCCGTGCTTTACGTGGTCGTCTTCGTCAGCGTGGACCCGGTCTGGCACCACGGCGCGTGGCCGGGACGCGCCGAGGCCGCCGCCGTGCCGGACCCGTGCGCCGTGCTGCGCCCGCCCGCGCCCGCGGCGGCGCCGCGACGCGCCACCGGCGGCTGCGAGTGGGGCGACTCGCTGCGCCTGTCGTACAAGAGGTACGAGTACGAGGTCGGCCTGGACGGCGGCATCGAGCGCGCCCGGCAGGACGTGCGGGAGACGGCCGGGAAGGACGTCCGGCCGCTTCCCGGCGTGGGCGACGAGGCGCGCATGAGCGTCGCGCTGTTCCGGGGCACCGACGAGGCCGCCCAGGTTCAGATCAAGGCGCACAAGGCCAACGTCGTGGCCTGGCTGGTCTACGCGCCCGCCGACGGGAGGCGGGCGGAGTCCGTCGCGGCGGCCGTGCGGATGACCCGGCGGGCACTGGACGCGGTGGCGCTGGACTGACCGGGGTCAGCCCTCCTGCACCACCGACAGGACGTTGCCCGCCGGGTCCTTGAACCAGGCGATCGGCGGCCCCTGCGCCCGGAAGACCCCGCGCTCGTCGGTGTGCTCAGAGACCTCGAAGCGCACGCCCAGCTCGGAGAGCCGCGCGACGGCGTCGTCGATGTCGTCCACCGGGAAGTTGAGGACGGTGAACTCCGCCGGGACGTGGTGCTCGCCCTTGGGGTACACGAGGACGTCCCCGCCGCCGCCGAGGTGCAGGGTGAGCATCCCGTGCTCCTCCGACACCCGCAGCCCGAGCGTGCCGCCGTAGAACTCCCGGGCCGCCGGGACGTCGTCCACCGAGAACCCGCTGAACGCCTTCGTCTTCTCGAACATGCGCTCCTCCTCCGTCTCCTGTGCAGACCGGCGGGCGGGCCGGAACTCATCGGGCGAGGTCGTACCCGGCCTCCTCGATGGCGGCGCGGACGGCCGCGTCGTCGAGGGGCCGGTCGCCGGTGACGGTGACCAGGCCCTCCCGGAGGTCCACGGCGACCGCCGAGACGCCGTCGACGGCCCGGACCTCCTCGCTGACCGCGTCGGCGCAGTGGCCGCAGGCCATCCCGGCGACGGCGTAGGTGCGCTCGCTCATTCCGGTCCTCCCGCGTCGAGGGTCCGGCTGGTGCCGTGCGAGCGGCGCATCCGGCCGTCTGGCGCGAACTCGGCGAACATGAAGACCTCGGTCTCGACGGTCCTCCCCTTGCGCATCCGCGCGCGGAAGGTGAGGCGGGCGGCGACCCGGCCGCCGTCGGCGACGGCCTCGTGGACCTCGACGCCGACCTCGGCCAGGTTGCGGCGCAGCGGCCGGACATGGGCGACGATCTTCTCCCGGTCGAAGCGCAGGCCGTCGGAGACCTGGACGACGTCGGGGGTGTGGAAGCGGTCCACGGCCGGGCCGGGGTCGGCGTCGGAGCCGATGACCTCCCGGTTGAACGACAGGTAGAAGTCGGTGAGGAACCTGGCGGGGTCGGCCCGCAGGAGGGCGGTGTCGCGCACGGTGCTCCCGTCGCCGTAAACTTTGACACCTTGTAAGATATGCAGCCCGCATGAACTTTGACAAGGTGTATGAATTGTCTCCGTCCCCCGGGCGCCGCCGCGCCGACGCCGAACGCAGCCGGGCCGCCGTCCTGGCCGCCGCCGTGCGGCTGCTGAACGAGCGCCCCGACACCGGCATGGCCGCCATCGCCGAGGCGGCGGAGGTGACGCGGCAGACCGTGTACGCGCACTTCCCGACGCGCGGCGACCTGGTGGCGGCGGTGATCGACCACATCACCGCCGAGGTGGCTGAGGCGATGGACGCGGCCGCTCCCGACGAGGGGCCGGCGCCGGACGCCCTGCTGCGCCTGCTGGACGCGGGCTACGTCGCGGCGACGCGGTACCGGGGCCTGCGGGAGCTGGCCGCGTCGCCGGTGACGCGGGAGGCCGACCGCACGCGGCACGACCCGATCACCGCGCGGCTGCGGCGGGTGGTCGAGCGGGGGCGGGAGGACGGGAAGTTCGAGCGCCGGTTCCCGTCGTCGTGGCTGGTGGCGGCGGTGCTGGCGCTGGCGCACGCGGCCGGTGAGGAGGCGGCGGCCGGCCGGATGACCGACGAGGAGGCGCGGGAGGCCGTGCGGAGCGGAGCGCTGCGCGTGCTGGGCGCGGACCGGTGACGCCGTTCCGTCGGTCGGAAGGTGTCGGAGGGCTGTGGGAGGCTTGCCCGGCCCCATCGCACCGAAAACGGAGGACAGCGTGCGTCGCGTAGAACCCCAGGTCCGTCTCATCGCCCGGCCCCGGCTGGACTACGACGAGGTCGCCGGGTACCTCGCCGAGATCGGCGGCGAGAGCTGGCTGGAGCGGGTGGACCGCGGCGACCTGGACGACGCGCAGAACCTCGCCGAGTTCGCGGGCCGGATCTGCTACCGCTCGTGGGAGCCCGGCCTCAACCCGAACGTGCGCCGCGTGCGCACCGACCAGGACGAGTACCTGCGCAACATCCTGGCCAGCGCGCACGGCTCGGTGCTGGAGCACGTGAACTTCTCGTTCGTGGTGCACAACGTGAGCCGGGTCGTCACCCACGAGCTGGTCCGCCACCGCGCCGGGACCGCCATCTCGCAGGAGTCGCTGCGCTTCGTGCGCCTGGACGACCTGCCGTTCTGGTTCCCCGAGTGGGCCGAGCGGGACGCCGAGCTGATGGAGCGCGCCACCGAGCTGCTGGGCCGGATGGAGGAGTTCCAGCAGTGGATGGCCGGGCACTTCGGCCTGGACGAGGAGGGCGTGAACTTCGGCGAGAAGAAGGCCAAGACCTCGTTCATGCGCCGCTTCGCGCCCGAGGGCGTCGCGACCGGGCTGACCTGGACGGCCAACGTCCGCACCCTGCGGCACGTCATCGAGAACCGCACCGCGCCTGGCGCCGAGGAGGAGATCCGGCTGCTGTTCGGCAAGGTGGGCGACCTGCTGGTCAAGGAGGCCCCGGCGCTGTTCGGCGACTACCAGGTCGAGGACGGGGCATGGGTGCCCGGCTGGCGCAAGGTCTGACGGAGGGCCGGGGCGTGGCGGGCGGCCGTCTGGAGATCAAGGACCTCATCGTCGACTGCGCCGATCCCGAGCTGCTGGCCTCCTTCTGGGGACGGCTCCTGGGACGGGAGGTCGCGGCGAGGACGGGACCGTACGTCTGGCTCGCACGCGGCGACGGCCCGGGGATGGGCTTCCAGAAGGTGGCCGAGCCGAAGCCGGGCAAGAACCGCGTGCACTTCGACGTCGCCTCGCCGGACCCCGCCGCCGAGCGGCGGCGGATCGAGGCACTGGGCGGCCGCCTGCTCGGCCAGTACGCGGCGGGCGGCTTCCTGGTCATGGCCGACCCGGAGGGCAACGAGTTCTGCGTCATTCCCGAGGGGCCGTTCGAGCTGGACGACGAAGGGCGCGCGAGCTATCTGGGGGAGAGCAAGGACGCGTCCGGGCGCTGAAGGGATCTGACCGTGTGGGAAGCGCTGCCGCCGGAGGTCCGGGAGCGGGTCGACGCCTTGGTGATGCGGGAGCAGCGGCTCCCCGCCGTCAAGGCGGTCTTCGACGCCGGACTCGTGCCGCGACCGGGCCTCGACGACTGCGTGGCGCTGGTCGCCGACAGGTACCGGGTGCTGGGGAAGTCCTGGGGGCCGAAGCCCTCGGACCCCCTGGACGCCGATGAGCTGACCGCGGCGGCGCGGGGCGTGGAGCGGGTCGAGGCGATCGAGGCCGTGTGGGACGGCGACACCGACGGATGGTTCGTGTTGCTGCTCGCGGTCGCGGCGCGTCCGGAACGCGAGCACGTCCTGGCCTCGGTCCGGCGCGGCGGCGACATCCGGGTCTTCAACGGGCAGGTGCCGCCGTGGCCGGAGGCCGTCGAGGCGGCGCGGGTCGGCGCGGAGGTCGCCGCGCGGCTGGGCGTGCCGTTCCACTTCGCGAGCCCGGACGAGCCCGACGACGAGGCGCCCCGCTGGTGGAGCCGTTCCGGGCGCGGCTAGCGCCGGGGCGGAACCGGTGGGCAGAGATCGACTTGACCTCAAATGATCTTGAGGTCCTGGCGTCGCGGTGACCCCCGGCGAGAGGACCTGCCATGACCGTCCTGGTCACCGGCGCCACCGGCAACGTGGGCCGCCATGTCATCGAGGAGCTGCTCCGCGAGAGGCACGCCGGCAGGACGTACGTGATGAGCGGGCCCGAGGTCCTGGACGTCCCGCAGAAGATCGCGGTGCTGGGGCGCGGCATCGAGTTCGTGGAGCTGAGCGAGGAGCAGGCGTGCGAGCGGATGCGCCGAGCGGGGGCCTCGGCGGAGGCCGCTGAACGACGGTTCCGCCCTGTCCGATGCGGCCTCCGGACAGGGCGGTAGGGCCGTCAGCCGCGGCCGACCTCGTCGGCTATGGCGCGGAACGCGGCGAGCGACTCGCCCTCGTGCCGCCCGGAGTTGAGATCCTCACTGATCTTGAGGATGACGGTGCGGTCGCGCGGCGACACGTAGACGAACTCGCCGAGGATGCCGATGGCGAGGTGGTCGCCCCGATCGCCGTCGCCGAGCCACCAGCCGTACCCGTACCCGAAGGCGTTCTCTGGCGCGTCGGGCTCGCCGGGGTACAGCTTGTGCGCCTCGAACTGCGGGGCGCTCGGCCGGGTCGAGTCGCGGACCCAGGACGCCGGGACGACCTGGCGGCCGCCGGCCTGACCGCCGCGGGCGTAGAGCAGGCCGAAACGGGCGAAGTCGCGGGCGTTGGCGAAGTAGCAGCAGTACCCCAGGGGGTTGCCCCGGTAGTCGCGGCCGAACTTCATGGTGGACGCCATCCCGGCGGGCTTCCAGAGCCTGTCCTCCACGTAGGAGGCCATCGGCCGACCGGTGGCCCGCTCCAGCACCCACGACAGGACGTAGGAGTTCATGCTGTCGTAGTTGAACCTGCTGCCCGCCGGGAAGTCGGGCCTGGTCTCTTTGGCCAGCGTCGTCATCGGGGTGCCGAGCCCCATCCGGATGGACGCCTTAACGATGCCGGTGGTGGGGTTGAGGTAGTCGGCGTTGCGCTCGGACCACTTGTTGCCCGAGGACATGCGCACGACGTTCCGGACGGAGACGCCGTCGTACCCGGAGCCCTTCAGCTCGGGGACGTAACGGGTCACCGGGTCGTCCAGGGAGGCGATCCGCCCCTCTTCGAGCGCGATGCCGACGGCGGTCGCGGTGACGGTCTTGCCGACCGACCAGGAGTTGAACAGGCTGCCGGCGTTGTAGCCGGAGAAGTACTGCTCGCCCATGACCTGGTCGTCGCGCAGCACGATGAACGCCGCGGTGGAGGAGCGCTTCAGGAAGTCCTGCACCGTCCTCCGCTGGCCCTCGTAGGTGTAGGCGGTGTCCACGACGCCGCCCTTGCCGTGCAGCTGGACCGGGGTCGGGGAGGGCCGCACGTCGACGGTGGGCGAGAAGGGGAGGTGGGCCAGCAGCGGCAGCGGGAGCCGCTCCGGCCCCGGCAGCGCGCCGGTGCGGGCGGTGGCCGCGGTGGCGGTGAGGGCGGTCGCCGCCGCGCCGACGAGGGCGACCGACAGCGTGGCGGTGGTGACTCTGCGGAGGTTGCTTCTCATACGCACTCCTGAGTGGCACGCGGGGGGATCTCAGAAGGGATCAAAGCCTTAAGCACCATTGGTGTCAACAGTGGTGCTTATTTTTGGGCCCCCGGCGGTGCGGGTCCCCAAGGCCCGCGCGCACGGGCTTCGCGGCTCTCTCGCACCGGCCTTCACGGAGCCTCCGCCGCCGGTTCCGGCGAGGCTCCGGCCGGTAGGCTGGCGGCGTGGCGCGGCCTTCTCAGAAAACGCAGGAAGCGGGCACCGGGGACGCGGCCGGGAAGCGGCGCCGGCGGTCGCTGGCCTTCCTGACCCCCGAGCTGATCCTCGACACGGCGATGGCCGTCGTCGAGCGCGAGGGGGCCGACGCCCTGACCTTCCGGCGGCTTGGCTCGGAGCTCGGCGTCGATCACACGGCCGTGCTGCGGCACTTCGGCGGCAAGGACGACCTGCTGCTGGAGCTGACGGCTCGCATCCTCGCCGAGTCGCTTGAGGGGTTCAGCCCCGCGGAGCACTGGCGCGAGACGCTGGCGAACCTGGCCCGCAGGGTCCGCCGCGCCTGCCTGGCGCATCCGAGGGTGGCCGCCACCGTCGCGGGACGCACCTCTCGCCGGGACGCCGAGTTCCTGGGCGCCGACATCGTCCTGGGCGCGCTCTTCCAAGCGGGCTTGGAGGGCAAGGAAGCGGCTTCGTACTACCGCGCGCTGGTCGAGGTGGCCTTGTCGTACTCGGCGTTCGAGGCGACCCAGCTCATGCTGGAGGACAGCGCGAAGGCGGGGGACCGCGCGGCCTGGGGCCGCGAGTACCTGGCCGCGCCGTCCGACGTCTACCCCAACATCGCGGCCGTCGCCCAGCACCTGGCCGCCGTGGACGCGGAGGACCAGTTCGAGGTGGCGATCGAACTGTTCCTGGACGCGATCGAGCTGCGCGCGGCGCGTGCCCGGGAACGTTCCGCGGAAGGCGGGCCCTCCCAGCGGCGATGAGTTCCGAGCGCGGGCGCGGTCCACCTCCCGACACCAGGGAAGAGAGTGGTCTGAGTGGACTTGTACAGCGTCATGCCGGTGAGGGACCTGCCCAAAGCGCTGGAGTGGTTCGGGGCGTTCTTCGGGCGGCCCGCGGACGAGGCCATCGGCGAGGAGCATCTGTGGCAGGTCGGTGAGAACGCCTGGGTCGTCGTCGACGCCCGGCGGCCCGAGCGGACGGGCACGGCCATGATCACGCTCGGCGTGACCGGCCTCGACGACATCCTGGCCCGCCTCGCAGAGCACGGCATCGGCCACGAACCGGTGGAGACCTATGGCAACGGCGTACGCCACGTCGTCGTCATGGACCCGGACGGCAACAGCCTGTCGCTCGCCGAAGCGCCGGTGGAGTAGGCCGCGGAAGGGCCGCTACCGGGCGTTCACGCCGAGGGTCCGGCGGCGCGCACCAGCCGCAGCTGGCCGATCTCGGCGGCGTTCTTCATCAGCTCGGAGTTCACCCAGGCGACCATGTGGGCGACGGTGTGCTCGGAGTCCTCCGGCCACGGGAACGGCGCGGCGGCGTCCAGATCGGCGTCGGTGAACCCGTCCAGGACCTCCAGCCAGTCCCGGTGGAGCCCGCGCAGCCACGCGACGGCGGCCTTCCCGTCACCCGGCCAGGCGACGTCGATCCGCTCACGCGGTGTCCGGCCCTGCGCGTGGTCGATGGTGACGCCCCACCACCAGCCGATGTGCCAGCTCAGCCAGGCGATGGTGGGCACGGGGACGGGATCGGGCTCGCTGTCGGCCCAGTCCGGCGTCCAGGCCCCGTCCGCGTCCGGGCGCACCGACCAGGTGAGGGCGGCGGGCTCCCAGAGGAAGTCCTCGGACTCCAGCCGCTCCAGGTGGTACTCGAACAGGGACCAGGTCAGGTCGAACTGCCAGCGCAGGAGTTCGGGGCGGGATGCGCGCATCGACGGATGGTGGCATCAGCCGATCATGAGACGCAATCGGTTATCGGCCCCGAGGCCGTCATGCCGGCGCGGCCGGAGTGCTCGGGGCCATCACCCTGCCCGGAGTGCGGCGCTCGGTCAGGTACGCGCGCGACTTCCTCCGCGACCTGGTGCCCCAGGGCGATCCCGCGCTGGACGACCTCGTGCTCGTCGGCAGCGAGACCGTCGCCAACGCCATCGCGCACACCGCGTCCGGCCGCACCGGCGGGCGCGTCACCGTCGTGCTCGCCGCGCGCCCCGGCGTCTACCGGCTTGAGGTCGCCGACGACAGCGCGGCCGGCTCGCGGCCGCACGTCAAGAGCGAGAACGGCTCCGACAGCGGGCGCGGGATGCGCATCGTCGAAGCTCTCGCGCTGCGCTGGGGGTGGCGCGAGGACGGTGATCGCACCGTCGTGTGGGCCGAGTTCCCCGGGCACGTCCCTCCGGCCCGCTGAACGGGCGGGCCGGAGGGACGTGGATCAGCGGCCCCGGTTGAGCTGCCGCGTCGGCATCTGCCGCGCGTTGCGGCGCGCGTTGTTGGCGTGGGCCGCCGCCTTGGGGTCGAACCCCTTCTGCGCCGCCTTGTTCTTCACGGCGTTCAGGAAGGGCTTGTTGTCGTTCGCATTGTTTAGGGCACGCAAAATGAAAACACCTCCGGGCATGTCGAATTCGGCCGCGTCGAAGGCCGATGAAAAGGGAAGGGGGCGCGCAGGGGTGCGGGAACGCGCATCGGCCCTGGACGAGGACGTGCAAGGTCCACGCAGGTCAGGGTGCGAGATGCGGTAGCGCCCGTGGCGCCGGAGGGACGGGAGCGGGCCGCAGCGGGGCTGCGGGCGGGGCTCAACCGAAAGATCAAGACTTCATGGGGGAGATATTAGCCCGGTATCGGGGCCGGGTGTCAAGCATTATTTTGACGGGAATTCCGGGGCGGTCCGGCAGTTCCCAAAATCCCGCGCTCCGACCCCGCGGCGGGGCGGGGAGGCCCCCGCCTCCCCGCCCCCGTGGCGATCAGCTGATCCTGACGCCGGTGATCCATGCGATGAACATCGCGCTCACCTCCCGCCTCCAGAGTGCGCCGCAGACCCGTTTCCGCACTTCCGCCGCAGGGTGGAACCCGCCGACCTGCGTTCTGATGACACGGCGTGCGCGGCCTGGCACCAGAGGACGGCAGAGCGCGATACTCCGGCACTCCACAAAGTGCTCATACGACGCCTTTCCGCAACCAAGCGCACGTCAGAAGCCGCTCCATGCCATGGCGCGAATCGTGGGATAGGCGTCATTGACGCCATCCACAGCGCGGCGCGAGCCTTGAGGACATGCGCCGCGTCGTCTTCCTCATCTATCCGCAGTTCCAGGCACTCGACCTGACCGGGCCGCTCGAGGTCTTCCAGACCACGGGCGCCTACGAGTGCACGGTCGTCTCCGGTGCGGCGGGGGCGGTCACCGCGTCCAGCGGGCTGGCGGTCCATGCGGAGGCCGGGATCGGCGACGTCGGTCCCGGCGACGCGGACACCCTGGTGGTGGTGGGCGGCGACGGCGTCTACACCGCCCGCCGCGACGACCGCCTGGTCGGGTGGATCGCGGCGTCCAGAGCCCGGCGGGTCGCCTCGGTGTGCAGCGGGGCGTTCCTGCTCGCCGCCGCCGGGCTGCTGGACGGGCGGCGCGCCACCACGCACTGGAGCCGCGAGGACCGGCTCGCCCGCGAGCACCCGGCGGTGGCGGTGGACTGCGATCCGATCTTCATCCGGGACGGGCGCGTCTGGACGTCGGCGGGCGTCACCGCGGGCATGGACCTGGCGCTCGCGCTGGTCGAGGACGACCTCGGGCGCGACGCCGCCCACGCCGTCGCCCGGGAGCTGGTGATGTTCCTGCGGCGGCCCGGGAGCCAGTCGCAGTTCAGCGTTCCGCTGTGGTCGGAGCAGCCGGCCTCCGACCCGGTCCGGGACGCGGTGGCGGCCGTCCACGCCGACCCGGGCGCCCGGCACACCGTCGCCGACCTGGCCCGGTGCGCCGGGCTGAGCGACCGGCACCTGCAGCGGCGGTTCACGGCGGAGATGGGCGTCTCGCCCGCCGTGTACGTCGAGCGGGTGCGGGTCGAGGCCGCGCGGCGGGCGCTGGCCGAGACCGCCGAGCCGGTCGAGGACCTGGCGCGGCGGCTGGGGTTCGGGACCGCCGAGACGCTGCGGCGGGCCTTCCACCGGCGGGTGGGCGTCGCCCCCGCCGACTACCGCGAACGATTCAAATCCGTGAGGGAGTACCGATGACCACGTACGGACTGCTGATCTTCGAAGGCGCCGAGGAGCTGGACTTCGTCGGGCCCTGGGAGGTGTTCACCGTCTCGGCCGACCTGCGCGGGGCGGGGGACCGCGCCGTGCTGATCGCCGACCGGTCGCCGGTCCGGGCGGTGAAGGGCATGCGCGTGCTGCCCGACCACACGCTGGAGGACCACCCCGACCTGGACGTGCTGCTGGTGCCCGGCGGGGACGGGCGGCACGAGATCGCGCCGGAGGTCCTGGACTGGATCGGGCGCACGGCCCCCGGGGTCGAGTGGGTCACCGGCGTCTGCACCGGGTCGGTGCTGCTGCACCAGGCCGGGGTCGTGAAGGGGCGGCGGGTCGCCACGCACTGGACCGCCGAGGACGCGCTGGAGGCGCGCGGCGACGTGACGGTGGTGCGCGACCAGCGGTGGGTCGTGGACGGGAACCTGATCACCAGCCAGGGCGTGTCGGCCGGGATCGACATGTCGCTGTGGCTGATCGAGAAGCTGTACGGGCGCGAGCACTACCACGAGGTCGTGCGGTACATGCAGTACGACCCGACCCCGCCCTACCCGGCGGAGTGATCAGGACCGCACGAGCATGAGGCGGCCGCCCTGCCGGGGCGATGGGCCCTGGTGGCGCGTCTCCAGCGCGTTGACGGCTTTGAAGGCCGAGATCAGTCGTTCGGTCTGAAAGCCGTCCACGTGGGCGTCTCGGCGGTCCGAAAGATCGTTGTCCCCGGGCGGGGCGGAGTCCCGCAGGAAGTCCAGGAAGCGATCGACCGTGAAGTCCGTCGCGGGCGCCTCGGTATGGAGCAGCCAGGACTCCGTCAGCACGTGCAGCGTCCGCCGGAGGAGCCGGACCGCCTCCGGGTCGTCCGGCGGCGCGCCGACCCAGGACGGGTCGTTCCGGCGTTGCTCCCAGAGGCTGTCCCAGAAGATCGCCGCGCGATCCTTGAAGACGCGTGAAGTCGGGGCGAACGCGATGGTGCAGAGCCGCCAGCGCGATCAGCAGCCACCGCGGCTCCACTTTCCCTCGTTGAGGACCTGGTCGGCCGACACGGCGGCGGCCAGGCCCGCCGCGCCCACGACCACCACCCGGGTGATCCGGCCCAGACCGCGCAGCAGGGGGTTCATCCTTCCCAGCCAAGCGGCCGGGCGGCGCGGGCGTCCGGGGAACGGCCGGCCGGATCAGGCCTCGGCCTCGGCCATCAGCTCCTCCATCTCCTTCAGCACGCGCTTGCGGGCGCGCTTGGAGATGCGGTCGATGTACAGCTTGCCTTCGAGGTGGTCGGTCTCGTGCTGGAGACAGCGCGCCAGCATGCCCGTCCCCACGACGGTGACCGGCGCGCCCGTCACGTCGAAGCCGTGGCAGGTCGCCTGGTCCGGGCGCGCGACCGACGCGTGCGGGCCCGGCACCGACAGGCAGCCCTCTTCGCTGTCGTCCAGGTGCCGGCGTCCGAGGCCGGGCAGCTCCAGCGTCGGGTTCACCACGACGCCCTTCTGGGCGACGCCCTCCTCGTCGGGGCAGTCGTAGACGAACACCCGCAGGTCCACGCCGATCTGGTTGGCCGCCAGGCCCACGCCGTCGGCCTCGTACATGCTGGCGAACATGTCCTCGACCAGCTCGGCCAGCGCCGCGTCGAACTCCTCGACCGGCCGGCACGGCCGGTGCAGCACCGGCGTCCCCACCAGCGTGATCGGTCGTGCCTGTCCGGTCATGCGCCACCCCTCCGAAGTCCCGCCATGCATGGTAGACCGCGCGGGGCGGTGCCGGTTCCATCCTCGCCGCAGCGGACGGCGCCCGCCCCGGCGCGTCGGGGCGGGCGCCTTGGGGCACCGTCAGAGGTCGCGGATGGCCTTGCTCACCTTCGCACCGATCCGGGCGCCCGCGCCGTAGCCTGCCGCCGCCACCGGCAGCGCCCCGTGCGTCGCCGCGTACGCGGCCCCGGCCGGGTGCGCGACCGCGGCGGCGCTCGCCGCGGCGCCGAGTCCGACCAGGCCCCCGGCGGCGCCCACGAACCCGCCGATGGCGGCGCACGTCTCGTCCATCGGGGTCTCGCACTCGGCCTGCACGGCCTTGCCGTGCTCGGCCACCTTCTCGCGGAAGCGCGCGGCCTGGAATCCGTTGACCATGACTGCCGGCCTTTCTGTGCCGAAGGGGCCCGGGCGCGGCCTCCGCTCGCCAGGGGGCGAGGCCGCGCCCGGAGCCGGATGGGCTGGGGGACCGGAACGCCCCCGACGGGTCTCCCGGTCGCTTGAGTCGAATCATGCGCCGGGCGGGGGCGCCGCGCAGTCACCGGTTCTGGTGATTTGGCCGGTGGCACAGGTTGAGGTCCAGGGCGAGGCGGCGGGCGGTCTGGCGCTGGGTCAGACCGGCCGCCAGGTCGGGGAACGCCGTCCGGTACTTGGCGCGGATGTTGCGGAGGTGGGTGTTCAGGGTGTTGAGGGACATGTGCAGGGCCTCGGCGGCGGTGTCGCCGTCCAGGTCGCGGCAGCCGACCGCCACCAGCACCTCGCGCTCGCGGTCCGAGAGCGACAGCAGGGCGCGGCGGGCCCGGTTGGCGGCGAACACGCGGGCCAGGAAGCCCTGCATCCGGGCGGCGGTCAGGCCGTGGAGGGCGGCGGCCTCGGCCTCGGTGCGGCCCTGCACGAACGACTTCAGCACCTGCCGGTCCACCGAGGTCAGCTCGCGGCCGGGCGGCAGTCGGGAGGCGCGCAGGCCGCCGTAGAACAGGTCGGCCAGCGCGGGGGACAGGTGCAGGCGCCCGGCCGCCACCGTCTCGATCGCCGCGGCCAGCTCCTCGGCGGGCTGCGACTTCTCGACGTAGCCGTGCGCGCCCTCCGCCACCGCCTCCAGCACCTGCCCGGCCGGGGCGTGGCCCGACAGCAGCAGCACCCGCCAGCCGAGGCCGCGCAGGTGCCGCACGGCGTCGCGGCCCGAGGGGCCCGCCGTCAGCACCACGTCGCAGACGGCGACGCCGCCCGGCGGGTCCGCGCGGCCCACGGCGGTGACGGCGGTGGCGGGCGGCAGCATCGGGTGGCCGCGCGCGGCCAGGTGCGGGACCAGCCACGCCACCAGGGGTTCGACCACCATCAGGTGGTCGTCCACGAAGACGACCGGGGTCACCGGCGGCTCCACGTGATCGTGACGGCGGTCCCCGCGCCCGGCTCCGAGGCCACCTCGCAGGCGGCGTCCAGGGCCCGCACGGCCGCGAACGTCCCGGTCGTGCCCCGGCCGCGCGGCGCGGTCGCGGGGTCGAACCCGGCGCCGTGGTCCACCACCGAGACCTCCAGGCCGTCGTCGTCGCACTCGGCGAACAAGTGCACCTCGACGTCGGGCCCGGCGTACTTGCCCGCGTTGGCGAGGGCCTCGCGCGCGGCGGCGCACACCGCCTCGGCCAGCTCCGGCGGCGGCTCCGCCGAGATGTAGAAGCGGGGCTGCACCAGCACGCCGAGGTCCACGAACGTCTCGCTCAGCTCGATCAGCCGCTGCTCGAACGGCGAGCCGGTCCCGGCGGCGCCGCGCAGCAGGTTGCGGGCCATCAGCGCGGCGCGGCGCGCCGAGCGGCGGCCCTCGGGGGCGAGCCGGTCGTCGCGGGCCATGCCGTCCAGCACGGTGAGGACGCCGTCGTGCAGGCCGCTGCGCATCCGCTCCCGGTGCAGCGCGAGGTCCAGCAGGCGGCGCTGCTCGGCGGCGTCGCGCTCGGCGGCGCGCTGCTCGGCGGCGGCCCGCGCGGTGCGCGCCGCCAGCTCGCGCAGCAGGCGCGGCACGTACAGGCCGACCAGGAACCACATGACGAAGCCCAGCAGGTCCGAGCCGAGCTTCAGCGTCAGGTGCGGGTAGACCGTCGCGGCCCGCAGGAACGCGATCATCTTCGCGACCCGCTCCTCGTTCCCGGCGACGATCCCGTCCGAGTCCTCGGGCACGGGCGGGATCCGCCGCCAGTCCAGCGCGGCGACGAACCCCGCCCGGCGCGAACGCGGCTGCACGATCATCGGACCACCCCGCTGGTGTCAGGACGGAGCGCGGCAACCGCTGAGACGCCCCGGCGCGCGGGGAGGTTCGTCCCCCGCCTTTTCGGGCGCGGGGACGGCCCGCCAAGGCGTGGTCGATAATCCCTACTCAGCTCAGCCCGCGGCCGTGCACGACCAGCGCCCACAGCAGGCAGCCGAACGAGGCCGTGGAGGCGAGGGCGCGCACGATGTTCCAGGTGACCCAGCGGGCCTCGAACGCCTCCCGGACGGCCGCCAGATCAGCGATCCTCGCGGGGTCGCCGGCCTCGGCCAGCCGGTTGTTGAGCGGCACGTTGACACCGCTGGTGACCAGGAACATCACCAGGTACAGGACCAGGCCCGCGATCACCCACGGCAGGGCCGGGCCGCCCGCGCGCCACTGCAGCGCCACCGCCGCGATCAGCAGCAGCAGCCCGCCCATGAACGCCGACATGAACACCGGATTGATGATCGCCACGTTGATGCGCTGCATCCCCTCCACCAGGGTGCGGTCGCTCCCCTGCCTGAAGCCCGGCATCACCGCGTAGGCGAACGCCGCGAACAGGCCCGCCATCAGCCCGGCGCTCAGGGTGGACAGCAGCAGGACGGCGAGGTTGAGCGTTTTCATGACTCTCCTTCGAAGGGGACGATCGCGCGGTGCCGCACGAGCTCCCCGTGGGGGGTTCGGACACCGGCCGGGAGGGCGGCCGGCCACAGGACTTCGGCGGCCGCCCGTCCGGCGGGCAGGTCGCCGGGGCAGACCGCGTTCACCAGCACGTCCCGGCCGACCGGCAGGTCGCGGGCGGCCGCCCTCACCGCGGCGACCTGCCCGATCCGGGAGGCCACCTCGATCCAGCCGGGCCAGCCCTCGGAGGCGGCCGTGCCGGACTCGACGGCGGTGACGTAGTCGTCCATGACGCGGGCCAGGCCGGGCAGGGACGCGGAGGTGAAGCGGGCGCGCAGCGGGTGGGGGAGGTGGCGCAGGGTGCAGGGCCCGCCGGTCACGACCACCAGGCGCCCGCCGTCGTTCAGCAGCGGCGCGAACGCGGCCAGGACGTTGTGCGCGCCGTGGTTGTTGACCGCGACCAGGTCGCGCACCTGCTCCTGGACGCGGACGCCCGGCACGACGTGCGCGGAGGCGGCGGAGACGACGACGTCCGCGCCGCCGACGCGATCGGCCAGAGCCTGCACGGCGGCGGCGTCGCGGACGTCCAGCGCCGTCGGGTGAAGGGCGGGGCCCCCGGCGCGCGGCACGGCGGCCGCGCGTTCGGGGCCGAGTGCCGCCACGTGCACCGTCCCGCCCTCCGACATGCGGCGCAGGCCCCGGGCCAGGGCCGGTCCCAGGTCCGTGTCCGCGCCGATCAGCACCGCGTTCCCCATGCTTCAAAGATCTTCTGTGCGGGACTGCCGAACAACGGCGAAGCCTGCAACGATTCGTAACCCGGGTGTTAACGGTCGCGGCGGGGAGCGGGCATGGAACTGCGGGACATCGAGATCTTCCTTACGCTCGCCGAGGAGCTGCACTTCGGCCGCACCGCCGAGCGCCTGCACGTCTCGACCGCGCGCGTCAGCCAGGCCGTCCGGCAGCAGGAGCGCCGCATCGGGGCCCCGCTGTTCGAGCGCACCAGCCGCCGCGTCGCGCTGACCCCCATCGGGGCACGGCTGCGCGACGACCTCGCCGAGGGCCACCGGATCATCCAGGACGGCGTCGCGCGCGCCACCGCCGCCGCGCGCCGCCCGTCCGGCACGCTGCGGCTGGGTCTGATGGGCGCGGCGGGCAACGAGATCCACGACATCGTGGCCGAGTTCCGCCGGCGCCATCCCGACTGCGAGCTGGCGCTGCGCGAGGCGCACGTCGCCGACCCGTTCGGGCCGCTGCGCACCGGCGCGGTCGACGTGCAGATCCTGTGGCTGCCGGTCGCCGAGCCCGACCTGACGGTGGGGCCGGTCGTCATCACCGAGGCGCTGGTGCTGGCGGTCTCGCCGCGGCACCCGCTGGCCGCCCGCGCGTCGGTGTCGCTGGAGGACCTGGCGGACGGCCGGGTGTTCGGCACCGCGCACGGCGGGCCCGCCTACTACGAGGAGGCGGTCGTCCCGCGCCTGACGCCCGGCGGGCGGCCCATCCCGCGCGGCCCGGCGGTGGAGACCGTGCAGGAGATCCTGGCGCACGTCGGCGCGGGGCACGGCACGCAGCCCGTCCCGGCGCACGCGGTCAGGTACTTCGCTCGCCCCGACATCGCCTACGTGCCGATCCACGACTCCCCGGCGCTGCGCTGGGGACTGGTCTGGCGGACGGACGCGGAGACGCCGCTGCTGCGGGCGTTCGCGGAGGTCGCCGAGGAGCTGCGGCCGTCAGCCGCGCGGTGAGCGGACCGCCCGCACCAGGGTGTCGATCGCGTCCCGGGTCGCGCCGTCCTTCTCCACGGGGCGCCGCACGCGCTCGGCGCGCTGGACGGTCAGGCCGGGCAGCGCGCCGGTGACCTTCTCGGGGGTGTGCAGGACGTCGGGGTCCTGCGGGCCGCCGACGCCGTCGGTGAGGTTGGTGCGGTCGTGCCCGACGAAGACCAGCGCGCCGCCTGGGCGCAGCGCCTCGGCGGCCCCGCCGAGCACGGCGGCCATCGGGCCCGGCGGGAGGTGCAGGTAGGAGATGAGGACGGCGTCGAACGCGCCTGCCGGAGGCGTCCACTCCGTCACGTCCGCGACGACGAACTCCACCTCCAGGGAGCGCTCGGCGGCCAGCTCGCGGCCGCGCCCGACCGCGACGGCCGAGAAGTCCACCGCCGTGACCCGCCAGCCCAGGCTCGCCAGCCACAGCGCGTTGCGGCCCTCACCGGCGGCCAGGTCCAAGGCGCGGCCGGGCGCGAGGCCGTCGAACTCCTCGGCCACGAAGCGGTTGGGCTCCACCGACCACACCATCTCCGCCGCCCCGTAGCGGGCGTCCCACTCGCGTGCGTCCACGCCCGCCATCGTAAGGGGGCGCGGCCCCCGTCACAGGAAGCGCCGCAGCGGGGTGACGGCGGCCTCCAGGGCGCGCTGCGGGAGGGGGCGGCGCTTCCAGCGCACCTCCTCGATCTCCTCGCTGACCGCGAAGTCGTCGTCGAAGTCGGCGTCCATCCTCGCGGTGAGGTCCTCGTCCATCACCGCGAGCATGACCTCCTCGTCGTGGTCCAGGGAGCGCCGGTTGAAGTTGGTGGAGCCGATCAGCGTCACCGTGCCGTCCATCGTGAGGATCTTGGCGTGCATCATCGACGGCTGGTACTGCCAGATCCGCACCCCGCACTCCAGCAGCCGCGCGTAGTGCTGCTGGCTGGCCAGCCGCGACACCCGCTTGTCGGCGTGCGGGCCGGGCAGCAGGATCTCCACGTCCACGCCGCGCGCGGCGGTGCGGCAGATCAGGTCGGCGAAGAACTCGTCGGGCGCGAAGTAGGCGGTGGCCAGGCGGACGCGCTTCTCCGCCGACTCGAACGTCACCCGCATCAGCGTCTGCATGTCCTGCCAGCCGAAGCTGGCCGAGCCCCGCACCACCTGCACCACGGCCTCGCCGGCGGGCTCGTGCGACCGGAACCGGTCACGGTCGTCGAACAGCTCGTCGTGGCACTCGGCCCAGTTCTGCGCGAACGCCGCCGCGATCCCGTCCACCGCCGGGCCGCGCACCTCCACGTGGGTGTCGCGCCACTCGCCGGAGTTGCGCGCGTCGCCGCACCACTCCTCGGCGATGCCGACGCCGCCGGTGAACGCGGTGTGCTCGTCCACGATCAGCACCTTGCGGTGGCAGCGGTGGTTCTGCTTGAGCGGCGACAGCGCCAGCGGCTTGCGGAACCACGCCACCTTCACGCCCGCGTCGCCCATCATCTTCAGGCACTCGGAGTCGATGGGGCGGCTGCCGAAGCCGTCCAGCAGCAGCCGCACCCGCACGCCCGCGCGGGCCCGCTCGGCCAGCGCCGAGGCGAAGCTGCGCGCGATGTCGCCGCTCCAGTACACGTAGGTCATCATGTCCACGGTGTGCTCGGCCGACTCGATGGCCTTGAGCATCGCCGGGAAGATCCGGTCGCCGTTGCGGAGGGGGACGACCGAGTTCCCCTCCGTCGCCGCCACGCCGATCAGCCGCTCCAGCCGCCGCCGGAACCGGTTCTCGGCGGGACTTTCGCCGGTGTCGGCACCATCCGCCGGAATTGAGGAAAGCGCCACGAGGTCCTCCTGACTGCTGCTTTGGACGGGCTTTGCCTACCCCTGGCTCCGGCGAACATTCCTGTGCCCCGCGTCACGGGCGGCGCGCGGCCCCGGCGGCGCGGGGCGCGGACGGGTGCCCGGGAACGCGGAAAGGGCCGCCCTCGTGGTGAGGACGGCCCTTCCGGCGTGCTGCTAGGAGTTGTACGAGGACGCCGCGGGGCGGTTGCGCGTCGAGCGCCGCGCCTGCCCGGAGCGTCCGGCCTCGGCGCGGTGCGCGCCGCCCTCGCCGCGCCCGGCGGGGGCACCGGTCGCCGCGCCGCGCGGCGAGCCGTGCGCCGCGCCGCCGTTGCCGCCACCGCCGCCGCGACGGCGGCGGCCCGACGAGCCGCCGCGCCGCGACTGCGAGCGCTCGGCAGGGGCGGCCGCGGCCGCCTTCACCGGGACGGGGATCACGACCGGCTCGCCGGACGGGGTCTGCGCGCCGGTCACCGCCGCCAGCTCCGCGTCGCCGGGCCGCACGGTCGCCACCGACGGGCTGATGCCCGCGTCGGAGACCATGCGGTCGGTCTCGCGGCGCTGCTCGGGCAGCACGAGGGTGACCACCGTGCCGGACTCGCCGGCGCGGGCGGTGCGGCCGCCGCGGTGCAGGTAGTCCTTGGGGTCGGTGGGCGGGTCCACGTTCAGCACCAGGTCCAGGCCGTCCACGTGGATGCCGCGCGCGGCGACGTTGGTCGCCACCAGCACCGTCACCTGGCCGTCCTTGAACTGCGCCAGGGTGCGGTCGCGCTGCGGCTGGCTCTTGCCGCCGTGCAGCGCCGCCGCCCGCACGCCCTCGCGCAGCAGCTTGCGGGCCAGCCGGTCGGCGGCGTGCTTCATGCCGACGAACATGATCGTGCGGCCCTCGCGGGCGCCGATCTCGGCGGTCACCGCGAACTTGTCGGTGTCGGAGACGTGCAGCAGGTGGTGCTCCATCGTGGTGACCGCGCCCGCCGACGGGTCCACCGAGTGGGTGACCGGGTCGGCCAGGAAGCGCCGCACCAGGCGGTCGACGTTGCGGTCCAGCGTGGCGGAGAACAGCATGCGCTGGCCGCCGGGGCGCACCTGCTCCAGCAGCCGCGTGACCTGCGGCAGGAAGCCCATGTCGGCCATCTGGTCGGCCTCGTCCAGCACGGTGATCTCGACCTGGGACAGGTCGCAGTCGCGCCGGTCGATCAGGTCGGCGAGCCGGCCGGGCGTGGCCACGACCACCTCGGCGCCGCGCCGCAGCGCCTGCGACTGGCGGCCGATGGACAGCCCGCCCACCACGGTCGCGGTGCGCAGCTTGACCGAGTCGGCGTACGGCTGGAGCGCGGTGGTCACCTGGGTGGCCAGCTCGCGGGTCGGGACCAGCACCAGCGCCAGCGGGCGGGTCGGCTCGGCGCGCCGCCCGGCGAGCCGGGCCAGCACCGCGAGCCCGAACGCGAGGGTCTTGCCGGAGCCGGTGCGGCCGCGGCCGAGCGCGTCGCGCCCGGCGAGGGTGTTGGGGAGCGTCGCGCCCTGGATGGGGAACGGCTCGGTGACGCCCTGCGCGGTCAGCGTGGCCAGCAGCTCGCGCGGCATGTCCAGCTCGGCGAACGTGGTGACCGCGGGGAGCGCGGGGGTGAGGCTCTCCGGCATCGCGAACTCGCCGCCCTGCTGGACGGGGCGCGAGGCGGAGGAGGGGCGGCGGCCGCCGCCGGAGCGGGGCCGCGAAGAAGAGGAGCGCCTGCGGGCAGGCTGCGAACGAGAAGTCATGGAGGACCTTCCTCGAATGGGGCACGTTTCGAGGAGTGCTCCACCACCGGTCCCGGCGCGCGGGAGCGGGAGGAGAGGTCACAAGAACGAGCCTGGCGGGGCGCTCACCGGATGCGGGAGCGCCGGGCGCGGTCTCGGTCGAGCGGTCTCGGTCGAGCGCGCCGGGGGAAACCCCGCGGAGCGGGGCGGGGAGTGAGTGCGCGGCGGGCCGCGGCCTTACGGGGGCCCGCCGTGCACCTGCTGACCCGGGTGGGTCAGACGGGAACGATGTTCTCCGCCTGCGGGCCCTTCTGGCCCTGGGTGACGTCGAAGGTCACCTTCTGGCCGTCCTGGAGCTCGCGGAAGCCCTGGGCGACGATGTTGGAGTAGTGGGCGAACACGTCGGGGCCGCCGCCGTCCTGCTCGATGAAGCCGAAGCCCTTTTCAGCGTTGAACCACTTGACGGTGCCAGTAGCGATGATGCGTCTCCTTCAAACAGCGGGTCCGCACCGTGCGGACCCGGAGTCGCCGCGATCGAGCCCAGAAAAACAAAAAGCGCCTGGGTGGAGACCGCAGGCGCACACAAGAGTCCATGGGAACCGCAACTGATCGCCACACTACCACCCTCCGGCCACGAAAAGCCAATACGCTGAGTGATGTGCACCACTCTGGGTGTTATCTCCCGGTCACGGCGCGGCCACAAGTCGCGGTACCCGCCCCGCGACCGCCGAAGGCGGCGCATACTGGGAATGATGAAAACTTCTCGCGCAGCCACAAAACGTCACCTGCCCACGAGCCCGTTCAAGGCTCCGGCGCCGCCTCCGCCGGTCCAGCAGTTCGAGGTGAACGACCGCGTCACGCACGACAAGTACGGCATGGGCGTGGTCATCGGGGCCGACTCCACCGCCGTCCTGGTCGACTTCGGACCGCAGAAGGTCCGCATCCCTTCGCCCTTCGCCAAGCTCGACAAGCTCTGATCACTTTCTGAGTCCCGCTCCGGGACCCGCGCCCCGTTCGAGGTCTTGACCTGCTCCCGGACGTCCGTCAGCGTGGACGGTCGAGACATCGGGACCGACGGGGTGACGCGATGCTGGCGCATGAGATCCGGGGTCTGGGCGACCTGGCCGGAGCGGCGCTGAAGGCCGGCGCCGATCGTGTACGGCAGACCCACCAGGGCATCGCCGGGCGGGTGTTCCGCAATATCGGACCGGTGTCGACGCCGGTGCGCATCGTGCACGACGGCATCTCCGCCGCCGTCTACACCGGCGTGGGCGGCGCGCTGTCGGCCGGCGGCCGCACGGCCGGCGCGGTGCTCGCCGATGTCGCCGGCGACGGTTTCGCGCTGCGCGACGCCCCGCGCGGCCGGATCGCGCTGTCCCTGCTCAACGGCTGGCACGGAGACCGGCTCGACGAGGACGGCAACGGGCTGGCGCTGCCGATGACCGTCCGCGCCCGCGGCCGCGACGTGCCCGTCGAGACCCGGGAGCTGGCCGAGGCGCACCGCCCCGCGACCGGGCGCATCGCGGTGTTCCTGCACGGCCTGGTCGAGAACGAGGGCGCCTGGGCCTACAAGTCCGCGCGGCACCACGGCCGTCCGGGCGTCACCTACGGCGACCTGCTGCGGGCCGACCTCGGCTACACGCCGGTGCAGGTCCGCTACAACACCGGCCTGCGGATCTCCGCCAACGGCGGGCGGCTGGACGCGCTGCTGGCCGGGCTGGTGGAGGCGTGGCCGGCGCCGGTGGAGGACCTGCTGCTCATCGGGCACTCGATGGGCGGCCTGGTGATCCGCAGCGCGCTGGCGCAGGCGGTGGAGCGCGGCTCGGCGTGGCCGTCCGCGGTCCGCGACACCGTCACGCTCGGCACGCCGCACCTGGGCGCGCCCCTGGAGCAGGGCGCCGCCCTCCTGACGCACGCCCTGGACCGCGTCGGCGAGACTCGCGCGGTCGCCGCCGTCCTGGCCGCGCGCAGCGCGGGGATCAAGGACCTGCGGCACGGCAGCCTGCTGGAGGCCGACTGGGCGGACCGGCACCCCGACGCGCTGGGCGGCCCGCCGCCCTCGGCGGTGCCGCTGCACGAGGGCGCGCGGCACTTCGTGGTGGTCGGCACGGTGACGCGCCGCCCCGGGTCGCCGGTCGGCGACCTGCTCGGCGACCTGCTGGTCCGGCCGAGGAGCGCGTGCGGCGAGGACGCGGGGCAGCGGCGGCTCGACCTGCCCGGCGAGCACGTGTGCCGGGTCGCCGGGGTGCACCACTTCGACCTGCTCAACCACCCCGAGGTCTACGCGCGCATCCGCGACTGGCTGACCGACCGGCCCGCCGACGAGCCCGCGGGCGGCGAAGCGGTGGAGTGAGCGCGCTCACTCCTGGAGGCGGGCCGCCTTCAACGCCATGTGCAGCAGCAGCCGGTCGCTGCCGGAGTCCAGGTCCAGCCCGGTCAGGGCCTCGATGCGCGACAGCCGGTAGTACAGCGTCTGCCGGTGCACCGTGAGCTCCGCCGCCGTGCGCTGGGCGTGCCCGGCCTGGTCGAGGTAGGTCTCGGCGGTGCGCCGCAGGACGTCGTGGGCGGGATCGAGCAGCGGCGCGGCCACCGGGTCGCCGCCGGGCAGGGCGCTGAGCAGCCGGTAGGGGCCCATGCCGTCCCAGGTGGCGACCGGTCCCGCCTCGGGGACGGCGCGGGCCACGCGCAGCGCCGCCCGCGCCTGCGCCCACGCGTCCGGCACGTGCTCCAGCCCGCGCCGCACCCGGCTGACCCCGACCGGCCCGGTGCGCTTGGCGATCAGTTCGGCCCGGGACCGGGCCTCGGCGAGGTCGCGGACCGGCGCCAGCAGGGCCTCGCGGTGGGCCACCGAGCCCAGCGGGGCGGGGCGGGGCTCCGCCGTCACCGCCATGACCACGTAGGGGCCGGTGGCGGCCGGGTGCCCGGCCAGCAGGGCCGCGCCCTCGGCGCGCTCGGCGGCCGAGTCCGCCAGCAGCCCGGCCAGCCCGCGCACCGGGCGGTCCTGCTCGGCCAGCAGCGCCCCGGCGGCCGCGGCCAGCCGCATCGCCTCGGGCAGCCGCGGGTCGTCCGGCGCGATCTTCCCCTCGTCCAGCAGCCACAGGTAGCCGTGGGTGACCCCGGCGTCGCGGGCGGGCAGGCACAGCCGCGCGAGCACCCCGGTGCGCGGGTCGGCGGGTGTGCGGACGGGGCCGGCCGCGCGGGCGATCCCGAATCCCTCGAACCAGGCCCGGACCTCGGCGGTGGAGCGGCGGCGCAGGATCGAGCCGGTGCGCACCGCGTCCAGGTCGCCCTCCTGCGCGGCGAACGCCAGCAGCCGGAAGTCGCGGTCCTCCAGCGTGGCGGGCGCGTCCAGGAGCGCCGAGACCTCGTCGGCCAGCCGCTGCAGATCGCCTTCGTACATGTGTCCAAGTATGTTCCGCCCCCTGTCGCTGGCCGGGCCCCGCACCGCCGCCTAGCTTCGGAGACGTCCGAACGAGGAGGTTTCGATGCTCGGTCCCGTCCTGCTCACCGCCGCCCGCAGCGACCGGCTGCGCCGCCTGGTGTCCGCCGCCCCGGTGACCCGCCCGGTCGTGGACCGGTTCGTGGCCGGGGAGACCCTGCCCGACGCCCTGGCCGCCGTGCGCGAGCTGGCCGCCGACGGCATCGAGGCCACCCTCGACCACCTCGGCGAGGACGTCACCTCCGCCGCGCAGGCCACCGCGACCCGCGACGCCTACCTGCGGCTGCTGGAGGCCCTGGCCGCCGAGCGGCTCGGCCCGCGCGCCGAGGTCTCGGTGAAGCTGTCGGCCTTCGGGCAGGCGCTGCCGTCGGGCGGCGAGGAACTGGCGCTGGAGGGCGCCCGCCGCGTCGCCGAGGCCGCCCGCGCCGCCGGGACCACCGTGACCCTGGACATGGAGGACCACACCACCGTGGACTCCACCCTGGGCATCCTCGCCGAGCTGCGCCGCGACTACCCCGAGACCGGCGCGGTGCTCCAGTCGTACCTGTTCCGCACCGAGGACGACGCCCGCGCGCTGGCCACCGAGGGCTCCCGCGTCCGGCTGGTCAAGGGCGCCTACAAGGAGCCCGCGACCGTCGCCCACCAGGACAAGGCCGAGGTGGACCGGGCCTACGTGCGCTGCCTAAAGATCCTCATGGCGGGCGAGGGCTACCCGATGATCGGCTCGCACGACCCGCGGCTGATCGAGATCACCAAGGAGCTGGCGGTGCGCGGCGGCCGCAAGCCCGGCGACTACGAGTTCCAGATGCTCTACGGCATCCGCGCCGACGAGCAGCGCCGGCTGGCCGAGGCCGGTCACCGGGTGCGCGCCTACATCCCCTACGGCGGCGACTGGTACGGCTACTTCATGCGCCGCCTGGCCGAGCGCCCCGCCAACCTGGCGTTCTTCCTGCGCTCGTTCGTCTGAGCGCTCCCGCCGGCCCGGGGCCGGCCGCGATAACCCCTTGCGGGCCGCGGCCGGCCCTGCCACCATCCGGGACATGATCGAAAGAAAGGGGCGTCCCGCCCCGCGCCGATGAGCGCCCGGAAGGCGTCGCGCCGGGCCGAGCCCCGCGACGTCCCGAACAACCTCGAACTCGGCCGCCAGGCCCTTGAGATCCGCGCCGAATGGCTGCGGCACGCGCTGAGCACCGAACGCGCCGACCGCCCCGCCGCCGAAGCCGCCATCACCGAGCTGTACCGGCTGGCCGACCAGGCCCCGCCCCGCTTCGTCTGGGTCGATTCGCCCGGCGCCGCCGCGGCCGCCGCCCCCGACGGCCGCCCGTTCTCGCTCAGCTCCGCCGACCTGCCGGACGTCTGGCCGGTCGCCTCCCGGCTCGCCACCGTGGTCAGCGGTCTCCGCGCCGGTCTGGACGAGCGGGTGGGGCGCGGATGGGCCGTCCCGACCTGGGGGAGGCTCCCCGAGCCCCGGCTCGTGGACCTGGAGGCGGCGCTGCTGGAGGGCGTGCCGCTCCGCGAGGTGATCGACGACGCGGTCCGCGACCCGCTGCGCCTGTCGGTCCGCGACCAGGTCTGCGCCCCGCTGGCCGCGATGCTGAGGGAGCGGGCGGGGACCTCGCCCGGCCTCGCCTGGCACGGGCAGCACGACGCCTACTGGATCGCGCACTACGACGCGCAGCAGCGGCTCGGCCTGGTCCGCTACTCGCCCGAGCAGTGCCGTCAGCTCGGGCTGTGGGCCGCGCTGGCGCGGTCGTGCGGCTGGTGGTGGCCCCACGACGAGGTGTGCGTGGTCTCCGAGCGGCCCGTCGCCGTGCGCACCGAGCCGGTGCCGGGCCGCACCCAGGGCGAGCGCCGGCTCCACCATCCCGACAGGCCCGCCGTGCGGTACGCCGACGGCTGGAGCCTGCACTCCTGGCACGGCACCCGCGTCCCCGAGTGGGTGATCACCGATCCCACGGCCGAGCGCATCGGCGCCGAGCCCAACATCGAGGTGCGGCGCTGCGCGATCGAGCGCATCGGCTGGGACGCCTATCTCGACCAGGCCGGGATGCGGAGGGTGGCGACCGCCCCCGACCCCGGCAATCCGGGCTTCGAGCTGCACCTGTACGACGTCCCGCACCAGGCGTGGGGCGCGCCCACGCGGGTGCTGCTGGCCGTCAACGGCTCGGTGGAGCGCGACGGCGCACGCCGCCGCTACGGCCTGAACGTCCCTGGGCACCTCGACGACCCCGTGGCGGCCGCCGCCTGGTCCTACGGCCTGTCCGGCCCCCAGTACGCCCAGCTCGTCCGCCGCACATGAGAGGAGAACCCATGACCGTCACGCTCGCCGATCTCACCCGCCGCACCGGCCTGGACGTCCTGGACCACCTGGAGCGGGACGCCGCCGTGCCCGTCATCGACGGGATGCAGGCCCAGGGCGACCTCATCGTCATCCCGCTGCGCGTCATCGAGCACGCCATCGCCTTCCAGCGCGACCCCCAATGGGCCGACGTGCCCGCCGAGGGCGTGGAGGTGCTGCGCGGCGCGGCGGGCGGCAACCCGCACACGCTGGTCGCCGACCCCGGCACCTGCCAGTGGACCCGGTGGTTCCGCGACTCGATGGGGCTCGCGCTCGGCGCGCTGCGGACCTCCCGCCCGGCCTACCTGCTGCACCCCGAGCACGGCGGCAGCGGCATCGCGCCGGGCACCTACGTGATCCGCCGCCAGCGCGAGCGCGGTGACGGCGCCCGTCCCAACCGGCTGGTCGCGGACTGAGCCCGCTCGTCCGGTGACACTTTTCGCGCGGTACCGGCCCGCCTCCTGCGCCCGCCGGAAAGCGGGCCGGTGCCGCCACGTCCCCGGAGGTGGAGTGCGCGAAAGAAAGTCGTTACTTTCTCCATAGCCCGGCGCGCGCCGCCGACGATAGATCATTCCCATGAGAATCACGTCACGGGCCGCGCTGGTGCTCGGCCTGCTGGTCGGGCTCCTCGCGCCCGTCCCCCTGACGTCGGGCGCCGCCTCGGCGGCCGCCCCCGCAACAGCCGCCGCCCCCGCGGCCGCACCCGCCGCCGCGCCCGCGCCCGGCGTCCACAAGCGCACCGTCACGATGAACGGCGGCTGGAAGCGCGAGTACCTGCTGAAGGTGCCCGCGGGCCGCCCCGCCGCCAGACCGCGGCCGCTGGTGGTCGCCCTGCACGGCGGCCTGAACGACATGGACTACCTGCGCGAGACCACCGGCCTGGACGGCCTCGCCGACCGCAAGGGCTTCCTGGTCGCCTACCCCAACGGGTTCCTGGGCTCGTGGAACGCGGGCGGCTGCTGCTTCCTGGCGCGCCTGGCGGGCATCGACGACGTCGGCTTCCTGGACCGGCTGATCGCCTCGCTGGTGCGCTCCGGGCAGGCCGACCCCCGGCGGATCTACCTGACCGGGTTCTCCAACGGCGGCGGCATGGCCTACCGGTACGCGTGCGAGCGCTCCGGCACGGTCGCGGCCGTGGGCGTGGTGTCGGGCTCGCTGGCCACCCCGTGCGAGCCGGCCCGGCCCATCTCGGTGATCGCCTTCCACGGCACCGCGGACTTCTCGGTGCCCTACCTGGGCGGCGGCAACCTGGACTGGGACAACAAGGCCCCGTTCCCCTCGGTCGCCCAGGTGATCGACTTCTGGGTGCGGGCCAACCTGCTCCGGCCGCTGCGCGACGTCGTGCTGAACGCCCGCGACACCGTCTGCCGCGCCTCGCCCCCGGCGAGGTCGGCGGTGACGCTGTGCACGATCGACGGCGGCGGGCACGAGTGGCCGCGCGGGACGGGCAAGGGCGTGGACGCGGGCCCGGTGATCTGGGACTTCTTCGCCCGCCACCCCAAGGCGTAGCGGGGCGGCGGGCGCAAAGGGGGCCTGGCCGGGCTACTCGCGGGCGGCCAGGCCCTCGACGGGGGCGGTCCGCAGCGCCGCGCGCGCGGGGAGGACGGTCGCGAGCAGCGCCAGGGCGGCGGTCGTCCCAACGATCCCGAGGTAGCCGAGCGGCGTGACGCGCGGACTGCTCGCCCCGGTCATCCCGGTGGCGAAGGCGGTGAGCGTGACCAGCCCCACGCCGGTGCCGAGCACGACCGCGAGCAGCGTCACCGTCAGGGTCTCCCAGCGCAGCATCCCGAGCACCTGGCGCCGGGTCGCCCCGGCCAGCCGCAGCAGCGCCAGCTCGCGGGAGCGGCCCGCCACGGCCATGGCGAGGGTGTTGACCATGGAGATGGCGGCGAACGCGACGATCAGGCCGAGGGACAGGTAGTTGACGGCGCTGCCGCTCGACCGGCCCGGCGCGGCGGCGCGTTCCACCACCGGCAGGCCCGCGCGGGCCAGCGCGTCGCGCGACACCTTCGGCGCGGCGATCAGGACCGTGCTCAGCGGGGCGTCCACGTGCGCGGCGACCAGGGAGTGCGGCAGCGTGAAGTCGCCGAAGCCCAGACCCCGCTCGTAGACCGCGACGACCGTCAGGGAGACCGGCGCGCCGTCGGCCATCGAGAACGCCACCCTGTCGCCGACCTTCTTGCCCAGGCCCTCGCGGACGGCCATGGCGCCCTCGCCGAGCCGGTCCAGCGACCCGGACGTGACGCCCAGGTCCATGGTCTTCGCCAGCCCGGCGGGGGTGACGCCCTGGGCGCTGTAGGGGCTGTTCACGGCGCGGACGCGGGTGTGCAGGACCTCGGTGACCGCCTCGACGCCCGGGACGGCGCGCGCCCTGGCGGCGGCGGAGGGGGGCACGTTCGGGCCGAGCACGTAGTCGGCGACGTTCCCGGCCGCTGCCTGCTCCTCGGCCGCGCCCTTCATGGTGGTGTCGGAGAACAGCAGCGTGGAGGCCAGCGCGACCATCAGCGTCAGCGGCGCGATCACGGCGGCCATGCGGCGGGCCCCGGCGCGCAGGTTGGCGGCGGCCAGGTCGCGGACGCCCCCGGCGGCGCGCAGCGGTGGCGTGGCGGCCGCGAGCAGCGCGCGGGCCAGGAGCGGGCCGAGCAGCGCCAGGCCGGAGGTCCACAGCAGCGCGGTCAGCGGGGTCAGCGGCCCGGCGGCGGGCTCGGTGTGGACCGAGGTGAGCAGGATCGTCAGCACCACCGCGCCGGCCAGCGCCAGCACCCCCGCGACCAGCCGGACCGGCGCGACCCGGGCCGGGGCGAGGGCGGCCTCGCCCAGCGCCTCCACCGGCCGCAGCCGCGCCACGCGGCGGGCCGACAGCCGCGCGGCCAGCCAGGCGGCGGGCACCGTCACCGCGACGGCGGCCAGCGGCGGGAACGGGCCGACCTCCACCGGCAGGTTGGCGGGGACGGCGTTCAGCTCGGTGAACGCGGCGTGCAGGACCATCCCCAGGAACAGCCCGGCGATCGCGCCCGGGACCGCCGCCAGGACGCCGAGCAGCAGCGCCTCGCCGCCGACCAGCCTGCGGAGCTGCCTGGGCGTGGCCGCGATCGCGCGCAGCAGGGCCAGCTCGCGCTCGCGCTGCTGGACGGCCAGGCCGAACGTGCCGGTCACCGCGAGCAGCGCCACGACCAGGGAGGTGCCGCCGAGCGCCGCGCCCATGCTGACCAGCTTGGTGCGGGCGCTGTCGATGCCGAGGAACTCGACGCGGCCGCGCCCCTCGCCGGTCTGGACGGTCGCGCCGGTGCCGCGCACCGCGTCCCGGACGGCCGGGGCGGCGCTCTCCGGCCAGACGCCGATCGCGGTCACCTTTCCGGCGCGCACGGCCAGCCGCCGGGCCTCGTCCGGGGAGAAGAAGGTCACCGACTGGTGCTTCAGCGTCTCCTTCGTGACACCTACCACTCGGTAGGAGCCGGTCCCGGCCGGAGTGACCAGGGACACCGCGGAGCCGACCCCGCGCCCGGCCGAGCCGTCGACGACGATCTCGCCGTCGGCGGCGGGCGCGCGCCCGGCCTTGAGCGTGAACGGGGCCATGGCCGCCGACTCCCAGCCGTGCCCGTCGGTGCCCCCGGCGGGGAAGGAGACCTCGGTGGCCACCCGCCGCACGCCGGGCACCGCGCGGATCTTGTCTGCCAGCTCCGCCGGGAGCCAGGCCCGCGCGGTGTTGGGCTTGGACTTGCGCTTGGTCTCGCCGTCGCCCTTGTCCTTGATGAAGTGCGACTCGGGATCACCGGCGACCACCACCGGCGCGCCCGCGTACCGCTCGGGCTGCACCGAGCCGCGCAGGCCGGTGTCCATCAGCATGCCGCACGCGCAGACGAGGGCGGCGGCGCAGAACAGGGCGACGAACGCGCCCGCGAACGAGGCGCGGCGGTGCCGCAGCGTGCTCAGGGCGAAGGGCAGCATCAGACTCGGGCCCCCAGACGGGTCATGCGGTCGGCGACGCGGGCGGCGGTCGGGGCGCTCATCGAGTCCACGATCCGCCCGTCGGCCAGGTAGAGGACGGTGTCGGCCCAGGCGGCCGCGACCGGGTCGTGGGTGACCATCACGACGGTCTGGCCCAGCCCGTCCACGACCTCGCGCAGCAGCGCCAGCACGTCCCGCGCCGTCACGGTGTCGAGCGCGCCGGTCGGCTCGTCGCCGAACACCACGTCGGGCCGCGTGACCAGCGCGCGGGCGATCGCGACGCGCTGCTGCTGGCCGCCCGACAGCTCGGCGGGCCGGTGCCCGGCGCGGCCCGCCAGCCCGACCCGCTCCAGCACCTCCGCCACCCAGGCCCGGTCGGGGCGGCGCCCGGCCAGCTTCAGCGGCAGCGTGACGTTCTGCCCTACCGTCAGCGACGGCACCAGGTTGAACGCCTGGAACACGAACCCGACGCGCTCGCGGCGCAGCTTGGTCAGCGCCGTCTCGTTCATGCCCGACAGTTCCCGCCCGCCGAGCCGGACCGACCCGGCGGTGGGCTTGTCGAGCCCAGCCGCGCAGTGCAGGAACGTGCTCTTGCCCGACCCCGAGGGCCCCATCACGGCGGTGAACCCGCCCTTCGGGAGCCCGACCGAGACCTCGCGCAGGGCCGCGACCGCGCCCCCGCCCCTGCCGTAGACCTTGCTGACCGTGTCCAGCACCACCGCTTCGCTCATGCCCTCCACTCTGCTGACCTGCGGCGCCGTCCTCCAGAGACCTCGTCACCGGCCGCCCGTGAGATCGTCACGGGTAGGGTCGTGACGTGATCCGGGTACTGATCGCCGAAGACCAGCACGTGGTGCGCGGCGCGCTGGTCGCGCTGCTGGAGCTGGAGGACGACCTGGAGGTCGTCGCCGACGTCGCCGCCGGCCCGGACGCGGTCCGCGCGGCGCTCGCGCACCGGCCCGACGTGGCGGTCCTGGACATCGACATGCCCGGCGGCGACGGGCTGACCGCCGCCGCCGAACTGCACGCCGAGCTGCCCGGATGCCGCACCCTGATGCTGACGGGGCACGGCAAGCCCGGCCTCCTGCGCCGCGCGCTGGAGGCCAAGGTGGCCGGTTTCATGCTGAAGACCGCGCCGCCGGACGAGCTGGTCGCCGCGATCCGCCGCGTGGCCGCCGGGCAGCGGGTGCTGGACCCGGAGCTGGCCGTGGCGGCGTGGGACCTGGCCGACGACCCGCTGACGCCGCGCGAGAAGGACGTGCTGCGCCTGACCGCCGAGGGCGCCGAGCCCGACGAGATCGCGGGACGGCTGCACCTGTCGGCGGGCACGGTCCGCAACAACCTGACGGCGATCGTGGCGAAGCTCAACGCGCGGGGCCGCACGGACGCCGTGCGGATCGCGTCCGAGGCCGGCTGGCTCTAGCCGGGAGCGGCCGCGGCCCGCTCCTCGGCCAGTTCCTCAAGGGAGGCCGTCAGCTGGAAGCGGCCGTCGCCGAGGGGGCGCGCCTCCAGGCTGCCGCCCAGCGCCGCCAGCCGGGTGGACAGGTTGCCGATGCCCGCGCCCGGCGGCGTCACCCGCGCCGGGACGCCGTCGTTGCGCACGGTCAGGCGGCCCGGCCCCACCTCGATCTCCACGCGCTCGGCGGAGCTGTGCCGCAGGACGTTGGTGACCGCCTCGCGCAGCACCGCGCTCAGCACCGCCTGGTGCCCGGCCGGGACGTCGCCGCCGGTCGCCCGGTCATCGGTCGCCCGCACCTCGATCCCGGCGGCGGCCAGCACCGAGCGGGCCGACTCCAGCTCCCTGGACAGGTCCAGGTTCGGGGCCGCGCCCGTCACGGTCTCCATGTCGGCGCGGGCCTGCTCCGCCATCGCCACGATGTCGGCCAGCTCCGCGTCGGCGCGTTCGGGCGCGGCGGCGCGCAGGCGACGGGCCAGCTCGCCCTTCAGCAGGATCGCGGCGAGGGTGTGGCCGAGCAGGTCGTGCAGGTCGCGGGCGGCGCGCAGCCGCTCCTGGACGACCGCCGCCCGCGCCAGGCCCGCCCCGGCCGCGCGCAGCTCGTCGGCCAGCCGCGCCAGGCGGATCAGCCCGGACACCACCAGCCCGCTGACCAGCACGCTCACCACCGAGTTCACCACGACCGGGACGCCCTGCCCGAACGCCCGCGCCAGCACGCCCATGCTCGCCATCACCACCGCCATCAGCGGCCACGCGACGCGGGCGGGCAGCCACACCAGCAGCGCGCCGGCCAGGAAGCCCGGCGTGCCGCCCCACGCCTTGCCGAACCACGGCAGCGGCGCGTAGGCGAGCAGGGCGAGGGCCGCCAGCGCCCACCCCCGGTGCTCGCGGGAGCGCCGCAGCGTCAGGGCGCAGCTGGCCGCCAGCAGGGGGACGGCCGCCAGCGCGTGCGAGGGCGGCATCAGCAGCAGCGCCTTGACCGAGAAACCGGCCAGCACCGTCGCCAGCACCAGCATCGACAGCCGGTACTCGCCGCTCGGCCGGGGCTCGGGCGGCGGCTCGACCAGGACGGACGCCGTCACGGTGAAGCGCCCGTCGGGGTCCAGGCCCGCCGCGAGGTCGCCGCCCGCCGCCGCGACGCGCTCCACCAAGGGGTCCAGGGCCTCCGCGCCGCGCGCCGCCGTGCGCACGCCGTCGCTGGTCACGCGCAGGACCACCAGGTCGCCGCGGCCGGTCGTCTCGATCTCGCAGCGCGTCGCGGCGCCCTGCCGCACCACGTCGGTGACCGCCTCGCGCAGCACCGCCGCCAGCAGCGCGCCCGCCTGGCCGAGGGGCTCGGCGTGGCCGGTGCGGACGGTCGCGGCGACGCCCGCCGCCGCCAGCATCCCGCGCGCGGCCGACATCTCCGGGGCCAGCGACAGGCTGCGCAGCTCCGAGGCCGCCGACCGGGCGGTGGCCAGCGCGCGCCGCGCCTCCTCCAGCACCGCGTCCAGGTCGTCGGGGCGGGCGGCGGCGACGGCGTCCAGGCCGCGCCCGACGCCCTCGTTCAGCGCGGCGGCCATCCGGAGCCGCTCCTCCTCCACCGCCGCCATCGCCAGCGTGCGGCGCGCGGCGTGCGCCTCCTCGACCCGGTCGGCCAGGCGGCACAGGCCGTAGGACACCAGGCCGGTCAGCAGCACCGTGATCGACATGTCCAGCGCGCCCGCCGGCGTCCCCGCCCGGTGCGCCGCGACCGCGACGGCCGCGGCCGCCGCCAGCGCCGCCGCGCGCCACGCCGACCGCAGCAGCAGCGCGCCCACGACCAGGCCCAGCATCCCGACCGTGACGCCGAACCCCAGCACCGCGACGCAGGCGGGCACCGCCTGGGCCGGGGCCAGCCACCGGCCCCGGAACCGGCGCAGGCCCGGCAGCGCGTGCGGCAGGTGCAGCGCCAGCACCAGCAGCGACAGCGGCACCACCGCCGCCGCGTCCCCCGGCCCGCTGACCGCCGCGAGCATGTAGACGCTGGTGAACGCCGACGGCACCGCCACCGCGATCGCCCGCGCCGTGCGCGGCGCCAGAGCGGAACCGTGCGAAGAGGTCATTCCGGTCATGCTAGGCCGGTCGTGCCGGCCGGTCGCGGGCCGGTCGCGTCAGGCGTTCACCGCGCGCAGGGCCCCGGGGCGGCGTCCGGCGATCCGGTCGAGCGCCGCGGCCGTGGCGTCGTCGGCGGGCAGGTACACCAGCAGGCGCTGCCCGTCGTCGGGCGGCAGCTCCAGCGACTCGTACGACAGGCGCAGCTCGCCGACCTCCGGATGGACGAGCCGGTGCAGGCCCGTGCGCGGCACGAACGCGGGCAGCGACTCCAGCCGCCCGGAGAAGGCCGTCCCGGCCCCGATCGTCAGCTCCCGGATGAGCCGCGGCACGGGGGCGTCGTCCAGGGAGCAGACCTGCCGGACCCAGGCCGCCATCTCGTCGGCGACGCGGTGCCAGTCGGGGAACGCGGCGCGGGCCCGCTCGTCGGCGAACACGTGCCGGGCCAGGTTGGGCTCGGCGCCGTCCAGCACGCCGACCGCCCCGAACACCCGCGCGTACCCGCCGGTGTGCGCCAGCACGTCGGTGAGGTGGTTGACGAGCACGGCGGGCGCGGGCTCCAGCGTCTCCAGCAGCGCCCGCACGGTCGGCCGCACCTCGTGCGCCGCCGGCCTGGTCTTCGGGCAGGGGAACAGGTTCGACCCCTCGGCGGCCTTGGCGGCGTAGTTCAGGTGCATCCGCTCGTCCATCGACAGCCGCAGCGCGTCGGCGAGCGCGCCGAGGACCTGCGCGGACGGGCGCCGGTCGCGGCCCTGCTCCAGCCGGGTCAGGTACTCCACGCTGATCCCGGCGAGCGTGGCCAGCTCCGAGCGGCGCAGGCCGGGCGTGCGGCGGCGCGTCCCGGCGGGCAGCCCCACGTCGGCCGGGGTCACGGCCTCGCGGCGGGTGCGCAGGAAGGCGCCCAGTTCGTTGTCGCCAACGGGGGAATCGCTCACGGGCCCACGGTAACCGGCGGGGGCGGCGCTTAGCGTGGCCCCGCCAGGGCCAGTCTCGGCACGGTCTCCCTCCCCGCCGCGCGGACCGGCAGCGTGGAGGCCATGACGACGCAGACGATCGACAACGTCCCCGTTCCCCTCCGCGCCGGCCGCTGGGAGCTGGACCCGCTGCACTCGGCGGTCGGCTTCACGATCCGCCACCTCGGCATCTCCAAGGTGCGCGGCCGCTTCCAGAAGTTCGACGCGACCCTGACGGTCGGCGAGACCCTCGCCGCCACCTCGGTCACCGCCACCATCGACATCGGCTCGATCGACACCGGCAACACCGACCGCGACGCCCACGTCCTGGCCCCCGACATGCTGGACGTCGCCACGCGCCCGACCATGGCCTACCGCTCCACCGCGGTGGTGCCCGACGGCGACGACTGGCGGCTGGAGGGCGAGCTGACCATCGGCGGGGTGACCCGGCCGGTCGTCCTGGCGCTGGAGTTCGGCGGCGTCGAGGAGTTCGGCGAGTACGGCCGGCACGCCGGGTTCGAGGCGACCGGCGAGATCCGCCGCAGCGACTACGAGCTGCGCTTCGGGGCCGGGATGCTCGGCGACGTCGTCAAGATCAGCCTGGACCTCCAGTTCGTCGAGCCCTCCTGACCCGCCGCGCGGGGCCGGACGGCGCGCCGCCCGGCCCCGCATATCCTGCTGCGCGTGGAGGTTCTGGCCGAGGAGCGGTGGCGGGCGCGGCGGGACGCGCACCGGCGGCGCGTCGCCGCGTGGATCGACCCGCACCTGGAGCGCAAGGCGCGCCGCGAGGCGCACCCGGTCGAGGACTTCCTGTTCACCTACTACAGCCACCGGCCCGCCCGGCTGCGCGAGTGGCACCCCGGGGCCGGGGTGCTGCTCGAAGGGGCCGCCGGGTTCGGCAGGGACTACCTGGACACCGGCGGCGGCGCGACGCTGGACGTGGCGGGGCTGCTGGAGCGGCGGCGCGCGTCCGTCGAGTGGATCGCGGGGCTGCTGCGCGCCACCGCGTCCCGGCCCGCGCACTTCGGCTGCTTCGGGATGCACGAGTGGGCGATGGTCTACCGGGCCGAGGAGGTCCGCCACCAGGCGTGGCCGCTGCGCCTGACGCCCGACGAGACGGCGGCGGTCGTGGAGGAGCGCGGCGTGCGGTGCAGCCACTTCGACGCGTTCCGGTTCTTCACCCCGGAGGCGCGCCCGCTGAACCTGCTCCAGCCCACCCGCGAACGCCAGCCCGAGCTGGAGCAGCCCGGCTGCCTGCACGCCAACATGGACCTGTACAAGTGGGCCTACAAGCTGTCGCCGCTGGTCGGCGGGGAGCTGGTCGCCGACTGCTTCGAACTGGCGCGCGACGTGCGCGCGGTGGACATGCGGGCCAGTCCGTACGACCTGAGCGCGCTGGGGTACCGGCCCGTCCGGGTCGAGACCGCCGAGGGCCGCGCGGAGTACGCGGCGCTGCAGCGCGGTTTCGCCGAGCGGGCCCGCCCGCTGCGCGAGCGCCTGGCCGAGGCGTGCGACCGCGTCCTCGGCCGCGCCGCCGCCTGACCGTCACTCCCGGGCCGCCGCCAGCCGCACTGGCGCCTCCCGGGTGGCCGACAGCGTGCTCGCGACGCTCGTCACCGCCGTCACCGCGTACGCCCCCGCCACCAGCGCCGCCAGCAGCCCCCAGGGCACCGCCAGCACCCCCGGCGTGGCCAGGAACGACGCCAGCGCGCCCGCCGCGACCAGGCAGCCCAGCAGCAGCCCGATCGTGGTCACCGCCGCCGCCTCCAGCAGCGCGGCCCGCACCACCTGGCCCCGGCTGAGACCGGTCAGCCGCGCCACCGCGAACTCGCCGCGCCGCTCCGCGCCCGCGATCAGCATCGCGTTGACCACCGCCAGCGCCGCGTACAGGCCCGACATCCCCATCAGCACCGCCATGATCCCGTTGTTGCCGCGCTGCTGCTCGGCGACCTTGCCCGAGGCCCACGCCGACACCGTGCGGACCCGGCCGCCGCCCGCCGCCCGGATGCGGTCCGCGACCTCGGCCGCCGAAGCGCCTGCCGCGACCTGCACGAACGTCGTGGCGGGCGAGCGCGCGGCCAGGTCGGCGGGGATGAGCGTGCGCGGCACCAGGAACCGCTCCGCGCCGTTCTCCAGCGTCGGCGGCATGAGCGCGACGACGCGCAGCCGCATCCGCTTGCCGCCGATCCGCGCGGTCGCCGGGTCGCGGCGGCGGACGCCCTCGTGCGCGAGGCCGGGGCCGACCGCCACCGTGCGCCCGCGCAGCAGGTCCAGGGAGCCGAACGCGGGCTTGAGCCGGTGGGCGCGCTGGTAGGCGTCGGGATCGACCGCGAAGACGCCCGCGTGGTAGACCGCGTCGCGGCGGCGGCCCTCGTCGTGGTGCCGGATCTTTATCGACATCTCCACATGGAGCTCCGTCGACGCCACCGCGACCCCCGGCACCGCCTGGACGCGGTCGGCCTCCGCGCCCGTCGAGGAGACGACCAGGTCGGCGGCCGTGATCCGCACCAGGTCCTTGCCGGTGGCGTTGGCCAGGGAGTCCAGCGTCCCCGACAGGCCGATCACCAGCGCGACCAGCACGATCAGCGGCGCGGCCGTGGAGGCGCTGCGGCGCACCCCGTCGCGCAGGTTGGCCTGCGCGAGGTCGCCGAGCGTGCCGTGCCGCAGCACCCCGCCGAGCGCGCGCCCGGCCAGCGGCACCAGCAGCGGGCTGAGCTGGCTCACCGCGACCGCGCCCAGCACCGAGACGGCCATCGAGATCAGCATCGCGCCGAGCAGGTCCGCGCCCCGGCCCGCCAGCACCAGCGCGACCGTGCAGGCCAGCAGCGACGCCCCGACCAGCCAGCGGACCGCCGTCATCACCCGCGCCGCCTGCCCGGCGTCGCGCAGCGCCTCCATCGGCCGGACCCGCATGGCCCGCACCGACGCGCCCAGCACCCCCAGCACCGCCACGCTCACCCCGACGCCGAACGAGATCGGCACCAACCGCACCGACCATGGCGCGCCGAAGCCGTCCGGCAGCATCCCCAGACCGATCAACAGCTGCGACTGCGCCCACGCCGCCGGGACGCCCACCAGCGACCCGGCCGCCGACCCCAGCGCCCCGAGCAGCACCGACTCGGCCAGCAGGAGCAGCACCAGATGCCCGCCGCCCGCGCCGAGCGTGCGCAGCAGCGCCAGGTCGCGCCGCCGCTGCGCCACCGTGAACGCGAACGTGGACGCCACGATGAACACCGCCAGGAACGACGCCAGCATGATCGTCATCCCGAGCAGCGTCGCCGCCCCGACGTACCCCTCCCGGATCTGCTCGGCGGCGCGGCCGGTCGCGCCCGGCGGGACCTCCGGCTCGCCGGTCGCCAGCACGACCTGCAGCGCCGACTGCACGAGCGCCACCCCGAACACCACCGTCAGGAACGCGCCGAGGAACAGCGGCCACCGGTCCCGCAGCGTGCTCAGCGACAACCGCAGCATCACGCCTCCAGCCGCACGAGCCGGTCGGCGACCTGGTGCGCCGAGGGCCGCGCCAGCCGGTCCACGATCCGGCCGTCGCGCAGGAACACCACCGCGTCCGCGCGGGCCGCCGCGCCCGGGTCGTGCGTGACCATGACGATGCTCTGGCCCCCGTCCACCATGCGGCGCAGCAGGTCCAGCACGGTCCGCGCCGACGCCGAGTCCAGCGCGCCGGTCGGCTCGTCGGCGAACAGCACCGCCGGACGCGTGATCATCGCGCGGGCGACCGCCACCCGCTGCTGCTGCCCGCCCGACAGCTCCTTGGGCCGGTGCCGGACCCGGTCGCCGAGCCCGACCTCGTCGAGCACCCGCCGCACCTCGGCGCGCGGCGCCCGCGCCCCGGCGAGCTTGGCGGCCAGCGCCACGTTCTGCTCGGCGGTGAGCGACCCGATCAGGTTGAAGTTCTGGAAGACGAAGCCGACGGTGGTGCGGCGCAGCGCGGTGAGGACGCCCTCCGGCACGCCGGTGATCTCGTTGCCCGCCAGCGTCACCCGCCCCGAGGTCACCCGCTCCAGCCCGGCGGCGCAGTGCAGCAGCGTGGACTTGCCCGAACCCGACGGGCCCATGACGGCCGTCCAGGACCCGGCCGGGAAGGCGAGGCTGACCTCGTCCAGCACCCGAACGCGGGCCGCGCCCCGGCCGTACTCCTTGGTCACGCCGAACAACTCGGTGACGTGGTGGCTTCGCATGCCACCATCCCATCCGGCGGGGGCGCGAAGCGGATCAGCCCTGGCCACCAACCGGGAGGTAGGGCCAGCCCTACCCGTTAACGTACGCTTCGTGCCGCAGACCGTCGCCGAAGCCATGACCGGCCGCCGCTACCTGGTCGGCGCGTGGCCGTGGCGCGCGGGCGGCTACCTCGTGACGAGCCTCCCCGCGATGGCGGGCGTCGTGATCGTCCTCGGCGCGCTGCTCCTGCCGCTGGCGCTGGCCCCCTCCCCGACGACGGCGGCCGTCTGCGCCGTCCTGGCCGTTCTGGCGACACCGCCGCTCGCCGCCCCGCTGGCCCGCGCCGAGCGCCGCCGCCTGCGCCTGGCGGACACCCGCCCGATCGAGCCGGGGAGCCGCCCGGCCCGGTCCTGGACCCGCTACACCGAGGGCGCGGCGTGGCGGGAGGCGGCCTACTGCTGGCTGCTGGGCACGGTGGTCCCGGCCGCGTACCTGGCGGTGCTGCTGGTGGTGTTCCTGATCGGGATCTTCCTGGTGAGCCCGCTGCTGGCGGCCGACTCGGCGACGCCGGTCTCCCTCGGCCCGACCAGCGTGGACAGCGCGGGCGAGGCGGCCCCCTACGCGCTGGGCGCGCTGGCGGCGCTCCCGGCCGTCCCCTACCTGCTGGGGCTCCTGGCGGCCGCGCACGCCGCGACGGCACGGGCCCTGCTGTCCGGCGAGGACCTGCGCGCTGAACTCGTGGAGGTCTCCCGCTCGCGCGCCCGGCTGGTGGACGCCTTCGAGGCCGAGCGCCGCCGCATCGAACGCGACCTGCACGACGGCGCCCAGCAGCGCCTGATCAGCCTGACCATGCAGCTGGGCCTCGCCCGCCTGGACCTGCCGCCGGACTCCCCGGCCCACGCCAAGGTCGGCGAGGCCCACCGGCAGGCCAAGCAGCTCATGGCCGAGCTCCGCGAGCTGATCAGGGGCATCCACCCCCGTGTCCTCACCGACCGGGGCCTCGCCGCCGCGCTGGGCGAGCTGGCCGACCAGTCCGCCGTCCGCGTCACCGTCGAGGCCGACGTGCCCCGCCTGGAGCCGCACGCCGAGGGCACCGCCTACTTCGCCGCCGCCGAGGCCCTGACCAACGTCGCCAAGCACAGTGGGGCCGCATCCGCGCACGTCACGGCCCGCTGGGTCTCCGGCACCCTCGCCCTGGAGGTCCGCGACGACGGCCGGGGCGGCGCGGACCCCGCCGCCGGGACAGGCCTGACCGGCCTCGCCGACCGGGTCGCGGTCGCCGGCGGCAGAATGCTCCTGTCCAGCCCGCCCGGCGGGCCGACCGTCCTACGCCTGGAGATCCCGTGCGCGTCCGAGTAGTCCTGGCCGAAGACGGCGTGCTGCTGCGCGAGGGGCTGACCGGCCTGTTCACCCGCTTCGGCTTCGAGGTCGCAAAGGCCGTAGGCGACGCCGAATCCCTCCTGGAGGCCGTCGCCGAGCACGATCCAGACCTCGTCGTCACCGACGTGCGGATGCCCCCGGACTTCGGCGACGAGGGCCTGCGCGCCGCCCTGGAGCTGCGCCGCGCCGACCCGGGCCTCGCCGTCGTCGCCCTCAGCCAGTACGTCGAGCTGAGCTACGCCGCCGACCTGCTCGACTCCGGCGACGGCCGCCGCGTGGGCTACCTGCTCAAGGACCGGATCGTGGACATCGAGGAGTTCGCGGCGGCCCTGCGCCAGGTGCACGAGGGCGGCACGGTGGTGGACCCGCAGGTGATCCGCCAGCTCCTGCGCCGCCGCCACGACCCGCTGTCGGCCCTGTCGGCCCGCGAGACCGAGGTCCTGGCGCTGATGGCCGAGGGCCACTCCAACGCCGCGATCGCGGCCCGCCTGTTCATCTCGGAGGCGACGGTGGGCAAGCACGTCGGCAACATCCTGGCGAAGCTGGACCTCCCCCAGACCGAGGACACCCACCGCCGCGTCCTGGCGGTGCTGGCCTACCTGCGGAACAAGCCCGGCGAGAAGCCGTAAACATCCCGTAAACCGGCTCCGCCAGACTGAGGCCACACCACGACGCAAGCACGAGGAGACACCGAGATGCGCACGTTCAAGCTCCAGGTCCAGACCACCGTCGACGGCTATATGGCCGGCCCGAACGGCGAGATGGACTGGATGACCTTCCCCTGGACCGACGACATCAGCGACCACATCAACGCGCTCACCGCGCCGGTGGACTGCATCGTGCTGGGCCGCAACCTCGCCGAGGGCTTCATCCCCGCCTGGGCCGCCGGCCCCGAGGGCGAGGACCAGGAGTCGATCGACATGATGAACAACACGCCCAAGGTCGTCATCTCCCGCACCCTGACCGAGTCCCCGTGGGAGAACGCGACGGTGGCGGACGACCTGGTCGGCACCGTCACCGAGCTGAAGGAGCGGCCGGGCGGCGACATCATCGCCTACGGCGGCGGCACCCTGGTCCGCGACCTGATCGCGGCCGACCTGCTGGACGAGATCCACCTGTTCGTGAACCCGACCGCGATCGGCGAGGGCATGCCGGTGTTCCCGAACGCCGAGACCGCCAAGCGCTTCGAGCTCGTGACCGCGCGCCCGTTCAAGTGCGGCATCGCAGCCCTGCACTACGCCCCGAAGCGCGGCTGACCGCATGCGCCGTCAGAACGACGGCGGCGCGCCGAAATCAGCCGCCGCCGTCGCCTGTCAGGCTCCCGGAACGGCGCAGGTGCCGTCCGTGCACGCTTCGCCTGGGCCCTGCAGCACCACCGGCCGGGACTCGTCCCAGGCCCGGGTCAGGGCCTGCGCGAACAGTTCCACCGGCTGGGCTCCCGAGACCCCGTAGCGGCCGTCCACCACGAAGAACGGCACGCCCGTCGCGCCCAGCTGCTGGGCCTCCCGCTGGTCGGACACCACGGCGGCGGCGTACTCGTCCGAGTCGAGCACCCGGGCCGCCTCGCCGGCGTCCAGGCCCGCGTCGGCCGCGACCGCCAGCAGGGAGTCGCGGTCGAACAGCGACCTCTGGTCGGTGAAGTACGCCTTGTAGAAGGCCTCCAGCACCTGCGCCTGGACGCCCCGGTCCTGCGCCAGGTGCAGCAGGCGGTGGGCGTCGGCGGTGTTGCCGACCGAGCCGCCCACCAGGTGGTATTCGAGGCCGTCCTCGGCGGCGCGGGCCTCCATCTCGCGGTTCATCGACTCGGCGCGCTCGCGCGGCATCCCGAACTTGGCGGCGAGCATGTCGGCCAGATCGCGGGCCTCGCCCTTCGGCGTGCTCGGGTCCAGCTGGAACGAGCGGTGCACCACCTCGACCTCGTCGCGGTGGTCGAAGGCGGCCAGCGCCTTCTCGAACCGGCGCTTGCCGATGTAGCACCACGGGCAGATCAGGTCGGACCAGATCTCAACGCGCACAGCACTGCCTTTCCGGAGACGGGTCTCTCCGTGCAACATGCCCTGACCTGGATTGATTTCCTCCGGCTGGAGATAACAGGGCAGACGGAACCCAGCGGAAGGAGTCCCGATGACCCGGCCAGGCAAGCTCGGCGGCGAATCCGACGCGGTCGCGATGCGCGCGGGCACCGAGGAGCCCGAGGGCGACGAACGCAAGATCGTGCCCAGGGACGTGCCGATCGACGAGTACACCGAGTTGCCCGAGGGCCTGAAGGAGGACGTCGAGGCCGAGGAGCGGCCCGAGGCCGAGGACGACCCCGACCGGGACCCGCCCGAGAAGGCCGGCCCCGCCTCCTAGGCCGTGTCCCAGGACCGCGCGAGTGACTGACTGTCCCGGCGGGGTGATGCCGGAGGCGGGCCCCGCCGGGACAGATCGCGGAGCGATGCGGCACTCGCCAAGGCGCGGTCAGGGGGCGAGCCCCCTGGGCCGGGACTTCGAATACGGCTTCCTAGTCCTCCAGCACGGAGGGGAGCTTGGCCAGCTGCTCGTCGTAGATGCGGGTCAGGCCGCGGGGGGCGAAGGTGCGCTCGAAGAAGCCGCCGACGCCTCCCGCCCCCTTCCAGGTCGTGGAGACCTCCACGTGCGAGCCCTGCGCGGCGGGCGACACCTTCCAGGTGGTGACCATGGAGGAGTTGGCGTCGGTCTCCACCAGCGTGCTGTCGTCGGGGACGGTCACCGACACCAGGCAGTCGCGCACCCGCTTGGAGGTGGCGGCGAGCTTCCAGTGCACGATCGTCCCCGCGCCCTGCCCGCCCTCGCGCACCTCGTACTCGCTGTAGTGCCCGGTGAGCAGGCGCGGCCGGACGGTGGCGTAGTCGGCGAGCGCCGCCATGACGCGCTGCGGCGGCGCGGCGACGGTGGCCTGCGTGGTTGCGGTGACCTGTCCCATGACCACCATTCTCGCGCACGCCCCGCGCACCCCGCGGCCGGGGCGCCCGGTCGGGGTCCGCACGCATGAGGCGGCGGAGAGCGGGGATCAACCAGTGCAGTGGGGTGCAAGGCACGGCAAGGGGGGCCCGATGCCAGGCAAGGCCATGATCTTCGCGCCGATACCGGTGCTGACGGTGACGATCGAGGCGCACGACGGGGGCGACGACGTGCACCTGCACGCGGGCGGCCAGGGCTTGTGGCAGGGCCGGGTGCTGGCCGCGCTGGACGTCCGGGTCGTGCTGTGCGGCGCCTTCGGCGGCGAGGCCGGGCCCGCGCTGCAGTACTACATCGCCGACGAGGGCATCGAGGTGCGCGCCGTCGAGCGGACCGGCAACAACGGCGTCTACGTGCACGACCGCCGCGGCGGGGAGCGCGACGCGCTCGCCGAGAACCCCGGCGCCCCGCTCACCCGCCACGACCTCGACCACCTGTACAACATCACGCTGGCCGAGGGCCTGGAGGCCGACATCAGCCTGCTGTCGGGGCCGGCCGGGCCGGGCCTGGTGCCGCCCGACGTCTACCGGCGGCTCGGCCACGACCTGCGCGCCAACGGCGGGCGCGTGGTGGTCGACCTGACCGGGGAGCCGCTGGAGGCCGCGCTCGAGTCGGGCGTCGACGTGCTCAAGGTCAGCCACGAGGAGCTGCTCGCCGACGGCCGGGTCGAGCAGGACCACGTCTCCGACTTGGTGGTCGCCATGCACCGGCTGCGCGCCGAGGGCGCCGACACCGTCGTGGTCTCGCGCGCCGCCGACCCGGTGCTGGTGATGATCGAGAAGGAGGTCTACACCGTGCCGCTGCCGAAGCTGCAGACCGCCGACCCGCGCGGCGCCGGCGACTCCATGACCGCCGGCATCGCGGCGGGCCTGGTCGGCGGGCTGGAGCCGGTGGACGCGGTCCGGCTCGGCGTCGCCGCGGGCGCGCTGAACGTGACCCGCCACGGCCTCGGCACCCTGGACCCCAAGGCCGCCCGGCAGCTCGCCGAACGCGTCGAGCTGCACCCCCTGGACGCCGCCGAACCCGAACCCACCCGCTCCCTGTCGCCCGCCGACCTGGCGGATCTCACGAGGCCCACATGATCAAACGTGTCCTGGTCACCAACGACGACGGCATCGACTCGCCCGGCCTGCACTGCCTGGCCCGCACCGCCCGCGACTGCGGCCTGGAGGTGGTCGTCGCCGCCCCCCGGGAGGAGGCGAGCGGCAGCGGCGCGAGCCTGACGGCCGTGCGCCGCGAGGGCCGCGTGGCCGCCGAGCCCCGCGAACTGCCCGACCTGGACGGCGTCCCGGCCTACGCGGTGGCGGCCGCGCCGGGCTACATCGCGCTGGTCGGCGTGAACGGCGCGTTCGGCGACCCGCCCGACCTGGTGCTGTCGGGCGTCAACCTGGGCGCCAACGCCGGGCACGCGGTGCTGCACTCGGGCACGGTCGGGGCGGTGCTGACCGCCCGCACCAACGGCGTCGCGGGCCTGGCGGTGTCGCTGGACGTCGGGCCGGACCCGCGCTGGGACACCGCCGCGGCCGTCGCCGCCGAGGTCCTGACGTCGCTGCTGTCGGTGGACGCGCCGGTGGCGGTCAACCTCAACGTGCCGAACCTGCCCTTCCCGCAGGTCCGTCCGCTGCGCCTGGCCCCGCTGGCCTCCTTCGGCGCCGTGCAGACCATGATCGCCGAGCACGGCCAGGGCTTCCTGCGCACGGCCGTGGAGGCGGTGGACCCCTCCGGCGAGCCCGACAGCGACGCCGGCCTGCTCGCGCGGGGCCACGCCACGGTCACCTTCCTGGAGCCGGTCTGCCAGTCCGCCCCGCCCCGGGGCTGGCGCCCCCCGGAGCCGGGCTCGACCAGGTCCTGACGCCCCGGACGGTCAGTACCCCAGCCACTCCCGCCAGTGGGGCTCGACGAGGTCGGCGAGCACGTCGTAGCCGTCCGCGCCCGGGTGCGCGCCGTCGCCCGCGCGGACCTCGTGCGTCCACACGTCGCTTCCGAGCAGCGGCCGGTGCACCGGCACGTAAGGCACCGACGCCTCGCGGCACACCTCCGCGAACCGCTCGTCCAGCAGCGCGGTGCGGGCGTTGTGCCCCTCGTCGTCGATCGGCGGCGGCCCGACCACCAGGGCGGGCCGGCCGTCGGCGGCGGCCTCGCCGAGGGCCTTCGCCAGGTTCGCCGCCGACTCCTCCGCCGCCACGCGCGGCCGCCCGTCCACGTGCGCGGCGTCGTTGACGCCGAACGAGAACACCACGCGCAGGTCGTCCCCGTCGCGCAGCCGCAGGGCGCACTCGGTCCGCCAGCGGGCCAGGACGTCGGCGGAGGTCTGGAGCCGCACGCCGAGGTTGTAGGAGGTCAGCGGCAGTTTGCCGGCATGGGCGCGGGCGGCCAGGCGGCCCGCCCAGCCCAGGTGCCGGGGGTCGCCCACCCCGGCCACGAACGAGTCCCCGACGAAGCAGACGCGCAGATCACGAACCATGGGGATGATCTTCGCATTCGCGGCGGCCCCGCCGCCGCCCGACCGCCCCGGAAAAAGGGGCGGGCCCGATCCGGCACGGACCGGGCCCGCCGCTCACGCCCGGACCAGCAGCGCCGCCAGTGCGTCGGCGGTCTCCGGGTGCCGTTCGAGCAGGGCCGAGACCTCCGACCCGCCCGAGGACGACCATCCGCCCTCGCAGCCGAGCAGCCCGGCCACCGCGTCGCAGGCCGCCGGATGCGCGGCCAGCAGGTCGGCGACCGGGCCGGACGCGGCGGGCGGCGCGGCGGCCGCCGGCCGCGGCTCGGCCTCCCAGGGCGCCTCCCACCCGTCCAGCGCCGCCAGCGAACCGGGGAACGTGCGCGCGGCCTCGCGCACCAGCACCGGCACCAGCTCGCGGGCCTGCTTGCGCAACGTCATGATCAGCTTGGGCAGCCACGGCAGCAGCACCGGGTCCGGCAGCCGCCCGAACGCCTTCGACATCGTCTCGACCACGAACGGCGACAGCCCCGGCACCGACTCCAGCGCCTGCACGAACCCGCTCAGGTAGAGCGGGAACGACGGCACCGCGAGCGGGTTGTCCAGCAGCTCGTCGCAGCGCGCCCGCAGCTCGGCCCGCGACATCAGCCCGAGCTGGTCGCGCGCCGCCCACAGCAGCGCCACCTTCGCCGGCGACTCCGGGTGCGACTGCCGCACCGCCAGCTCCAGCTGCGCGTGGTCGCAGCCCAGCGACAGCGCGAGGCCCTCCATGCCGAACAGGAAGCCCAGCATCGCGCCGACCTCGCGCACGCCGGCGTCGTCGTCGACGAACGCCTGCGGCAGCAGCGTGCAGTAGTGCGCGTACCCGGTGGTGACGAACGCCTTGACCCACTCGGGCAGCTCCGGCGACACCCCCCGGTAGTAGGCCAGCAGCCGCCGGATGCGGCGCAGCACCTCCGGGGCGTCGTCCACCGTGCGCTCGGCCGACAGCAGCTCCACCGCGCGGCCGCCCAGCTCGCCCGCGAAGCGCCGGCCGCCGAGGAACAGCAGCGCGTCCTCCACGGCCTCCAGCGCGTCGGCGGCCGTCGCCTTCGGCGCCCACGCCGCGCGCCGCAGCCGCTGCTCCAGCACCTGCTCGACGGTGACGCCCTCGTACCCCAGCTCCACCAGCGCCCGCTGGTGGCGGCCGATCGCGAGGTCCCAGCTCTCCTGGATCGGGCGCTCGCCCAGCCGCCGCGAGCCCATGATCGGGCGCAGCGCGTCGGCGGGCAGCAGCCGCCGCAGCACCCACAGCAGGTCCGAGCACGGCCGCAGGTCCGGATCGGCGTTCAGGTCCAGCAGCGCGCGCTGGATGGTGCGCTTGTCCAGGTCGACGCCGAGCGGCTCCAGCCGGTCCAGCACGTCGCGGGCCAGCGGCGGCAGCGACTCGTAGCCGACCCGGCCGATCCGGTCGCCGCCGAGCAGGATCTCGCACAGCCGCCGCACGTCGCGGCGGCCCGGCACCGAGTCCTTCTCGATGCAGGTGATCGCCGCGTCCTGGAAGTCGTAGGGCGTGGGCCGCGCCCGGCCGCGCATCCCGGCCAGCAGGATCGAGGTCTCGAACACCGCGATGGCGTCGGCGGTGCTGGCCAGGTAGCCGTTGCGGCGGGCCAGCCGGACGATGTCCACGCTCCAGCCCAGCAGCTCGGCCTCGTCCAGGTCGTCCACCGCGGGCGGCCGCTTGAGGTACTCGCTCAGCCGGTCGGCGGTCGGCTCCGGGGCCGGCGCGGGCCCGGCCTTCGGCGCGCGCTTGGGGCCGCCCTTCTGGCCCGACAGCCGGAACGGCTTCACGCCCGTCCGCGCCAGCGCCTTGCTCCACGTCGCCGAGGCGATCGACACCGACCCGGCCGCCAGCCCGAACTGCGCCTCGATCGCCGAGTGGCTGGACGGGATCAGCCCGTACTGCCAGCGCGTCTTCGTGCGCGGCGAGATCTCGTACGGCACTTCGGAGGCGACCCCGAACTGCTCGACGCGGCTGGCGGCGTGGAACGCCCCGCACACGTACAGGCAGTCGGCGGGGTCGGTGCCGGTGGCCGCCAGGTGCTCGCGCATCCGGGTCCACATGTACCGCTCGCGGTCCTCGTCCATGCGGCCGCGGCGGTCGTCCTCGGGCCGCAGCCGCCGGAACAGGCTGCCGATCATCACCATGACCTGCCGGTAGGCTGCGTAGTCGGCGCCCGACAGCGGCTGCTCGACGTACTGGTCCCACCACTCCGACCAGTGCCGCACCTTGCCGTGGTGCAGCAGGTGCTCCTCCAGTTCGGCGAAACGGGGCCGCAGGTCGCCGATCTCGACGCCGACCGCGTCGCCGTGCAGCGCGGCCTCCTCGTCCGCGGGCTCCTCACCGCCGGCTTGGTCCCCGTCGCCGCTGGCGCGCGGCTCCCACTGGAAGACGTGGTCGGCCGACCGGTCCACCGCCACCAGCTCCACGCCCGGGGTGTCCAGCGCGTAGGCGATGGCCTGGTACTCCGCCGACGCCTCGGTGATCGGCGCGATCACGCTGAGCGGCCCCAGCTCGGCCGGGAAGCCCTCCAGCTCCGAGGCGAACGCCTGCACTGCGACCGGCAGCCGGCAGTGCCGCAGCTCGGCCAGCAGCGGCTGCAGGTCCTCGCACAGCTCCAGGTAGACGACCTTGGGCCGCTTGTCGCGCAGCCGCCGCGCCATCGCCAGCGCCGAGGCGGGGGAGTGGTGGCAGACCGGGAAGATCTCCAGGTCCTCGCGCAGCGCGCGGTCCACGTCGTCCACGATGCCGGTCAGGATGCCGGGCACCGCCGACGCGCCGCCGAACGCGGCGGCCGCGTCGAGCAGTTGCTCGCGCAGCGCGGCGAACGGCCCGGCCGCCGCGCCCTCGGTCACGCCGGCCCCGGTCAAGACAGCTTCCCGATCGCCTCGCGGCCGCCCTCCAGGAACTCCGTCCACGGCCCGCCCTCGTCCTTCTGGCTGCGCGGCTCGACCACGCCGTGCCAGAACTTGTTCAGGATCGCCAGGTCCTCGGGGTTGCGGCGAGCCAGCGACCCGACCAGCGAGCCTGCCAGCGTCTGGGCGCGCAGCGTGCGGTCGCCGAAGAACTGGCTGTGCAGGATCGCGTCCTCCAGCACGCCGATCTGCTCGGCGGTGGACAGCGCCGACTCCAGCTTCTCGTCGTCGCTGGTCGCCGAGGCGGCGGCGGTGCGCAGGTCGGCGAAGCTCTGCAGCAGGATGTCCAGCAGCGTCGGCGGCACGTCCAGCTCGATCGCGTGCCGGCGCATCAGCTCGGTGGTGCGGAACCGGACGATCTCGGCCTCGCTCTTCTTGCTGGTCACCACCGGGATGCGCACGAAGTTGAAGCGCCGCTTCAGCGCCGAGGACAGGTCGTTGACGCCCCGGTCGCGGCTGTTGGCCGTCGCGATGATCGAGAAGCCGGGCTGGGCGAACACGATGTTGTCGTCGTCCAGCTCGGGGATCGACACGTACTTCTCCGACAGGATCGAGATCAGCGCGTCCTGCACGTCGCTGGTGGAGCGGGTCAGCTCCTCGAACCGGCCGATCACCCCGCGTTCCATCGCCGTCATGATCGGCGAGGGGATCAGCGACTCGCGCGACTGCCCCTTGGCGATCACCTGGGAGACGTTCCAGGAGTACTTGATGTGGTCCTCGGTGGTGCCGGCGGTGCCCTGCACCACCAGCGTGGAGTTGCGGCTGATCGCCGCCGACAGCAGCTCGGCCAGCCACGACTTGCCGGTGCCCGGGTCGCCGATCAGCAGCAGGCCGCGGTCGGAGGCGAGCGTCACGATGCTGCGCTCGACGAAGCTCCGGTCGCCGAACCACTTCTGCGCGATCTCGCGGTCCAGGCCGTCGGCCCGCTCGGACCCCAGGATGAACGTGCGGACCATCTTCGGGCTGAGCCGCCAGGAGAACGGCTTGGGGCCGTCGTCGATCGACTCCAGCCAGTCCAGCTCCTCGGCGTACTTGACCTCGGCCGGGGCGCGCAACATGTCGTCGGTCATGGGGGTCTCCTAAGCCAGGAAGTTCTTCAGCTCGAACACGAGCTTGCGGATGTGTCCGGAGATGACGGGGGTGCCGAGGTCCTTGAAGCGCTGCCGGAACCACGGGTTGACGATCTGGGTGCCGGAGCTGTTGACCGACCCCACCGGGATGAAGCGCACCCCGGACCGGTGCACCTCCCGGATGCCCTCCAGCAGCGGCTGGGAGCGGTCGAACTCGTAGAAGTCGGAGATCCACACCAGCACGGTGTTCTCCGGATCGGTGATCTTGGGGCGGGCCATCGCCATCGCGACCGGCCCGTCGTTGCCGCCGCCGAGCCGGGTGCGCAGCAGCACCTCGAACGGGTCGTCGACCCACGGCGTCAGGTCCAGCGCCCGGGTGTCGTAGGCGATCAGGTGCACGTCCACCCTGGGCAGCCCCGCGAAGATCGAGGCCAGGATGGTGCAGTTGACCATGGAGTCGACCATCGAGCCGGACTGGTCCACCACGACGATCAGCTTGGCCGGGGTGGTGCGGCGCGCGGTGTGCTTGTAGAACAGCCGGTCCACGTACAGCCGCTCGTCCTCGGGGCTGTAGTTGGTGAGGTTCTTCCAGATCGTGCGGTCGAGGTCGAGGTTGCGGAACACCCGCTTGGGCGGCACCGACCGGTCGACCGTGCCGACGCTGGTCTTCTCCACCTGGGTGCGCAGCACCTCGGCGACCTCGTCCACGTAGCGGCGGATCAGCGCCTTGGCGTTGGCGAGCGCGACGCCCGACAGGTTCGACTTGTCGCGCAGCAGCTGCTCGATCAGCGACATGCTGGGCGTGAGCTGCTTGGCCAGCTTGGGGTCGGCGAGGACCTCGCGCAGGTGCATCCGGGAGACCAGGTCGGCCTCCAGCTCGGCCAGCTCGCCGGCCAGCTCGCCGCGCCCCTGGCCGCCGCTGTATCCGCCGCTGTATCCGCCGCCCTGGCCACCGCTCTGACCGCCGTCCGGGCCGCCGCTCTGAGCACCGCCCTGACCACCGGCCTGGCCTTCGCCCTGGCCTGCGCCCTGGCCGTGGCCCGGCCCGCCGCCGAGCGCCTGCATCAGGCAGCGGGCGTCCTTCTGCCAGTCGGCGAGCTGGGTGGCGCTGACGTTCCCGCTGCCGGTCTGGAAGACGTTCAGCAGCAGCTTCGACACCAGCGCGGCGCGCCGGACCTGCTCGTCGGGGTCGTCGTCGGCGCCCTCCAGCAGGCCGTCGAACGCGCCGTCCAGCTCGGGGAAGCGCTGCACGAGGTTGCTCAGCGAGACCCCGGGGTCGAGCAGCGCGGGCGGCAGCCCCAGGTCGTTGACGACGGCGACGCTCGCCGACTCCAGCGCGGGCTGCTCCTCGGGCTCGAACAGCCGGGCCAGCAGCCGCCAGTACAGGACCTGCCTGCGGTTCTCGTTGGCATCGCTCATTTGCGCAGCAACCGTCCCGCCCGCTCGCGCAGCACGGCGACCGCGTCGCCGGTGCGGGCCTCGGCCTTGAGGATCTTGGGGTCGGTGGGGCCCTGCGCCCAGTCGCCGTTGTGGGCCTCGACCTCGGTGCGCTTCACCTTGCCCCGCACGCCCAGCACCTGGAGCGACCAGCCGCCGTCCCAGCGCAGCAGGCCGACGCAGGCGCTGGACGCCGCGACCAGCTCCGGCGTGACCGACCCGCCGGCCGGGAGCCGGTCCAGGTCGACGGGCAGCTCGTGGCCGTGCAGGGTGAGCACGCCGTCCGCGACGGTGTAGTCCTCCAGCAGGACGGGTTCGGCGATGCGCACCGGGTGCCGGTCCAGCGGCGGCACGGCCGGGGCCGTCGCCTGCTCCAGCTGGACGCGCGCGGTGACGAACGGGTCGGTGGCGGCGCGGATCGCGGCGCCCTCCTCGCTCCAGACCAGGTGGCCGCCGGGCAGCAGCCGCAGGTCGGTGACCTCGACGCAGCGGTGCTCGGCCACCGCCTTCAGGAACAGGGGGTAGCGGTGCAGCAGCCGCCACACGGCCGGGCCGACGATCGTGTCGACCTTGGGGGCCGCGACGCTCGTGCGCACCAGCCGGGTCGCGCCGCCGGCCTCCAGGACGGCGTGCATCACCATCTGCACGGCGGTGCCGTGCTCCTGGACCTCGACGCCCAGCGGCAGCAGCCGCCCCGAGACGGTCTCGGCCGCCGTGTCCTCCACCGGGGCCGAGGGGCGGGCCAGCAGCGCGCGCGCCCACAGGTCGGCCCAGCGCCGCGCCGGGACCACGTCCATGACCGCGATCGGGCTCGCCGCGCGCAGCTCGGCCGCGAGCCCGTCCAGCAGCATCGCGGCGCCGCGCGTGGCGGGCGCCTCCCACAGCGTCTCCAGCGTCTGGTCGGCGGCCGAGACCAGCTCGTCGCCGACGCCGCGCCAGCCGGTGATCGCCAGTTCCTGCAGCCAGGAGCGGCTTCCGGCGAGGGCCGCGCCGGAGGCGGCCTCGGGAGCCGCCTCCCAGGCGGCGCGCTCGCGGCCGAGCGCCTCGTCGAGGTGGGCGAGCAGCGCGTCGTGCACCGCGCCGAACACCGCCGTGCGGCCTCCGGCCAGGATCGCCAGGTGCTCCTCGGAGACCGAGCCGCTCGCGACCTTCGCGGCGGCCTCGGCCATGGCGGGGCCGAGCGGCGAGGCGCCCAGCGCGCCCGCCAGGGCGGTGACGGCCGCGGCCTGCGCCTCGTTCATGCGCGCGAGGCCGTGCACGAGCGCGTCGTCGAAGCCGTCGGCCAGCGCCAGCGCCTCTTCGGCGCCCGCCGGGTCCAGCGCGAGCAGCTTGTCGAGCTGCGTCCCGATCATCGGTGCGCCCCCATCGCGGGGAACCAGTGCATCTCGGCGACCGGCTCGGTGGTGTCGGGCAGCTCCAGGTAGGACAGGTGCCGCAGGAAGCGGCTGAACACGACCGCCGCCTGCGCCTTCTCCGGCCCGCCGTCCAGCAGCCGCACCAGGTCCTCGTCCGGGCCCGCCTCGACGCGCAGGTAGCGCGCGACGCGCTCCTGCCCGTACTGGAGGACGGCCTCGGAGACCAGCGCCTGCAGATGCTTGCAGGGGGCGCCGCGCAGCCCGCCGCACGGCCGGTTGTTGTTGGTGCTGCAGCTGTAGGCGCGGGTGCCGGCGGCGACCGACGACACGTACACGCGGGCGATGTCCGAACCGCTCGACACCACGCCCTGCAGCCGCCCGTCCGCCAGCTCGACGAAGGGGACCTTCGCCAGCTTGCGCGGCCGTACCGGCGGCACCACCCGCACGGTGCTGCGCCGCTCCCAAGCGGCCCTTCCCTGGGAATCCCGCATATGCAAATGGCCTCCGAATTCGCTGCCGAAGGGAAATGGCCGAACGGATTCCCGGCTCGACAGGCAGCATGGAACAGCAGGTCGCGCACCTGGGGCAGGGTCATCCGCAAAACCGGAACCGGTGTGCTCCGATTTACGCTCCGAACATTACGGGGCGGCTCTGACAAAACAGATCATGCCGGTCCGCGCCGCCTCTCGCCATCTCCGGCGGCCCGCCCGCACGGGCCCGTCCGGCGGCGAAGCTTTCCGACGGACGGCGCCGATCGGCCGAAAACGATGATCTTCCGGGGGACGGTGCGGTTCAATGGGGGCCGTTGCGATGATCTCCACGGCGGAGGCGCCCGATGAGCATGGAACCACCGACCGAGATCGACACGTCCCGCCCGAGCATCGCCCGGAGCTACGACTACTTCCTCGGCGGCAAGGACAATTACGCGGTCGACCGCGAGATGGCGGAGATGGCGCTGCGGATCGCCCCCGAGGGGCGGGGCTCCGCGCTCGCCAACCGGGCGTTCCTGCGGCGCGTGGTGCGCCACCTGGCCGCCGAGGCGGGCATCGACCAGTTCCTGGACCTGGGGTCGGGGCTGCCCACGCAGGGCAACGTGCACGAGGTCGCGCACGGGACGAACCCCGACGCCCGCGTCGTCTACGTGGACAACGACCCGATCGTGCTCGCGCACGGCCGCGCCCTGCTGGCCGACAACGACACCACGCGCGTGCTCCACGCGGACGTCCGCGGCCCGGCGGAGATCCTGGAGCGGGCGGGCGGCTTCCTGGACTTCCGGCGGCCGGTCGGGCTGCTGCTGTTCGGCATCCTGCACCACCTGGCCGACGACGAGGACCCGGCGGGCGTCATGGCGGTGCTGCGCGAGGCGCTCGCGCCCGGCAGCCACGTCGCGATCTCGCACTTCCACGACCCGGGGGAGGCGCACCCGGAGGCGTCGCAGGTCGCGCGCGAGGGCGAGAAGGTCTTCAACGCCACGCTCGGGACCGGCCGCTGGCGCACCCGCGAGGAGATCATGCCGTTCCTCGACGGCCTGGAGGTCCTCGAACCGGGCCTGGTGCCGCTGGCGGAGTGGCGGCCCGACCCCGGCGAGCCGGCGCCGCCGCAGGGCGCCACCTACCACGCCTTCGCGGGGGTCGTCGCCCGCAAGCCCTGACCGGCAGGGCCCGGCACGGAATACGATCATGAAAGTCCCGCGCCGGAAGAACGCGCTATAACCGCCCCGTCCGCCGGTATATCTGCGCGGAGATATGACGGGGCTCGCATATCTTGTGGTCAGATAGGTATTCGCCCTGGCATACCTCGGCCGTGCATCCTCTTCGTGATATTCGACACGAAGGGGCTGGACTTGGACACAGAGCGCCGTCAAGCCGCACGCCGCGTCTCTTGGGCGGCGTTCATCGGCACGACCATCGAGTGGTACGACTTCTTCCTCTACGGCACGGCCGCCGCCCTCGTCTTCAACAAGCAGTTCTTCCCGTCGATGGACCCGGTCGCCGGCTCCATCGCGGCCTTCGGCACCATGACGGTGGGCTTCCTGGCGCGGCCGCTCGGCGGTGTCGTCTTCGGGCACTTCGGCGACCGCATCGGCCGCCGCAACACCCTGGTCGCCTCCCTGCTGATCATGGGCATCGGCACCGCGCTGATCGGCGTGCTGCCCACCTACGACAGCATCGGCCTGTGGGCCGCGGTGCTGCTGGTGCTGCTGCGCGTCGCGCAGGGCATCGGCCTCGGCGGCGAGCTGGGCGGGGCCGTGGTGCTCACGATGGAGCACGCGCCCAAGGGCCGGCGCGGCCTCTACGGAGCGTTCCCGATGATGGGCACGCCCGCCGGAATGCTCTGCGCCAACCTCGTGTTCCTCGGCACCTCCTCCTGGCTGAGCGAGGACGCCTTCCTGTCGTGGGGCTGGCGCGTGCCGTTCCTGATCAGCCTGGCGCTGGTCGCGGTCGGCATGTACCTGCGGCTGCGCATCGAGGAGAGCCCCGACTACGAGAACCTGGTCGACAAGCGCGAGCCCGCCAAGCTGCCGGTCGTGGTCGTGCTGCGCGACCACTGGCGCGCGGTGCTGCACACCATCGGCGTCATCGTCGGCAACAGCGCGGTGGCCTACATCTTCATGGTCTACATCCTCAACTACGGCAAGGACGAGGCGCACCTGTCGCGCACCTTCCTGCTGACCTGCGTCATCGGCGGCGCGGCGGTGTGGCTGGTGACCGCGCCGGTCTGGGCGCACCTGTGCGACAAGCTCGGGATGCGCACGGTGCTGTCGTGGGGCTCGGTGGCGCTGCTGCTCGGCGCGCTGGCGATCCTGCCGGTCGTCAACACCGGCAACAAGCCGCTGATCGCGGTGTTCATGCTGGTCATGGGCGGTGTGCTGGCGGTGACGCACGCCCCGCAGGGCACGCTGACCGCCGGGTTCTTCCCGGTGGCGATCCGCTACTCGGGCACCTCGGTCGCCTACCAGCTCGCCTCGCTGCTGGGCGGTGGCATCACCCCGCTGATCGCGGCGTCGATCTTCGCCTCCACCGGCACCTGGATGTCGATCACCGGCTACCTGACCGTGGTGACGCTGATCAGCCTGGGCGCGGCGCTGGCCGTCCCGCGCCACCCGCGGGGCGAGGCCGCCGAGGCCGTCCCGGCCGGTCCGGCCCCCGAGGCCGCCACCGCCGAACCGGTCAAGTGAGACCCGCGGGGGCGGGCGACCGGCCGCCCGCCCCCGCGTTCCCCGCGCCCCGGTGCCGCCAGGTCGATCCGGCGGGCGCCGGGGCGTTCCCATGTCCGGGCCCGCCGGAGATCCGCCGGGAACCCCGGGCCCCGGCGCGGAGTCGTACGGAGCGGATCTTCACCCGCTCCCGACAGGAGGACCATGACGGCCCCCGACGTCATCGGCGACGCGCTGGTCCGCGCGTTCGCCGACCGCGGCTTCCAGGCCACGCTGCCGCGGCCGACCCAGCTCCAGCTGCACGTGCCGGAGCCCTCCGCCCCGATCGACATCGCCGAATGGCGCGCCTTCGCGGGCCGCAACTCCCGGGCCGACCTGCCCGAGATCGCCGCGTCCTTCGTGGAGGGCTTCGTGAAGAAGGCGGGGCCCGTCCTCCAGGGGACCGCGCGGATGGCGGGGCACTCCGAGATCGCCCGGACGCTGGACGCCGACCGCCTGCGCATCCGCCTCTACCCCGAGCACGCGATGACCGAGGAGATGGCCTCGGCCCTGGTGACCCGGCGGATCGCGCCCGGCCTGCTGGAGGCGGTCGTGGTGGACTACCCCGACGCGGTCATGCCGCTGAACCGGTCCGACACCGGCGGCCTGCCGCCCGAGCGGGTGTTCGGGGCGGCCGTCGCGGCATCGATCGGGCGCGAGGAGCACTACGTCCAGCGGGACGAGCTGAACGATGTGCCGATCATGCATGTCGGTGGCACCCACCGGTACGTCAGCGCCCATGTGCACGCGCTGCGCCGGCACGTGGACCCCGCGTCGGCCCCCTACGGCGCGCTGGTCGCGCTGCCGGTGCCCGAGTACGTGATCGTGCACGTCATCGGCGGCGGCACCCACCTGTTCTGGGCGATGGAGACCCTCCAGGACCTGGCCGCCCGGCACCACGAGGCGGGCGAGAAGGAGATCACCGAGCAGGTCTACTGGTGGCGGCCCGGCGCCTACGAGCGGCTGCCCGAGGAGCACGCCCTGTACAGCGGGATGCTGCCCGACCTGCGGCCGGTCGGCATCGACGTGGACCACGCCGCGAAGAGCGTCGCCCCGCGCACCGCCGAGACCGACGAGCTGATCGCCCTCTGGATGCGCGACCACGGCTGACCGGCGCCCTGACCGGGGCGTCCGCCGGGCCCCGGAGCCCGGCGGACGCCCTCCTCAGGGGCCGCTGAGGGCTTCGGTGGGCGCCAGCCGCGCGGCGCGGACCGCCGGGTACAGGCCCGCGATCCCCCCGATGAGCAGGGTCGCGGCGACGCCCCCGGCCATCGCCCACGGCGGCACCACCGTCGGCCAGCCCCGCGCCACCGCGTACCCGGCGGTGACCGCGCTGCCGAGCGCCACGCCCCCGACCCCGCCGAGCGCCGCCAGCAGCTGCGACTCGGTGAGGAACTGCAGCCGGATCTGCCCGCGCGTCGCGCCCAGCGACCGGCGCAGCCCGATCTCGGCGCGCCGCTCCAGCACCGAGATGACCATGGTGTTGGCGACCCCGACACCGCCGACCAGCAGCGCCACCCCGCCGAGGCCGAGCAGCAGCCCGGTGAACGCCTTGTCGGTGGCCTGCTCGGCGGCCAGCGCTTCGGAGGGGCGGCTGACCTCGATCTCGTTGGGCGCCTCCGGGTTGGCCGTGGCCGCCAGCAGCTCGCGCACCCGCTCCACCTCGGCCTTGGCGGCGCGCGTGTAGACGGTGGTGGGGTGGCCGTCGAAGCCGAGCCGGGCCCGCGCCGCCTCCCAGCCGACCAGCGCCGCCGAGTCCAGCTCGGCGGCCAGCGCGTTCGGCTGGAGGACGCCCACGACCGTGAACCACTGCCCGCCCAGCCACACCTGCGCGCCCGGCCCGGTGATGCCGAGCCGCTCGGCGGACGCCGAGCCCAGCACGACGGCGGGGTAGCGGCCGGTCCCGGCGTTCAGCCAGGTCCCCGACGACAGCGTGAGCCCGACGGTGCGCGGCAGGTCCAGCCGGGCGGCCAGCACGCTGATGCCGCCGCTCTCGCCCTCGGGGATGTGGTCGTTGCGGTAGACCTTCGCGCTGGGGACCTTGCCGACCGCCGACGCCGACTCCACCCCCGCCACCCGCCCGATCATCGCGACCGCGTCCGGCGGCAGGTGCGTCTCGTCGCCGAAGAAGTCGCGGCCGGGCGCGGCCGTCAGCAGGTTGGTGCCGAGCCGGTCCAGGGTCGCCTGGAGCTGGGCGCGGCTGGAGGTCGAGATGCCCACGACGCCGATCATCGCGGCGATGCCGATCGCGATGCCCAGCGCCGACAGGAACACCCGCAGCGGCCGCGCCCGCAGCCCTGCCGCGCCGACCCGCAGCACGTCGGCGGACCCGAGCCGGGCGGGCGCGTCCCCGCCGCGTCCCTCCCCGCCGCGCCCGTCTCCGCCGCGCCTGCCCTCGCTGCGCCCGTCTCCGCTGTGGCGGGCCGCGCCGGTCGCCCGCGCCGCGCCCTCGGGGCCGCTCACAGGACCGCCTCCGCCGCGTCGTGCACGATCCGGCCGTCGCGCATCGCGACCTGGCGCGGCAGCAGCGCCGCGATGTCCCGGTCGTGGGTGATCAGGACGACGGTGGTGCCGGACCCGGCCAGCTCGCGCAGCAGGCCGATGACGCCCGCGCCCGACGCCGAGTCCAGCGCGCCGGTCGGCTCGTCGGCCAGCAGCAGCGCCGGCTCCCCGACCACCGCGCGGGCGATCGCCACCCGCTGCTTCTCGCCGCCCGACAGCTGGTGCGGGCGGTGGCCCAGCCGGTGCCCCAGCCCCACCCGCTCCAGCGCCGCGCGCGCCCGCCGGCGCCGCCCGGACGCGGGCGTGCCGGTGTACAGCAGCCCGTCGGCGACGTTGTCCAGCGCGCTCACCCCGGCCGCCAGGTGGAACTGCTGGAACACGAACCCGATCCGGCGGGCCCGCAGCGCCGACAGCCGCCGGTCGCTCAGCCGCGCCACGTCCCGCCCCTCCACCAGCACCGTCCCCGAGCTGGGCCGGTCCAGGGTGCCCAGCAGGTGCAGCATCGTGGACTTGCCCGACCCCGACGGCCCCACGATCGCGACCGGCTCGCCGGGCGGCACCGCCAGCGACACCCCGTCCAGCGCGGTCACCCCGCCCGGATAGGTCCGGGTCACCGACCGCAGCTCCACCACCGGCGTGGCCGTCATTTCGGAATCCCCACCTTCACGCCCTCGGCGAGGCCCGCGCCGGAGACCTCGACCTTGCCCTGCGCGAACACCCCGGTCTCGACCGGGACGAGCGCGCCGCTCGCAAGCTGCACCGCGTACCCGCCGTCGGCCTGCGCCAGCAGCGCCCCGACCGGCACCGCCAGCACGTCCGTGTGCCGCCGCGCCGTCAGGTGCACCTCCACCGGGGCCTTGTCGTAGGAGCCCAGCGCGCCCTGCCGCCCGACCTCGACCGTCACCTTCACGGTCGTGGGGTCGTCGCCCCGCCCCGCGGTCGCGACCTTGCCGACCTCGCGGACGCGGCCCTTGACCGTGCCGCCCTCGGGCAGTTCGACCGTCACCTCCGCGCCGGTGCGCGCCAGCCGCTGGTACTGCACGTCCAGGTCCACGCTGACCAGGCGCGTGGTGCCGGTGTAGGTGAGCGCCGCGCCGCCCGCGCGGTCCCCGACCGCCGCCTTGCGGGCGGCGACGCGGATCTCGCCGGGGACCACCAGCACCGTCCCGGGGCGGATCTCGCCGGTCTCGGCCACGCCGAGGTCGTCCTGCCAGCGCTTCACGGCCGCGGCGGTCGCGGAGCTGTAGGACTTGTCCACGGTGAAGCCGGTGTAGCCGAGGGCCCGCAGGTTGCGCTCGAACTGCCGCACGTCCGCGCCCTCGACGCCGTTCTTCAACGTCCGGTACAGCGGCAGCGACCCGTACAGCAGCGGCACCGGCCGATTGTCGATCTTGAAGGCGGCCCCGCCGCGCGAGATCCGCGCGCCCGGCCGCGCCAGCCAGGTCAGCGTGCCGCTCCCGGCGCTCGCGGCGGTGCGGGTGTCGCCGTAGCCCAGCGTGCCGTCCACCTTCTGGGTCTCCACCAGCGTCGTCCTCTCGATCGGCGCGGTCGCGGGCGGCACCGCGCCGCGCGCGGGCGGCGCGCCCCCTCCGCCGCCCAGCCCGGCGGTGGCGAGGCCGGCCCCGGCGACCGCCGCGATCCCGGCCGCGCCCAGCAACGCGGCGCGCCGCCGCTTCACCCCCGGCTCCCGCTCTTGCCGACCGCGCCGCCCTTGTCGCCGTCGGGCAGCAGCTTGCGGCACGCCTTGTCGGCCTCGCGGAACTTCGGATCGTCGGGGCCGTCCAGGCTGGGACCCTCGTCCTTCTCGCCCTTCTGCTTGCTGACGGTGACGCGCCCGTTCTCGTCGGGGTCGGGCATGTCGATGCCGTGCTCGCGCATGCACTTGGCGTGGGCGCGCACCTGGGCCAGCGTCTTCGCGTCGAGCTTGCGGGGCTTGCCGCCGTCCGGCAGCAGGTGCCGGCACTTGTCCTGGGCCCGCTTCATCGCGGCCTCGCCGGCGCCCTTGCCCTGGCCGGGCTTCGCCGACTGCCGGATCTCCACCCGGCCGTCGTCGGAGGGGTCGGGCATGTCGACGCCGTTGGCCCGCATGCACTTGGCGAACTCGCGCATCTTGGCCGTGTCGCCCGCCCTGTCCCTCCCCGCCGCGCCCGGCTTCGCCTCCTCGCCGCACGCCGCCGTCCCCAGCAGGAGCGGGGGCAGCAGGAGCAGCGCCGCCCATCTGGACCTCGTCCGCCGCATGTCGTCTCCTCGTCGGTGCGGCCGGGACGGTCCCGGCCGGCGCCCCGAAGTCCAGCCGGAGATCGATAACCCCGCCGTAACCACTTCTCGTTATGTCGGCGTTACGCCCCATGCCGCACGCTGTGCCCGTCACCACAGGGAAGGCGGGGAACGGTGCGAGTGCTGATCGCCGAGGACGAGCGCATGCTGGCCGACTCGATCGCCGAGGGCCTGCGCGGCGAGGCCCTGGCCGTGGACGTGGTCTACGACGGCGACGCCGCGCTGGAGCGGCTCGGCGTCAACGACTACGACGTGCTGGTGCTGGACCGCGACCTGCCGGTGGTGCACGGCGACGACGTGTGCCGCGCGGTGGTGGAGGCCGGCGGGCCGGTGCGGGTGCTGATGCTCACCGCCGCCGCGGCCGTCCCGGCCCGGGTGGCGGGGCTGCGCCTGGGCGCCGACGACTACCTGACCAAGCCGTTCGCGTTCGAGGAGCTGGTGGCGCGGGTGCACGCGCTCGGCCGCCGCGCCGCCCCGGCCGCCCCGCCGGTGCTGGAGCGCGCGGGCGTGCGCCTGGACCCGGCGCGCCGCGAGGTCTACCGCGACGGCCGGTACGTGCACCTGGCGCGCAAGGAGTTCGGGCTGCTGGCCGAGCTGCTGCGCGCGGGCGGCGGGGTCGTGTCGGCCGAGCGGCTGTTGGAGAAGGTGTGGGACGAGCACACCGACCCGTTCACCAACACCGTGCGCGTCACGCTGATGAAGGTGCGCCGCAAGCTCGGCGACCCGCCGCTGATCGAGACCGTGCCGGGAGTGGGGTACCGGATCCCGTGACCGCGCCCGCAGCCCCAGCCCATGCCCCCGCCCCGCGGCTCGCCGAGGTCTTCCGGCCCTCCATCCGCACCCGGCTCACCCTGATCTACGGCGGGCTGTTCCTGCTCGGCGGCGTCGCCCTGCTCGCCCTGACGTACCTGCTGGTCAAGAACACCCTGCCCGCGCCCGCCGCCGGCTACGAGAGCAGCACCACCACCGGGCCCGGCGTGACCGAGCGCTCGGTCGTCGAGGTGCCGCGGACCGACATGGTGGCGGGCCGGGCGGAGATCATCCGCTACAAGGGCGACGTGCGGAGCACCACGCTGCGCAGCCTGCTCACCCAGGGCGCGGTCGCGCTCGGCGTGGTGATGGCGCTGACCCTGGCGCTCGGCTGGCTGCTGGCCGACCGCGCGCTGCGCCCGGTCCACCAGATCACCGAGACCGCCCGCCGCGTCGCGCGCAGCCACGACCTGACCGAGCGCATCGCCTACACCGGGCCCCGCGACGACGTGAAGGAGCTGGCCGACACCTTCGACACCATGCTGGGGCGGCTCGCCCGCGCCTTCGACGGCCAGCGCCGCTTCATCGCCAACGCCTCGCACGAGCTGCGCACCCCGCTCGCCATCAACCGCACCCTCGTGGACGTGGCGGTGCGCCGCCCCGACGCCACCGACGACCTGCGCCGCCTCGGCGAGTCGCTGCTGGTGGTCAACGGGCGGCACGAGCGCCTGATCGACGGCCTGCTCACCCTGGCCGGCAGCGAGCACACCGTGACCCGCCACAGCCCGGTGGACCTCAGCGACGTCGCCGGGCACGTGGTGGAGCAGGCCGCCGCCGAGGCGGGCGCGCGCGGCATCACCGCGACCCGCTCGCTGGGGCCCGCGCCCACGGCGGGCGACCCGGTCCTGATCGAGCGCCTCGTCCAGAACCTGGTGGAGAACGCCGTGCGCCACAACCGCGACGGGGGCGACCTGTCGGTCCTCACCCGCGCGGCCGGCGGCCACGCCGAGGTGGTGGTGTCCAACACCGGGCCGGTGGTGCCGCCCTACGAGCTGGAGGCGATCTTCGAGCCGTTCCGGCGGCTGGGCACCGAGCGGGTCCGCTCCGACCGGGGCGCGGGCCTCGGGCTGTCGATCGTCCGCGCGATCGCCACCGCGCACGGCGGCACGGTGGCGGCGCTGTCGCGGCCCGGCGGCGGCCTGGTCGTGACCGTCCGTCTGCCCGCCGGCCCTTTCCGCAGCGGTTCCGCAGACAATCCGGAACACCCTTCAGCGGCCGCCCCGACCACCGGACACTGATCGCGGGGAGAACGACGACCGAGGGGGTGCGCATGACCGCCGGACACCGGGAGGACCCGCAGGGCCGCCAGCACTGGAGCGCGCACGGAGACTGGACCGAGCACGTCCTGGACGGTCCGGGCCCGCCGGACGGCGCATGGGGCACCGGGCACGGCCACGACCCGATGCGCGCGCGGCCGCAGGCGCCCTCCGGCCCCGGCGGCGGGCTGCCGGCCATCTCCTTGGGGCCGGGCCTGCTCCTCGGCGTGCTCTCGGCGCTGACCGTCGGGATCATGGCGCTGGCGTACGTGCTGCGCGTGCCCCTGACGATCGCGACGTGGGCGGCGCCCGGGGCCGGGATCGTCTGGATGGCCAAGACGGGCTTCTCGCCGCTGCGCCTGGGGGCGGTCATGCTGGCCACCATGACGCTCGCGTACGCCGCCTCGCTGGGGGAATCGTACGGGGAGGGCGCGGAGGGGCCGGACGCCGCGCGGCAGGAGGAGCTGCGGAGGTCCACCGCGTACAACGCCGCCAGGCTCCGCAAGCTGCTGGGCGGCCTGCAGAACGGGCCGGTGCTGTTCTGCAGCACCCTGGACCGGAAGGCGGAGGAGGCCCTGGCCGCGAGCGAGGGCGTGCCCGCGGGCCCCGGGTCGTGCCGGTCGGCGATGCGGAAGCGGACCGCCGGGTTCGGCCCCGACGACTACCGGAAGCTGTCCCGGCTGGAGGTGGCCTACGCCGGGGAGGCCCCTGGCGGCCTGGGGCACGTCTTCCGGCTCGGCCCCAACCCGCTCGGCTGGTCGCGGGTGCACACCGCCCGGTCCGCCTCCAGCACGCGCATCAACAAGATCCAGTGACGGCCGGGCCCGGACTCAGGCGGCCGGCCCGACGACCAGGGCGACCAGCTGGTCCAGCCCCTGCTTCGCGCCCTCGGCGCGGGCGGCGTCGAACGGGCCGTCCCCGAGCAGCCCCCGCACCAGCTCCACGCTCTGCTCCCGGTAGCGCTCCAGCGAGCTGAACCCCCACAGCTGCGGCGCGCCCGCCACCTGCCACGCGTGGTGCGCCGCGCCCAGCAGCAGCGCCGCGGTGCCCGGGTCGCCGAGCCGGGCCAGGCACAGCGCCAGCGTCTCGCTCACCGTCGCCGCGCCGAGCCGATCGCCGAGCCGCCGCTTGATCGCCAGCGCGTCGCGCAGCAGCGCGGCGGCCTCCTCGTACCGCCCGGCCTCGCAGCATTCGCCGGCCAGCACCCACAGCACGTACGACCGGTGCCAGACCTCGCCGCACGCCTCCGACATCTCCAGCGCCCGCCGGACGTGCTCCTCGGCCTCGTCCCGCGCGCCGCGCATCCCCGCCGCCAGCCCCGCCTGCGCCGTGGCCTGCTGGGCGGTCAGCAGGCCGGCCGGGTGCCCGTCCAGGCGCAGCGCCGCCGCCGAGTGCGCGGTGGTGCCCGCGACGTCGCCGACCGAGAAGGCCAGCAGGCCCCGCAGCTGGTGGACGGCCGCGGCGGTCTCCTCGCAGGCCGCGGCCTCGACCCGGTCGAGGTGCCGCCGCGCGCCGTCCCGGTCGCCGCCCAGCAGCAGCACGTACGCGACCGACCACATCATCCTGCTCCAGGCGGGCCGCAGGCCTGGGTCGTCCGGCGCCGCCAGCCGCGCGGCGACCCGCCGCAGCAGGGGGGCGGCCTCGCCGACCATCCCGTGGTTCACCCAGTACAGCCACAGCCCGCAGACGCCGTCCAGCTCGGCGGCCGACGCCGTCCCCTCGTGCGCCACGCGCCCGAGCGCCTGCCGCAGGTGGGCGTGCTCCGGCCGCAGCCGGGTCAGCCACCCGGCCTGCTCGGGCGAGGCGTAGGCCGCCCCCGCCCGCGCCGCCAGCCCGAGGTAGAGCGCCCCGTGCCGCCGGTGCGCCTCCGCCTCGCCGCCCGACCCGGCCAGCATCTCCCGCCCGTACATCCGGACGGTCTCCAGCATCCGCAGCCGGGTGCGGCCGCCGGTCTCCTTGCGCACCAGCAGCGACTTGTCGATCAGCCCGGCGACCGCCGCGAACCCGCCGCCGCCCAGCTCCTCGGCGTCGGCCAGCGACAGGCCGCCCTGGCACACCGACAGCCGCTCCCACGCCCGGCGCTCGCCGGGCGTGCACAGCTCGCGGCTCCAGTCGAAGACCGTGCGCAGGGTCCGGTGCCGCCGGTGCGCCGCACGCTGCCCGTCGCCGTCGCCGAGCAGGAACCGCCGGTCCAGCCGCTCCCGCAGCTCCTCCACCGTCAGCACGCGCAGCCGCCGCGCGGCCAGCTCCAGCGCCAGCGGCAGCCCGTCCAGCTCCCGGCACACCTCGGCCACCGCCGCGCGGTTGCGCTCGGTCAGCGCGAAGCCCGGCGAGGCCGCGGCCGCGCGGTCCACGAACAGCTCGACCGCCACCGAGCCCGCCACGTCGCCGTCCCCGGCGGGTAGCGGCAGCGGCCCGACCGGCAGGACGTGCTCCCCGGCCACGTCCAGCGGCTGGCGCCCGGTGGCCAGCACGCGCAGGTTCGGCGTCGCGCGCAGCAGCGAGCGCACCAGCGCGGCGGCGTCCTCGACCAGGTGCTCGAAGTTGTCCAGCACCAGCAGCATCCGGCGGTCGGCGACCGCCTCGATGACCGACTCCAGCGGCCCGCGGCCCGCGCAGATCTGCACGCCGAGGTCGGTGGCGACGGCGCGCTCGACGGTCGCGGGGGCGTCCAGCTCGGCCAGCTCCACCAGCCACACCCCGCCGGGGAACCGGTCGGCGGCCTCCTCCGCCAGCCGCAGCGCCAGCCGCGTCTTCCCGGCCCCGCCGGGGCCCGTCAGCGTGACCAGCCGCTCGGCCGACAGCAGCCGCAGCCCCTCGGCCAGCTCCCGTTCGCGCCCCACGAAACGGGTGGGCAGCGACGGCAGCGCGCTCCCGGTCGCGCCCGCCCCGGCGCCGCGCCAGCGCCGGGACCACTCCTCCAGCAGGGCGGCCTCGTCCCACGCCCGCGCGGCCTCGTCCGCCAGCTGGGGGTTGTCCCGCGCGAAGAGCGCGCACGCCCGCACGAAGGCCGCCGTGACCTCCCACGACGGCCGCGCGCGCCCGGCGGCCGCGGCGCGCAGCGACGACTCCGAGTAGGGCGCGCCCGACCGCTGCGCAGCGCGCGCCAGCGCCTCGAAACTGGGCTCACCGGCCTGGTCGCGCAGCTCGCGCAGCCCCTGCGCGAAACGTCCGAGGGCGCCGGCGGGGTCGGGGACCGGCGCAGGCCGCCGTCCGGGTCGCGTCACGGCTCCTCCCGAACCCGGCCGGCCGCCGCCTCGGCCAGACATGGCCGCCGATTCTAGCGACCGCCCCCGGAGCGGAGAAGATCGCCCTGGTGGGTGGGGCTGCGCCCGTCAGGCGGCGGCCGGGCAGGGGACCAGGCGGCGCACGGTGAAGGTGCGGTCCAGCCCGGTGACCTCCAGCAGCCGGACGAGCTGGGGCCGGGGCGCGGCCAGCACCAGGCCGGTGCCGCGCGCCTCGGCCCGCCGGTGGGCCCAGACCAGCAGGGCCAGCCCGGAGACGTCGCAGAAGGTGACGCCCGACAGGTCGATGACCGCGCGCGGCCCGGCCGTGTCCAGGGCGGTGCGCAGCCGCGCCCGCAGGCCCGGCGCGGAGGCGATGTCGATCTCGCCGTGCAGCGTGATCAGGGTGTGCTCGGGAAACAGCTCCCGGGCGAGGCCGGCCAGCGGCCGAGGGGGGTGCTCCATGGGTGGATCTCCGATCCGGGGTTCGTCGTCCCGATCGCGCTGGGTGCGCGGACGGGCGGATGACACGGGCGTCAGCGCGCGGCTCGGCGAGCGCGCGGCTCGGCCGCCGGAGGCGGCTTGGGGCGATCTTGCGGCGGCATGGCGCCGGACCCGTCCGGACCCCGGGAAGGGCCCATGTCATGGAGGCCAGGGTGCCGCCTGCTTTGCCGCCGGCGTCGAGAAGCCCTGGGTCCTGGTACGAGTGTACGCCTTCCGGCCCTCGCGCCCCGGTTCCCGTGCCGACGCGCCTCGCGCCGCCGCCCGGTTCGGGCAGGTCGCGAGGGGTAGAAGAAGATCATGGGGGCGAGGGGGGTCCCGGTCCTGCTCGCGGCGGGGCTGGGCGGATGCGTTCTGGGCGGCTGCTCCTCGGGGCGGGAGGCGCCGGTGGCGGCGTCGGTCCGGGAGTTCTTCACGGCGGTGGAGCGGCGGGACGGCGCCGGAGCCTGCGCGCGCCTGCTGCCCGAGGCGGCGGAGGGGCTGGAGACCGACGGATCGCCCTGCGAGCGGGAGGTGCTGGAGCTGGACCTCCAGGGCGGCCCGCTGAGCGACGTCGAGGTCTGGGGCGGCCAGGCGCGGGTGCGGGCGGGCGGGGACACCGTCTTCGCGACCCGCTGGGGCTCGCAGTGGCGGGTGGCGGCCGCGGGATGCACTCCGCGCGAGGACCTGCCCTATGAGTGCGACGTGGAGGCGTGAGCCGATGCGCGTCGTCTTCGCCCTGCCGCTGGCGATCGTCCTGCTGGGCTCGGCCTACATCATCGCCATCGGCCTGACGCACCGCTGAAGGGGGAACGATGCGCAAGGCGCTGCGCGACAACGGCCTGACCCTGTGCTTCCTCCTGCTGATGCTGGGAGCCCTGGTGGGGCAGGCCCTGTCCGGCCACTCCCAGTACAACGCCCAGCAGGCGGCGCAGGGCGGCGGCACGGTCGGCCTGGCCCACTACCTGACGACCTCGGCCTTCGCCGTGGACGTGTCGGAGAACTGGCAGTCGGAGTTCCTGCAGTTCTTCCTCTACATCTTCGTGACCGTCTGGCTGATCCAGCGGGGCTCGCCCACCTCCAAGGAGCCCGGCGAGCAGGGCTCCGAACCGGACGCCGACCAGCGGGTGGGCAGGCACGCCGACGCCGACTCCCCGGCCTGGGCTCGGGCCGGCGGCCTGCGCCTGGCCCTGTTCTCGCACTCCCTGGGCCTGGTGATGGGCGGCCTGTTCCTCCTGACCTGGCTGGCCCAGTCGGTCTCGGGCCAGGCCGCCTACAACAGCGACCAGCTGGCCCAGCGCCAGGACCCGGTCTCGTGGCCGGAGTACGTGGCCGGCGCCGAGTTCTGGAACCGCACCTTCCAGAACTGGCAGTCCGAGTTCCTGGCCGTGGCGTCCATGGCGGCCCTGTCGATCTACCTGCGGCAGCGGGGCTCGCCCGAGTCCAAGCCGGTCGGCGCCCCGCACCACGCCACCGGCGTCGAGGGCTGACCGGCCGGGGGAGGCGCTCCACAGGCCGCCACCTGCGGAAAACCCCAGGTGAAGCCGGATGCGCGACTCATTCCGGCGGTACCGGGCCCGCACCTAGCGTGCGGCCGTGACCGAAAAGTTGATCGACGTCCCGCGCCGGGGGATCGCCGGCGCGGCGGCGCTGCTGGCCCTCCTCGCCCTGATCGTTCTGGCCGCCGCGACCGAAGGGCCGATGCGGCCGCTGCCCGCGTCGGCCCCGGCCGGGGAGTTCAGCGCGGCACGGGCGCTCGCCCACCTGGAACGCTTCGCGACCGAGCCGCGCCCGCTCGGCAGCCCGGCGAGCGACCGCGCCCTCCCCGGCACGCGCGCGCTGACCCTGCGGACCCGAGCAGCCGATCACCGAGGCGTCGGCGGCGGCCCCCGGCCTCGGGCCGGTCCGCGTCACCGTCTCGGGGGAACGCGCCGGCACCTGGCCCGGCGAGATCCGCTTCCGCGACCTGCCCGCGTCGGGCGTCCGGATCACGATGCGCCTTCCGCGTCCGGGCCGCCTCACCGCCATGGCGGAGGTCCCGGGCCTGCCCGCGGTCTCCGGCCACGCCCCGCGCCCGGCCGGCCTGGTGGCCGCGACCCGCGAGGACGGCGACCTGACCGCCGTCACCCGCACCTACCGGCTGTGACGGCTACGCCATCACGACCAGCATCATCACGATCATGAACACCGACGCGGAGACGGCGATCGACGCCACGACCACCGCCGCGCGGGGCGGCCGCCAGGTGGCGAGGTCCTGCCCCGCCGAGGCCAGCGTCGACATCCGCGCCGCGAGCGGGGGGTCCTCCCGCTCAAGGCAGGTGTCGATGCGCGCCAGCACCGCCGCCTCGTGCTCGCTCAAACCCATCGGTCCCCCCGACTCTCCGCCGTCAAATGGGTGCGGCTCCCGTGAAAGTCGGCACCGCTGAAAAGTCGCAGGTCCTGACGATGAGCCGTCTCCCAGCCAATACCGCCGCGAACTTTCGGCAAACACGGCGATGACGTTCGCGAGAAGACTTTGATCATTTTTCACCGAACGATGTACTCATCGAGAACATGCAGGTCAGAAGCCGCACAAGCCGCCAACGGGCAGCCGGAGGCCGGGCCCGAGAAGCAGGTCTCCGAAACCGTTTAGCCCCCGCGAGAGGGGTAAATCCAAGATGATCGGCTGTTTCTAGTGAGATGACCACCACGGCATCGTGGGAGGAAAAGATGGCCAGAAATTCGAGCACGCGCGCGGTCACCGCCGGGCGCACACCGGTGGAACTGGCGGCGCTGCTGGTCGGCATCGTGTTCCTGCTGGTCGCCGTACTCGGGTTCATCCCGGGCATCACCACCGACTACGACACCATGAAGTTCGCCGGGCACGAGTCGGACGCCAAGCTCCTGGGCCTGTTCCAGGTGTCCATCCTGCACAACATCGTGCACGCCCTGTTCGGCGTCGCCGGCATCGCGCTCTCCCGGACCGTCGCCGGGGCGCGCGGCTTCCTGGTCGGCGGCGGCATCGTCTACCTGCTGCTGTGGCTGTACGGCCTGCTCGTCGACCACCACAGCAGCGCCAACTTCGTGCCGCTCAACAACGCCGACAACTGGCTGCACCTGGGCCTGGGCGTCGGCATGATCCTGCTGGGCCTGCTGCTGTCCCGCAAGCGCACCACCACCGAAGCCTGACACCGAGGCGACCCGGAACGGTGCCCGCCGCCGCACACGGCGACGGGCACCGTCCGCGCGTCCGGCGCAGAAGAGCCCGCACCCGGAAAGCACGAAGGGCCCGGCCGAAGCCGAGCCCCACATGACCATCATCGGTGTCCGAGGGGGAACGAGCCCGTTACCCCAAATCACATTCCGTTGGCCGCATCGCTGCCGTTCCCGGCGGCGGTGTAGCGTTTTGGAAATCCGTTCCCGCTAAAACAGTGTTGGGCGGGTGCTGCGCGCCCTGCTCGGGATCCGTCAGGCATCTTGATCACTGGTCGATGATTTTGAACGGAGGAAGCGAGTCGACGATCTTTATCGTCTCGAGGCCCACCGTGATGATCCGTTTGACGAGGTCGACGATATAGCGGGGATCGTCGGACCAGTCGTTGGGATCGTTGACGATGCCGCTGGCCTTGTCCTTCTTGACCTGGTAGCGGTCGATGATCCACTCCAGGGCGGAGCGTGCGCCGAGCTGGTAGCGGAAGACGTCCTCAGGGATGCCCGCGAGCGTGATACGGCTGTTGTAGACGAGCGCTGTGCGGTCGCTCTTGCTGCGGAACTTCATCTTCTCGACACGGTAGAGCTCGCTCGTAGGGGTGTTCGGCGACCCGGTGATGACTTCATCAAGCGGGTAGGGCTCCACCGATTCATAGCCGATGTGCAGATTGGCCAGGCGGCGGCCAGCCTCGGCGAACCCATGGAAGTCGGCGACCTTGGGGATGCGCGGCAGCGACTTCTTGAGGTCAGCAGCGAACGCCGAGCGGTACGTAGGGGAGTGCAGCAGACCATAGACGTAGAAGAAGATGTCGTCCTTGGTGACTTTCTCTCCATAGGTGCGGCGGTAGTCGGCGAGGGCCACATCAGTGACATTGTCGACCTGCTCAAAGCCGGGGGCCTCGGCGGCAGTGAATAGATCGTTGCCCGTGCCGGTTTCGCGATAGGTGTAGCGAGAGAAGAACTGTCCATTGCTGGAACCCCAGAAAGCAAGGTCGGGGATTTGGTCGACCGCGCATACTGAGAAAGGTTTGTCGGATCCGAGGCCGGTTACATAGAAGCCAAAATTAATGGATTCCTGGGTCGGGAACATGGACTTCAGTTTCCCGGTTCGATGGTTCAGGTCGCCATCAAAATAGAGATGCTGGGCATTAAATGGCCGATAGATTGACTTCCTTAGCCCCTCTTGCGTGAAGGAAGTCCTGTGTCCGCGCTCTCCCTTTGAGAGTAGGCTGGATGACCAGCTGATCAGAGTTGGGTTGCGGTCGGCAAATTCGGAGAACGATTTATCTCCGGAGTTTGTAGAGGAGGATGCCAGGTAAGACGAGTATCGATCCAGTTCTTCGTTATAGAATTTGATCATCTGTCGAGCGTTATTGCGCAACTTATCTTTAGATGAATTATATACCCAGGCGTCGCGATTTGACTGCAGCCCAGGAGAGGCGACGCAAAAAATGGCCTGATTGGGGCGATTCTTGTCGCTAAGGGGCCGGAAAGCTGCGAATCGCGGGTCGCGTTGGTTGATCCAGTCGCCTTCGGGGCTGGGAGTGGTGTGCTGCCAGTCAACAGAGTTCAGGTCCTGCGCCGACAAGATGGCGAGCTTGTCGGCGCGAGAGAGGTAGTCGCCGATATCGCGGTAGTGCAGGCCGCGGGCTTCCGGATCGGGGTTCTTCGATCCCTTCACGAGGAGCAGGATGGCGACTGTGCTGCGGCTGCCCGAGCCGAAGATCTTGCCACCTTCCTGGCGGGAGAGCTCGCCGGCGGTGCGCTGATTGCCACGCAGGTTATAGCAGTAGATCGCATCAAAATCATCGCTGAGCGTCTTGCGTAGGCCGTCGGCGGTATTGCCGTCGATGTAGCCGCCGTTGGAGACGTAGCAGATGACGCCCTCGTCCTTCACACGGTCGGAGGCCCAGCGAATGGCTCGGATGTAGGAGTCGTAGAGCGAGTTCTTGTTGGTGGCCGTCGACTTGGCTGCGTATGTGTCGCGAATTCGGCCATCTAGAACCTGGTATCGCTGGTTCTGGTTGTTGTCGTTCTGGCTGTCTTGGCCGACCGAGTACGGCGGGTTCCCAATGATGACGCGGATGTCTTGGCGCTTCTGCCGCAAGGCGCGTTCGCTGTTGCCGATCAGCATGCCCAAGTCGAGTTGCTGGTCGTTCTCGCTGAGCTGAAAGGTATCGGCGAGGACGATTCCCTCGAACGGCCGGTAGTCGCCGTCGTAGTGCTGGTGGAAGGCGGCCTCGATGTTGACAGCCGCGATGTAGTACGCCAGCAGCAGGATCTCGTTGGCGTGGAGCTCTTTGGTGTATTTACGCAGCAGATCCTCGGGCTTGATCAGCCCGGACTGCAGCAGCCGCACCATGAACGTTCCGGTCCCGGTAAACGGGTCGATGATGTGCACGCCCTCGTCGGACATACCTACGCCAAAGTGCTTGGCCAGCGCTTGGTCGGTGGCCCGCAGGATGAAGTCGACGACCGGGATCGGGGTGTAGACGATGCCGAACGCGTCGGCAGTCTTGGGCAGGGCCGTCTTGAAGAACCGCTCGTACAGTTCGGTGATGACCTGCTGGCGGCCCTCGTGGTTGTCGATGCCCTCGGCGCGCACCCGAACCGACTCATAGAACGACTCCAGCGTCTCGGCCTCCTTGCCAATGACCTGGTCCTCCAGTTTGTCCAGCATCTGCTGCATGGCCTGGGACACGGGGTTGCGCTCGGAGAAGGCATAGCCGGCGAACAGCGCGTCGAAGACGGGCTTGGTGATCAGGTGCTGGGCGAGCATGTCGATCGCGCTGGCTTCGGTGATGTTCGGGTTGAGGCTGGCCCGCAACTCGCCGAGGAATACCTCGAACGCCTGATGCTTGGCCGGGTCGTCGAGGGCGGCCCTGATCCGAGCGACGTGGCGCTCGGCGATGACCGCGATGCTCTTGGCCCAGTCCTCCCAGTAGTGGCGCTCGCCGACCTTGCTGACGATCTTGGCGTAGATCGCGTCGCGCCACTCCCCCAGGTCGAGGCTGAGGGCGAGCTGTGTTGAGGTGACCTTTGAGGAGTCGTCGTTGCCGTCGCCGAGGCCGTCCTCGCCAGGGCCCACGTGGCCGGTGAGGATGGTGTCGGGGCGCTGCTTGTTCAGGTCGAGCTGGTTGATCTTGGCGTTGAAGCGGTCGTCGTGCGCGCGTAGCGCGTTCAGGACCTGCCAGACGACCTTGAAGCGCTGGTTGTCGGCCAGCGCCCGTTCCGGAGTGACGCCAGCGGGGATGCCCACGGGCAGGATGATGTAGCCAAAGTCCTTGCCCTCGGCTTTGCGCATGACGCGCCCGACGGATTGAACGACATCCACTGTCGAGTTGCGCGGGTTCAGGAAGAGCACGGCGTCCAGGTCGGGGACATCCACACCTTCGGACAAGCAGCGGGCGTTGGACAGGATCCGGCAGTTGTTGTCGCCCGGGTCGGCCTTGAGCCAGTCCAGGAGCTTGTTGCGCTCGAGCGAGTTAAAAGTCCCGTCGACGTGCTCGACCTCGCAGCGCAGCACATCCTCGTCTGTGGCCTCGTAGCCGGAGATCACCTCCTGGAAGCGGTGGGCGATCTCCTGGGACTCGGCAATGTTGCGGGCGAACGCTACGGCCCGTCGCATCGGCGGCTCGCCAGGCTTGAAGACGGCTCCCTCGCCGGCTGGGCCAGTGGCTGCCGAGCGCTTGGCAAGCCCGTTCCAACACCCGACGATCTTGGCGGCATCGCCGAGCTTCAGCTCGAAGTTCTCATCGGCGAACTGGCCCTGCAGGGAACGGGCGACGTACTCCTCATCGATCGTGAGGATCAGGACCTTGTAGTCGGTCAGCAGCCCTAGCGAGACGGCCTTGCCGAAGCCGAGCCGGTGAAACTCCGGTCCGTACAGCTCTTCGTCGTCCATCGACGCCAGCACGGCTTCGTGCGTCTGGGCGGCGGTCTTGGCATCGTCGCTGAACAGACGCGGCGTGGCCGTCATGTACAGGCGACGGTCGGCGCGGATGAAGGAGTTGTCGTGCACCTTGACGAACTGGGACTCGTCTTGGCCGGCCAGTGTGACGCCGGTGGTGCGGTGCGCCTCGTCACAGATGATCATGTCGAAGTCGGGGAGCCCGGCCTGCTGGGCCGCGGCGACGACGCTGATCGACTGATATGTCGAGAAGATCACGCTGAGGGTGCCGCCACCGAGTTCGGCGGCGTGGCTCATCTGCAACAGCAACTTGTCGACGTCGGTGGTGGCCGGGAAGGCCAGATCATGAGTACCGATGTCCTGGCCGTCCGCCTCAATGACGCGGCGGCTCACCTTGGAGTCCGAACAGACTGCGAACGAGCGCAACGGCGTTGAGCATTGGGCGGTCCACTCTCGAAGCGTCTGGGACAGCAGCGAGATCGAAGGAACCAGGAACAGTACGCGCGTCTGCTCACCGCTGTTGTCCTCGGCGGCGAGCCGTTCAGCGATCTTCAGGGAGGTGAAGGTCTTGCCGGTTCCGCAAGCCATGATCAGCTTGCCTCGCTGGTGGGAGGAGAAGCCGGCGAACACAGCATCGACGGCTTCTTGCTGATGCGGGCGAAGCTCCTTCTTGTGCTCAAGAGGGAGGAGCGAGACATCGAAGCGGCCTTCGCTCCAAGCCAAATCCCAGTTGACCGGGCTGCTGTCGATGTCGGCCAGCCCGATCCGAGAGACGGGGAGTTGCTGGTCGTCCAGAGCTTCCTCGGCGTTCTTCCCCCACTTGTCAGTGGTGGAAATGATCAGCCGTTCCGTGAACGGAGCCTTGCCGGACGCAGTGAAGAACGAATCGATGTCACCCTTGTTCAACGTGTGGTCGGGCTCGTAGAACTTGCACTGGACCGCGCAGTACCCGCCCTCGTCGCGGAGCTTGGCGACTAGGTCGATCCCGGTGTCGCCCTTTCCGCCGTTGCCCGGCCAGTCCGTCCACCGCCACACCTGGTCGAACCGGTCCGCATAAGCGGGATCGCTGCGCAGGTAGCTGACCATTAGGTTCTCGAAGCGTGTCCCGCGCTCGACGTTGGTCTCCGACGTTTCACGAATCTCGGTCAGGATGTCATGCACCGTCGTTGCCATACGTCTCTACCTTCCGCGCTACCCCGACGACGCGCCTACCTAGAAGATCGCGCCCCGCTCTCGCCACTTCCCGAAGGGAATCAACCCAGCAGGGAGCCTATGGCATGCCAGCGACATTTGGCCTTGCCTTGACCGCCCACCCCTTCTAAGAGGGAAGCATGCAAGCCCAGGGGCCGAGCTTTCCGGTGGTGGTGACCAGCCGGAAGGCTGCTTGCCTACTCACATGTAAGGGTTTCCCCAGGAGGATGATCTCTTCCTCACCAGCCAGCGTGTGACAGGAGCTGGGCGTACTTGACGTTGCCTTCTGTTGGTCGGTCGCTCGGTGGTTCAGAGCTTGAGGGCTAGGACGTCGTCGGTTTCGGCGCCGGGTTGGGACTGGACCTTGGCTACTTCGGTCCAGCCCCAGTGGGTGTAGATGGCGCGGGCTGGGGTGTCGGGTTGGGCGAGTAGGACGGCGTGTTCTTCGGGGCGGCCGTCCAGTAGGGCGTGGAGGGTGCGTCGAGCCAAGCCCTGGCCTCGACGGGGTGGGGCTATGACGAGTTCGACGACGGCGAATTTGCTGGTGTTGACGATGTCGGCGGGTGGGGTGGAGCCGGAGACGTCGCGCCACCAGCGGCCTGGGGCGAGGGTGAAGCCGAAGGCGAAGCCGGCGAGTTGCTGCGTGGCGGTGTGGGCGGTGATGAGGGTGAAGCCGTCGCGATGGGTCTGGCGGGTTGTGCGTTCGAGGAACGCCTCGCGGCTGAACATCGGGTGCGGCTTGTAGGGCGGTTCGGCGTAGACGGGGACGTAGAGGTCGGCGAGCTGGCCGAGCATGTCCCGGGCCTGTTGGCCGTTGTGGCGGTTCAGTGTGTGGGAGCCGCCGTCAGGCATGCGGGAGGTCTCCGATCAGGCTGAGGGCGATGTGCCGGGTTTCTTGGGCGTCGCTGTCGATGTGCGGTGCGAGCGCGGCGGCGTACTTGCGGACCTTCTTGCCGATGCGGGCACTGATCATTTCGGTGAGCAGGGGGAGGTCGCCGTGGAAGATCTCGATGGAGGAGCGCAGGTCTTGGGCCTTGGCCAGCGCGGTGGCTTGGCACAGGCGGTAGAAGGCGCGGTTGCGCGGGGCCATCGTGGCGGTGATGCCGTCGAGCAGTTCGGCGGAGCGCTGGTGATGGCCGAGGGATGACTGGGCGATGGCTTCCAGGCCGCGCATCTCGCCTTCGCCGAAGAAGCGGAACCACTCGTCGGGATCGGGACAGGGACCGGTCTTGTTGAGCAGGTTCCAGGCGTGGCCTTTGAGGCGGTGGTGGCCGTCCTGGTCGCCGAGGCGGGCGTGGCCGAGGGAGACGCGCATGGCCAGCAGGGCGCGAAGCTGCGGGTCGGCTTGCGCGCTTGAGGCCAGGGCGCCTTGGGCGACGGTGAGGGCTTGGGCGGGTTTGCCCTGCGCGCTGGAGACCATCGCCATGGTGTCGAGGATCTGAAGGCGCAGGTCGGTGCTGTTGGCACAGTGCGCGGCGTAGAGGCCGTCCTTCAGGAGCTGTTCGGCACGGACCAGGTTGCCGCTTTCGAAGGTGAACCACGCGGCGGCTGAGGTGATCTCACCGATGACGGCATGTAGGAACACCTCCTGCGAAGGCTTGGGGGACAGGTCTTTGATCTGCGTCAGGACGCCGGCGAGGCGGGCTTCGGCCAGGTCGGCCAGGGCGGCGCCGCCGTGCTTGGCGTCCAGGGCCCATAGATCGGCGACGGCGTCGCAGGGGTGCTGCAGACCGGTGATGACCTCGTCTTCATCGGCTGCCGGATGGGGGCGGGCTTGTCCGATCAAGGAGACCGACAGGCCGGCGAGCACGAGCGTGCTGGTGAACTCGCGGCGCTTCACGTCGTTCTGTCTACCCGCTTGGCCGGGTTGCTGATCGGCGGTGCGGCCGGTGATGTGACTGAGCCCCTTGGGTGCGAGCCCGGCAAGGGTCCGCGGTGCGCCCAGGCCATCGAGGAGCTTCAAGGCGGTCTCGATCGTCTGCCCACCGCTGCGTCCGGCCATGAGGCGAGAGATCGACCCCTGGGACAGTCCGGTCTGCGCGGCGATGGCGGCCTGCGTGGCGTTGGTGCGTTGATGAACGGCCACCAGGACGGTTGACCAATCCCAGGAGGCCAGCGCCCGCGCGACCTGCTCGGAGAACCAGAACTCCAGTGGGAGTCGGATCGCCGGTGGCGGGGTGGGGGCGTAGCGCGCGGCGGTGATGCATGGTCCGCAGACTTCTCCGGTGGTGTAGCGGCTCAGCGGCTTGCCGCACCGAGCGCACAGCTTCTTGCTCCCGTTCATGACGCGGCCTCCCGGCTGTGGACGCTGCGGATATTCATCGTTGCATCGAGGGGCTCCGTTTCCTATGCAGTGCTGATGTGGTTGCCGAGAGTGATCGGTTAGAGGGTTGGAAACGACGCGACGACCACGACACCCAGGAGCCGGTGATGCCTCGACATCGTCGTTACAGGGCCACGCGCGACCGGCTCGAAGTGGGGCCCCTGAACACCTCGGCGCATGCCTCCGTCCCATCGCACGGTGTTGAAGAAGAGGAAGCAGTCGTGCGGCAGTTGGAGGAGTTGCGGACCGCGCTGCACCGGCAGGACCCGGGGGTCTATGCGCGCCTGGACAGGTCGATTCCGGAGCAGCCCCGTGTGCTGGTGGGAAGTGTCGCTCGCCGCGTGGTCACCGTGACGCCTCCGCTGAACGGCCAGGACACCGCCGTCTTCCGCTGGGGGCGGTGGGGTGGCCAGATAGCGCCGGTGACCATGCCTGAGGCCGCCGCCGCCGCGATCCTGGCCGAGGTGACGGACGGGCGCCGATGACGGTGAAACAGGACGCACTCGTTTTGCCTGCTCCGGAGTTCGGTCGGGCGTTGGAGGTCGTCAAGGCGGCGTACGAGGAGGCGCTGCGCCAGCACGGCATGTTGCCCAGCACGATCGTCCTGATCAGCAGCTACGCCGAGGACAACCTCGCCGCCCTGGCTGACCAGGACGACTCCTAGACACCTTCGGGCGTGGCGGTGCTTTCGTCCCCGGAGGGGACGCCACGCCCGAAGGGTTCCAGCACAGCGACCGGCCGTGCCTGACGGCTCTGGAGGAGCCCATGTCCCTGACCGACCGAACCCGCGCCGCGTGGCGCAAGTCCTCCCACAGCGGGGACGAGACCAACAAGGCCCAGTGCGTCGAGCTGGCCGGACTGCCGGCCGCCTCGATCGGGCTGCGCGACAGCCAGGCCCCCGAGGCCGGGCACCTGACGGTGGACCGCGCGACGATCGCCGCGCTGTTCGCCCAGATCAAGACCGGCAACACCGGCCTGGTCTGAGGCAGTCATGCAGGCGGGCGTCGTTCGGCCTCGGGCGGCGCCCGCCCCGTGGCAGTCTTCCCCACATGTCACGCCTCCAGTGGGAAGACCTGCCGCTCCAGGTACGCCAGGCCGTCACCGAGCAGACAGGGACCGTGGTGAAGACCGAACCGATCTGCGAAGGAGTCAACTCGCAGATCACCCTCATCGCCCACACCCGCCACGACCGGGTGTTCATCAAGGGCGTCCAGACCGGCGACGCGCGCCAGATCCGCTCACTGACCCGCGAGGCCGCCATCAGCTCTTACGTCACCGCCGTCTCACCGGCGCTGCTGTGGCAGGTCCACCAGGCCGACTGGATGCTGCTGGGGTTCGAGTACATCGACGGCCGCCGCGTCGACTACTCGCCCGCCTCCCCCGACCTGCCGCTGGTGCTGGCGACGTTGCAGGCGCTGGCGGGCACTGCGGCCCCGGCCCTGACGCCGCCGCTGCCGACGCTGGAGGCGCGGATGGCCAACTACACCCCGCCCGACCACCTGTGGCGCTTTGCCGGGGAGGCGCTGCTGCACACCGACTGGAACCCCGGCAACGTGCGCATCAGCGGCAACCGCGCCTGGCTGGTGGACTGGGCCGTCCCCACACGTGGCGTCGCCTGGTCTGATGCCGCCGACGTCGGCCTGTGCCTGATCACCTGCGGCCACACCCCGCACGACGCCGAGACGATCCTGGCCGAGCTGCCGGTGTGGAACGACGCCGACCCCGAGGCCGTGCGCGTCAGCGTGCTGTCGGCTGAAGCGACCTGGGCCGGCCTGTATCCCCAGGCCACTGACGACCCCTGGATCAACGCCACCGTCCAGGCCGCGCGGCGCTGGGCCGAACATCATCGAGGAGCTTCCTGACCATGCCTCGCATCGCCGACGTCCACCCCACCCGGTTGCTGCGAACGCCCAGCGGCCTATCGGTAGCCATCGACCTGGACATGGTCCCGGTCATCCAAGCCTTGTGGAACCGAAGGCTCACCACCCTGATGAGCTGCCAGGACGTCGGCGAGGCCATGGCGGACGGTGGCATGTGGCCCGTCCCGAAGCGTTGGCACGTCTTTCTGCGCGGTCATGCCTGGCTGAAGATGCCCTTGGATGACGCACACGCCCTGATGGAAACCCTCAGCCTGACCGAACAGTTCGCCCCGCGGCTGACGGCCAAAGCCGACGACGGCTGGGATTCCAAAGTGTGGCTCGGCCCCGAAGGGCTGGCCGATTACAGCAACATCTACTTCCCCAAGAACCAGTTGGTCGAACTCGCCACCGTGCTTTCAGCCGCTGAAAACCCTTAAAGGACAAGGGGCGGTGGGACGGCGATCGAGCGGACTGGAGATTCTCCTGTGCGGAGAACGTGCGTGGTAATCGGCAAGGATGTTGGACTTGACCTTTGGAATTGAGTTGCGCGTTAATCAAAATTCGATCGCCTGTGTCAATCGAGCCGTTTTTCGGCAGCAGGTGGTGAGCGAAGGAGGAACGCGCAAGATGAAGAACGTGCAATGGTCCGGCGGTACGGCGCGCGAGTGGCTGTGGGCGGCGGAGGAGATGCGGTGGCGTCGGATCTACCAGGGACGGAAGGATCAGGTGGCGCAGGCGCGCAAGTTCACCGAGGCGCTGTTCGCCGGGGCTCCGTGCGGGGAGGTGGCGGCGCTGGCGGTCAGCGAGCTGGCCACCAACGCCATCCGGCACTCGCGCTCCGGTGAGGACGAGGGCGGCTGGTTCGGGCTGGAGGTCGTCTACGACAACCCGGTCTACGTGGCCGTCACCGACATGGGAGGCCACGGCATCCCCACGCCCCTGCCCGAAGGCTATGCCGCTCCGGGGGAGGAGTTCGAGGAGAGCGGCCGGGGGCTGCGGATGCTGTCGGAGCTGGCGCTGACCTTCGGCGTCCATGGCAGCAGCGTCTTCGGTCACACCGTCTGGGTCGACCTCGACCTCAACCGGTCCCTGGAGGGTGAGAACGCGCAGAGTCCCGCCGCGCTGGTGTCGTAGGGAAGGACCAGCCTGCTCGTATCAGGCTGGTCCCTCGGGGACAGGATAGGCGCCCGAGGGAGTGGTGGCTCGGTCTTCGCCCGATATGGGGCGAGGCCGGGCCATCATCTTATTTTGGATATGGGGTCTGTGATGCGGAGCTGGCCACCCCGAGATGCTCCTTCTTGCTGGTCTTCTTATCGGGATTCTTTTAGGGCTTCTTTTTATGACCAGAACGCCCATCACTCTATGGACTCGCAGGTAGGCCCCCTATGAGGGGAGGGGGCGTGCCCCCGACTCGTCCCTATAGACGACCTGTAGTAGGTGTGAGGGCTGTCCTGGTCGCTCTGCGATCCCTTCCGGCTGCGTCTTCCCTGTCGCCCGTTTCTTCGGTCGTACTGCGCCGCTCCTGGTAGGCATGTGACCATCAGGCAGTTCCCGGATGACTGTGGGGATCGTGGTAGCCGCCCCAGGCGTCTGGCAGCGTGGCGAGGCGTTGGCGGGGGCCGGTGGTTCCGGCGGGGAGCCAGATCGGCCCGGCGGGGCCTGGATGGCCGAAGACGCGGCCGGGCGCAGCGGGTGTATGCACGGCGGTGGCGACCGGGACCTCAGGTGTGCCGAGCAGACGGCGCAGGTTGGCCTCGCGGGCTGCGCTGGGGAGCGAGAACAACACCGGTGTGGTGATGCCTGTGGAGTCGGCGAGTTCGGCGTAGCCGGCGAGTTTGGCGACGACCTTCTTCAAGGGCTCAGTGCCGGTGTCGTGTTCGAGGAAGAAGTCGATGCCTTGCGGCGGCGTACTCGGGTGAACCTTCTCAGGCGCCTCCATCCAACGGCCGAAGGCATCGGGACGTGCCAGGTCTCCCCACAGTTCGGCGCACTGTTGTTCAGACCACCATTGCTCCAGTTCGGTCCCGTCGTCTCGGTAGCGAGCGTATGCGTGCAGGTGGGCGAAGAAGTCGTTCACTCCGACCTGATGACCGAGCCGAGAGGAGAGGGAGATGCTCAGGACGGCGTCGTGCCGGTATCCGAATTTGCGGAAGCTGATGCCTCGCTCGGCGGCTAGGACGTGAGCTCCGGCGGGGCCGAGCACCCAGTGCATCGGTTCCGTCCCGACGGGCGCCCAAGGGCGGAAGCGTGTCAGTGCGTGGAGATGGTGGAGCTGGCGGAGCCGCTGCTGGGTGCGTTCGGACGTGCGGAAGAACATGGCGGTCAGCTGTGGGGTGGTCAGGACACGGTGCTTCCACACCAGGGCGAGGATGGCGCGGTCTCGGTTGGTGAGCCGGTGGGCCAGATCGGTTATCAGGGCCGGTGTCATCCGGGATGGCGGAACCTGGAGGCCGCGTAGACGGTTGGCGGTTCTGCCGGGCCGGGTCATCAGATCTCCTCTTGGATGTCGTGAGGTTCGTCGGGACTCCGAGAACTGGTTCGGTGAGGTGTGCCGCACCGCATCAGGAGCGCTGATCGGTCACATGACCAGTGACGACGCTGACACTCGGCCATCGGCGATCGCGGCGGTCAGCCGAGCTTCGGCGCGTTGACGGCGTGAATAGAGCTTGGAGGCTCCCTCATCGCGAGCGGCGGCGTAGGCGCGCAGGCTCAGGGCTTCCAGACGGGTCGCTCTGATCAGCGCGGCTTCGTCCGAGGTGATGATCTGCTGCTGTACGGCTTCGGCCAGCAGATCGGCTGGTTCGGCTTGTGGCGGCGGCGCGTCTGAAGGTTCACATGCCGGGTCAGAGGCGGCCCGCTCGGCCATCCTGACGGCTTCATGAGGGTCGATCGGCAGGTACCGCATCGCACGTCCGCGTTCGCGCAACGCTCCTTTGCGTCCCCACCACACCAGCCGCGCGGCGATGTCATCCCTGGCAAGGTCGATGCGAGAAAGCTGCGCCAGGAACTCGACGAGCAACTCCGCCACGATGTCGTCGGCCAGCCGATCGGGGCTGCACCGCACAGCACGGGCCGCCGCCGCGCGCAGGCCGGGCAGCGCCATCCCGACGCACCCGGACACCCAGTCGCCGCCCTCGGAGCGGGCGCGCTGGACCAGCAGTCGCCATACGGCGTCTTTGAGAGGCCGGCCGGTCGTCGGGGCGAGCAGCATCGTGCGCAACTCACCCAGATTGATCGACTGAGGCGGCAGGCCGTGGCCGATCTCCCCGCCGTCCAAAGCCAATGGCTTAGGCCCGACGACCAACTGCTGGAACTGTGTCTCCAGGTCGGCCAGCACGTCGCCAGCGCCGATGACGGTGTTTCCAGGCGCGCCGACACATGCCATGTGCGCGCCGTGTGGGCCTGGAGACGTCGCGGCCTTGGCAGCGCCTGCCTCGGTTGGTGCCTGCTCGGTTACGGATTCGTTCGGGCGTGAAGGCCCGTTGAAAGACTTGTCATGCATGCTGAGTGGACCCGTGACGGTCTCACCCGCTCCCCGCATGCATCACATACGTCGTGCGCTCGATGATCAACCGCGACACGGTCAAGAAGTGCATGGGAAGTTGCAAGATCGGGTTGGAGCTCAGCTTGCCGCCTGGCGCTCGTCACCGATGTATCTCACAGCACGTCCAAGTCGGATGACGGCCTTCCGCTTCTTGGCCAACCCTTGAACAGGCGAGCTGCCGAATCCCGGCCCGTGAGCGGTCCTCCTTAGGTGAAAGGGGGAACGGGCGATCTGTCGTCCCAGGTCGCCCGGCACATGACTGCCACACCTTCCAGCTCGAACCCCGACCGCCCGCGCACGTCTTCAGATGTCTGCGGCCGTCCGCTGGCCCCGCCCGGAAGTCCGTCTCGCCGTTCATCCAGCCGCACCCATAGCCGCCCGCCAGCCCCAGCCTTGAGCCCGGCGGACGAGTCGAGCGTTGATGGTCCCCGGTCCGCCGTCCCGGCGGACCGGCCGCCGCCCGGCACCCGGTCGGGCAACGGAGGAGCCGTCCCGAGGGCGCGTGCCGCCTCCAAAGGCAAGCCCGTCCGGCTGCGCCTGGTCGCACCGGACGAGCCGCCACGGCTCACTCCTGCGGCGGCTCGTGCGTTGCTGACCCTCCTGCTGGAGGCCCGCGACCGCAGCACAACCGACCTCGACTCGAAGGAGAACGGCCGTTGAACCACCAGCGATCTGGAAGAACGACGCCCCTGCGGTTCGCGTTCTACGGACGGGTGTCCACCGAGGACAAGCAGGACCCGGCCGCGTCCAAGGCGTGGCAGCTACGCCGCGCGATGACGCTGATTGAGTCTGTTGGAGGGCAGATCGTCGCCGAGTACTTCGACGTGGACCGGTCGCGGTCGATCCCGTGGGCGCGGCGGCCTCGCGCCAGCGCGCTGCTGGAAGCGCTGAAAGATCCCGGCCGGGACTTCGACGCCGTGGTCGTCGGAGAACCGCACCGGGCCTTCTATGGCGGGCAGTACGGCCTGACCTTCCCGCTGTTCGACCACTACGGCGTGCCGCTGTGGGTGCCCGAGGTCGGCGGTCCCATCGACCCCGCCAACGAGGCCCACGACATGATCATGTCGTTGTTCGGTGGCCTGTCCAAGGGCGAGCGCAACCGCATCAAGGTCAGGGTTCGCAGCAGCATGGCCGCCATCGCCGAGACCGAAGGCCGCTACCTCGGCGGTCGGCCTCCCTACGGCTACATGCTGGAAGACGCCGGACCCCACCCGCACCCCGGCAAGGCCGCCGACGGAAAGCGCCTGTTCAGGCTTGCGATCGACCCCGACGCCGCCCCCGTCGTCCAACGGATCTTCCGCGAGTTCCTCGGCCTCGGCGGCTCCCCGGAGAAGGGACTGTTCTCCATCGCGGAGGGTCTGACCCGGGACGGCATCCCCTGCCCGTCCGCCCATGACCGCGCACGCAACCGGCACCGCGAGGGGATGGCGTGGGCCAAGAGCGCGGTGAAGGCCATCCTCACCAACCCGCGCTACACGGGTCACCAGGTCTGGAACAAGCAGCGCAAGGACGAGGTCCTCATCGACGTCAACGACGTCTCCCTCGGCCACATCACCAAGCTCACGTGGAACGACCGCGAGCAGTGGGTGTACTCCAAGAAGGTCGTCCACCCCGTGATCATCGACAAGGACACCTTCGGCCGGATCGAGGGCAAGCTTGCCGCCCGCCGCTGCCAGACCGGCGGCACCAAGGCGGCCCATGCCCGCGTCAAGCGTCACTACGCCCTGCGCGGCGTCATGTACTGCGGACTGTGTGGCCGCAAGATGCAGGCCCACACCTACAAGGACTACGTCTACTTCCGCTGCCGCTACCCCGAGGAGTACGCGCTCGCCAACAAGGTCGATCACCCGCGCAACGTCTTCGTCCGCGAACACCAGGTGACCGCGCTCCTGGACGCCTGGCTGGCGAAGGTCCTGGCGCCCCACCGCATCAAGCAGACGATCGAGGATCTGCACGGTGCCCAGGAACCCCAGGTCAACGTCGCCGCAGTACGTGCCCAGGCGCAGATCGCCGAATGCGAGATCAAGCTCGCCCGCCACCGCGCTGCGCTAGAGGCAGGAGCCAATCCGGCGACCATCGCCAAGTGGATGGCGGAGACCGAAGCCCAGCTCATCGCAGCACAAGCGGAACTCCATGCGGCCCAGACCGAACGCCGCCGGACCATGACCGCCGCTGAGATCGAAACGCTCATCACGGCGCTCGGTGACCTCGTCCGCGTCCTGTCCGACGCCCGGCCAGAGGACCGCCAAGCCGTCTACCAATCCCTCGGCGTCCGGCTCACCTACTACACCGGGAAACACGAAATCCGGGCCGAGGCGAACCTCGACCCGGATCGGATCGTGCGATCCCGTGACCCCCGATTTGGGGGAACGGTACGTGTCCGAGGGGGGACTTGAACCCCCATGCCCCGTAAAGGGCACTAGCACCTCAAGCTAGCGCGTCTGCCTATTCCGCCACCCGGACAGGTGTGCACGCCGCAGCGCTGTGCGGCGGGCTTCACCATACCAAAGGTCCGGAGTCGCGGCGAAGTCGATCGAGGGGCACCATGGTCGGGTACGGGACTCCCAGGCGTGAAGGTGATCACTGTGGCTCATCGGCCCACCGCTGAGGACGAGGTCGTCCGGCTCTGCCAGGAGCTGATCCGGATCGACACCAGCAACCCCGGGGACAACTCCGGGCCCGGGGAGCGGGCGGCCGCCGAGTACGTGGCCGCCGCGCTCGACGAGGTCGGGCTGGAGGCGCAGGTTCTGGAATCGCACCCCGGGCGGGCCAGCGTCATCGCCCGCATCGAGGGCGAGGACCCCTCGCGCGACGCCCTGCTGCTGCACGGGCACCTCGACGTCGTGCCGGCCAAGAAGGAGGACTGGACGCGCGACCCGTTCGGGGGAGAGATCGCCGACGGGTGCGTCTGGGGGCGCGGGGCCGTCGACATGAAGGACATGGACGCGATGATGCTCGCCGTCGTTCGGCAGCGGCTCCGGGAGGGGCGCAGGCCGCCGCGCGACGTCGTGCTCGCCTTCCTCGCCGACGAGGAGGCCGGGGGCGCGTACGGCGCGCAGTGGCTGGTCCAGGAGCACGCCGAACTGTTCGAGGGGTGCACCGAGGCCGTGGGCGAGGTCGGCGGGTTCAGCCTCACCGTCCCGGGCGACAAGCGCATGTACCTCATCGAGACGGCGGAGAAGGGCATCGCCTGGATGAACCTCACCGCCGCGGGGACGGCCGGGCACGGGTCCATGGTCCACCCCGACAACGCCGTCACGGCCGTGGCGGCGGCCGTGGCGAGGCTGGGGGGCCACGAGTTCCCCGTGCAGATGACCAAGACCGTGCGCGCCTTCCTCGAACGCGCCTGCATGGCCTACGGGGTCGAGTTCGACCCGGACGACCCCGAGGCGTGCCTGGAGAAGATCGGCCCGCTCGCCCGGATGATCGGCGCCACCCTCCGGCACACCCTCAACCCGACGCGGCTGGACGCCGGGTACAAGACGAACGTCATCCCCCAGACCGCCACCGCCCAGGTCGACGGGCGCTATCTGCCCGGCCACGAGGACGGGTTCTTCACCGTCGTGGACGAACTCCTCGGCCCGAACGTGAAGCGCGATTTCGTCTACAACGACCAGGCCCTGGAGGTCGAGTACGAGGGCGCCCTCGTCGACGCCATGGAAAAGGCCCTGATCCTTGAGGACGAGGGCGCGCTGCCCGTGCCCTACTGCCTCAGCGGCGGCACCGACGCCAAGCACTTCGCCAAGCTCGGCATGCGCTGCTACGGGTTCGCGCCGCTCCGACTTCCCCCGGAATTGGACTTTTCCGGAATGTTCCACGGAATCGACGAACGGGTCCCCGTGGACGGACTGCGTTTCGGCGTGCGCGTTCTCGACCATTTCCTTGATCGCGCCTGATTTCTTCTCCGTATCCTCGCCGCGAGTGCGATCCGTGGTGCTACGGTCACCAAACGTAGGGGGCGGGATGACCCGCCCTTGACGATCGGTGGAGGGCACCTGTGGCGTTCGACTCGGCACTGACGCGGGCGGTCTCCGCCCTGCTGTGCCGTGTCGCCGCCTGCCGCGCGGTCCGCAGGCTCATGGTCGTCCTGGGCCTCGCCGCCGCCGGCTGGCTGCTCGGCGGCGCCGCGCAGGCGCACGCCGACGGCCCGGTCCCGGCCGACGCCTCGCGCGTCGTCGCCGACGCCCCCGTCCTGGGCGACGCCGTCCGCGTCGCCCGGGCGGCCGCCGCCCGCGAGGCGCGGGTCCCGGTCCCGCGCCCGGCGCTGCCCGTCCGCACCATCGTGGGCGAGGCCGTCAAGGAGCGGCGTCCGGTCGAGGCGGCCGTGCCGCCCGCCGCCGTGCCCGACGCGCGGCCCGTCGAGCGTGACGTCCCGCAGCCCGTCCGGCCCCGCGCCGAGGCGGTCGAGGCGGTCGCCGACGGCAAGACGGCCACCGCCTCGTGGACGCCGCGGCGTCCCGCCAAGAAGGCCGAGGCCGCCGAGCGCGCCCTCGTCCGCAAGACCCACCTCAAGCGGCACACCGCGCCGGAAGCCTCCGACCAGGCCGGCGACGCCCGGCCCCTGGCCCCGCTCCCGGCGCCCGCCGAGGCCGGGTCGGCCCTGCCGACCTCCGGCCTGGTCCTCATCGGCGGGATCGGCGCACCGTCGGCCCGCCGCGCCTGGGCGCTGAACCGCCCCCGGGGCGTGCTGCTGCGCGCGCCCGGCGCGGTGCCCCCGGCCGTCCGCACCGCCGCGGACGAGCCGTCCTTCGCGCCCGACTAGCGCGCACCCCACGACTCCGGCCCCCGTCCCGAGCGGCTCGGGCCGCGGCCGGGACGTGACGCCCCCTGGCGTCCGTCATCCCCCGAGATGCCCGTGCGACCGCCCCTGCCCGGCCGTCGCGCGCCCAGATCTCGATCCGTCAGTCACATCAGTAGATCTCCCCCGAACGGAGCCATCATGCGAACGTGGTCCAAGGGCACCGCCCGCACCGTCGCCCTCACCGCGAGCTTCGTCGCGCTCGGCGCCACCGTCGTCCCGGCCACCGCCTTCGCCGACACCACCAGCGGCGAGTCCGGCGTGCTCGGCGGCAACCAGCTCAACCTGCCGATCTCCGCGCCGATCGACGTCAGCGGCAACGGCAACGGCAAGTCCCACGGCGGCGCCACCGTCGACAACGGCGGCAGCGGCGGCGGCCAGACCACCTCCGGCAAGCACGGCGTCGCCTCCGGCAACCAGGTGAACGCGCCGATCTCGGCCCCGATCAACGCCTGCGGCAACTCGCTGGCGCTGTTCGGCCACGCCGAGGCCGGCTGCAAGGGCGGCGCGACCGTCAAGAACGGCGGCAGCGGCGGCCAGAAGACCTCCGGCCAGTCCGGCGTCGCCTCCGGCAACCAGGTCAACGCGCCGGTCTCGGTGCCCGTCAACGCCTGCGGCAACGCCGTGGCGATCTTCGGGTCGGCCGAGGCCGGCTGCGCCGGCGGCGCCAAGGTCGACAACCACGGCAGCGGCGGCGGCCAGCTCACCTCCGGCCAGTCCGGCGTCATCGCCGGCAACCAGGTGAACGCGCCGGTCTCCGCGCCGGTCAACGTCTGCGGCAACGCCGCGGCGATCTTCGGCGAGGCGGTGGCCGGCTGCGAAGGCGGCGCCTCGGTCAAGAACGGCGGCCACACCGGCGCCGGGCAGACCACCTCCGGCAAGTCCAGCGTGGGCGGCGGCAACCAGGTGAACGCGCCGGTCAGCGCCCCGATCGACGTCTGCGGCAACGCCGTGGGCAACGCGGTCGCCGACTGCGACGGCGGCGCCTCGGTCCGCAACGGCGGGCACGGCTCCGGCGGCCAGAAGACCAACGGCGACTACAGCGTGCTGGGCGGCAACCAGGCCAACGCGCCCGTCAGCGTCCCGGTCAGCGCCTGCGGCAACGCGGCCGCGGTGCTGGGCGAGGCCGGGGCGCTCTGCCAGGGCGGCGCGCACGTGCGCAGCAGCTCGGGCGGCGGCCAGACGACCTCCGGCCAGTCCGGCGTGCTGGCCGGGAACCAGGCCAACGCCCCGGTGAACATCCCGGTGAGCGTGTGCGGCAACGCCGTCGCGGTGCTGGGCCACGCGGCCGCCGGGTGCAACGGCAGCGCGATCGTGGAGGGCCCGCAGGGCTCGGGCAACCACACCAAGGGCGGCAACCAGGTCAACGCCCCGGGCAAGGCCCCGGTGGACGTGTGCGGCAACAACATCGCGGTCGCGGGCAAGCCCAAGCCGCAGTGCGACGACGGCCCTAGCTGGGGCGGCTACCAGTCCTACCAGCGCGACGCCAAGCCCGGCGGCGCGCCCGCCCTGTCCTCCAGCGCGCCCGGCCTGCCCGCCGTGGGCGAGCTGTCCAAGGCCCTGCCCGCGAGCCCGGCCGCGGCGATGCCCGCGCTGCCGAAGCTGCCCGCGGCGTCCTCCGCCCTCGGCCGGACGCCCTCGGCCTCCCGCCAGGCCGCGCCCACCGGCGACCCGCTGCCCGGCGTCCCGCTGCCGGGGCTGTCCCAGCTGCCCGCGCCCCGGCAGCTCCTCGGGCAGCTGCCGGGCGCGGTGCCGACCCAGCGGGCGCGGATCGACGACCCGAAGCCCGTCGCGTCCCTCCCGATGATCGGGTCCCTGCCGCCCAAGCCGAAGTCGCTGCCGCTGGTGGGCTCCCTGGTGCCCAAGAAGACCAAGAAGACCAAGTCGGTGAGGCGGGAGGCGGGAGGCGGCACCGCGACGCTGCCCGTGGACGCGGCCACGCTGCCCGTGGACGCGGCGGCGCTCCCCGTGGCGCTGCCCCAGCTGCCGACCCTGCCCGGCACCGGCACCCTGCGGGCCGCCCCTGCCGTCCCGGTCATGCCGATGGCCCCGGCCCCGGCCGCCCGCCGGCGGAGCCTGCCCGTCGCGCTGCCCGCCAACGTGCCCGCCGTCCCCGGCGTGCCCGCGCTGGACGGCGTGAGCCTGCCCGGCCTGTCGGCGCTGCCGGTCACCGGTGACGTCAAGGCCCCCGAGGTCGGCGGCGTGACCGACAAGGCCGAGGGCGTCACCGGCGCGGTCGAGGGCGTGGCCGGCGGCGTCGGCCCGATGAAGCCGGTCTCGGCGGCCACGCCCCTGGAGGGCGACGAGCGCGGCGGCTCCCTGTGGGTGCTGGCCGCCGCCGCGGTGATGACGGCCCTGTCGGGCGCGGCGGCGCTGGCCCGCCGGGGCCGCCCGGCCCGCCGCAGCTGATCCACCGGCCCTGGTGACCTGGTGGTCACGGGCTTGCGGACCGCCGAGCGGCTCGGCGGGCGCGCGAGCCCGGACTCCGCCAGGCCACCAGCCGGCCGCCGGTTCGCGGACGACCGCGAACCCGGCGCCAGACGCCCTCCCGGCGGAGCCGATCACCGACATCGGCCCGCGGGGAGGTCGCGGGGCACGGCCGATGGCGGTGCCCGCCCGGGTGGCACGGACGCGTCGGCCTGACGCGGACGCTGGGCGGGGCCGCCGGCCGCCGCCCCCGTGAGGACGATCACTTCGCGGGGGCGGCGCCCCGGGGCGCGGTGCCCGGAAACGGTCAACCGGCCGTCAAGGCATCGTCGATCTCGGGGAGGCCCGAGACGCTCCGCCCGTTCCGGAGGCGCGGTCCGGAACGGGCGGAGCCTTGTCCGAAGGCAATATGATTACCGCACGTCATAGCTTTCGTACGTAGTGCTACGCTCCGGGCGGGACCGGTCAGAACGTACGGACCTGGCGGATGATCTTGCGCCGCAGTTGGATTCGGCGGCTACCGTCGGGGTAGAGGCGCAACCGATCGATCTCCCAGCCGCCGCGTTCGGCGTGCTCGGTGAGGATCTGCCGGGCGGTGTCTCGGGTGGTGCCGCGCGGCAGTCGCAGGACGAGGTAGGTGTACTCCACCATTGCGACCATTATGACCTGACGGTGAACGACGCCGGTCCTCCGGTGCCGACCGCGGTCGGCACCTCCGGCGGGGACGTGTCATCCTGTCGGGGGCCCGTGCCGAACGGCGCCCGGCGCCCGCTTCCGGGGGCCGTGGCCGACGATCCCGGTACTACCGACGGGAACTCGCGGGCATGAACGCGTCGTCGAGCAACGTTGTAGCAAGCCCGTACCAGTGAGACCAGACAGCGAGGTTGGAGCGACTGTGCCAGCCAAGAACGGCACCGCGAAGAGCGGCCGGGCCGGGGGCGGTACCCGCCTGGTGATCGTCGAGTCGCCGGCGAAGGCGAAGACGATCGCGGGGTACCTGGGCCGTGGCTACATCGTGGAGTCCAGTATCGGCCACATCCGGGACCTGCCCGGAAGCGCCTCCGAGGTGCCGGCCAAGTACGAGGGCGAGCCGTGGGCCAAGCTCGGCGTGAACGTCGAGCACGGCTTCGAGCCGCTCTACGTGATCAACACCGACAAGAAGGCGCAGGTCGCCAAGCTCAAGAAGCTGCTGGCCGAGGCCGACGAACTCTTCCTGGCCACCGACGAGGACCGCGAGGGCGAGGCGATCGCCTGGCACCTGCAGGAGGTCCTCAAGCCCAAGGTCCCGGTGCACCGGATGACCTTCAACGAGATCACCAAGGACGCGATCCAGCAGGCCGCCGCCAACCCCCGCGACCTCAACCTGCGCCTGGTGGACGCCCAGGAGACCCGGCGCATCCTCGACCGGCTGTACGGCTACGAGGTCAGCCCGGTCCTGTGGAAGAAGATCATGCCGAAGCTGTCGGCGGGCCGCGTGCAGTCGGTGGCGACCCGGCTGGTGGTGGAGCGCGAGCGCGACCGCATCGCGTTCGTCCCGGCCGACTACTGGGACATCCAGGCCGAGTTCGACACCGGCCGCGACGAGGAGCCCACCGCGTTCAAGGCGGGCCTGGTCGCGGTCGACGGCAAGCGCGTGGCGCAGGGCCGCGACTTCTCCTCCGAGGGCGTCCTCAAGAGCGCCAGCGCGAACGTGCTCCACCTCGACGAGCAGGCCGCGCGCGGGCTGGCGCAGCGGCTGGACGGCCGCCCCTACGAGGTCAAGTCGGTCGAGTCCAAGCCCTACACGCGCAAGCCCTACCCGCCGTTCCGCACCACCACGCTGCAGCAGGAGGCCAGCCGCAAGCTGGGCTTCTCCGCCAAGTACACGATGTCGGTCGCGCAGAAGCTGTACGAGAACGGCTTCATCACCTACATGCGCACCGACTCCATCACCCTGTCGGAGACCGCGATCACGGCGGCCCGGCGGCAGGCGTCGGCGCTGTTCGGCGCGCAGTACGTGCCCGACAAGCCCCGCGTGTACGCCTCCAAGGTCAAGAACGCCCAGGAGGCGCACGAGGCGGTCCGCCCGGCGGGCGAGGTGTTCCGCACCCCCGCCGAGACCGGCCTGAGCGGCGACCAGTTCCGGCTGTACGAGCTGATCTGGAAGCGCACGATCGCCTCGCAGATGAAGGACGCGGCCGGCCGGTCGGTGTCGATCCGGGTGACCGGGCAGTCCACGCAGGGCGAGGTCGCCGAGTTCGGTGCGACCGGTAAGACGATCACCTTCCACGGCTTCCTGAAGGCCTACGTGGAGGGCGCCGACGACCCCGCGACCGACCGCGACGACGCCGAGCGCCGCCTGCCCAACCTGGGCGAGGGCGACCCGCTGTCGGCGCGCTCGGTGGAGGCGTCGGGCCACTCGACCAAGCCGCCGGCCCGCTACACCGAGGCCAGCCTGGTCAAGGAGCTGGAGGACCGCGAGATCGGCCGGCCCTCCACCTACGCCTCGATCATCGGCACGATCCTGGACCGCGGGTACGTGTTCAAGAAGGGCACCGCGCTGGTGCCGTCCTTCCTGGCGTTCGCGGTGACCAACCTGCTGGAGCGCCACTTCGGCAACCTGGTCGACTACGACTTCACCGCGCACATGGAGGACGGCCTCGACGAGATCGCCCGCGGCGAGGCCGAGCGGGTGCGCTGGCTGACCCGGTTCTACTTCGGCGACAACGGCGAGGAGGGCCTGAAGGAGCTGACCGGCGACATCGGGGACATCGACGCCAAGGGCGTCAGCTCGTTCCCGATCAAGAACACCGACATCATGGTGCGCGTCGGCCGCTACGGCCCCTACCTCGACCGCGACGGCGAGCGCGTCAACATCCCCGAGGACCTGGCGCCCGACGAGCTGACGGCCGAGAAGGCCGAGGAGCTGTTCGCGCAGCCGTCCGGCGACCGCGAGCTGGGCGTCGACCCGGCGACCGGGCACACGATCGTCGCCAAGTCGGGGCGCTTCGGCCCGTACGTCACCGAGATCCTCCCCGAGCCCCCTTCGGCTCCGCCGAAGACGCCTTCGGCGTCGCCGCCGGCCGAAGGCTCGAAACCTGTTTCCCAAAAGCGTGGGCGGACGAAGAAGGCCGACACCAAGCCCCGCACCGGGTCGCTGTTCAAGACGATGTCGCTGGACACGATCACGCTGGACGACGCGCTGAAGCTGCTGTCGCTGCCGCGCGTGCTGGGCGAGCTGGACGGCGAGCCGGTGACCGCGCAGAACGGCCGCTTCGGCCCGTACATCAAGCGCGGCACCGACAGCCGGTCGCTGGGGTCGGAGGACGAGCTGTTCACCGTCACCCTGGAGCAGGCGAAGGAGCTGCTGGCGCAGCCCAAGCAGCGGGGCCGGGGCCGGGCGGCCGCCGCGCCGCCGCTGCGCGAGCTGGGCAACGACCCGGCCAGCGGCAAGCCGGTGGTGGTGAAGGAGGGCCGGTTCGGCCCCTACGTCACCGACGGCGAGACCAACGCCAGCCTCCGCAAGGGCGACGAGGTCGAGGCCATCACCATCCAGCGCGCCGCCGAACTGCTCGCCGAGCGGCGTGAGAAGGTGGCCGCGGGCGGCGGCAAGAAGAAGACGACCACAACCCGCCGCCGCACCTCGGCAAAGTCGGGCTCCAAGTGACAACACCGCCGATACCCTGACCGACATGACCAGAACGGACGCCACCCGGCCGCACCCCGCCGTGTCGCGGGACGTCACGTCGAACGCCCAGGTCGAGCGGCTGCGCACCACGCTGTCGCTGTCGGGCCTCGGCCACTGGCTGACGCTCCCGGCGCTGACCGCCATGGCGGGCGTGCTGACCCGCGAGGACGACCTGGCGGTGCGCGCGCAGGCCGTCGGCCTGGTGCTGGCGGCCTGGCTGCTGCCGCTGGCGGTGCTGCCGCCCGCCGGCGCGGCGGTGGCGGCCCGGCTGGACCGGCGGACCGCGCTGCTGTCGATGGACGCGGCGCGGGCCGTGCTGGTGCTGTCGGTGCCGCTGGTCGACCTGCTGATCCCCGCGATCGACCCGCTGCTGTGGACGGGCATCGCGGCCGTGCTGGTGTCGTTGTCGGGCCTGGTGTGGGCGGCGGCCGCCGACGCGTGCGCGCCGCCCGCCCAGGACGGGGACGGCGCGGACGGCGGGGACGGGGACGACGGCCGCCGCTCGCTGTGGCGGTCGGTGTTCGCCATGGCCCCGTTCGCGGCGCTGCTGTTCACCTTCCTGGCCCTGGTCGCCGACGCGGTGCTGGACGCTCCGGACCGCGCGCACCTGGCGCTGTACGCCACGTTCGCGATCTTCGCGGTGACGGCGCTGCTGAGCGGGCTGGCGCGGAGCCTGCCCGCCGGGCCCGCGCCCGCCGCCGCCGTGCAGGCCCCGGTCGTGGCGCTGTTCCGCCGGTCGGGGCAGGCGGGGGCGCCCGGCCTGCTGCTCGCGGTCGCCGCGACGGCCCTGGCCGCCGGCTCGCTGCTCGCGCTGGCCAAGGTGCACGCCCGCGAGCTGGGCGGCGGCGACCCCGGTTACGGCGCGATCCTGGTCGCGCTGGCGTTCGGGCTGGCGTTCGGCGTCTTCCTGGGGCCGCGCGTGCTCGGCCCGTTCAGCCGCCGCCGACTGCTCGGACTGGCGGTGGTCGCCGCCGCGCTCGCGCTGCTGGTGATCGCGCTGGTGCAGAACTTGGTCGTGGTGGCGTTCGTCACCGCCCTGCTCGGCGTCGCCGCCGGGATCGCCTGGGCGGCGGCCCGGCTGGCCGGCGACGCGACCGTCCGCCCCCGCGCGGCCGTCGCCGTCGTGGCGCTGCTGGCCGCGGCCGTCGCGCCGCCGCTCGCGGGCGCGCTGGGCGCCCACCGTCTCAAGGCGGGCGGCGCCGTCTACGACTTCACCGGTGTCGGCGCGGTGCTGCTGATCGCGGCCGTGCTGACGCTGGTCGCGGGCCTGGTCGCCTACCGCCGCCTGGACGACCGGCGCGGCATCGCGCTGTCGCTCGACCTGGCCGCCGCGCTGCGCGGCGAGGTCTACACCCCGCCCGCCCCCGCCGAGCCGGAGGTCCCGCGCGCCAAGCCCGAGCGCGGCGTGTTCATCGCGTTCGAGGGCGGCGAAGGCGCGGGCAAGACCACCCAGGCGCGGCTCGCGGCGATCTGGCTGCGCGACCACGGCTACGACGTGGTCTCCACCAACGAGCCCGGCGCGACCAAGACCGGGATGCGGCTGCGCGCGCTGCTGCTGGACAAGGAGACCACCGGCCTGTCGGCCCGCGCCGAGACCCTGCTGTACGCCGCCGACCGCGCCGACCACGTCGCCAACGTGATCCGCCCGGCGATGGAGCGCGGCGCGATCGTGGTCAGCGACCGGTACGTCGACTCCTCCCTCGCCTACCAGGGCTACGGGCGGCGCCAGCCGGTCGAGGAGATCGCCGAGGTGAACGCGTGGGCGACCGGCGGCCTGGTCCCGGACCTGACGGTGCTGCTGGAGGTCCCGCCGGAGACCGGGCTGAACCGCCTGACCACCGAGCCCGACCGGATGGAGTCCGAGCCGCGCGACTTCCACGACCGGGTGCTGGCGGGCTTCCGCGCGCTGGCCGAGGCGCACCCCGAGCGCTACCTGATCGTGTCGGCCGACCGCGACCGCTCCCAGACCGAGATCAGCCGGGAGATCCAGGAGCGCATCGCCGAGCTGCTGCCCGACCCGGTCCCGGCCGGGACCGAGGACATCACCAGCACCTTCCCCGCCATCACCGACGCCTGACCCGCGCGGGCGCCGGTAGCCTGTCGGCATGAGCGTGTGGGATGACCTGGTGGGGCAGGAGCCGGTCGTCGAACAGCTGCGCTCGGCCGCCGAGGGCGAGGGCAAGCCGGCGCACGCGTGGCTGTTCACCGGGCCGCCGGGGTCGGGCCGCACGGCCGCCGCCCGCGCGTTCGCGGCGGCGCTGCAGTGCAGCGAGACGCCGCGCGGGTGCGGGCACTGCGCGTCCTGCCACCAGGTGTTGCAGGGCACGCACGCCGACGTCGAGGTGATCCGGCCCGCCGGGCTGTCGTTCGGCGTGAAGGAGACCCGCGAGCTGGTGCTGCGCGCCGCGTCCTCGCCGAGCGGCGGCCGCTGGCAGGTCGTGCTGTTCGAGGACGCCGACCGCGCCACCGAGGCCGCCGCCAACGCGTTGCTGAAGGCGATCGAGGAGCCCCCGCCGCGGACGGTCTGGCTGCTGTGCACGCCGTCGCCCGAGGACCTGCTGGTGACGATCCGGTCCCGGTGCCGCCTGGTGACGCTGCGCACGCCGCCGGTCGGCGCGGTCGCGGAGGTGCTGCGGCTGCGCGACGGCGTGGACGCGGGCACGGCCGAGACCGTGGCGCGCGCCGCGCAGGGCCACATCAGCCGCGCCCGCCGCCTGGCGACCGACCCGGAGGCGCGCAAGCGCCGCGACGAGGTGCTGGCGGTGCCGCGCCGCCTGACGTCGGTGGGCCCGGCGGTCGCGGCGGCCGAGGCGCTGGTGAAGGCGGCCGAGGCCGAGGCGAAGGCCACGGTGGAGGAGCTGAACGAGTCGGAGACGGCGGCCCTGCGCCAGGCGCTGGGCGAGAGCGCGAAGGGCCGGATGCCGCGCGGCACGGCGGGCGCGCTGAAGGAGCTGGAGGACCGCCAGAAGTCCCGCGCCACGCGCCTGAAGCGCGACGCGCTGGACCGGGCGCTGCTCGACCTCGCCTCCTACTACCGCGACGTCCTGACGCTGCAGCTGGGCGCGGGCAGCGAGCTGGTCAACACCGAGCTGGCCCCCGAACTGCGCTCGGCCGCCGAGGACGGCACGCCTGAGGCCACACTGCGCCGGCTCGACGCGATCATGCACTGCCGCGAGCAGCTCGGCGCGAACGTGAACCCGCTGCTGGCCGTGGAGGCCATGACGCTGGCCTTGCGCACCCGCTGAATCCCGCCCCGGCCCGAAGCAGCATTCCGCCGAGCGGCGCGTCTCTGAATCGTGGACCTTCCGTTGACCGCCGCCGTGCCGCCCCGCGCGGCCCCCATCGACGTCGGCGCCCTCTACCGCGGGCACGCCGCCGGGCTGATCCGCCTGGCGATGCTCATGGTGGGGGACGCGCCGACCGCCGAGGACGTCGTGCAGGACGCGTTCCTGGGCCTGCACCGCCACCACGACGCGTTGCGCGATCCGGGAGGGGCGCTCGCCTACGTGCGGTCGGCGGTCCTCAACCGCTGCCGGTCGGTGCTGCGGCGGCGCGCGGTGGCGGGCCGGTTCGCCCGCCACTACGAACCGCCCGCCTGGTCGGCCGAGGACGGCGCGATGGCGGGGGACGAGCGCCGCGCCGTGCTGGCCGCCGTCGCCCGGCTGCCCCGGCGGCAGCGCGAGGTGCTGGCGCTGCGCTTCTACTGCGACCTTCCCGAGGAGGAGATCGCCCGCACGCTGCGCATCAGCCGCGGCACGGTCTCCTCCACCACCTCCCGGGCGCTGCGGTCCCTGGAGCGGATCCTCGGAGCGGACTCATGAGCGGTCTGGAAGAACGTGTGCGCGACGCCTACCGGGCCGCCGACTCGTGGGGCCCGGACGTGCCGCCGCCCCTGCCCGCCGCCCCGCGCGCACGGCGGCGTGGGCGAGTGCTGGTGCCGCTGGGCGCGGCCGTGGCGGTGGGCGCAGTGGTGGCGGGGGCCGTGGTCGTCGGCGACGGGGAGCCTGAGCGGACGCCTCCGCGTCCGGCCGGACCGGTTGCGACGCCCTACGTGGTGATGTCGGTCGGCAAGGGCCTCAGCGTGGTGGACAGCCGCACGGGTCTCGCTCCGCACGGGCCGGCGACGCTGCCGGGAAAGGCAGACCAGGCCAGGACGGGTTACCACGCCGTCACCCGCGACGCCGGAACGGGCGGATACCTGACCGGCGTCAGCACCCTGATCAGGCCGCCGACGCGCCGGCTCCCGCCGAAGTTCAGCAGCCGGGTGCACCGGGTGGCCGTGACGGCGGGGGGCAGGGCGAAGATCGGGCCGTCGCTGGACTGGACGGTCCCGGGCGTGCTGCTGGAGATGGCGCTCTCGCCGGACGGCCGCCGCCTGGCCTACTTCCGCGCGATGGACGAAGGCGGTCCCAGGCTGGGCGTGCTGGACCTCGCGTCCCTACGGCAGAGCGAATGGCCGGTGGGGTCGGGGGGCACCCCGCTGACCGGGCTGGGAGCGGCATGGCGGCCCGACGGCCGAGAGGTGATCTTCACGCTTCGGAACGCGGTGCGCGGCCTCGACCCCGCGACCGGTCGCGAGCGGACGCTGGTCCCCGGGGCGGGGGCGCCGGGACGGGTGGAGTCGGCGGTGCCGGACGCGGACGGCCTGGTCGTGGCCGTGGCGAACGGGAAGAAGGTGCGCTTGTTCCGGTATCGCGAAGGCCGGTGGAGCGGGCCGCCGGTGACGTTGCCCAGCTGCGGTGGCGTGACGATGCTCACCTACGCGGGCGACGGCCGGACCCTGCTGGCGGGGCGCGACGCGGCGGCCTGCGCGGATCCCACGAGCAGGCTCTACGCCGTGCGGGACGGCCATGTGCGGCGGCTCCTCAAGAGCAACGGCACCTTCCGGTCCGCCGCCTGGTAAAAAATTCTGAGGCTGTAGGCAACCCCAGGGGGCCTGCGGGGTCTCTGATGCATGAAAGCCGAAACGGCCATGATGGAGCGCGTGCGGGACGACGCGTCCTCAGCGGTCACCGAGCTGTACCGGGGCCACGCGCTGGGGCTGATGCGCCTGGCCCTGGTGATGGTCGGGGACAAGCCCACCGCCGAGGACGTCGTACAGGAGGCCTTCGCCGGGCTCTACCGGCGCTGGCCCACGCTGCGCGACAGGGACAAGGCGCTCACCTACGTTCGCTCAGCGGTGCTGAACGGCTGCCGGCACGCCGTGCGGCGCCGCCGCAGACCGTTCCGCATTCACCACGCGCCGCCGGTCTGGTCGGCCGAGGCCGCCGCGCTGGCCGGTGAGGAGCAGCGGGCGGTGCTGGCGGCGGTGCACCGGCTGCCCGCGCGGCAGCGGGAGGCGCTGGTGCTGCGCTACTTCGCCGAGCTGTCGGAGGAGGAGATCGCCGAGGCCATGGGCGTGAGCCGGGGCACCGTCAAATCGACCACGTCCCGGGGCATCGCCGCGCTGGGCCGGATGTTGGGGGAGGACTCATGATGAACCGGACAGAGGAACGCCTCGCCGCCGCGCTGCGCGCCGCCGGGGACACGCTGGGCCCGCACGACGTGCCCGAGCCGGAGTTCGCGGCCGGGCGCAGGAAGACGGCCAGAAGGGGATTCTTCGCGGGCCGGTCCCTGGCCGCGATGGGCGGCGTCGCGCTGCTGACGGCCTCCGTGGTGATCGGGGGAGTGGTCGTGGGGCGCGACGACGACGCGGCGCGGGACCGGGCGGCGAGCGGCCCCGTGAAGACCACGTCGCAGGACGACCCCACGCCCGTGCAGGTCTCGGTCTTCCTGTGCGTCGAGAAGTCGTCCAACCGGTCGTGCGGCGACGCCCGCGCCACGTCGCAGCAGCGCAAGAAGATCTCGCGCGTCCTCGTGGACTCGCCCGGCGTCAACAAGCTGGTGTACGAGAGCCGGACCGAGGCGCTGCAGCGCTTCAAAGAGAGGTTCGCCGGTCTCCCCGGCAAGGCGGGGGACACCACCATCCCCGACGCGTTCCGCCTGATGGTCTCGGGCGAGGCGAACGCGGCGGCCGCACGCGACCGGGTGCGCGGCCTGCCCGGCGTGGACCAGGTGGTCATCGAGGGCGTGTCGGTGACGGTCCGGCTGTGCGGCACGGCGTCGACGACCCCGGCGTGCGCGGGCATGCCGGTGGCCGGCCCCCAGCGGGACGCGCTGGAAGCGGCGCTGCGGAGCGTTCCCGGGGTGGCCGGCGTCTACTACGAGGCCCCCGGGAAGACGTTCGCCCGCTACAAGGCCGACGCGTACGCCTGGCCGGGCATCAAGGAAGGCGCCCGGCAGGACGGGTTCGGCGGCACGCTGTGGGTGATCACGAAGGACCGGCCGTCCGCTGAGAAGGTGCTGGCGTCCCTGCGCGACCCCCGGCCCGGAGTGGACCTGGCGATGCTCGGGGAGTGATCCGCCGGCGGGTGAGCGGATGGGGCCCGTGGGGCAGGATGAAGGCATGTCCTATCGCGTCACCTTCGTTTGCACGGGCAACATCTGCCGCTCGCCGATGGCCGAGGGCGTGCTCCGCCACCACGTCGAGGAGGAGGGGCTCGACGTGGAGGTGGACAGCTCCGGCACCGACGGCTGGCACGTCGGCGACGCGGCCGACTCCCGCACGGTCGCGGCGCTGCGGCGGGCCGGGTACCGGTCGGCGCACACCGCGCGGCAGTTCGAGGCGGGCTGGTTCGACCGGTACGACCTGATCCTGGCGCTGGACGACGGCCACCTGCGCGCGCTGCGGGCGATGGCCCCTGACGCCGGGGCCCGCGACAAGGTCCGCCTGCTGCGCGAGTTCGACCCGGCCGCCGGGGACGACCTGGACGTGCCCGACCCCTACTACGGCGGCCGCGCCGACTTCGACCACGTGCTGGAGCTGGTGGAGGCCGCGATGCCGGGGCTGCTCGACCACATCCGCGCGGACCTGAAGGACCGCTGACGATGCGGGAGTTGCTCGGCGTCCCGGTCGGCCATGTCGCCGACCTCGGCTCCAGCCACTCCTGGACCCTGCACCGGGCCGCGCTCGCCGACGGCCGCGAGGTGTTCGTGAAGGCCGCCGCAGGCGGCCCGGCGGGCGTGTTCCAGGCCGAGGCCGACGGCCTGCGCTGGCTGGGCGAGGCAGGGCCGGACGCGCCCGTCCCGGAGGTGCTGGCGGCCGACGACCGGATGCTGGTCCTGCCGTGGCTGCCCTCGGAGAGCCCGGCCCCGCAGTCCGCCGAACGCTTCGGTCGCGATCTGGCGGCCCTGCACGCGGCGTCGCCGGACGCCTACGGAGCGCCCTGGGACGGCTACATCGCCGACCTCCCGCTCGACAACACCCTCGACGAGGGGCCCTGGCCGCGCTGGTACGCCGAACGCCGCCTCGCCCCGTTCCTGCGCCGCGCCGCCCCGCACCTGGCCGCCGCCGAGATCCGCCTGTTCGAGCAGGTCATCGAGGAGATCGACGCCCTGGCCGGGCCGCCTGAGCCGCCCGCCCGCATCCACGGCGACCTATGGTCGGGCAACCTCCGGTGGACCGGCGGCCGCGTCCTGCTCATCGATCCCGCCGCGCACGGTGGCCACCGGGAGACCGACCTGGCGATGCTCGCGCTGTTCGGCGCCCCGGAGTTGGACCGGATCATCGCCGCCTACGACGAGGCCGCGCCCCTGGCCGGCGGATGGCGGGAGCGCGTGCCGCTGCACCAGCTGCACCCGCTGCTCGTGCACGTCGTGCTCTTCGGCGGCTCCTACCGGACGTCCGCGGTGGACGCGGCCCGCGCCGCCCTCGCCCGTTGAAACCGCGTGCCAATACCGGGCCCACAGTTGGCAAAAGCGCTGAAACACCGCACTTCGGACGCCATGCTGGGGAGGACCCGGCCCGGCGACCCCGCGCGTTCAGGGGGCGTTCAGGGTTCGCTTAGGACGCATGACTCCGTAATCATGACTGTTTGTCGTGGGGCGAATGAGATAGAAACGTCGGGCAGGCGATGACGGTGAGAGGACGGGTGGGCGGGACGCGCATGGACGGCAGGCATACGGACCCGGCGCCCAAGGCGCGGCTCTCCAGGCACTGGCGCGCCGCCATCCCGGTCGGCGCGGCGACGCTCGCCGCCCTCGCCATCGGCGGTGGCACCGACCTCGTCCACCGCCTCCAGAAGGACCGCTCGGACCCCAAGCCCAAGCCCGCCGCCAAGCAGGCCGCGGGCAAGGAGCGCACCAGCGGCGCGCCCCGCTACGTCGTGGGCGTGCGCCGCCCCGGCACCGCGCTGGTCGTCCGCGACGTGCGCACCGGCGAGGACGTGGGCCTGCCCGTCGCCGCGCCCCAGGGCCGCCGCTTCCAGCGCATCGCCGCAGGCCGCGACGGCTCCTATGTGGTGTCGGCCACGACGGGCGCCGGCAAGGTCGTCTTCCAGCGGCTGCGGCTGGAGAAGAACGGCCATCCCAAGGAGCTCACCGACGTGCCCGGCGTCACCGTCGCGGGCGCCTCCACCGACTGGTCCGACCTCGCCGTCAGCCCCGACGGCGAGCAGATCGCCTACGTCACCTACCAGGGCATGGCCGCCCGCCTGGACGTGGTGGCCCGCGACACCGGCAAGCGCACGAGCTGGACGACCAAGATCCCCGCCCGGCTGACCAACCTGTCGTGGACGGGCCCGACGCTGTCGTTCGTGTGGAACCCGGTCCGCGCCGTGAACGGCAGGCCCACCGTCGTCAAGCGCCAGCTGCGCGCCCTCGACACCGCCGCCGGCGGGGGCGACCTCAAGCTCAGCAAGCCCGTCATGCTGCTGCCCAAGGGCAGCGTCGCCGCCGTCCTCAGCCGCGACGGCCGCACCGTCGTGGCGGGCGTCGGCAAGGACTCCACCCTGGAGATGCAGGCGTACTCGGCCGACACGGGCCGGCCCACCCAGCTGCTGTGGCAGCGCGCCGCCGCGGCCCCGCCCGCCCGCATCTCCCCGGACGGCACCGGCGGCCACCTGCTGGCCACCGGCGGCGACGGCCTGCTGTACCTGAAGGCGGGCCGCACCGTCCCGGCCTCCGACCTCGACGACGTCGCCTGGTGACCGGCGCCCCTCCCGCCCGCCGCCGATGATCACCCCGCGCGCCGCCGCGTAGGGTTGGAGGCGCAGTCGGGCGAACGGAGCGAACCCATGGGCATGGTGATGGCCGTCAGCTTCACCCGTTACGGGCGGCTGTACTACCTCGACCCCGGGCCGCACTCGCCCGGCGTCGGCGACAAGGTGCTGGTCCCGACCGACTCCGGCCCCGAGGTCGCCGAGTGCGTGTGGGCGCCGCAGTGGGTCTCCGACGACATCGGCGGCCTGCCCGTCTGCGCGGGCCCGGCCACCGAGGAGCACCTGGCCCGCGACGAGGCCAACCGGCGGCGGCGCGCCGAGGGCCGCGCCATCGCCAAGCGGCTGGTCCGCAAGCACGGGCTGCCCATGAAGGTCATCGGGGTGGACTTCCTGGACGCCGAGGGCGTCTTCAAGATCTACTTCACCGCGCCGCACCGGGTGGACTTCCGCGCGCTGGTGCGCGATCTGGCCCGCACGATCCGGGCCCGGGTCGAGCTGCGGCAGGTCGGCCCGCGCGACGAGGCGCGGCTGCAGGGCGGCATCGGGCCGTGCGGGCGCGACCTGTGCTGCGCGACGTTCCTGAAGGACTTCGAGCCGGTGTCGGTCCGCATGGCCAAGGAGCAGGACCTGCCGGTCAACCCGCTGCGCATCGCGGGCGCGTGCGGGCGGCTGATGTGCTGCCTGAAGTACGAGCACCCGCTGTACGTGAAGGCGCACGAGGAGATGCCCGCCCTCGGCGAGCGCGTCGAGACGCCCGAGGGGCCCGGCCAGGTCGTCGGCCGGAACGTCCCGTCCGACACCGTGACCGTCCGGCTGAACGGGGGCGGGCGCTGCTCGTGCCCGTCCGCCTCGGTGTGCTCGCCGCGCCGCCAGCACGACGCCCGCTACGGGGCCGAGGAGCAGTCCCCCGGGTAGAGGCATGGCAATCGGTCGGGCGAGAGACCAGCGAGCCGCCCGAGCCGTGCCGTAGCCGATCCCTAACCTCTCCCCTGCAGCGGTACGGCAGAACGGGGATGAGAATGGTCAGGGGCGGGAAAGGCCGGGCGGCCGGGACGGTGGTCGCGGCGGCCCTGCTGGCGGTGTCCGCCGCGCCGGTCGCGGAGGCGGCGGGTCCGGGGCGGTGCGCCAGGGGGCAGGTGTGCGCGTGGAGCGGCCGGAAGGCCACCGGCGCGTTCTGCGGTTGGCGGGGCGACGACCGGGACTGGCGGCGCGGCGGGCGGCGGTGCGCGTTCCGGGTCAGGACGATCTGGAACCACGGGCGCGGCACGGTCGCCTTCTACGGCGCCGCGAACTACCGCGAGCAGATCTCCGATCCCCTCCCGGCGACCTCCCGCCCGCTGAACGCGGCCGGCGTCGCGATCCGCTCGCACCGCCGGACCGGGTGACCGGCGCCGGAGGGCCGCCGGTCCGGCGGCCCTCCGGGGCGGCTCAGGCGGCGGCTCAGGCGGCGGTGGCCGGCTGCTTGGCCAGCGGGGCGCGGGCCGGCGCCGGCACCTTGGGGCCCGGCAGCGCGTAGCGGACGATCTTCTTCCAGGTGCTGCCGATCTGCTTGCCGAACGGGCCGGTGTGGTACGGCAGGTCGTACTTCTCGCACAGCGCCCGGATGCGCGGCGCGATCTCGGCGTACCGGTTGCTGGGCAGGTCGGGGAACAGGTGGTGCTCGATCTGGTGGCTGAGGTTGCCGGTCATCAGGTGGAACAGCCGCCCGCCGCTGATGTTGGCCGAGCCCAGCAGCTGGCGGACGTACCACTCGCCCTTGGTCTCGCCCTCCAGCTGCTCCTCGCCGACCTCGAAGACCTCGACGTCGCCGGGGAAGTGGCCGCAGAAGATGACCGAGTGCGCCCAGACGTTGCGGATGATGTTGGCGGTGAAGTTGGCGGCCAGCGTGGTGGCGAACTGCGGGCCGCTGAGCAGCGGGAACGCCAGGTAGTCCTTGCCCCACTGGCGGCGGATCTTGCGGCCGATGGCGCGCAGCTTGTCCTTGGTGACCTCCGGGTCGGCGGTCCCGGCGCGGATCTTGTCGATCTCCAGGTCGTGCAGCGCCACGCCGTACTCGAAGAACATCGCCAGCAGCGCGTTGTAGACCGGCTGGGGCAGGTTGGCCGGGTGCCAGGGCTGCTCGGGGGTCACCCGCAGGATGCCGTAGCCGACGTCGTTGTCCTTGCCGATGACGTTGGTGAAGGTGTGGTGCACGAAGTTGTGCGAGTGCTTCCACTGCTCGGCCGGGGAGACGTTGTCCCACTCCCAGGTCGTTGAATGGATCTTGGGATCGCGCATCCAGTCCCACTGGCCGTGCATGACGTTGTGCCCGATCTCCATGTTCTCCAGGATCTTGGCGACCGACAGCGTCAGCGTCCCGGCGATCCAGGCGGGCGGCAGCGAGGAGGCCATCAGCAGGCCGCGCCCGGCGATCTCCAGCCCGCGCTGCAGCCGAATGATCTTGTGGATGTAGGCGGCGTCGCTGTCGCCGAGCTCGGCGGTGATCTCCTCGCGCAGGGCGTCCAGCTCGACGGCGATCGCCTCGTAGTCGGCGTCGGTGAGGTGGGCTGTGGTGGTCATGGCGTCGCTCCTCTCAGAGTTCGATCTCGACGGGCCCGGCGGCGGCCGACACGCAGGTCTGGATCAGGTGGCCCTCCTCGCCGTGCACCTCGCCGGTCCGCAGGTCGCGGACCTGGCCGGAGCACAGGCGGCCGACGCAGCTGTAGCAGATGCCCATCCGGCAGCCGCTCGGCAGCAGCGCCCCGGCGCCCTCCCCGGCCTCCAGCAGGGGGGTGGAGCCGTCGGCCTCGACCTCGACGCCGCTCTTGGTGAAGCTGACGCGCCCGCCCTCGCCGCCGGCGCCGGCCAGCACGGGCCGGAAGCGCTCGATGCGCAGCCGCTCGGGCACGCCCTCGGCGCTCCAGTGCGCCTCCAGCTCGTCCAGCAGGTCGGCGGGGCCGCAGGCCCAGGTCTCGCGGTCGGCCCAGTCGGGGCACAGCTCGGGCAGCTCGGCGGGCTTGAACCGGCCCTCGGCCGCGGTGTGCCGCTCCACGAGCGTCAGCCCGTCGAACCGCCGGGCCAGCTCCCGCAGCTCGGCGCCGAAGATGACGTCCTCGGCCGTGCGGGCCGAGTGGACCATCACGACGTCGGGCATCGGGCCGCGCTCGGCGAGCCCGCGCAGCATGGCCATGACGGGCGTGACGCCGCTGCCGGCGGTGATGAACAGCACCCGCTCGGGCGCGGGCGACGGCAGGACGAACTCGCCGTCGGCCTCCTCCAGCCGGACGATGGCGCCGGGCCGCACGTCGTGGACGAGGTGGCGGGACACCTTGCCGTCCTCGGTGGCCTTGACGGTGATGGTGATCAGCCCGTCCGGGCGCGGCGGCGAGGACAGCGAGAAGGTGCGCCAGTGGCGCACGCCGTCGACGTCCACGCCGATCTTGATCCACTGGCCGGGCGCGTGCCCGGCCCAGTCGCGGCCGGGCCGGATCTCCACGGTCGCGGCGCCGGGCGCCTCGCGCCGCACGGCCTCCACGCGGCCGCGCAGCTCGGCGGTGGACCACAGCGGGTTGAGCAGCGCGAGGTAGTCCTCGGGCAGCAGGGGGGTGGACAGCCAGCGGGCGGCGGCCGCCAGCCGGCGGACGGGACCACGCGGCGGTGTCGCGTGCGGAGCGGTCAAAGCGGGCCTCCCCGGGCACTTCCAACTTACGCTTGCGTAACCTACGTTTGCGTAGGTACGGGGAGAAGGCAAGAGCGGGCGGGCGAAAGCGACAGGCATCACACCATCGCACGATGAGACATCAAACGGTGTAAGGCGCGGTGACAAAGACGAGCCCGTGCTTTGTGGGATCGGCACGGAAAATCCGCACCTGACCGCAGAACCCGCGTCGTACCCCGAAAATGCGGAAGGTCCCGCCGGCCAGAGACCGGCGGGACCCTACGGGCACGGCTACTCCGCGGAGCGGAACTTGGTGCGCGGCCGCTCCTGCAGCACGCCGTCCACGTAGACGTCGACCTCCTCGTCGTAGAAGGCGACCAGCCCCTCCACGCCCCGGCTCTCGGGCAGCGGCGCGGCGTAGGACCAGGCGAGGTCCTTGTGCACCGCGCCCCCGGCCCGGATCGACCAGTACTCGGCCGTGCCCTTGTAGGGGCAGCGGGTCACGGTGTCCGACGGCTCCAGCAGGTCCATCCGGACGTGCGTCTTGGGCAGGTAGTAGCGGGTGGGGAGCCCGGTCTCGAACAGCAGCCGGGGACCGCCCGACTCGGCGACCGTGACGCCGTCCACCTCGACGCGGACGTGCCGCGAGCTGGGCAGCACGTCGACGCGCGTGTAGGGGTCGCGGGGATGGACGAACACCTCCTGGTCCTCCTCGAACCAGGCGTCCATGGCGTTCCAGTCGAGCCGGACGAGTCCGCGCAGCTCCTCCACGGGCGACTCGGTGTACCGGGCGGCCCCGCCAGGGGCTTCGGTGCCGTCGACCCGCACGGTGTAGGCGGTGGAGTCCCCGCGGCTGGGCGACCGCCGCCCCGGGCCGTCGGGGACCAGCTCGGCCCGCACGTCGGCGAGGGGGATGTAGTAGGTGGGGTAGTAGGGGACCTCCCAGACCAGGACCGGCCGGACGGTGTCGGCCACCAGCCGCCCGCCCAGGTAGGCGCGGACCCGCCTGTGCCCCTGCTCGACGCGCACACGTGCGTGGGTGCTCATGTCCGGGGCAACCGCCCGCCGCCGGACGATATTTCGCCGCGCCGCCCCTGGCCGGGAGCGGACGCCCCGAGCGTGACTCCCGTCCCGGACGCAACACCCGCCCCGCCTTTCTCATGGAAGTCTCATCCGCGCTCCAGCGGTCTCACAGACGGCGGCGGCACCCTCAGCACTTATGAAACGGCGGATTCCACGCCGGTCCCTGCTGGTCAACGGCGCGTTGGGCGCGCTGCTGGCCGGCGGCGCCGGCGTCGCGTACCTCACCCTCGGCTCCGGGGACGGCCAGGCGGACGCCGCGTCCCGGACCGTCCCGGTGTCCCGGGGCACCGTGACCGCCACGGTGTCGGCGTCCGGCGCGGTGGAGAGCGGCCGGGCGCGCTCGTTGTCGTTCAGCGGCTCCGGCACGGTCGCCAAGATCTACGTCAAGGCGGGCGAGCGGGTGAGCGCGGGCGAGGTGCTCGCGCGGCTCGACCAGACCGAGGCCCTGGAGTCCTACAACGCGGCCAAGGCGAACCTGGCGGCGGCGAGCGGCACCGACACCTCGACAGACAAGGGGTACGCGAGCTACCTCCAGGTGAAGAACGGCTACAACGCGGCGGCCCGGAAGCTGGCCGGGACCGTGCTGAAGGCGCCGTTCGCCGGGACGGTGACGGCGGTCAACGGGACGGTGGGCGGCTCGTCGGGAGGGACCGGCGGCGGAACGGCGTCGTCGTCGGGCGGCTCCTCGTCGCCCTCGTCCTCGACGGCCTCGGCGTCGTCCTCGTCGGGCGGATCGGGCTTCATCGAGCTCGCCGACACCGGGCGGCTGCAGGTCGTGGGGCGGTTCACCGAGGCCGACACCACCCGGCTCAAGGCGGGGCAGCGGGCGACCGTCACCTTCGACGCGCTGCCGGGGGTGAGCGCCGCCGGCCGGGTCACCGCGATCGGGCCGTCCCCGACGACCAGCGACAACGTGGTGAAGTACCCGGCGACGATCACGCTGGACGACAAGCCGTCCGGCGTGCGGCTGGGGCAGACCGCGACCGCCGAGATCACCGTGGGCCGGGCCGAGGACGCGCTGTACGTGCCGAGCGCGGCGGTCCGCACGGCGGGCGGGCAGAGCACCGTCACCGTCCTGCGCGACGGGCGGCGCGACACCGTGCGGGTGGAGACCGGCGTCAAGGGCGACCAGGGCACCCAGATCACCTCGGGGCTGGAGGAGGGCGACCGGGTCGTGGTCGCCACCGCGAGCACGGGCGGCACGTCCGGCAACGGCGGGATGGTGCCGGGCGGCCGGATGCCGGGCGGCGGGGGCGGCCTGCCCGGCGGCGGCGGCCGGGGCGGAGGCCGGCCGTGACCTCCCACCTCCCGCCGGGCGCGCCGGCGCCCGTCCTGGACGTCCGGGACGTCACCAAGGTCCACGGCGCGGGCGACACCGCCGTGCACGCGCTGCGCGGCGTCTCCCTGACCGTTGAGCAGGGCGACTACGTGGCGGTCATGGGGGCGTCCGGGTCGGGCAAGTCCACGCTGATGAACATCCTCGGGTGCCTCGACGTGCCCACCGGCGGCCGCTACCTGCTCGCCGGCACCGATGTCGGGCGGCTGGACGAGCGGCGGCTGGCGATCCTGCGCAACCGGCGCATCGGGTTCGTGTTCCAGTCGTTCAACCTGATCCCGCGGATGAGCGCGCAGGCCAACGTGGAGCTTCCGCTCGCCTACGGCGGCGTGCGCGCCGCCGAGCGCAGGCGCCGCGCCCGGGCCGCGCTGCGCGAGGTCGGGCTCGCCGACCGCGCCCGGCACGAGCCCAACGAGCTGTCGGGCGGCCAGCAGCAGCGCGTCGCGGTGGCGCGGGCGCTGGTCACCGCCCCGACCCTGCTGCTGGCCGACGAGCCCACCGGCGCCCTCGACAGCGCCTCCACCGCCGACATCCTGGGGGTGTTCGACCGGCTCGGCCGCACCGGCCGCACCATCGTGGTGATCACGCACGAGGACGAGGTGGCCGCGCACGCCCGCCGGATCGTGCGGCTGCGCGACGGGCGGATCGTCGAGGACGTCCGCCGCGTCCCGGAGGCGGCCCGGTGAGCCCCTGGGAGGTGCTGCGCTTCGCGGTGCGGGGGCTGGCCGCCGACAAGCTGCGCAGCGGCCTGACCACCCTCGGCATCCTCATCGGCGTCGGCGCGGTCATCCTGCTGGTCGCGGTCGGCAACGGCTCGGCCGAGCAGGTCAAGAAGAGCATCCAGCGGCTCGGCGCCGACTCGCTGACCGTCACCCCCTCCACCAGCGGCGGGCGCGGGGGCGGGTTCGGCGGGCCGCCCGGCATGGGCGGCGGCCAGGCGCAGCAGCGCACCGGGCCGCGCACGCAGGCCCGCGACCTGACCGCCGCCGACGCGGCCGCGCTGGCGGACCCGAAGGCCGCGCCGTCGGTGAAGAGCGCGTCCCCGGTCGTGACGAGCCAGTCGGTGACGGCCGGGTACTCCGGCACCAGCGCCACCGTCGGCCAGTTCGTCGGGACGACGCCGTCCTACTTCGCGGCGGCCAACAGGACGATCGTGTCGGGGGCGCCGTTCACCGACGCCGACGTCACCGCCGGGTCCAAGACCGCCGTGCTCGGCAGCACCGTCGCCGAGGAGCTGTTCGGGCGGGTGGACCCGCTCGGCAAGCGCATCGACGTGGGCGGCGTCCGGTTCACCGTGGCCGGGGTGCTGAGGGCGAGCGGATCGTCCTCGTCGGGCTTCTCCGACCCCGACAGCATCGTGATCGCGCCGCTGCCGGCCGTGCGGGCGGCCCTCACCGGGTACGGCGGCCTCGACCAGGTCGTCGTGCAGGCGAGGGACGCCGACTCGGTGGCGGCGGCGCAGGCGGAGGTCACCGCGATCCTGAACCAGCGGCACGGCGTCACCGGCTCGGCCGCGGCCGACTTCACCGTCTCCAGCCAGGCCGACGTGCAGAGCGCGGTCGGCGAGTCCACCCGCACCTTCACCGTGCTGCTGGCCGCGGTCGCGGCGATCAGCCTGCTGGTGGGCGGCATCGGCATCACCAACATCATGCTGGTCACCGTCACCGAGCGGACGCGCGAGATCGGCATCCGCAAGGCGATCGGCGCCCCGCGCGGCGCGATCCTCGGCCAGTTCGTCGCCGAGGCGACGGTGCTGAGCCTGGTCGGCGGCGTGCTCGGCGTGCTGGCCGGGGTGGTCGGCAGCCGGTTCACCATCGCGGGCGTCGAGCCCGTGCTGGTGCCGTCGTCCATCGTGCTCGCCCTCGGCGTCTCGGTGGCGATCGGCCTGTTCTTCGGCGGCTATCCCGCCAACCGCGCGGCCAAGCTGCGCCCGATCGAGGCGCTGCGCCATGAGTGACGTCCAACCGACCCCGAACGAGGAGGGCGGCGTGCACGCCAAGCCCGACCAGCCGCCGATGAGCGACGCCGAACTGCTGGCGACCTCGCCGTTCCGCGACGATCCGGACGATGGGCTCGCCGAGGCGGCGCCCCGCAGACCGCTGCCCGTCGCGACGCTGGTGCTGGCCTCCGGGCTGCTGCTGGTGGCGGGCTTCATCGGCGGCGTCCAGGCGCAGAAGTGGCGCGCGGACGACGCGGGACCGGGCGCGCGAGCGGGAGGCTACGGCCGCAGCGGCCAGAACAACGCCCCGCCGTTCGCGGGCGGCCAAGAGGGCATGCCTCCGGGCGGCGGCCGCAACCGGGCCGCTCCGGACGCAGGCGGGGGAACGACCCTGGGCACCGTCACCGCCGTCGGCAAGGACACCCTCACGCTGCGCACCGCCGACGGCCGCACCGTCAAGGTCCGCACCAACGGCAAGACCAGGATCACCGTCACCAAGAGCGGCACGGTGGCCGACCTCGCCTCCGGCACGACGGTCATGGTGCGCGGCACCGCCGGCTCCGGCGGCACCGTCACCGCCACCACCGTCAGCGAGACCGGCGCCATGCGCCGCGGCAACTGAGCAGAGGACCGGCACCATGACCGCACTCACCCGGCAGGCCCGCCGCCTCAGCGGCGCGGCCCTCGCCTGCGCCCTGCTGTTCACCAGCGCCTGCGGAGGAGACTCCACCAACACCGACTCGACCAACCCGACCGGCTCCGACCCGATGGCGGCATTCCGCACCTGCATGGAAAAGCAGGGCGTCACTATGCCGCAGGGCCGCGGCGGCCCGAGCGGCGGCCCGTCCGGACGCCCGACCGCACGCCCCAGCGGCGCAACTGGCGACCGCCCGAACAACCGCCCGTCCATGTCAGCGGAGCAGCGGAAGGCCATGCAAGCGTGCGCCTCACTGTCCCCGCGACGCGACGACCAGCGCGGCCCCGGCCCCAGGGGCCAAGGCGACAACACCCCAGCCAACGCCCCCGAATAGGACCACACCCGCCAACACCCCCCACCTACCGTCTATCAGCGCCCGCCGCCCGCCGCGTACCGCTCACTGCGTGCCGCTCGATGCCCGACCGCCAGGCAAAGGACGGCCAGTCAAACGAGCCAGATATCGGTCGCCGCGCAGGAAGATCAGGGAGACGGGTCAGCCGCCCGCCCCGCCTCTGTCCCTTCATCCGTCCCTGTCCCGCTGCTCACCCGGGCCTTGGCATCGCCCCCGGCACCCCCTTCGACACCGTCCCCGGTGCCGCCTCCAGTACCGTCCCCGGCACCGCCCTCGGCACCACCTCCGGCACCGTCCCCGTCCCTGGCACCGCCCCCGGCACCGCTCCTGTCCCTGTCCCTGGCACCGTTCCCGACACTGCTCTCGACATCGCCCTCGACATCGCCCTCGACACCATCCCCGGCACCGTCCTTGACATCGCCTCCGGCTCTGCTGCTGCTCCTCCTGCTTCCACCCATGGGCACGGCCAGCACGGGCAGCAGCGCGGCCGCCAGGATGGCCGCCGTCCACCACAACGTCTCGACGAACGCGCCGTTCAGCACTGTCGCGGGCTGCCCGGCCGCCTCGCGGAGGTTGCCGCCGCCCGGTACCCGGTCGTGCAGCGCCGCCTGCAGGACGATCGCCAGCACCGCCGTGCCGATCGAGCTGCCGATGCGGACCAGCACGTTCGCCCCCGTCGTCGCGGCGGGCACCGCCTCGGCGGGCAGCCCCCGGTAGGCGGCCGCCATTAGGGAGGGCAGGATCACCCCGTGCCCTGCCCCGGCCAGGAACATCACGCCCATCAACGCCGCCCGCCCCGTGCCAGGGGAAACCGCCGTGAACCCCACCGTCGCCGCCAGCACCGCCGCCACACCCGCCGCGCCGAGCCAGCGGGCCCCGTACTTGTCGGCGAGCCGCCCCGCGACGGGCATCGTCACCATCGCGCCGAGCCCCATCGGGGCCAGCAGCCAGCCCGCGTCCAGCGCCGAGTCGCCTCGCACCACCTGCGCGTACATCGGCACCAGCAAGGTCAGGCCGAACATCGCCGCGCTGTAGAGGAAGATGCCGCCGGTCGCCGTGGTGAACGAGCGGGCGCGCAGCAACCGCAACTCGATCAGCGCCCCGGGACCCTTGCGCAGGGCGTGCACGACGAAGGCCGCGATCAGGACGCCGCCGCCGACCGTCCAGCCCAGGAAGCGGCCGCCGGACGGGCCCGCCCCCTCGCCCGCCGCCGACAGGCCGTACACCAGAGCGGCGAGGCCGGGGCACAGCAGCGCCATCCCGGCGAAGTCCAGGCGCGCGGACGGGTCGCGCCCGGTGTCGGACGGCAGCATCCGGACGGCGGCCAGCAGCGCCACCGCGCAGAACGGGACGTTGACGAAGAACATCCAGCGCCAGCTCAGCTGCTCGACCAGCACCCCGCCCAGCAGCGGCCCGAGCACCGGCGCGACCATCATCGGCACTGAGATCACGCTCATCACCCGGCCCATCCGGTCGGGCCCCGCGGCGCGGGCCAGCATCATCTGACCGATCGGCATCAGCATGCCGCCGCCGACGCCCTGCACGACCCGGAACGCCACCAGCGACACCACCGACCAGGCCAGGCCGCACAGCAGCGAGCCGCCGATGAACAGCCCCAGCGAGACCAGCCACATCGTGCGCCCTCCGAAGCGCCGCACCGACCAGCCGGTCAGCGGGATCGCCATGGACAGCGCCAGGACGTAGCCGGTCAGCACCCACTGGACCGCCGACAGGGACGCGTCGAACGCGGTGCCCACGGCCGTGACGGCGACGTTGACGATCGTGGTGTCCAGCACCGTCATGACGCCGCCGAGCAGCACCACCACGGCCAGGCGACGCAACTGCGGATCCAGGCCCGTCCCGCTCTTCTCCCGCACGGCCGTCATGCCCACCCCTCCCTTACGCCGTATCGATTCAACCGTACGCCGTATCATCGAATCTGTACAGCGTATCGGTGAAGGTGTACGCCGTACGGGTAGAATCCCCCCCATGGACACCGATCCGGTCTGGGCCCGGCCGCCCGGCGGCCGCAAGCCCAAGCTGACCCGCGAGGCGATCGTCGCGGCCGCCATCGAGATCGCCGACGCCGAGGGGCTGGAGGCGGTGTCGATCCGCCGCGTCGCCGCCGAGCTGGGCGTGCGCGCCATGAGCCTGTACACCCACATCGACCGCAAGGAGGACCTGCTCGACCTCATGTACGACGAGGTCGCCGGCGAGGCCCTGGTCGAGGGCGAGCCGCCCGGCGACTGGCGCGCGGCGTTCCTGCAGATCTGCCGCAAGGAGCGCGCGACCGCGCAGCGCCACGCCTGGATGTTCGAGCTGGCGAGCCGCTCGCCCCGGGTGGGGCCGAACGGGCTGTGCCACGCCGACCAGTCGCTCGGGGCGGCCGCCCGCCTCACCGACGACCTCGAAGCGCAGATGGAGATCGTCGCCGCCGTCGACCGCTACATGCTCGGCTTCGTCATCCGCGAGCGGCGGCCCGAGGCGGCCGAAGCCGGGCCGAAGCCCAAGCTGCTCGACGTCTCCTACGTCCGAGCCCTCCTGGAGCTGGGCGAGTACCGTCACCTCAAGCCCGCCCTCAAGGCCGGCGTCCGCGAGCCGGACGACTTCGAGAAGGGGCTGAACTGGCTCCTCGACGGCATCGAGCGCGAGTACGGGGGTAGCTGACCGGGTGGCCCCGTGCCGCGCGCGGACGTAGCGTAGGCGGGGGCGTACAAGGCGCGATGGAGAGACGGGGACCCAAGGTGCGGGCGACAAAGATCACCGGAGCCGTGCTGCTGGCACTGGCGTTGGCCACGGCCTGCGACACCGAGGCGCAGCCGCCGTCCCCGTCGACCCAGGCGCCGTCCGGACGGTCGCCGGCCGGGCTGGAGCGCTACTACGGGCAGAAGCTGTCATGGAAGGACTGCGGCGGCGGCTTCCAGTGCGCCACCGCCAAGGTCCCGGTCGACTACGCCAAGCCGGGCGACGACCTGGACATCTCGCTGATCCGCCTGCCCGCCGAGGACAAGTCCGGCCGCATCGGCTCGCTGTTCACCAACCCGGGCGGGCCCGGAGCGTCCGGCGTGGACTTCACCCGGCAGGCGGCCCGCACCTTCGGCGCCGACCTGCGCAAACGCTTCGACATCGTGGGCTTCGACCCGCGCGGCGTCGGCGCCAGCTCGCCCGTCCGCTGCCTGGACGGGCCCGGCTTCGACAAGTACTTCAGCGCCGACTTCTCGCCTGACGACCAGGCCGAGAAGGACGCGCTGGCCGCCGAGAGCAAAACGTTCGCGCAGTCCTGCCAGACCGCCTCCGCCGCCCGCCTCCCCTACGTCGGCACCCTGAACGCCGCCCGCGACATGGACGTCCTGCGCGCCGCCGCAGGCGACCAGAAGATGACCTACTACGGCGCCTCGTACGGCACCTACCTCGGCGCGTTCTACGCCGAGCAGTTCCCGAAGAACGTCCGCGCCCTGGTCCTGGACGGGGCGGTGGACCCCAAGCAGTCCGCCACCGGCCTGCTGGTGGAGCAGGCGAAGGGCTTCGAGACGGCGCTGCGCGCGTTCGCCGACGACTGCGTCAAGTCCGCCGGCTGCCCCCTGGGGACGACCACCGACGCGGCCCTGGCCAAGATCTCCGACCTGCTGCGCCAGACCGACCAGAAGCCCCTGGCCAACCGCCGCGACGCCCGCAAGGTCACCGAGTCGTGGACGACGATGGGCATCGCGACGGCCCTCTACAACAAGGAGTCCTGGCCCCTCCTGCGCCAGGCGCTGGCCCAGGCCGTCCAGAAGGGCGACGGCACCCAGCTGCTGGCCATCGCCGACTTCATGGTCGAACGCAAGCCCGACGGCTCCTACAGCAACCAGGCCGCCGCCAACATGGCCGTCAACTGCGTGGACAAGCCCAACCCGCCGGACGCCGCGGCCTACGGAAAGTCCGTCGACGAGGTGAAGAAGGCGGCCCCGCGCTTCGGCGAGTTCGTCGTCTGGGGCGGCCTCCCGTGCGTGTACTGGCCCGTCAAGCCCCAGGCCGAGCCGAAGCCCGTCACGGCCAAGGGCGCGGCCCCCATCCTGGTGATCGGCACGACCCGCGACCCGGCCACCCCCTACGCCTGGTCCGAAGCGCTGTCCTCCCAGCTCGACTCGGGGGTCCTGCTGACCCTGAACGGCGACGGCCACACCGCCTACCTGCAGGGAGACCCCTGCATCAGCAAGGCGACCGACCGCTACCTGACCACCGGCGAGCCCCCGAAGGACGGCACCCGCTGCGGCTGATGCACGCACCCCCCAAGACCCGGTAGACTGCTGCCCGCCGCACTCACGCATGTGCGGCCGGCCGCCTTAGCTCAGTCGGCAGAGCGATTCACTCGTAATGAATAGGTCATCGGTTCGATTCCGATAGGCGGCTCCCAGGTCAAAGGCCCCTTCCGATCACTCGGAAGGGGCCTTTTGCTAACGGGTTTGCTAACAGCGGGTCCTACGCGGCGTTCTCGCCCATGGCCTTGGCGAAGACCTCAGCCGCCGTGACCTCGGCCGACTTGATCACGTGGGCGTAGACCCGGAGTGTGATCGCGGGGTCCGCGTGGCCGAGCCGCGCGGCGACGACGTGGGCCGGGACGCCGTTGAGGAGCAGCGTCGTCGCGTGGACGTGGCGGAGGTCGTGAACCCGCGCATGGGGGAGCGGTTCGGCTGGAGGCGGCCCGTCCGTGGGCTTGTTGTAGGCCCGGATGGTCTTGGTCATGAGCCAGCCGACCGAGTCAGGGTGAATTGGGTCACCCCAGCTCGTTGCGAAGACATAGCCGTCGCGGCCGCCGCGCCACTTGTCGCCGACGAGGAGCTTGTCGGCGGCCTGCGCCTTCTGGTGCTCCCGGAGGACGTTCGCCGTCTCCTGGTCGATGGTCACGACGCGGGACCAGCCGCTCTTGGTCGGCCCCTCGATCCGCTCCCCGCCGATCACGCCGGTCGAGCCCTTGAGGGTGATCTTGAGCCCGTCGAAGTCGACGTCCGCCCACCGCAGGTGCAGCAGCTCCCCACGGCGAGCGCCCGTGTAGGCGGCCAGGCGGTAGAACGCGAACAGCCGGTGCCGGCGAACCGCAGCGAGGAACGTCTTGAGCTGGTCAGGCGCCCAGATCGTCCGCTCTTCGGACGGCCGCCGTCCCTTGGGCCGCTTGGCGCGTTCGACGGGGTTGCTCGGGAGCAGTTCATCGACGACGACGGCATCCTTGAACGCCTTGCGGAGGATCGCGTGGACCCGGGCGATGGTCGAGCCGCTGAGCGGCTTTCCGCCGTCGCCGCCGGAGCGGAGGAGTTCGGCGTAGAGCCGGGTGATCACGGCCGGGCGGACGGCTTGAAGCCGCATGTCGCCGATGCGCGGCTTGATGTAGAGCCGGATCATGGTCTTGTAGCTGACCAGGGTGCGTGACCGGATCTCCACCGCGTGCGACTCGATCCACTGGTCGAGGTACTCGCCCACGGTGATCGTGTTGCGGTCGATGTACTCGCCGCGCCGGGCCTTCACACGTGCTTCGTCGCGGGCTTCTTTGGCTTCGTTCTCGGTGGCGAAGCCGCCGACCCACTTGGGCTTGGAGACGCCGGTCTCGGGATCGGTGACGCGGATGACGTAGTACCAGGTGCTCCCGCGCTTCATGACGCCGTCGCGGAGCTTGGGGGCGTCCTTCTTGGGCGCCTTCTTGCCCTTGGGTTTGTCGGGTTCGTCGGGGGTGGCGAGGGTGGTCTTCGGGGGCATCAGGCCGCTTCCTTCATGTCGGTGAGGGCGTTGATGTAGTCGGTCAGGGCGTCGTAGGGGACGCGGCGTGAGCCGTCGATGCGGACCGAGCGGATCGCGCCGGAGGCGAGCAGTTCGTAGAACTTGCTCCGGGAGATCGCGAGGGCTTTGGCGGCTTCGGGCACGGTGAGCAGGAGTCGGGTCATGCGGTACTCCCTTGGTCGGCGATCAGCGGTGGAAGAGGCGTTCCGGTGAGGGCGGAGGTCAGGAGCGCGTCACCGGGTGAGAGGCCGCGTCCGGCGTAGCGCCAGTGCGCGACGGTGAGGACCTGGTCGTCGTCCTCGAAGGGGAGGCGGCCGGTGGTGATCTCGCGGGCGTGCTGGTTGTGGGTGATGCGGGCTTCGCGGAGTGCGCCGAGGGTGGTGGAGTAGCGGCGGGACTTGGTGGAGAAGTGGCCGCGGAAGCCGAGCATGTGAGCCCACTCGGTGAGCCGGAGGTCGGCCATCTCGTCGAGGGCGCCCAAGCGCAGGCATTCGGCGATGAGCCGCCGCGCGTGGGCGGTGACCGGGAGCGCGTCCAGGTCGTCGGAGGGGTGAACGCGTCGGTCGAGGGTGCCGAGACACTCGGCCGCCTTGGTGGCGTATTTGGCGATGTAGCCGGCCACAGCTTGGTCGGTGAGTTCTCCGCTGCTGGTGATCGGGCGGATGTCGACCTGTGTCCCCCAGGTCATCGACCGGGACGGCAGGCTGGGCGCGGCCGGGGTCGGGACGGCGACGGCGCGGGCGGCGTGGTCGACGGCGTGCGCCAGGGCGTCGAAGGTGGCCCACGGCGGCGGGGACGAGGTAGGGCCGTCGGGTCCGTCGAGGCGGATGACGGCGTGGAAGTGGACGACGCCGCGCCGCTGGTATTCGGCGACCTTGGCGAACGAGACCGTCAGCGTCTGGCGCAGTTCGGCCAGGGTGAGGCCGGCGGCTTTGGCGATGCGTCGCCGCAGCGCCATCGTGAAGCGCCGCCACAACTCCGGGGCCAGGGCGTTGAACAACGCCGAGCCGGTGTAGTCGTAGCAGTGGGGGCACAGCGGTTGCCCAAGGCGCGAATCGTCGGCGCTGTGCCGGGCGGTGCACGACAGCGGGCGACCATGCGGGCAGGTCCCGGCGTTGCGGCGTGGACGGCAGGGCATGACCGTGCCGTTGTTGTCGCGGCGGGTGTGGACCGGGCCGAAGGAGGGGGCGGTCAGGGTGACGAACGCGGCCGGGTGCGTGGTGACGTGTTCGGGGACACCTTTGCCGCCGACCAGTCCCGCACGAACGAGTTGGTAGGTGTCGGCGCGATAGATCTCGGCGCAGGCGGGGCAGCGGGAGGCGCGGCGGGTCTTGCACGCCACTCGCAGCACGCCGCCGGGTTCGGCATCGGTGCTGTAGCGGTGCAGCAGGTCACCGGTCGCCGCGTCGATGTGGTCGAGGTGGCCGCGTAGCCGGATGGGCTGGAGGCAGCCGCCGAGGGCGCGGGTACGGGCGGCCCAGCGGGCGAAGTCGGCCCCGTTGAGACGGGTTGCCATCTGCCGGACGGCGGCCGGGTTGAGCAGGGAGACGGCGGGAGCGCTGGTCACGGGTGGCAGGTCTCCTGTTCGCAGAGGGCGGCGGGTGGCCCTGGCGCGGTGCGGGGTGCCGCGCCAGGGCGGAGCGAGAAGCGGCCGGGTCAGAAGGCGGAGGCGAAGCGGCCCAGGGCGTCGGCGAGGGTGGCCAGCGCGGCGAGGATGAGCTTGACCGTGCGGGCCGCGCCGGCCGGGTCGCGGACGACGTAGAAGACGAGTACGAGCACCAGGGCGACGTAGCCGAGTCGACGCAGGATCATCGGGAACCTCGTTTCAGCAGAAGCCCGCGCCGTGGCAGTGCAGGCAGGTGGCACCGAGGGAGTCCAGGCCGCCCCCGCCGCAGTGGCAGCACACGAAGCGCCGCATGGGCGGGACCAGCGGACGGGGCAGGACGAGCGCGGCGCGGGTGGCGATCTCGTAGAGCGTGATCTCGGGCGACCCGCAGGAGTTGCAGGACGTTCCGGTCAGGTCGCCGGGCAGGGCGGGCCAGTCGGAGGCGCGGGAGTGGCCGCAGTTGCGGCACCGGTACCAGTACTGGGGAGCGGGCGGGGAGGACATCAGGCGGCCCGCTCGTCCTGGTCGTCGAGGGTGATGTTGTCGGCGTAGCTGTACTGGGCGCGGTGCAGGGTGCGCGCTCGCTGGGGGATGTGGAGGGCCTCGTAGCAGATGGGGCCGAAGTCGCGCGCGGCGAAGTAGTGGCCGTCCTGGTCGGTGTCGTCGTTGACCGGGGCGTCCAGCAGACCGGCGATGTGGTCGACGAAGGCGCGGCCGCAGGTGTCGGGCCGGTCGCGGGGGCTGTAGACGTAGTAGGTCAGGCCGTGCCGGTTGATCGGGACGTTGGGGTTGGTCTCCAGGAAGTCGGCCAGGGCGCGCAGGCCAGCGATGGTCCGGTGACGGGCGAACAGGTCACGGGTGATGATCTGCGGGTTGTTCTCGGTCATCGCGTTCTCCTTGCTGGTCAGGCGGGGACGTGGTCGCGGACTTGGCGGAGCAGTTCGGAGGCGAGTTGGTTGGAGACCCCCAGCCGGGCGCGTAGGGCGTCGCGGGTGATGGGGCGTCCGTGCTTGGCGTGGTGTTCGGCGGCGACGCGGCGGGCGAAGGTCACCAGCGGCGCGGCCGGGTCCGGCGTCCCGTTCTCGGCAGCCGCAGGGGATGCTTCGCCGGGGACGGGCAGGGCAGTTTGCTCGCCGGAGTCGGGAGCGGCGGGGACGGTGGCCGCCAGTTCGGGACGAGGGCCGTCCTGAACTTCGCGGGAGGCGGATGGCGAGGACGGCCAGGACGAGGACGCGGGACGGCCGAAGGACGGCGGCGGAGCCATCTCGTCTGAGGACAAGCCCGCTGGTTCAGCCGTCACGGCGCCAGCGGCGCGGCGTTCAAGCATGAAGACCGCGACCAGGAACGCGGCCGCCGGGGTACCTGCGACGATCCAGCCCCAGATAGTCGGCTTGGCCTGCGCCAGGTTGGCCGCCAGCGAGAGCAGGATGCCGCCGACCAGGACCAGCGTCGGCCACGACGGACCGGAGGCTCGGCGGCCGGTCTTCTTGTCCCGCTGCCGCTCGCGGGCCGCCATGACGCACGTCAGGTCGATGCAGACCGCGACGGCCCAGGCCATCCAGCCGTGTTGTCCGTGCTCAACGGCGGTGGCGCGGATGTGGGTGAAGGACCCGGCGGCGGCGATGACCGCCAGGACCAGCACCGGGGCGGAGTCGGCCGCACCGTGGGCCATGCCGCGCCACACGCGCCGACTCATGCGGCGTTCCGGACGCTCAGCGAGGCCAGCAGCGCAACCAGTTCGGCGTCACAGCGGTGCGCGTCGGCCCACCGGTCGACGTGGTCGAGGGTGGCGCCGGCGAAGGCGTCGACGCAGCGGGAGCAGCGGGCGAAGTGGAGCTTGCGGACGGCGTCCCAGCCGATCCGGACGGAACCGAGGACGGCCGGGGACGGCGAGGACGAGCGCGGGACGGACGCGGAGCCGGGGACGGGACGGGGACGAAGGGCGATCACGCGGGCGGTCACGATGCCTCCAGAGTCGGTTTCGGGCATGGGTCGGGTAGGGACGTGGCGTGATCAGGGCTCACGCCGGGCGGAGAGGGAGAAGAGAGGGCCGGTTAGGCGGCGGCAGGCAGGCCGGGGCCGGCGGCGGGGATCGAGCCGGTGAGGTCGTCCCAGTCGGGGGTCAGGTGGGCGTGATCGCGGGCGGCGGCTTCCGCGGCTTCCTCAGAGACGTAGACCGAACGGGCGCGGTACCAGGCCCCGTCCTGACCGGCGACGATGCAGACGCCGGGGGTCTCGGCGGGGATGGCGCGTGCGGCGTCCAGGGCGGCCGGGTCCATGTCGCCCAAGGTCATGTTGGCGGTCTCGGGATCGTTGACGCGGTGGCACACCCGCCCCGACAGCTGCGCCCGCAGCGCGGTGACGCCGGGGCCGAGGTCAGAGCCGATGCGCTGCCCGCACACGATCAGGTGGACGGCGAACGCGCGGCCGAGTTGGGCGACCCGCAGCAGCGCGGTCCCGGTGCGCGCCACCTCGTCCTTCTCGCTCTTGTCGGCCATCAGGAACAGTTCGGCGACCTCGTCGATCAGCACGACGATGGGGACCGGCCGCAGGGGTTCGGGGAGCTTCCACACGTTGCGCGCTCCGTGGGAGCGGCACAGCGCCATGCGGTCCTCCAGTTCGGCCACCAGGTCATCCAGCAGGCCGCAGCACTCTTTGCGGGTGGTGGCCAGCGCCGACAGCCGGGGCGCGTATGGGGTGAACTCCACGCCGCCTTTGAGGTCGAAGCCGACGATGGCCAGCGGTTGCGGCGCGAGCGCCTTGATGATGGCGTTGGCCAGGTTGGACTTGCCCGATTGGGTGGCGCCCGCGTTCAGCCAGTGCGGCACGGTGCGGAAGTCGATGATCCAGTCTTGGCCGTTCTCCAACTTGCCGGGACGGACCTTGAGCAGTTCACCGGTCTCAGGGATCACGTCCACGATGGTCAGCGGGTCGCGCATGGTGGCCCACAGCGTGACCTTGCCCGGCTTGACGTCGACCACCCGCACCGAGTGAACGCGCCAGGCGTGCGCGATGCCTTCGGCCGCCTTCTCGTAGTCGGCCGGAACCTGCCCGTCGCTCAGCCGCAGCCGCACCCGCCAGCCCAGCCGGGTCGGCCGGGGAAGACCCAGGCGAGGCGCCTTGTCGACATCGACGCGGCTCATCCGGCGCTTGTGCTGCACGACGGCGACGGTGTTGCGGGCGGCGGCACCGGCCAGCGGGACGGCGTCCAGGGTGAGGCGCCACCGCCGCCGCTTGTGGGCCAGGCCGCAGCCGCCAGCGACGTTGGGCCAGGTCAGATAGACCAGCACCACGCGAACCGGGAAGCCCACGCCGTACCAGAACGAGACCGGGTGCCAGCGCCGCCAGGCCCACAGGCCAACCGGGGCGGCGACCAAGAGGACGAGGAAGAGGTAGGCGTCGAGGTTCGTCATCGCGTGTCCCCTCAGGCCGCGTCCGACGAGGCGGAGGTCTCGGCGTCGACGGGCGGGACGGCCGACAGCGTGGCCGGGACGACGTCGGTGGCCCGGTAAGCGATGCCCCAGCGCAACCGACCGTTGATCTCACGCTCCCAGGCCGAGCCCACCAGGCCGACCGGCCGGACGATCTGCCCGACCACGATCCCGGGGTCCTTGGGGAGCGCGACGTTGACGATCTCGACGCGGCCCATCTCGTCGGCGGCCGACAGGCCCATGGTGAAGACGGTGTTGCCGTCGCGGTCGACCTTGACCTCTCCGGTCTCCTGGCTGACCAGCTTGGGACGGGGCGGAGCGACGCACACGAACGTGAGAGCGGTGACGTCGACGGGGATGGAGCGCACGGGCTACCTCCGAAGGTTCGGCGAAACTCTTAGGCAACATAGTCGACTTGGTCGTCTAAGTTGTCAAGGACTTCCTTGTTCACTTGGCCGACAAGCTGTGCTGAACTTGGGGAGCGGAGCCCCGACGGAAGGCGGACGATGGTCAAGAAGACTGGACGGCCCGGATATCTGCAGATCGCTGATGACCTGCGGAAACAGATCGCTGACGGCCGTCTGGCCCCTGGTGACTCCCTGCCGTCGATCGCGCAGCTCAGCCGCGACTACGACGCGTCCACCGGAGTCGTGAAGTCCGCGATCAGCGTTCTCCGCACCGAGGGCGCCGTAATCGGGCAGCAGGGCAAGGGCGTGTTCGTCCGCGACCAGGCCGACGCCGACGAGACCACCGCGTCCGCTGGCGACGACGTCATCACGAAGCAGCTGGCGGAGATCCTGGGGGCGGTTCGGGACCTTGGGGACCGGGTCGCCCGACTGGAGCAGAGCGTGTTCCCAGAGCCGCCGAAAGCTGATCGACCCGGCACATGAGGTCATCTAGCTCGGCGAGGATCAGCCCGACCAGGTCCTCAGGGGTCCGCGTCCGTCCGCCGTTCTCCGCCATTGGAGACCGCCTCCCGCTGTGATCCGTCCGCTTGTTGGCCACACCGAAATTCCAGCTCAGGAAGCGTGTGAAGCCCATCACAGCCAGTTCGCCAGGTTCTTGCACGCCGGTTTATACATCCGCTTTCACATCCCCCCGAGCGGACCGGACGGCCAGCCGTCGCACGGTCTGCGGTGAAAGGAAGGCCGAAGGACATGACCAGCACCAAGCAGCGGCCCGGTTGGCACCCCGAGCGGTTGCGCGAGCGCCGCGAAGCCCATGGCCTGAGCCTTGAGGCCGCCGGTGACGAGCTGCGCCATGTCGCCGACCGCGCCAACCTGCGTCTTGCCGCGAACTTCCAGACGATCTGGTCCCACGAGAACGGCAACGTCTACCCAGGTCCGCACTACCGCCGCGCGTACTGCCTGATGTACCAGGCCACCGAGCCGGATCTCGGCTTCCGCCTTCCGCTGCCCAGTGAGCAGACGCCCCCGAGCGCTGTGCTGCCGGTGCCGAGGCCGGCCACCAGTCCGGCCGTCACCGAAGAGGCCGCATCAGCGATCTCCGTTGGGCTCGACCAGGTCACCGACGGCACGCAGGACTACGACAGCGCGGCCGGTGAAGTGCTCAAGAACCGCGTGGTCAACGCGTGGCGCGGCCGGATGCTCACCGATGGCGTGAAGAACCCCGTTCTCGTCCTGGTCGGCGGCTACGCCGGGTCGGGCAAGACCGAGTTCGCGCGCTTCCTGGGGGACGTGACCGGGTGGGCGTTCCTGGACAAGGACTCGCTCACGCGCCGCTTGGTCGAGCGCCTTCTCGTCTCGCTCGGCGGCGACCCGCACGACCGCCACACCGACCTCTACCGGAACGAGATCAGGCCCCTTGAGTACAAGTGCCTGATGGACACCGCGAACGACAACATCGATTGCGGCATCTCCACCATCCTGACCGCCCCGTTCATCGCCGAACTGAACGACGAGGCATGGATGAGCCGCCTCACCAACCGGTGCAAGGCCAAGGGGATGGACGTCGCGGCGATCTGGGTCCGCTGTGACGTCGACTCCATGCGGGAGTACATCGAGTTCCGCGACGCCCCGCGCGACGCGTGGAAGCTGGCCAACTGGGACGAGTACATCGCCGGCGTCGACGCCGAGCACGCCCCGCCCGGTGTCCACCTGACCATCGACAACCGCCAGGGCGCGGCGATCAGCATCGCCGACCAGACGCGGGAGGCACTCCGTAAAATCCTCGGGTGACCTCCCGAGGCGTGATCCTGTACGGCCCACCGACCAGCGGCAAGGACACCGTCACCGCCGCCCTGTCGGCCCTTGACGGCCGGTTCACGCTGTTGACCAAGCTCAAGGTCGGCAGCGGCCGCAGCACCGGTTACCGCTATGTCGCGCCCGAGGAGTTGCAGGCGCTCCGCGATGCGGGGCGCCTGGCGGTAGAGACCGAGCGCTACGGCAACCGCTATGCCGTCGACCGCCAGGACGTCGCCGATCTGGTCGAGGCGGGACGGGTGCCGGTCGTGCACATGGGCAGCTTCGCCGACATGCGAAGTCTTGCCGAGGCCATCCCGCTGGAGTGGTGCAAGGTCGTCCTGTGGGTGCCCCGTCAGGTCTGCGCCGAACGCTCACAGCAGCGCGGAGACGTTGACACGCCCGCCCGGCTACGGGCGTGGGACGAGGCCGACGACGAGCAGCAGCGCGAGCGAGGCAGGGGGACGGCGCTACCGGCTGACCTGGTCATTCGCACTGACCTGGTCGACGTCGCCGAGGCGGCCCGCCGCATCATCGAGGCGACGGACGCCGCCCGCGTCCGCTGATCAGTGGTGCCCGAGCCGGATGCCGTGACGCCGCGTCCGTCTTAACCGCCACGTCGCGCAACTCTTGGGGATTAGCCGCTTCCACCAGGCACAACCCCCGCCGGACCCTGATCAGCGCCCACCATTTGCCCGTGGCACGCCCGTACCAGGCCGACAGCACACAGCCGAAGTCCCGCTCAAGCGCTGCCACGACCGAGCGCTTGGCGGTCAGCACGGCCGCCTCCCATCCCACGACGGCCAGAGCCCGAAGCAGGCGAACTGTCCCGTGACCATGTCGGCGGCAACGTCCGGCTCGGAGCAGAGCCCCAGCCATTTGCCCGTGCTCGATTGGTAGCCCCAGCCCGCCATGTCGCGGACGACACAGATGCTGTCGCCGACGACGGGAGCCGCAGGCGGGTAGACCCGCAGCAGCACGGGAGTCTCGAAGTCGCGGCGTTCAGTCATCCAGCCCCGTTTGCGCAATTTCCGAGCCAGCCGGTCGAGCCGCCTTCTCGTCCGCCAGGCCGTCCAGCATCGCGACAGAGACGACGCGGCCGATGCGCCGATGGACGCGCCCCCCGACCGCGCCGCCTCTGCCTCTTCCCCCCGGGCCGCCCGCCCTTGAGCGGCCCCTTCCGGTGATGGGACGGACTTCCCCTCTCGGCCCATCACCGGGGCCCCGTGTCTCGCGTGAGTGCCCGCTCCTGCTCGTCGATCAGCGCCGCCCGCAGCTCCGAAGGCGTGGAGCGGATCAAGGTCGGGTCAACGCCGGCGGCCGGGTCGCGCAGGGTCGCCACCCAGTCCCCGGGCTGATCGTCATAGCGGGTCGACCGCCAGATGGAATGGCCGGGGAAGTCGGCGCGCAGGCGGTCCAGGACCTCGTTCTCAGCTTGTGCGCGTTGTGCGCGGGTCTCGTTCATCGGGGAAGCCTCACGTCTGGCCGCCGCACCCGAACGCGGGCCGGGAGTCGAGCGGCAGGGTTGAACCGTGCTCCCCAACCTCTCGCCGTCCCTGGTTTCACAGAGGAGCCTGACAGGGGGCCAGGAGGGGGCCAGACTGGAAGGCCGGGAGGCCACTCGATGACCACTCAGCGACGCAGGGAGTTCGGCGCCTACCTGGCCCGGCTACGCGGAGACCGCAGCCAGCGCGCCGCCGCAGCGCTTCTGTGTGACCTGTCAGGCTCCACCACTCTGACGCGGCACGAGATCTCCCGTTGGGAGCGCGGGGCGCGTGTCCCCGACGACTGGCTTCCCCACATCGCCCGCGGCTACGGCGTTCCGCTGGCCGTCCTGGAGCACAAGGCGGCATGGGCGCGAGGAGCCGAGTCGGAGACCGGTTCCCTGCCCGTGGACCTGTCGCCGTTCTTCCCCCAGGCCGACGCGTTGAAGGCACGCATCGCCAACGCCCTGCACGCCCGCGCGACCGCCAACGCGGGGAGCGGCCCGGTCCTGGTCTTGGTCGGCGGCTACGCCGGCTCGGGCAAGACCGAGTTCGCCCGCTTCCTGTCGGACCTGACCGGCTGGGCGGTCCTGGACAAGGACGCCCTGACCCGCCGTATGACCGAACGCCTGTTGACCTCGCTGGGCGGCGACCCGCACGACCGCCACACCGACTTCTACCGGGCCGAGGTCCGCCCGCACGAGTACCGATGCCTGATGAGCGCCGCCCACGGCAACATCGACTGCGGCGTGTCCATGATCCTGGCGGCCCCGTTCATCACCGAGCTGCACACCCCCGGATGGCTGGAACGCCTCACCCACCGGTGCCAAGGCCAAGGCGTCGAAGTCGCCGCCGTATGGATCAACAGCGACATCGGCACCATGCACGAGTACATCGAAACCCGCGACGCCCCACGCGACCGCTGGAAGCTGTCCCACTGGGACCAGTACGCCAGCACCCTGACCGAAGGCCCACCGCCGGGCGTCACGGCCACGATCGACAACCGCCTAGGCGCAGCCGTCAGCTTGGCGGACCAGACCCGCACGACCCTCCGCAGACTCATGAACTGAGACCAGCGAGACCAGAGGGCCGGATGAGAACTTTCTCTACGTCTTCAAGGGCGCCCGCTACGCGGCCGCCGGCGGGGGGGCCCCCCCCCCCCCCCCCCGGGGGGGCCGGGGGGGGGCGGGCCCCCCCCCCCCCCCCCCCCCCCCCCCCCCCCCCCCCGGCCCCCCCCCCCCCCCCCCCCCC
>JBITGK010000001.1:0-124823 GCA_044456955.1 Spirillospora sp. NPDC050679 | reverse complement strand
CGCCACACCTGGGGGCCGTATTAGAACTTACTCTCCGTCTCCACGGGCGCCCGCTCCGCGGCCGCGGGCGCCCGCCCGCCCCGGCACGCCGGGCGTGCGGCCTGTTCCGTCCGGTCCCGCCGCACCGCGTCGCCCGTCCACCGCGTTCGGTTCAACAGCCTGCCTGCGTCGACTCCAGAGACAGGCAGGTCACTTGTCCGAGAGTGAACAACCCGCCTGATTCAACTGGAGGGCGCATCGAACGTCTTGGTCGTGAGGACGGGCAGCGGACAGCGCAGTCGTCGAGGAAAGCGACTGACCAGGCAGAACTCTCCACGTTTGTCCGGCAAACGATCACGAGCCTAGATGTGACGCGCCACCCACTGCACACGCAGTCCACATTTGCGAACATTAGAATTATTTGGATTCAAGTGGAGTCAGTCGGACTCAGTCGGCTTCGAGCAGGTAGACTGCCGGTGATTATCCGAGAGCGAACACTCCGGCCGATTCGACTGGAAGTCCTCGGATCATGAAAGAGCCCCGAGTCAGCAAGCTGAACTCGGGGCCGCTGGTTGGCGGTGATCCGCCCTCTGCCGCTACAGGTGTGGGAGCACTTGGAGCAGGCTGGCCAGGAGTGTTGCAATGCTGGCCAGGAGGGCGGTCACCGCGATCACGGCCCTGAACCAGCGGGGATCATTTTCTTGTTGATCCATCTGTCTCCTCTCAGACGCGCGGGGCACCATGCTCCGCGTGTCAGTAGAGGGGACAGACCCTCTGGCCAGATCGCGTCAACCACTGCCATGGTAGGACGTTAGTGGTCGCCGTACCCGACGACAACTGAAACTAAATCAGTCTCTTTTGGATGCTTCCGTATGGCTTGGCCTCAAAACGGCTAAGCGTGCTCGAACCAGGGGGCGCGCCGCCCCCTGGACCCCTCGCGGGCCGGAGCACATGATCGCGCGAAACTGTCTGTCACACATGACGATCGTTCGCGCGATCATGCACTCCGGATCGGGGTCGCGGTGGGCGGAGCGTGCTAACGCAGGTGCTAACGATGGCCTTGGACGACGCTGGACGACCTTGGAAGCGAGAGGCGCCAGTAAGGCTGCCCCAGCAGGTCAGTGGACGAGTGTGGACTGCTGTGGATCTTGTTCGTCAGACTCGTAATGAATAGGTCATCGGTTCGATTCCGATAGGCGGCTCAAGGCCGGAGGCCCCTCCCGATCACTCGGGAGGGGCCTTTCGCATGCGGGCTGTTCGTTCCGCGCGGGCCGTTCGGCCGTCCTTCGCGCGGTCTCCGGTAGGGTGGACGCGGCGAAGGGGAGTAGTCCCGAACTGCCGAGTGGCCGACATGCTGGCTGCCCCTAGGGGGAGCCCGGTCCTCGGGCCGTCCCAGGGCGGTGGACGAGACCTTCGGTCTGGTAAGGCGTGCCCGGTCTGTCGGCCGGGCGCATTCGTCGTGCCGGGCCGAGCGGTCCTCCCAGCCTTCCGGGTGCGACGGTGCGGTCCGGCACCCGCGGGAGGGCCGTCGTTCCATGTCGTTCGATCTCACCACGTTCGCCACCGCCTTCGCGGTGATCTTCCTGGCCGAGCTGCCGGACAAGACCATGTTCGCCTCGCTGGCGATGGGCACCCGCATGCGGCCGCTGTGGGTGTGGCTCGGCACCTCCAGCGCCTTCGTGGTGCACGTCGCCATCGCGGTCGCGGCCGGGAGCGTGTTCGCGCTGCTGCCCAAGCCCCTGGTGCAGGTCGTCGCGGCGGCGCTGTTCGCGTTCGGGGCCTATACCCTGCTGCGCGGCGGCGATGACGACGACGAGGACGTGGCGGCGGGGCGCAAGGTCACCGGGTTCTGGCCGACCTGGCTGACGGCCTTCACGGTCGTGTTCGTGGGGGAGTGGGGCGACCTGACGCAGATCACCACCGCGAACCTGGCCGCCACGCAGGGGCCGCTGCCGGTGGCGCTGGGCGCGCTGCTGGCGCTGATGGCGGTGTCGGCGCTGGCGCTGGTGGCCGGGCGCTTCATCGCCGACCGGGTTCCGCTCAAGACGGTGCAGCGGGTCGGCGGTGTCGTCATGATTGCCCTGGCGGTCTGGTCGCTGTTCGAGGCGGTCACGGGATGACGAGGATGGTGCGGCGTGGGCGCCGGGCATGATCACGGAGTGCGGAGGCCGAGCTCGCGCGGGGCGGTGCGGGTCTGTCTGGCGGTGATCGTCCCGCTCGCGGTGGTGACGCTGGCCGCGCTGGTGTGGATGTGGCCGGACGCCCCGAAGGCGGCCGGCGCCCCGGCCACCGGCATGAGCAAGGTCCACGGCAAGATCGTCGGCATCGCCCTCAAGCCCTGCCCCAAGCAGGTGGGCCTGGGGGCGGAGGGGGAGCCGAACGGGCTGGGCGGCACGGCCCCGCCGCCGGACCCGCGCAAGTGCGGCGACGCCCAGATCGAGCTGACCGAGGGGCTGGAGAAGGGCCGGGTCGTCACCACGGCGCTGCCGTCCGGGCCGGGAAGCCAGCGGTTCGGGACCGGCGACAAGGTGATCGTGCTGCATCTGGCCGACGCCCCCGAGGGCAACCCCTACCAGCTGTCGGACCACGACCGGTCCGGGCCGCTGTGGCTGGTGGGGGCGGCGTTCGTGCTGGCGGTGGTCGCGTTCGGGCGCTGGCGCGGGCTGACCGCGCTGGTGGGGCTGGCCGTCACGTTCGTGCTGCTGCTGAAGTTCCTGATCCCGGCGGTGCTGGCCGGGGAGCCGCCGCTGGCGGTCGCGATCGTCTGCGCAGCCGCGATCATGCTGGCGGTGCTGTACCTCACCCACGGGTTCACGGTGCCGACCTCGATCGCGGTGATCGGCACGCTGGCCAGCCTGACGCTGACCGGCCTGCTGGCGTGGGCGGCGATCGGACTGACCAGCCTCAGCGGGATCACCGACGAGAGCTCGCTCAACCTGGACCTCAGCTACCAGATCAGCACGCAGGGCCTGCTGCTGGCGAGCATCATCATCGGGTCGCTGGGCGTGCTGGACGATGTCACCGTGACCCAGTCGGTGACCGTCGCCGAGCTCGCGCACGCCAACCCGGCCTACCGCTTCGCCGAGCTGTACCGGGCGGGGGCGCGGGTCGGCCGGGCCCACATCGCCTCGGTGATCAACACCATCATCCTGGCGTACGCGGGGGCCTCGCTGCCGCTGCTGCTGCTGTTCAGCATCGGGCAGCAGCCGCTGGGCGAGGTGCTCACCGGCTCGGTGGTCGCGCAGGAGATCGTCCGCAGCGTCGCCGGGACCTTGGGGCTGATCGCGGCCGTGCCGATCACGACGGCGCTGGCGGCCCTCGCCCGCACGCGCGGCCGCGCGGACGAGCCGGCCGAGAAGCCGGAGCCGGAGCCGAGGCCGGACGGACGGCACCGGGCGCCCGCGGCCGAGCCCTCGTTCTGGGACTAGCGGCGGGCGCCCGAGCCGCTCATCTCCAGAACCGGAAGACCGGCCCGGTGGCGGCGTCCATCACGCAGGCGTTGGAGTAGGTGCGGCTCCACCGGACCGGCCGGCCGTACCAGGTGCCGGTCGCGACGGCGGTGACCGGGGCGTACTCCTTGGTACACCCGTGCGGGTCGCCGGGCAGCCTGTTGAGGTCCCCGCGGGCGGCGGCGAGGTCGGCGCAGGCCCTCTCGCCGTGCGGGTGGTTGCCGAGCCCGCCGGGGCACTGCAGGAACGCGCCGCGCTCCGGCAGGGTCGCTCCCGACGCCTTGAGGTTGAGGTCCGCTCCGGGCGGGCCGATGGCCGCCTGCGCGGGGAGCGTCGTCAGGAAGGCGGCGGCGCTGACGAGGACGGGGGCGAGCACGGGGGTGCTGCGCATACTGGCCTCCACGGATGCGGTGGGCGATGCTGTGGAGACTCAGTGTGACGGCGGCACGGCCGCGGACGCATCGGATCGGGGAGTTATGGTCACTTGCCCCGGGATTGGCAGGGTGCTGACCTGCGGGTACGTAACGCCATCCGCTGTCGGGCGGTCTGCGGCGGTATGTCACGCACAGTGAAGGCGACGGACGTGCCGCGCTGATCGGCCTCGCGCGCGAGGCCGATCAGACGTCGGACGTCCGTCGGTCTCAGCCGGCCGGGACGGGGGCCCGCTCCAGATGCTCGGCGAGGACGCCGAGGTGAACCTCGCGGGCCTCGGCGTGGACGCGGCGGCCCGCCTCGGTGACCCGGACGAAGATGCCGCGCCGGTCGGCCTCGCACAGGGCGCGCTCGACCAGGCCGTGCTTCTCCAGCCGGGCCACGGTCCGCGACAGGGCGCTCTGGCTGAGGTACATGTCGGCGGCGATCTCCTGCATGCGGAGCTTCTCACAGCCCGCGCCGACGAGGCGGTCGAGGGTCTCGAACTCGCTCATGCTCAGCCCGGACGACTCCTGCAGGGCACGGTCCAGATGGCAGGCGATGGTGTTGTAGCTGGTCAGCAGCGACCGCCACTGGCCGATCAGCTCAGCCTCGGACTTCATGGGCGCATCATACCATGCGCACGCAATAGATGCGCACGAATTAGATTCTAGTGAAACTAGTGCGTGGACATTTGATGCGCGTGCATGTACTGTCCTCCGACGTGACCATCACCGAAACCTCCCCCGTTTCCGTCACCCGCGAGCCGGGCGCCGCCGAGCCGGCGCAGCAGACGTGGACCCCCCGGCTGTGGGGCGTCCTGGCGGTGCTGTGCGCGGTGCTGTTCCTGGACGGCCTGGACGTCTCGATGGTGGGCGTCGCGCTGCCCTCCATCGGCACCGAGCTCGGCCTGTCCACCACGTCGCTGCAGTGGATCGTCAACGGCTACGTGCTCGGCTACGGCGGACTGCTGCTGCTCGGCGGCCGCACCGCCGACCTGCTGGGCCGCCGCCGCGTCTTCCTGATCGCGCTCGGCGTGTTCGCCGTGGCGTCCCTGGTGGGCGGCCTGGTCGACAACGGCCCGCTGCTCATCGTCACCCGTTTCGTCAAGGGCCTGGCCGCCGCGTTCACCGCGCCGACCGCCCTGTCCATCCTGACCACGACCTTCCACGAGGGGCCGGCGCGCAACCGGGCGCTGTCGGTGTTCTCGGTCTTCGGCGCCAGCGGCTACTCCTCGGGCCTGATCCTGGGCGGGCTGCTGACCAGCTTCGGCTGGCGCTGGACCTTCCTCACGCCGGTCCCGCTCGCGGTGCTGGCCCTGATCGCGGGCATCGCGCTGATCCCGCGCGACAAGCCCGCCGCCGGCGGCGGCCACGACCTGGTCGGCGCGGTCACCCTCACCGCGGGCATGCTGCTGGCGGTCTACACGGTGGTGTCGGCGCCCGAACGCGGCTGGCTGGACCCGCTGACCGTCGGCTCGGTCGTGCTGGCGGTGGCGCTGCTGGTGGCGTTCGTGATCACCGAGAACCGGGTGCGGCACCCGCTGATCCGGCTCGGCATCCTGCGGATCGGCAGCATCGTCCGCGCCAACCTCAGCATGATCGCGCTGTTCGGCTCCTACCTGAGCTTCCAGTTCATGATGACCCTCTACCTGCAGGACGTGCTGCGCTGGTCGCCGCTGAAGATGGCGATGGCGCTGCTGCCGGCGGGCCTGCTGGTCGCGGTCGTGTCCCCGTTCATGGGCCGGCTGATCGACCGGTACGGCACCCCGCGGCTGATCATGGCCTCGATGACCTCGCTCAGCCTCGGCTACGTGTGGTTCCTGGCCACCGCCGGGAACACCCCGCACTACGCGTTCACGGTGCTGCCGACCATGCTGCTGCTCGGCGGCGGGTTCGCCTTCGGGTTCAGCTCGATCATGGCCCAGGCCACCGACGGCATCGACGACTCCGAGCAGGGCCTGGCCTCCGGCCTGGTCCAGACCTCGGGGCAGGTCGGCGCCGCCCTGGTGCTGGCCGCGGTCACGGCGCTGGTCGCCGGGGGCGGGCACGCCGGCGGCGACTTCGGCCAGTTCCACCCGGGCGTCAACCTGGTGACCGGGGTCGGCGTGGTCGGCCTGCTCCTCAACGCGGTCCCGCTGCTCCTGCGGCGGCGCGCGGAGGCGGTGACCGCCTGACTTTCCGCCCGAACCGAGACCCCCGGCCGTCCGGCCGGGGGTCTCGCGCGCGTCAGGGGCGACAGCCCAGGGCATCGAGGAAGGCGGCCGCAGCGGGCGACGGGGTGAACCGGCTCCAGATGAGCATCTCCACGCGGACCGGCGCGTCCCGGACGGCGACGGTGCGCACGCCCTCGATCTGCGGCGTGAACGCGGCGGGCAGCAAGGTGATGCCCAGGCCGGTGCGGACCATGCGGATCATCAGGTCGCTGGCCGACACCTCGAAGGGCACCTCGCGCCGGACGCCGGAGGCGGCGAAGGCGTGGTCGGACTGCGCGCGGCCCACCGTGCCCGCCGGGAAGTCGATGAACGTCTCCTCCGCGAGCTGGCGCAGCTCGACCTCGGGCTCGCCCGCCAGCGGGTGGCCCGGCCACAGGACCACCATGAGCCGGTCGTGGACCAGCGCGCGGTGGTCGACGCCGGGCGGGGCGGTGCCCGGCAGGACGCCGAGGAACGCCGCGTCCAACGAGCCGTCGCGCACCTGCTCGATCAGCACCTCGCTGGCCATGGTGCGCAGGCTGATCCGCACGTGGGGATGGCGCTGGTGGTACTCCTTCAGCACGCTGGGCAGGTCCACGGCCGCCAGGGTGGGGATCGCCCCGACCGCCAGCCGCCCGCGGATCTCGCCGGTGGCGGCGGAGACCTCGGCGCGGGCGCGCTCGGCGGCGTCCAGGGCCTGCCGGGCGGCGGGCAAAAACGCCGAGCCCGCAGGGGTCAGCCGGACGCTGCGGCTGGTGCGGTCGAACAGGCGGGCGCCCAGCTCGCGCTCCAGCTTGGCGACCTGGTGGCTCAGCGCCGACTGGACGACCAGGCACCGCTCGGCGGCGCGGGTGAACGAGCCGGTCTCGGCGACCGCGACGACGTAGCGCATCTGCTGCAACTCCATCGATCTATCGTGTTTCACGATCGTTGGCATGACAAGCATGTGTTGGACTCATTGATCGGCGCGCGCCAAGCTGAAGACATGACGACGATCCCCCTGAACGCCAGCCCCGCGCAGCCTCCCGCCGAACCGCTCCCCCCGACGGCCCCGACCACCGGGCGGACGCCGGGCCTGGGACGCGGGCTGCTGCTGCTCATGTCGGCCGCCACCGGCCTGTCGGTGGCCAGCAACTACTTCGCCCACCCGCTGCTGGACCTGTTCAGCCGGGAACTGCGGCTCGGCACCTCCATGGCCGCGTTGATCGTCACCGCCGCGCAGATCGGTTACGGCGTCGGGCTGCTGCTGCTGGTGCCGCTGGGCGACCTGCTGGAACGCCGGGGCCTCGCGGTGGGGCTGTTCGGCGTGACGGCGCTGTCGCTGCTGGTGTCGGCGGCCGCCCCCAACGGCGCGGTGCTGATGGCCGGCACGATCCTGACGGCGTTCGCGTCGGTGGCCGCGCAGGTGCTGGTGCCGTTCGCGGCGGCGCTGGCGGCGCCCGCCGAGCGGGGCCGGGTCGTGGGCACGGTCATGACGGGCCTGCTGCTGGGCGCGCTGCTGTCGCGGACGGTCTCGGGCGGCCTGTCGGAGCTGGGCGGCTGGCGGACGGTCTACTGGGTGAACGCGCTGCTGATGGCCGCGATGGCGGCGCTGCTGTGGCGGTTCCTGCCGCGCATGAAGGACGACGTGGGCCTGTCCTACCCGGCGCTGATCCGCTCGACGGTCATGCTGTTCAAGGAGGAGCCCGTGCTGCGGTGGCGCGCGGGGATGGGCGCGCTGTCGTTCGCCGGCTTCAACGGCGTGTGGGTGGCGCTGGCCTTCCTGCTGGCCCGCGAGCCCTACGGCTGGTCCGAGGCCGCGATCGGCCTGTTCGGCCTGGTGGGCATCGGCGGCCCGATCGCCGCGTCGGTCGCGGGCCGGCAGACCGACCGGGGCCGGGTGCAGCTGGTGACCGCCGTGGGCGCGGTCGGGATGCTGGCCTCCTGGGGGCTGCTGGCGTTCGGTGCGGCCTCGCTGCCGCTGCTGCTGGGCGGCCTGATCGTGCTGGCCCTGACCCAGCAGGGCCTGCTGATCGCGAACCAGAACGTGGTGTACGCCCTGCGCCCGGAGGCGCGGAACCGGCTGAACTCGGCCTTCATGACCTCCAACTTCGCGGGCGGCGCGGCGGGCTCCTTCCTGACCTCGGTCGCGTGGGTGCAGGCGGGCTGGACGGGGGTGTCGATGCTGGGCGCGACCTTCGCCGCCGCGACCCTGGTGCTGTGGCTGCTGGAGCGGGCGCGGACCAGGACCGCCTGACTCCGGCCGACCGTCTGACACGGCTGGCCCGCCTGGCTCCGCTCGACCTCCTGATTCCGCCTGACGTTCGGACTCCACCCGATGTCCTGATCCCGCCAATGTCCTGGCTTTGTCCGACGCCCTGACCTCGTGTGGCCTCCTGACCCCGCGTGACGCACGATCTGATCCGACTCGCTGACAGCGCACGGCCCGAACAACGGCCAGTGCGCTGTCAGCGTTAAAGGCGAGTTCACGCCCCGTGCTCTGCTCCTTGGACATCGCCGTCCGCGCCCCGCGTCCCCCCGCGCTGCCTGCACTGCCCGTGCACGCTGGACGCGCCCGTGCTGCCCGTGCTGTCTGTCCCCAGGGCGTGCCCCCCCGAGCCCCAGACAGCCCCGCGTCCCCGGGCGCCCCCGCGTCCCCGGGCGCCGCCTGCACCTCCGGGCGCCATCTGCACGGCCCGCGCCGCGGGTGCTGCCGGTGCTGTTTGCGCTGCTCGTTCTGTCTGAGCCGCAAGGGCGGCTGTTTCCGCCGTGCGCTGGGCTGCTGGCCGGCTTTGCCTGCGCACGGCGGGAAACGTTGTTGGTTACGTGTGGTGTCTTCTGGATCGGGTCAGGGACGCCGCTTCCAGAAGGGGCGGGAAGAAGTTTTGCCGGTGAACTTCTCCAGGGTCTCGATGGCCTGGGTCCAGATCTCGTCCAGGTGGGTCGGGGTCGAGGTGCCTCCGGCGGCGGCTTGGAGAGCCGCCAGCAGGGTCGTCAAGGACTCGGGGGTCTGCTCGAAGAGGTCGTCGGTGACCTGCTGGAGGGCCGGGAGCAACCGGGTCAGGAGGTGCTCGTGGCGTTGCTCCTGCGGCGCTGAGCTGAGGCCGGTCAGGGTGGTGAGCTCCTCGGCGAGGCGACGGCGGGCCTCGTTGAGCCTCCTGGACGCGGAGGAAGCGCCATGGCGGCGACGGCTGCGCGCGGGCGGAGGGGGCGGTGCGCTGGAGAGGAAGTCCGGTACGTCCATGTAGTCGAAGTCGGCGCCCCCGCCACCTGGTCCGCCCCCGGCGCGGGGCATGGGCGGCGGGGCGGCGCCGGGGGACGCGGGGGGCGGCGGGGCGGCGCCGGGGGCCATGGGAGCCGGGGCCCCGTACATAGCGGGGGCCGCGGGGCGGGGCATGGACGCCGCCACCGCCATCGGAGCGGCGCCCCAGCCCTGGGGGAACTCCACCGGCTGGACGACCTGGTGCGGGATCTCTCCGCCGGTCGCCGCGCGGTTGTCGACCGCCACGAACGCGGTGAAGCGGCACAGCACGTTGAAGCGCAGCGATGTGTCGATGATGCGCTTTTCCAGCTCCGGCGAGTCGGTGACGGCGTAGCGGTCCTCCAGGTCGCGCAGGTGGGCGCGGGCCCAGATGGAGGTGGCCGGGGAGCCGTCGGTGCGGGTGGCCCGCGCCTGCTGCGCCCAGGGCTCGCCTTCGGGGGTGGTGCCGCGCACGGTCAGGCCGCCGGTGGGGGCTCCCTCGTAGCGGCCCGAGACGACCAGCGGCACGCCGGGGAACAGGGCGCCCAGCCGGCTCGGGGCGATGGTCTCGGGGACCAGGGCCAGGCCCTCGGGGTGCAGGGAGAGGTCGGTGACCAGCGGAGCGCCGATGCGGTGGTGGATGTGCTCCATCACCTCGTCCAGGCGGTCCTCGGACTCGACCAGCTCGCAGCGGCCCTGGCCTGTTTCGGCGAGCCTGGTCAGGAAGCCGGCGTTGACGGCGCGGTCGATGCCGACGGTGTGGACGCGCGCTCCCCGCAACCGGGGCGTGAGGCGGGCGAGGATCTGGTCCTCGTTGCCCACCTGGCCGTCGGTGATGAGGACCAGGACGCGGTCGCCGGTGGAGTCGGCGAGCAGCGTGCAGGCCTCTTCGAGCGGGGCGAGCATCTCGGTGCCGCCGCGGGCGCTCAGCGCGGCCAGGTGCTCCACGGCGCGGAACCGGTTGCGGTCGGTGCCCGGGGCCAGGCCGGAGCCGAGGTCGCGGGGCCGCTCGACGGTGTTGTCGAACGACAGGACCGCGAACCGGTCGGCGCCGGTGAGGGTGTCGATGATCCGGGCGGCGGCGCGCCGGGCCGCGACCATCTTCCAGCCGTGCATGCTGCCGGACCGGTCGAGGACCAGCACGACATCGCGGGGGCGCGGGCGGCCCGTGCCCGATGGCAGGACCGTCAGGGTGAAGGTGCCGCCGGTTGGCTGTGACGCTGTGACGCCGTCGGCTCGCCGGGCGTCCGTACCGCCGCTCGCGCTCTCCGGGCCGGCCTCTTCCGCGGTGGTCCCGGCCTCCCCGATGCCAGAGGCGTCCGGGGTCAGGGCCAGGGCGGCGGCCGGCTGGTCCTCTTGCGGCGTGTAGGCCAGGCGCAGGAGGAAGTCGCGGTCCAGGCGCTCGCCGGGGAGCAGGCGGACGGTCGTGCCGTTCGGGCCGTCCTCCTCGGAGGTGACGTGCAGCGCGGAGCGGATCTCGGTGAGGGGGAGGCCGGCCGGGTCGATCGCCGCCGTGATCGACAGCCGTACGGGATTGGGGAAGCCCGGCAGCAGGACCGGCGGCGTGATGCGGGAGGCGTCGGGGGCCGCGTCGGTGTCGGGCGCGGTGCCGGGCCCGGCGGGGTCGCCGTCCAGGGGCGCGCCGGGGATGTAGCGCGGCGCGACCACCAAAGGAAAGCGGAACGTGGCGGTGCCGTCGTCGGTCTCGTAGGGGAGCGGCTGGTCGAGCGTCAGGCGGACGGTCACCCGTTCGCCCGGGAGGATGTTGCCGACCCGCATGGAGAAGACGTCGGGGCGGTCCTCCTCGGCGATGGCGGCGCGCTTGCCCGCGGCGATGGCGGTGTCGTAGTCCTGCCGGGCCTGGCCGCGCTCTTTGAGGACCCCCTCGACGATGCGGTCGGCGGCCTCCATCCGCAGCCCCGTCACGGCGGCGCGGTCGGGCAGCGGGAAGACGTAGGTGGCCTCCAGCGGGACGTCGAAGGGGTTGCGGAAGCCCTGGGCGACCTCGACGCTCGCGGCGAGCCCGGTGACGGCGGCGCGCACGTCCACCGCGTCCAGCGGCAGGTTGCCCTTGTCGGTGGTGAGCGCGCCGAGTCCGCCGTCGGGGGACGGGGCCGTCTCGGGCTCGGGGAGAGAAGTGATGCGCACGGTCACGTGGACCTCCCGGAGAGTCGGTTGGGGGATGCGGAGATCAGGCCGCGCCTGCGCAGCTCGTCCAGCAGGGGACGGGCGGCGTCCTGGATCGCGGTGACGTCGTCCCGGGTCAGCGTGGCGACGTCGAGGAGGACGGTCAGGTCGGGGGCCAGGCGCACCGCCTGCACGACCGCCGGCTGAGCGGGGGCTATCTCGACCTGCAGATGAGAGGGGGAGGAGATGTCGAGGGTCGGTTTCGGCTCTGCGTCGGAGGGCGTGGTGGGCGAGGGGGTGGATTCGGCGGCGACCCCGGGAGGGGGAGCGCTTCCGAAGGATGGTGCGGGGCCCGAAGACGTCGCCGTGTCAGGGCGAGCGGACCAGAAACGGGAGCGGGGCGTGTCCGTTCGGGACTCGCCTTCTCGGACGTCGGAAGCGGGACTCGTGTCGGTCGGAACTGCTTCGGACTCGTCGGCGTCGGGGACCTGGCGTTCGGCCGCCGTGCCGGAAGCGGGGAGCTCAGGGCGAGGGGCGGCGGCACCGGGGGCGCCGGGCGACGCCGGGAGGCCGGCGATCCGCTCCAGCATCGCGTCGGTGGCGCCGGCCAGCTCCACCTGGATCTCGGCGATCGTGCGGCCCGCCGACTGGCGGCGCTTGACGGCGACGATCTGCAGCAGGTGGCGCGGGCCGTAGAGCGCGACGCGGCCCCGGCGGGCCAGCGGCGGATCGACCAGGCCGATCGTGGTGTACCAGCGGATGAGGCGGGTGTTGGGCAGGTCGCGCACCCGGCCGTTGGCCTGCACGGGCTCGACGGCGAGCAGTGCCGCCGCGGCTCGTTCGGCCAGTTCGCCGATGGTCCAGGTACCGTCCATGCATCGATGATGACACTGTCATCATGACAGTGTCAATGAAAGCTTTCTCGCGATGCGAGCACGAGAAGGTCAAACTCCTTGAACGTTGGGTGCCGCTGGCGCACGCTTGCTGCTTCAAGGCACGGGAGAGGGGCCTTTGGTGCGCGGCAGTGGGGGTGCGTCCAACGCCGGCGCCTCCGCGTGGGCGCGGTACCGCGCGCTCGCCGCCGAGCATCGCCGGGAAAGGCTGCTGCTCCAGGGCGTTCTGGCGCTGGGAGCCGGTGTGGTCGCCGCGGGGATCGCCGTCTGGTGGGCCGGGCCGGTGGTCGCCGTCGTGGTGTTCGCCGGCGGCGTGCTGCACGGCTGGACGCGGTCCAGGCCGATGGCGGACTGGCGGCGGGGGGCCGTGGCCGAGCGCCGGACCGGGCGGCGGCTCGCCCGGCTGGACCCGGCCGGCCACCACGTGCTCCACGACCGGGTGCTGCCGGGCGCGACCACCAACCTCGACCACCTGGTGGTCGGTCTGACCGGCGTCTACGCCATCGCCAGCCGCCGCTGGCCCTGGCGGGCCCGCGTGCGGGTCGAGGGGCGGCGGCTGTGGGCCGGGCGGCGCGCGGTGGGGAGCGTCGGCACGGCCGGACGCGCGGCGCGGACGGTCGCCGAGCTCCTGTCCGCCGAGCTCGACCACCGGATCGCGGTCACGCCGATGGTCGCCGTGCACGGGGCGCGGGTGCCGCGCGGCGGGCTGGTGCACGGAGAGGTGCTGGTGCACTCCGTCCGGGAGGTGCCGCAGGTGATGACGGCGCGCGCGGTGATCTTCACCAGCGCCCAGGTGGCCACGATCGCGGCGGCCGCCGAACGGCTCCTGCCGCCGATGCCGGAAGAATTCCCGGTGGAATGACCGCCCTGGTGAGGATGCCTTTTCTCGTGTTTACGCATCGTGCTCGACCGGGCGCCCACGGCAGTGCGCACCTGTTCGTACGGGGTGCTAGAAAATAGGATCTTCTGGATATCGCTATCTAAAGTGGTGATTGGGGAGCATAGGGATTGCTTTCGTGGAGGCTTCTCCCCAACTTCGGGAAACGACGGTGAGAGGCGCGCCGAACCTTTACCTTTTTTGCCATGAACGACCATCGCTTGGTCGCGGCCCTGCGCGCCCGAGAGAACGGTGCGCCGGACGCGGTGTACGCCGCCTACGCCGACCGGCTCTACGCGTACTGCTGGTTCCGGCTGCGCAGCCAGGACGCGGCCCAGGTGGCGTTGCGCGACACGTTCATCGTGGCCGAGGCGCACATCGACCGATTGTGCGACCCGGCCCGCTTCGGGCCCTGGCTCTACGCCCTCGCGCGGCTGGAGTGCGGCCGGCGGCCGGCCGCCCCCGACCAGGCGCCCGACATCGCCGTGGCGAGCCACGACCAGGACGACGTCGACCAGCGCATCATGGCGTGGCAGGCGGTGCTCGGGATGCCCGCCGCCGGACGGGAGATGCTCGACCTGTGGGTCCGGCACGGACTGCCGGTCCCCGAGCTGGCGGCCGTGCTGGGGCTGACGGCGCTGGAGGCGCAGGCGGCCCTGAAACGGGCCCACACCGACCTGGAAGCCGCGCTGACCGCCGAACTGCTGGCCGCACAAGGTCCGTACGACTGCGCCGAACGCGCCATGCTGCTGCGCGAACGCCACGGCGTCCCGTCCCCGGAGTCGAGTGGCCGGTTGCTGGCTCACGCCCGCGCATGCCCGCAATGCGGCCCGTTCCGACCCGACCCCGTATCGGCCGCCAAGGTGTACGAGCTGCTGCCTCGGGCCGTTCCGCCCGACGCGCTGCGCGCGCGGGTCGTCGCCTGCTTCATGGATCCCGAACTGGTGGGGTACCGGCTGTTCGTCGCCACGCGGCTGGCCGACTTCATGCCGGACGGGTTCCCCGCCGTGCCCCGAGGCGTCGAATTCCTGGAAGACGGGCGGCAGGACCCCCACAAGCGCGGAGCCGCCACAGTACGGCTCGCCATCGCGCTCGGCGTCAGCGTCCTGCTGCTGGGCGGCGGGGCGGGGGCCGTCCACCTGACCGGTCAGCAGAGCCGTGGCGACCGTCCGGTGCCCGACAACCTGCCCCGGCCGTTCGTGCCCCCCGCGTCCCCGCCCTCGTCCATCCCTCCCGTGCACGCGGGGGAGCGCTCCGCCGAGAACCTGGCCACCGCTCCGGTTTCGGCCACCTACCCCTTGGGGGCGACAGCCTCGGCCGCGCCGCCCACGGCACTGCCTTCTCCGCCTCCCCGGCGCGACTACCACTCGGCCCCCGGGGAGAAGCCCCTCCTACCGCTGCCTCCCGGCGTTTCCGGCACGTTGTCGGTGTCGCCGTACTACCTGGACCTGGCCGGCGGCTCGGACGGCGCGATCGAGCTGCGCGCCGAAGGCGGCCCGGTCAACTGGGCCGCCAGCGCTCAGGGCCCAGTGCGCCCCGCCCGATCGTCGGGACGGCTGGAGGCGGGGGAGGCGATCGTGCTCGCAGTGCACGTGTTCCGCAGCCCGGACGCGCAGGGAGAGGGCGGCATCACGTTCCAGCCCGGCGGCGCCCAGGTGCACATCACCTGGCGGCCCGGACCGCCCCCGACGAATCCGCCGAATCCGCCGACCCGGCCCCCTGCCGGCCCGCCCACCGATAGGCCGACGAGTCCCCCGCCCACGACTCCCCGGCCGCCCGCCTCACGACCGCCGTCGCCCAGTACACCGCCCGGCAGTTCTGAACCGCCTCCCACACCGCATCCGCCCAGCAGCGAGCCCCCGCCCAAGAACGACCCACCGCCCAGCACCCCGTCGCCGAGCGGACCGTCTCCCAGCGTCCCGTCGCCGAGCAGAACGTCCTCCAGCCCCCCGCCGCCCGGCACTCCGCCTCCCGCGTCCGACGGCCCGTCCCCCGCACGGCGCAGCTCGGAACCGCCGGGCCCGGGCGGCTGAGCGTGGGCGAACCCGCGTTCCTGCTGCGGCCGGACGCCCGGGTGAGCCCGCTACCGGTCACGGCCGCGCTGGCCCGCCTCGCCACCGAGGTCCAGCGGGCCGCCTGGCCGCTGTGGATCGAACCGGCCGTCCGCGCCCGCCGCGAACTCACCGAACTGTGCCGCCTCCAGACCGCCCGCAGCCTGACCGTCCTGTCCTGGCTGGCGCGGGGAGACCAGCTCGGGGACCAGGACGCCGCGACCGGAGCCGGGCCGCCCCCGGAACCCGACGACCTGCGCTGGCTCCTGGCCACCAGCCGCCTGACCGGCGCACGCCAGGAACGCATGTACGCCGCGGCGGCCCTCCTGCCCGCGCCCGTCCGGGAACTGGTCGTCGCCAACTGGACCTGGGCCCTGGGCTCGCCCCACGGCGGCCCCGCCACCGCCGCGTTCCTGGCGGGCGTCGCCTATCCCGAGGACGGCTACTCCGCCGCCCACGCCACCATGGCGCTGCTGCGCCTGTGGGAGCGCCGCCCGGAGACCCGGCCCCCGCTGGCGGCGGCGTGGGCGGCGACGCGGACGACCTCCGACTGGTGCAAGGCCGCCGAGTTGCGGTCGGCCTACGGCGCGCCGGTGCCCATTTTCACTTATCCGCGCGCCGCGCTACCGCCCGGAACGGCGATACGCCCCTGGATCGCGCGATTGCTGGGACTGCCGGACCACCGCGCCGCTGAGTAATTCCTGCGCACTGCGGGACGGAAGTTCAAATTGTCACCACGGTCAACTACTCTCAGTATCTCAATGCTTGCGTCGGGTGAATCGCGGCAGGGGAGGACCGTGTTTCCATCACCGAGCACCACCGCGGGGCGGCCGGCCGGCTCCCGCCCCGCCCGGCGACTTGTCGCGCTGTCCTCCGGCGCGTTCCTGACCCTGACCCTGATGGTCCCCGCCGCCTCCGCCCGCCCGGCGGCCGATCCCGCCCCGAGCGCCCGCGACGTGCGGGAGAGCCAGCGGCGCGTCCAGGAGCGGGCCGCCGAGGTCGGCAAGGTGAAGGCGATGCTGGCGCGGGCCGACGGCGAGCTGGAGCGCCTCGGCGTGGCCGCCGCCTCGGCCGTGGAACGCTACAACGGCGAGCTGGTGAAGCTCGACCGGGCCCGGAGCGCCTACCAGGAGACCCGGCGCCGCGCCGCCGAGGCGCAGCTCCGGTTCCGGGAGGCCCAGGCCGAGCTGGCCGAGTTCGCCGCCGACGCCTACCAGGCCGGCACCGGCTACAACCCCTGGGCGGCGATGATCGCGGGGCAGGGCGGCCCACAGGGGTCCATGGACCGCGCCGGGATGCTGGAGATGCTGGCGCACCGCCGCGCCGGGATCGCCGAGCGCGTCGAGGCGGCCCGTACCGTCGCCGAGCTGTTCCGCAAGCAGGCGCAGGCCGCGTACGAGGAGCAGCACGCCGCGACCGAGCGGGCCGAGGACGCCAAACGCGCCGCGCAGGACGCGGTGGCGCGGCAACGCGCGTCCGTGCAGCGCATCGAAGCGGAAAAGCGGCGGCTGGAGCAGATGCTCGGCAGCGAGCGCGCCCGCGCGGCCGCCCTGGCGCGGGAGCGGCAGGCCGCGCTCGAACGCGCCGAGGCGCTGGCCGCGCAGCGGAACTTCCGGGGTTCGGGACGCCCGGCCGCCGCCCTGGCCTCGGCGTCCGGCCGCGGCGCGCTGGTCGTCCGATACGCGCTGAAGTGGCTCGGCACGCCATACTCGTGGGGCGGCGGCACGGCGAACGGCCCGAGCTACGGCATCGCGCACGGGTCGGGGATCTACGGTTTCGACTGCTCGGGGCTGGCGCTGTACGCCTGGAGCAAGGCCGGGGTGCGGCTCGACCACTGGACCGGCACGCAGTGGACCTCGGGGCCGCGCGTGCCGCTGAACCAGCTGCGCCCCGGCGACCTGGTGTTCTTCGCCGACAACACCTCCGACCCCGACACGATCCACCACGTGGGGATCTTCATCGGCAAGGGACGCATGGTGGAGGCGCCCTACACCGGGGCCCGGGTGCGGATCTCCAGCATCTACCGCAACGGCCTCATCGGCGCGACACGCCCGGCGGGCTGACGGCCCTGGGCGGAGAGGGAGAGGGGCGCCCCGCCGGCGCGGTCCGCCTCGGCGGAGCCGCGCGGCGCGCGAAAGGGCGCCGACAGACAGCGACCCTTCCGCACGAGCGAGATCGTGCGGAAGGGTTCGCGGAAGCCGCGCCGCGGACGGCGGGGAGCGGATCTACGCCGTCCCGGGCGGTCGGCCTCAGTGGCCGCCGGTGTCGGCGAAGCGCTTGCGGGAACGCTCGACCTCGGCCTCGGCCTCGACCCGGCCGACCCAGTTGGCGCCCTCCACCGACTTGCCCGGCTCAAGGTCCTTGTAGACCTCGAAGAAGTGCTGGATCTCCAGGCGGTCGAACTCCGGCACGTGGTGGATGTCGCGCAGGTGCTCCATCCGCGGGTCGGTCGAGGGCACGCACAGGAGCTTGTCGTCGCCACCCGCCTCGTCGGTCATCCGGAACATGCCGACGGCGCGGCACCTGATCAGGCAACCCGGGAAGGTCGGCTCCTGGAGGATCACCAGGGCGTCCAGCGGGTCACCGTCCTCGCCCAGGGTGTCCTCGACGAAGCCGTAGTCGGCCGGGTACTGCGTCGAGGTGAACAGCATGCGGTCCAGCCGGATGCGGCCGGACTCGTGGTCCACCTCGTACTTGTTCCGGCTGCCACGCGGAATCTCAATGGTGACGTCGAAATCCAAGATGTCCTCCGCTCCCTGCGCGGTCGCAGTGAATAGTCTTTCGGGAGTCTGTGCGGGTGAGGCCGACCCCCACAGGGTTGGGTTCCCTTATATAAGGATGTCGCACGTTGGTGAGTGCTGAGCAGGAGAGGGGCGGTCGCGCGCCTGGACGCGCCGGAGCCCTCTCCATGATCGTGCTGTCCCTCCTTAGTGTTTTCGCCACCGCGGCAGGGGCCGCAGTGGCGAAACTCACACCGGAACGCCATCTGATGCCGCAGCCTCCCACCGTGGCCGAGCGCGACCTGGTGCGCACCGCCGCGACGGTGCCGGCCGCCGATCCGGGCGCGGCCCGCGCCCCCGACCCGTCCGCCCTGGCGAGGCGGCTGGCGGGACCGGCCGGCGGCGCCGGCGCGAAGATCAACGCGGTGGTGATCGACGCGGTCACCCGGCGGCCGCTGTTCCAGCAGCGCGCCGACCAGCCCGCCACCCCGGCCTCCACCACCAAGCTGGCCACCTCGGTGGCGGCGCTGGCGGCGCTGGGGCCCGGACACCGGATCGCCACCCGGGTCGTGCGGGGCCCGGGCGGCGGTGTGGTGCTGGTCGGAGGCGGGGATCCTACACTGACGGCCCTTCCCGCGCGCCCGGAAGGCGGACATCCGCCGTACGCGTCGCTCGCCGACCTCGCGCGCCAGACGGCCGCCGCGCTCCGCGCGGCGGGGGTGCGGCGGACGCGCGTGGACTACGACGCCTCCGCCTACGAAGGGCCGCGCACCGCGGCCGGGTGGAAGCCCAACTACGTCCCGGACGGCGAGGCCGCGCCGGTCAGCGCCCTGGCGGTGGACGAGGGCCGGGTCGCGCCGCTGGACACCGAGCGGAAGACGCGCGTCGCCGACCCGCCCGCCGCCGCGGCCGCCCAGTTCGCGCGGGCGCTGACCCGCGCGGGCGTGCCCGCCAAGGCGGGCCGACGGGTCCAGGCCGCCGACGGGTCCGCGCAGGTGGCCGAGGTGCGGTCGCCTCCGCTGTCGGCGCTGGTCGAGCATCTGATGACCGCCAGCGACAACGACGTCGCCGAGGCCGTCGCCCGCCAGGTGGCGGTCAAGCAGGGGCTGCCGCCGTCGTTCGCGGGCGCGGCGCAGGCGGTGACCGGCGTGCTGCGCGGGCTGGGCGTCGCCGACGGCGTGCTGGTCAACGACGGCAGCGGGCTGTCCACCCGCAACCGCATCACCCCGCTCGCGCTGGCCCGGATCGCGGCGCTGGCCGCCTCGCCCGAGCGCCCCGGGCTGCGCGCGGCGATCACCGGGCTGCCGGTCGCCGGATTCTCGGGCACGCTGCGGCCGCCGCGCTACGCGGTGCCCTCCAGCCAGGCCGCCGCGGGCATGGTCCGCGCCAAGACCGGCACGCTGGCGGGCGTCAGCACGCTGGCCGGGGTCGTCCGCGACACCGACGGGCGGCTGCTGGCGTTCGCGTTCATGATGGGCGACGGCAAGGGCACGGCCGACCCCGCCAAGCTGGACCAGCTCGCCGCGCTGGTGGCGACCTGCGGCTGCTGATCGACGCCGCCGGTCCGCCCGCGCGCGCCCTCCGCCGGGTGTGTGGCCGGGGCCGTACGGGAGATAACCAGAACGGTTGTTCGTTGAACGATCGTGCAGGGCGCTACGGCGCCGCGGCCGAAACCTACGGTGGAGTACATGAGCGCCTCAATGATCGACTGGAACGTCGCGGTCCAGGCGGGCACCAGGCTCGTCCGGCCCGGCCCCCAGATCAGCCATGCCGAGGCCCGCGAGGTCGTGGCGGAGCTGCGCGAACTGTCGAAGATCGCGCACGGTCACGTGCGCGACTTCACCGGGATGGCCATCGAGGCCGACCCCGAGCCCGCCACGATCGTGGACCGGCCCGGCTGGATCCGCGCCAACGTCGACGGCTTCCGCGTCGTGCTCGAACCGCTGCTGGAGCAGATGGAGGCGCGCCGCGGCCCCGGCCTGCTCAGCGGCGGCCCCGGCGGCGTGATGGTGCAGGCGGTCGGCTCCCGCGTCACCGGGATGCAGGTCGGCGTGATCCTGTCGTACATGGCCAGCCGGGTGCTGGGCCAGTACGAGCTGTTCCTGCCGCCCGATCCCTCCGGCCGCGCCCCCACCGGGCGGCTGACGCTGGTCGCGCCCAACATCGTGCACGTCGAGCAGGACCTGGAGGTCGACCCGCACGACTTCCGGCTGTGGGTGTGCCTGCACGAGGAGACCCACCGCGCCCAGTTCACCGGCGTGCCGTGGCTGCGCGAGTACGTGCAGGACCAGATGACGCAGTTCCTGCTGGCCTCCGACCTGGACCCCGGCGCGCTGATGGACCGGCTGCGCGACGCCGCCGACGTGCTGGCCGACGCGGTGCGCGGCGGCGAGGGCAACCTGATCGACGCCATCCAGACCCCCGAGCAGCGCGTGATCCTGGACCGGCTGACCGCGGTGATGACGCTGGCCGAGGGGCACGGCGACTACGTCATGGACGCGGTCGGGCCCGAGGTCGTGCCGTCGGTGCAGCAGATCCGCTCCCGCTTCCAGGGGCGGCGCGAGGGCGGGTCGCGGCTGGACAAGGCCGTGCGGCGGCTGCTCGGCATCGACCTGAAGATGAAGCAGTACGCCGAGGGCTCGCGGTTCGTGCGCCGGGTCGTCACCGAGGTCGGCATGGCCGACTTCAACAAGGTCTGGCAGTCGCCGGAGACCCTGCCCACGCTGCCGGAGATCAAGGAGCCGGCGCTGTGGATCGACCGCGTGGTCGGCCCGCGCCACCTGGACGCCCCGCCCGAGCCGGGCATCGGCCCGGGGCGCGAGCCGGGCGCCGCGACCGGCACCGACGGCGCCGGGGCATGACCGTTCGGCCGCCGATGCGGTAAGGGTTACCGCATGGGCCCTGATCCCGCGGTGGCGGCGGTGCGGCTGGCGGTCCGGCGGGTGCTCGCCGGGTCGCCGCCGGGTGCGATGGTGCTGGCGGCGGTCAGCGGTGGCGCGGACTCCCTGGCGCTGGCCGGGGCGCTGGCGTTCGAGGCGCCGCGTTCGGGGCGCCCGGCGGGCGCGGTGACGATCGACCACGGGCTGCAGGAGGGCTCGGCCGAACGCGCCGACGCCGTCGTCCGCACGCTGGCGGGCCTGGGTCTGGACCCGGCCGGCTCGATCGCCGTCACGGTCGGGGGGCGCGGCGGGCCGGAGAACGCGGCCCGCCAGGCGCGGTACGCGGCGCTGGACGAGGCGGCCGTGCGGCTGGGCGCGGCCGCGGTTCTGCTCGGGCACACGCGCGACGACCAGGCGGAGACCGTCCTGCTGGGCCTCGCGCGCGGGTCGGGGGCCCGGTCGCTGGCGGGGATGCCCGCCGCGTTCACCCGCCGCCTGCCGGGTTCGGAGGTCATCTCGCTGGACGACCACGAGGCGCTGGACCCCGCCGACGCCGTCGAGGTCGCCGACGCCGTCAAGGTGAACTACGTGCGCCCCCTGCTGGACCTGGACCGGGCCACGACCAGACGCGCCTGCCTGGCGATGGGTCTCGATCCCTGGGACGACCCCCACAACGACGACCCGGCCTATACGCGCGTGCGCGTGAGGCACGAGGCGTTGCCCGTCCTGGAACAGGCACTCGGCCCCGGCGTGAAGGAGGCGCTGGCGCGTACGGCCCGGATGCTGCGCGATGACAGCGAAGCGCTGGAGATGTACGCCACACGCGCCTACCGCGACGCCAGCGAAGACGGCGCCGATGCGGAAAGCGCCACAGGCGCGGCCCCCACGGCGCTCGTCGCGTTGCGCGTCCCCGTGCTGGCCGACCTGCCCCGCGCCGTCCGCACCCGCGTCCTGCGCACCGCGGCGATCAGAGCGGGCAGCCCACCGGGTACGCTCGCGGCCGTTCACATCGACGAAGTGGAACGGCTGGTCACCGCCTGGCGCGGCCAACGTCACGTGGACCTGCCGGGGGGTCTCCGCGCTTTCCGGCGGTATGAAAAGCTGCTCTTCGGCCCGGCCGAACCCGGGTCGTAGGCGTGTCGTCACAAAGGGTGGGGTTGTGGACGAGAAGGACCTGGGCGCCGACCTGGCGAAGGTACTGATCCCCGAGGACCGGCTGCAGGCCAAGGTGCGCGAGCTGGCCGAGCAGATCGACGCGGACTACGCGGGCAAGGACCTGCTGCTGGTGGGCGTGCTCAAGGGCGCGGTCATGATCATGGCGGACCTGGCCCGGGCGCTGCACACGCCCGCCTCCATGGACTGGATGGCGGTGTCGTCCTACGGGTCGGGCACCAAGTCCTCCGGCGTGGTGCGCATCCTGAAGGACCTGGACACCGACATCCTCGACAAGCACGTGCTGATCGTCGAGGACATCATCGACTCCGGCCTCACGCTGTCCTGGCTGATCAGCAACCTGCGCTCGCGCGGCCCGGCCTCGCTGGAGATCTGCGCCCTGCTGCGCAAGCCCGAGGCCGTGAAGACCGAGATCGACTGCCGCTACCTCGGCTTCGACATCCCCAACGAGTTCGTGATCGGGTACGGCCTGGACTACGCGGAGAAGTACCGCAACCTGCCGTTCGTGGGCACGCTGGCCCCGCACGTCTACGGCGGCCCGGCCTCCTGATCCGGCGCGGCCCCGGCCCGTCCGCGGCCGCTCCGACCGGCCCGTTCGCCGCTCCGGTCCCCGTCCCCGACTTGACATGGGAACAAGGACCCGTCACGGATCGTTGCAAAGGTCGTTGAGGGGTACATCGGGAGGATCAGGGGATCGGCGCTGGCTGCGTCCCCTGTGTCCTGCGGTGTACCTTCGATATCCCGGACTACCGACCGGGAGTCATGACGGCGGCCGCCTCGGCCGGTGCGAGCGCCCCAGCGCCGGCCCGGCCGGGCTCGGTGCTGGTTCACAGTGGCGTCCGTCCCGCCGGGACGGGCGAGGATCGCAAGGTCAGGAGGGACGGGCCCCGAAGGGGTAACCGGATACATGGACGTGAAGCGCTATTTTCGCGGGCCGCTGCTGTGGATCCTGCTGTTCGGCCTCTTGGTCGCCCTCGTCATGTGGGGCGTCAACCCCGGCCGTTCGTTCGAGAAGACCGACACCTCCAAGGTGGTCCAGGAGATCGCCGCGGGTCAGGTGAAGTCCGCCAAGATCATTGACAAGGATCAGCGGATCGAGGTCACCCTCACCAACGGCAAGCAGCAGCAGGCCTCCTGGGTCGACGGCCAGGGACTCCAACTTCAGAACCAGCTCCAGCAGCAGGCCGCCGCCGGCAAGCTGCCGGGCGGCTACAACGTGGAGGTTCCCAAGCAGAGCCTCTTCATGAACCTGCTGTTCAGCCTGCTGCCCATCGTGGTCATCGTGCTGATCTTCCTGTTCATCATGAACCAGATGCAGGGCGGCGGCTCGCGGGTGATGAACTTCGGCAAGTCCAAGGCCAAGCTGATCACCAAGGACACCCCCAAGACCACCTTCGCCGACGTGGCGGGCGCCGACGAGGCGCTGGAAGAGCTTGAGGAGATCAAGGACTTCCTGCAGAACCCCGCCAAGTTCCAGTCCATCGGCGCCAAGATCCCCAAGGGCGTGCTGCTGTACGGCCCGCCCGGCACCGGCAAGACGCTGCTGGCCCGCGCGGTCGCCGGCGAGGCCGGGGTGCCGTTCTACTCCATCTCCGGCTCCGACTTCGTCGAGATGTTCGTCGGCGTGGGCGCCTCGCGCGTCCGCGACCTGTTCGAGCAGGCCAAGGCCAACGCGCCGTCGATCATCTTCATCGACGAGATCGACGCCGTCGGCCGGCACCGCGGCGCGGGGCTCGGCGGCGGCCACGACGAGCGCGAGCAGACGCTCAACCAGCTGCTGGTCGAGATGGACGGCTTCGACGTCAAGGGCGGCGTCATCCTGATCGCCGCCACCAACCGGCCCGACATCCTGGACCCGGCGCTGCTGCGTCCGGGCCGCTTCGACCGGCAGGTCACCGTCGACCGGCCCGACCTGGAGGGCCGCAAGGGCATCCTCCGGGTGCACGGCCGCGGCAAGCCGTTCGCGCCGGACGTCGACCTGGACGTCATCGCCCGCCGCACGCCCGGCTTCACCGGCGCCGACCTGGCCAACGTGATCAACGAGGCGGCGCTGCTCACCGCGCGGTTCGACCGCAAGCTGATCGACATGGAGACCCTCGAGGAGTCCATCGACCGCGTGATGGCCGGCCCCGAGCGCAAGACCCGGGTGATGTCGGAGAAGGAAAAGAAGATCATCGCCTACCACGAGGGCGGTCACGCGCTGGTGGCGCACGCGCTGCCGAACGCCGACCCCGTGCACAAGGTGACGATCCTGCCGCGCGGCCGGGCCCTGGGTTACACCATGACCCTGCCCATGGAGGACAAGTTCCTCACCACCCGCTCGGAGATGACCGACCAGCTCGCCATGCTGCTGGGCGGGCGCACGGCCGAGGAGCTGGTGTTCCACGAGCCGACCACCGGCGCGGCCAACGACATCGAGAAGGCCACCTCGATCGCGCGCAACATGGTCACCGAGTACGGCATGAGCGAGCGCCTCGGCGCCCGCAAGTTCGGCACCGGCGCGGGCGAGGTCTTCCTCGGCCGCGACGTGGGCCACGAGCGCGACTACTCCGAGGACATCGCCTCGGCGATCGACGACGAGGTCCGCCGCTACATCGAGGCCGCCCACGACGCCGCCTGGGAGATCCTGGTCGAGTACCGGGACGTCCTGGACGACCTGGTGGTCAACCTGATGGAGAAGGAGACCCTGTCCAAGGACCAGGTGCTGGAGATCTTCGCGCCGATCACCAAGCGGCCGCTCCAGAAGTCCTACACCGGTTACGGCAAGCGCCTGCCGTCGGACCGGCCGCCGGTGCTGACGCCCAAGGAGCTGGCGCTCATGGGGCCGCAGGACGTCGCCGACCTGACCAAGGACAACGGTCAGAGCGGCGCGCCCGCCGAGCCGGTCGCCGACCCGGACCTGGACAAGAGCTGATGACGGAGGCTGTCGTCTACGACGGCGAGGACGGTCTGCGCGACGTGGGCACCGGTTTCGACCATGCCCGGATCGAGCGGGCGGTGCGCGAGATCCTGCTCGCGATCGGGGAGGACCCCGACCGCGACGGGCTGCTCGACACCCCCGCCCGGGTCGCGCGGGCCTACGCCGAGCAGTTCGCCGGCCTCCGCCAGCAGCCCGAGGACGCGCTCAACAAGGTCTTCGAGGCCGACCACGACGAGATGGTGCTGGTCAAGGACATCGAGGTGTACTCGACCTGCGAGCACCACCTGGTGCCCTTCCACGGGCTGGCGCACGTGGGGTACACGCCGAACAAGACCGGCCAGGTGACCGGGCTGTCGAAGCTGGCCCGGCTGGTGGACGTGTACGCCCGCCGGCCGCAGGTCCAGGAGCGGCTGACCAGCCAGGTCGCCGACGCGATGATGCGCATCCTGGAGCCGCGCGGGGTGATCGTGGTGATCGAGGCCGAGCACCTGTGCATGACCATGCGGGGGGTGCGCAAGCCCGGCGCCAAGACGGTCACCTCGGCCGTGCGCGGCGACTTCCGGGAGCACCCGGAGACCCGCGCGGAGGCGATGGGCCTGATCCTGGGCTGACCGCGGCCCGCGAGCACGTGACGACCGCCCCCGGCGGCCCGGAAGGGCCGGCGGGGGCGGTTTTCGCATTCCGGGCCGTTCCGGGGCCGTTCGGGGCCGTCCGGAGGTGATCGGGGGGCCGGAAGGGCGGCCCGGGGCCGCCGGAACGGACCGGCGCGATCAAGGCATAGGGTTGTCCGCATGACCAGTGCCGTTGTTCCGGGGCTGCCCCAGCCGGGGCGGTGCCTCGTCATGGGCGTGGTCAACGTGACCCCCGACTCCTTCTCCGACGGGGGCTCCTGGTTCGACCCGGAGAAGGCCGTCCGGCACGGCCTCGACCTGGTCGCCGAGGGCGCCGACATCATCGACGTGGGCGGCGAGTCCACCCGGCCCGGCGCGCAGCGCGTCTCGCGCGAGGAGGAGCTGCGCCGGGTCGTCCCGGTCATCGCGGCCCTGGCCGCCGAGGGGGTTCCGGTCAGCGTCGACACCATGCGCGCGGAGGTGGCCGAGGCCGCCGTCGCGGCGGGGGCGCGGCTCGTCAACGACGTCAGCGGCGGCCTCGCCGACCCCGGCATGCCCCGCGTCGTCGCGGCGGCCGGCGTGCCCTACGTCGTGATGCACTGGCGCGGGCACAGCCACGACATGCACAGCCGCGCGGTCTACGCCGACGTCGTCGGCGAGGTCCGCGAGGAGCTGCTGCGCCGGGTGGACGCGGTGCTGGCCGAGGGCGTGGACCCCTCGATGATCGTGCTGGACCCCGGGTTGGGCTTCGCCAAGAGCCCCGAGGCCGGGCACAACTGGACGCTGCTGGCGCATCTGGAGGCGTTCCGGCGGACCGGATACCCGGTGCTGGTCGGCGCGTCCCGCAAACGTTTCCTCGGGCGGCTGCTGGCCGCGCCGGACGGCACGCCGCGGCCGTTCTCCGGCAGCGACGACGCCACCGTGGCGGTCACCGCGCTGGCGGCCGCCGCGGGCGCGTGGTGCGTGCGGGTGCACCGGGTGCGGCCCAACGCCGACGCCGTCCGGGTGGCCGCCGCGGTGCGCGGCGCCGCCGGGCCGACCGCCGCATCAGCCGACCCCCCGGAAGGGCGTGCATGAGCAAGGACCTGGACGAGACCCACGCCGAGTTCTACGCCGCGTTCGAGGCCGGGGACCTGGACCGGATGGCGGCGGTGTGGGCCGACGGGCCGCACGCGGCGGCCGTCAGCTGCGTGCACCCGGGCTGGGACATGCTGCGCGGCCGCGAGGAGGTGCTGCGGTCCTGGGCGCTGATCATGGCGAACACGACGTACATCCAGTTCGTCCTGACAGACGTGGAAAGCGACGTTTACGGCGACCACGCGGTGGTCACGTGCAAGGAGAACGTCCTCACCGCCGACGAGGACACCGAGACCGGCTTCCTGGCCGCGGGCAGCATCGTCGCGACCAAGATCTTCGTCCGGGACGGCGGCGGGTGGCGTCTGCTGCTCCACCACGGCTCACCCATCCTCAACCCCGTAGAGGAAGAATGACTCTCGACCTGATCGAACTGCGCGGGCTGCGGGCCCGCGGCCGGCACGGCTGCCTGCCCGCCGAGCGCGAGCTGGGCCAGGAGTTCGTGGTGGACGTCTCGCTCGGGCTCGACACCGCCCCCGCCGCGGCGGGGGACGATCTGTCGCGTACCGTCGACTACGGATCGCTCGCGGGCCGCCTGGTCGCCGTCATCGAGGGGGAACCGGTCAACCTCATCGAAACACTGGCCGACCGGCTCGCGAAGATCTGTCTGGAAGACCCGACCGTGGCGGCGGTGGAGGTCACCGTGCACAAGCCGGCCGCCCCGGTGCCGCACCCCTTCACGGACGTCGCCGTGAAGATCAGGAGGAGTCGCCCATGACAGCGTCCGACCGCATGCCCGACCGCACCGCGACCGGTGGCCACATGCTGGTCCAGCACCGCGTCGTGTTCTCCCTCGGCAGCAACCTCGGCGACCGCCTGGACAACATCCAGGAGGCCGTGGACGCGCTGTTCGACGCACCCGGGTTGCAGTTCGTGGCGTTCTCCCCGGTCTACGAGACCGCCCCCTACGCGCCCCCCGGCGAGTCCATCCCCGAGCAGGGCGACTACCTGAACATCGTTCTGGTCGCCGACACCCGGCTCCCCCCGGAGAACCTGCTGGAGCGCGTGCTCAACATCGAGAACTCCATGCGCCGCGTCCGCGAGGTCCGCTGGGGCCCGCGCACCCTCGACATCGACATCGTCGTGTTCGGCAACATCTCGTCCGACGACCCCGACCTGACCCTGCCGCACCCCCGCGCGCACGAGCGGGCGTTCGTGCTGGTGCCGTGGGCCGACATCGAGCCGGACGTGCTGCTGGCCGGCTACGGCCGGGTCGGCGACCTCGCCGCCGCCAAACTCGCCGAAGGGGGCCCTTCCGCCGTGCGCCGCCGTGACGACCTGACCCTGCAACCGCCTGCATGAAGCCGAGCCGCCCGGTCACCCTGCTCGCCCTCGTGGTCGTCATCGCACTGATCACGTGGGCGGTGCTGCGGACCGCCTACATGTCGCTGCCGCCGCTGCCGTGGACGGCCGTCCCGACCCTGCTGCTCCTCGCGCTGGGCGAGGCGTTCACCGGCGTGAACATCCTGCGCCGCATTCGCCGCCGCCCGAACACCAAGCCCGTGGAGCCGCTGGTGGTCGCCCGGATGGCCGCCTTCGGCAAGGCGAGCGCGCACGCCGCCGCCGTGCTGGCGGGCGTGTTCGCGGGCTTCGCCGCGAGCCTCGCCGACGCACTGGACAAGCCGACGCCGCGCTCGGACTTCTTCGTCAGCGGCGGGACGTTCCTGGCGGCGCTGGTGCTGGTCGGGGCCGCGTTCTTCCTGGAGTACTCCTGCCGCGTGCCCCGGGACCCCGAGGACGAGGCCCGCGACCGGGGCGCCTCGCGCGCCTGAGCCGCTGAGCCGCGCCGCCGGACGCGCTACTTGTCGATGTCGCCCACCACGAAGAACATCGACCCCAGGATCGCCACCATGTCCGCGACCAGCGTGCCCGGCAGCATCTCCGCCAGGACCTGGATGTTGTTGAACGACGCCGAGCGCAGCTTGAGCCGCCACGGCGTCTTCTCGCCGCGCGACACCAGGTAGTAGCCGTTGATGCCGAGGGGGTTCTCGGTCCAGGCGTAGGTGTGGCCCTCGGGCACCTTCAGGACCTTGGGCAGCCGCTGGTTGACCGGTCCGGGCGGCAGCTCGGCCATGCGGTCCAGGCACGCGTCGGCGAGGTCGAGGGAGGCGTGCAGCTGGTCCAGCAGGCACTCGAAGCGGGCCAGGCAGTCGCCCTCGGCGCGGGTGACCACGCGCACGTCCAGCTCGCCGTAGGCGAGGTAGGGCTCGTCGCGGCGCAGGTCGAAGTCCACGCCGGAGGCGCGGGCGATGGGGCCGGACACGCCGTACTGGGTGATCTGCTCGCGGGTCAGCACGCCCACGCCCCGGGTGCGGGCGCGGAAGATCTCGTTGCCCATGATGAGGTCGGCGAGGTCGGGCACGCGGGCGCGCACGTCGGCGACGGCGGCGCGCACGCGGCCGGTCCAGCCGGCGGGCGGCTCCTCCTTGAGGCCGCCGACGCGGTTGAACATGTAGTGCATGCGGCCCCCGGAGATCTCCTCCATGACGCGCTGGAGGGTCTCGCGCTCGCGGAAGGCGTAGAAGATCGGTGTGATCGCGCCGACCTCCAGGGGGTAGGAGCCCAGGAACATCAGGTGGTTCAGCACGCGGTTCAGCTCGGCCAGCAGCGTGCGGGCCCACACCGCGCGGGCGGGCACCTCCATGCCGAGCGCGCGCTCGACCGCCAGCACCACGCCGAGCTCGTTGGAGAAGGCCGACAGCCAGTCGTGCCGGTTGGCCAGCATGATGATCTGCCGGAAGTCGCGCACCTCGAACAGCTTCTCGGCGCCGCGGTGCATGTAGCCGACGATCGGCTCGGCGGCGGTGATGCGCTCGCCGTCCAGGGTCAGGCGCAGCCGCAGCACGCCGTGCGTGGACGGATGCTGGGGGCCGATGTTGAGGATCATGTCCTCGGTGGCCAGCTCCTTGGCCCCCGCCCCGATCCCGACGATCCGTTCGGTGGTCACGCCCCCATGCTCCCATGCGGCGGGGCGCGCCGGTTTCGGCCTGGTACGGATACGTTCCGCGTGGCGCGGGACGCGCTTTTTCCGGTTGACTAGGTAGCAATGAACGCATCCCATGGCGAACCACCCCATCTCCAGCCGTCGCCGCCGCCCGGACCGCCGCCGGCCGGTGTGCCGGGCACGCCGTCGCCGGGTGGCGGGCACCTGCCGCCTCCGGGGCCGGCCGCGCCCGGCGCGGGTGGCTTCGACGCCGGGACGCCTTCTCCGGGGATGCGCTCCTCAGGGGCGCCCTACCCGCCCGGACCCGTTCCGCAGGACGTCCTCTACCCCGCCGACCACGCGTTCGCCCCCGGCGGCGACATGCCGTGGGCGCGCGTCTCGCCGCGCTACGTCTGGCAGCGCCGCATCAAGGCCGTGCTGTGGTCGGTCGTGGCCGCGGTGGGCGGCGGGCTGCTGCTGTGGACCGGCGGCGGCACGGTCAGCGCGGCCCTGTGGGTCGCGGCGATGCTCGTCGTGGCCGTGCTGGCGTGGATCGTGGCGCGGCTCGAACAGCGCTCCCACGGATACGTCGAGCGGGCCGACGACTTCATCGTCACCTACGGGGTGTTCGTCAAGCGGCTCGTCGTGGTGCCCTACGGCCGGATGCAGTTCGTGGACGTGACCGCGGGGCTGCTGGAGCGCTGGATGGGGATCGCCACCGTGCGGCTGCACACCGCCGCGGCCGCCACCGACGCCCGTGTCCCCGGCCTGCCCGCGGCCGACGCCGCGCTCCTGCGCGACCGCCTGGCCCAAAAGGGCGAGGAACGGAGCATGGGCCTATGAACGGCCCTTACGGCCCCTATGGCCCGCCTCCGAACGGCGGCCCTCCCTATAGGGGTCAGCCGCCCGTATACGGCCCACCGGCCGTTCCAGGCCCCTACGGCCCGCCGGTCGCTCCCGGACCCTACGGACCCCGCCCCCCTTACGGCGGCCCCCCGTTCCACCCCCAGCAGCCTCCCGTCTACCAGCAGCGGCCTCCGGTCCGGTTCTCCCAGGGCACGCACCGCCTGCACTGGGCGACCGCGCCGCTGCGCGCCATGGCCGGGATGGTCATCTACTTCGTGCTGTTCGGCTTCCCCCTGCTCGTCGCGCTGGGCCGGCGGGACGGCGGGCTCCCGCTGAGCGCCGAGACCGTCGGGGTGTTCATGTCGGTCAGCGCGGCCGCCGCCATCGTCATGGTCGCGGCGGGCGCGTGGAGCTGGCGGGCGCTGCGCTTCCGCATCGACGGCGACGACCTGGTGGTCGAGCGCGGGCTGCTGCGCAAGAACGTCCGCCGCATCCCGCTGTCGCGCGTCCAGGCGATCGACGTGGTGCGGCCCCTGATCACCCGGATGCTGGCGCTGGCCGAGGTCCGGGTCGAGCTGGCCGGCGACGCGCACAGCGAGATCGCGCTGAGCTACCTGGGGCGACGCGACGCCCAGCAGCTGCGCGCCGAGGTCCTCGCGCACGCCGCCGGGCTGCCCGGCCATACCCCCGAGGCGCCCGAGCGGCCGTTCTGGCGGGTCTCGTTCGGGATGCTGTTCGGGTCGCTGGTGCTGAAGCTGCCGGTCCTCGCCACGATCCTGCTGTTCCTGACCTCGCTGCTGTTCCTGGTGGTCTACGTCGAGGGCGCGATGTTCGCGGTCGCCGTCCCGGCCCTGCTGGGGCTGCTGCGGGCCGTGGTCGCGCCGCTGGTGATGTACGCCGGGTACACCGTGGCGATGTCGCCGGACGGCGTGCGCCTGCGCTACGGCCTGCTGGAGACCCGGATGCAGACGCTGCCGCCGGGCCGCGTCCAGGCGGTGCGGATCGTGGAGCCGGCGATCTGGCGCGGGTTCGGCTGGGCCCGGCTGGACGTCACCGTCGCCGGGTACGCCGGCGAGCGCCAGGCGCTGTCGTCGGTGCTGCTGCCGGTCGCGCCCCGCCAGGTGTGCATGATGCTGGTGGCGCAGGTCTTCCCCGGCGCCACCGTGGACGCCGTCGCGCTGCACCCCGCCTCGGCCAAGGGCCTCACCCTCGACCGGGCCGACGGCGCGGGCACCGACGAGACGGTGTTCGTGTCCCGGCACGGCTGGCTGTGCCGCCGCACGGACGTGATCGCGCACGCCCGCGCGCAGAGCGTGCGGCTGACGGTCAACCCGGTGCAGCGCCTCCTCCGCCTGGGGACCGTGCACGTGGACGCGCCGCCCGGCGTGGTGCGGGTCGCCGCCGCCGACCGCGAGCTGGGCGAGGCGCGCGCGATCGTGGAGTCCACCGCGCACCGCGCGCGGGCCGCCCGCGCAAGGGGCGGCGACAAGGCGCGCTGGGCTCGCTGATCAGGGCATATTGTCCGGGCATGAGTGATGTGACCTACGACCCCTGGTCGCCCGCCTTCGTGGCCGACCCCTACCCGGTGTTCGAGCGGCTGCGGGCCGGGCGGCCGGTGTTCTTCGACGAGCCCACCGGCCAGTGGGTGGTGTCGCGGTACGCCGACGTGGACGCGCTGCTGCGCGACCGCCGCCTCGGCCGCTCCTACCTGCACCTGGCCACCCACGAGGAGTTCGGGCAGGCGGCCGAGCCGGAGTTCCTGCGGCCGTTCTGGGACCTGGTCCGGGCCGGGATGCTGGACGTGGAGCCGCCGGCGCACACCCGGCTGCGCCGCCTGGTGTCCAAGGCGTTCACCGCGCGCATGGTGGAGGGCCTGCGGCCGATGATCGCGTCGCTGGCCGGGGAGCTGGTGGCGGGCCTGGTCGAGCGGGGCGGCGGCGACCTGCTGGCCGAGGTCGCCGAGCCGCTGCCGGTGAACGTGATCGCCGAGATGCTGGGCGTGCCCGCCGCCGACCGGCACCTGCTGCGGCCCTGGTCGGCCGACATCTGCGGCATGTACGAGCTGAACCCGTCGCAGGAGGTCCAGCGCACCGCCGTCCGCGCGGCCACCGAGTTCTCCGACTACCTGCGGGAGCTGGCCCGCGCGCGCCGGGCCGAACCGCGCGACGACCTGATCAGCGCGCTGGCGCAGGTCATGGAGGCAGGGGACCGGCTCACCGAGGACGAGCTGATCGGCACCTGCGTCCTGCTGCTGAACGCCGGGCACGAGGCGACCGTCAACGCCACCGGCAACGGCTGGTGGTCGCTGTTCCGCAACCCCGGCGAGCTGGCCCGGCTGCGCGCCGACCACGCGCTGATCCCCACCGCCGCCGAGGAGCTGATGCGCTACGACACCCCGGCGCCGATGTTCGAGCGCTGGGTGCTCGCCGACATCGAGGTCGGCGGCGTGGTCATCCCCAAGGGCGCCGAGGTGGCGCTCCAGTTCGCCTCGGCCAACCGCGACCCGGAGATCTTCGTGGACCCCGACCGGCTCGACGTGGCGCGCGACCCCAACCCGCACATCACCTTCGGCCTCGGCATCCACTACTGCCTGGGCGCCCCGCTCGCCCGCATCGAGCTGGCCGAGTCCTACGGCGCGCTGCTGCGCCAGGCCCCGGCGCTCCGGCTGGTCGAGGAGCCCCGGTGGAAGCCCGGCTACGTGCTGCGCGGCCTGGAGGGGCTGCTGGTGGAGGTCTAGCCGCCGGCCCGCAGCGACTCCGGCAGCGGGACGCCGACGCTCTGGGCCAGCCACCCGAAACCGCCCAGCCCCTCGGCGTCGGTCAGCTCGGCGTTCTCGCCCGCCGCGCACAGCGCCGCCAGGTAGCCGCGCGGATCGCGACGGGCCATCTCGACCGGCGGCCGCGCACCGCTCACGCCCAGGGCGCGCAGGGCGGCGCGCTGGGTGGTCAGCAGGGACTCCGACGCCCCGGCGCGCTCCCCGGCGGCGGCGCAGGCGTCGAGCGCGACGTGCGCGGTGATGTCGCACGACCCGTCCGGGACGGCGGGCACCGTCGCGCCGTCCCGGTAGCCGGTCAGCGTGCCGTACACGGGCCGGGCCGCGCGGACGTGCGAGTAGTCCACCGCGACCGCGAGGCCGCGGTCCAGGCGGCCGACGACCGACGCCCACGCCGCGCAGCGGGGGAGGCCGATCTCGGCGCGGTCGCCCGGCTCGCGCAGCGGCCACCAGCGCCCGGCCCACTCCAGGTCGGCGGGCGGTGCCTCGGGACCCGGGCGCTCGGCGCCGGTGGCCGGATCGACCAGGACCGTGCGGGGCCCGTCGGGGGTCTGCTCGACGACGTCGAGCGGCACGTTGTCGAGCCACTCGTTGGCGATGACCAGCCCGGTTACGACGGCGGGCGGGTCGGACCGCCAGGCGACCGCTCCGGGCACACCCTCCGGACGCGGCGCGATCTCCACCGCGACCGGGTTGAGCCGCGCGGCCAGCCCGGGGGACGCCGAGCCGAGGATGTCGGCCAGCAGGCCGCCGCACCCTGCCCCGACGTCCACCAGGTCCAGCCGTTCCGGCCGGCCGAGCAGGACGTCCACCTCCTCCAGCAACCGCGCCACCGCCGCGGCGAACCGCGGCGAGGCGTGCACCGAGGTGCGGAAGTGCTCGGCGGGGCGCTCCCCGCGCCGGTAGAACCCGTCCCGCCCGTAAAGCGCCTGCTCCATGGCGTCGCGCCAGGTCGTCCATGCGGCCACGACAGTGACGTTATACGCCTCAGGGCGGACCCGGGTCCACCCTGTGGCCGATGGCGCCTGACCTGCGTGAACGTAGGCTGGTCGCATGGTCGGCAGAGTCTGGGACTGGTGGCGCGGCAAGCCCGCGCTGGTCGACGCCTCCTTCATGCTGCCCGTGCTGCTGCTCACGCTGATCCAGGCGGGCAGCATCGGGACCGTCTACGGGAAGCAGGACGTCTCGCTGCCGTTCTACTGGACCGTCAGCGCGGCCATGCTGCTGCCGCTGGTGTGGCGCCGCCGCTGGCCGCTGGCCACGTTCGCGATCATCGCGCTGGCCTGCCTCGCGCAGTGGCTCCGGCAGATCCCCCTGGTGCCCAGCGACATCGCGCTGCTCATCGGCCTGTACACCGTCACCGCCTACCGGCCCTTCCGATGGGGCGTGGCGGCGCTGCTGACCACCCTGCTGGGGGCGGTGATGGAGTCGTGGCAGCAGTGGGTGAGCTACGACGTGGACCTGCCGTGGACCGAGATGCGCGACCCGCTGCTGTTCCTGGTCGTGGTGCTCTCCGGCGTCTGGGTGCTCGGCCTGCACATGAAGACGCGCCGCGCCTACCTCAACTCGCTGGAGGAGCGCGCCGCGCGCTTGGAGAGCGACCGCGAGAACGAGCTGCAGGCCGCCCGCGCCACCGAGCGCGCCCGCATCGCCCGCGAGCTGCACGACGTGGTCGCGCACAACGTCAGCGTCATCATCGTGCAGGCCGACGGCGCCTCCTTCGCGATCGACACCGACCCGGGGCGCGCCCGGAAGGCGCTGGAGACGATCTCGGCGACCGGGCGGACCGCGCTGGCCGAGATGCGGCGGCTGCTCGGCGTGCTGCGCGAGGGCGACGAGGGCGGCGGCTACGCGCCGCAACCGGGCGTGGACCAGCTCTCCGAGCTGGTGGACCAGGTGCGCGGCGCGGGCCTGGAGGTGACGCTGCGGGCGACGGGGGAGCCGGCGCGGGTGTCGGAGGGCCGCCAGGTGACGGTCTTCCGGATCGTCCAGGAGGCGCTGACCAATACCCTCAAGCACGGCGGCCCGAGCGCCACGGCCCGGGTCGTGCTGGACTACGGCGACGACGTGATCGAGGTCCGGGTGAGCGACGACGGCCGGGGCGCGGCCGCCCCCGACGACGGCCGCGGCCACGGCCTGGTCGGGATGCGCGAACGCGCCGCCGTGTACGGCGGGGAAGTGGTGGCCGCGCCCCGCGGGGGCGGCGGCTTCGAGGTGATCGCCCGGATACCGGTGCGCGAGGAGGCACGGACTTGACTTCTTCCCTCCTCCCTAGTGGGAGGGGGTTCCACTCCTCGCGGAGCGGGTTTTCTGCTTCGTGGCCGATTGCGGAAGAGAGGACCCTTGCCGTCTGACATCAGCTCCACAGACCTCGCCGGACTGTTGTCCGGCTACGGCTCGACCGGCCGCAAGGATGTTCTTGGCTGCGTTGTGGTCCCGGTCGTGCCGGGTGCGGCAGGTCGGGCACGTCCATGCTCGGGTGGCCAGGCTCAGTTCCGCGAGCAGGTGCCCGCAGGTCGAGCAGGTCTTGGACGAGGGGTGCCAGCGGTCGACGATCAGCAGGACGCGTCCGGCGCGCCGGCATTTGTATTGGAGTTGGCGGCGGAGTTCGCCCCAGCCGCAGTCGGAGATCGCGCGGGCGAGTTTGCGGTTCTTGACCATGTTGCCGACCGCCAGGTCTTCGATGGCGATGGTGTGGGCGCTGCGGACCAGGTGGGTGCTGGTGCGGTGCAGGAAGTCGGCGCGGGTGTTGCGGACCTTGCGGTGCGCGGCGGCGACCTTGGCTTTGGCCTTGCGCCGGTTGCTGCTGCCAGGTTGTTTGCGGGCCATGCGGCGCTGGTAGCGGGCCAGGTTGCGGGCCTTGCGCTCCAGATGTCGGGGGTTGGGGACGCGGTCGCCGTCGGAGGTGACGGCGAAGTCCTTGATACCGAGATCCACACCGATCGCGTGACCTGTCGCAGGAATGGGCGTGGGATCGTCGGTGTCGACGGCGAAAGTGACGTACCAGCGGCCGTCGGGGTCGCGGGAGACCACCACCGTGGTCGGGTCGAGCGTGGCCAGGTCGATGTCGTCGAAGGACCACACGAAGGCCAGGGGCGTACAGGTCTTGGCGATACGCAACTCGCCGCCGGTCATGCGGAATGCCGACCGGGTGTAGTGCGCCGACTGGCGGCCGTTGCGGCTCTTGAAGCGCGGGTAGCGGGCCCGTCCGGCGAAGAAGTTGGCGAACGCGGCGTGCTGATGTCTGAGGGCCTGCTGCAACGGCACCGACGACACCTCGCGCAAGAACGCCAGCTCGCCGGTCCTTTTCCAGGCCGTCAGCGCCGCGTCGGTCTGCTTGTACGAGGTGTTCTCGCCCCGCTGGCGGTAGGCCGCGTGCCGTTCGGCCAGGGTCTTGTTCCACACCAGCCGCACACACCCGAACGTGCGATTGAAGATCGCCGCCTGTTCAGCATCGGGATAGGCCCGGCACTTGAACGCCGTCCGCATGACTCTCAGCTTAGGAAAGGAAACAGCGTGTGTAAGAAGAATGGCAGTAGTCGTACCGCGAAGCCTGCCGACTTCGAGGGACGAAGCCTTCGCGCTGTAGGTGTCCGATGAACGAGCAACGCCCGATCCGGGTGGTCCTGGTCGACGACCAGGAACTGGTGCGCGCCGGTTTCACGATGGTGCTGGACGCCCAGCCCGACATCGAGGTGGCCGGGGAGGCCGGCGACGGTGCGCAGGCGGTGGAGCTGCTGCGCACCACGCAGGCCGACGTGGTGCTGATGGACGTGCGGATGCCGCGGATGGACGGCATCGAGGCCACCGGCCGGATCGTGGCGGCCGGCGGGCCCAAGGTGATCATCCTGACCACCTTCGACCTGGACGAGTACGCGTTCGCCGCGATCAAGGCGGGCGCGGGCGGCTTCCTGCTGAAGGACGCCGGGCCCGCCCAGCTCATCGAGGCCATCCGCGCGGTGCACTCGGGCGACGCGGTGGTGGCGCCCAGCACGACGCGGCGGCTGCTGGACCGGTTCGCGCTGCACCTGCCCGACGACGGCGACCGCCGCGCCGGCGCGCTGGAGACGCTGACCGACCGGGAGCGCGAGGTGCTGCTGCTGGTGGCGCGCGGGCTGTCCAACGCCGAGGTCGCCGAGCGGCTCTACGTCTCCGAGGCCACCGTCAAGACGCACATGGGGCGGATCCTGATGAAGCTGGAGCTGCGCGACCGGGTGCAGGCGGTGGTGTTCGCCTATGAGACAGGTCTGGTCAAGAGCGGCCAAACCGGCGACCGAACGTAACAGTCTCATTACTCTGAGGTGACTGTTCGGAGTTGGCCGGGGCTTTGGATTTCCCTTACCGATCGGTATCTGAGTAACTACCGTACGTGAACGTCTCCTGGTGGAGACGTGACGATGCGCATGTCAGTAGGGCCCTCGGGCCCCACGTACGGGAGGATCCACATGCTCAAGAAGCTCGCCGCCGCCGGCGTTCTCGCCTTCGCCGTCACCGGCTCGGTCCTGGCCGCCGCGCCCGCCAGCGCCGACATCGTCACCGACGGCTCCCACGGGGTGCTCTCGGGCAACCAGGTGGTCGCCCCGATCTCCATCCCGATCAACGTCTGCGGCAACTCGGTGGCCGTGCTCGGCATCGCCGGGTCCGGCTGCAAGGGCGGCGCGTCGGTCGGGCACGTCCCCGGCCACCACAAGCACCACTGACCGGCCCGGCCGCCCGCCCGGTCGGCCTGACCGGCGCGGGGACGTAACGGCCGGCCGCGGCGCGCCCCCGCGCGCCGCCGAACGACGCAGCGACGGCGCCGAGACCCTGCCACCCGGGTCCCGGCGCTTTCGCGCGTCCGGCGCGGGTCGCCTCCGAGAGTGAGGGAGGCGTACGACTCAGGTCGCACGCCGCGCCGGGGACCGGTCTCAGTGCTGACGCCAAGCGTGGCCGCGCGGTCGATGGCGGCGGCCTCCGAGATTCCTAACGTGGTCGATGTCCGCTCAGTTCCACGGAGGAGTCATCGTGACCAGCACGTTCGCCACCCCGCCGGCGTCCGGCGGGACGCCCGCCGCCGCCGGACCGCCGGCCGTCGAGGCCGTCCAGGTGTCCAAGGTGTACGGGGCGGGGGACGCGGCCGTGCACGCCCTGCGCGGCGTGAGCGTCGGGTTCGCCCGCGGCGCCTTCACCGCGATCATGGGGCCGTCCGGATCGGGCAAGTCCACGCTGATGCACTGCCTGGCGGGGCTGGACACCCTGAGCGAGGGCCGGGTGCGCATCGGCGACGCCGAGATCACCGGGATGAGCGACAAGCAGCTGACGCTGCTGCGCCGCGAGCGGGTCGGGTTCGTCTTCCAGGCGTTCAACCTGCTGCCCACCCTGACCGCCGAGCAGAACATACTGCTGCCGCTGGAGCTGGCCGGGCGCAAGCCGCACCGGCAGTGGTTCGACCAGGTCATCGACGTGGTCGGGCTGCGCGACCGGCTCGGGCACCGGCCCGGCGAGCTGTCGGGCGGCCAGCAGCAGCGCGTCGCCTGCGCGCGGGCGCTGGTCGCGCAGCCCGAGGTGATCTTCGCCGACGAGCCCACCGGCAACCTGGACTCCCGCTCGGGCGCCGAGGTGCTGGGCTTCCTGCGCTCCTCGGTGCGCGAGATGGGCCAGACCATCGTGATGGTCACCCACGACCCGGTGGCCGCCTCCTACGCCGACCGCGTGGTGTTCCTGCGCGACGGGCGGATCGTCACCGAGCTGTTCGGGCCCACGCCCGACACCGTGCTGGACCGGCTCAAGAGCCTGGGCGCGTGAGGCCGCGATGCTGAAGACCACACTGGCGGGCCTGCGGGCCCACAAGCTGAGGCTGCTGCTGACGGGCCTCGCCATCACGCTGGGCGTCGGGTTCATCGCCGGCACGTTCGTGCTGACCGACACCATCGACAAGGGCGTCGGCGAGACCTTCGCGCGGTCCGCCGACAAGGTGGACGCGGCGGTCGTGCCGAAACGCGGGCAGGGCGAGGAGGGGCTGCCGGCCGGGCTGCTCGCCAAGGTGCGCGCCGTGCCGGGCGTCGCCCAGGCGCAGGGGCTGGTCGACGGGGACGCCCCGCTGCTGGGGCGCGACGGCAAGGCGGTCGGCGACATGCCGACCGTCGCCAAGACGGTCCCGTCCGGGCGGCTGCTCCGCTACGAGGTCGACAAGGGCCGGGTTCCGTCCGGGCCCGGCGAGGTCGTGCTGGACCAGCGCACCGCCGAGCGCGAGAAGTTCGGCGTCGGGCAGACCGTCACCGTCCTGGACCACCGCGACCGGCCGCAGCGCTTCACCGTGGTCGGCGTGCTCGACTTCGGCATCGACGCCGACGCCACCATGCGCGGCGCGGTCGGGTTCGACCCGGCCACGGCCGTGCGGGTGACCGGGGCGAAGAAGTTCGGCGAGATCGACGTGGCGGGCGGCGACCGCGCCGCCGTCGCCCGCGCCGTGGGCGGCTCCTACGACGTGCTGACCGGCGACGAGCTGGCCGCGCGGCTGGCCAAGGCCGCCGGCGCCGACACCAAGCTGATCCGCGCCGGGCTCCTGATCTTCGGCATGGTCGCGATGCTGGTGTCGGCCCTGGTCATCTACAACACCTTCTCCATCCTCATCGCGCAGCGGATGCGCGAGATGGCGCTGCTGCGCTGCGTCGGCGCGACCCGCCGCCAGGTGTTCGGCGGCGTGCTGACCGAGTCGGTCGCGGTCGGCCTGGTCGGCTCCCTGCTGGGCCTGGCGGCCGGGCTGGGGCTGGGCGCGGGGGCGCTGGCGCTGTTCGACGTCCTCGGCGCGAACCTGCCCAGCACCGGCGGCGTCTCGCTGGCGCCCCGCACGGTGGCGGTCGGCCTGCTGGTCGGCGTGCTGGTGACGGTCGTGTCGGCGGTGCTGCCGGCCCGCGCCGCCACCCGGATCGCGCCGGTCGCGGCATTGCGCTCGGACCTGGAGCCCGGCACGGGCCGGTTCCGGCTCGGCTGGCCGCGCAGCGTGGCGGCCGCGCTCTTCCTGGTGCTGGGCGTGGCGCTCGGCGGGTTCGGGGCGTTCAGCATGGACAAGGGCGAGACCGCGATGTACCTGGTCGCGGCCTCCGGCGCCGTGTTCTTCCTCGGCGTGATCATCATGATGCCCGCGCTGGTGCGGCCGCTGAGCCGCCTGGTCGGCGCGCTTCCGGGCCGGATCGGCGGGGTGCCCGCCCGCCTGGCGGTGGCCAACGCCCAGCGCGCCCCGCGCCGGACCGCCACCACCACGATCGCGCTGACCGTCGGCGTCGGGCTGATGAGCCTGTTCGCGGTGGTGGCCGCCAGCGGCAAGGCGATGTCCAACCAGCAGATGGACAAGCAGTTCCCGGTGGACTTCCAGGTGCAGACCCAGTTCCGGTCCGGCGGCGAGGAGCAGCGCGTCCCGCACGCGCTGGCGCAGGCGCTGCGGCAGCGGCCGGAGTTCGGCACCGTCATCGAGGCACGCGAGGCCAAGAGCCGGGTGGACCGGGACGAGACGCCGGTGGGGGCCCTCACCGACGGCGCGCTGGGCAGCGTGCTGAAGCTGAACTTCAAGGGCGGCTCGCTGGGCGCGTTCAAGCCGGGCACGGCGCTGGCCGACGTCTCCACCGCGCAGTCGCTCGGCCTGAAGACCGGGGACACCGTGCGGATCGCCACCCGGCAGGGCGCCGTCCCGGTGCGGATCGCCGGCCTCTACGGCAACGACGTGCCGCTGTCGGGCCTGCTGGTGCCGGACGCCGACTTCGACCGCTACTTCGACGTCCGCGACCCCGTCTCGGTCTACGCCAAGACCCGCGACGGGGTGAGCGCCGCCGCCGCGCGCCAGGCGATCGAGGACGCGGCGCGGCCCTACCCCACCGCCAAGGTGGCCTCGCAGGCCGAGATGCGCGAGCAGATCGACAAGGCGGTGGACATGATCCTGATGATCTTCGGTGGGCTGCTCGGCCTCGCGGTGGTCATCGCGCTGTTCGGCATCGCCAACACGCTGACGCTGTCGGTGGTGGAGCGCACCCGCGAGTCGGCGCTGCTGCGGGCCCTCGGCCTCACCCGCCGCCAGCTGCGCCGGATGTTGTCGGTGGAGGCGCTGGTGATGGCCGTGATCGGCGCGTTCACCGGCGTGGTGCTCGGCGTGGGCTTCGGCTGGGCGGCCACCACGGCGATGGCGGCGGACTCGGTGTTCGCGGTGCCGTTCGGGCAGATCGCGGGGTTCATCGTGCTGGCGGGCCTCGCGGGGATGCTGGCCGCGGTGCTGCCCGCGCGGCGCGCGGCCAAGGCATCGATCGTGGAGTCGCTGGCCCACGACTGACCCCGGCGCCCGTGCGGGCCGGGACCGCGACGGGCCTCCGCCCCACCGCTCGTACGGGTCAGCGGTGGGGCGGAGGCGGTGCGAGGGGCCCCGGCGGACGGGGTGGGGACGCTAGCCCGGCGTCCTCACCGCGGACGCGCCGCGGGCGGTCCTCGCGGCCGGCCCGTCCGTGCGGCCGTGCGGCCGCCCGGCTGCACCGGGCCTCAGCGCCCGGGCGGCCCGGCCGGTCAGCCGCTGCTGGAGGCGCCGCCGGTGCCGCTGGCGTTGGAGTCGTTCTCGATCGCGTTGCCGTTGCAGTCGGTGCCCGACTGCCCGGCGACCGAGACCGAGCCGCAGGTGACGCCGTACCCGCCGACGATCGTGACGTTGACGTTGTTGCCGATGGCCTCCCCGTGGTTGTTGGTCCCGGCCATGGCCGGGCCGGCCATGAGGGCGGAGCCGGCGATGGTGGCGGTGACTGCGGCGGTCTTGAGAGCGGTCTTGATCACGGTGTGCTCCATCTCGTCGGGGGGCGGAGCGCCCAGGCTGCACCTCGGGCGACGCGCTTCGCGCACTTCGCCCTGCGTGTCTGATCTCGTATTTCTCACCTTGTGTGACGGCGCCGTCACAACTCAGAGTTACTCCTGCCGGAAGATCGAAGGCAAGCGATCGTTCCCGCCACCGGGCCAACTGTGACCCGTTACCCGAGGTTCCTGTGACTCCTGGTATTCGTATGGTCACCTGGGTGTGATGGTGCCCGGGGTGCCGGAGGGCCGCCGGCCCGCGGGTACGCTGGGTCGCGCCCGTCCGGTACCTAGCCTGAGGACTGGAACGACTTTCATGGATGCACGCGCCATGCCCCCTGCCGGCAGGTCCCCCGAGCCCGGCGAGCCGCGTCCCGAGGACCGGCCCGCGCGGCTGACCGTGGGCGTCGTGGGCGCGGGCCGGGTCGGCACCGCGCTCGGCGTCGCGCTCGAACGGGCCGGGCACCGCGTCGTGGCCGCCTCGGCGGTCTCCGAGACCTCCCGGCTGCGCACCGCCGAACGCCTGCCCGGCGCCGTCCCCGGCACCCCGCAGGAGGTCGTGGCCGCCGCCGACCTGGTGCTGCTGACCGTCCCCGACGACGCGCTGCGCGAGCTGGCGGCGGGCCTGGTCGCCACCGGCGTCCCGGTCGCGGGCAAGCTGTTCCTGCACACCAGCGGCCGCTACGGCGCCACCGCGCTGGACGACCTCACCCGCGCGGGCGGGCTGCCGCTGGCGGTGCACCCGGTCATGACCTTCACCGGGCGGCCCGACGACGTGGACCGGCTGAACGGCATCTCCTTCGGCGTCACCGCGCCCGAGCCGCTGCGCCCGGTCGCCGAGGCGCTGGTGCTGGAGATGGGCGGCGAGCCGGTCTGGATCACCGAGGAGCGCCGGCCGCTGTACCACGCGGCCCTCGCCGGAGGCGCCAACCACCTGGTCACGCTGGTGGTGGAGTCGATGGACCTGCTGCGCGAGGCCGGGGTCGGCGAGCCGGGCCGGATGCTGGGGCCGCTGCTGGGCGCGGCGCTGGACAACGCGCTGCGGCTGGGCATCGACGGCCTGACCGGCCCGGTCGCGCGCGGCGACGCGGGCACCGTCGCCGACCACGTCGGCGAGCTGGCGCGCCACTCGCCGGAGGGCCGCCGCGCCTACGTCGCGCTCGCCCGCCTCACCGCCGACCGCGCGCTCGGCGCGGGCCTGCTGAAGCCCGAGGACGCCGAGCGGCTCCTCGAAGTGCTGGCGGACTGATCGAGGAGGATCCATGACGCCCGTCATCGCCCAGACCCGCGCGGAGCTGGCGGCGGTCCGCGCCGAGGTGAAGGGGACCCTGGCGCTGGTGCCCACCATGGGCGCCCTGCACGAGGGGCACCGCTCGCTGATCCGCAAGGCGCGGCAGCTCGCCGACACCGTGGCGGTGAGCGTGTTCGTCAACCCGCTGCAGTTCGGGGCGGGCGAGGACCTCGACCGCTACCCGCGCACCTTCGCCGCCGACATCGAGGCGTGCGCCGCCGAGGGCGTGGACGTGGTGTTCGCGCCGACCGTCGAGGTGATGTACCCGGACCGGCCGCAGGTCACGGTGAAGTCCGGGCCGATGGGCGAGCGGGTGGAGGGGGAGACCCGCCCCGGGCACTTCGACGGAATGCTCACCGTCGTGCTGAAGTTGTTCAACCTGGTGCGCCCCGACCTCGCGGTCTTCGGCGAGAAGGACGCCCAGCAGCTGGCGATGATCCGCCGCATGGTCGCCGACCTGAACGTCCCGGTCGAGATCGTCGGCGGTCCCACCGTCCGCGAGCTGGACGGCCTCGCCCTGTCCAGCCGCAACCGCTACCTCGCCGAGGACGAGCGGCGCACCGCCCTGGCGCTGTCGCGGGCGCTGCAGGCGGGCGCGGACGCCGCGGCCGGCGGCCCCGCCGCGGTGGTCGGGGCGGCGCGCGCGGTGCTGGACGAGGCGGCCTCGGCCGAGCCGCCGCTCGCGCTGGACTACCTGGTCCTGGTGGACCCGGCGACCTTCACCGAGGTCGGCGCCGGGCACACCGGCCCGGCCGTGCTCGCCGTGGCGGGCCGGGTCGGCGCCACCCATCTGATCGACAACCTCCCGCTGCAGTTCGGCTCGTAGCCACCGGCACGAGACCCCCACAAGGAGAGCGCCCATGATGCGGACCATGTTCAAGAGCAAGATCCACCGCGCCACGGTCACCCAGGCCGACCTGCACTACGTGGGGTCGCTGACCATCGACCAGGACCTGCTGGAGGCCGCCGACCTGCTGCCCGGCGAGCAGGTGCACGTGGTGGACATCGACAACGGCGCGCGCCTGGAGACCTACCTGATCGCCGGGGAGCGCGGCTCGGGCGTGATCGGCATCAACGGCGCGGCCGCCCGCCTGGTGTCGCCCGGCGACCTGGTCATCATCATCAGCTACGCCCAGCTCAGCGACGCCGAGGCGCGCGAGTTCGTCCCGACCGTGGTGCACGTGGACCGGGACAACAAGATCATCTCGCTGGGCACCGACCCGGCCGAGCCGGTGCCGGGCACCACCGACGCCCGCGGCGATCTCGTGCAGCGCTGACCTGCGCGTTCATGCGGCCGCCCCCTTCCCGCGAGGGGGCGGCCGCCGCTTTCGCCGGGCCCGTGTCCGGGGCATCCGGGGGTTAATGTCACAATGACGAGAACAACCCCCTTCGGAGGAGGGCTCATGGCCCCTCGACCTGCCCCTCGACCCGTCCCGCGGCCGCTGGCCGCCCCCGCCCCCGGCTGGACCGCCGACGCCGACGTCGTCGTGATCGGCTCCGGGATCGCCGGGCTGGTGACCGCCCTGCGCTGCCGCCCGCACGGCCGGGTGCTGCTGGTCACCAAGGCGCTGCTGGACGCCGGGTCCACCCGCTGGGCGCAGGGCGGGATCGCCGCCGCCCTCGGCGCCGACGACAGCCCCGCCGACCACCTGGCCGACACCCTCACGGCCGGGGTCGGACTGTGCGACGAGGCCGCCGTCCGGGCGCTGGTCACCGAGGGGCCGGACGCGGTGCGGCGGCTGATCGACCTCGGCGCGCGCTTCGACCGCGCGGCGTCGGGGGAGATCTCGCTGACCCGCGAGGGCGGCCACCACCGGCGGCGCATCGCGCACGCGGGCGGCGACGCCACCGGCGCGGAGATCAGCCGGGCGCTGCTGGCGGCGCTCAAGGAGGCCGGGATCGAGGTCATCGAGCACGCCCTGGTGCTGGACCTGGTCAAGGACGCCGCGGGCCGCGCCGCCGGTGTCACGCTCCACGTGATGGGCGAGGGCCAGCCGGGCGGCGTGGGGGCCGTGCGCGCCCGCGCGGTCGTGCTGGCCACCGGCGGCCTCGGGCAGGTGTTCTCGGCCACCACCAACCCCGAGGTCTCCACCGGCGACGGGGTGGCGCTGGCGCTGCGCGCGGGCGCCGAGGTGACCGACCTGGAGTTCGTGCAGTTCCACCCGACCGTGCTGTGGCTCGGTCCGGACGCGCGCGGGCGGCAGCCGCTGGTGTCGGAGGCCGTCCGGGGCGAGGGCGCGCACCTGGTGGACGCCTCCGGCGAGCGCTTCATGGTGGGCCGCCACGAGCTGGCCGAGCTGGCCCCGCGCGACGTGGTCGCCAAGGGGATCATGAACCGGATGCGCGAGACCGGCGCCCCCTGCATGTACCTGGACGCCCGGCACTTCGGCGCGGCCATGTGGGAGCGGCGCTTCCCCACGATCCTGGCGGCCTGCCGCGACCACGGCATCGACCCCGTCACGGAGTCGATCCCGGTCCTCCCGGCCGCGCACTACGCCAGCGGCGGCGTGCGCACCGACCTGGACGGGCGCACCTCGGTGCCCGGCCTGTACGCGTGCGGCGAGGTCGCCTGCACCGGGGTGCACGGCGCGAACCGGCTCGCGTCCAACTCGCTGCTGGAGGGCCTGGTGTTCGCCGAGCGGATCGCGGCGGCGATCGGCGCGGAACCCGCCCCGGAACGCGCGGAGATCGCCCTGGAGGCCGTTTCCGGGACGCTGCCGGATCCGGCGGCCCGCGCCGAGATCCAGCGGATCATGACGGCGCACACGGGCGTGCTGCGCGACGCCGAGGGCCTCGCCGCCGCCGAGCGCGGGCTGGCGGCCCTGGGCGGCGACGCCGAGCCGGGCGTGGCGGCCTGGGAGACCGCCAACCTGCGCCTGGTGGCGTCGGCGATCGTCGCGGCCGCGCGGCGGCGCACCGAGACCCGCGGCAGCCACTGGCGCGCCGACCACCCCGACCGCGACGACGCCGCCTGGCGCGGCCACCTGGTCACCCGCCTGGACGGCGGCGGCCTGACGACCCACTACGAGGAGCTGACATGACACCCGAACTCCAGGACCGGCTGCGCACCGCCGGCCTCGATCCACAGGCTGTGGAGGACCTCGTGCGGGTCGCGCTGGCCGAGGACGGCGACACCGACGTGACCAGCGAGCCCATTTTCGGCCCCGACGAGACCTCGCGCGGGGACTTCGCGGCCCGCGAGGACGGCGTCGTCGCGGGCGTCCCGGTCGCCGCGGTGGTCTTCGAGCTGCTCGGCGTCGACCACGACGCCAAGGTCGCCGACGGGGACCGGGTGCGCGCCGGGGACGTCCTGATCACCGTGTCGGGCCCGACCCGCGCCGTGCTGCGCGCCGAGCGGACCGCCCTGAACCTACTGACCCACCTGTCGGGCATCGCGACCGCGACCCGCCGCTGGCAGGACGCCATGGCGGGCACCAAGGCGCGCGTGCGCGACAGCCGCAAGACCCTGCCCGGCCTGCGCGCCCTGCAGAAGTACGCGGTGCGCTGCGGCGGCGGCGTCAACCACCGGATGGGCCTGCACGACTCGGCGCTGATCAAGGACAACCACGTGGCGGCGGCCGGCTCGGTCACCCGGGCCTTCCAGGCGGTCCGCGCCGCCCACCCCGACCTGCACGTCCAGGTCGAGTGCGACACCCTGGAGCAGGTCGCCGAGGCCCTCGCGGCCGGCGCGACCAGCATCCTGCTGGACAACATGAGCGACGCCGACATGGCCGAGGCGGTGCGGACCGCGGGCGGCCGCGCCGAGCTGGAGGCCAGCGGCGGACTCACTTTGGACCGGGCCCGAGATGTCGCCGTGACCGGTGTGGACTACCTTGCAGTAGGTGCGCTGACCCACTCGGCGCGCGTGTTCGACATCGGCCTTGACTTCTCCTGACCAGCGGGGACCTGATGCTGCTCACCATCGACGTCGGTAACACCCACACCGTCCTCGGCCTGTTCGAGGGCGAGGAGGTGATCGAGCACTGGCGGATCAACACCGACCCGCGTCGCACCGCCGACGAGATCGCGGTGGTCCTCCAGGGCCTGGTCCAGCAGAGCCCGCTGCTGGCCGAGACCGACATCAGCGGCATCGCGCTGTGCTCGACCGTGCCGTCGGTCCTGCACGAGATGCGGGAGATGTGCCGCCGCTACTACGGCGACGTGCCCGCGGTGATCGTCGAGCCGGGCGTCAAGACCGGCGTGCCGGTCCGGATGGACAACCCCAAGGAGGTCGGCGCCGACCGCATCGTGAACGCGCTGGCCGCCGTGCACCTGCACGGCGGCCCCGCGATCGTGGTGGACTTCGGCACCGCCACCACCTTCGACGCGGTCTCGGCCAAGGGCGAGTACGTGGGCGGCGCGATCGCCCCCGGCATCGAGATCTCCATCGACGCCCTGTCGGTGCGCGGCGCCCAGCTGCACAAGATCGAGCTGGTCCGGCCCCGCAACGTGATCGCCAAGAACACCGTCGAGGCCCTGCAGTCGGGCATCATCTTCGGCTTCGCGGGCCAGGTGGACGGCATCGTGGAGCGCATGTCGGAGGAGCTGGCCGCCGACCCCGACGAGGTCACGGTGATCGCCACCGGCGGCCTCGCCCCGCTGGTGCTGGAGGAGTCGCGCAGCATCGACGAGTTCGAGCCGTGGCTGACCCTGGTCGGCCTGCGCCTGATCTACCAGCGCAACACCTGACCGGCGCGGTCCTGACCGGCGCGGTCCTGACCGGCGGCCCTGACCGGCGGTCCCGGCCGCCGGCTCAGGACCAGCGCAGGACGGCGGCCAGGGAGCACGCCGCCAGGGCCGCCGCGGCCAGGAGCAGGGCCGGCGTGGGGACCGCCGACCCCAGCAGCGTGAACACCAGGGGGCCGAACATCCCCAGGTACGTGACGGCGTAGAAGGCCGCCGTCAGCCCCGCCAGCTCGGACGGGGCCGCCGTCCGGGCCACCTCGCCCAGGCCGTACACCAGGCACATGCCGTAGCCCGCGCCCATCGGGACGGCGGTGGCGTAGGCCAGGGCGGGTTCGGCCGCGGCGACGGTCAGGGCCGCCAGCAGGAAGCCCGCGACGACCAGTGCCAGGCCCGCCCGCGCCGTGACGCGCGGGCGCAGGCGGCGGGCGACCGGCTGCACCGCCATGCCGGTCCCCAGCGTCGCCAGGCACAGCGTCCCGGCGTAGAGCGTCGGCCAGTGCGCGACGTGCAGCCGGTCGGGGAGCAGGGCGAAAACGGTCGTGGCCGCCGTGAACACCCAGATCCCCAGCGGGACCAGGACGCGAACGAAGGCCGGGTGGCGCAGCCCCGTCAGCTTCAGGCGGCCCACCGGTCGCGTGCCCGGATCGAGGGTCTCGGGGACGCGGCAGGCCAGCGGGACCGCCACCGCCATCAGCAGCAGATGGGGCAGGTACGCCGTCACCAGCGGACGGGGCGCCCACTGGGCCACCATCGCCGCGCAGAACGGGCCGACGCCGAAGCCCGCCGACACCGCCAGCGCCGTCAGGCGGGGGCCTTCCACCGGGGACAGCTCCTTCACCCAGGCCGTCCCGGCCGCCAGGACCGTGCCCGTCACGATCCCGGCCAGGAAGCGGCCCGCGTACAGCAGCGGCGGCCAGGTGCCGCCCGCGACCAGGACGAGCGTGACCAGCGCCGAGACGGCCGAGAACGGCAGCGCGAGGCGCCGCCGCCCCAGCCGGTCGGACGCCGGGCCGCCCAGCGCCAGGCCGGGCACCAGGCCCAGCGAGTACACCCCCAGCAGCGCCTGCACCTCGCCCCCCCCCCCGACAGGTGCAGGCCGGTCCGGTAGGCGCCCTGGAGGGAGGCGAACTGGTTGGCGCCCCACCCGACGCCGAACATGATCAGCGTGACGGGGAGCCAGACCGCCGCGGGGGTGCGCCGGGGCCCGGCCGTATCGATCATGAGCACAGGTCTACGGCCTCCCCGCGCGGTGCGGCGGGGCCGTTCGGGAATCGTGAACCCGGCCGCGGGAACGGGCGGAACGGGCACTACCGTGGGCCGGGTGGAGCTCCGTCAGCTCGCGTCGTTCCTCGCGGTGGCCGAAGAGGGGCGGTTCACGCGCGCCGCCGCCCGGCTCTTCCTGTCGCCGCCCGCGGTGACCGCCCACGTGCAGAGCCTCGAACGGGAGCTCGGCGTCCGCCTGCTGGAGCGCAACCCCGTGCGGCTCACCCCGGCGGGGGAGCGGTTCGTCCCGCACGCGCGGGCCGCCCTGGAGGCCCTCAACGCCGCCGCCGACGCGGTCGCCGACCTGCGGCGCGACCGCGAGGCCGCGCTGCGGATCGGGGTGATGGGGCACGGGTCGGCCGAGCTGACCCCCGCGATCATCCGGGCGTTCGCGCGGGCCCGGCCCGGGACGCCGCTGGAGCTGCTCCCGCTGGACTTCACCGAGCACGTCACCGCCGTGGTCGAGCACAAGGCGGACGTCGCGTTCGTGCGCCCCGCGCCCGACGACGAGCGCGTCGCCGTGGACGTCCTGACGCGCGAGCCGCGGATCGTGGTCGTCCCCGCGCGCGGGGAGTTCGCCGAGGCCGAGGCGTTGCGCCTCGCGGACGTCCTCGACCTGAGCTACCTGGACGTGCCGCCGTCCACGCCCCGGGCGTTCACCGACTACCTCTACTTCATGGCCGCGCGCGGCGGGGAGCGGCCGCGCCGCAGCCCCGACCGGGCCCGCAACCCGCAGGAGGTGCTGGCCAGCGTCGCGGCCGGGCGGGGCGCGGGGTCGGCGCTGTACTCCTTCCGCCGCTTCTACCCCCTGGCCGGGCACGCGCGGCGTCCCGGTCGTCGACGCGCCCTGGGAGGAGAGCGTGCTGGTGACCCGCGCGGGCGACCGGCGGCCCGAGGTCGCCGCGTTCCGCGCGCTGGCCGCCGGCATGGCCCGCGACCTCGGCCCGCTGCTGGTCCCCGCGCCGGTGCTGCCGGCGGTGTGAGCGGGGCAAGCCGTTCGCCGGGCGCGCGGCGGGATGGATAGCCTTGAGGGGTGAGCGACCAGACCTACGACGATCTCCCGGAGCAGATGCGCGTGCGCCGGGAGAAGCTCGACCGCCTCCGGGAGAGCGGTATCGACCCCTACCCGGTGACCTTCCCGCGCACCGCGACCATCGCCGAGGTCCGGGAGAAACACCCGGACCTGGAGCCGGGCACCGAGACGGGCGAGAAGGTCGGCGTCACCGGGCGGGTCATGCTGGTCCGCAACACCGGCAAGCTGTGCTTCGCCACCATCCGCGACGGCTCCGGCGACATCCAGGTCATGCTCTCGCTCGCCAAGGTGGGCCAGGAGCAGCTGGACGCCTGGAAGCGCGACGTCGACCTCGGCGACCACATCGGCGTCGAGGGCGAGGTGATCACCTCCAAGCGCGGCGAGCTGTCGGTCATGGCCGACCGCTTCGCGATCACCTCCAAGTCGCTGCGGCCGCTGCCCGACAAGCACGCGGGGCTCACCGACCCCGAGGCGCGGGTCCGGATGCGCTACGTGGACCTCATCGTCAACGACGAGGCCCGCAGGATGGCGCACATCCGCAGCGCCACCGTGCGCGCGGTGCGCGACTTCTGGCACGAGGAGGGCTACCTCGAGGTCGAGACGCCCATGCTCCAGCCGATCCACGGCGGGGCGGCGGCGCGGCCGTTCCAGACCCACATCAACGCCTACGGCATGGACCTGTACCTGCGGATCGCGATCGAGCTGTACCTCAAGCGGTTGGTCGTGGGCGGGATCGAGAAGGTCTTCGAGATCAACCGGAACTTCCGGAACGAGGGCGCGGACTCCACGCACAACCCGGAGTTCACGATGCTGGAGGCCTACGGCACCTACCTCGACTACAACGACATGGCCGACCTCACCCAGCGCATGTACCAGAAGGCCGTGCAGGCCGCGCTGGGCACCAGCGTGGTGGTGCACGGCGACCGCGAGGTCGACCTCGGGCTCGCCGAGTGGCCGCGCATCACGCTGTACGGGTCGGTGTCGGAGAAGCTGGGCGAGGAGATCACCCCGCACACCCCGATCGAGACCGTGCGCAAGCTGGCCGACGCCCGCGAGATCCACTGGGACCCCAAGTGGGGCCAGGGCCGGCTCGTGCAGGAGCTGTTCGAGGAGCTGATCGAGCACACGCTGATCCAGCCGACGTTCGTCATGGACTACCCGCTGGAGACCTCCCCGCTGACCCGCCAGCACCGCGACGAGCCGCTGCTGACCGAGAAGTGGGACCTGATCGGCTTCGGCACCGAGCTCGGCACCGCCTACTCCGAGCTGGTCGACCCGGTCGAGCAGCGCCGCCGCCTCACCGAGCAGTCGCTGCTGGCGGCCGGGGGCGACCCCGAGGCCATGCAGCTGGACGAGGACTTCCTGCGGGCGCTGGAGTACGCCATGCCGCCGACCGGCGGCATGGGCGCGGGCATCGACCGGATGATCATGGCCTTCACTGGCAAGGGCATCCGGGAGACCATCCTGTTCCCGCTGGTCAAGCCGGAGTAGCGCGCACGCCGGCGCGGGGGGGGGGCCCCCCCCCCGGGGGCGGGGGGCCCCCCCCCCCCCCCGCGGGGGGCGCGGGCCCCCCCCGCCCCCCCCCCGGGCCCGCCCGCCCCGCGGGGGGGCGGCCCCCCCGGCCCCGGGGGCCCCGGCCCCCCCCCCCCGCGCCGTGTCCGCTACGCGGACTCGCGGATCACCAGCTCGGGCGCCAGGATGACCTGGCGGTGCTCGTGCCGCGCGCCCTCGGCGGTCTCGGCCAGCGCCAGCTCGGCCGCCTCCATGCCCAGCTCGCGGCGCGGCTGCCGGATGGTGGTGAGCGGCACCGCGGCGGAGGCGGCCAGGTCGATGTCGTCGTAGCCGACCACCGCGATGTCCTCGGGCACCCGCACGCCCAGCCGGGTCAGCTCGTTGACCAGCCCGATGGCCAGCAGGTCGTTGGCGCAGAACACCCCGGTCGGCACCGGCGACAGCTCCAGCAGCCGGTGCGCGGCCGCCCGGCCCTCACCGGCGGTCAGCGCCGCCTGCGTCAGGGTCGCCAGCTCGCCGCCGCCCGCCTTGGCCAGCGTGCGGGCCGCGCCGTCGCGGCGCTCCACGCACGGCTGCGGCTCGGGCCGCCCGGTCACGAAGACCATGTCGTCGCGGCCGAGCTCCAGCAGGTGCGCGGCCGCGATGTCGCCGCCGGCGACATGGTCGACCTGGGCCGAGCAGACCTGGTCGCCGGCCCGGTCCAGCAGCACCACCGACATGCCCGCGGCGCGCAGCCGCGCGATGTCGGCCGCCTTCAGGCAGACGGGTATCACCACCACGCCCGTGGCGCGCTGGGCCTCCAGCAGCTCCAGCACCCGGCGCTCCTTGTCGGCCGAGTGGTCGGTGGTGAGCCAGAACGCCTCGTAGCCCGCGGCGTTCAGCGTGAGCTCCACGCCGCGCGCCACGTCGGTGGCGTAGGGGTTGGTGAGATCCTCAACGATGACGCCGAACGCGCGGGCGCGCGGCGCCTGGCGCCCGTCGGGCCCGTCCGGGCCCGTGCGGAGCCTGCGCGCGGACTCGTTGCGCACGAATCCGAGCTCTTCGATCGCCGCGCGGACGCGGTCTCGGGTCGCTTCGGCCACGAGATCTGGCCGGTTTAGGACATTCGAAACGGTCCCAACTGAGACTCCGGCACGCCTCGCGACCTCGCGAATACTGCTCTGTGGCAAAGCACTCCTCGTCGGCCCCGGATCTGTTTTCGCAGGTTGTCGAGTTCCCCGTGGCAGGCCCCCGTGAAAGTGGTCACGGAAAGTGGTCATAGGAGCACGGATAGCACTCAATCGACGCTTGACGGGCCGGATCCGGCCGCCTAGCGTTCCGAGCCGAAGCGTAGCTTGAAACGATTCACGATCTTCGTTCACGGTTCGGGTCGGCGGAGCCCGACCGTGGCGCGGCGAGACCGATGTGAAGGGACGGAATGGGATGGCTGGAGATCTCGATCCGGACCGCGTTCGGTGGGCCAACGTCTGAATCGTCACCCGGAGTTCCCCTACGGCGCCCCGCAATCGACCCATCGGCCACCTCCGGCCAAGCACGCCAGACAGTGAAGGAAACAGATGATCTAAGTCCGGAAGGCTCCGGACCCGGCAACCCAACGCGCGACACAGAACACAGGCGACGACGACGCTCACCCGTACCTGTGCAGCGGACGGCTGCATCCCCGCGGTCATCACCACGGACGAGGGAGGACGGAGTGGAACAGGCCACACTCGTACGGCGTGGCACCGAGGACCTGCGTCTGAGCGAGGAGGAGATCCGGCTGCTCGCGCAGATCGCCAGCGGTGTCACCGCAGATGTGGCGGCACGCAAGCTCGAGCTGAGCGCAAGGACCCTGCGGCGGCGGCTGCGGACGATCTGCGACCGGCTGGAGGTCAACACCCCTATCGAGGCCGTGGTGTGGGCGGCCCGAAGGCAGCTCATCTAACCGGTCCGACCGACGAACTCCGTCCGACCCCGCAGCGGCGGCGCCGTACCCCCGGCAGGTAGGTCCCTGCACTCGGCGCCGCCGCGGACGCAGTTCACCGGAACCGGCCGCTGCGGTCAGGCGACCCGGACCGCGCCGGCGAACGGGCGGCCCCCGATCGGCGCGATCTTGACGACGTCCCCGGTCTGCGGGGCGTGCAGCATCTTCCCGTCGCCCACGTACATGCCCACGTGGTGCAGGTCGGAGTAGAAGAACACCAGGTCCCCCGGCTGCATCTGGTCCCGGGAGATGTGGGTGCCGGCGTTCCACTGGCTGCCGGTGTAGTGCGGCAGGCTGACCCCCACCTTGCCGTAGGCCCACATGATCAGGCCGGAGCAGTCGAAGGTGCTGGGGCCCGCGGCGCCCCACACGTACGGACGGCCGATCTTGGTCATCGCCAGCCGCAGCGCCTGCGCCGCCTTGCCGGTGCCGACCACCGGCAGCTTGGCCAGCTGCCCGGGGTCCTTCTTGACCAGCTTGCCGCGCACCTGCTCGTAGCTCTTGGTGACCTTCTCTCGCTGGGTCTCCAGCTGCGCCCGCAGCGTCCTGACCTGCTTGGCGCGCTCCTCGGCGGCGCGGCGGGCGCGCTGGGCGGCCTGCATCGTCTGCATCAGCCCGGCGACCTTGGTGCCGTCGCGCTGGGCGAAGTAGTTCAGGGTCGCCGACTGGTCGAGCACCGCCTGCGGGTCCTGGGCGGCCACGAACGACAGGGTGGGGTCGGTGCCGCCCTGCATGTAGCTGGTGGCGGCCAGGCTGCCGATCTTCTCGCGCAGCCCCTCCAGCGACTTCTCCTGGCGCTCGGCGTTGTCGGTGGCGACCTTGGCGGCCCGCTGCGACTGCTGGAGCTTCACCTTGAGCCCGTTGTACTGCTCGGTGAGGCGTTCGAGCTCGTCGGCGAGCTTGTGCGCCTGGGAGCTGAGCTCCTTGGTGTCGTCGGGGTCGGCGTGCGCGGGGGCGGCCGGCAGGACCGGGACGGCCGCGGCGACGGCCAGGAGCCCGGCGGCCGCGGCGGCGCGGAGGACCGGACGGCGGGCCCCGGCGTGCGGGAAGGCGGAACGGCGGCCTCGGCCGGGCCCCGGGGCGGGCGTCGGCCCGGCCGGAGTGCGCGGCGGCGAGGATGCAGGGCGCGATGGCTCCACGGTTTCTCCCTCCTGGTCCGCCTACCGGGTTAGCTGACGGGTTCGGGCCGGAGCAGCCCGTCCACGCGCGCACGAGGTGGACCGTGCGGTGGTGGATTGACCCCGATCGGCGCCGGAACTACGGGCGGGTCCCGTGGCGGCGACGAAGGTGGGTCCCCGGTTCCGGGACCGCCGGCTGCGGCCCCTGGATTCGGCGGTGCGGGCCGCCGTCAGGTACAGGCGGCCGATGTCAGCGCAGGACACTAACGGAGTCGGCAGGGGATGCCAACCAGAACAGGCGAAAACGCAGGTGACACGCGATGGCCCGTGGGACTCGCCGGACGGGCCGGACGGCGCGGGCGCGGCGGCCGCCCCTTCCGGGGGAGGCGCCGCGGAGCGCGTCCCGGAAAGCGGCGGATCGCGGGCCGTCCCCGTTCGATCACCTGCTGTCGCGCTACCAAGGGTAAGTGGTCACCGACCCTTGGTAAAGGGCCGGTCTTCGATAATGTCGCCTGATTGTGGAAGTCGTGATCAGGCGTGCTCGCACCGCCGACGTGCAGGGAATCAGGGAACTGGTCGAGGCCTATGGCGGACCCGGCCGCCGCCTGCTGCAGAAGAGCACCGTGACGCTGTACGAGGACATCCAGGAGTTCTGGGTCGCCGAGGACCTGCAGAGCGGCGGGACCGTCATCGGCTGCGGCGCGCTGCACGTGATGTGGGAGGACCTGGCGGAGGTCCGCTCCGTGGCGGTCGCGCCGGGGCTGAACGGCCGGGGCATCGGGCACCGCATCGTGACGCGGCTGCTGGACCAGGCGCGCGACCTGGGCGTGCGGCGGGTCTTCTGTCTTACCTTCGAGGTGGATTTCTTCGCCCGGCACGGCTTCCGGACAATCCTGGGGACCCCCGTCTCGCCCGAGGTCTATGAGGAACTCCTGCGTTCCTACGACGAAGGCGTGGCCGAGTTCCTGGACCTCGACCGGGTCAAGCCGAATACGTTGGGAAATACCCGCATGTTGCTTCGCCTGGAGGACTGACCGATGAGCGAATCCCCCCACCGCGGCGGGCAGTACCCGCCGCCGGGCGGCCCGTCGTACGGCCCGCCGCCCTCGCAGCAGGGGTCTGCGTGGCAGAGCGGTCGGCAGCCGCAGCAGTGGCAGGGCGGGCAGCCCCAGCAGCAGTGGCGGCAGACCGCCGAGGCCTCCTACGGCTCCTACGACGAGTACGGCGGCCGCGACCACGGCTACCAGGACCACGGCCACCAGGGGGGCGGCTACCACGGCGACGCCGCCGACCTGCCGCTCGCGCCGATCGGCCGCCGCGCCGTCGCGCGGCTCGCCGACAACGCGCTGGTCGCGGTGTTCGGGTTCGCGCTGGTCGTGCCGGTCACCGTGGGCGTGTTCGGGCTGGAGACCTCCGGGAGCAAGACCTCCACCGAGGGCGCGATCTGGAACTGGCCGATCATCTTCACGCTGTTCGCCGTGCTGGCGGTCATCCCGTTCGTCTACGAGGCCGTGCAGCTGTCGATGTGGGGCCGCACGATCGGCAAGCGGCTCATGCACGTCGGCGTCGTCCAGCGCGATCCGGCGGGCGGGCCGATCACCACCTCGCAGGCGGTCATGCGCGCGGGCGTCACCCACGTCGGCTACCAGATCGGGGTGTTCTTCTTCCTGGTGCTGGCGGTGAAGGTCTGGGAGTACGCGGCCTACGGGATGCTGCTGGCCTGGATCGGCGCGGTGATGGCGTACCTGTGGGCGATCTGGGACCAGCCGCTGCGCCAGTCGCTGCACGACCGCCTCTCGGGGACGGTCGTGATCGACGAGCGCGTCGAGGACGGCGACCACGACGGCTACGGGCACGACGACCACGGGCACCACGGTTACGGGCACTAGGGCGCGCGGTGGACATGGGTGGCGCGGCCGGGGCCCGGCGGCCCGGGGCCTCGGCCGATCCGGCGGGCGAGGCCGCGGAGGCCGGGGGGACGGCCGAGTTCGCGGAGACGAGTGCCGCGGCCGGGTCCCCCTCCGCCGGGACGGTGCACGGATCGGTGGAAGGGGCGGAGCGGGTCCTGGCCGAGCCGGGGCAACGCCTGGTCGCCCGGATCGTGGACACGCTCGTGGTGGGCCTCCCGATCGTCATGGCGCTGCGCGCGGCGGTGCCCGACGCCACGACGGAGGCCGCGCTCGCGCCGCCTCTCGTGGCGGCCGCTCTGCTGCTGTACGAGACCGTTCAGCTCGCGTTGTGGGGGCGGACCCTCGGCAAGCGGTTCGCCGGCATCGAAGTGGTCCGCGCCGCGCCCCAGGAGGGCCCGGAGAGCGCGGAGCGCACTGAGGGCTTGGAGGGCGCTGAGAGCCCCGAGGAGCGGCGGACGCCCGATCCCGAGCGCCGGTTGGGCGTCGTCCGGTCCCTGGCCCGTACGGCGGTCTACACGCTGCCGATCGCCGTCCGCCCGGTGCCCGTCGTGAGTTTGGTCGCCGCCGTTTTCTGGGTGGTGAACGTCGGAGCGATCCTCGAAGGGCTGCGCGCCAAGGGCGAACCGGCGCAGGGACGGCGGCAGGCGGTGCACGACCGCCTGACCGACACCCTTGTGGTCAAACGCCCGGCGGGCTGATCCGGCGGCCCTGCGGCCGCAATCACGGCCCGGCGCGTTCGGGCCGGCAATGAAATCCGGAGAACCCGAGCGGGTAAGCGGGCCGGGTATCGGCTCCCGCTAAGCGGGCCGTCTTTGCAGCCCCGTCCCCGTAAGCGTCCCGCAAGCGTTCTGCGGAGGGCGGGCCTCCGTCACCCTGCCGCGCCCCTGTGAGGCCGTGTGCGATTATGCGGCGGCTTCGGCAACGGAAAACGGGCGCGGTCTCCGAACGGCCGCCTTGGGCGTTTAGGAGGCGCGCCGGCCCCGCGCCCTGGAGCCGTCCGCCGGATCCGGAGATCGGCCCGTCCGGGTTCGCGCGCCCGCGGGCGATGTGACATTGCGGACTTATCTCCGCTAAAGCCGGGCCTCCTCCGCTTGCCCGGGACTGGGACACGCCCTCGTTTTCCGACCGCCGCGCGCCGCGGCGGCAACTGATTTCGCCGCGGGCGGTCACTTGGTAATCGGTTCACATGGCCCGGTCGAGGCGGTCCGCGGCCGGCCGGGCCGCCGCCCGGAGCATTCCGGCGGCGGTGCGGTTAGTGCCGTTACGTCAGGGTTAATCGATGGGGCCGGGGTGGGTGATGTCCTCCCGTTAAGGCCCTGCGGGGCTTATTTCGAGGGCCAACCGGCCGCCGGAGGAAAGCCCGCGACCCGGCGAAACCGGTGGTCCCGCATGATCGGCGCCGCTGGTCACGGCGGGTACCGGTGATCTCGGTCACCCCGAAATCCGGCCCGCCATGGCCGGACAATTCATACCGCTCGCCCCGCCGCGCCGGGGCCGCCGGGCGCCGTGCGATGGATTCGCCAACCATGATTACGATGAGTTACCGCAGGGGAAGAGAAGTTCATCGCGTGCGTTGAATTGTCAGCGCAGCAGATCGCGGTATATCTTTGTCAACCGAATGCAGTTTGCTCCAGCGAAAGGTCTGTCCTCATGGCACAGAAGGTTCAGGTGCTTCTCGTCGACGACCTCGACGGTGGCGAGGCGGACGAGACCGTAGCGTTCTCGATCGACGGCGCCTCCTACGAGATCGATCTCAGTGGCGCCAACGCAAAGAAGCTGCGGGATTCTCTGCAGCCGTTCGTGGAGAAGTCGCGTAAGGCGGGCGCCGCCCGGCGGCGTCGCGCGCGCACCGGTTCCAACCGCGAGCGCAGCGCCGAGATCCGCGCCTGGGCCAAGGCCCGAGGCATCAAGGTCAATGAGCGTGGTCGTATCCCGCAGAATGTGATCGAGCAGTACGAGGCCGCCAACTGACGCGCCCGTCCGCCGACGGCCCGTCTCCAGCGTGAGGCGGGCCGTTCGCTTGTGGCGTAGAGATTCGTGGGTTGGCGCGGCCGGGGCGAGGTAGACAGGCCCCATTCGGCGATCGCGCACCGTCGATTCCACGCCACCTGCGAAAAAGCCCCGTTCGCTTGCGGCGTAGCGGGAACATGACGTACCGATGCGGTAGTTGGATGAGACTGAACAGCGCTTAGCTGGGGAACGTCTCCTGGTGGGAGTGCACCGGGCGGCCTCCTCGGGGCGGGCGGCTAGTTTGATAGGTGCCAGCACCTGCGGAAGAGCAGGTTCGGACGTTCCGGACTCTGCTCGACCGCTCTGTGAGGAGCGACGAGATGTTCGAAAGGTTCACCGACCGCGCGCGGCGGGTTGTCGTCCTGGCTCAGGAAGAGGCCAGGATGCTCAACCACAACTACATCGGCACCGAGCACATCCTCCTGGGTCTGATCCACGAGGGCGAGGGTGTCGCTGCCAAGGCATTGGAGAGCCTGGGGATCAGCCTTGAGGCGGTGCGGCAGCAGGTCGAGGAGATCATCGGCCAGGGCCAGCAGGCGCCTTCCGGGCACATCCCGTTCACTCCCCGGGCCAAGAAGGTGCTGGAGCTGTCGCTGCGGGAGGCGCTGCAGCTCGGCCACAACTACATCGGCACCGAGCACATCCTGCTGGGATTGATCCGCGAGGGCGAGGGCGTCGCGGCCCAGGTCCTGGTGAAGCTGGGCGCCGACCTCAACCGGGTCCGCCAGCAGGTGATCCAGTTGCTGCACGGCTACTCGGGCAAGGAGCCGGCCGCCTCCGGCGGCCCCTCCGAGGCCACGCCGTCGACCTCCCTGGTGCTGGACCAGTTCGGCCGCAACCTCACCCAGGCCGCCCGCGAGGGCAAGCTCGACCCGGTCATCGGCCGGGACAAGGAGATCGAGCGGGTCATGCAGGTGCTGTCGCGGCGCACCAAGAACAACCCGGTGCTGATCGGCGAGCCCGGCGTCGGCAAGACCGCCGTCGTCGAGGGCCTGGCCCAGAAGATCGTCAAGGGCGAGGTGCCCGAGACCCTGAAGGACAAGCAGCTGTACACCCTCGACCTCGGCGCGCTGGTCGCCGGGTCCCGCTACCGCGGTGACTTCGAGGAGCGGCTGAAGAAGGTCCTGAAGGAGATCCGCACCCGCGGCGACATCATCCTGTTCATCGACGAGCTGCACACCCTGGTCGGCGCGGGCGCCGCCGAGGGCGCCATCGACGCCGCCAGCATCCTCAAGCCGATGCTGGCCCGCGGCGAGCTGCAGACCATCGGCGCGACCACCCTCGACGAGTACCGCAAGTACCTGGAGAAGGACGCCGCGCTGGAGCGCCGCTTCCAGCCGATCCAGGTCGCCGAGCCGTCGCTGTCGCACACCATCGAGATCCTCAAGGGTCTGCGCGACCGCTACGAGGCGCACCACCGCGTGTCGATCACCGACGGCGCCCTGGTGGCCGCCGCGCAGCTGGCCGACCGCTACATCAGCGACCGGTTCCTGCCCGACAAGGCGATCGACCTCATCGACGAGGCCGGTTCGCGGATGCGCATCCGCCGGATGACCGCGCCGCCGGACCTGCGCGAGTACGACGAGAAGATCGCCGACGTGCGGCGCGAGAAGGAGTCCGCGATCGACGCGCAGGACTTCGAGAAGGCCGCCGCGCTGCGCGACTCCGAGAAGCAGCTGCTCACCGCCAAGGCGCAGCGGGAGAAGGAGTGGAAGGCCGGCGACATGGACGTCGTCGCGGAGGTCACCGAGGAGCTCATCGCCGAGGTCCTGGCCACCGCCACCGGCATCCCGGTCTTCAAGCTGACCGAGGAGGAGCAGACCCGCCTGCTGCGCATGGAGGACGAGCTGCACAAGCGCGTCATCGGCCAGGAGGACGCCATCAAGGCGCTGTCCCAGTCGATCCGGCGCACGCGTGCGGGCCTGAAGGACCCCAAGCGCCCCGGCGGCTCGTTCATCTTCGCCGGCCCGTCCGGCGTCGGTAAGACCGAGCTGTCCAAGACGCTCGCCGAGTTCCTGTTCGGCGACGAGGACGCGCTGATCCAGCTGGACATGTCCGAGTTCATGGAGAAGCACACCGTCTCGCGGCTGTTCGGCTCCCCGCCCGGCTACGTCGGGTACGAGGAGGGCGGCCAGCTCACCGAGAAGGTGCGCCGCAAGCCGTTCTCGGTCGTGCTGTTCGACGAGATCGAGAAGGCCCACCCCGACATCTTCAACTCGCTGCTGCAGATCCTGGAGGACGGTCGCCTGACCGACGCCCAGGGCCGGGTCGTGGACTTCAAGAACACCGTCATCATCATGACCACCAACCTCGGCACCCGGGACATCTCCAAGGGCCAGTCGATGGGCTTCGCGCGTCAGAACGACGAGCAGGGCTCCTACGACCGGATGAAGGCCAAGGTCGGCGAGGAGCTCAAGCAGCACTTCCGGCCCGAGTTCCTGAACCGCGTCGACGACACCGTGGTGTTCCACCAGCTCACCCCCAAGGAGATCATCCAGATCGTGGATCTGATGATCGCCAAGGTGGACGAGCGGCTGAAGGACCGCGACATGGGCCTGGAGCTCAAGCAGGAGGCCAAGGACCTGCTGGCCGAGCGCGGCTACGACCCGGTGCTGGGCGCCCGCCCGCTGCGCCGCACGATCCAGCGGGAGATCGAGGACAACCTGTCCGAGAAGATCCTGTACAACGACCTCAAGGCGGGTCAGATCGTGATCGTCGGAGTCGAGGGCTCGGGCGAGACGGCCAAGTTCACCTTCAAGGGTGTGCCGAAGCCGTCCACCGTCCCCGACACCCCGCCGCCCATCGAGGGCGCGGTCAACTTCAACAAGGACTGACCGCCTCCCTCCAGGCGCTGAGAGGGCCCGCACCGGATCATCCGGTGCGGGCCCTCCGCATGGACGGGGCCGGGCGCCCGCGGAGCGCGCCGTGCGCCTGGAGCGCGAGGGTCTGGCCGGAAACGGGCGATCGCTCCCCAATGGTGATCAACGCCGGTAACGTGCGGTGCCATGATGGCTCGGCGTGCGGTGAGTGTCGGAGCGGTCGTGGCGTCCGCGGTGGCGGTGTCGGCGGCCGCGTCGGTGGCGGTGCTGCTGCCGGCGGAGGACGGGCCGTCCCGCCCGCAGGCGCGGCCGGTGGCCGCGGCGGCGGCGCGGCCGCTGGCGGGCAAGGTGGTCGTCATCGACCCCGGGCACAACGGCCGCAACCACAAGTACCCCAAGGTCATCAACCGGAAGGTGCCGGCCGGGCCCTTCCGGAAGGCGTGCGACACCACCGGGACCGCCACCGACTCCGGCTATGCCGAGCACGCGTACACCTTCGACGTGGCGACCCGGCTGGCCCGGCTGCTGCGCGCCCAGGGCGCGACCGTGCACCTGACCAGGCCGAACAACGCCGGCGTGGGTCCGTGCGTGAACCAGCGCGCCGCCCTCGGCAACAAGGTGCGCGCCCACGCGGCGATCTCCATCCACGCCGACGGGGCGTCCAGTAAGCGGCGCGGCTTCCACGTGATCGTGCCGGGCTACGTGAAGGGCTACACGGGGCCGATCGTCAAGCCGTCCAAGTGGCTCGGCTACGACGTCCGCTACGCCTTCCGGAAGGGCACCGGGCAGCCGTACGCGAACTACATCGGCCGCAACGGGCTGGACGTGCGCACCGACCTGGGCGGCCTGAACCTGTCGAAGGTGCCGAAGGTGTTCATCGAGTGCGGCAACATGCGCAACGCCACCGACGCGGCGAGGATGCGGAACGCCGCGTGGCGGCAGCGTGCGGCCGTCTCCCTGGCGACCGGAATGGCGCATTACCTCAAACGCTGACAAAACGGCTTATTTCGGGCCTGCAGGGCCGAGTGATTCTGTCGGACCCGCCCTCTAGTCTTTCGAACATGCGATCGAATCTGCTGGGCTCGGCTGCGGATTTCCGGCGACACGGACGGCCCTCGCGCCGCCCGATCGACTCCCACCTCGCCCAACTGTTCATGCGCGACCTGCGGGCGAGCGCGCCCCCGCAACTGCCGATCTTCCGCTCCCGGCTCCAGGGCGAGCTGCTGGCCCGCCTGCTGCTCGGCCCGGACCGCGAGCACACCATGCTGGACCTCGCCGTCATGCTCCGCACCGACCTCGGCACCGTCGTCCGCGAGATCGAACGCCTCGCCCGCGCCGGCCTGGTGACCCTGCGCCGCACGGCCGCGGGGCGCCTGGTCGCCCGCGACACCGCCAGCCCGCTGTACGAGCCGCTCGCCCGGCTGGTGATGCTGACCTTCGGCCCGGCGGCCGTGGCCGCCGAGGAGTTCGGCGCGCTGCCCGGCGTCCGGCAGGTCCACCTGTTCGGCGCCTGGGCCGAGCGCTACGAGGGCACGCCGGGCGACCCGCCCGGCGACGTCGAGCTGCTGGTGATCGGCACGGTGGCGCCGGAGGAGGCGTTCGACGCGGCCCAGGAGACCGCCGCGCGGCTGGGGCTGCCGGTGCACCCGGTCGTGCGCGCCCTGGCCGAGCTGGACGCCGACACCGATCCGTTCCTGCGGGCGATCCGCACCGGCCCCCTGGTCCCCGTGCTGCCGGGGTGACGGCGGGAACGCCCCTGAGGGCCGTCCCGCGCGCCTCAGCGAAGCCAGGCGTCGATCTCGGCGTGCAGGCGGTCCTTCAGGGGCTCGGGGGCGAACGAGGCCGCCACGCCGTTGCGGGCCAGCTCGGCGAGGACGGCGTCGTCGTAGCCGAAGGCGTCGCGGACCAAGGCGTACTCGCCGGCCAGCGGCACCCCCGTCATGGCGGGGATGTCGGTGCTGACGGTGACCAGCAGGCCCGCCTCGCGCAGCCGGGGCAGCGGGTGCGCGGCCAGCGACGGGGCGAAGCCGAGCACGACGTTGGACGAGGGGCACACCTCCAGCGGCACGCCCCGCTCCCGCACCTCGGCGACCAGCTCCGGGTCGTCCAGCACCCGGATGCCGTGCCCCAGGCGCTCGGTGCGGCCGTCGCCGAGGGCCTGCCGGATGCTGGCGGGCCCCTCGGCCTCCCCGGCGTGGTGCACCACGTGCAGGCCCGCCTCGCGGGCGGCCGCGAAGACCTCGGTGAACGGGTCGCCCGGGTACGCCTCGTCCCCGGCCAGGCCGACCGCGACCACCTCGTCGTGCCGGCGCGCCAGGTCCAGGGTGCGCCAGGCGCGCTCGACGGAGCGGCGGCGCGAATGGTCGAGGATCAGGCGGCACTCCACGCCGAAGTCGGCGCGGCCCGCCCGCAGGCCCTCCAGCACGGCCGCCAGGGGCATGTCGAGGTCGCCGAGGCGCTCGCCGTGGGCGGCGGCCGTGAAGGACACCTCCGCGTAGCGGGTGCCCTGCGCGGCCTCGTCGGCGCAGAACTCGTAGGCCACCCGGCGGAAGTCGGCGGGCGTGCGCAGGCAGTCGCGCACCAGCTCGTTCTGCTTGAAGAACGCCGCGAAGCCGCCCAGCGGCCCCTCCGGCTCGGGCACCGCGACGCCGTTGGCGGCCCCGATCTCCTGGAGCGTGGACCACCGCACGGTGCTCTCCAGGTGGACGTGCAGGTGGGTCTTGGGCAAAGCGGTCAGATCGCGCACCGACCCACCGTAGGACGCGCCGGAGATGATCGGCCACGCATTTATGGGGAGCGCGGACAGGGCGCCTGGACTCCCCGCGCGCGGCACCGAACGGCCGAGGGCGCACCGCAGCCTCCTCGACCCGGCCGATGTGATCCGCTAGCGGGGGTCGCGCCCGCCCAGCGCCGCCACCCGCTCGTACAGCGACGCGTCCTCGGGCGCGGGCACCTCGGGACCGATCCGCTCGCCGCTGGTCTCGGCGGCGCGGTGCTCGGCCTTAAGGTTCTCGCGCCCCCACGCCAGCGCGTAGCGGCCGAGCTCGGGGTCGAGATCGGTGGGCTGGTCGGTGGCCTTGGCGATGTCCCAGGCGTGCAGCACCAGCTCGGTGACCTGGCGGCCGAACGTCCAGGCCGCGGGGACCTCGCCGGACGGCATCCGGATCGTGCGCTCGAACGCGCCCGGCCGCTGCCATGCCTTGAGCAGCGACTCGGCCGCGTCGATGTAGGCGTCGATCCAGTCCTCACCCGCCGGATCGGCGCGCGGCGGGCGCGGCTCGCCGCCGGTGGCGGCGGCGAACCGCGCCACCTCGTCCACGACGTGGCCGACCAGCGTCCGCACGTCCCAGGGCCGGCACGGCGTGGGATCACCGGCCTGCTCGCGGCGCACCCGCGCGATGACCGCGCCGGTCTGGTCGAGCGCCCTGGTCAGCAGGGCGATGGGATCGTCGCTCGGGGACATCTGCCGCTCCCTACTCGTGTGGCTAGTCCGTACTGACCCGGGCCTGCGCCGGAACTCATCGCCCGGCCGGAAAAATCATGGAACGGGCGCGCGGCCCGCCCTCGCGCTCCGCCGCGTCCCAGAACCGGGGCGGGCGGTAAATGCCGGTCGGAAACGAATGGGAACGGCGCCGGACAAACGCGCCCGCGGTCCGGTCCCCGATTATCGGATCGTCCTGCTTTTCAGGACGTGAGACATTTTCAAGATTTATCGTCCCGTCAAGAAGGACGGGTGAGAACGGCGTTCCAGTCATCCCGTGCCCTCCGCGAGGCGGCCTGTCAGCGGAGGTCCGGCCGCTGCGGCGCCCCGACGGGCCGCGATCGCCGAGAATCCGGCGCCGTCGGGGCCGCGTTGTCAAAGAAGTGACAAGGCCCTCCGGGGGCGGCGTGTGCGTATTGAGTGTCGCCGGTCGCCCTGAGTACCTACCTTCTAATACCGGAGCGCTTATCGGCGTCTGGACGGAGGCGGTTGCGATGTCCGTGACATACGAGGAACCGACGGCGGGACGGGCCGCGCCGAGCGGGCTGAGCGACCAGCCGTGGCGCGACGTCCCGGCGGCCGAGGCCGAGTGGATGCGGCCGCAGCTGCCCGCCGTCCAGCAGGTCATGGTCGAGGGCGTGCTGTTCCACGTCCCCGAGTACTCCCGGCCGGGCGACCCCATGTACCTGCGGGTCGTGGAGGCGGCCGTGGGGTACGCGATGGAGCACTTCGTGCAGATGATCGCCGACCCGGACGCCTCGTGGAAGGAGATCTACCAGGTCTACTTCGACGTCGGCTACGGCGAGGCCGTCGAGGGCCGCAGCCTGGAGCACCTCCAGAACGCGATGCGCATCGGCTCCCGGATCGCCTGGCGCCACCTGTCGGTCGAGGCCGACCGGCTCGGCCGCCCGCGCTCGCTGGTGTCGCTGCTCGCCGAGGCCAACTTCGCCTACCTGGACGAGCTGTCGTCGGCCGCCGCCCACGGCTACTCGCGCGCGAGGGAGAAGGCGGCCGGCGAGCGCGAGCAGCGGCGCGGCCGCCTGCTGAGCCTGCTGCTGTCGGAGCCGCTCGCGCCCGCCGAGGTCATCGCCGAGCAGGCCGCCCTGGCCGGCTGGTCGCTGCCCCGGCGGCTCGCGGTGATCGTGCTGCAGCCGCGCCCCGGCAACGGGGGAGAGGGCCCGGCGGGCCTGGCCCCCGACCTGCTGACGGGACTCAGCCACGGCCGTCCCTGCCTCGTCGTCCCCGACCCTGACGGGCCGGGGCAGGCCGATCGCCTGGCCGGCACCCTCGCGGGCTGGACCGGCGCGGTGGGTCCCTCGGTTCCCCCGGGCCAGGCCGGAACCTCGCTGCAGTGGGCCCGGCGCGCCCTGGACCTGATCGTCAACGGCCTCGTGCCCGCCCCCGCCGGACGCGGCGGCGGCCACCTGATCCGCGCCGAGGAGCACCTGCCGAGCCTGCTGCTGCAGGAGGGCGGGGCGCTGCTGGAGAGCATCGCGGCGCGCCGGCTGGCCCCGCTGGCCCGGACGCGGTCCAAGCACGGGTACCGGCTGGCGGTGACGCTGCTGGAGTGCCTGAAGAACGGCTTCAACGCGACGGGCGCGGCCGCGGCGCTGTGCGTGCACCCGCAGACGGTGCGCTACCGCCTGGGCCAGCTCCACGAGATCTTCGACTTCGACATCGAGGACCCGGAGATCCGCCTGGAGCTGATGCTGCTCCTGCACGTGTGGATCCAGCGGGCCGGGGAGCGGTCGGCCTGACCCCGTCCACCGGGAACGGGGCGGGCGGCGGACCCGGTCAGGTGGGCAGGGCGTAGCGGCCGTCGTCCAGGGGGTCCACCAGGCCGTCGGCGATCAGGCCGTCCAGCGCGCGCTCGCGTTGCACGGCGTCGGACCAGACGATGTCCAGCGCCGGTTTCTCCACCGGGCCCTCCGACTCGCGCAGTACGGCCAGAATCCGGCCCCGGCACTGCCGGTCCGTTCCGGCGTAGGTCTGTCCCTTGCGCGGCGGGCCGTCGTAGGCGGGGTATCCGGCCAGCTGCCATTCGCACTTGTCGAGGACGGGGCAGTCCACGCAGCGCGGCGAGCGGGCCGTGCAGACCAGCGCGCCCAGCTCCATCACCGCGACCGACCAGCGCGCCGCCGTGGGCGGGTCCAGGGGGAGCAGCGACTCGGCGGTCGCGACCTCGGCCCGGGTCTGCGTCTTCGGCGGGTACTCCACGCCGCCGACCAGGCGGGCCAGGACCCGGCGGACGTTGGTGTCCAGCACCGCGTGGCGCTGCCGGTAGGCGAAGCTCGCGACGGCCGCGGCCGTGTAGGCGCCGATGCCGGGGAGGTCCAGCAGGGTCGCGTGGTCGTCGGGGACCTCGCCGCCGTGCCGCTCCACGATGGCCTGGGCGGCGGCGTGCAGGCGCAGCGCGCGGCGCGGGTAGCCGAGGCGGCCCCAGGCGCGCACGGCCTCGCCGGAGGGCTCGGCGGCCAGGGCGGCGGGCGTCGGCCAGCGCGCCATCCAGGCGTCCCAGACCGGCAGCACGCGCACGACCGGCGTCTGCTGGAGCATGATCTCGCTGACGAGCACGGCCCACGGCGTCGTGTCGGGGGCGCGCCAGGGCAGGTCGCGGGCGTGCTCGCCGTACCAGGCGAGGATCGGTCCGGTGATCGAGGAGGGGTCGCGCCGCGGGGGAGCGGCCGGTGTGCTGGTCTCCATACGACTCGCCATTGTGGCACGGCGGGTCGCCATGGCCGCCGCGACCGGCGCTTGCATACTGAACGCATGGCAGCGGACACCGAACGTGAGCAGGACGGTCTGACCATGGACCCGTACTGGCGGCGCCGGGCCGTGGCGCTGGGCGGGCTGCTCGGCGTGGTCGGCCTGATGGCCTGGGCCTGCGCCTCCGGCGGCGGCGACGACAAGCAGCCGGTGCGCAACGCGGCCGCCGTGGGGACGGCGAGCCCGTCGGGGTCGCCGCTCCCGGCGGCGATGCCGACGGTGACGGTCACCGCCCAGGTCACCGCCACCCCCGAGCCGGTGAAGAAGGACGGGGACGCCTGCGAGAGCCGGGACGTGGTCGTCAACGCGGCCACCACCCGCGACGTCTACGGCAAGGACGAGGACCCGCAGATGAGCATCACCGTCGTCAACACCGGGACCCGCGCCTGCACGATGGACGTGGGCCCCGACGCCCTGGACGTGCGGATCACCTCGGGCAGCGACCGGGTGTGGTCGTCGGCGCGGTGCGCGCGGGGCGGCGGCTCCTCGATCCAGCTGCTGCGGCGCGGCATCCCCTACGTCGGCACCGTGACCTGGGACCGACTGCGCAGCGGCGACGACTGCCGGGGCCGGCGGGCCAAGGCGCTGCCGGGCACCTACGTGGCGACCGTGAAGTCGGACGACTTCAAGATCAAGAAGCAGGTCTTCACGCTGCGCTGACCCCGGCCGCGCGCGCTAGACGTACCGCTCCAGGATCGACGACTCGGCCAGCCGGGACAGGCCCTCGCGCACGCTGCGGGCCCGCGACTCGCCCACGCCCCCGACGGCCTGCAGGTCGTCGATGCTGGCGGCCAGCAGCTTCTGCAGCCCGCCGAAGTGCTCGACCAGGCGCTCCACCACCAGGCTCGGCAGGCGCGGCACCTTCGCCAGCAGGCGGTAGCCCTTGGGGCTCACCGGCAGGTCGAGGGCGTCGGGGCCGGCGAAGCCCATCACCTCGGCGACCGTGGACAGGTCCAGCAGCTCGTTGGCCGACAGCACGTCCAGCGCGGCCAGCACGTTCTCCACGATGCCGGTGCGCGGGTCGGCGGACGGGTAGTCGCGCACGATCAGCTCGCGGTCGACGTCCACGCCCGACACCAGCTCGTCCAGCTGCAGCGACAGCAGGCGGCCGTCGGTGCCGAGCTCGACCACGTAGCCCTCGATCTCGTCGGCGATGCGGCGCACCATCTCCAGGCGCTGCACCACCGCCGCCACGTCGCGGACGGTGACCAGGTCCTCGATCTCCAGGGCCGACAGGGTGCCCGACACCTCGTCCAGCCGCAGCTTGTAGCGCTCAAGGGTGGCCAGGGCCTGGTTGGCCTTGGACAAGATGGCCGCCGAGTCCTCCAGGACGTAGCGGATGCCGTCCAGGTACAGGGCGATGATGTGCATCGACTGGCTCACCGAGATCACCGGGTGCGGCGTCTGGCGGGCCACCCGCTCGGCCGTGCGGTGCCGGGTGCCGGACTCCTCGGTCGGGATGGTGGAGTCGGGCACCAGGTGCACGGCGGCGCGCACGATGCGGTTGTGGGTGCTGTCGAGGACGATCGCGCCGTCCATCTTCGCCAGCTCGCGCAGGCGGGTCGCCGAGAACTCCACGTCGAGCTCGAAGCCGCCCGAGCACAGCTCCTCGACGAGATCGTCGTAGCCGAGCACGATCAGCGCGCCGGTGTGGCCCCGCAGGATGCGCTCCAGACCGTCGCGGATCTGGGTGCCCGGGGCCACCGCGGCGAGCGTGGCCCGGCGTCGTTCGTCATGACCCTTGTCGTGTGTTGGCACCTGGCCCCCGGAGGTCGCTGGACGGCGTCAGTTTACCGACGAGCCCCGCCGGTGGGTTCCTCCCCTGGTCGCAAGCGTGACGCCCGTGGCGTAATACTCTGGCGGGACCGTTGTCACGGGGCCGTAAAGGCCACCTGCAGCGCTTGGGTGAGACTGTCCACCTCCATCACTTTCATCCCCTCGTAGCTCATGAGCTGGGGATCGGCGCGCTTGAGCGGCGAGCCGCTGCCCAGCTCCAGGGAGCCGCGCGGCACCACGGCGTACTTGAAGCCGAGCCGGGTCGCCTCGGCCAGCCGCCGCTGCACGCCCGGCACGATCCGCACCTCGCCGGCCAGCCCGACCTCGCCGACCGCGATCAGGCTGTTGGACAGCGACTGCTCGACGGTGGACCCGGCCACCGCCAGCGCGAGCGCGAGGTCCACCGAGGTCTCGGCGAGGCGCACCCCGCCGACGGTGGACACGTACACGTCCTGCTCGTGCATGGAGATCTTGCAGCGCTGCGCCAGCACCGCCAGCACCATCGCGAAGCGCGAGTTCTCCAGGCCCGAGGAGGCGCGGCGCGGCGAGGGCAGGTGCGACTTGGCGACCAGCGCCTGGACCTCGGCCACCAGCGGCCGCCGCCCCTCCAGCGTCACGGTCACGCAGGTGCCGGGGACCGGCTCGTCGCGGCGGGTCAGGAACAGGCCGCTGGGGTCGGACACCCCGACGATGCCGACCTCCGACAGGTCGAAGCAGCCGAGCTCGTCGGTGGGGCCGTAGCGGTTCTTGACCGCGCGGATCATGCGCAGCCGGCTGTGCCGGTCGCCCTCGAAGTACAGCACGACGTCCACCAGGTGCTCCAGCAGGCGCGGTCCGGCGATCGCGCCCTCCTTGGTGACGTGGCCGACCAGCACCACGGTGATGCCGCGCTCCTTGGCGACGCGGATCAGGTTGGCGGCGACCTCGCGGATCTGGGTGACGCCGCCCGGCGCGCCGTCCACCTCGGAGGTGCCGATGGTCTGGATGGAGTCGACCACCATCAGCCGGGGCTCCACGGCGTCCACGTGCCCGAGCACCGCCGACAGCTCGGTTTCGGCGGCCAGGTACAGGTCGTCGGTGATCGCGCCGATGCGGTCGGCGCGCAGCCGCACCTGCTCGGCCGACTCCTCGCCGGTGACGTACAGCACCGGCCGCCGCACGCCGGGCTCGTCGGCGCCGGGCTGGGAGGCCAGGGCCGCGACCTCCAGCAGCAGCGTGGACTTGCCGATGCCGGGCTCGCCGGCCAGCAGCAGCACCGCGCCCGGCACGTAGCCGCCGCCGAGCACCCGGTCGAGCTCGTCCAGACCGGTGGGGCGGCTCTGCGCCGACCGCACGTCCACCTTGCCGATCGGCCGCGCCGGGGCCGACACCGGCCCGGCCGACACGACGCGGGCGGGGGTGGCGCTGGTGCCGTCGATGATCGTGCCCCAGGTCTGGCACTCGCCGCAGCGGCCCACCCACTTGGAGGTCTGCCAGCCGCACTCGGAGCAGCGGTACGCGGCCTTCGCCGTCTTCGCCTTCGCCATGGCCCGAAGGGTAGGGGGCCGGTCGGACAGTTCGCGCCCATGGGGCCGCCGGGACCGGGGTGACCAGGTGAAATGACCGTGACTTGTGGTGATCTCGTGATTACGCTCGGCCCCGGCTCTCCCTGTTGACCGAGCGCCGTCGAGGGCGTGTGCTCTGGGAAGGCCGTGGGCGCGGCGAGTCCCCGTGGGAGAGGACCGATGGTCATGCGGTGGAAGAAGGCGTTGGGATCCGGGACCGCCGTGTTGGCGCTGGTGGCGGCGGCCTGCACGGGGACGGCGGAGGCCGGGGAGCGGGCCGCGCGGCGGTACGCGGCGCTGGGCGACTCGTTCGTCGCCGGCCCGCTGATCCCGAACCAGCGCGGGATGCCGATCGGCTGCCTGCGCTCGGACCGCAACTACCCGTCGCTGGTGGCGGCGCGGCTCGGCGCGGCGCTGGCGGACGTGAGCTGCAGCGGCGCGGAGACGGTGGACATGACGGCGCCCCAGGTCACGCCGCTCGGGACCAATCCGCCGCAGGTGTCGGCGGTGACCGCCGACACCGACCTGGTGACGCTCTCGATCGGCGGCAACGACGTCGGCTTCGGTGAGATCACCGTTACGTGCGGCCTGCTCAGTGTCGCCGACCCGGTAGGCGCGCCGTGCGCCACCCGCTACGGCGACACCCTCGACCGGCGCGTCGCCGAGACCGCCCCCAAGGTCGGGGCGGTGCTGCGCGACGTGCGCGCCCGCGCGCCGCGGGCCGAGATCCTCGTGGTCGGGTACCTGCGGCTGATGCCCGAACGGCCCGGCTGCTGGCCGCTGGTGCCGGTGGCGCAGGGCGACCTGGTGTTCCTGGACGGCCTCCAGCGCAGCCTGAACGGCATGCTGGCGCGGCAGGCGGAGGCGAACGGGGCCGGGTTCGTGGACGCCTACGAGGGCGGCCTGGGGCATGACATGTGCGCCGCCCCCGCCCGCAAGTGGGTGGAAGGGATCGTGCTGACCGCCCCGGCGGCCCCGGTGCACCCAAACGCCGCCGGGATGCGCGAGGTCGCCGACCGGGTCACGGCGGCGCTGGAGGCCGGCCGGGACGCGTGACGCGGACGCGCCGCAGCCGTCTCGCGGACGCGCCGCGGCGCCGTCGCGCGGCGGCCCGGACGGGAGTGCCGTCCCCAGGCCGCCGCGCGGGCCGGTCAGGCGCTTTCGAGGGTCTTGCGGGCGCGCTCGATCAGGTCGCCGAGGTGGTCGGCCACCACGCCGGGACGTTCCAGCATCGCCATGTGCCCGGAGACCGGGATCACCTCCAGCCGCGCCGACGGCACGCAGTCGGCGATCTTGAGGCTGTGCTCGACCGGGGTGAGCATGTCGTTCTCCGCGCCGATCACCAGGGTGTCCACCCCGGCCAGCGCGCCGCAGTCGCTGATCACGTCATGGGTGATCATCGAGTGGAAGAAGTCGATCAGCGCTTCCATCCGGGTCTCGGCCATCATCTGCTCGGCGAAGGCGACCGCCGCGGGGCTCGCGTCCGGGCCGAAGGCGATCAGGTCCTCCACCAGCATCGACCCGGCGCGGCCCAGGTGCCGCACCTTCTCGATCACCGCCGAGCCCGCGCCGATCGCGCGCAGCGAGCGCGGCAGCACCCGCTGGGTCATCCGCGCCACCGCCGCCGGCATGCCCAGCGTGACCTCGCCGAGCGCGCCCGAGGAGGTGCACAGCAGCCCCACCGCGACCACCTTGCGGCCGAGCAGCTCGGTGTACTCGTCGGCGAACCGCATGGTCGTCATGCCGCCCATGGAGTGCCCGACCAGCACCACCGGGGTGCCCTCGGGGACGGTGGCGTCGATGACGGCCTTCAGGTCGTGCGCCAGGCGCGGCAGGCCGTAGTCGTCGCGCGCGCCGCCGTCGGAGCGGCCGTGCCCGCGTTGGTCCCAGAACACCAGGCGGGCGAGGCCGCGCAGCGCCTTGCGCTGGAAGTGCCAGGAGTCCTGGGTGAGGGTCCAGCCGTGCGAGAACACCACGGCGAGGTCGGTGCGGTCCTCGCCGTCGATCTCGGCGTACAGGCGGGTGCCGTCGTCGGCGCGGACCGCCACCGGGCGGCCGCGCAGCGCGCCGAACGGCTCGCCCGCGTACGGGTCGGGGCGCAGATGCAGCTTGCGGAGCGCGCGGCGCTGCGCGAGCAGTCCGGCTCCGGCCGCACCGGCGCCGAGCGCGGTGGCGGCAAGGATGTTGCGGCTGGTCCTGGCGGCACGGCCCATGGTCCGACCTCCCCATTCGTCGCGGAAAGCGCCCTAGATCGGACAATTGTTGTATATCCGATCCAGTAGCGGCCAGCCCGGGGAAGGGGATGTGACCGACTAGTCAGTAATGGCGCCACCAGAGGTTCACCGCGTAGTCCACCTCCAGCCCCTCGTGCCCGCTCAGGAACCGGGCCGCCAGCTCCTCGGGGAACTCGATCCGCAGCACCGCCGCCAGGTCCTCCCGGCTGCGGAACGCCCACCTGATCATCAGCGGCTCGCGCTGGAAGCCGCGCCGCGTCCAGAACCGCTCCACCGCGCCCGGGTCGTAGGAGGGCAGCCCCTGCCGGAACCAGCCGCCGAACGTCGAGCGCGTGGCGTCGTTGTCGATGACGAACGCCGCGCCGCCGCGCCGCACCACCCGGTCCAGCTCGGCCAGGCCCGGTTCGCAGCCCGGCCCGAAGAAGTAGGCCCACCGCACGTGCACGACGTCCACCGAGGCGTCCGGAAGCGGCAGCGCCTGCGCGGCCCCTACGCGCACGGTCACGTTCCGCAGGTCGCCCACCCGCCGCCGGGCGGCCGCCGCGAGGCCCGCGTGCGGCTCCACGCCGACCACCCGTGCGGCCTCGCGCGCGAACATCGGCAGATGGAAACCGGTGCCGCAGCCGAGGTCGAGGACCGTCGCGCCGGTCCACGGCCGGAGGGCGCGCATCGCCGCCTCCAGCGTCCCGTCGGGGTCGACCGCGCGGTTCTCGATCTCGTAGACCTGCGGGGAGTTCCAGATGTTGGGGCTCGGCACGGCCCCGGGAGCGATCTCGGCCACGGGGGCAGAGCGTAGTCAGCGCGCGCGGGTCACCGGGCGTGTCAAGAAATGAGGATCACCCGGCGGCGGTGGTCTCTTCACCGCCCCGGGCGCATAGGCTTTTGCCGAACACAGCCGAGCGACCATCTGGCAGGGAGCCTTGACCCCGCAGCACAACGGCGCCGTTCCACCCGCGATCCGCGTCCCCGACGCGCCGATCACGCTGTCCACCGCGTCGGTCTACCCGGAGAAGGTGCCCAGCGCCTTCGAGACCGCCGCGCTGCTCGGATACGACGGCGTCGAGGTCATGGTCTCCACCGACGCCTCCTCCCAGGACCTGAACGTCCTGCGCCGGCTGTCGGACTACCACCAGATGCCGATCAAGTCGATCCACGCGCCCTGCCTGCTGCTCACCCAGCGGGTGTGGGGCCGCGACCCGTGGGGCAAGCTCGTGCGCTCCAAGGAGGTCGCCGAGGAGCTCGGGGCCGAGGTCGTCGTGGTGCACCCGCCGTTCCGCTGGCAGCGCGAGTACGCCCGCGAGTTCGTCGAGGGCCTGGCCCGGATGCAGGACGAGACCGACGTCCGGTTCTGCGTGGAGAACATGTTCCCGCTCAAGGCGCGCGGCGCCGAGGCGGGCATGTACCTGCCCGACTGGAACCCCGTCGACCAGGACTTCCCCTTCGTGACGCTGGACCTGTCGCACACCGCTGTCTCGGGCTCGGACGCGCTGGAGATGGCCGGGCAGCTCGGCGACCGGTTGCGGCACATCCACCTGGCCGACGGCGTCGGCGTCACCAACAAGGACGAGCACCTGGTGCCGGGGCGCGGCAACCAGCCGTGCGGGCCGATGCTGGAGAGCCTCGCCGAGCGGGCGTTCAAGGGCCACATCGTCCTGGAGGTCAACACCCGCCGGGCCGACACCCGCGAGGAGCGGATGGAGGACCTGGCCGAGGCGCTGGCCTTCACCCGCCTGCACCTGGCCGCCGCCGACCGCACGTGGGAGGTCAGCTCCACCGGCGAGATCTCCCAGCGCGGCGCCCGATGACCGAGGCCCCGGGCCCGGACACCGCCGGGGCCGAAGCGCCGCGGGAGCCGAGGCGGCGGCGCGGCCGCCCGCCGGGCCGGCGGCCCGGCGCCCCCGAGACCCGCGAGGCGATCCTGGCGGCCGCCCGCGAGCTGTTCGCCGACAAGGGCTACGACGGGGCGTCGGTGCGCGCCATCGCGCGCGCGGCCGGGGTGGACGCCGCCCTGGTCCACCACTTCTACGGCAGCAAGGAGGGCGTGTTCGTCGCGGCCATGCGCTTCCCGGTGGACCCCGGCGAGCTGATGCCGTTCATCATGTCGGCCCCGCGGGACCGGCTCGGCGAGACGATGGCGCGGGTCTTCCTGTCGGTCTGGGACGACCCCGACCGGCGCGCGCCGATCCTGGCGCTGCTGCGGTCGGCGATGACCAACGAGAAGGCCGCGGCGATGATGCGCGAGTTCGTGTCGGAGGCGCTGTTCGCGCGGGCCGCCGAGCTGCACGGCGTCCCCCTGGTCCGGGTGAACGCCGCCGCGGGCCAGATGATCGGCGTGGTCGTCCTGCGCCACGTGCTGCGGGTCGAGCCGATCGCCTCGGCCACCGAGGACGAGCTGGTCGAGCTGCTGGCCCCGTCCCTCCAGCGCTACCTCGACTGACCCTTTCGCCGGGCTGCGGAGGGGATCGCGCGGGCCTGCCACGGGTCGTTGTGGATGATGCCGGAACGGCCCATCTGGGCGCGTTTGTGCTGGTAACCTCCGTCGCCATGACCCCCCAGGAGCCCCAGCAGCCGCAGCGCGCCGCCGCTGTGGACCTTTTCGACCCCGACGCCCCGTCGGGCGGGGCCGGCGGAGGGGCGCACGCCAGACCGCGCAAGCGGCGCTGGCCCCGGGTCCTGATCGCCATCGGGGTCTTCATCGTGCTGGTGGCGGGCGGCCTGGCCGCCCTCGCCTGGGAGCGCGAGTCGTCGTTCAACGGCAACATCAAGCGCCAGACCGGCGTCATGCCCAAGGGCAACCGGCCCGCCGCCGGGGCCGAGGGCACCGAGAACTGGCTGCTGGTCGGCTCCGACACCCGCGCCGAGGTCGGCACGACCGGCGCCGGCGGCGCCGACCTGTGGAAGCCCGGCCAGCAGCGCTCGGACACGATCATGCTGCTGCACCTGCCCACCGACCGGGACAAGGCCTACATCATGTCCTTCCCCCGCGACACCTGGGTGGAGGTCCCCGGCTACGGTAACCAGAAGATCAACGCCGCGTTCTCCTACGGCGGCCCGCAGCTGCTGATCTCGACGGTGGAGAACCTGACCGGCATCCGCGTGGACCACTTCGGGGCCATCGACTTCGCCGGGTTCAAGAACATGACCGACGCGCTGGGCGGCGTCGAGGTCGACATCAAGCAGAGCGTCTACGACCCGGCCCGCAAGAAGCACTGGCAGGCGGGGCGGCAGACGCTGAACGGCGAGGAGGCGCTGCTGTTCGTCCGCCAGCGCTACAACCTGCCCAACGGCGACTTCGACCGGATCAAGCGCCAGCAGGCGTTCCTGGGCGCGCTGGCCAAGAAGGCCGCCGACGGCGGGACGGTCACCAACCCCTTCAAGCTCAACCGCTTCCTGACCGCGCTGACCAAGTCGATCAGCGTGGACGACGGCGTCACCGGCGGCAAGCTGCGCTCGCTGGCGCTCAGCATGCGCAACGTGCGGGCCGGGGACGTGCGGTTCATGACCGTCCCCCACAAGGGCAGCGCGCGGCGCGGCAAGCAGAGCGTGGTGCTGCTCGACCAGGTGAAGGCCAAGGGGCTGTTCGAGGCCATCCGCACCGCCGAGGTCGCCGAGTACGTCCAGCGGCACGGCGGGGCGAACGGCATCGGCCAGGTCTCCTGACCTCCGCCCGGGGGCGGGACCGCATCGCGCCCCTCCGCGCGGGGTCTCCGCGCCGGGGCGGCGCCGGGCAAGGGTGATCTTCCCGGGGGGAACGGGCATAACCTGGAGAAGGCGGGCCGGAGCCGTCCCGCCGGATGGGGGATGTGCACGTGCTTCGTCAGGCCCTGCTGGTCGCGTCGCGCAGCGGCGGCGTCCGCAAGATCGTTGAGACCGCGCCCGGGACCCGGCGGGTGGTGCGCCGCTTCGTCGCCGGCGAGACGGCCGACGACGCCCTGCGCGTCACCGGGGAGCTGGCCGGCGAGGGCCTGCTGGTCACCCTGGACGTGCTGGGCGAGGACGTGCTGGACGAGGCGCAGGCCGAGCGGACCGTCCACCACTACGCCGACCTGCTGGGCCGCCTCGCCGGGCAGGGGCTGGGCACCCGCGCCGAGGTCTCGTTGAAGCTGACGGCGGTGGGCCAGGCCCTCGGCGAGGACACCGCGCTGGAGAACGCCCGCCGCGTCTGCACCGCCGCGCGCTCGGCCGGGACCACCGTCACCCTGGACATGGAGGACCACACCACCGTGGACTCCACCCTGCGCATCCTCCAAGAGCTGCGCCGCGACTTCCCCGACACCGGCGCGGTCGTCCAGTCCTACCTGCGCCGCGCCGAGGAGTACTGCGCCGAGCTGGCCTACGAGGGCTCCCGGGTCCGGCTGTGCAAGGGCGCCTACGCCGCGCCCGAGTCGGTCGCCTTCGACGACAAGGCCGACGTCGACCGCTCGTACGTGCGGTGCATGAAGGTCCTGATGGCCGGCAAGGGCTACCCCATGCTGGCCACCCACGACCCGCGCCTGGTCGACATCGCCGGGGCGCTGGCCGTCCTCAACGAGCGCGAGCCCGACACCTTCGAGTACCAGATGCTCTACGGCATCCGCCCGCAGGAGCAACGCCGCCTGGCCGAGCAGGGCGCGCAGGTGCGGGTCTACGTCGCCTACGGCCAGGAGTGGTACGGCTACTTCATGCGCCGCCTGGCCGAGCGCCCCGCCAACCTCGGCTTCTTCATGCGCTCCATGGCCACCAGGGGCTGACGGGCGCGCGGGCGCGAGCGCCGGGCCGAGCGGCAGGGCGCGGGCGGCGGCACTAGGGTTGGGGCGTTCGTCCCCTGGCTTGAGGTGTGCAAATGATCGCGATTCTGGGTGCCGGCAAGATGGGCGAGGCGCTGCTGTCGGGCGTGCTGCGGGCCGGCCGCCGCCCGTCGGAGCTGGTGGTCACCGCCCGCCGCGAGGAGCGCGGCCTGCTGCTGCGCGAGCGCTACGGCGTCGAGGTCGCGGGCAACGCCGAGGCGGCCACGACCGCGAGCACGCTGATCCTGGCGGTCAAGCCGCAGGACATGGGGGCGCTGCTGGCCGAGATCGGCCCGCTGGTCCCCGCCGGCACCCTGGTGATCTCCATGGCGGCCGGCATCACCAGCGCCTTCATCGAGGAGCGCCTGCCCGCGGGCGTCGCGGTGGTGCGGGTCATGTCCAACACGCCCGTGCTGGTGGACGAGGCCATGAGCGTGATCTCCGCCGGGTCGCACGCCGGCGAGGAGCACCTGAAGCTCGCCGAGGAACTGCTCAGCCCGGTCGGCAAGGTATTGCGCATCCCCGAGTCGCTGCAGGACGGCGCCACCGCGCTGTCGGGCAGCGGGCCGGCCTACTTCTACTACCTGGTCGAGGCCATGGTGGACGCCGGCATCCTGCTGGGGATGCCGCGCGCGGCGGCGCTGGAGATGGTCGTCCAGTCGGCGGTCGGCGCGGCGGTCATGCTGCGCGACTCCGGCGAGCACCCGGTCATGCTGCGCGAGGCGGTGACCTCGCCGGGCGGCACGACGATCGCCGCGATCCGCGAGCTGGAGAGGCACGGCGTGCGGGCGGCGGTCCTGGAGGCCATCGAGGCGGCCCGCAACCGGGGACGGGAACTGGCCGGCGGTTGAGCCCGGAGCGGGTCCCGTACGTGCAACAGGTATGGGAATCCTGCTTCGTGTGCTCGCAGCCGCCGGGCTGGCCGTGGACGCCGTGGTGCACTGGCGCTTCGCGCCGGAGATGAAGTTCGTCGAGGGCGGGGCCATCGCCGGCGACGTCCTCTTCTACCTCCAGGCCGCGCTGGCGGCCGGTGCGGCGGTGCTGGTGCTGGGGATGCCGCGCCGCTGGACCTACGCGCTGGCGTTCCTGACGGCGGCGAGCGCGCTGGGCGCGCTGGTCCTCTACTACTACGTCGATGTTGGGGCGCTCGGCCCGCTGCCGAACATGCACGAGCCCGTCTGGTACGGCGAGAAGACCATCAGCGCCATGGGGGAGGGCGTCGCCGCGTTGGCCGCGCTGGTCGGCTTCCTCGTGACGCGCGCGCCCGCGCGCGCGATGGAGGAGGCGCGCGTGTGACGGCGCTGGCCTAATGAGGCCGCGCCCTGCCGCAAGCGGTAAGGGCGTGCTTACGATGCCCCCGTGGCTTCCGGGCGTTCGGTCCCCTTGGCGGTGGCGGCCGCGCTGGCCGCCGGGGCGGTCAGCGCGTGCGGCGGCGGCGAGCCCGAGCGCTTCCAGCTCGGGCGGGTCGCGCGCGGCGACGTGACCGAGGTCGTGGAGGCCCCCGCGACCGTGACGGCGCGGGCCACCGCGACGCTGCGCTCCCCGGCCGAGGGCACGATCGGCCGCCTGTACGTGGGAGACGGCGACCGGGTGCGCGAGGGCCAGATCCTCGCCAAGGTCGAGTCACCGGCGGCGCGCGAGCAGCTCGCCCAGGCCGAGGAGGCCGACCGGGGCTTGGGCGGGGGCGCGGCGGTGCCCGCCGGGCTCGACCTGGGCGCGTTCCAGCGCGAGAACGACCGGTCCGCCGCGAAGGGCTTCCAGGCCGCCCGCAAGGTCGCCATGAAGATCCCCGACCTGGGGAAGCGCGCCCGCGTGCTGACCGGCATCGCCCAGGCCGAGGGCCGCTACCGGACCGCCTCCGACGCCGCCCGCGCGGCCGTGGCCAGGCTGGACGCGGGGCTCGGCAGCGTCGGCTCGGCGATGTCGTCGCTCACCGCCGCGCAGCGGGTGCAGACGCGGGCGGCGGTCCGCGCCGCCGGGCGCACCGTCCGGGCGCTCACGATCAAGGCGCCGTTCGACGGCGTGGTCAGCCTCGGCGGCCCGGCCGGCGGCGCCCCCGACCTGGGCGGGCTGCTGGAGCGGCTGCCGCAGCAGGCGGGCGCGCAGCCTCCCGCCGGCCTCGGCGGCGGCCTCGGCGGGGGCGCGGCCAAGGACGCCGCCTCGGTCGCCCCGGGCACGCCCGTCGCCCCGGGCGACGCCGTCGTGACGGTCACCGACGTGTCCAGGCTGGCGCTATCGGCGGACGTGGACGAGACCGACGTGCTGCGGGTCGGCGACGGCGCGGCGGCCGACGTGGAGTTCGACGCGGTGCCGGGCGGCTCCTACACCGCCAGGGTCACCGGGACCGGCGCGACGCCGCGGCAGTCCAGCGGCGGCGGCGTCAGCTACAAGGTCACGCTCGCGCTGGAGCGCGGCACGCTGCCCGGCGGCGGCCGCGCGCCGTGGCCGAAGCCGGGCATGAGCGCGGTGGTCGACCTGCGCGTGCGCGAGGAGCGGGGCGTGCTGACGGTGCCGTCGGCCGCCGTCGTCAGCAGCGGCCGCGAGTCGGTCGTTTGGGTGGTCGCGTTCGGGCGGGCGCAGCGCCGCGTGGTGCGGCTGGGCGCGCAGGGCGACGCGGTCGTGCAGGTCGCCGGGGGCCTGGCCGAGGGCGAGCGGATCGTGGTGCGCGGCGCCGACGCGGTCCGGCAGGGCCAGGAGCTGTGACGGCGCTGGAGGCCGTCGACGTCACCCGCACCTACACGCTGGGCGGCGTCGAGGTCCCCGCGCTGCGCGGGGTGTCGCTGGCGATCGAGGAGGGCGAGTACGCGGCGGTCGTCGGGCCGTCGGGGTCGGGCAAGTCCACGCTGATGCACCTGCTGGGCTGCCTGGACCGGCCGACCGGCGGGGTGCTGCGGATCGGCGGGCGCGACGTGGCGGGGCTGTCGGACGCCGAGCTGGCCGAGCTGCGCAACTGGCGGGTGGGGTTCGTGTTCCAGTCGTTCCACCTGCTGGCGCGGACCAGCGCCCGCGACAACGTGGCGCTGCCGCTGGTCTACCGGGGCGTCCCGCGCGCCGAGCGCCGCCGCCGCGCGGCCGCCGCGCTCGCGGCCGTCGGCCTGGAGCACCGGCTGGAGCACCGCCCCGGCCAGCTCTCCGGCGGCGAGCAGCAGCGCGTGGCGATCGCCCGCGCGCTGGTCGGCGACCCCGGCGTGGTGCTGGCCGACGAGCCGACCGGCAACCTCGACACCCGGACCGGCGACGACGTGATGGACCTGCTGGAGCGCCTCAACCGGGAGCGCGGCGTGGCGGTCGTGCTGGTCACCCACGAGGCCGAGGTGGCCGGGCGGGCCCGCCGCCGCATCCACGTCCGCGACGGCCTGATCGAGCGCGACGAGCCGGCGTGAGGTACGGGGAGTCGCTCCGGGTGGCGCTGGACGCGCTGCGCGCCAACCGGCTGCGCAGCGCGCTGACGATGTTCGGCGTGGTGGTCGGCGTGGCGGCGGTGGTGGTGCTGGTGGCGATCGGGACCGGCGCCCGCGACCTGGTCGAGCGGGAGATCGAGGGACTGGGCTCCAACATCGTCTTCGTGGCGCCGGGGGAGCTGTCGCTGGGCGCGGCGCCGTCGATCAGCCGGATGCGGCTGGAGGACGTGGCCTACCTCGGGCGGGTCACCGGCGACGAGGGCTCGATCGCGGTGGCGCTGAACTCGGGGGAGACGGTGCGGGCGGGGCGGACGCAGACGTTCGCGGGGATCGTCGGGGCGAACGAGAACCTGCGCAACGTGTTCGACCGGCCGCTGCGGCGCGGCCGCTACCTCAGCCGCACGGACGTGGAGACGCGGCGGCGCGTGGCGGTGCTGGGCTCGGACCTGGCGCGCCGCCTGTTCGGGGACGCCGACCCGATCGGCCGCCAGATCGCCGTGGCGGGCGGCACGCGCTTCCGCGTGGTGGGGGTCTTCGAGGAGGTGGGGCAGACCTTCGGCCAGACGCGGGACGGCGAGGCGCACGTCCCGGTGACGACGGCGCAGCGCATGTTCGGGGTGGCACGCGTCGACTACCTGGCGGTGCGCGCTCGCAGCGGCGAGGAGATCCCGCGCCTGCAGCGGGAGGTTGTGGACGCGCTGGAGCGCAAGTACCGGGGCGAGCGGTTCTCGGCGATCACCCAGACCCAGCTGCTGGGCACCATCGGCACGGTGCTGGGGGCGCTGACGGGCGTGCTGGCGGCGATCGCGGCGATCTCGCTGCTGGTGGGCGGTGTCGGGGTCTCCAACATCATGCTGGTGAGCGTGCGGGAGCGGACCAGGGAGATCGGCCTGCGCAAGGCGCTGGGCGCGCGGCAGCGCGACATCCTCGCCCAGTTCCTGGCCGAGGCGGTGCTGCTGACCTGCCTCGGCGGCGCGGCGGGGATCGTGCTGGGCGCGGGCTCGGCGCTGGCGATCGCGGCGGTGTCGCCGGTGCCCGCGGTGATCACGTGGTGGTCGCCCGCGCTGGCGTTCGGCGTCTCGGCGGCGGTGGGCGTGTTCTTCGGCGTCGTGCCGGCGCGCCGCGCGGGCCGCCTGGACCCGGTCGCGGCGCTGCGGACGGAGTGACCCCGGAGCGGGTCAGGCCACGGCCCCCTCGCCTCCGGCGGCGGGGGCCACCGCCGCCGCCCCGGTGACCGTCCTGATGAAGCGCGCGGTCTCCCGCATCGCCGCGCTCGCCTCCGGCAGCACCCGGTTCAGGATCTGGAAGACGTGCATCTGGCCCTTCCAGACCTGCAGCTCGCACTGGTTGCCCGCGTTCGCCAGGGCCTCGGCGAGCGCCTCGGCCTCCGGGCGCAGGACCTCCGCGCCGCCCACCTGGATGAAGACGGGCGGCGCGTCGGCCCACGGGCAGGTGAGCAGGGCCAGCCGCGGGTCGTCGAATCCGGCCGGCCCCACCACGAGACGGGCGACCCTCCGGGCCGCGTACGCGCTGATGTAGGGGTCGCGGGCGCCCCGTTGGGCCTGCGTGGACAGTTCGCACGTCAGGTCCACCCAGGGCGAGAACAGCACGGTCCCGGCGGGGCGCGGCAGCCCGGTCCGGCAGATCTCGCCGGTCAGGGAGGCGGCCAGGTGGCCGCCCGCCGAGTCGCCGGCGATCACGATGCCGGAGGCGGGCACGCCCCGGTCCAGCAGCCACCGGTAGGCCGCCACCGCGTCCTCCAGCGGCGCGGGGAACGGGTGCTCGGGCGCCAGCCGGTAGCGCGGCACCAGCACCGGCAGGCCGGTGTCCAGCGCCAGGCGCGAGGTGATGGGGCGGTGCGTGCGCGGCGAGCACACCACGTACCCGCCGCCGTGCAGGTAGAGGACGGCGCCGGCCGCGGCGGTCCGCTCGGCCTCGCGGGTCACCACCCACTCGCCGGCGACCGGGACGTCGTCGCGGCCGGTCTCGACCCGCGGGTCGTACAGCGGGCGGACGTGCACGCGCTGGGAGGGCCGCATCAGCAGGGACGCGGCGTCCACGGTCGAGCGCGCGGTGCGGATGCCGCGCGTCGGCACGTGGTGGATGAACGGGCGCAGGCCCATGCGGAGCGCGCCGGAGATGGCGCGGCTGCGGGCGCTGGGGCGGCGTTCGTAGGGGAGGCGGCCCGCGGCGGGGGTGGGCGCGGCGCCGGCTGTGGGGCTCGCCGTCGGCAGAGGGGTGACCTCCGCCGGGAGCGAGGAGGGCGGGCGTGTGTCCATCTACCGACACCCCATTTGTCGTATTTCAGGTGTGTTACTTAGATGCCCGCTGTTCGGCGATTGTTCACGCCACAACTTTGTAGCACCGAAGCAGGGTTGAGGACCCGACCGAAACCCGGTGCGCCCGTCCTGTCGCCCTGTGTGGTGACTTAAGTCACTTGGACGCGTCCACGGTGCGGGGCGATACCGTGAGGTCATGAGCAGCAGGGATCCCGGCGGCGCCGCGCCGCCTCCGCCGCGCGAGCACTGCGGCCTCCGGGTGCTCTGGGACGAGCGGCTCGTCGGCTACGACTTCGGTCCCGGCCATCCCATGAACCCGATCCGCGTCGAGCTGACCATCGCGCTCGCCCGCGAGTTCGGCCTGCTCGACCAGGCCAACGTCACCGTCGCCGCCTTCGAGGCCGCCGACGACAAGTTGCTCGGGCTCGTGCACGAGGAGTCCTACATCGCCGCCGTCAAGCACGCGGGCGCCACCGGGCTCCCCGAGCTGCGCCTCGGCCTCGGCAGTGCCGACAACCCCGTCTTCCTCGGCATGCACGACGCGTCCGCGCTCATCGCGGGCGCCTCGGTCGCGGGCGCCCGCGCCGTCTGGAGCGGCGAGGCCCAGCACGCGGCCAACGTCTCCGGCGGCCTGCACCACGCGCTGCCCGGAGCCGCCAGCGGCTTCTGCATCTACAACGACCCCGCGATCGCCATCGCCTGGCTGCTGGAGAACGGCGCCGAGCGCGTCGCCTACGTCGACATCGACGTGCACCACGGCGACGGCGTGCAGGCCGCCTTCTACGACGACCCCCGCGTCATGACGGTCAGCCTGCACGAGACCCCGCGCACCCTGTTCCCCGGCACCGGCTTCCCCAACGAGACCGGCGGCCCGAACGCCCTCGGCACCGCCGTCAACGTGGCGCTCCCGCCCGGCACCGGCGACGCCGCCTGGCTGCGCGCCTTCGAGGCCGTCGTCCCCCCGCTGCTGCGCGAGTTCGCGCCCCAGGTCCTGGTCACCCAGCACGGCGCCGACGCGCACGCGCTCGACCCCCTGGCGCACCTCATCCTCAGCGTGGACGGCCAGCGCACGGCCTACGCCCGGCTGCACGAGCTGGCGCACGAGGTGTCCGGCGGCCGCTGGCTGGCCACCGGGGGCGGCGGCTACGAGCTGGTGCAGGTGGTGCCGCGGGCCTGGACGCACCTGCTCGCCGAGGCCGCGGGCCGCCCCATCGACCCCCTGGCCGCGACCCCGGACGGCTGGCGCGAGCTGGTCCGGCTGCGCACCGAGGAGATCGCGCCGCGCCGGATGACCGACGGAACGAACGAGGTGGACGTGCACACGTGGGAGACCGGGTACGACCCGGCCAATCCGGTGGACCAGGCGGTCCTGGCCACGCGCCGAGCGGTGTTCCCCGAACACGGCCTGGACCCCATGACCGATATCTGATGGCGGTCGTCTCCCGCGCCGAGCTGCGCGCCCACCTGGTCCGAACGATGATCTCCGGGGACGTCGCCACCCCCCGGCAGAACAACCTGCTGCACTTCCGCCGGATGGCGGCCGGCAACCCGTACTACCAGTTCGGCCTGGAGTTCAAGCGCTCCTACACCGAGCGCGAGGTGCTGGAGATCATGGTCGAGCGCTGCGGCGTGGACCCCGACCCCAGGCACCTGTACGGCGACGACACCATCGACCCCGAGCTGACCATCGACGCCCTGGAGGCGATGGGCGACCGCATCGGCCTGGCCGCGCGCCGGACCGAGAACGTCGTGCTGGCCACCGGCCACCCCGCCACGCTGACGCCCGTCTACCAGGCGGTCGCGCTGGCCCTGGCCGAGCGCGGCTGCCGGGTGCTGACCCCGGCGGCGGGCTGGGAGTACGAGGCCGAGTCCGGCGGCACGACCGAGACGCGCCGCATCGTCTACGCCGAGGGCGGCGTGGCGATGCTGGAGGGCGGCGGGCGCACCCACCACACCCACGACCCCCATCCGATGCGGGCCATGCTCGCCGAGCTGTCCGCTACTCCGGACGGGGGCCCGGCGGCCGGAGAATCCGGCTATTGGCCGGATCTGGCCATCGCCGACCACGGCTGGTGCGGCGCGGCCGGCCAGGCTGGCATCGACGCGGTCGGTTTCGCGGACTGTAACGACCCCGCGCTGTTCGTCGGCGCGGCCGAAGGCAAGATCGCCGTGACGGTGCCGCTGGACGACGGCGTATCGCCGCACCATTACGCGCCTTTGACCGCCTACCTGCTCGACCGGGCCGGCCTCGGCTGAGGTCCGGTCGGCCCGAAAGCCCCGCCGCGGCGGGGCCGCGGACGTCACAGGGTGTGACGTGACGGCCGTATCGGGGCTGCTGGGTCGGCGCCCGACCCCCGGTGACCTCTGAGTCGCAGGTCATCGCGTGGTCTGGGCTCACAACCCGTCGTCGCGCGACGCTCGGTGCCGTCGGCTCCACGCTGCGTACGGAAGGTCAGTGTGTCCCCGGGGACAGTGCGGGGGTACGGAAATGAGTGGAACTCCCCTCTTGCGACTGTCGATACACGATTTACGCTGGGGGAAGTACACGTGCGTGATCAAAGTCACCCAAAGGGCCGGTGCGCGGCACGTGTGGAAGAGGGCGTCCGATGAGCTCAGGCGAGCGACCTCTGAGCGAGGTCAGGTTCCTGACCGTGGCCGAAGTGGCGGCGGTGATGCGGGTGTCCAAGATGACCGTCTACCGCCTCGTCCACTCGGGAGAGCTGCCCGCGATCCGCGTGGGACGTTCGTTCCGGGTACCCGAGCAGGCCGTACACGACTATCTGCGCGACGCGTTCATCGAAGCCGGTTGACGGGGCGGTGGCGGGCGGTGCCCGCCGCCCGTCCCGGACCCGGCCGTGCAGGGGGCGTTGACCCGGGCCGCCAGGTCCGGGCCGGCGACCGGGGAACAAGGGCGAGGACCGGCCGGCGGCCTGGAGCCGCCGGTGCCGGTGTCCGGGGGATCGGGGGCATCGTCGATGCCGCCGGTGTCCCGGACGCCGGGCAACGGGCCGGCACGCCGGGAGCGCGCCCGCGCGCGACCGGCGGGGGTCCGCATGGCGGGGCGGCGTCGCGGCGCTCCTCGACGCGCGGTCTCCTGCGCGGCCGTCCGTACGGCTCTCGACACGGCTCCCGGTGAGCGGACCTCCGGCGCGTCGCCGTGCTCCCGACGATCTCCATGCTCCCGACGATCTCCGTGCTCCCTGCGATCCCCATGTCCCCGACCGACGGCGTGCCCTCCGGGCGGTGTGCACCCCGCGTCCGGAGGGGACGAGATCGTTTTTTCGGCCGCTCCCGGCCAGGCCGCGCCCACGTGGAGCACGCGGTTCCGGCGCCGTTCCGGGGCCTGCGGCCGCCCCGCCGCAGGCGGCGAGGCGGGGGCGCCGGAGGCGCGCCCGGCGACCGGCGGCCTGACCGCCACCGGCACAGCGGTACTCTTGGGCATCGGACCGTGTACGTCACCCGAGTCTTGCTCGGCGGCGGACTGTCCTTCTCCTGTAAGACACCCGATATGCCGAGCGAGGTCTCGTGGGCTCTGTCATCAAGAAGCGCCGCAAGCGGATGGCCAAGAAGAAGCACCGCAAGCTGCTGAAGAAGACGCGCATCCAGCGCCGCAACAAGAAGTAAGCACGCAGGCCACCGAGCCGTAAGGGGTGGGGCGCACAGTGTCCTCCATGCCCTCCGCCGCGGCCCGTGTCGTCCTCGTCACGGGCGTCTCCCGTTTCCTGGGGGCGCGGGTCGCGAACACGCTGCAAGCCGACCCGGGCATCGAACGGGTCATCGGCGTGGACACGGTCCCACCCACGACGCCGCTCGGGCGCACCGAGTTCGTGCGCGTCGACATCCGCACGCCGAGCATCGCGAAGATCATCTCTTCGGCCGAGGTCGACACGGTCGTCCACCTGAACCTGGTGACGAGCGCGTCGGGCCCGCGGTCGAAGGTGAAGGAATTCAACGTCATCGGCACCATGCAGCTGCTGGCCGCCTGCCAGCGGTCGCCGGACATGCGCAAACTCGTGGTGCGCTCGTCGGCGGCGGTCTACGGGTCCTCCCCGATGGACCCGGCGGTGTTCACCGAGCGGGACGAGCCCGTCGAGGCGCCCACCTCGGGGTACGCCAAGGACGCCGTAGAGGTGGAGGGCTACGTGCGCGGCCTGCGGCGCCGGCGCGGCGACCTCACGGTCTCGGTGCTGCGCTTCGCCAACTTCCTCGGACCGGGAGTGGACTCTCCGCTCACCCGGTACCTGCGCATGCCCGTCGTCCCGACGGTGCTGGGGTTCGACCCCCGGCTGCAGTTCGTGCACGAGGACGACGGCGTCGAGGTGCTGCGCCGGATGACGCTGGAGGACCATCCGGGCTGCTTCAACGTGGCCGGCGACGGCGTGCTGCTGCTGTCGCAGGCGCTGCGCCGGGCCGGCCGGCCCTACGTGCCGGTGCCCGCGCCCTCGATCTCGACGCTCGGCGACCTCGGCCGCCGCCTCGGCGGCCTGCCGGGGTTCTCGCCCGAGCTGCAGCGCTGGCTCACCTACGGCCGGGTCATCGACACCACCGCGCTGGTCGGCGAGCTGGCCTGGCGGCCGAAGTACGGCTCGGAGGCGGCCTTCGCCGACTTCGTGTCCGCGCAGGGACCGGGGCGCAGCGCCCCGCTGGAGCTGATCGACCGGCTGGGCGCGGCGCTGGGCCGCGGCTGACGGCCGGTCCCGGGAGGTCACACGGTGAACGCGCACCACCACGACGACGACCGGCGGCCCGCCGAGGAGCAGGGCGCCCGGGTCATCCCGCTCAACGCCGCCCGGTCCGACCAGCCGCCGGGGGACGACGCGCCCGGCGCGCCCCCCGAACGCCACCCCCTGGAGCGCAGGGCCGCCGCCGGGCTGGCCTTCCTGCGCCGCCGCCTGGCGGGCGAGTACGAGGTGGACGAGTTCGGCTTCGACCCCGACCTCAACCGCACCGTGCTGCTGCCGCTGGCCCGCGCGCTGTACGAGCGCTGGTTCCGCGTGGAGCTGCTCGGGCGGGAGAACGTGCCCCAGACCGGCGGCGCGCTGATCGTGGCCAACCACTCCGGCACCGTGCCGATCGACGGGATCATGCTGTCGGTCGCGGTGCACGACCACCTCCACCGCGACCTGCGCCTGCTGGGCGCCGACCTGGTCTACCAGGTGCCGGTGCTCGGCCACCTGTCGCGCAAGGCGGGCCACACCCTGGCCTCGCCCGCCGACGCCGCCCGGCTGCTGGCCAAGGACGAGCTGGTCGGGGTGTTCCCCGAGGGCTTCAAGGGCGTCGGCAAGCCGTTCGCCGAGCGCTACCGGCTGCAGCGGTTCGGCCGGGGCGGGTTCGTGGAGACGGCGCTGCGCGCGAACGTGCCGATCATCCCGTGCGCGATCGTGGGCGCCGAGGAGATCTATCCCAAGATCGCCGAGGTGAAGCCGCTGGCCCGGCTGCTCGGCCTGCCCTACTTCCCGGTGACCCCGACCTTCCCGTGGCTGGGCCCGGCGGGCATGGTCCCGCTGCCGTCCAAGTGGATGATCCAGTTCGGCGAGCCGATGCCGCTGGACGACTACGGGCCCGACGCCGCCGACGACCCCATGACGGTGTTCAACCTGACCGACCACGTGCGCGAGAACGTCCAGCAGATGCTCTACGACACCCTGCTGCGGCGCGGGCCCGCCTTCTTCTGAGTCGCCGGGCCGCGCGCCGGGGCCGCCCGGCGGCGCGGGCCCCGGGCCGCGTCAGGACTTGTAGTGCCGGCGCAGCGCCACGCCCGCCGCCACGCCCCCGGCCAGCGCGCCCGCGCCGGCCGCGGCCGGCAGCGCGATCATGGTGACCTTGCGGCCGGTGCGGAAGTCGTGGATGGGCCAGCCGTTCTCCTTGGCGTGCTCGCGCAGCGCCGCGTCGGGGTTGACCGCGTGCGGGTGGCCGACGGCGGTCAGCATCGGCAGGTCGTTCACCGAGTCGCTGTAGGCCGAGCAGCGCGCCAGGTCCAGGCCCTCGCGCTGCGCCAGCGCCCGGATCGCCTCGGCCTTGGCCGAGCCGTGCAGCAGGTTGCCGACCAGGCGGCCGGTGTAGACGCCCGCGCTGGTCTCGGCGACGGTGCCGAGCGCGCCGGTCAGCCCCAGGCGGTGGGCGATGGTACGGGCGACCTCCACCGGGGTGGCGGTGACCAGCCACACCTGCTGGCCGGCGTCCAGGTGCTGCAGCGCCAGCCGCCGGGTGCCGTGCCAGATGCGGTCGGCCATGACCTCGTCGTAGATCTCCTCGCTGAGCCGCACCAGGTCCGAGACGTTCTGCCCGGCCACGAAGGCCAGCGCGGCCTCCTTGGCGCTGCCGATGTGCTCGGCGTTCTCGGTGCCGCGCAGCCGGAAGGCCGCCTGGCCCCAGGCGAACATGGCGAGGTCGCGCATGGTGAACAGCTTGCGTGAGGCCAGACCGCGCGCGAAGTAGTAGATGGACGCGCCGCGCATCATCGTGTTGTCCACGTCGAAGAACGCGGCGGCGGTCGGATCGGGCTCGGGCAGCGGTTCGGGCTCCGCCGCCGCGGCGGCGGCCGCCTTGCCCGCGCTGACCGGATCTTCCTCTTTGCCGCGCTGCCAGAAAAGCCGCATGAGCCGAGCTTAGTCAGGACGCCGGTCGGGACCGACGCGCCGCCTGCGATTGCGCCGGCCCTCGCGGCGCCCCGGCGCCTGCGCCCTCTCCGGGGCCTGCGCCCTGCGGGTGTCGGCGCCCGGCGGGCCGACCTCGGCCGCCTCCAGCAGCCTCTCGCGCAGCACGGCGCGGAAGCGGGGATCGGGATCGGCGGTGTCCACGCGCAGCTCGGCCAGCGGCCCGCGGACCCGGGCGGCCTTGTTCCGCCGCGTTCTCATGGCGCCCCCTGAAATGCGGTTGTGTACGCGAGAACGAGCGCGCGGGCCCGAGGTTACGCCCCCGCCCGGCGCGCCCGGGGTCAGTGCATCCGGAGATCGTCGGGCAGCATGCGCCCCAGCGCCCGCACCGCGCGGTACTGCAGCGCCTTGATCGCCCCGGTCTTCTTGCCCATGACCAGCGCGGTCTCGGCCACCGACAGCCCGTGCAGGAAGCGCAGCACCACGCACTCCTGCTGCTCGGACCCCAGCCGGCGCACCGCCGCCAGCAGCGTCCGGTTGGTCATGTCCTCCAGCACCGCCCGCTCGGGCCCCTCCTGCGGCCGGTCGGGCTCCAGCAGCTCGGCGGTGCACACCTCCAGCCGGTACCGGCCGGACTTGAAGTGGTCGGCGACCAGGTTGCGCGCGATGGTGACGAGCCAGGCCCCGAAGTCCTTGCCCTGCCAGTGGAAGTCGCCGATCCGGCGCAGCGCCCGCAGGAAGGTCTCGCTGGTCAGGTCCTCGGCCACCGGATGGGCGCCGACGCGGTAGTAGACGTAGCGGTAGACCAGCTCGACGTAGTCGTCGTAGAGGACGCCGAACGCCTCGGCGTCGCCGTCGCGGGCGCGCAGCACCAGATCGCGCATGGCGTCCGACGGGCGGGCGGCGGTGCCGGACCGCCGGGCGGGGCGGGGAATCGGTGTCACTCGGACATCGAGGGTCAAGCTGCTCATGCAGTTCTCCTCGGGGCGTACGCGACCTCCGACGTGATTTGCCACTCTAGATACCGACGGGTTCGGCAGGCAATGGTGTGCCGCGTTGCGCCGCGCGCGGCCAGGGCGGAGCCGGGGTGGAAACGGCGTCCACCGGGGCGTGCGCCGGGCCCGGCGGGGGTCTCGCGGAGGAGCGGACCGGGGCGCCGGCACGGCACGTTCGGGCCACTTCGCCGGGAGCGGTTACCCTTCACCGCTTCGCATCGGGCACCATGGGGCGCGATGGTCGAAGCTCTCATCGCGCTGCTGGCGACCCTGGGCGCCCTCGTGCCCACCGGGTTGCTGATCTCGCGCGCCTACAAAGACCGGTTGCTCTACCTGATCGCATGGTCGGTGACCCTGGTCGGGATCACGCTGGCGCTGCTGATGATGGCGCTGGGGTTCCTGCTGGGCTTCAACGACCTGCTGTTCAAGGTGGCCGAGACCGGGGCCGCGCTGATCGCGCCGCTGTGGCTGGCCCTGGGCATGGTCGAACTGATCGCCCGCTACGTGCAGGTGCGGTTCGCCGCCTGGCTGTTCACCCTGTCCTACACCGTGGTCGCCATCGTCATCCTGCTGGCCGACCCGCTGACCAAGACGCTCGACAAGAGCCTGCCCAAGCCGGGCGAGGCCTACGACGCGCTGCCGCTGCTGCTCATCGACGGCGGCCACGTGGTCGCGGTGATCTCGCTGGTGGCGTGCGCGGTGGTGACCGCGCTGCTGGCGGGCAAGCAGGACCGCGAGGCGGCCGAGCTGCTGATCCCGGTCGCGCTGGTGGCGCTGGCCGGGGTGCTGGTGGTGGCCGGGACGCGCGGGCTGCTGCCGTCGTTCCTGGCCGTGCTCATGCTCGCCGGCGCGGCCGGGCTGGTCTGGTACGGCGCGATGCGCACGATCCCGGTGTACGAGGACGACGGGGACTACGACGACGAGGGCTACGACGACCGGCCCGCGACCGGCTACGACGAGCAGCCCGCCCGCTTCCCCCAGCAGGCCGCGCCCGTCCCGGCCGCGCCGGAGCCCGCCCCGCGCGAGGACCGGCGCTTCCCCGAGCCCGTGCCCGCGCCCGCCGACGACCTGCGCTTCCCCGAGCCCGCCTTCGAGCCGGTGCCGCCGGCGGCCGCGACCGGCCTGGACGGCCTGCGCGGCCAGGTCGGCGACATCGCGGCCGCGGGGCTGCCGGGGCTGCCCGGCCCGCCGGACCTGTCGGCCGCCTGCGGGCAGATCACGGTCTACACCCTGCTGGAGGGGCGCGAGGAGGCGTTCGACCGGCTGGCCGCCGACCTGGTCGCCGCCACCAAGGCCGCCGAGCCGGACACGATGATCTTCGCGTGCCACCAGGTGGAGAACGCGCCCACCCAGCGGATCTTCTACTGGCTGTTCCGCGACGAGGGCGCCTTCACCGCGCAGCGGCAGCAGCCGCACTGGCAGCGCTTCAAGACCGAGGCGCGGACGCACGTGCTGACCACCAACGTCATCGAGCTGAAGCTGAGCGGCGCCAAGCTCGCCCCGCTGCCGGCGCCCGCCGCGCCCGGCGGCCGCCCCGTGCTGTGAACGCGTCGTGCTGTGAGCCCCGCCGTGAACCCGTCCCGTGAGCACCGTCCTGTGAGCGCCCCGTGAACGACATGCCGTCCGACGTCACCGTCACCCTGCTGGGCAAGCCCGGCTGCCACCTGTGCGACGACGCCCGGGTGATCATCGAGCGGGTCGCCGCCGACCTCGGCGCGCGGGTGGAGGAGCGCGACATCACCCGCTCGGAGGCCGACACCCGCGAGTACTGGGAGCAGATCCCGGTCACCCTGGTCAACGGGGTGCAGCACGACTTCTGGCGGGTGGACGAGGCCCGGCTGCGCGCCGCGATCGAGAAGGCGCGCCGCACGGCCTGACGTCGTCCGGCCGCGCCCGGGGCGCCGGGGCGCGCGCACTCGGGTGTGAGCGGAGTGACACAAGTGAAAACGGGGATGTCTCGTCAGTCACACCCGGCGGTGCCCGCCCGCACCGCCGGTCCTGTGCCTTTCCTCACTCGAACCTCCGTTCACCTGCGGTTTCGCCCGCCTTCACGGTGATGCGCCCGGCGGCTCGGCAGGGGGGCGACTTTGTGCGTGTATTCACAAAGGCTTAATCTGGGGGGCAGCCCTGGTGCGGCCGGGCCACGACTACTCCGACCCGGTCGCGCTCCGACCGGGGTCAGACTCAGCGTCGAGCCCCCGAAGAGCAGGCCGTGACATCTCGCCAGAACCGCACTCGCGACCGCGCCGAGCGCGGCATCCCCGAAGCCACCGTGGCGCGCCTGCCGGTCTACCTGCGGGCGCTGCACACCCTCCAGGAGCGCGGTGTGGCGACCGTCTCCTCCGAGGAGCTCGCCGCCGCGGCGGGCGTCAACTCCGCCAAGCTCCGCAAGGACCTGTCGCACCTGGGCTCCTACGGGACCAGGGGCGTGGGGTACGAGGTGGAGTACCTCGTCTACCAGATCTCCCGTGAACTGGGCCTGACCCAGGATTGGGTCGTGGCAATCATCGGGGTCGGTAACCTGGGCCGGGCGCTGGCCGGCTACGGCGGCTTCGCCTCCCGCGGTTTCCGCGTGGCGGGCCTGCTGGACGCCGACGAGGCGATCATCGGACAGGAGATCTCCGGCCGGACGGTCGAGCACATCGACCGCCTGGAGGAGATCATCACCGGCCGCCGGGTGTCGATCGCGGTGATCGCCACCCCGGCGGGCGCCGCCCAGGGGGTGTGCGACCGGGTGGTGGCCGCGGGCGTGACCAGCGTGCTGAACTTCGCGCCGGTGGTGCTGTCGGTGCCGGACGGGGTCGATGTGCGTAAGGTCGATCTGTCCATCGAACTGCAGATCCTGGCGTTCCACGAGCAGCGGAAGGCCGGGGGACCGGACGGGTACGTCCCGCTGGCCTCCGGCGAGGACCCACCCGGTGCCGCGCAGTACGTCGAGGCGGTAGAGGCATGAGCGGAGCGGGAGAGGCCGCATGAGCGGGCAGCGGGAGAGGCGAGCGGGGGGCACCTCATGAGCGTGCTGGTGGTGGGGCTCAGTCACCGCAGCGCCCCGGTGGCGCTGCTGGAGCGCGCCGCGGTGTCCGGCGACGACCTGGCCAAGCTGCTGCACGCGGTGCACGACTCGCCGTACGTGGCCGAGGCCGCGATCGTGGCCACCTGCAACCGCGTCGAGGTGTACGCGGTGGTGGACAAGTTCCACGGCGGCGTCACCACGATCACCGAGCTGCTGGCGCTGCACACCGGCGTCCCGCTGGACGAGCTGTCGCAGCACCTGTACGTGCACTACGAGGAGCGGGCGATCCAGCACGCGTTCGCGGTGGCGTGCGGGCTGGAGTCGATGGTGGTCGGCGAGGGGCAGATCCTCGGCCAGATCCGCGCGGCGTTCAAGCTGGGCCAGGACGAGGGCACCCTCGGCCGCGAGCTGCACGACGTGCTCCAGCAGGCGCTGCGCGTGGGCAAGCGCGCCCACCACGAGACCGGCATCGACAAGGCCGGCGCGTCCCTGGTCAGCGTGGGCCTGGAGGTGGCCGTCGCGCACCTGGGCCCGCTGGACGGGCTGCGCGCCCTGGTGGTGGGCGCGGGCTCGATGAGCAGTCTGGCCGCTGCGACGCTGAGCCGCGCGGGGGCCGGTGAGATCGTCATCGCCAACCGCACCTTCGAGCGCGCCGAGCGCCTGGCCGCCTCGCTGGAGGCCCCGGCCCGCGCGATCGAGCTGTCCGGCCTGGACGCCGCGCTCGCCGAGGCCGACCTGGTCGTGTCGTGCACCGGCGCGACCGGCCTGGTGCTGACCGCCGAGCAGCTCGCCGCGGCGGGCGTCGGCGCGGCCGGGCCGGACGGCGCGGTGCGCCGCCGGTTCCTGCTCGACCTCGCGCTGCCGCACGACATCGACCCCGGCGTGCGCGCCTTGCCCGGCGTCGCGCTGGCCGGGCTGGACGACCTGCGCACCGCGCAGCAGGCCGCCCGCGCGATCGGCCCCGAGGCCGTCGCCGCCGTCCAGGAGATCGTCGCCGCCGAGGTGACAGCGTTCCTGGGCGCGGCCCGCGCCGCCGCCGTCGCGCCGACCGTGGTCGCGCTGCGCAGCAAGGCCGCCGACGTGGTGGACGCCGAGCTGGCCCGCCTGTCGGGCCGGCTGCCCGAGCTGGACGAGCGCGCCCGCAAGGAGATCTCCCACACGGTGCGGCGCGTGGTGGACAAGCTGCTGCACGCCCCGACCGTCCGGGTCAAGGAGCTGGCCGCCGCGCCGGGCGGCGACGCCTACGCCGACGCGCTGCGCGAGCTGTTCGACCTCGACCCCACCGCGCCGGTGGCCGTGGCCCGCGCCGACCTGCGCGACGGAGAGCCGGCCGCCGCGCCGCCCGCCGCGCCCACCGTCCGCCCCTGGGCCGGAGCGCCCGGCGGCGGCACCGCTGACAGTGAAGGAACACGATCGTGACCGCTAGCAAGGGGCCCCTGCGGCTCGGGACCCGCAAGAGCCTCATGGCCACCACCCAGTCGCAGCTCGTCGCCGACGAGTTGTCGCAGCGCACGGGGTATGCGGTGGAGCTGGTCGGGGTAACCACCGAAGGTGACGTTTCCAAGGCACTGCTCGCGCAGATCGGGGGCACCGGCGTCTTCGTCAACGCGCTCCGGGACAGGCTGCTGGCCGGTGAGGTGGACTTCGCCGTGCACTCGCTGAAGGACCTGCCCACCGGACCCGCCGAGGGGCTGACGCTGGCCGCCACGCCGCGCCGGGACGACCCCTGGGACGCGCTCTGCGGCCCGGCCAAGCTGGACGACCTGCCGCGCGGCGCGCGCGTCGGCACCGGGTCGCCGCGCCGGGTCGCGCAGCTGCGGCGGGCGCGCCCCGACCTCGACGTCGTGCCGATCCGCGGCAACGCCGACACCCGGCTGCGCAAGGTCACCGACGGCGAGCTGGACGCGGTCGTGCTGGCGCACGCGGGCCTGAAGCGCATCGGCCGCCTGGAGGAGGTCGCCGAGGTGTTCGGCCCGGAGCGGATGCTGCCCGCGCCCGGCCAGGGCTCGCTGGCGCTGGAGTGCCGGGCCGACCGGGCCGACCTGGTCGAGCTGCTGGGCGCGGTCGACGACCGCGCCACCCGCGCCGCGGTGCTCGCCGAGCGCACGGTGCTGGCGGTGCTGGAGGCCGGTTGCTCGGCGCCCGTGGGAGCATACGCTGCCGAAGTAGAACAAGAGCTGCGCCTCACGGCCACCGTCGTCGCCTCCGACGGCACCCGTGAGATCCGGCTGTCCGCAAGCGGCCACCCTGACCGGGCCGAGGAGATCGGGCGCGACCTCGCGCACCGGATGCTCGCCGAGGGGGCCGACCAGTTGATGGGGGAACGCGACATTGAGCCCCGCTAGCCAGCGCCCGGCCACCGCCCCGGCCGGCGACAAGACCGCCGCCGCCGACACGACCGGGCAGGCCGGCCTGGTCGCCCTGGTCGGCACCGGCCCCGGCGACCCCGGCCTGCTGACCCTGCGCGCCGCGACCGAGCTAGGCCGGGCCGACGTGGTCGTGGTGGACCGCGCGCTGTGCCACGCCGAGATCCTGTCGCACGCCCGCCCCGACGCCGAGATCATCGACGCCGCCGACGGCGACCCGGTCAAGCAGGCCGCCAAGGCCGCCAAGGCCGGCCGCCGCGTGGTGCGGCTGCTGCCGGGCGACCCCGGCACGGCCGGCGCCCTGGCCGCCGAGGGCGGCGCGCTGGCCAAGGCCGGCGTCCCGTTCGAGGTGGTGCCGGGCGTGTCGGCGGTGACCGGCGTGCCCGGGTACGCCGGCATCCCGCTGACCGACCACAAGCGCCGCGAGGTCCGCGTCATCGACGCCGCCGAGGGCGGCGTCGACTGGGAGAAGTTCTCCGCGCCCGACGCCACGCTGGTGATCCTGGGCGCCGAGGGCACCGTCTCGGAGGTCGCCAAGGGCCTGATCGCGGTCGGCCGCGCCGACACCACCCCGGCCGCCATGACCAGCCTCGGCACCACCACCGAGCAGGAGACGGTGGTCTCCACCCTGGCGCGGCTCGCCGCCGACACCAAGGGCATGGAGGCCCCCGCGATGATCATCGTGGGGGACGTGGTGAACTGGCGCGACAGGCTGTCGTGGTTCGAGACCAAGCCGCTGTTCGGCTGGCGGGTGCTGGTGCCGCGCACCAAGGAGCAGGCCGCCGACCTGTCGGAGCAGCTGCGCGCCTACGGCGCGGTGCCCGACGAGGTGCCGACCATCTCGGTGGAGCCGCCGCGCACCCCGCAGCAGATGGACCGTGCCGTCAAGGGCCTGGTCACCGGCCGCTACGAGTGGGTGGTGTTCACCTCCACCAACGCCGTCAAGGCCGTGCGCGAGAAGTTCGTCGACTACGGCCTGGACGCCCGCGCCTTCGCCGGGCTCAAGGTCGCCGCGGTCGGCGAGCAGACCGCCCGCGCCCTGGTGGAGTTCGGCGTGCAGCCGGACCTGATGCCGACCGGCCAGCAGTCCAGCGAGGGGCTGGCCGAGGTGTGGCCGCCCTTCGACGAGGACCTCGACCCGATCAACCGAGTGCTGCTGCCGCGCGCCGACATCGCCACCGACACGCTGATCGCGCGGCTGACCGCGCTCGGCTGGGAGTGCGAGGACGTCACCGCCTACCGCACCGTGCGCGCCGCGCCGCCGCCCGCCCCGATCCGCGAGGCGATCAAGGGCGGCGGGTTCGACGCGGTGCTGTTCACCTCCTCCTCGACGGTGAAGAACCTCATCGGCATCGCGGGCAAGCCGCACAACGTGACGGTCATCGCGGTGATCGGCCCGCAGACCGCCAAGACGGCCGAGGAGTACGGGCTGCGCGTGGACGTCATGGCCGACAAACCGTCGGTGTCGGCCCTCGCCGAGGCGCTCGCCGAGTACGGTGCGAAGCGGCGGGCGGCCCAGGTCGAGGCCGGGGACCCGCTGCGCAAGCCGAGCCAGATGCGCCGGGGCGCGCGCCGCCGCAAGTAGCCTCCGCCCAGACAACCCTCAGGAAGAAGGGCCATGTCCGCTCAGTTCCCCGTCGCGCGGCCGCGGCGGCTGCGCCGCACCCCCGCGCTGCGCCGGCTGGTCGCCGAGACCCGCCTCAGCCCCGCCGACCTCGTGCTGCCGATGTTCGTCAAGGAGGGGCTGTCGGAGCCCGCCCCGATCGCGTCGATGCCGGGCGTCTACCAGCACACCCGCGACAGCCTTCGCAAGGCCGCGCACGAGGCGGTCGAGGCGGGCGTGGGCGGGATCATCCTGTTCGGCGTGCCGGCGGTCAAGGACGAGCGGGGCTCGGCGGGCGACGACCCCGAGGGCGTCGTGCAGGTCGCGCTGCGCGACCTGGCGGCCGACCTCGGCGACGAGACGGTCCTGATGAGCGACCTGTGCCTGGACGAGTTCACCGACCACGGCCACTGCGGCATCGTCACGGCCGACGGCGGGATCGACAACGACGCGACGCTGGAGCGCTACGCGTCGATCGCGGTCGCGCAGGCCGAGGCCGGGTCCCGCGTGGTCGCGCCCAGCGGCATGATGGACGGCCAGGTCGCCGCGATCCGCGAGGCGCTGGACGGCGCCGGGTACGAGGAGCTGCCGATCCTCGCCTACTCCGCCAAGTACGCCTCGGCGTACTACGGGCCGTTCCGCGACGCCGCCGAGTGCGCGCCGACGTTCGGCGACCGCTCCACCCACCAGCAGGACCCGGCCAACGCGGACGAGTCGCTGCGCGAGGTGTTCCTCGACCTGGACGAGGGCGCCGACATGGTGATGGTCAAGCCCGCCGGCGCCTACCTGGACGTGGTGCGCCGGGTCCGCGACGCGGTGGACGTGCCGGTGGCCGCCTACCAGGTCAGCGGCGAGTACTCGATGATCGAGGCGGCCGCGGAGAAGGGCTGGATCGACCGCGAGCGCACCATCGACGAGTCGCTGATCGCGATCCGCCGGGCCGGCGCCGACATCGTGCTGACCTACTGGGCCACCGAGGTCGCGCAGCGGCTGGCCCGCTGAGCCGCCGGGACCGTCCCGCCGGTACCAGGGGCGGCGTAGTCACGCCCTCACCCCGGGTGATGTGATCTATTACCGGGAAGCGCTCCCAGCTAGTCATTTGGGGCCGTTCATGGGGGGTTGACGTGTCCCCCCGTCCCGAGCACCGGCATCATCGGCTATCAAGGATGCACTTTCGACCTTGATGTACGAGGGGGCGGGGATGCTGGCGGTCTCGGGCAGCCGACGACGACAGGTGCGCGACCGGCGGGACCGGCGCGACCGGATGGCCGCCGCGGCGCGCGAGTACGCCGCGCGGGGCTGGCCCTGCGTCCCCGGCGCGGGCGCGGGCGCCGACCGCGCCTGCTCCTGCGACCGGGTCGGCTGTCCCGACCCGGGCGCCCATCCGGTATCGGGCGCCTGGGCCCTCCAGGCCAGCGTGGACGCCGACGTCGTGGGCCGGATGTGGGCCAAACGCCCCGAGGCCAACATCATCCTGCCGACCGGCCGGGTCTTCGACGTCTTCGACGTCCCGGCCGCGGCCGGGGCCGCCGCGCTGGCCCGCATCGACGCCGAGGGGCTGCCGGTCGGCCCGGTCGCCGCGATCGGCGACGAGCGCCACCTGTTCTTCGTCGCCACGCGCGGCGCCCCCATGGACGAGGACGAGTGGTGGAGCTGCCACCTGGACTGCTCGCCCGAGACCGTCACCGAGACCCCGGGGATGCGCTGGCACTGCCGCGACAGCTACGTCCTCGCGCCGCCGTCGGTGCTCCCGTACGGCCGTGAGACGGTCTGGGTGCGCCCGCCGGACGGCGGCGCGCTCCCGGACCCCCTGCGGCTGCTCGAAGTCCTCTCCGACAGTTGTGAGGCGCTTTAGCCCGGTTTGCGGCATCGGTCGCGCCGCACCGGTTCAGCGCGGGGCCGTGACCGCCTTGCGGCTCCAGCCCGTGTAGGTCGTGGACAGCACCTGCGCCTTGGCCCCGGTCCCCACCTTGACCCACACGTGGGTCGGGCGGCCCGCCTGGTCCACCCGGACCGCGAAGCTGACCTGCCGGGCCCCGGTCGCCCGCGCCAGCTCGGCGAACAGCGGCGTCTGCGCCAGCCGGTCCACCGCGGCCGAGCCCTGGTAGACCGCGCCCGCCTTCTTGAACACCGTCGCCGCCTTCAGCAGCGCGGGCACGTTCGCGGGCGACGACCCCGCGCGCGCCTGCGCCGCCAGCGCCGGGTAGCCGCGCGTCTGCGCCGGGAGGGGCCGCCACTTCTTGCCCGCCCGCACGTAGGCGGTGTCGCGCACCAGCACGACCGGCGCGGGCTTGCGGGTGTCGGCCGAGCCGGTCACCGTCATCGCGTACGACTCGGGCGCGCCCGGCGCCAGCGACAGCGAACCGCGCGCGTTGATCGGCCCGCCGCAGCAGCCCGACCGCCGGAACGCGAACGCCGCGCCCGGCGTCCGCCCCGTCCCCTGCTCGATCCGCTGCGCCAGCACGGCGGCCTCCGGCAACTGCGCCGGGGGCGGCGTCACCGGCTGCGGGCTGCCGCTGGTGGTGGGGCGCGGCGGCTCGTCCTTCTCCTCGCCCATGAGCGTGGCGGCCCCGGCCACCGCACCGGCGATCAGCAGCGCGGCCAGCACCGCCACCGTCAGGCGGCCGCGGCGGCCCTTGCGCGGCGCGGCGGAGACCGGGTGCTTGCCCGAGGAGCGGGTCTTGGCCTTGGCGGGCGGGGGCGGCGGCGCGGCGGCCGACTCCTTGACCAGCTCGGCGAGGCGGCCGCGGCCCTGCGCCTCCCAGGAGGGCCCGTAGGCCGCCACCGCGGCCTCCTCGACGGCGGCCAGGAAGTCGGCGACCGAGGCGGGGCGCTTGTCCGGCTCCTTGGCCAGGCCGTGCGCGATCAGGTCGCGCAGCGGGCCCGGCACCTCCTCGACCGGGATCGGGGCCTCGCGGTGGGCCTTGGCGAGGCCCGACTGGCTGCGCGCCGAGAACGGCGGCCGGCCGGTCAGGCACTCGAAGAACACCGCCGTGACCGCGTACAGGTCGGCGGCGACGCTGGGCGGCGAACCGTTCCAGACCTCGGGCGCGGCGTAAGCGGGGCCGGCCTGCGCCTCGCTGCCCGGCGGCACCAGGGCGAAGTCGGTGACCTTGGCGTTGCCGGCCGGGTCGACCATGACGTTGGCGGGCCGCACCGCCCCGTGCACGATCTTGTGCTCGTGCCCGGCGGCCAGGCCCAGCAGGGCGCCGCCGAGCAGCGACAGCGCCGCCAGCGGCCCGGTCGGGCCCTTGGCGGCCAGGATGTGCCGCAGGGTGACGCCCTCGACCCGCTCCATGACGATCGCGGCGCCGTTCTCGGCCTCCACGAAGTCGAAGAAGTCGACGACGTTGGGGTCCTCCAGCTGCGACAGCCGCCGGGCGGCGGTGCGGAAGCGCTCCAGGAACGCCTGGTCGCCCTCCAGCCGGCCGTCCAGATACTTGATCGCGACTTCGGTCTGGGTGACGTCGTCCACGGCGAGCACCACCCGGCCGGCACCACCGCCGCCGAGCTCGCGGGCGTGCGTGAAGCCCGGGACCGTCCAGCCGTTGACCACGTGCGAGCCATCCCCTCCGATACGGCCGGCGCCGGTGCACCGTACGCCCGGGACCGGGCGTCGACGTTGTCTCCGAACACTGCCGCGAGCGCTGCCTGAGCTGCCGTCCACATCCGCCTGCGATGGGACGGACATGCCACTTTGCTGGAATATCGGCCACCGCGGGGCGAGGTCAAGAGCAGTGGCCGAACTGCAACTGACACACTGGGACGGTGACCGATTTCGAAGTCTCCCAGCAGTTGTTCGAACGGGCGAATCGGGTGATCCCCGGCGGGGTGAACTCGCCGGTCCGGGCGTTCCGGGCGGTGGGCGGCACGCCGCCGTTCATCACCGCGGGGCGCGGCCCGTACCTGACCGACGCCGACGGCAACGAGTACGTCGATCTGATCTGCTCCTGGGGGCCGATGATCCTCGGGCACGCCCATCCGGCCGTGGTCGAGGCGGTGCGCGAGGCGGCCGGGCGCGGCACCTCCTACGGCGCGCCGACGCCGGGCGAGGTGGAGCTGGCCGAGGAGATCGTGGCGCGCGCCCCGGTGCAGGAGGTGCGGCTGGTCAACTCCGGCACCGAGGCGACCATGTCGGCGATCCGGCTGGCGCGCGGCTTCACCGGCCGCGCCAAGGTCGTGAAGTTCGCCGGCTGCTACCACGGGCACGTGGACTCGCTGCTGGCCGCCGCCGGGTCGGGCGTGGCGACGCTCGCGCTGCCCGACACCCCGGGGGTGACCGGCGCGACCACCGCCGACACCATCGTGCTGCCCTACAACGACGTCGCCGCGATCGAGCAGGCGTTCGCCGACCACGGCCACGACATCGCGTGCGTGATCACCGAGGCGGTGCCGTGCAACATGGGCGTGGTGCCGCCGCTGCCCGACTTCAACGCGCTGCTGAAGCGCCTGTGCGGGCAGAACGGCGCGCTGCTGGTCATCGACGAGGTGCTGACCGGCTTCCGGGCGACGCGGTCGGGCTGGTACGGGGCCGAGGGCGTGGCCGGCGACCTGATGACGTTCGGGAAGGTGATGGGCGGCGGGCTGCCCGCGGCCGCGTTCGGCGGGCGCGCCGACGTCATGTCGCACCTGGCCCCGGCCGGGCCGGTCTACCAGGCCGGCACGCTGTCGGGGAACCCGCTGGCCACGGCGGCGGGGCTGGCGACGCTGCGCAACGCCACCGACGAGGTGTACGCCGCGATCGACCGCGCGGCCGACATCGTGGCGCGCGCCGCCTCGGAGGCGCTGCTCAAGGAGGGCGTGCCGCACCGGCTCCAGATCGCCGCGAACCTGTTCTCCATCTTCTTCACCGAGGAGCAGGTGGGCGACTTCGCGGCCGCGCAGCAGCAGGACACCGCCGCCTACGCCGCGTTCTTCCACGAGGCGCTGGCGCGCGGGGTGTACCTGCCGCCGTCGGCGTACGAGGTGTGGTTCCTGTCGGCGGCGCACGACGACGCGGCGCTGGAGCGGATCACCGACGCGCTTCCGCACGCCGCCCGCGCGGCCGCGCAGGCACAGGCGCAGGGCCGCTAGACCGGTCGCGCCAGGGCCGTCGCGTTCCAGGCGCAGGGGCGCCGGACGCGATGGCCCGGTAGCGCGCGCAGGGCGGCCAGGGCGCGGGCCACGTTCTCCGGGCGCGGCGCGTGCAGCGGCGCGCGGACGGCCGGGGAGTCGAGCACGCCCAGGTCTGCCAGGCACGCCTTGAGAACGGCCGGGGACGGTTCGGCGAACAGCGCGTCCACCAGCGGAAGCAGTCCGTTGTGCAGGTCCTGGCAGCCGCTGCGGGCCAGCTCGGCGTACGCGGCGGGCGCCAGGCACGCCGACGCGGTGATGCCGCCGGACGCGCCGAGCGCCATCATCGGGTGCACGTAGGCGTCGTCGCCGCACAGCACCGCCTTGTCGGTCCGAGCCGCCAGCAGCGCGAGGGTGTCGTGGTCGATGCCGCCGGGGCAGTGCTTGATCCCGATCACGCAGTCCAGCGCGAGCAGCCGCAGCAGGGCGCCGGACCCCAAATGCTTCCCGGTTCGGTAGGGGATGTTGTAGGGCAGCAGCGGCACGTCCACGGCCGCCCCGACGGCGGCGAAGTGGTCGAGCACGCCCTGGTCGGAGGGGCGCAGGTAGTAGGGGACCACCACCAGCAGCGCGTCGGCGAGCGGGGCGCGCTCGCGGACCTCGGCGAGGGTGTCGGCGGTGCCCATGGCGCCCGCGCCGACCGTGAGCGGCGTGCCGTACTCGATCGACACCGCGCGGCAGACCTCCAGCACCGCGCGCCGCTCGGCGGCGGTCAGCAGCGGGGCCTCGCCGGTGGTGCCGAGCGCGACCAGCCCGGCGGCGCCGTTGTCCAGGCAGTGCCGGGCGAGGCGCTCCAGCGACTTCGCGTCGAGCGCGCCGTCGGCCGTGAACGGCGTGACCAGGGACGCGTGGATTCCGTGCACGGGGCTCACCTGACGGGTTCGGGGGCGGGCTCGGGGACGACGGGGACGGCGGGCCTGCGGAAGCGCACGCTGCCGATGGCGACCCCCGCGATGATCAGTGCCGCGCCGGCCAGGCGCGGGGCGCTGATGTGCTCGCCCAGCAGGACGAAGGCCGACACGATCCCGAACGGCGGCACCAGCAGCGAGTACATCGCCACGGTGCTGGCGGCGTAGCGGCGCAGCAGCCAGCCCCACACGCCGAAGCCGAACAGCGTGGAGACGTAGGCGATGTAGGCCAGCGAGGCGGCGCCCGTCCAGGACACGTGCTCGACCGCCCACGGGATCGCGCCCGGCCCCTCGAAGACCAGCGAGAGGCCGAGCAGCGGCAGCGGCGGGACCAGCGACATCCACACCATGAACGAGAAGGAGTCCACCGGCTGCGCGGCGGCCTGGTTCATCCGGCGCATCCCGACGTTGGCGAGCCCCCACATGGCGGCCCCGCCCACGCACAGCACGAACGCCAGCACCGGGCTCTGCCCGTGCTCGCCGGCCTGGGCGACGCCGAGCAGCGCGACGCCGCCGAACGCCACGGCCATGCCCGCGCCCTGCGCCGGGGTGAGCCGCTCGCGCAGCATGACCCCGGCGAACAGGGCGGTGAACAGCGCCTGCGTCTGGAGCACGACCGACGACAGCCCGGCGGGCATCCCGAGGTGCATCCCGATGAACAGCAGGCCGAACTGGCCGACCCCGAGCGGCAGCCCGATCATCCAGAGCCAGCGCCAGGCGACCGGGGGCCGCGCCACCAGGAACACCGCGGGCACCGCGGCCACGACGAAGCGGAGCGCGGCGAACAGCAGCGGTGGGAAACTGTCGAGGCCCACCTTGATGGGCACGAAGTTGAAGCCCCACAGCGCGGCGATCAGCGTGGCGAGCAGGACGTGGCGAAAGCGCATACCGGCGATGGTCGCGTTACTGTTGTTTTAGGACAAGCTAGAACTTCTTGACCTGACGGTTTAGAGTTGCTTCATGCTGGATCTGGAACGCCTGCGCGCCCTGCACTCGGTGGCCACCTACGGGTCGGTCAGCGCCGCCGCCGACGTCCTGCACGTCACCACCTCCGCCGTCTCCCAGCAGCTCGCCAAGCTGGAGCGGGAGACCGGTCAGAAACTCCTGGAGCGCAACGGCCGAGGCGTGCGCCTCACCGACGCCGCCGAACTCCTGGTCGAGCACGCCGAGCACATCCTCTCCCTGGTCGAGCGCGCCGAGGCCGATCTGGAGGCGCACCGCGGCGCGGTCGTCGGCCAGCTCACCGTGGCCGCCTTCGCCACCGCCGCCCGCGGCCTGCTCCCGGGCGCCCTCGGCCGGCTCCGCGCCGCCCACCCCGACCTGCGCCTGGTCACCCACGAGATGGACCCGATGCAGAGCATGCCGCTGGTCGCCCGGGGCGATCTCGACATGGCCGTCGTGCAGGACTGGAACAACCAGCCGCTGCCGCTGGCCGAGGGGCTGGGCAAGGGCCTGATCTGCGACGACGTGGCCGATGTGGCCCTGCCACCGGACCATCCGCTGGCCCGTCGCGAGCGGGTCGAGCTGAAGGAGCTGGCCGGTGACCCATGGATCAGCTCCTCGCCCGACAGCATCTGCTGCGACTGGCTGTTCCACACGCTGCGCTCGATCGAGAGCGAGCCGCGCGTGGACCACATGGCGTACGAGATCCCGACCCAGCTCGCGCTGGTCGCGGCCGGGCTCGGCAACGCGATCCTGCCCCGGATGGGGTGCTGCGGCATCCCGGAGGGGGTGCGGGTCGTGCAGCTCGAACCGGCCCTGACGCGCCGCGTCTACGCGATCTGGCGGGAGGAGGCGGCGCGCCGCCCGGCGATCCGCGCCGCGCTGGACGCGCTGCGCGCGGTGGCGGCGGACGCCTGAGCGAACGAGGGCCGTTCACGCGGCCTGCTCCAGCGCGGCGGCCTGCTCCAGCCAGCCGGTGAACAGCGCAGCGTCGATGTCGTCCACGCCGCGCAGCTTGACCGCCGCCATCTCGCGGGCGCCCTTCTCCAGTCGCCCGGACCCGTCGGCGACGGCCTGCCCGCGCCACAGCCCGAACGTGACGTGCTCGCCGTACGCCTTGACCAGCGCGACCGGGGCCTTGCCGGGCGCGCCGCCGAGGCTCCACACCGGGTGCCCGTGCCAGACGCCGCCGGCGCCGGGCAGCACGGCGTCGATCAGCGGGACCAGCACGTCCAGGACCGCCCGCTGCTCCGGCGGGAGGGCGGCGGCGTACTCGGCGACGGTGGCGGGCTTGGCGGCGGCGGCCTTGCTCATGTTGATCGTTCCTTCCGGTGCGGCGGGCGCGGCTCGTGCCGGCCTCTGCCCACACGTCGATCGCGCGCGACACCGATCGACAACCCGCTCCGGATTTCCCCGGAAAGTTCTCCGGCCGCTTCCGGCGGGCCCGCGCCGAAGGAGTTGCCGGTGATCCGTCCCGGACCGGCCCCGGTCGGACATGCTTGAGGCAGGAGGCGAACGGAGACGAGCGATGACCGGTGCGCACGAGCGCTTCACCACGGAGTTCCGGCGCCTCTACGCGGCCGCGGGCCGGCCCGCCGAGGACGAGCTGGTCGAGCGCGCCTGGCACCAGCTCCCGCCCGTCGAGCTGACCTCCGGCGAGGTCGCGGGCTGGCTGGACGGCGAGGTGCCGCCGGAGTCGGCGGCGCTCACCTTCGTGATCGCCTACCTCCAGGAGCGGGTCCTGCGGCGGCAGCGGACGTCGCCTGCGCGGCCCCGCCAGGACTACGCGCCCCGGCCGATGCCGTGGTGGCGCAGGCAGCGCGCGGAGGCCGACGCCGAGCGGCGCAGGGTCCGGCGCGCCGAGGACGGGGAGGAGGCGCCCGCCGCGCACGGCACGACCAACGACATGTCCGGTGAGGCGGGGCCGGTGCTCCAGGGACGCGACTTCACCGGCGTGTACATCAACGTCCCGCCGCCGGGCGGCCCCGCGCCCCCTCCGGCCCTGGACAGGCCGGCCGCGCCCGTGGTGAACCTGCCCTACCAGGCCGGGGACATCTTCGTCGGGCGCCGGGAGGAGCTGAAGCGGCTGGACGAGGTCTTCGCCGCGCCCGGCAGCGTCGGCATCCTGCACGGGCTCGGCGGGGTCGGCAAGAGCGCGCTGGCCGCGCACTGGGCCACCGCCGGACTCGCCGAGCGCCGGGTGACCTGGTGGATCGACGCCGGCGGCCCCGAGAGCCTGGCGGGGGGCCTGGCCCGGCTGATGGCCGTCCTGGTCCGGAGCGGGCACGACGCGACCGGGGAGCCGCCCGCCGAGCAGGCGATGGACTGGCTGGCCTCGCACGACGGCTGGCTGCTGGTGCTGGACGACGTGACGGCGGCGGGCGACATCGCGCCGCTGCTGGCCCGCTGCCGCACCGGCCGCATCCTGGTCACCACCCGGCTGGCGGCGGGGTGGCGGCGGATGGGCCAGGCGATCCGGCTGGAGGCGCCGCCGCCGCACGAGGCGGCCGAGCTGCTGGCCCGGACCGTCACCGAGGCGCGGCCCAACGCCGACCTGTCCGGCCGGGAGCCGCTGTGCGCCGAGCTGGGCCACCTGCCGCTGGCGGTCGAGCAGGCCGCCGGATACCTCGCCGACACCGGCCGCTCCCCGCGCCAGTACCTGGAGTTGCTGGCCGAGCACCCCGACGACCTGTACGCCCAGCCGAACGCGGGCGGCGAGCCGGGGCGCACGGTGGCGCAGGTGTGGCGGGCGACGCTGCTGGAACTGGCGGCCCGGTCGCCCGAGGCGATGCGGGTGCTGCGGGTCCTGGCCTGGCTCGGGCCCGATCCGGTGCCGCGGTCGTTGCTGGACCCGCTGGCCGGGGTGCTGGGCGGTCAGCTCGTGCTGGACGGGGCCGTGCGCCGCCTCGCCGCCCGCAGCATGGTGACCTTGGCCGACGACGGGGCGCTGGTGGCGCACCGGCTCGTGCAGGCGGTCATGCGGACCTTCCGGCCGGCCGGTGCGGACGAGGGGGAGGGTGCGTCGGCCCGGTACGAGGCCGCCGCCCTGCTCACCTTCGGGCTGGCCGGAAGCGCCGGAGACCCCGCCGGCCGGAACGGGTGGGCGGCGCTGATGCCGCACGTGGCCGCGTTCGCCCGGCACCGCTTCACCGGGGACGATCTGGTCAGCGTCAGCGTCCTGTGGGGCAAGGCCGGCATGTTCTACGCGGCGGAGGGCGACCGGCGGCACGAGGAGTACCTGGACCGCTTCTTCCGGCGGCACGAGGCCCGGCGGGACGTGGAGCCGGTCCTCCCGCTGTTCGAGGCGGCGGTGGCCGAACGCGAGCGCGCCCTCGGTCCGGACCACCTGGAGACGCTGTCCGCGCGCATGGATTTGCTGGCCCTGTACGCGCGGGCGGGCAGGGCGCGGCAGGCGGTGCCGTTCGTCAGGCGGCTGCTGTCGGACTGCGTCCGCGCTCTGGGGGCGGAGCACTTCTTCACCCTGGACATGTACCAGGACCTCGGCAACATCTGTAAAGAGGCCGGTGAGACGGCCCTGGCGCTCGAACTGTTCGAGGAGGGAGCCGCCGCCTACCGGCGGGACGGCAAGCAGGAGCACCTCTTCGCCCAGTTGCTGGACGTCGACATGAGCGCCGTGCACCGGGACGCCGGCGACCTGCGCCGGGCGGAGGAGATCCTGGAGGCCGCGGAGGCCGGGCTGCGGAGGACGCGCGGCGAGGACGACCTGTTCACGCTGCTGGCGGTCGCCAACCGGGCCATGGTCCACCTCGCGGCGGGCAGGCCGGCCGAGGCCCGCGGCGCGCTGGAGGGGGCGGTGGCCGACTCCGCGCGGTCCCTGGGGGCGGGCCACTCCATGACCCGGTGGATGCGGGAGATCCTGGAGGCGGCCCGGAGGGCCGCGTCCTGACCCCTCCCCGCCGGGGTCAGCCGCTCATGGCCTCGGCGGCATGGCCGCGGCGGCCTCGGCCTCGATCCGGGCGAACTGCGCGCCCATGGCCTCGGCCAGCGCGTTCGCGCCCGACAGCGGCCGGACCATGACCGTGAAGTCGTCGATCTTCCCCTCGTCGTCGAAGTGCAGGAAGTCGCAGCCGTGCACCTGCCTGCCGTTGACGGTGGCGGTGAAGACCAGCGCGTGGTCGCGGCCGTCCGGGCTCGCGATCTCGCGGACGTAGCGGAAGTCCTCGAAGACCCGCAGCACCCCGCGCAGGATGGCGGCGGTGATGGCCTTGCCGGGGTAGGGCTTGAACGCGACCGGGCTGGTGAACACCACGTTCTCGGCCAGCATGGCCTCGACGGCGTCGGTGTCGCGGGCCTCGACGGCCTGGCGGAAGGGGTGCATCGGGTTCACCTACTAACTTTTTTGACTAATCATCAAGGAAGGTAACCTGTGCGCATGGCACTGCGCAACGCCCTGCTGGCGACGCTGCTGGAAGGCGAGGCGTCCGGGTACGACCTGGCCAAGGGCTTCGACGCCTCGGTGGCCAACTTCTGGATGGCCACCCCGCAGCAGCTGTACCGGGAGCTGGACCGCATGGCGGCCGACGGGCTGATCGAGGCGCGGGTCGTCCGGCAGGAGCGCCGCCCCGACAAGCGGCTGTTCTCGCTCACCGAGGTGGGGCGCCGGGAGCTGCGCGACTTCACCGCGAAGCCACCGAAGCCGGGCGCGATCCGCGAGGAGTTGATGGTCCAGGTGCAGGCGGTGGACGCGGGGGACGGCGCGGCGGTGCGGGAGGCGATCGCCGAGCGCCTGGCGTGGTCGCGCGCGAAGCTGGCCCGCTACGACCGGCTGCGCGACCGCCTGCTGGAGGGGCGTGCGGAGGACGAGTACCTGGCGTCCGCCGAGCGGATCGGCCCGTACCTGACGCTGATGCGGGGCCGGGCGTTCGAGGAGGAGAACATCCGCTGGGCCGAGCAGGCCCTGGCCGTCCTGGACCGGCGCGCCGCGCGCCTGACCGGCTGAGACGGGCGGCGGGACGGACGCGCCGCCATGGCGCGCCCGCCCCGGGGAGCGGCCTGCGGGGCAGGGGCTAGCCGTTCTCCTTCGCGACCGCTTCGCGCACGGCCGGGGCGATCTCGCCGCCCCAGCGGCCGAGGGAGGCGGGGTCCTGCGTCCCGCCGTCGGGCGAGAAGAGCGTGAAGCCCGAGGCGCCGTGCTCCAGGACGGCCCCGGTCAGCTCCTCGACCCACTGGCCGGCCGAGCCGCCGATCCAGCGGCCGTCGCGGTCGCGCGTGGCGGGCAGCGGCCGGTCGGTGATGCGGCCGGGGAGGTTGTAGACCGTGCGGACCTCGCGCGGGTCGCGGCCGGCGGCAGCCGCGGCCTCGTCGATGACCGGCCGCGACGTCCGGTACCGCTCGCTGAGCCAGTCCGCCGCGTGGCCCGGGATCCAGCCGTCGGCCACCCGGCCGGTGGCCGCCAGCGACTTCGGGCCGACCGAACCAGTCCACACCGGGGGCGCGGCCACCGGGGACGGCTCGATCCGCTCCACCCGGTAGTGGCGGCCCTCGAAGGTGACCGGCGCGCCGCCGCCCGACAGCAGCTTGACCAGCGTGATCGCCTCCTCGAAGGCGTCCACGGCCTCAGCCGGCGACAGCCGCGGCACCCCCATGTCGGAGATCCGGTCCCACAGCCCGCCCGCGCCCATGCCGAGCACGACCCGGCCGCCGGACAGCGCCGACAGCGACGTCACCGTCCGCGCCAGCATGGGGGCGGGCCGGGTCGGCAGGTTGGTGACGTTGGCGAAGCCCGCGATGCGCTCGGTGCGCCCGAGCAGGAAGCCCAGGGCGGCGTAGGCGTCCAGGCGCCCGCCGATGTAGGGGTGGTCCGACAGCGAGAAGACGTCGAGGCCGTCGCGGTCGGCCTGCCGGACCATGCGCAGCAGTTCGGGACCGTCGTCGATGCCGCTGTGCGCGCCGAAGCCGAAGGTGATGTCGTGAACGGGCATGGTGCTGCCTTTCAGGCGGTGGGGTCGAACTGCTCGACGAAGCGGCCGGTGAACAGGTCCGCTCCCTTGTGCTCGGAGACCATGGCGGCCGGCCGACGCCGCCGGTCGTGCCGAGCGGGAGCGGGGTCATGGGGTGGTGCTCCTCAGGGGAAGTTGAGTTCGCGGTACGAACTGTATTAGTTCGTGGAACGAACTTCAACGCCGTCAGTGGTATGCGAAGACGACCGGCCAGGTCAGAGACGCTAAAAATATCTCTAATTCGTGCAACGAACTACTCTGATCGGGGCCTCGTCTCACCCGACGTCCCCGACGTGAGCGCCCCGCCCGCAGGGCGCCGCCCGCGTCCGGCCTCCGCCCGCTCCAACCGACCGCCCCGGTTCGCTACCTTCATCCTGATCTTGGGAGGCGGGCATGGCGGGCTGGCGGATCTCCGGCTACAGCGAGGTGCGGCGGCTCGGCGCGGGCGGGCAGGGCGAGGTCGTGCTCGCCCGGCACGACGCGTCGGGCGCGCCGGTCGCCGTCAAGTACCTGCCCGCCGAGGCGGGGGACCGGGAACGGGAGCGGCTCCGGCACGAGGCCCGAATGCTCGCCCAGGCCGACAGCCCGCACGTCGCCCGCCTCTACCGGCTCGTCGAGAGCGAGTTCGGCGTCGCCCTCGTCATGGAGGCCGTGGACGGCGTCTCCCTCAAGGAGCTGCTGGAACGGCACGGCGCGCTCGGGCCCGAGGCGTCGCTGGCCGTCCTCAAGGGCGCGCTGCTCGGGCTGGCCGCCGCGCACCGCCTGGGCGTCGTGCACCGCGACTTCAAGCCCGCCAACGTCGTGGTCCCGGCGGACGGGCGCAGCAAGCTCGTCGACTTCGGCATCGCCGTCCCCGCCGGGCAGGCGGCGGGCGGCGCCGGCACCGCCTTCTACATGGCCCCCGAGCAGTGGGACCGGCACACCGCCACCCCCGCGACCGACGTCTACGCCGCCACCTGCGTCTTCGTGGAGTGCGTCACCGGGCGGCGGCCCTTCGCCGGCGGCCGGGCCGAGCTGCGCGCCGCCCACCTCACCCGGCCCGTGCCGCTCGAAGGCGTCCCCGCTCCCCTGCACCCCCTCGTCGAGCACGGCACGGCCAAGGACCCCGCCGACCGGCCCGCCGGGGCCGCCGCCTTCGTGGACGAGCTGGAGCGCGCCGCCCGCGCGGGCTACGGCCCCGACTGGGAGGACAGGGGCGTCCGCGCCCTCGCCGGGGCCGCCGTCGCCCTCGCCGCGCTGTTCCCCCTCGCCGCCCTGCTCGGCGCCCCGCCCGCCGTCGGCGCGGGCGCCGGGGCGGCCGCCGGCGGGCAGGCGGCCGCCACCGCGGGCAAGGGGTTCCTGGCGACCGTCGCCGGCAAGACGGCGGCCGGGGTCGGGGCCGCCGCCGTCGTGGCGGGCGGCGCCGTCGCCGTCCAGCAGGTCGCCACCGGGGACGCCCCGCCCCCGCGCCCCACCCCGACCGTCCGGGCCGCCGCGCTCACCCCCGTCCGCGACTGCCGGGTCAGCGATCTGCGGGGCACCAGGCCCCCGGGCCCCAAGCCCGCCCCCGTCCGGCTGCCCGAGCAGGTCCGGCTGCCCGCCGACGCCGCCGTCTACCAGACCGACGACGGCCACCGCATGATCGGCCAGGCGCGCGCCTCCTGCGAGCGGTCCACCGGCGTGAGCGGCGGGTCCCGCCAGGTGGCCGGGCCGGCCGGGACGGGCTGGGTGGTCGAGCCGCTCCAGTTCTCGGTCGGCAACCTGGCGGCGATGACCTGCCAGTACTTCCCGAACTCCCCGGAGGCCGCCGCCCAGCGGCGGACCGGCCTCGACTGCGCCTCCAGCCTGACGGCCCGCCAGGACCTCGCCTCCGGCGTGCCGGGCGTGCGCGCCATGGTCGGCGGCCCGTCGGACGAGGACTTCGGCGAACGGCCCCCCTCCCCGTACCTGGAGGTGGTGATGGGCGTCATGCTCGGCCGGGACCGGCCCGCCGCCATCCAGTGCACCCTCCCGGTGGCCCAGGCCCGAACCTGCGTCGCGGCGCTCACCTACTGGTACGTCCAGGTCACCGAGGAGAAGGGCCGGATCGCCAAGGCCGACCTCGACCGGATCGCCGGGCGGATCGCCGCCTACGTCCCCAAGGCCAGGCGGTGAGCGGCGCCCCTCCGGCCGGGCTGGTCCCACCTTCGGGCCGCGATCCTGAAATCATGAGGGCATGACGTTCGAGCTGCTCGCCTGGCACACCGACGCACCCATCACCCGGGCCGAGGCCGCCGCCCAGAAGCCCGGCGACCTCGCGCCGCACCCGGCCGTCAACGAGTTCCTGCAGGAGTTCGGCGTGCTGCGGCCCGAGGTCGAGGTCGCCGCCCCCGAGTCCCGCTACGCGCGGGTCCGCATGACCGCCGAGCAGGTGGACGAGATCTCCACCGAGACCTACGCCCTCGCCCGCGCGCACGGCCTGGTCTGCTTCGACCCCGACCGCGGCCTGGTGCACAACCTCGGCCCCACCGGCGTCTACGAGGGGCTGCAGCTGCACACCGGCGACGGGCTCATCGTCATCGACCCCGACCTGCCCCTGGTCCACGACGCCCTGGAGCGGCTCGCCCCCGCCAACCCCTTCACCACCCTGGTCGCCTTCGGCCGGCACTTCATGCAGGTGTCCCCGGAGGGCGGCGGGTACGAGCTGGAGTACAAGGACAGCGTCCAGGGCGTCATCTACAGCACCCGCGTCGCCGACCTCGCCGAGGTCCAGCGGGCGTTCCGGGAGTACGCCACCGGCGAGCGGGGCTTCCTGGAGCGCCACGAGTGGACCACCGGCCGCACCGGCGGCTCCCAGTAGCGCGCCCGGCGGACCGGGACAAGCAAGATCAAGACGCGCCGGGCCCGCGGCCGCTCCACCGGGGCGCGCGGGTAACCTGACCACGCCATGACTGACAAGACGATCGTTCACCTGCTGCGGCACGGTGAGGTGCACAATCCCGAGGGCGTCCTCTACGGGCGGCTGCCCGGCTACCGGCTCAGCGAGGACGGCGTCCTCATGGCCAAGGCCGCCGCCAAATGGTTCGCCGAGCGGGACGTCACCGCCCTGTTCTCCTCGCCCATGCAACGCGCTCTGGAGACCGCGGCACCGCTGGCCGACACGTTCGAGCTGCCGGTGACGGTGGACGACCGGCTGATCGAGGCCGGCAACCACTTCGAGGGCCTCACCTTCGGCGTGGGCGCGGGCTCGCTGCGCCGCCCCGAGCACTGGCGGCACCTGTACAACCCGTTCACGCCCTCGTGGGGCGAGCCCTACAAGGAGATCGCGGCGCGGATGCGGGCGGCGGTCATCCGGGCCCGGGACGCCGCGCGCGGGCACGAGGCGGTCGCCGTCAGCCACCAGCTCCCCATCTGGGTCCTGCGCTCGCACGCCGAGAAGCGCCGCCTGTGGCACCACCCGGCCCGCCGCGAGTGCGGGCTTGCCAGCATCACCAGCCTCACCTTCGAAGGCAGCCGGCTGGTCGAGGTCGCCTACGCCGACCCGTGCGCCGGCCTGGGCAAGGGCACCGGTGTCGCGGGCGCCTGACCCTGCCACTACATTGAGTACTACGTCTTGTAGTAGGAGGGTCCGTTGAACCCCCGCATCTCCTCTTGGCGCGTTCGCGCCGGCGCCGCCGCCGGCGCGGCCGCGCTGTCGCTGCTGCTGTCCGGGTGCGCCGGAGACGGCGGTCAGGACGACCCGGGCGACAGCGGCAACCGCTTCGTCGGCGGCGACGGCAACGCCCAGTCCATCGACCCGGGCGCGCGCAAGCCGCCGCCGCAGGCGTCCGGCACCACGCTCGACGGCGAGCGGGCGGACCTCGCCGGCCTCAAGGGCAAGGTCGCCGTGGTCAACTTCTGGGCGTCCTGGTGCGCGCCGTGCCGCGGCGAGGCGCCCTCGCTGGAGCAGGTGTACACCGAGAACAAGGGCAAGGGCGTGGAGTTCCTCGGGGTGAACTTCAAGGACGGCAAGGAGAACGCCAAGGCGTTCGAGCGCCGCTTCAAGGTCACCTACCCGAGCTTCCACGACGCCGACGGCCGCATCGGCCTCGCCTTCCGCGACGTGCCGCCCAACGCCATCCCCAGCACCCTGATCCTGGACCGGCAGGGCCGGGTCGCGGTGCGCATCATCGGCGCCACCACCTATTCCAAGCTGAGCCCGCTGGTCGCCAAGGTCCTGGCCGAGAAGTGATGCCGGCGGCGGGGATCGGCGAGACCGTCACGAGCGGGTCGATGCTGGTGGCGGCGCCGCTGGCGGCGGCCGCCGGCCTGGTGTCGTTCGTGTCGCCGTGCGTGCTGCCGCTGGTGCCCGGCTACCTGTCGTACGTGACCGGCCTGACCGGCGCCGACCTCGCCGAGCAGCGCCGCGGGCGGCTGCTGGCGGGCGTGGCGCTGTTCGTGACCGGGTTCAGCGTGGTGTTCGTCAGCTACGGCGTGCTGCTGGGCGGCCTGGGCCGCTGGCTGCTGGAGTACCAGGAGCCCATCACCCGCGTGCTCGGCGCGGTCACGATCGTGTTCGGGCTGGCCTTCATGGGGCTGGTCCCGGGACTGCAGCGCACCTTCAAGTCGGGGCGGACGCCCTCCGCCGGACTGGTCGGCGCGCCCCTGCTGGGCCTGCTGTTCGGACTCGGCTGGACGCCGTGCATCGGCCCCACGCTGGGCGCGGTGCAGACGCTGTCCTTCACCGAGGCCAGCGCGGGGCGCGGCGCGCTACTGTCGCTGGCGTACTGCCTGGGACTGGGGCTGCCGTTCCTGGCGACGGCGCTGGCCTACCGCCGCGCGCTCGGCGCGTTCGGCGCGGTGAAGCGGCACTACGCCCTGGTGATGCGGATCGGCGGCGGGATGCTGGTCCTGCTCGGCGTGCTGCTGGTGACCGGGCTGTGGACCGATCTGTCCCTCCAGATGAGGTCGTGGATCAGCGGCTTCGAGACGGTGATTTGAGTTATGGCGAAGACCGACAGCGCCGACGGCACCGCGCGTGCCGGCGGCGCCGCGAGCACCGACGGCGCCGCCGAGGCCGCCGCCACGGCCGCGCCCGCCGCGCGGCAGGCCGCCCCCGAGGCGCCCCGCCCCAAGGGCCTGGGGCCGATCGGCTGGCTGCGCTGGGGCTGGCGGCAGCTGACCACCATGCGCACCGCGCTGGTCCTGCTGTTCCTGGTCGCGCTGGGCGCGGTGCCCGGCTCGATCCTGCCGCAGCGCGGCGAGGCCCCCGAGAAGGTCGTCGAGTACCTCGACGAGCACAAGACGCTCGGGCCGTGGCTGGACAAGCTGTCGATGTTCGACGTGTTCGCCTCGCCCTGGTTCGCGGCGATCTACATCCTGCTGTTCGTGTCGCTGGCCGGCTGCGTGCTGCCCCGCGCCGTCAAGCACTACCAGGCCATGCGCGCCCGGCCCCCGGCCGCGCCCCGCAACCTGGCCCGGCTGCCGCAGTCGGCGACCTACGAGAGCGACGCCGCCCCCGAGGAGGTGCTCGCCGAGGCCCGCAGGCTGCTGCGCAAGCGCCGCTTCCGCGTGGACGCGGGGGACGGGGCGGTCGCCGCCGAGAAGGGCTACCTGGGCGAGACCGGCAACCTGGTCTTCCACCTGGCCCTGCTGGCGCTGCTGTTCGCGCTCGGCCTGGGCAACCTGTTCGGCTACCGCGGCAACGTGCTGATCACCGAGGGCAAGACCTTCGCCAACGGCCTGAACCACTACGACCAGTTCACCCCCGGCCGCGCCTTCGACACCGACGAGCTGGCCCCGTTCTCGTTCACCCTGGACGACTACAAGGCCACCTACGCCACCGAGGGCGCCCAGCGCGGCCAGGCGATCGACTACGACGCCAGGCTCCGCTACCGCGAGGCCCCCGGCTCCCCGGAGAAGCGCTACAACCTCAAGGTCAACCACCCGCTCCAGGTGGGCGGCGCCAAGATCTACATGCTGAACCACGGCTACTCGCCGGTCTTCACCGTCCGCGACGCCAAGGGCGACATCGCCTTCCAGGACGCGGTGCCGTTCCTGCCGATGGAGCCGCGCAACCTCACCTCCGAGGGCGTGATCAAGGTCCCGGACGCGCTGCCCGAGCAGCTCGCCTTCTACGCGATCCTGTGGCCCACCGCCGTGGCCTCCAAGGACGGCAAGCAGGTCGAGTCGGCCTGGCCCGACCCGCTGCGCCCGGTGCTGACGATCTCCTCCTTCAAGGGCGACATCGGCCTGGACTCGGGCACCCCGCAGTCGGTCTACAAGCTGGAGGGGATCGGCGAGACCCTGCACCCGATCAAGGACGGGCAGAAGCTGCTGGAGCCCGGCGAGACCTTCAAGCTGCCGAACGGCGCGGGCTCGATCACCTTCGACGGCCTCCGCGAGTGGACGAGCCTGGCGGTCAACCACGACCCGGGCCGCTGGCCCGCGCTGATCGCGGCCATCCTCGCGGTCGCCGGCGTGATCGCCTCGTTCATGGTCCGCCGCCGCAGGGTGTGGGTCCGTGCGGGCGCCGGGAAGGACGGGCGTACCGTGGTGCAGGTCGGCGGTCTCACGCTCGGGCACCCGACCCCCGAGTTCGACGACATCGTGACCGCCCTGCGCGGCGAGCGCGGCCCGGACGGTTCCGGCGCCGGTCCGGACACCGAGACTAAGGAGTGACGAGGGTGGGTAGTGCCGACCTCGCGAACCTGAGCGACAAGCTCATGTTGACCACCGTCGTGCTGTACATCATCGCCATGATCGGCTACGCGGCCGATCTGGGCTTCGGCCGCCGCAGGGCGGCCGCGCCGGCGGTGGCGCAGCCGAAGGCCAAGGTGCTGGCGGGCGCGGGCGGCGGTGAGAGCGTCGAGGCCGACGCCGACGCCCCGGCCGACGCCGGGCAGGAGGAGGGCGGCCGCGACTGGGGCCGCTTCGCCGTCCTGCTGAACGTGCTGGGCTGGGCCGCCCACCTCGGCGTGCTGCTCACCCGCGGCCTCGCCGGCGAGCGCTGGCCGTGGGCGAACATGTACGAGTTCCTCACCGCCATCGCCTTCGCCGCCGTGACGGCCTACCTGGTGTGCCTGTGGAAGTTCCGGGCCCGCTTCCTGGGCGCGTTCGTCATGATCGCCGCGGTGATCGCGCTGGGCGCGGCCAACATCTGGCTCTACAACGAGGTCGGCCCGGTCCGCCCGGCGCTGAACTCCTACTGGATCGCCATCCACGTGTCCGCCGCGATCATCGCGACCGGCGCGTTCACCATCGGCGGCGTGGCCACGATCCTGTACCTGCTGAAGGCCCCGCGCGAGGCCAGGGGCGTCGTGGAGACCGGCTTCTGGGCGCACTTCCCGGCGGCCGCCGGGCTGGACCGCCTCGCGCTGCGCGTCACCATGTTCGCCTTCCCGATCTGGACGGCCGCCATCGTCATGGGCGCCATCTGGGCCGACGAGGCGTGGGGCCGCTACTGGGGCTGGGACCCCAAGGAGATCTGGTCGTTCATCACCTGGATCGTCTACGCCGCCTACCTGCACGCCCGCGCCACCGCCGGGTGGAAGGGCCGCAAGGCCGCGATCCTGTCGCTGGTCGCGTTCGCGGCGCTGCTGTTCAACTTCTTCGGCGTGAACTACATGTTCAAGGGCAAGCACTCCTACGCCGCGCCCGAGCACGCGGTGGTGCAGGTGCACACCACGTCGCTCACCTAGCGGGCGGCCCGGCAGCGGGCGCAGCGCGACGGCCCCGGGGGCTTCCCCCGGGGCCGTCGCCGTGCTCAGTCCTCCCCGTGGATGCGGCGGTCCAGGTCGCGGAGGAAGTCGGGGTCGTCGTCGGGGCCCTTGGGCGCGGGCGGCCGCGGGGCCTGCGGCCCGGTCTCCTCCACCGGCCCGTCGGCCGGGACGCGGGCCGCGCCGCGCGGCCGTCCCAGCAGCAGCCACAGCACCGAGCCCGCGAGCATGAACAGCAGCGTCACCAGCAGCCAGCCCACCTTGGGCAGGTACCGGACGTCCCGCTCGTCGGTGGTGAGGATGTCGAAGAGGCAGAACAGCCACACTCCGACCAGGAGCAGGGCGAGCAGCACATACGCCATGGGTCGAGAGTAGTGCGTGGCGGCGCCCCGGTACGCGGCGCCCGCGTTTCCGCCCCGGCCCTCGACCGCCGGGGATGACGGCGTGTCGGGTCACGGCTTACTCTGCCTCAGGGGCCCGGGTGAGGGCCGCGGACAGAGGAGCCTGATGCGCTTCAAGGGCATCCATCGCAAACCTCGGGAGCAGCGGGACGCCGGCTACGCGCCCTCGCCCCCGGAGCCGGGGCAGCGTCCCGAGTCGCGCCACGTCAGACCGCGCAGCAACCAGCCCCGCGACCGGTTCGGCCGCTTCCGCCGAGGCGGCCGCGACGACGACTTCGCCACCCGCCGCCCCGCGGACGGCGCCGTGGACGACCCCGGCCGCGGCGCCCGCCCCCTGCCCCCGCGCGACGGCCGCGCGTCCGGCTACTCCTGGCGCGACTTCGAGCTGGACGACTCCCCGCCGCGCGCCGAACCGCACCCGCCCGGCACCCCCTACCTGGCCGACGGGCGCCTGCACTGTGGCGTGCTGGAGGGCATCGTCTACCGGCAGTGGGACGTCCGGCAGGGCCCGCCGACGCCCGAGGTGGTCCGGGCGGTGGAGAGCCTGGCGGCGCTGCCCGAGGCGCTGAAGGAGAAGCTGGCCGGGGGCCTGGACGGCATCTACGTCGGGCCCGGCGGCGTCCCCCAGCTTGACGACATGGGCCACCTGCGCGACCGGCCGCTGCCCTCGGGCAAGGCGACCTGGGACATCTGCGCCGGCGCCTACGGCGACCGCAAGATCGTGGTGGGGGACCGGCCGTCGCCGACCCCGGACGTGATGATGCACGAGGTCGGCCACGCGCTGGACGACATCGACGGCGGCGACGGGGGCTGGACCTCCGACAGCCCCGCCTTCCGCGCGCTGTACGAGCAGTGCAAGCCCTACCTGGCCAGCGAGTTCCACCGGCAGCCCGACGCGCTCGGCCGCCGCGAGTTCTTCGCCGACGCGTTCGCCGCCATCTCCGCCCGGCAGCGCCCGGCCCTGGTGGATATGCTCGCCGGCAACATCCGCGCGGCCCTGGACGTCATGCTCTTCTTCAACCGCCGCTATGGAATCTGACCCCGACCGGGCCACCGGAGGTGATCGACGATGTACGTGATCAAACTCCCGGACGGCACGCTCCGGGTGCCGCACAGCGTGCTGCTGGAACCCGCCGACGACGCCGGCGGGGACGGCGGCGGCGAGGGCGGGATCATCGCCGACGCCTACGTGGAGATCGGTCCCGGCGACCCCGACTACGACCGGCTGCTGCCGGAGGCGCTCACCGAGCAGGAGCTGGACGAGCGGCGCCGCGCCTGGCGCGACGGCGACGCCGAACTGCAGCGCCGCTTCGAGGAGTGGAAGGCCGAGCAGCCCGACGCCGAATGAGCGCTGTGCTTCTTGAAGCCTTGGCCCAGGCCGCTGCTTTACGAGTGCCACATCGCTTCGCGATCTGTCCCCGGCGGGGCTCGCCCTCGGCTTCGCCCCGCCGGGGACAGCCAGTCACTCGCGCGACGCTTGAGGTGGTTGAGACAGGCCCTAAGCCGAGATCTGCGCGATCCGCATGACCTCGGGCCGCAGCAGCCCGCCCAGCTCGGCGAACGGCATCGCGGTCCAGGCGACCCTGGCGCATTCGCCCGCGTCGCCGTCCCCGAACACGAACTCGGCGCCCTTCTTGGTCAGCAGCACCCGGGTGGCCACGTACTCGGCGGACGCCGGCTTCGACGCCTCCGTCGAGTCGCGGGGCCGGTCGAGCTTGTCCATCCGGGCGCGGCAGTCCGGGGGCTGCATGGTGCGGATGGCGGCGGGCCTGGGCACGCGGGCGAACCCGCGCAGCCCGCTCGCGGTCAGCCGCTCGGCGGGGAACAGGTCCTTGGCGGTCAGCTTCCTGCCGCTGGTCAGGTCCACGGTGACGGTGCGGATCGTCTGGATGTTGCCGCCGCCCGCGGCGATCGTGCTGGCCATGTCGTAGGCGACCGAGACGTAACGCGGCCCCCTGATCCCGATCCGGGTCCTGACCTTGGCGGGGGACTCCTGGTTCATCTTCCGCTGCATCGGCTGCCCCTGCGGCCCGAAGGAGACGTAGATGCGGCGCATCCAGGCCACGTACTCGTCCAGCGGCGCGCGCAGCGACTTGTTGACCCGCGCCCGGAGCGCGGCGTCCTCGATGCCGCCGACCTGCACGATGGAGGCGTCGTCGGAGAACAGCCCGGTCGTGGTGTCGCGGAACGGCGCCCGGCTCAGCGCGACGGTCGCGGCGGCCTGCTGCGTCCGGACGGCGGCGGGCGCGCGGCGCGGCTCCGGGCGGGTCGCCTGGTAGGCGGCGAAGCCCCCGCCGCCGACGGCGATCGCCCCGGCGGCGACCCCCGCCACGACCTTCGTGCCGCCCGCCGAGGCCAGCAGGCCGCCGGTGCCCTGCGCCCCGGCGGTGCCCGCGGCGGCGGTGCCGCCGGCGCCGGTGGCCCCCGCCCCGGCGGCACCGGCGCTCGCCGCACCAGCGCCCGCGCCTCCGCCGCCCAGCAGCGCGAGCGGCAGCGACGCGGCCAGCGCGGCGGTCCCGGCGGCGAGGGCCTTGACGCCGCGCTGCTCCCACCGTTTGCCGTAGGCGTCGCGGGCGAGGGTCTCCAGGGCGTCCACGAAGTCCTGCGCGGTCGGCGGCCGTCCCCAGGCGTTCTTGGCCAACCCGCCCTCGACCAGCGGCCGCAGCTTCTCCGGGATCTCCTCCAGCGGCACCGGGTCGTTCAGGTGCGCCCGCCCCAGCGCCGCCGCGCCCTCGGCCTGGAACGGCGGCCGCCCGGTCAGGCACTGGTAGAACACGCACGCGGCGGCGTAGACGTCGGTGGCGGGACCGGCGGGCTGCCGTTCCCACTGCTCGGGCGCCATGTAGAGCGGCGTGCCCGCGCCGCCGTCCTGCCCGGCGTGGACGGCGATGCCGAAGTCGGCGAGCTTGCTCAGCCCGTCCGGCCGGACCAGCACGTTGGCGGGCTTGTAGTCGCGGTGCACCACGCCCAGCGCGTGCGCGGCGTGCAGGCCCAGCAGCGACCCCTTCAGCACCGTCAGCGCGGCCTCGGGGGAGAGCCGCCCGTGCTCCTGGAGCACCCGCTGCAGGGAGACGCCGTTGACGGCCTCCATGACGATGGCGGCGCGGGAGCGCTCGGCGTCGGCCTCGAACCGGTACAGCCGCACCACGTACGGGCTCTGCACCTGGCCGAGCAGCTCGGCCTCGCGCCGCAGCGCGTCGATGTCACCGGTCCGCGCGGCGTGCAGGTACTTGATCGCGACGAGGTGGCCGCTGCCCTCGCGTTCGGCGAGCACCACCCGCCCGAACGCTCCGGAGCCCAGCTCGCGCAGTTCGCGGAAACCGGCGATGCGCCATTCCCGCGTGGGCTCCGACACTCGTTCTCCCCGGGCTGGACGTGCCCGCTCGGCGGGCGCGCCGGGACGGGCTGGAGGAGAGGCCGCCGGAGGCCGTGCCGAGAGCACGTGGAACAGGAGTGATGAAAGGGAAAGGGGGTGGGATATGACCGCGGCGCCGGGTTGGAGGGCCGGCCGGAGGGACCGGGGCCCGGCGCCGGGTCAGCGGGCGTGCTCGGCTACCGGCTCGTCGCCGCGCAGCAGGGCGTGCACTTCCGACTCGCGGAAGCGGCGGTGGCCCCCGGGAGTGCGGATGCTGCTGATCCGGCCGGCCGCGGCCCAGCGGGTGACGGTCTTCGGATCGACCCTGAAGAGGGCGGCGACCTCTCCGGGGGTCAGCAGGCGCTCGCTCGTGCTTTCCACGTTTCTCTCCCCCTTTGTCCCGCTCTCGGTGCGGGTGGACTGTTTCCTAGTGTGGCGGCTCAAGACCGATTTCTCCCTTGTTTTCGCAAAACATCACGCTCAGTAATGGCCCGAGCAGGGGAAATGACACGAAGTAAACGTGGCTTTGGGCACAGCCGTCACGTCGATCTCTGCTGACCCCTCGCGACCGGCACCGGACCGCCCGTTAACGATCGCGGAGTGCGAGCGCATAGTCTCGCCACCATGTCCGACCTGGTGTCCCTCGCGGAGATCGAAAGGGCCGCGGAACGGCTGTCGGGAACGGCCGTCCGCACCCCGCTGGTGCCCTTTCCCGCGTCCTCCCCGCCGCTGCTGCTGAAAGCCGAGTCCCTGCAGCCGACCGGCGCGTTCAAGCTGCGCGGCGCGTACGCGACGATCTCCGCCCTGCCCGAGGCCGACCGGGCGCGCGGCGTGGTCGCGCACTCCAGCGGCAACCACGCGCAGGCCGTCGCCTACACCGCGCGCCACTTCGGCGTACCGGTGGTTCTGGTCATCCCGCACACCACTCCGGGCGTGAAGGTGGAGGCGTGCATCGCGCTGGGCGCCGAGATCGTCTACGTCGAGCCCACGATGGAGGCGCGCGTCGCCACCGCCGACCGGCTCGCCGCCGCGCACGGCTTCACGCTGATCCCGCCGTTCGACGACCCGCGCGTCATCGCCGGGCAGGGGACCGTCGGCCTGGAGATCGCGCAGGACGCGCCCGCCGGACCCGGCGCCGTGCTGGTGCCGATCAGCGGCGGCGGCCTCATCGCGGGCGTCGCCGCCGCGGTCAAGCAGACGCGCCCCGACCTGCAGGTCATCGGCGTCGAGCCTGAGCAGGCCGCCGACGCGCGCGACTCCTTCCGCGCCGGGCACCCGGTCGCCTGGGACGCCGAGAAGACCGGTCGCACCATCGCCGACGCGCTGCGCGCCCAGCGCGTGGGCGACCTGGCCTTCGCGCACCTGCGCGAGTACGTGGACGACGTCGTCACCGTCGCCGAGGACGAGATCCGCCTCGCCATGCGCCGCCTCGCCCGCGAGGCCCGCCTCATCGCCGAGCCCGGGGGCGCGGTCGCCACCGCCGCCTACCTGTACCGACGCGACGAACTGCCCGACGCGTCCGCCTACATCGCGGTGGTGTCGGGCGGCAACGTGGACCCGGCGCTGTTCCTGGAAGTCCTCGGATAGGCTCAAGTCGTCATGCGCTCCGTATTCTTTTACACCGCCGCGCGGGTCGGCATCTTCGCTGTCACCGCCGCCGTGCTCGCGCTGCTGGGCGCCCGCGGCTTCCTGCTGCTCCTGCTCGCACTGCTGATCAGCGGTGTAGTGAGCTTCGTCCTGCTGTCGGGTCAGCGCGACGCCATGTCGGCCGCCGTCGCGACCGGCATCCAGGGCTCCCGCCGAAAGATGAACCAGGCCCGCAGCAAGGAAGACCCGGCTCCTTAGCGTGAGGGCGGTGTTGGGGTAGGTCTCGCGGGCTTGAGGGGCCTTCCCCACCGCGCGACCCCACTGCGCGACCCCACTGCGCGACCCCACTGCGCGACCCCACTGCGCGACCCCACTGCGCGACCCCACTGCGCGACCCCACTGCGCGACCCCACTGCGCGACCCCACTGCGCGACCCCACTGCGCGACCCCACTGCGCGACCCCACTGCGCGACCCCACTGCGCGACCCCACTGCGC